>JBQEAY010000005.1:0-201047 GCA_052105975.1 Aequorivita sp. | reverse complement strand
GTTTTGTCAAAATTTAATGGAGAAAATGTTTGGTTTTTACCTCAGTTCTTTGTTAGGTAATATTCCAGGAGACTGGGTAGGTATGGAATTTGACCGATCTACAGGTATACTTTATGCTCTATCGGGCCCAATACTCTATACCATAGATCCCGATGATGTTACAGCAACTTTGGTGGGAGTTACAGGCATAAACATTGATGACATTCCTGTTGCGCTTGCTATAGACGGGAATGGCGTTGGTTATACCTACGATCTTTTAAACAAGCTGTTCTATTCTATAGACCTTTCTACGGGTGCGTCAACTGTCATAGGCGACATCGGTTTCGATGCTAACTATGGTCAAGGAATGACTTATGACCCAACGACAGATACGGTTTATATGTCAGCTTTTAACAATTCTACATTTGCCGCAGAGTGGCGATCAGTAGATCTTGCAACAGGAGCAACTACCTTTATTGGGAATATGGTCAACGGAATTGGCGATGCACAAGTAGCATGGGTATCAATAGGGGAAACTCTTGCTCCACCTGCGTGTCCAAGACCTCTAAGCCTTGCTGTATCGAACATCATGTCAACTTCAGTGGACTTATCTTGGGATCCTGAACCAAATGCAAGTAGTGGTTATATCTGGTATGTTTTTCAAGCTGGTGCAAACCCTTTAATAGATTCTCCAGTTGCCACCGGAACTACACCGTTGGGTACATCTACAGTGACCGCCACAGATTTGTCAGGCGGCTTAATTTATGACTTTTATGTAGTTGCCGACTGTGATTCTGAAGGCTTGAGCCAATTTGCTGGTCCAGTTACATTTGCTACGATACCAGTTTGTGGAGGTAAATTTTATGATATGGGAGGCCCTTTAGAGCATTACAATGATGGTGCAGATGAAACTACTACCATAACTCCAGAGGACGCTGGCGATGCTGTAACAGTTACATTTACTGAATTTAATACCGAATATGGTAGGGATGCTTTATATGTATATGATGGTCCGGATGCCAGTTCACCAATAATTTCTAGTGGAAATCCAGCTACTGTAGGTGGATTTCCAGCGGGTGGGTATTACGGAGATACAATTCCTGGTCCATTTACATCTACTCATTCTAGTGGTACACTCACTTTTGTTTTTAGAAGCGATGGTTCGGTCAGTTATCCAGGATGGGAAGCAGATGTAACTTGTACTACCATGGGAACAGGTGAGAATCTTTTGGAGGACTTCTCGTTCTATCCTAACCCAACTGATGGAATGTTGAACCTGAAAAGTGCCGATAATATTGAGAACGTAACGTTGTACAATGTTTTAGGCCAAATGGTAATCACAAAAGCTGTGAACGCAAGAACTTCACAACTTGATGTGTCAGGACTAAGCACTGGCACTTATTTAATGAAAGTAATGGTGAATGGTCAATCAGGTACCTATAGATTGCTGAAGCAATAAATATTTTGTAGATTTAATTATTAATCCCGTCCAATTTTTGGACGGGATTTTTTTTGAATACGTAGGAAGGTTTTAAACCTTAGTAATAACAAGTAGTTTTAAAGTGCTGATTTACAATAAGGTATCGGTGGAGCTTTTGTGAACGGAATTTGAAGTTTCTTTCTGTAGTAAAATACTTAGCTCAAAGTAGTTTAAAACACGTTTAAATGCTTTGATAGCGAGCTTTTTCTTCATATAATCAAGGAATTATTAACTAATTCCCCTTATTATTTATGAAAAAAAATACTCTCATTGGGATTTCTCTAGGTCTACTTACGTTGACTATGAGTGCCCAGCAACCTCAATCTTCCTCATTAAATACGGGTTCCCGTTTAATACAAGAAGGAAGTCAAATGCAAGCTCCTGCAAGTTCGGAGCAAATTCAATCCATGCATGGTAATCAGACCTCTAATGCGAATCGTTCGCCCGAGGCCGAGTTACTATCAGAAGGATTTGATGACATTACCACATTGCCAGATGCTGGCTTCAGTTTTGTAAATGTCAGTGATGAGCCATTATTGACTTGGGATCAAGGTTTTGTCGTTTCATTCTCCTCACATGAAGGCGCTCCAGACTCTTACATTTCAGTAAATTATAATAGTACTGCAGGTTCAGTTATTAACAATTTTATGATTACTCCAGTTTTGAATTTGGAAAACGGAGATGAAATTACTTTTTGGACGCGTGCTCCAGAGAATTCTGGCTTTCCTGATAGATTGGAAGTCCGGTTGGATCCAACTGGCGCAAACAACGATCCTTCAGACCCAGAGGATATTGGTTCTTATACAGAGCTATTGCTTGAAATAAACCCAGACTTAACTCCAGGTGGCTATCCAGTTGAATGGACAGAATACCGTTGTTGTATCTGGTCTTACAGAAGCAATAGATACTCGCGTTGCATTTAGATATTGGATCACTAATTCTGGACCCTCGGGCTCAAATGGCGATTATATAGGGATTGACTCTTTATCTATTAATGAAGGTGACGGTGGTGGTGGATCCTTCCCTGATCCATACTGTGAAGTTGAATATGGAACTGTTGAGCCTATTACTCTAGTAGAGGTTGCTGATATCAGCAATACAAGTAGTGAGGTTATAGATGGTTCTCCTGCTCACGAAGATTTTACCGCTATTGTGGGTAATATGGTGGAAGGCGAAGATTATACTATAGCTTTGGAAGGAAATACTAATGGAAGCTATACTGCTAGTTTTACCGTTTTTATTGATTGGAATCAAGATGGTATTTTAGATAATGATACTGAACGTTATGAAATTGGTACTATTGAAGATTCTTCAGGTACAGATGGTCAACAAGCAACTGCTACAATTACTGTTCCTACAGGTGTTGTAGAGGGTCCTACAAGAATGCGTGTTATGAAACGATTTGGTTCTACTTATTCAGAGGATTCCTGTACTGGGACTAGCTGGGGGCAGGCTGAAGACTATACGATAGAAGTTGGTGTCTTAAGTGTTGCGGATAACGCGTTAGTTGGATTCACTTATTATCCAAACCCAACATCAGGAAATCTTTCATTGAAATCTGTTAACAATATAGATTCAGTGACTTTCTTTAATTTGTTAGGTCAGAGAGTTTTGGAGGTTGAAATTGACGCTACTACGTCAGAGGTTAACCTTTCGGGGTTAAAGACTGGAACATATGTTATGCATATTTCTGTAGAAGGCCAGATTGGTGCTTATAAAGTATTGAAGAACTAAATACCTTTTAATATTTTCTGTTAAAGAGGCTGTCTTTTTAGACAGCCTCTTTTTTGTTTTTATCTCTGAAATAGACTGATATCATGCTGTGAGAAACACGGTGTTACGTTTTGTTTATAAAATCAGTTGTTTAATTCTGTCCATGAACTTGTGGAATTTTTTTTAAATATTCATAAAAAGCTTCAATGTTTAAATAATAGCATAAATATTCTAATTCTCTGATTATCAATAAGTATGTAACAAATACTTTTATAGGAGCCTAATTGCGAATTCCTCAAATTGAAATTTTGTATTCTGCGTAGTTTATGACTGGAGCCTTTGGGTGTTTCAGCTCCAGAGGGTTTTAGTTTCTTTTAAATTTACAAACCAATCTTGATTTACTCCTTAATAAAGATAAGTATTGATTATAAGTAACTTAGAGTATGTTTTAGATCCTTAATTCTTTTTCGTAAAATGGATTGGATGACTTTTCACTAGTACGTCACAATTTATAAAATTTTTCGGCCCTTTAAATTTTAAATTAAAACTGTGTTTTTTATTGAATTTTACTATTGGGGATATTTCAAAACTCAGTTGTCAATTAACATAAAATTTAATATATTTAACACTTATTAACTAAACTAAAACAAATTATGAAAAAATTTACATTCCTATTTTTAATGTTGTTTGGTGTAATTGGCTTTGCTCAACAGCCAACATTAAAAGGTAATGGAGTTGACAACCCCATTCATTACAACTCACAGCAGAAAGTGAAAGCTGTTGTGAAAACTGGAGTTCAGGAAACTTCCAAGGCCGATATTAAGAGCCTCGGCGAAAACAACCCAACTGTTATAAACGCACAGCGAAATAGGCCTCTGTCTGGTACTTTAAAAGCTAAGAGTAATGCGGCAACAGATTTAAACGAACTTGGTGCCAACAATGCTCCGCTTTTATATATGGATGCTAACGCACGAGAAGAAATATTAGCTAATGAAGTGTATCAGGCTAATCGACCTGCCGGCATGGCTTCACCTTTGGTAACTGCGAACAGCAATCCTGAGGCCGATATCACTCCAACTGCAGGAGCTACTGAAACTTTTACCCCAGAGGTAGGAGATCATTTTTTTGATCCAGGAGGACCAGGAGGAAGTAGTACTGGCGGAGACCCGGGGAATTATCCCAACTGTGGTTGTGACACACAAACTACTCTAGAAGGTGTAAGTGAAATTGACTTTCAATTTTTCAGTGTTTTTGCCACGTTTGATTATTTAAAGATTTACGATGGTACAGATGCAACGGGTGTCTTGTTATACGATAACGGTGATGGTGGTGCAAATGAGGGAGACATTACATTAGCCGAAATGATCTCTTCTCATGGATCTTCTAGCTTCACAGCTGATTCAGGTAACTTTTTCTTTCTATTTCATGCTTCTTCAGTTGTTGATTATGGAGGATGGGATGTAGAAATCATTGCTGCAGGAGGCGGTGGGGGTGGAATCGTGTATTGTACTCCTGAAGGAACAAACTCAGATAGATTTATCGATAATTTCTCTACCACTGGAGGAAGCGAGAACATTTCCAATATGGGCTCTGGTTTTTCAGATGATGGATATGGAGATTTTTATGATACACACTCAGTTACCCAAGAACAGGGTGAGACTGTAGAATTCTCGGTAGACATCGAGGGAGGTACCGCCGGCTTTAGAGTCTGGGTAGACTGGAATCAAGATGGCGAATTCGATGTAGTAGATGAAGTAGCTTATTCTTCAAGTAGTTATGAGACTAATCAAACAGGTTCAATTAGCGTTCCTGGAGATGCCTTAGAAGGTGATACACGAATGCGCATTGTAAGCCACTGGTTAAGTACATCAGGAGATGTTGATCCTTGTGAGACAGGTTTTACTTATGGTGAATTCGAAGATTATAAGTTTACTGTAACTACCGGCGGCGGTGGCGGTACAGGTGGACCTTGTGCTACTACAGCCCCTAGTAATGCCTTTGAGAATGGTAAGAGTTTTACTAAAAGTTCTGGTCGAATTGTAGCAAATGATATAACTGTTGTAGATGGCGAGGACATGTTATTAGAGTCTATTACTTTTACAGCTTTTATAGGGGACGTAGGTTCTGGGGTAAATGCTGATAATGTAGATGTTTTTATCTATGAGGATGATGGTTCAGGTGCGCCTGGTGCCCTTTTGACCTCTCAGACAAGTATGGTTCCTGATTCTCAAACTGTAATCGGCAATAATTTTGGGTATGATGCATGGAGTATAGAGCTTGATATTACCGACGTTAACCTTGCAGGTGAGGAAGGGGCCGATACAACATATTGGATTGGACTATCACTTGAGCCAACTGACGGAAGTAATACTTTCTGGGAGTACTCTAGTGCTGGCGTAATTGGTTATGGATTAGCTTACGATGATGGAACTGGTTATACAGTAGAGGCTGAAAATGAAGGTGTCTATACTTTTGAAGGTACTTGCTCGTCGAATGGCGGAGGTGGTACTGGAGGCGATGTTTGTTCTGAAGAGAATCCTAACGATTTCACCTTTGAGAACGGGTTTAATGTTTCCTCAGCGAGTGACTATGGAACTGCGAATGATTTGACCGTTGCTGCAGATGAAGATTTCACATTAACCAATATAACTGCAAGTATTTTTGCTAACGACGGTATTACCAATATTGATGTAAACTATTATGATGATGCTTCGGGACTTCCTGGAACAATTATTGGTTCTGAGACCTCAGTAACTATCGACAGCCAGACTGTAATTGGTAGTAACTTTGGTATTGATGTAAACGAGGTAGAGTTGACTGTTGACCCTTTTGTATTTAATGGGCAGGCAGATGCAGAGACAACATATTGGATTGAACTAACTGTTACTGACGGTGGTAATACCGGCTCAGTATTCTGGGTGGTTACCTCTTCTAGTTCTGTTGGAAATCCATCAGCGCAGTTTGACGGAGGTTGGGCTGTTGATGATCCACTTATGGACGGTGTTTATATTTGGGAAGGTGAATGTGAGCCAATGGGCAGTGGTGGCGATGTTTGTTCTGAAGAGAACCCTAACGATTTCACTTTCGAGAATGGGTTTAATGTTTCCTCAGCGAGTGACTTTGGAACTGCGAATGATTTAACTGTTGCTGCAGATGAGGATTTCACATTAACCAATATAACCGCAAGTATTTTTGCCAACGACGGCATTACCAATATTGATGTAACCTATTATGACGATGCTTCGGGACTTCCTGGAACCATTATTGGTTCTGAGACCTCAGTAACTATCGACAGCCAGACTGTAATTGGTAGTAACTTTGGTATTGATGTAAACGAGGTAGAGTTGACTGTTGACCCTTTTGTATTTAATGGGCAGGCAGATGCAGAGACAACATATTGGATTGAACTAACTGTTACTGACGGTGGTAATACCGGCTCAGTATTCTGGGTGGTTACCTCTTCTAGTTCTGTTGGAAATCCATCAGCGCAGTTTGACGGAGGTTGGGCTGTTGATGATCCACTTATGGACGGTGTTTATATTTGGGAAGGACAGTGTGACCCTATGGGTGGCACAAGCGATGATGATTGTGGTCAAGGAGACGACAGCAATGGATTTGAAAATGGTTTCAATATTACCGGAGGTGGTGACTTTAGAAATGCCGATGACTTTATGGTATCTCCAGACAATACTTTGAATATTAAGTCTATTGAACTTAATATTCTTGCAATGGAACCAATCACCTCTTTAAATGTTAATTTTTATGAGGATGATAATGGAGCTCCGGGTAGTACAGTTGTTGAAACTGTGTCTGAAAATGTTCCTTATGCTCAAGTTCAAATTGGATCTGCTTTTGGGTATAATGTATATGCTGTTTTTGTGGAAGTTGATTTAGACTTTGAAGGAGGAAGCGACGGAGCAACCTATTGGATGCAACCTGAAGCTGAAAGCGCCGGTGCTTTTTGGGAAGTAAGTTCTGTAGGAACACTTGGCGAGCCTATTCATACGTCTGAATTGGGAGGAACTTGGGAAGTTGATCCTGATGGAAACCAAGGAGTCTTCAAACTGCATTGTGATGTGGCTACACCGCCAGATTCAGAATGTATGTTTGACATTACTTCAACAGTGGAGCCTATTACTAGAGTGATTATGTCAGATGTTGACAACTCATCTTCACCTGATAGTACAGAAGCCTTAGAAGACTTTACAGATACAGTGATTACTGTTCAGTCTGGAGCGAGTTATGATGTGGCCTTAGAAGGTTTCACTGGAGGAAATTGGACTAATTACTTTACTGTTTTCCTTAATACTACACCTGAAAACGATTGGAGTGATTACGAAACCTATGAAATTGGATTTATCGAAAACTCAACAGGTAATGATGGCCAACAGGCAACTAATAACATTACTATTCCTGTAGATCTTGCAGATGGTGACTATCTTTTAAGAGTGGTTAAAAACTTTAACTCCTCACCTTTAAATCCATGTAGCACTTATAGCTTCGGGCAAGGTGAAGACTACACCCTTACAGTTGATGGAGTGATAGGTACGGATGATTATGCGTTGACTAGCTTTAACTATTATCCAAATCCAACTTCCGATATCTTGAACTTGAATAGTGGGGAGAAAATTGAAAGCGTATCATTATACAATGTTTTAGGACAGCGTGTGATTGATACTAAGGTGAATGCTACCAATTATAAGGTAGATGTTTCTGGACTAAGCACTGGCACTTACTTAATGAAAGTGACAATTAATGGACAGACAGGCACTTATAAAGTACTGAAACAGTAGTTGTTAGAGGTATTAGCTTGAAATAGTAAGCCATCCACGAAAGTGGATGGCTTTTTTTGTCTAATAACAGTATCTACTCATTCTTTTGTTATTAACAATATTTTAGATATCTTTAAGGAAGTTTAACTAACTCAAAATTATAATTTTATGAAGAAAATTACATTATTTTTAGTTTGTATAATAGGCCTAACGGGTTTTATGCAAGCGCAAGAAATTAAATCATCTTCGCAAGTAGATGATTTATTGAACAGAATGGAACAGATTGGAGACTACCAAGGTAGCGTGTCTGATTATTTTACTCGTGATGAGCAACGACTTCTACGTAATCATTTTAATGCTAATAGGCCACTTACGGCGCAACAGCAAAATGAAATCAATAAAGAGATGAACGCCACACCGGCTATTTATGCTCAAACAGTTGAAATGCCAGCGGCTTATTTCAACAATCCTGCTTCAGCTGTTGGTGAGACTGCTGGGGAAGGCACCAACAGTGCCCGAAATATGAATGTAGTAGTTCCTTTTACCGGAACTTATTACAATAATATGGCCCCAAATGCTATAATTTATGACAATGGTCCTTACTTTAATGTGGCTGGTAGTCCAGATTTAAGTGTGTTGGAATCAGTAACTTTGGGCATGGGTACATATGGTGTTGGAGCTCAGCTTGCTTCTGGAAACAGTGTTGCTGACGATGTAGTATTTGCTGAGGATGTTGAAATTTCTTCAATAGATGTATTTGCTTACCAATCATTTGAAACCCCACCTACAATTACAGGAGTGTATTTACAGGTATGGGATGGTGATCCAAGTGGTAGCGGAGCCAGCGTGATCTGGGGTGACCTCACTACAAATATTATGGATAATGCAGTTTATGCAGATGCCAATAGGGTACTTGAGGACGAGCAATCTTCTACTGATAGACAAATTAATAGAGTTACTGCGAATACTTCAGGACTTAACCTTGCGGCTGGTACGTATTGGATAGAGTATACTTTTGAAGGTTCTGGTACTTCCGGACCTTGGGCTCCACCTGTCGTAATTTTAGGTGAGACTAATACAGGAAATGCGCTTCAGAATCAATCTGGTTCTTGGGCTGCTATTGAAGATGTTGGCCCACAAGGCCTGCCGTTCGTAATATATGGCGACGGTGGTGGTGGAGGATCTTTTCCTGCTCCATACTGTGGTCCATTAGAGTTTAATTCAAGTATAGAGCCTATCACTTTGGTTGAAGTTGCGGGTATTAGTAATGTATCGGATGCTGCAATAGATGGCTCTCCTGCCCACGAAGATTTTACCGCTATTGTGGGTGATATGGAAGAAGATATGACATATACTATCGCCTTAGAGGGTAATACAGGCGGAGGTTTTACAAATAGCTTTACTGTATTTATTGATTGGGATCAAGATGGTCTTTTAGATAATGACAGTGAGCGTTATGAAATAGGTACTATTAACAGTTCTACAGGTACAGATGGTCAACAGGCCACCGGAGATATTGTAGTTCCTGCTGGCGTAACTGAAGGCCCAACTAGAATGCGGGTTATTAAAAGATACACTGGCACTTTCGCTACTGATTCTTGTACGCCAGGTTCTGGTTATGGACAAGCGGAAGATTATACTATAGAAGTTACTGCCGGAGGAGGTGGTGGAATCGTGTATTGTACTCCTGAAGGAACAAACTCAGATAGATTTATCGATAATTTCTCTACCACTGGCGGAAGCGAGAACATTTCCAATATGGGTTCTGGATTTTCAGATGATGGATATGGAGATTTTTATGATACACATTCAGTTACCCAAGAACAAGGTGAGACTGTAGAATTTTCGGTAGACATCGAGGGAGGAATCTCAGGCTTTAGAGTTTGGGTTGACTGGAACCAAGATGGCGAATTCGATGAAGTAGATGAAGTAGCTTATGCTTCAGACGGTTATGCTAACAGTCAAACAGGTTCAATTACTGTTCCTGGAGATGCGTTGGAAGGTGATACCAGAATGCGAATTGTGAGTCATTGGCTAAGTACAACAGGAGATGTTGATCCTTGTGAAACAGGTTTTACTTATGGAGAATTCGAAGACTATAAGTTTACTGTAGAAGAAGGTAGCGGTGGCCCTGGTGGCGGTGGAGATGCTTATGCAATTAATAACTCCACAGAGATGTTTGGTAGTTTTGATTCTACTGACCCTTCTGTATTTAATAATATTGGAGCCTCTGGTGTTAACACGAATGACTTTGAAAATGCAGGAGCCATGGACCCTAACGATCCAAATACAATTTATGTGTTGGATAACGCTGATAATTTATTTAGTGTTGATGCTACCACAGGAGATTACACTGCTATGGGATCCATTACTGCACCCAATGGAGAAGATTGGATAGGTATGGAATTTGATACTACCGATGGAACATTATATGGTCTTTCTGGTGTTATTGATGTATCCTCAACTTTATCTGTTATAGATATAGATGCGATGAGTTCTACTCCTGTTGGGGGAGCAGGTGCTGCAGGAATAATGGGGGTTATTGCGCTCGCTATTGATGGTGACGGAGTAATCTATGCGCATGATATATCAGATGATGCTATCTATACCATTGATAAAGCTACTGGAGTAGGTACATTTTTAGGGGATACTGGTTTTGATGCAAACTATGGACAGGGAATGGCTTACGATCAAGCTACTAATACCATCTTTTTGACAGCGTTCAATAATTCTGCTTTTGACTCTGAGCTACGTACGCTTGATACTGCCACTGGAGCCACTACTATAGTGGGGCCGCTGGAACCAGGTGAACTTACTCAATATGGGTGGGTTTCTTTTGAGAGTAGTGTAGTAATAGGAGTTGGAGAGAATACTTTGGAGGGATTCAATTATTATCCGAACCCAACCTCTGGTGCGCTTTCATTGAAATCTGTTAATAGTATAGATTCAGTGTCCATCTATAACCTATTAGGTCAACAAGTAGTTAATGCTAAAGTTGGTGCTACTAGTACTGAGATCAACCTATCAGGTTTATCAACCGGTACTTACATAATGAAGGTAAGTGTTGAAGGACAAATGGGTACCTACAAGATTTTGAAAAAGTAAATCTTCATAATTAATTTTTGTTCTAAAAGCCATTCGCGAAAGTGAATGGCTTTTTTTATTAATAAAAAAGAGTGCTCATTTATATTTTTGTCATTCAGCTTATTATTGATACCTTTCGTCGAGTTTAACTAACAATAAATTATTTATATGAAAAAAATTACATTACTCATGGTGTTTTTCATAGGGCTCACGGGTTTTATGCAAGCACAGGAAATCAAATCATCGTCTCAGGTAGATGGTTTGTTAAACAGACTGGAACAGATTGGAAAATACAACGGTAGCGTGTATGATCATTTTACAGGGGAGGAGCAGCAAAAACTGCGTTCCTACTTCAATACTGTTAATCGGCCAGTCTTTAATAGTTCAGAAGAGGCTAGACAAATTATAGCTACTCCAGAACAAAGAGCAAATAGTCAGGCTTTGTTTATGGCTCCGCGAAATCTTACAGCTGCTGATGAAGCTGAGCTTAATGAAGCGGGAGTCCAAAGAAGCAATATTAGCTACTCTGTACAAAATATTACGCCTCAAAATAGAGTTATGTCAGACATCGTGCCTACGGCAGGTGCGGTAGAAGCATTTACTCCAGATGAGGGTGACAACTTTTTCGATCCAGGAGGGCCAGGAGGTGCCAATACAGATGGCGAGCCTGGAAATTATCCTAATTGTGGTTGTGATACAGAAACTACCTTAGCTGGTGTTTCTGAAATTGAGTTTCTTGATTTCGGAATTAATGGAATATTCGATTATCTAATTATATATGATGGAACCGATGACACTGGAACAGTGCTTTATGACAACAGTGAAACTGGCGCAAATTCAGGAGATAAAACATTAGCAGACTTTATTGCCTCAAACGGATCGGCTTCTATTACAGGAACAAGTGGAGATTTATTTTTCTTTTTCCACGCTAGTGCTGTAGTAAATTGGCTGGGATGGGACGCTAAAATAATTACTGCTTCCGGTGGAGGCGGTGGCGGCAGCGCTTATTGTATTCCTGAAGGAACAAATTCCGATAGATTCATCGATAATTTCTCTACCACTGAAGGAAGTGATAACATTTCTAATATGGGCTCTGGTTTTTCAGCTGAAGGATATGGAGATTTTTATGATACACATTCAGTTACCCAAGAACAAGGTGAGACTGTAGAATTTTCGGTAGACATCGAGGGAGGAATCTCAGGCTTTAGAGTTTGGGTTGACTGGAACCAAGATGGCGAATTCGATGAAGTAGATGAAGTAGCTTATGCTTCAGACGGTTATGCTAACAGTCAAACAGGTTCAATTACTGTTCCTGGAGATGCGTTGGAAGGTGATACCAGAATGCGAATTGTGAGTCATTGGCTAAGTACAACAGGAGATGTTGATCCTTGTGAAACAGGTTTTACTTATGGAGAATTCGAAGACTATAAGTTTACTGTAGAAGAAGGTAGCGGTGGCCCTGGTGGCGATGGCAATGCTTACTCCATTAATAATGCAACCAGGATGTTTGGTAATTTTGACACCACAGATCTTTCCGTTTTCAATGAAATTGGAGCTTCCGGTGTAAATACCAATAATTTTGAAAATGCTGGGTCTATGGATCCAAACGATCCTAATACTATCTACGTGTTGGATAGTGAGAGTAACTTTTTCAGTGTAGATGCAACTACAGGGGTTTATACGTTCTTAGGTACTCTTGCCGCTCCTGGTGGAGGAGGCTGGGTAGGTCTAGAATTTGATACCACTACGGGAGACCTATATGGACTTTCTGGGATTATCAATGTTTCTTCAACTGTTTCTATTATAGACATTGGTGCTATGACCGCTACTCCACTTGGAGCTGTCGGTGCAGCAGGTATATTGGGCGGAATTGCCATAGCCATTGATGGAGATGGAATTATTTATGTCCATGATATAGAAGAATATGCAATCTATACTGTTGACAGAAATACAGGTGTAGGTACGTATTTGGGAGATACCGGTTTCAATACAAACTATGGGCAAGGAATGGGTTACGATCAAGCTACTAATACTATCTATTTAACAGCTTTCAATATTACACTGTTTGATTCTGAATTGCGCACACTTGATACTTCAACAGGCGCTACTACTTTGATAGGGCTAATTGAACCAGATGAAGAAACCCAATATGGATGGGTTTCCTTTGAGAGTAGTGTGGTAATAGGAGTTGTAGAGAATTCTTTGGAAGGATTCAATTATTATCCAAACCCAACCTCAGGAATGCTTTCATTGAAATCTATTAATAACATAGATTCAGTATCCATATACAATCTATTAGGTCAGCAATTGAGCAATATAATTGTTGGTGCTACAAGCACAGATATCAACCTTTCAGGTTTATCAACCGGTACTTACATAATGAAAGTAAGTGTTGAAGGACAAATTGGTACTTACAAGATTCTGAAGAAATAGAGCTTCATAATTAATTGTTATCTAAAAGCCATTCGCGAAAGTGAATGGCTTTTTTTATACGTATAAATGTGTGTTTTTTAATTGAAACCCTGAGAGAGCTTTTGCTCTTCTATAAACCTAAAAGCTGTTATGCTTATAAGAATCAGAAATCGAAATAACAAAATGTTATATTTTTAACTAAACTTAGTTTAAAAGAATCCATTAATTAACTTTGCCGGATGCAGCGAAAATATTCGTTTATAATTCCAGTTTATAACCGTCCTCAAGAAGTAAAGGAGCTTTTGGATAGTTTTGTGCATTTAGATTTCCTAGATGAATATGAAATTGTTATAGTTGAAGATGGCTCTACGGAAACGTCGGAAAGTGTTGTAGAGGAGTTTTCGCAGAAACTTTCAATTTCCTATTATTTTAAACCGAATTCAGGTCCGGGTGATTCTCGAAACTATGGAATGACAAAAGCCAAGGGAGATTACTTTATTATCCTTGATTCTGATTGTTTGTTACCTCCACATTACTTAAGCACCGTTGACACTTTTCTCAATAATAAATACTATCACTGTTTTGGCGGTGCAGATGCCGCCCATGAAAGTTTTACCCCATTACAAAAAGCAATAAACTACGCCATGACCTCATTCTTAACCACAGGAGGTATTAGGGGGAGTGAAGCTAGTGTAAACCGTTTTGAACCGAGAAGTTTTAATATGGGGATTTCAAAAGAAGCTTTTGAGAAAACGGGAGGCTATTCAAAAATCCATCCAGGAGAAGATCCAGATCTTTCGCAACGTATTCTGAAAGCGGGATACAGTACAACATTTTTGCCCAACGCTTTTGTTTACCACAAGAGACGAATTTCGTGGAAGAAGTTTTATACTCAGGTTAAAAAATTTGGATTAGTAAGACCTATTTTAAACAAATGGCATCCTAAAGCTTCTAAAATCACATTTTGGTTTCCAACATGTTTTGTGTTTTTTGTAGTGGCTTCAATATTGTTCTCGATTTTTATTAACGTGCTTTTTATAATACCCTTGCTTTTATATTTAGTGTTGATATTAATCGACTCTTCTTTTAAAAATAAAAGTGTTTATATTGGATTTCTTTCCGTATTGGCGGTATTCGTACAGTTTTTTGGATATGGATTGGCTTTTCTGAAATCCTCTATATTTATAAAACTTCTAAAGAAAGACCCTCAGAAACAATTCCCATCCTTATTTTTTAATTAATTTTATTGAAATTCAAGAAAACTGCTATGGCGAAGGGATTTTTTAATAATGGTAAGAATGCAAAAGCAAAGCGCTTACTGTTCTTTTTGTTTGTAGCTACTATTTTTTGGGTATTAACCAAATTTAGTAGAGAATTTACTTCTACGATGCATGCCAAAATCCATTATGAAAATATTCCTGATACAGCCGCTTTGGCTGAGAATAATACAAAGGAAATTACTTTCGATCTAACTGCGAATGGCTTTGAAATTCTTTTTTATAAATTTAAAAAGCCAACGATTGCTGTACAAGTAGATAAATTTTATAGCGAGGAAGAACGTGGTTTTACACTTGATAAAACCGAGTTATTGCGCATGGTTTCATCCAATTTTAATAGAAACTTGGGTATAAAAAACCTTTCTGTAAACGAATTAGATGTACGTTTAGATCCAATTGTGCTTAAAAGAGTAAAAGTAACGGCAAATACAGATATTAAATTTAAAGTTGGTTTTAAAGCTATTGACAGCGTCATCGTTATTCCTGACTCTGTTACCATCTCTGGTCCTTCGGGTAGTTTAAAAAACATTCAGACTATTGGAACGGAGTTGATTTCTCTCCAAAACGTTGAGAAGGATATTTCGCAAAAGGTGAGAATTGCAACTGAGAATAAAGAAATAGCTTCAGTAAAGCCAAATACGGTACAAGTAAAATTAGATGTGGCCGAGTTTTCGCAAGGAAAATTTACACTGCCCGTTGAAATAATAAACCTACCGCCAAATATGGAGGTCAAATTAGTACCTAAAACTATCTCTGTAACTTTTGATGTTTCAGTGAATGATTTTACGAAAATTACGAAAGAAAGTTTTAGGCTAGTTTGTGATTATTCCAAAAGAAACAAAGACGAAAACTTTATGATTCCTTTTTTTGAGAAAAGCCCAGATCACGTTTACAATGTGATGCTTGAGCCCAAAAAGGTTGATTTTTTTATCTTCAAATAATCACTAATTGATAGGTTTATGAAAATAATTGGTTTAACAGGAGGTATTGGTAGTGGGAAAACCACTGTGGCAAATATGTTTTCAGAATTGGGTGTCCCGGTTTATATAGCAGATACCGAAGCGAAAAAACTTACTGACTCTTCTGAGGTAATTAGACGGGAACTCATTCACCTTTTAGGTGAAGAAGCTTATTCAGAAAAAGGTTTAAACCGAAAGTTTGTCGCTGATAAAATCTTTAATGACAAAGAACTTTTGGAAGGGGTTAATGCAACCATTCATCCCAGAGTAGCCGCACATTTTAGGAATTGGTTGTCACAACAGACTAGTGAGTATGTATTACAAGAGGCTGCAATTCTATTTGAAAATGGTAGTTATAGAAAATTTGATAAAATTATTCTGGTTACCGCTCCTAAAGATATTCGTATTGCTCGTATTATGAAACGCGATAATGCCACTTATAGTGAGATAGAACAACGAATGAACAATCAATGGAGCGATGAGAAAAAAGAAAAACTCGCTGACTATATTATTCAAAATCTCGATATAGAAACTACACAAAAAGAAGTTGAGAGACTTCATCTTTCCTTAAGCTGAGTTCCTGCCATCCCTGTGACTGTCTTATGTTAACATTTGGTTAAATGGATAATCCCCTAAATGTTAAAATCTTACTTTTGGGGTATGAACAAAAAGCTATTTGTATTGCTTATAGCTCTAATGAGCCTCTCGTTATTGGGGATAGTATTCGTTCAGGGGTATTGGATATCAAATGCATATCGTACTAAGGCTGATCAGTTTACTATTAATGCAAAGCAGGTACTTTTGTCAGTTTCTAAGGAAATCAAGTTGAGAGAAGTTGAAACCTACTACCAGCTATACATTCCATACGTGGATAGTATTCAAGTTCCTAATAATGCGACTTTCACTGAATTAGCATATAGAATTCAAAATAAAAGTACCAACGAGACTTATATATTTACAGATGGGATTCTAGAACAAGACTATAAGTTGTCGGCTGGTATTTTTGATGATGAAACAGATAGTATTCAGTTTAAAAAACTGACAAACCGAAAGACCAAAACAAAAATTTCTCAAGGTCTTGATGGTACCACGATGACAGAAACGCGTGTGGAATCGTTTTCTAGACTGAAAGATTATGAGCAACAACAATTTGAAAATTTTGTTAGCAATATAACCGCATTGACTCCTATATATAAGAGAGTAAGCGTAAAGGATATAACAAGGCTCCTAAATAAAGAGTTAAAAGAGAGAGGCTTAAAGTCCAAATTTGAATTTGCGGTTTACAGTAACAATCTGGAAACAAAAGTACGTTCAAAGCATTTTAAGTATGATGCAAATAATACTTCTGTTGTGCCTCTTTTTGGGAATGAGAATAAAAGCGGGTATGAACTTTATGTGAATTTCTCAGAAAAGGAAAAGTTCGTTCTAAATAGTATTTTGGGAATGGCAATATTGTCTTTGGTTTTTACAGCTGTTATAATTCTGGCCTATTCAAGTGCAATTTCGCAGATTTATAAACAGCGACAAATATCACAAATCAAAACTGACTTTATCAATAACATGACCCACGAGTTCAAAACTCCGATAGCAACGATTAATCTAGCATTGGATTCTTTGAAAAACCCGAAAGTAAAAGACAATCGAGAGTTTTTGGAACGTTATCTGGGAATGATTAGAGACGAAAATAAGCGAATGCACGCCCAAGTAGAAAACGTTCTTCGTATATCAAAACTTGAAAAAAATGAACTTGATTTACCTAAAGAGCGCGTTAATCTTCAAGAAGTAGTTGAAGATGCAATTTCGCACTTAAGTTTGATTGTGGAAGATAGGGGAGGTTATATAAAAACACATTTTGGCGCATTGAAGTCCACAGTTTTGGCCAATGAATCGCATTTAACTAATGTAATTGTGAATTTATTGGACAACGCGGTGAAATATTCTGATAATGAACCAAAGATTGATATTTACTCAGAAAATGTTAAGAATAGCGTTATTCTGAAAATACGAGATCAAGGAATGGGAATGACCAAACCTGTTCAGAAAAAAATATTTGAAAAATTTTACAGAGAACACACGGGTGATATACACAACGTGAAAGGTCATGGTCTTGGCCTTGCTTACGTAAAACGCATTTTAGATGACCATGATGCTGAAATTTACGTAGAAAGCGACAAAGGAAAAGGCAGCACTTTTATAATAAAATTACACTTAATATCTTAAAATTATGGAAACAGAAAACAAAAAAATCCTTCTTGTTGAAGACGATCCCAACTTTGGGACAGTATTGAAAGATTACCTAGCCATGAACGATTATAACGTTACGCATGCAAAAAATGGTATGGAAGGTTTTGAAAAATTCAAAAAAGACGATTTTGATCTATGTATTCTCGATGTAATGATGCCTTATAAGGATGGTTTTACACTTGCCAAGGAAATTCGCGAGAAGAATGAAGATGTGCCAATTATCTTCCTTACGGCTAAAGCTATGAAGGAAGACGTACTAAAGGGCTACAAAGTGGGTGCAGATGATTATTTGAACAAACCATTTGATAGTGAAGTACTGTTGATGAAGATAAAGGCTATCATTCAAAGAAAAGCTACAGATTCAATTGCTGATAGTAAACAGTTTGAGTTCCAAGTGGGTAATTTCCATTTGAATTCCAAGCTTCGTTTCTTAACTTATAATAATGAAAATCCACCAACTAAACTTTCTCCAAAAGAAAATGAGTTGTTACGACTTCTGGCACTTCATAAAAACGATTTGATGCCAAGGGAACTAGCGCTTACCAAAATTTGGAGAGATGATAATTACTTCACATCAAGAAGTATGGATGTCTATATCGCGAAACTTCGTAAATATCTAAGTAAAGATGATGGCGTGGAAATAATCAATATTCACGGTGAAGGCTTCCGATTGGTTGTAAAAGATGAAGTTGATAATTAATTTCAGCTTAAGATAAGTGTAAAAAAACGCCTTTAACGGGCGTTTTTTTCTTTTATAAAAGCTGCTATGTTAGCGAAGTCCGTTTGATAATCAAACCAATGTATATTTTCGTTTTTCTTGAACCAAGTATTCTGTCGCTTTGAGAATCTGCGTGTATTTTTCTTGATTTCTGAAATAGCTTCTTCCTTAGTAAGTTTTTCATCAAAATATTGAAAAAGTTCACGATAGCCGACAGTCTGAAGTGCATTTAGTTCCTTATGAGGATATAGGCTCTCAGCTTCTTCAAGTAATCCGTTAACAATCATTTGATCCACACGTTTATTTATTCGGCTGTATATGGTCTCTCTCTCTGCTGTCAACCCGATAAAAATAGTTTCAAAATTACGTCTGGCCGATTCTCTTTTTAGAAAAGAAGAATAGGGTTTTCCAGAACCGCGACAAATTTCTAAGGCTCGGATCAACCTATGGGGATTATGAATGTCAACTTTCTCGTAATAAGAAGGGTCTTTTACTTTCAGTTCCTCTTGAAGTGCCTCAATGCCATTTTCCGCTAGTTCAGCGTTAAGTTGCTTTCTCACGTCTGATGAAACTTCGGGGAATTTGTCCAATCCCTTCACAACGGCATCAACATATAAACCAGATCCACCTACCATAATGGCTACTGGATTATCCTTGAATATATTATCTAAAGTAATAAGTGCATCTCTTTCAAAATCCCCAACGGAATACTCATCATAAATACTAATGTTTTGAATGAAATGATGCTGAGCAGCTTTTAATTCCTCCTTGGATGGAACAGCGGTTCCAATCGTCATTTCCTTATAAAACTGTCGCGAATCTGCTGAAATGATTTCAGTAGAAAAAAAATCTGCAAGCTTAATAGCAAGAGCGGTTTTTCCAATGGCGGTTGGGCCAACTACGCAAATGAGCGTGTGCGGTTCAGCAATCATTAAGCTTCAGGGTTTTGGGGTGCGTGGAGTTCGTGGCTACATCTGTAGCAAAATTCAGCATCGTCCCTGTGTTTTTTAGCACCACAGTTGCTACAGGATTGTGAGTTAACGTGAACAAAATCCTCTCCGCTTCTTTTTACATACTGGGCACTTACAATACCTGTTGGCACTGCGATTACACCATATCCTAAAATCATTATAAGCGTCGCCAAAAATTGACCAGCAGCAGTAACAGGGGCAATATCGCCAAAACCTACGGTGGTGAGGGTAACAACACACCAATAGATGCTGACGGGAATACTTTTAAAACCACTTTCTTCACCTTCAATAAGATACATTAGTGTACCAGCAATGATAGCAACAATCAGTACTGCAAAAATGAAAATAAGGATTTTTGCTCTACTTTCAATAAGAGCTTTCCTTAGCTTGTTGCCTTCGCCTATGTATCGCGTTACTTTTAATATTCTGAAAACACGCAAAAGCCTAAGTGCTCGTACCGTGAGTAAATAATTGCTGCCCACAAGAATAAATGATAGATACAAAGGAATAGTTGATAGTAAATCGATAATCCCATAAAAACTGAAAATATAGCTTTTAGGTTTCTTTACGGTAGCAATCCTAGCTATATATTCAATCGTGAAAAAGATGGTAATGATCCATTCAATAACATGAAATAGTCGATGATATTCTAAGTCTATAGACTCCACGCTTTCAAGCATGACAACAACAACGCTCAACAAAATTAAAACGAGCAGAATAATATCAAATAGTCTGCCCATTGGGGTGTCCGCTTCATAAATGATATCATGAAGTTTTCGGCGCCAGGAATTTCTATTGTTGGGTTTCGAGTGTTTCATTTTGAAGGACTAAAGTAAACAACTTTCCTTAATAATGGGTTAGGCAGACAGATTAACCGTTTTGAGCACTTTATTTCTTCGCAAGTAACCTTGGATGATGTGTTGCGCGTCGCGATTGTTCTGCATAGGATTAATGATGGTTTTCAAAATCTCTGGGTTGTTGATCTGATGATTCAAGTTGTAAAAACCATAACCTTTATACACTCCATTTTCTATCAAAATCACAGAGCGTTCATCAATGTCCCGCCCGCGATCGATAATTAGCATATTTTGGTTTTGATAACTTCGTTTTTCTAAAAAGGTTTTTACGCGATTGTTGTATTCTTCAATAGGTTCTTTACCTATACAAGCACCATAACATTCTTTTATTGTGTAGTTAAAGCAATGTTTGGACGTGTCATAAAGCCCTGTTAGTTTTTGACAAAGTTGATATTCCTCTGTTATTTTGAAGAGTGCAGACTTTGCTTGCTGATAGTTACTAAAAGTTGTAATTGCTTTTTTCCGACCATCTGCTTTTTCGATTTTTAGATTTATATACCCGTTTTCATCTACAAAAGAAGTTAGTTGATGTGTAAAGGTTGTTCGTCTTAGGGCTCTATTATATATAGGTTTATTGTGCTTAATCTCCTCAGATTCCTTTAAAAGAGCAATCAATTCATTCCCCGTTTTTTCAAAAGTAACTGACTTTACCTCCAATTGTATTTTTTTAGACTTACGGTTATCACTTGTAAAGTGTTGCGTCAATCTTTTTTTAATGTTTTTGCTCTTGCCGATATATATTATTTTTCCGGCTTCGTTACGCATATAATAAACGCCAGTTTCCGAAGGAGTGGTTCCAATTATATCAATAAGTTTAGGTTCCAGTTGTCGTTTTGGATCTTTCCGAAGTGTTTCAGAAATTATTTCTTTTGAAGTGTCTTTGGAAAGCAATAGTTTAAAAAGTGCAACCGTCGCCTTAGCATCGCCCTGGGCTCTATGACGATCAGTTAAAGGAATTCCTAAAGTTTTAACCAGTTTACCCAAACTATAGGAAGGCATATCCGGAATCAATTTCTTAGAAAGCTCTACGGTGCAAAGGGTTTGTTTTTCATATTGATACCCCAAACGATCAAATTCTGTTGTGAGAATTCTATTGTCAAAAAGCGCATTGTGAGCTACCATTATACAGCCATCGGTTATTTCGATGATACGTTTTGCAACCTCATAAAACTTTGGAGCGTGCCGAAGCATTTCATTATTGATGCCCGTGAGGTTTATAACAAAAGGCTGGATCGGTATTTCTGGGTTTACAAGACTAGAAAACTGATCCACAACTTTGTCCCCATCAAATCTGTATATCGCAATTTCGGTGATTCCTTCCTCATTGTATTTTCCGCCCGTAGTTTCTATATCTAAAATTGCGTACATTCTCTTTTTTTCCTATTCTCTGTTTTTATTCTTTGTTGAAATGATTTTGAACTTAGACGCGTTATTAATCGCGCATCTACGAATAATTGCGTTCTCCAAAAATTGCACTTCCTACGCGAACCATATTACTGCCATTTTCTAAAGCAAGGTTATAATCGCCGCTCATTCCCATGCTTAAAATTCTGAATTCTACATTCTGAATTCTGAATTCGTTATAGACTTTCTTTAATTTCTCAAATTCTTTGGAAACTTGCTTTTCATCTTCTGTAAACGTTGCCATTCCCATTAGTCCAACTACTTTTACATTTTGAAAATTTTTTAATTCCTCTGAAGAGAGTAGGGATGCGGCATCTTCTTCATCCATTCCGAATTTACTGTCTTCTTCCGCAATTTTTACCTGAAGTAAACAATTGATGGTTCTTTTGTTTTTCTTGGCCTCTTTGTTTATTTGCTTTAAAAGCTTTAAGCTGTCAACTGCGTGAATCAAGCTGACAAAAGGTGCCATATACTTCACCTTGTTTCGCTGAACGTGGCCAATCATATGCCACTGGATATCCTTGGGCATTTCCTGCCACTTGGATTCCATTTCCTGAATTTTATTTTCGCCAAAAATTCGATGTCCAGCATTATAAGCTTCCATTATGTCACTCACTGGTTTAGTTTTGGAAACTGCTACCAATGTAACATTATCAGGTAATTCTTTTTTGAATTTCTCTAAATTTTCTGAAATACTCATCTCTTTCATTTCTCTTTCCTGTTTCTTTGTCCTCCGCCCGCGTGCCGCCATAGCTTTAGCGGAGGAGCAAGCTTTAGCGAAGGTGGATTCTCTGTTTTCTATTTTCAGAATTCATAAACCGTAACCCCACTACGCAGCTTCGGTTCAATATAGGTGCTTTTAGGAGGCATTTTTAAGCCTTCGTCGGCAATATGTCTTATTTCTTCAGTGGTTACTGGTAATAACCCGAAACCAACAGCAAAAGTACCTGAATCCACAACGGTTTTTACGTATGCTAAATCTTTTTTTCCGTGTGAATATTCAATACGTTGATCATTCCGAAGATCTTTAATACCCAGAATTGGTTTCAGAACTGTCACATATAAAATGTGTGTATCTAGTGCATCCAGCGCGTTGGTGATTTTATACTTGCTTTTCCGAAGATGTAAAGAGTAGAATTCGCCGTCTAAATACATGCTGAAATGATTCACCTTTGTAGGTTTGTAATAATCGGTTCCTCGGTTTTCAATTCTGAAATGTTCGTCCAGTTTTATTAAAAATTCCTCTTTTTCCATTCCGTTGAGGTCTTTTACGAGTCGATTGAATTCATATATCTTCAAATCACTTTCAGGAATGAGGTAGCTCATAAAATGGTTATAAGGCTCCTCTCCGGTGTGATCCGGATTTTCCTCCTGTAAATCTTTCGCTAATAAATAGGAAGATGCCGAGCGATGATGTCCGTCAGCAATATATAAAGCTGGGATGGTTTCAAAAATACTCTCAAGTTTCTTTAGGAGTATTTCATCATCAACACTCCAAAGATAGTGTGTGTCTCGGTAGGTGGTTGTAAATTCATACTCCGGCCTATTTTGCATTACAGAATCTAAAATATTTTTTAACTCTGGATTGTCAGGATAGGTGAGGAGTACAGCTTCAGCATTAAAACCTACCGTTTTTATATATTTTTTCAACATCTCTACGCGAGGCTCTAAGGTATCCTCGTGCTTTTTGATCACATCATCTTTGTAATCTTGCACACTTGCCGCACCCACGATGCCATTAAATTCCTGGCCATCGCGATTCACGATTTTATAGATGTAGAAAGATGGTTTTTCATCTTGCATAAAAATACCATCCTCCTTAAACTCTTGATATCGATTCTTGACCAAGCCATAACGCTCTTCACCCGATATTTCTTTGTGATATCGAAAACCGGGATTCACAATATGCAAAAACGAAAACGGATTATCCCGTAATCGAGACTCCACCTGAGCAGCGGTATAGCTCTCATAGGATCGCGATGCAAGTAGGTTAGCCTTATCCCGTGTAGGGCGAACGGCTTTAAAAGGAATTATCTTGGCCAAATTAAAAGTTTAAAAGATTTGATTTTCTACAGAAATCTTAGGTTGAAGATTTTATTTTGAAAATTGCGAAGCAACAACTTCTGCTTTTCTGTTTTCACTGTAATCATAAAAGCCTTCCCCACTTTTGGATCCCAGTTTTCCTGCCATCACCATGTTAACCAGTAATGGACACGGAGCATATTTTGGATTTTTAAATCCTTCGTGCATTACATTTAGGATAGAAAGACAAACGTCTAGTCCAATAAAATCGGCTAAAGCCAATGGTCCCATTGGATGTGCCATCCCGAGCATCATAACCGTATCAATTTCTTTAACGCCGGCTACACCGTTGTAAAGTGTTTCTATGGCTTCGTTTATCATTGGCATTAAAATACGGTTTGCCACAAAACCAGGGTAGTCATTTGCTTCTACAGGTACTTTATTCAGCTTTTTTGAAAGTTCTTCCACTGTTTTGAAAGTAGTTTCGCTGGTACTGTAGCCTTTTATAACTTCAACTAACTTCATAATCGGCACGGGATTCATAAAGTGCATCCCTATTACTTTTTCTGAACGTTTTGTAACCGAAGCAATCTGAGTGATAGAGATAGAGGAAGTATTACTCGCCAAAATTGCATCATCTGGACAAAACTTATCCAAATCGCGGAAAATATTCAGTTTTAAATCTAAATTTTCAGTTGCAGCTTCAACGACCAAATTGGTGGCCTTTACGCCATCTTCCAAATTGGTAAAGGTTGAAATATTACTTAATGTTCGTTTTTTATCTTCTTCCGAGATTTTTTCTTTGGCTACCATTCTGTCCAAATTCTTGGTAATTGTGGCCATTCCTTTATCCAGGGATGCTTGTGAAACATCAATCAAACTTACTTTATAATCAAACTGTGCGAAGGTATGAGCGATTCCGTTGCCCATTGTTCCTGCACCTATTACTGCTATGTTTTTCATAATATTACCGTATTTCGTCTCCGCTCAATATATACTTTAGCGGTTTTTTTTAAGTTAAACTTCTATTCTTATTGTGTTACATTAAACCTTTCCAGTTGGACCTTCAAGGAGATTTCCTGCATCAGCGATAGCTTGCAGGTTACGTCTATCTGTCACCTGTCATCCGACTTCAAGCCAATTATATTCTTTTAAAATTCTCAATTACCAACATTGCTACGCGAAGGGCTTCTGTACCTTGTCTTAGCGAAACTTCTGGCGTTCTATCTGCTTTTATAGCTTCGTAAAAACTTTCCAGCTCGTCAAGAATTGCATTATTGGTGTCTATTTGCGGATTTTCGAAATAAATTTGTTTTTTGATTCCTTCGGCATTGGTCAATATCATTGCGTATTCGTCGGGATCCTTGGGAGCGTCTTTCATTTTTACAACTTCGCATTGCTTCTCCAGAAAATCTACGGAAATATAGGCATCACGCTGAAAGAAACGTGCTTTGCGCATTTTTTTAAGTGAGATTCGGCTTGCGGTTAGATTTGCTACGCAACCGTTTTCAAATTCTATACGAGCGTTTGCTATATCTGGCGTTTCACTGAGTACAGAAACACCACTTGCGCTAACGCTTTTTACTTTGCTCTTTACAACGCTTAATATGGCGTCTATATCGTGTATCATCAAGTCTAGCACTACCGAAACGTCAGTCCCACGTGGATTAAACTCTGCAAGCCTGTGACTTTCAATAAACATAGGATTGCTTATTTTATCTTTGATAGCTTGAAATGCAGGATTGAAGCGTTCCACTTGCCCAACTTGACCACGAACCTTGTGTTCATGTGCTAAATCGCGAATTTTTTCTGCTTCCGAAACGGTTTGAGTAATCGGCTTCTCAATAAAAAGATGTTTTCCTGCCCGAATTACCTTTTCGGCACATTCATAATGCTTGCTAGTTGGAGTCACCACCACTACCATTTCACTGGCCTCTATGAGGCTTTCCATAGATGGAAAACTTTTGTATCCAAATTCAGATACTATTTTTTCCGAAGCTTTTTCATCGGCATCAAAGAAACCCACAAGTTCGTATTTAGTGGATTGTTGCAGCAATTTCAAATGTATTTTTCCTAAGTGACCGGCACCTAGAACTCCAGCTTTCAGCATTGACATGTGTTTTCCACAAATGTAAGGGTTTTATGGGAAAAGTTTAAACGAAGGGAGAGGTAAAAATTGAGATATCAATCCGCAGGGACGACTCGTGTAGGGGCGACTCGCGAGTCGCCCCTACTTCCGTACTATAAAGGAATTATTAGAGTATTTTTGAAACTTGTTCTTTATTTGGAATTTGATACTTGTGGCTTGGAGCTTAATCTACTTATTTGGTTACTTTGTAAAGTCGAACATCTTAGTTCTATTATCTCAAGTATAACCTCTCAAATCTAAATTAAATTGAAGGATACATTTACCCATCAAGGAATGCGAAAAAAATTGGTTGAAACCCTTAAAAAGAAAGGGATTACTGATGAAAATGTTTTGCAGGCAATTGGCAAAATACAACGCCATCATTTTATGGATTCTATGTTTATTGGGCACGCTTATGTGGACAAGGCTTTCCCCATTGCAGCAGATCAAACCATATCTCAGCCTTATACTGTTGCAAGACAAACAGAGCTTTTGGAAGTTAAGAAAGGAGATAAGATTCTTGAGATAGGAACGGGTAGTGGATATCAAGCGGCAGTACTTTTAGAAGTAGGAGCGAGGCTGTTCACTATTGAAAGACAAAATGAGCTTTTCAAAAAGACGATGAAGTTTTTGCCTAAACTTGGTTATAAGCCAAAACGAATGATTTTTGGTGATGGTTATATTGGGTTAGAAGAGGAGGCTCCTTTCGATGGAATTATCGTTACCGCTGGAGCTCCGTATGTTCCAAATCCGTTATTGGCACAATTAAAAGTTGGTGGAAAATTGGTGATTCCAGTAGGTGATGATGTGCAGATTATGACGGTTTTTTTACGTAAATCTGAGACGGAATTTGAGAAAGAAGAGTACGGAGAATTTCGTTTTGTACCCCTCCTAGAAGACAAGAATTAATTGTTTAAGTAGTACACTTCACTATCTTGGTTTTCAGGGTCTCTACATATGTAACTTGGAATAAATCCAAGTTGTTTTAGCAGTCGTTTTGAAGGAATATTCCTATAATCAGTGTAAGCTTTTATGGTTTTAGATCCGTGTCTATTAAACCCGAAATCCACGACAGCTTTTAGTGCTTCGCTCATAATTCCCTTCCCGTGAAATTGTGGATCTAGGTCGTATCCAACCTCTGTAGTTTTCTTGTCTTCTGAAAAATTCCAAAGACAAATTGAACCGATTAAAACAGGAGAATCATGGAGCATTATTCCCCAAGTGATGGATTTGTTTGTTCTCAGTTCCGCAGTTATTTTATCAATATGTGCAACCGCCATTTCGAAGGTTTGTGGTTGGGATCTTTTTATGAATTTATTGATTTCCTTGTCTGAGCGGAAATAATGAACACGCTCTGCGTCAGAAGGTAAGATCTCGCGTAGATAAAGACGTTCTGTGTTCAGGAAAGGAAAAGGTATGGCCATTTCGTGTGTTTTTCTGTGATTGGATGAGGTGGTTGTATCGCAAAGAAGCACTATGGGTTCAGTATTTTATCTTTGATTTAATACTTCTTCAGGAATTTAATCAACTCCTCCATGGATTCTTTTGCCGCTTCTTCGTCGTATTTTAAAAGATATTGCTTCTTGCTTATGAGGGGGATGTATCTGAAATACTTTCCCTTTTTAAGACTTTTCACATCGTAGCCATGATAGGCATCTGCATAGATTTTTAGGTTTGCATTTTCAGCGATCATAAACTTTAAAATATCGTCAGGCTTCACTATTCTATCTTTTCCGCCAGTCATAATGAGCACCGGAACCTTTGGTTTAAGATGAACTTCATAAGGGTTTGCAGGATAGAAAAGTACGATTGACTTTATATGTAGTTTACGAAGTTCATTTTCATTGTTTGTCAATGGAATTAAACCCAGGCCTGCACGGGACCAACCTACTATACTTCCATTGGAATCTGGGTTGATATCTCCCTTTTGTATCGCCCACTTTAAAGCCTGTTCAAGCGTCCAAATGATTTGTGATGGCTCTTCTTCTTTTACATCTCTTTTGGAAGCTTTATAGGCTGCACCATTATCAACTAGCAAAACTGAAATACCTTCAGCGTTTAGTTTTTTAGCTACATCATAATAGTGCGTCGTATCTTTAAAAATTCTCAATCCACCAGTTCCGGGGAGAAAAACTGCCCACTTTGAAGCATCGTAATCTTTTGCTTTTTGAAAATGGAAGAAGTCTGTCATCTTTGCATCTTTCGGTACTTTCTGCATTGGAATGCAGCTTGTAAAGAGCGAAAAGACTAGTAATATTTTTAATGTGGTTTTCATAGTTGGGTTACTTCAGTTAAGAATCCGTAGGATTCATATATTTATAGAAAGTATAAACCCGGAAGAATATTCGTTCCAAGGGTCGTATTCGCTTTAAGCAATTGTATGCAATAAATATAAAACCCTACTAGATTAATGCTTCGTCATATATTAAATTCCTAAAAAATCTAAAAATTTCAGTCCAAAAACAAATGCACCCATGCTTTCGCCATTGTAGTAAGAGCGGACATAATCAACCCGTAGGAGACGGAATTTTCCAAACCCAAGGTTGTCAATACCTACGGAGATTTCAGAATATGGTTTTCTTTCTTCAGTGCTTAAAAAATGGGCACCAGCTACTAGGTTAAGGTTTAATTGATTTATTCCGGGAATCTTCCCTAAAATCCAGCCTCGAAAATCGTGTTCTAAATGGCCTTCAAAATAACTTTTATTCGTGCTAAATTCATAATAAGGCATGAGGTTAAAAACATTGGTGTAGTTAGACGAAGTGCCAACTCGGGTTTGGTTTCCATTGAAGTGTTTGTAGTCGATAAACGATATTCCATCGCCGTTAGCGAAAGTTCCACCTTTTAGATTGTAATAGAGTTGTCCTTTGTTTCCAAGGGAAATAGATTGGTTTAAACTAGCTTCAAACTGGGTAAAATCGTAATTAGATTCTGTAATAGCGGTTCCGTTTTCCACTGAAAGATTCAGTTCTGGAAATTTATTATCTCCAATATTAAATTTCATATCGGGATTTGAATAATATTTCTGTGCAAAATTGATTCGTGCACGAACTTTACTTTTAATTATGTTGTGTTCGCTAATGGCAGCATTATTAAAATCATTAGGTGCTAGTGGATTGTTGCTTGTGTAGCTAACGCCATCGTTCGGAATGGTAACGTAAGTAGTGTTATTGAATAGTGGTTGTCGGTTTTCATATCCTGCAGCGGCGTATAAGTGAAGCCCGTTAAAAATCTCTTGACTATAACCGATTCTCCCATAATTAAGCTCGTAAAGCTTCATATAATTCCGTTCAAAGAATAACGTAGCAACCGAATTTATGATTGGCGAAATGGGTTCAGAATCATTAAACTGCGCAACTTTGCTGCCTCCTGAAATTGAAAATCGAAGTTTGTCCTTCCAGTTAAAGTTTCTGAGGATGCTTGCCGTAAACCGAAGTCGATCCTCAACTATTCCATAATCTCCCCGAACGGCTGCTCCAAATGAGTTGGTTCGGTTGTCGTCATACCATTTGCTGAATGTCAACCCTGCCTTGCTATTCCATCCCTGAACGGTATTAAAATTTATCTTTCTAATTGGGCCTTCATATCCAATAGACCATTTTTGAAAGGAATTTTTATAGGTATATCCAGTAAGGAGGCTTAGAACACCTGGTTTGTTCGATTTTGCATCCAAAGAATCCAAATAGGGCTTTGAGTGTCTCAGTTCTTGAAGGCTGTCTTTTTTAATGTAGTCCATTAATTCTTCATCTGTTAACGGCACGGGGCGACTTCCTCTCCAAAAGAGGCTGTCTTTTTTATTGGCTTCTGGTTTAAAGGAAAGTACTTCGTTGGTAAAAGCTTTTTTCGCGAACTGTGGTTTAAAATCATAATTGCTATACACCGCTATAAACCGGCCATCACCTTCCATTCCCAAGAGGCCAAAACCAAAATCGATGGTCTGTGAGATCTTGATCCAGTAATCGTTGTCCTCATCATACTTATAATTCTGCTTCACCACTAAGTTGGTTACAAAAGGCACTTGAATGGCTGCGCCAGTTGCTGAGAGTTCTGTACCGTAAAGTTGCCAATCGTCTTCCACAATGTAAACGTAACCTTGCCAGACCCTGTCGTTAGGTCGTTTTGGGGTTACTTGGATTTTATTGATGAGTTTTGGACCTTCATAAAAAATGCCGTCCAGTTTATAATTGTAATAGCTCATCGCGTTGTTGGCGATTGGTGACACCAAGGCAGCGTTTAGCTCAACGGTATTTTCGTAAAAAGAAATATTAGCACTTTGGGCACTGTTAAAGCTGAAGCCATTGTCATTACCACTTACTTTACTGGCAATGATTTTTTCGGTAAACTTATCCGGCTTTTGGTAAGCGATTTCTGAAATAGTTTCTGAAAGATAAATAATACCAGTACGCGTTGAATCTAGCATTCCGTCAAAATCGCCTATTTCCTGCCCCATAATTTTTTCGGGAACATCTTTCACCTTCCACAGCCCACGCGAGTAGAAATTGGCAGTGTATTCGCTAAGTTTCGCTAGATTTTCCTTGCGTTGGGCAATTGTTTCTCTAATAATACGATAAGCAGGGTCTTCGGAAGTGTTTACAACTACTTCATCCAAGCTAGTGGATTCTTCTTCAAGAGAAGCATTTAAAATGAAGGGAAAGGACGCTGGTGTAACTCTTTTAGTCTGGGTTTTGTAACCTAAAAACTGAAAAGTTACCTCTAGCTCGGTTTTCTCTGAAACATTTAATGAATAATTTCCATCGTCATTGGTGGTGGTTCCAACGTAACTGTTTTGAAGATAAATATTTACATAAGGTAGCGGCTGGCCTTCCGTATTAGTCACTTTTCCAACTATTTGGGCGGAAATGCTCGAGGATATAAAAAGGAAGAGAAGAAGTAATTTTGCTTGCATTCAGTATTTTGAGAGTTAGTTAGACTAGTGCAAAATACTAATAAAAAGAGTTCGAATTGGTTAAATAGGTGTTTTTAGTGGGATTAGGCTTTTTCTTAGGATGTTCAGAAATTGGTACTTAGTCGTCGTTTTCTCCTCGGTCATTGAGCGGAGCCGAAATGATATCTTTATTCTTAAAATGAGAGTTATTTCGACATTCAGACAAGTTGTGAAGAAGATTCGTTTTTCCAAAAATTAATGCTTCTTTTTTCTTTCGACTCCAACCTTGAATTTGTTTTTCTCGCTGAAAGGCATCGTCAATTCTGTCGAATTCTTGAAAATATATCAATTTTACTGGTAAATGCTTTTTCGTAAAGTTAGCACCTTTGCCGTTTTTATGCTCTATAAGACGTTTTTCAAGATTATTGGTGCTACCTGTATAGTATAAATCGTTGAAGCACTTTAAGACGTACACGTATCCTTTCATAGCACATTGATTTATAAATATTAAATGTGGCTTCGGCTCCGCTCAGCCACCGTATTCGTTAAAGCTATTGTATATATCCGAACGGAAATAATGACCCGTTACCCATTATTAAAAGCTTTCTTAATCCTGCTGAGTTGTTTTTTGGAGTCGCGATCCTTGATTGCTTCCCGTTTGTCGTATTCTTTTTTACCGCGACAAAGCGCAATATCCATTTTTGCTAAGCCTTTGTTGTTTGTAAAAAGTGTCAACGGAATAATAGTCAGTCCCGAGTTTTTTACTTCTTTTTCCAGCTTTTTTAACTCATTGCGATTTAATAGAAGTTTGCGTTCGCTTTTTGGAACGTGATTATAATGTGTTGCGTGACTGTATTCCTGAACGGTCATGTTTATAACGAAGAGTTCATTATTGCTGAATTCACAAAAGCTTTCCGCAATTGAAGCTTTTCCTTCACGTATAGATTTAATCTCGGTGCCGCGAAGAACAATACCAGCCGTGTAGGTGTCGAGGATTTCATACTCAAACCTCGCTTTACGATTTTTTATTTTTACGCTTTTCTGAATTGCCATAGATGCAAAAGTAGTATAATTATTTAGGCTTTACGAAGTTGTTTTGCCACGAATTCACGAATAAGGTATTTTCTCTGATGTGCCTCCATTGCGAAAGTTTAGCATTTTAAGATTTGTGAATTCGCGGTCGTATATCACAGTATCTCTTAATTATTCTACCTTAATAGTTTCTACTTTTTTGTTGTCACCATCGATTGTCACTTTAAAGAGAGTTGCATTGTCGTTATCTTCCATCGCTGCAAATTTTTCTTCGCCTATAAGATTATTGACCAGATTGGGAATGGTGTTGTTATGACCAACAATTAGAACGGTTTTACCATTTGTTTCTTTTAGGAATTCTTCAGAATAGATACTGTTCGGATCGTATTGCTTTGGTGAAATCATTTTTTGTTCTGCGATAAGCGAAATTGTCTGCTTAGTACGAATATACTTAGTTGCATAAATTTCGTCTATTTGGATAGGTTCAAAGTAGGTTGCCCAGTTTTTGGCGCGTGCCATTCCTTTTGCATTTAGATTGGGGTCTTGATTTTTTGGATCTGTACGGACCTTTTCAGCGTGACGGATTAGGTAATATGTAGCGTTATACGATGGAGAAGGAGATTCTTTGATGATTTCTGAGTTTTTGAGTTCTAAGCTTTTTTTCTGTTCTGGATCTTTTTCTACTTGTTGACCACAAAAGTTAAAGATTGGTAATAAAGTTAGTATTAAGATAAAATGCTTCATAATGTTAGGCTTAAAATAATAATTTTTAAGATTCATTAGTAAAGTTATAACTAAAACAGGTTAATCTTTAATATTTCATCATTAAAAATAAGCAGAGAAGATTTGTAGTTTTATAAAACCAAAAAGAAAAATAATTAAACACTAAACAAATAAGTTATGAACGAAGATCAATTTAAAGGTAAATGGAACCAAGTAAAAGGAAAAATGAAGCAAACTTATGCAGATTTGACAGATGACGATTTAAAATATGCAGATGGAAAGTCTGATGAGCTGCTTGGGCGACTTCAAGAGAAAACGGGTAAAACCAAAGAAGAATTAAAGGACCAAATTGACAAGTGGTAATATTATCTAAACTTTAATTACTGCTTTATTTGAAGCCGGGCCCATCAAAATTTCAGAATATGAGATTTTGATGGGTCTTTTTTATGAAAAATTAAAACTTTCAGCTAAACGATTAAATTTTTATTGAATCAATTCATAACTTGGTGTCGTATTAATCCTTAAACCTAAAATATCATGAAAAAAATTACATTAATTCTGTTTTTCTTTACCATTTTGGCAAACGCCCAGGTCAATAGTTATCAAGTAGGGGATGTGGTAGACGATTTTACAGTAACCGATACTAACGGAGTAGAGCATAATTTATACACTATAACTGCCGAAGGCAAGTATGTTTGGCTCGATTTCTTTTTTGTGGATTGTGGTCCTTGTAGATCCACTGCTCCTATTTTCAATGAGTTTTTTGACAAATATGGATGTAATGAAGGGGAGATTCACGCACTTTCTGTTAATCTTGGTAACGACGACGATGCTTATGTTGAGTGGTACGAGGAAGAGTTCGGTGGAACATTCAACCATGCACCAGCAGCAAGCGGCGATGGTGGTGGTGGAGCAGTAACATCTAATTTTGGTGTGAACGCTTTTCCAACATTTTGTGTAATTGGACCAGATAATACTCTTGTTGTAAAAGATATTTGGCCAATATCAGGAGTGGGAACTTTTGAGAGTAACTTCCCAACAGGATTTGAGCCCCCAGTAATGGAATGTACTTTAGGATTAGCTGATGCTACAGGCTTTGATTTTAACATCTACCCAACTGTTTCCGAAGGAAATGTAAATATTAATCTGCCTAGCAGCATGGAGTCTTCTGTGGCAATATTCAATACTTTAGGTCAACAGGTTTTTCAAAACAAATTTTCAAATAATAACATAAACCTGAACTTGCAACTTGCGCAAGGTGTATATATGGTTAAGGTTACTGCTAATAATAGTTCTGTGACTAAACGGATTATTATTGAGTAGGTTTTAAGGTTCATAAAGATACAAAAATCTCAAAACTTTGAAGTAATGTTCGAACTTAGGGTTTTCTTATCTAAGTCGTCCCCTATATGATAATTTCTTATTGGAGAAGGGGAATAAGTTACTGGTGTGGTAGCTGGAGTTGTTGATGGTGGTGACGTGGAAGTGAGCTTTTTTTTGTAGATTTTAGATGAAAAAATCACCAAAAGGAAAGTTCAATTTGGCGGATTAATATTGAATGGTTTAAAAGTAATATTTGTATTTATTGGAGAAAAGCTTAAAACAGATTGTCAATAATTCAGAGGTAATCAATTATCTTGATTTGTTAGCGCTTGGTTACCTAGGTAATCAACAATCTTATTTAAATATAGCTATGGAAAATATTCACTATTTTTGTATGTGTTAAAAAGTTGAAACAATGAATATTCAGGCGGAAAAAATAGAGCTCATTAGATTATTGGCCGAGACCAATAGTCCTAAGATTATAGAGTCTATTAAAAAAATTTTCAAAAAAGAACAGGCTTTAGACTTTTGGGATGAATTGTCCTTAGAACAACAGGAAGAAATCTTACAGGGAAGTTCTGAAATCGAGCAAGGTAAAGCTACAGACTATGAAACCTTTATTGCTAAACACAGATAGTATAGAAAAGAGAGGTAAAACTATCCTCATTGGCTGAAAAAAAGCTCGATGCACTTCTGGAATATTTATTGGAAACTTGGTCTCAAAAAGTTAAAAAGGAATTTGTGAAAAAGCTGGATAGATCAATAATAATTATTCAAGCAAGCCCAGAAATTTTTCCACAGTCCAAAAAACAAAAGGGATTGCATAAGTGCGTGGTAACCAAACAAACTACGATATTTTACCGTTTTTATTCTGAACGAATTAATATTCTTACAGTATTTGATACAAGGCAAAACCCAAAGCAGTTAAACAAAGAAATATAATTAAATCCCCCAAGCAGCATGCTCGGGGGATTTTGGTTTATATTGTCAGCCTAAAACCTAAATTACTCAACCAAACTCTCTTGGTTTCTAAACACAAGGCTGTCATTAAAACTATCTAGCAGAATAATACTGTCTGTAGTTATTTTTCCAGCGAGTATTTCTTTACTCAGTTCGTTCAGTACTTCGCGTTGTATCACTCTCTTCACAGGTCTTGCTCCAAATTGTGGATCATAACCTTTTTCTGAAAGGTAAGTAATCGCTTCTTGCGTAGAATCCAGCACGATATTCTGTTTCAACAGCATTTTGGAAACACCTTTCAATTGTAGCTCCACAATTTGGTGGATATCCTTTTTAGAAAGCGGTGTAAACATTATAATATCGTCAATACGGTTTAAAAACTCCGGACGTACGGTTTGTTTTAGTAATGCGAGTACTTCTACCTTTGCACCTTCCATTGCGGTATCAGGATCCTTTACGGTTTCAAAACGCTCCTGGATTATCTGGCTTCCCATATTACTGGTCATAATAATAATCGTGTTTTTGAAATCTGCCACTCTTCCTTTGTTGTCGGTCAATCTGCCTTCGTCCAAAACTTGTAATAAGATATTAAAAGTATCTGGATGTGCTTTTTCGATTTCATCCAGTAACACCACACTATAAGGCTTGCGTCTTACGGCTTCTGTTAATTGTCCACCTTCGTCATAACCAACGTATCCTGGAGGTGCACCTATCAATCGGCTCACGCTGTGGCGTTCTTGGTATTCGCTCATATCAATACGGGTTAACGCGTTCTCATCATCAAACAAGTATTCGGCCAAAGCTTTTGCAAGCTCGGTTTTCCCTACACCTGTTGTTCCTAAGAAAAGGAAGCTACCAATAGGTTTTTTTTCATCTTGTAATCCAGCCCTACTACGACGGATAGCATCACTTACTGCAATAATACCTTCATCTTGCCCGACAACACGTTTGTGCAAATGATCTTCCAGGGTCAGTAGTTTTTCACGGTCGCTCTGAAGCATTTTGGTTACAGGGATTCCTGTCCATTTTGCAACTACTTCGGCAATATCTTCGCGAGTCACTTCCTCTTTGATCATAGAGGTGCCTTCGTCATTTTCAGCGAGGGCCGTTTCTAATTTGTCTAAGGCCGCTTGTGCATCCTTGATTTTTCCATAGCGAAGCTCTGCAACTTTCCCGAAATCTCCATCGCGTTCTGCACGTTCAGCTTCTAATTTAAACTCTTCAATCTGAGTTTTTAAGTTTTGAACGTTGTCAACAACTTCTTTTTCACTTTGCCACTTGGCATTAAGTTCATTGCGTTCTTCTTTTAAATTTGCAAGTTCTGAGTGAAGTGCTTTCAGCTTAGTTTCATCATTTTCACGTTTTATGGCCTCAATCTCTATCTCGAGCTGCATAACCTTTCTGTCCAAAACATCCAATTCTTCAGGCTTGGAATTTATTTCCATTCTCAGTTTTGACGCAGCTTCATCCATTAAGTCAATAGCTTTATCTGGCAGAAAACGGTTTGTGATATAACGTTCTGAAAGTTCAACAGCTGCAATTATCGCTTCGTCTTTGATTCGCACCTTGTGGTGAGTTTCATATTTCTCTTTAATTCCACGTAATATCGAAATGGCACTTTCGGTATCTGGCTCGTCCACAACTACCTTTTGAAAACGACGCTCCAAAGCTTTGTCTTTTTCAAAGTACTTTTGATATTCATCGAGTGTAGTTGCTCCAATTGCACGAAGTTCACCTCTAGCAAGGGCTGGTTTTAAGATGTTAGCCGCATCCATTGCTCCTTGTCCACCACCGGCACCTACAAGGGTGTGAATTTCGTCAATAAAGAGAACGATATCGCCGTCACTGGACGTCACTTCTTTAATTACTGCTTTTAATCGCTCTTCGAATTCACCTTTGTATTTAGCTCCGGCAATCAATGCGCCCATATCCAAAGAGTAAATTTCCTTGGTCTTTAAGTTGTCGGGTACATCGCCATCAATGATTCTGTGGGCAAGGCCTTCGGCGATTGCGGTTTTACCTGTTCCCGGTTCACCGACCAACATTGGGTTGTTTTTTGTTCTTCTGGTAAGAATTTGAAGAATTCGTCTAATTTCCTCATCACGACCAATAACTGGATCCAATTTGCCATCTTTAGCGAGTTGGTTGAGGTTTTTAGCGTATTTGTTTAATGAATTATAAGTTTCCTCAGCACTTTGAGAAGTAACATTTTCTCCACCACGTAATTCCTGAATAGCAGCTTTCATTCCTTTTTCGGTTACGCCTTGATCTTTAAGGCTTTGTGCAATCCCGCTTTTGGAATTAAGGATTGCCAATAAAAGATGCTCTATGGAGACGTATTCATCTTTCATTTTTTTGGCGATGTTACCGGCTTCGATGACGGTTTTGTTGGCTTCTCGAGAAAGCATAATGTCACCGCCGGAAACTTTTGGAAAGCTTTCAAGCTGCTTATCCAAAATTTGCTTGAGGGTTACTAGGTTTACGTTCAGCTTTTTTAAGATGAATGGAGTTACGTTTTCATCCACCTCAAAAATACCTTTGAGAATATGTTCATTCTCAATCTGCTGATGGCCGAATCCTTGTGCGATCTGCTGCGCTTGCTGGATGGCCTCCTGGCTCTTAATTGTAAAATTATTGAAGTTCATATATGTAAGTGTTTTTTGTTTTATTGTTTGTGATCTATTGTTTTCAAAACCTAAGCCATACTAAAATTAAGACAAAATGTCGGCTATAATCCGTTGTTTAACAGACATTATGACGGCTTTAACAAATAGGTTTTTTACCATTTCTTTTAGAAATTAGTATTTTATAACCTGTAGCTTTGTAAAAAATAGAATTCCATGGGATTAAGAGATATATTTAAAGCACCAAGAGACATAGTAAAGGAAGAAATTGTTGAAATTCCTTGGCACGTACTTGGCAAAATGGATCAGTTAAATGAAATACTGGAGGAGTCTAAGGTTAAGCCAGTTGCGATTTTCAAGCACTCCACAAGATGTGGTATTAGCCGTGCAGTTTTAAAAATGTTCGAAAAGAACTACAAGCTTACGGACGATCAGTTAAAACTCTACTATTTGGATCTTTTACAGAATCGCGATATTTCAAATGAGATTGCAGCTAGATTTAAAATACAGCACGAAAGTCCACAAATGATTGTTATCAAAAATGGAGTAGTGGTGTATCAAGATTCACATCACGCTATTCAAGCATCGGATTTGGAGAAGTTTGTTTAAAATTTAGAAGGAGTTATCCCTCAAAATTTCCTTCAACCTTTCTTTTATGTCATTTCCGGCATCAAATACCATTTGTTCGTTGTTGGGAAATGGTATAAAGTTATTTACTATAAGTGTTCTGTCTTCGGCAGTTAAGGCGCGCTGGTCACCGCGGTATTTAGCAAAAACATTTTCAAAGACAAATTCTGATGACAGCGGAAAACTGTTTATTTGCCTTCTTTTATTTAAATCTTTATAAATTACAGCACCGCCTACAAAGACACTTTTTTGTTGGCTTGTAATAGTTATGGTTGCGGATACATCCACAAATTTGTCAATTTTAATTGGGTTTCCAAGACTGTCTTTTACGATATTCCCTCCGCGATCACGTCTATAATCAGATCCATCTTTAATTCGTGCTCTTCGTGTGTATTGCCTATCGGAAATACGTTCAGGCGAAATTTGAATGGTTTGGAAGTTTAAGTCAATTCCTAAATCATAATTAATTCCTTGTTCTCGTTTGCTGTGATACTCTGTCCAAAAATCATCGAGACCGTAGGTGTTGAAGTCTAGTAAATCCTGTTCTAATCTAAAAGGAATAAACTGGGAGGTATGATTGTTTAATCTTACAAAGATAAAATCGGTTCCTTGAAAATGTGTTTCCTCTTTTAATTGGTAAACATCTTTGTAATTTGGATTTACTTCATCCAATTCGCTTAAAACATTATAAGCATTTCGAGAATCTTCTTTGTTGTTTCGTTGCATATAACCTATTGCCTTCTGATAAAGTGACCTGCTATAGATGTCTTTCCAGCGTAATAAATCATTGGAATAATCAGAAAAAACAAAATTTGCGTTTCGTCCCATTTCAAGACTACGGAGTGGTAATAAGGGACGGATTAAATTTTGGCGATCCTGCAAGTCCCGATAGGTGTAGTATATTTCTTTAGCATTTCTCTGGTTGTTCTCTTTTTCCAGAAGAGAGATACGACGCATATCATCATCTTTTGCTTTTATAAAAGCTTCTTCCAGAAGACGAATGTGGGCGTCATATTCTTTTGCTCCTTTATCTTTTTGAAGCTTTTTTACAGCAAGCTCAATGGCTTGGTCATAATCTCCACGGTTGACGAATTTTTTAGTTCGTTTCACACTATTACAAGAAATACTGAAAAGTGCAGTAAAGAGAAGCAGGTAAAAAGTCTTCATAATAAATTCATTTGGTTATGAAGGCTAAAATACAATAGTAGTGCCAATTTCTATTGAAATATTTCTTTCGAAAATAAATTACTGGAAAAACTAAACTAAAAATGCACGAATATTTAAATAAAACATTCGTGCATTCGTGGTCTGTATAAAGGTTTAAAATTATTGATTTATTGCAGGAAGTAGTTTAGATCTACATTCTCCAAAACCAATTCTTACATTGTCGTTCTTACAGAAACCTTTTAATATAACGGTATCATTATCATTTATAAATTTTCTTTCAGATCCATCCGAAAGTTTTATAGGGTTTTCACCACGCCAAGTAAGTTCTAGCATAGAACCGAAAGAATCTGGTGTTGATCCAGAGATTGTACCGCTACCCATCATATCTCCACTGTTTACATTACAGCCATTAACGGTGTGGTGTGCTAGTTGTTGCGACATGTTCCAATACATATACTTAAAATTGGAAGCGGCAATTTTATTTTCCTCTCCATTTTCTGGAGCGATGAAAACTTCTAAATTAATATCATAACTTTTCTTACCATCATATTGAAGATAGGGAAGTTGCTCTCTTTCTGGTTTAGGACCATCAACTTTAAAAGGCTGTAGCGCATCCAAAGTTACAATCCAAGGTGAAATGGATGAAGCGAAGCTCTTGGCTAAAAATGGTCCGAGTGGAACATATTCCCACTTTTGGATGTCGCGTGCGCTCCAATCATTGAAAAGCACTAATCCGAAGATATGATCCTCGGCTTCATTAACAGGAATAGGTTCTCCTAAAGCATTTGCATCTGTAGTGATAAAAGCCATTTCCAGCTCAAAATCAACCATTTTTGCCGGGCCGAAAACAGGTTCGGTTGCGTCGTTAGGCATAGTTTGTCCCCAAGGTCTACGAACATTAATTTCGCTAGGGATTATTGAAGAACTTCTTCCGTGGTATCCCACAGGAATATGAAGCCAGTTAGGCATCAAAGCGTTTTCCTTTCCGCGAAACATCGTACCTACATTTGTTGCGTGCTCCTTGCTGGAATAAAAATCTGTGTAATCCCCAACTTGAACTGGAAGTTGCATTTCCACTTCTTCCATAGTGAATAATATGTGTTCTCTGTGGTCTTTATTATCGCGGAGCTCTGAATTTTCCTTATCAAAAATATCGGCGATACGATCTCTTACAAGGCGCCAGGTTTTTCTCCCATCGCTTATAAAATCATTTAAAGTATCTTGAAGAAATATATCATCCGTCAGTTCAATTCCTTTGAAATAACCTAATTGATGTAGGGCGCCTAGATCAATGGCAAAATCGCCAATTCGGGTTCCAATAGTAATTATATCATCGCGCGTCAAGAAAACGCCGAAAGGGATGTTTTGAATAGGAAAATCTGTGTCTGGCGTTGTATCTAGCCAGGTTTTTCTTTTAGGGTCGTTTGCGGTTATTGGCATTTTAAAAAATATTTTGTTATCAAAAATAAAACTAAGTAAAATAAACTTCAAATTATTTGAAATCAGTTATTTAATTAAGCTTTCGTTTTATTTTCAACTTGGGTTTTGTTAGTAAAATTCTTCGTCAAATATATATATTTAATGATAGTTCCCGAATGTAATTAGTATTTTTGGATTTAATTAACTTTCGGCGGGGTTTGTAGTTTCGGGTTTATGGTTCTGAAGCTAAATTCCTCGTAATTTTTTAACTATAAACCCCAAACCATAAGCTTTTACTATGAAACGAGACGAACAAATTTTTGAATTAATAGAAGAAGAAAAACAACGCCAATTAAATGGACTGGAGCTGATTGCTTCAGAGAATTTTGTAAGCGACCAAGTTATGGAAGCTGCAGGTTCCGTTTTAACCAATAAATATGCTGAAGGCTATCCAGGAAAACGCTACTACGGTGGTTGCGAAGTAGTTGATGAAGTTGAGCAATTAGCTATTGACCGCGCAAAAGCATTATTTGGTGCTGAATATGTAAATGTACAGCCACATAGTGGCTCTCAAGCAAATACCGCTGTTTTTGCCGCTTGCCTTAAACCAGGCGATAAATTTTTAGGCTTTGACCTTTCTCATGGGGGGCACCTAACACACGGTTCCCCAGTGAATTTCTCAGGGAAACTTTACCAACCTGTTTTTTATGGTGTTGTCAAGGAAACTGGTTTGATAGATTATGATATGGTGGAAGCCATGGCGATAAAAGAGAAGCCGAAAATGATTATTGCAGGTGCTTCGGCATACGGACGTGAAATGGACTACAAGAGATTCCGTGAAATTGCAGATAAAGTTGGCGCGCTTTTGCTGGCAGATATTGCACATCCTGCAGGTTTGATCGCCAAAGGAATTATAGGAGATCCGCTTCCACATTGCCATATAGTTACCACTACTACCCATAAAACCTTACGCGGTCCTCGCGGAGGAATGATAATGATGGGCAAGGATTTTGAAAATCCGTTTGGTCAAAAACTGAAAAGCGGAAAGCTTAAAAAAATGAGCTCATTATTAAACAGTGCTGTTTTTCCTGGGAATCAAGGAGGACCGTTGGAGCATATAATTGCTGCCAAAGCAATTGCTTTTGGTGAAGCCTTGACGGACGAGTTCCTTCATTATATGGTGCAGGTAAAAAAGAATGCAGCAGTAATGGCACAGGGCTTTATGGATAAGGGATACGATGTTGTTTCAGGCGGCACAGACACTCACGTGATGCTGATTGACCTTCGGAATAAAAACCTTTCTGGAAAAGACGCCGAGGAGGCTCTTGGAAAAGCAGATATCACAGTAAATAAAAACATGGTGCCTTTTGATGATAAATCACCTTTTGTAACTAGCGGAATCCGTGTTGGGTCTGCTGCCGTTACCACTAGAGGTTTGGTTGAAAAAGATATGGGGAAAATAGTGGACCTCGTTGATGAAGTGATTTCAAATCATGAAAATGAAGCAAAACTTGGAACCGTAGCTGAAAAAGTAAATGAAATGATGGCTGGATTGCCGCTTTTTAAAATGTAAGTAATATATTTTTCATATTGTAAAAAACCTTCGGACCACTCCGAAGGTTTTTTTGTTTGAGGCATCAAGCAACTTACTATTATTTATCTTTGATTTTGCTGAAGCATTTTACTCAAGTAAAAGATGAATCTAGAGACCGACCGACTTATTATAAGAGAATATACCCGCAATGACGCTCCTTTCATCTATAAACTAATGAACAGCGAAGGTTGGCTTAAGAATATTGGTAATAGAAATATCAATTCCGTCCGTGAAGCTGAGACTTATTTGATAAAAAACTATTTAAGTAGTTATAAAAAATATGGCTTTGGCCCTTATTTGGTTTTGTTGAAGGACGGCACAGCAATTGGTTCCGCAGGTCTTTATAAACGCGAGAATCTTGACAGCCCTGATATTGGTTTTGCTTTTTTGCCTGAATATATTAATAAGGGATATGCTTTTGAAGCCGCCAAGGCGGTTATGAAATATGCTTCGGAAGAATTAAAAATTCAAAAGATAGTTGGTTTTACATTGCCTGATAATGTGCCTTCTATAAAGCTTTTAAAAAAACTCGGTCTTTCGGAAATTGGACCTTATTTTTATGGTGATGATGAAGAACTACTTCTTTTTTCTAATTGAAAATTATACCCTTATATGAAAACTCCGCTTTTACTACTTCACGGCGCCTTGGGATCTAAAGAACAGTTTTTGCCATTGCAGGAAATTCTATCGAGCAATCGCGAGGTGTTTATAATGGATTTTGATGGACATGGAAATTCGAGAAGTGATAAAGACTTTTCAATTGAACTGTTTACCCAAAATGTTGTTCAGTTTTTAGAAGAACATAATATTTCCAAGGTAGATATTTTTGGATATAGTATGGGTGGCTATGTGGCTTTGAACGTAGCAAAAGAACATCCGTTATTGATAAATGATATAGTAACCTTGGGAACAAAGTTTGATTGGACGAAAAGTTTTGCTGAAAAGGAAGTTAAAATGCTCAATCCTGAACAAATTCAAATTAAGGTTCCTAATTTTGCAGATCGCATAGAACAATTGCATGGAGAAAATTGGAAGATTGTAGTTTCTAGAACGGCGGGAATGATGACAAACTTGGGTGATAGCCCTAATCTGAATCAAAATGATTTTGAGCATATTAAAAATAGAAGCTTGATATGTTTGGGGGAATTGGATAAAATGTCCACGATTGAGGAGTCAGAAAAAGTAGCCAATTGGATGCCTAATGCAAACTTTCAATCGATACCAAATTTTAAACATCCGATAGAAGCAGTGTCTAATAATAAACTTGCTTCAATTATAAATAATTTTTTAGATTAACGATAATAAAATTTTAGCTAGAATGATTACAGAAAAAGACAAACAATTTATAAAACGTGCCATAGAACTTTCTGAAAAAGGAATGGATGCCCAAGCGGGTGGACCTTTTGGTGCCTTAGTAGTTAAAAATGGCGAAATTATAGCCGAAGGCTTTAATGCTGTTACTTCCAGTAACGATCCAACGGCGCACGCTGAGGTTGTTGCTATTCGAAAAGCTTGTGAGAAGCTAGGTTCCTTTCAATTGGATGATTGTATAATCTACACTTCCTGCGAACCATGCCCTATGTGTTTAGGTGCTATTTATTGGGCTAGACCAAAAGCAGTTTACTATGCATGTACTAAAGAAGATGCAGCCGAAATAGGTTTTGATGATCACTTTATCTATGATGAAATCGATAAAAAAATTGAGGACAGAAACGTTAAGTTTATCAATTTAGATAGGGAAGAAGGTCAGAAAGTATTTAAAAAGTGGGAAAACAAAGAAGGTAGGGTAGACTACTAAAAAGATCTATAAAATACATTCAACAAAAAACCCGTCTCATTGGACGGGTTTTTCAATTTTATGTCTTTTTTTAGTCTTCTGGGAAAATGGTTGCTTCATAAGCTCCTGCATCCGGTGGGTTATTTCTGGGTGTACCATTCAGATCTATAAAAGGTTCAATGGGCGTTCCAATTCCATCAGCTCCTGAAGTTCCTGCTTCAATATTGAAATTATTCATTTCAGTATTCTGAAAAACAGGATCTAGATTGAACTCTGTAGCAGGATATAGTGCAGGGTTGGAGAAATCATATAAAGGATTATCGTCAAATTCGCCTGTTGGGTCCTCAAAACGAACCAAGGAGTTCTCAAACTTAAAGTTGAATGCGGCCACATCACTTTTAAATAATGAAAGTTCACGACGTTCACTTCCATAGATAATACAGTTTATAAAATCTGCTTTAACTAAATCTGCTGCAACAGGACCTTCTTCGGTTTCAAAAACGTTTTCAATAGATACGGTAGGGTAGGATCTAAAACCATTCATCCAGTAATTGGCAAACGTAGCGTGTTTAAACTCATAACTACCACCCAATTGGATCGCTAATGATGTCTGCCCGCTATTGTTGATTACCATATTTTCACCTTCAATAACGCCTGTTCTAGAAAGTAAACCAACATTTGTACTGTTGTAGATTTGAACATTTCTAAGTTTTAACGGACTATCGTCAACCAGAATTCCTACTATGCCATTCTTAATTGTGGCGAAATTAAATTCATTATCTATGCTTCCTTGCGTTAGCCAAATATAGCCCCATTGTCCTGGGATATTGGCAAAACCAGGTTCCAAACGATCGCCTTGAAAGATTACTTCATTCTCCATTGCTTCGCGATCGTTGCTTTGTTCGCCCATAACTTTCATTGATCCGTTTTGTGCAACTAGAATTCCACTGGAATTGTGGAAATGAACTCTTGCCCCCGCTTCAACAGTGAGTGTCTTATTGCTTGGAACTGCGGCAAAACCATAGATTACGTATGGTTTTTCATTGGTAAAAGTAAGTTCATTATCATCCAGGAAAAACCCTTCAATTTCTACTGCGTTATCTCCTTGACCTAGCGTAAGAGTTTCCACTGTGCCATCTGCATATCGTTCAGGATAAAGGAAGACGGCGTCTTTTACAAGAGTAACCAATTCAACTTTTTGTTCATTACCACTTGTATCAAAAAGAAGTTGATCCGTATAAAGAAAGTCGTTGGCGTTGGTAGGTAGATTATTGATATCTAGTGTGGTTTCAATAAAAATGAAGATACTGTCCTTTGCAAGAATTTGTACGTTGTCAAAAATTCTCCCAGGAACCCCATCAACATTTAAGCGATAGTTGGATGATTCGCCTTGGGATAAACGAACAGATGGGATATTTATATCATCATTACTTCGGTTATAAACCTTTAGATTATAGGTGCTAGAACCAATGTTTGAAAACACCGTGTCTAGATAAACCGTGTCTTTTGAAAACTCCAGGCCACCAGTGCTAGCAACGGTTTCAAAATCGTTGCGGCAAGAGCTCCACAATACCAGGCAACACAAAATCGCCAATCCGTATAAATACCTCATTAAAGTAAAATTTTGGTAAAAATATAACTTTTTCAGTAGCTTATTATTGTAATCTAAGAAGAAGTTTTTGGGTCATAGGGGTAGTTGGCGGTAAGCATCAGCATTAGCCAAGAAACGAAGTGTTCTCTTACTTTTGAACTATCTCAATCTTAAAAAGCTTGTCCCAGTTTTTCCCAGTTATATAGAGTATGTTCGGTTCACCATTATAGGCAATACCGTTTAATACGTCTAATTTTGAGTGTTGTGTAACTTTGTCTTTTAAATCGGTAAGGTCAATTACTCCTTCTACGGTACCATTTGTAGGATCGATTATAGCTATTGAACCTTGTTGGTAAACGTTAGCATATATTTTCCCATCTACCCATTCCAGTTCGTTTACGCTATTTATTTTACTGGTATTGGTGAAAATTTCGATATAATCTTTTTCAGCAAGCGTGTTTGAGTCCAAGGTCCAAATTTTATCGGTGCCATCGCTTTTATAGATATTGTTTTCAGAATCGTGGCAGAGTCCCCAACCTTCTTTACTTTGGTCGTAAACAAAGGTTCCTGTTTGCTCCATAGTTTTTAGGTCATAAATAAAGCCTGTTTTTTCACGCCAAGTAAGTAGAAATATCTTATCATTTACAATGGTGAGACCTTCCCCAAAATATTGGTCGGAAAGCTTTACCATCTTTAAAACTTCTCCCGTTTTATAATCTGTTTTCCTAAGTGTAGATCCTTTGTATTGCCCCGTACTTTCATACAAGGTGTCATTTTTAAATTCCAGGCCTTGAGTGTATGCTCTTATATCGTGTGGATAGGTTTCAAGAATTTTATAAGTGTAAAGTTTCGGCTTTATAGAAGAAAGAATCGTTATTGTCTTACTGGCTTCATATTCTTCGCCATCGCTATAGATTTTTGCTTTGAGCTTTTTTTCTCCAAGCTTTTCTCTAGTAAGGCTTAGTTCATTACCAGAAACTTCTATCCGCTCTTTGTTGAGAAAGTAAACAACAGAATCAATCTCGATATTTTTTTTGTTGATTAAGGAAACGGAAAGAACATCTTGTGTGGTGTAAGACTTCTTTGCATCGGTGATTTCCAGTGAAAAAGTATCTTTTTTGTCGGCAGAACTGTTTCCGCAGCTACCCATTAAGAGCACTAAGAGGGTAGGAACTAAAGTGTTATAAATTTTCATTATTTGTTATTTATTTTTTGCAAGGTATTTATTAAAATTGAAACGTAAAAATACTTGGAAAAATTGTAAAAAGCCTTATCTTTGCAGCGGCAAGTCCTACACAACCAGCTCCTGTTGAATCCTCCAGGGCGGGAACGCAGCAAAGGTAAATGGTCGTAGCGGTGTGATGTAGGTAGCTTGCCATTTTTTGTTCCCTATCCTGAAATATTGGGATGGGAACAAAAAATGGTAAATTTCTAAAAAAAATAGCATCTCGCTAGCAATCGGCATCAAATTCCGACTTTTCCCCCTCCTTTATTCCTTTCTCTTTTTACATAAACTATTTGGAAAACTGAGCACATAAGCGCACCTTTGCTTTTCAACAACCTTTTATGCCAAAAGTAGTACTCATTACAGGTGGTTCTTCCGGAATTGGTAAAGCCATTGGCGAATACCTTACCGAGCGAGACTATCAAGTGTTTGGAACCAGCCGAAATCCTCAAAAAGTAACTCAGTCGTCATTTCCCATACTAAAAATGGATGTTAATGATACTAGTTCCATAGAAGCTGTTATTGCAGAAATTCTAAGTAAATCCCAAAAAATTGATGTGGTAATCAATAATGCCGGAGTTGGAATTACTGGTCCCATTGAGGAAACTCCAGAAGAGGAGATTAAAAAAGCATTCCAAACCAATTTTCTCGGACCAATTAACGTGATAAAAGCTGTGCTTCCGCAGATGCGTGAACAAGGTTCTGGCCATATTTTAAATATTACTTCTATCGCGGGATATATGGGACTTCCATACCGTGGAATTTATTCTGCAACTAAGGCTTCTCTTGAAATTACTATTGAAGCAATGCGGATGGAAACTTTGCAATTCGGAATAAAAATGACCAATGTGGCACCAGGAGATTTTGCTACAAATATCGCTGCTGGACGTTATCATTCGCCTGTTTTGGAAAATTCACCATATAAAAAAGACTATGGGAATACGCTGAATACCATGAACGAACACGTTGATAATGGTAGTGATCCGATGGAAATGGCAAAGGTCGTGCATAAAATCATTGAAACTAAAAACCCGCGAATACATTATAAGGTAGGCTCTTCTTTACAGAAGTTTTCGATTGTTCTGAAACGTGTGTTGCCAGATAGGGTTTATGAGCGGATGCTATTGAAGCATTATGGACTGAAGTGAAAATGATCCAGCTATGAAATTTAAAAGTCGAAAAGATACTCTTTTTAACCTGATCGCAATTGGAAATTTATCCATTTTGATTGCAATTGTTGTTTATATAACAACAGATGATTTTTCTTGGGCCAATTTATTGATACTTCTAGTTGTATCAGCGGTTATTGGATTGATCTTATGGATTTACTTTGACACTTCATATCTAATCAGGAAAAACAAACTCTATTATAAATCGGGGCCGTTTCGAGGAAATATTGAAATAAATAATATTTACGAGATTATAAAAGGCAAAACAATGTGGGCTGGACTAAAACCTGCTACTGCTCAAAAAGGCTTAATTGTTAAGTATAATAAATACAACGAAATCTATATAAGTCCGAAAAATAATGATTCATTTATAGCTGAATTGTTGAAGCTAAATAGTAGAATAGAAATAACAGAATAAGCCGAATTTACCAATCTTTTTTAGCATCTTAACTTAACCAATTCATTTCGCTATTTTTATAGCAAATAATCTGAAATCACAACTATGAAATTCTTTATCGATACCGCAAACCTAGACCAAATAAAAGAAGCCCAAGACCTTGGCGTACTAGATGGCGTAACTACAAATCCGTCCCTCATGGCGAAGGAGGGGATAAAAGGCAAAAACAATATTCTAAAGCATTATGTCAACATCTGCAACATTGTTGATGGTGATGTTTCCGCAGAGGTTATTGCCACCGACTTTGAAGGTATGGTAAAGGAAGGGGAGGAGCTAGCCGAACTTCACGACCAGATTGTGGTAAAAATTCCCATGATAAAAGAAGGTGTAAAAGCGTTGAAATATTTTACCGATCACGGTATTCGCACTAATTGTACTTTAGTTTTCTCAGCCGGACAAGCATTATTAGCCGCAAAGGCCGGAGCAACTTATGTATCTCCATTTATTGGAAGATTGGATGATATTTCTACTGATGGTCTTGAGTTGATCGCGGATATTAGACTTATATACGACAATTACGGATTTGAAACGCAAATTTTAGCAGCTTCCGTACGCCATACAATGCACATTATTAATTGTGCGAAGATTGGTGCAGATGTTATGACGGGACCACTTTCTTCCATTGAAGGCCTACTAAAACATCCTTTGACCGATAGTGGGTTAAAGCAGTTTTTAGAAGATTATAAAAACGGGAATTAAAAGTGAATTTGTTGTCTCGAGCGTGGTATTTACTTACTGCGCTTGGGTTCAATAGTAATTATTTATTTAAATAGCCAAGGAGTAACTCTTCGAAGTTCATATTGAACATATTTGTTTTTCCTTCCAGAATCAAGGCATTCTTATCCAAGATAACGGCTTTGTTCATTGGTTTAAGAATGAGACTATTTTGAGCTTCGGAAATATTCTCAAGTTGAAACTCCTCACTTGGATTATATTTTCTCTTCTTAACTATATCTCGCCATTTTTTGAAATGCGTATCGATGTTAATTGCGATAAAGTTGTATTCTGGATATTTTGATTTCAATTCTGCTGCACGATTGTGAAGAGTTTTGGATTGTGAAACGAATTTAGCAGACCAGAAATAAATAACTGTTGGGGCGTTTATTAGACTCTTTAGTTCTTTTGCTACATTATCGGTGTTTAGTACTGCAACATTTGGGACGGTATTGCCTGCTGTAAGCTTTATGGAAACTTCCATCAGTTTACCTACTTCTTCAACCTGTTTCTTATCCGAATTGATTTTTGAAAAGGTATCGTAAAACTCTTTTTCTTCTTTAGCGTCCTTGGCATTTAGCAAATACCACCAAGCATTAATATACAACAAACTATTCTTGAGAGAATCTGATGTAACGATACTATCAATCAGCTCTATTTTTCTATAATTGTATCTAAAAGAATGCTTGTCTACCCTTGTATTATTTTCGTATTCTGAACACACCATATTATCAAAATAGCGATTCATAAAACGATAATATGGGTAATAAAACTTTAATTCGTCCCGTTGAAAGTCGAGTTTGTTTCTATAATCGAAGAAATTTGGATCTATTTTATCTGTATTGCGCATATTAGTTGCGGCATACATTTCCTTTTTTGAGTAATAATCGTAATTGATGCTAGCAAGTGCTACCTTTTTAAAATCATCAGCTACATCGTTGTTTTTGATAAACTCTTCATATTCTAACATTTTTAGTGCTTTTAAAGAGTCTATTTTAGTTTCGTAATCGCTAGGGGATAGCGAGTACCATTTGGATAAATTTTTGTTTTCAGTTTCGTTTTTTAGGAATAGGTCCATCAATAGGTTATTCTGTGCGCCGCCTTTTCCGGAGTATGCAAGGGACTCATCAAAATCAACTGTATTTAAGTGCAGGAGTAAACTATCGCCAGGTTCAATATAAAAAACTTGGGATTCGTTATGCTTTAAGGAGTAAAGACCTGGGGTGATTTTTTCAGTTTTATATGAAAAGAAATTTTTGGAATCTAAACTTACCGTATCTAGGGTTTCACTTCCTCGGGTGAAGATAATATAGTCCCATGTAGGGTTTACTATTTGACCACTTATATATGTGGTTTTAATAGTATCCTCCTCCTCGCTTTTACAAGAAAATAAAGTGACAAACAGTAAAAGAAGAAGTAGTTTTTTTATCAATGAAGTGAACATTAAAGTTAATGAACAAAAGTATCCCACCTTAATAGTGGTTAGTGTTAAATGATGGTTAAAAGGATTTTTAAAACGTTAATCTTTTCAGCGTGTCTCTTAAATGGCTACTTTTGCGCAAAATATAAAAATTTATGCTTTCAGTTTCTAATCTTTCGGTACAATTCGGTAAAAGGGTCCTTTTTGACGAGGTGAGCACACAGTTCACTACGGGTAACATTTATGGAATTATTGGTGCCAATGGCGCCGGAAAATCCACACTTTTAAAAATCATTTCTGGTAAACAAGATCCTACATCTGGTAGTGTGCATTTGGAAAAAGGCAAACGGATGTCTGTTCTTGAGCAGAACCACAACGCCTATGATGAATTTACGGTACTTGAAACTGTTGTTCGCGGTAACACGGAGTTGTTTGATATTAAGACCCAAATTGATAAACTTTACGAAGATTACACTGATGATAATGCCGAGAAAATTGGCGAACTTCAAGTAGTGTTCGAAGAGATGAACGGGTGGAATGCCGATAGCGATGCAGCTGCAATGCTTTCAAATCTTGGTATTGATGAAAGTCTTCACTATACATTGATGAAGGACTTGGATGGTAAACAAAAAGTTCGAGTGCTTTTGGCACAAGCGCTTTTTGGCAGTCCAGATGTATTGATTATGGATGAGCCTACCAACGACTTGGATTATGAAACCATTAATTGGCTTGAAGGCTTTTTGGCAAACTATGACAACTGTGTGATTGTAGTTTCTCACGACCGTCACTTTTTGGATTCAGTATGTACACATATCAGTGATATAGATTTTGGAAAAATCACCCATTACAGTGGAAACTATACGTTTTGGTACGAGAGTAGCCAATTAGCAGCTCGTCAGCGTGCCCAGCAAAACAAAAAAGCAGAAGAGAAGAAGAAGGAGCTTCAGGAGTTTATTATGCGTTTTAGTGCAAACGTTGCAAAAAGTAAACAAGCTACTTCGAGAAAGAAAATGATTGATAAGTTGAACATTGAGGAGATAAGACCTTCAAGTAGACGTTATCCAGCTATTATTTTTGAACGTGAGCGCGAAGCTGGTGATCAAATTTTGAATGTTGAAAACCTCTCCGCTTCAATAGATGGGGAAGTTCTTTTCAGAAATGTAGATATCAACTTGGCAAAAGGAGATAAAGTGGTCATTTATTCGAAAGATTCTCGAGCGGCCACCGCTTTTTATGAAATACTGAATGATAATGCTAAACCCGATAGCGGTTCTTTTCAGTGGGGAATAACTACCAATCAAAGTTACCTTCCATTAGACAATGAGGGATTCTTTAAAAATAATTTATCCTTGGTAGATTGGTTGCGTCAATATGCAAAAACTGAAGAAGAACGTGAGGAAGTATATTTACGTGGTTTTCTAGGAAAAATGCTTTTCAGTGGTGAAGAAGCCTTGAAGAAAAGTAATGTGCTTTCTGGAGGTGAGAAGGTGCGCTGTATGTTAAGCCGCATGATGATGCAACGTGCTAATGTGTTGATGCTTGACGAACCAACAAACCACTTAGACCTAGAATCTATTACTGCGTTTAACAATTCACTTAAAAACTTTAAAGGAACGATCTTACTCACAACTCATGATCATGAGTTTGCTAGAACTGTAGGAACACGTATTATCGAACTTACTCCAAAAGGAGCCATTGACCGATATATGAATTTTGATGAGTATATGGGCGACAAGAAAATTAAAGAATTACGCGAAAAAATGTATTCCGTAGAGGCTTAGTTAATGAACTAAGTTTCGGGTTTTATTGCAGTAAGAATTGAAAAATAATAGGCGATCTAATTAAAGGTCGCCTATTATTTTTAGGGTTTATCGGAAATTATTTCTTCGAGTTATAAAATTGAAGCTTTCGTAATTTAGTTTATAAAATTTATTTTTGATCACTTATCACTTATTCCCCGATTTCTTCCAGAAACTCGTCAATGACGGCTTGCGCTTTTTCCACTTCGTCATTTCTGATAAAAACCATGGTTTGGTTTGCTATGCTCATTGTAAAACCAGCTCTTAAACTGCTGTCGTGATCATTTCTTTCAATGGGGCTAATACCTATTTCGTTCAAGCGTGCTACCAGGCCTTTTGCAACTAAGGTTGGACCTGTGTAAATTCGTTTTGTTTCAGACATGTTTAATCTCGGGTTTCTGCTTTAAAAGCTTCTGCAATTGGTTGTGCTACGGCAAGCTCATCTTTTCTAACAAATACACGTATTTGATCGGAATAGTTATTTCCAGATCCAAACATAACTGCATTTTGTTGATCATCACGAAGGATTGGGGTGATCCCTGCTTCTTGTAATCTTCCTACGAGGGCTTCGGCCATAATATCTGATCCGGTATATATGCGAGTTGTTTCTTCTAGGTTATCTGACATGATTTTTTATATAAATTGATTCGATTACTAAAATACTAACTTATTTCCGACTTCAGGGCTTCAGCCTCTGTGAAAACTTTCACAAATATTGAAACAAGGCTTCTATCAAAATAGGAGGAATTTTATGATAAGATTGTTTCTTTCCTATATTTATTTTCCACTTCTTGAATAATAAAAGAACCACCCTCAAAATGAGGATGGTTCTCTTACAATTAACACTAAAAAATTGAAACTTATTTTACTTCTTTAAAAGCCTATAAGCATTTTCATTTCCGTCTATAGACACTTTCATTAAGTAAGTTCCTGTTTGCAAACTGCCCAATTCAATTGTTGGAGTAGTTACGTTTGGTGATACAGTCATAACTTCTTGGCCTAACAAATTGTAAATTTTTACAGTTTGAATATTGTTAGCTGCTTTTAAAGTCAAGCTGTTTTCAACCGGGTTTGGATAATAAGTGAAGTTTTCAAAAGCTTGATCAGCTACACTAAGTGGCGAACAAACGATTTCTGCTTCCCAACCTGCACGATTGACGTCGTAATCACTTCTAAACACAAACGTTAAAGCTCCCGAAGAATGCGTTGAGGTAAATGGGCCAGGAATTGTTTGTCCATAATAACCACCAGCAGGGAAATTAGGAGTAGGGGCGTTACCGCTATCAATCAATGGGTAGGTAGCATCTGGTCCGTTGTGAACATACAATACATCCCAATTAAAATCCGTATCGAACGTATAAAAAGTAACCGTTACAGTATCTCCTTGGTTGTCTGGTGAAATAATAGTAGTTACATTTTCACTCCCGCCGTAGTCGCCATATTCACCGCCTGTATCATAAAATAATTCACCACAAACCGGTGGAATAACCGCTGTTTTAAAAGTGGTTGGTCCTGCTAGATAGCTCATTCCATCGTCATCACAATCAGCTTTTACGTAGAAATCATAAATAGTATAATCATCTAAATTAGTTACGTCAACAGAGGTTGTTCCTTGCGTAGTTGTTCCAGTAGCTACAGGAGTAGCAGTCGTTGGATCGGCATCATATTCAAAGATAAACCATTCATATCCGTTGGTAGCCCCAGTAACTTCATCCCATGAAAGTTCTACAGAGTCCTGAGTCATATGTTGCGCGAGAAGGTTCAAAGGTTGCATACAAGTTGGTGCTTCTGCTACCATAACATCGTCTACATCTATTCCTCTTGCATAATTGGATTTTCCTTCAAAAGCAATGTAGTAATCGCTACTTGCGTTTGGAAGGTCCAATATAACTTGCGTCCATACGTCGTGTAATGTGGTATAACTGTCTCCAATTTGCGTCCAAGATCCGTTTGCACTAGACTTGTAAAAAATGCGCAGTTCATCTACATCTCCAATCCAATCTGCATTCGCAAAATAGAAAGTAAGTTGCGGACTTGTTAAAGAAGTTAGATCCATAGATGGAGATACCAACTTAGTCTTTTCAGTCATGGACTCTATTTTAAACTGAGCCATTAGATCTCCTGTTCTTGGTGTTATCGAGTTATTACCATTGGTGCCTACATACATCCAATCTGTTGGTTCTCCAGCAACATGCTCGTTAGTCCAGCAGTTTCTAGTACCTGATGTATTTTCAAAAGATTCTAAGAATGGGAAAGTATCTATTGTGTCTCCACAAAGTGTACTAAATCCTTTTGGACCAGCTGGAAATGGATCCCCAGAGCTACACAAAGGAGTAACATAATACTCATAATAAGTAGAAGGTTCCAAACCGGTAATCGTTTCACCAGTAATACCATCATTGTCAAGAATAACGGTACCAGTTCCAAGTTCGAAACCAGCTGGGCCATACTCCAATTCCCACTCAGTTTCCGTTCCACCGGCATTCCAGTTTATTTTAGCGGAATCTAGCGTGGTGTTTGTAGCCGCTAAATTTGTAGGCTCAGGACATTCAACTGTAGTACAGGTTCCTCCTATGCTGAAAACAGCGTCGAAACTCCCTGGGTTTACCATCCATGGATCATATTCATATCTAACCATAGCGTAGTTGCCTATATGATTGGCACTGGTCATTTCAATACCTACTTGAGATTCTCCGTTTGGTGTAGCACTTATCTGAATCCAATAGGTTGCAGGGGTATTATTATCACCATTTGAAAAATCTACAGCTGTAGGAAGATCAAGGACTACTTCCCAAGCCTCAATACCATCATAGGCGCCAATTGATACTTGTGAGGTAGGAGTTATGTTTTCAATGGTAGCTCCAATTTGAGTTCCAGGAATTCCATTATTATCTTCATAAAAAACAATACTCGCGGTATTGATTCCTCCAGCAGCAACAAGGTTTGCTGAAACGGTTTCTATTGAAAGGTTAGTAGTACTGGCTGGTACAATAAAATCATCAGCGATTTTATATCCAGAATCTGAGGTTATTACATAAACACCTTCAAATCCATTACCAGTTTGTGTTTGACCACAACCATCAGTATCAGCGGTTCTAAATGTCACTGAATCGCTAGGAATACTTTCATCGCCGGCTCCGCAAATTGCAGTTACATAAAGTTCATAATTTGTATTGGTATCTAGGTCTGTAAGGCTTTCTTCAGGTGAACCAGTTACGGTAACAGTTGTTCCTGTTCCTAATGTAAATCCTGGAGCGCCATATTCAATCTCCCATTCTGTTTCATCTGCTCCAGCTGTCCAAGCCACATCAACTGAACCATCTCCAAGTGGTGTTGCAGTCAAATCGGTTACAGGAGGGCAAGACAAAACTACGTCTACCACAGAAAAATCGTCAAAATAGATGTAGTATCCATCGGTGTTGCTATTTGGAATATGAACCGCAATATGTACAATTCCAGTATAATCAGTCAAATCGATAACTACTTCATCTGGTCCAGCAGTATTCACTATAGTTGGAGGTAAAAGAACGGTAGTGAAGTCTTCTACATCATTTTCTGTAGTTGACAATAATACTTCAAATTCGTCTGGTTGAGCTTCATTTAATAATAATGTAGAGAATGATAATTGTTGGTTTCCATTCAAAGTCAATGGAGGTAAAATCAAATAGTCATCATTGTTACCGTTGTTAAAGTCTGTGTACATTCCAACAGCAAAGGATCCGTTAACGCCGAAACCTTCATCAGATTCAAAAGTACGTGCATCGTCATTATGGTCTACAACTGTCCAACATGCCGGTACACCAGGAATGGTTACGCCTTCAAAATCTTCTGACCAAGGATAAGAGCTTATCGGTGTGCAAGTGGTAGAAAACTGCTTAGGACCAGCCCAAGTGCTCATATCGCCACTTCCGCAATCTGCGTTTACATAAAAATCGTAAGTTGTGTTTGCTGTTAATCCTGTGATGTTTTCTCCAATAGTTCCATCAGTATCAGCAACAGTTGTTCCTGAACCTGGAGTAAAACCAGTAGGTCCGTATTCAATATTCCATTTTGTAGCAGAACCTGGCTCAACCCACTCTAAGTAAGCTGAAGTGGTTGTAAGGTTTTTAGCTTTTAGGTTTGTAGGCGCCAAGCAAGTTGGTCCTTCACCTACGATAACATCGTCTATGTCAACACCTCCACCATAATTAAATGTACCTCAAAGGCAATATAATAATCGGCTGATGGGTCAGGAAGGTTTAGGGTTACTTCCGTCCAAGAATTGTGTTCAGAGTTGTAATTTTCACTTATTTGTGTCCATGCCCCACTGGCACTTGTCTTGTAATAAACACGCAACTCATCCACTACACCTATTTTCAGGTTAGCGAAGAAAAAGTTTACTTGTGGGTTGTTCACACCAGTTAAATCTAGTGATGGGGTTACCAATTTAGTGATTGCACCAAAGTTACTGTGCATAAACTCCACCATGTGAGATCCAGAATGTGGATCCAGGCCGAACATATTATCCGTAACGGGTTTCCAATCTTCCGTCTTGTTAACGTATTCATTGGTCCATCCCGTGGGTAGCGTAGGAGAGTCAAAGCTCTCATTTAATACCTGAGCATTTCCTTGCCAACTGCAACAGACAATGAACAGTGCTAGAATTAGGGTAATTCTTTTCATTATTTATAGTTATAAAAAAGTTAATATTCAGGGCAAGGTATTAAACCTCAGTCTTATCACCAAATGAATAATTGTTTTGCTTAAATATTCACGTAAAGTCAGTAAATATGAGGGGTTGCAAGGGTTTTGGGTTTTTCAGCTCTTTTTAAATAGAGGGATGAATCAGACAGATATTTGGCAAAAAGAGTTAGGATAATTCAATGTATAAACAATGGATAATTAGATGCGTAAAACTTTTTCTAAAATTTTGCGAAATCTATAGGGATTGCAATTAAAAATCACACTTGATTTAATTAATTGATATTATGTTAAAGTTTATAAATGTAGCGCAATGATATGCAAATAACATAACACCTATATTAAGATTTTAGGGTTTCGTTGTTATACCTACGCATTATAATATTTGCTTTTCCAAATGGCTCCATTGAAGTTTTTGCCTTTTGAAAACCCGTAAAGAATCACCATTCCCCCCATGCCTATAAAAATGAAAAAAGCTAAAAATATATATTCGCCAATTCCAGGATTAGGAGTGAGCCAGTGCATTGGAGTGATCGCTGTTAGAAGCACGCTCAAAACCACAACTATAAACACCAAGTTATCAAAACTCTTATATGGCCACATCAATAATTTCCGAAATGGATGCAAGTCTTTTCCCCATTTGTGGATAAGGTAATAATAATCATTTCCCATTGGTGCGAAGAGTAGTGGATCATCAGCATTTTCAAGTTTTAATCGTTTTGCTGGGGCAACGATTTTGAAATTCTTTAAAGCGATGTTATGACTTTTTTCTAGGTGATTTATTTCTGAAATAGCTTCCTCGGGAAAATCTCCTTTAAAATAATGAGAGTCCAAAAAACGTAAACGGTAATTAACACAGAGGTTTTCAATATCGTCAATATGAAAAATATGGTCTGACTGTAATAAGTCGAAATTAAAGTGGTTTTCAATCTCTCTGGATTCTTTGGTCAGTGTAGAGATTATTTCCTCTCGCTTATTTTCGTTTTCTAAAAATATTCGATGCACTTCATCTATAATACTCTGTTCATCAACACGTTTGCTGCGATATTTTAAAAGTTGAATTTCGATATTTGTTCTAGAAAACATGGAGCTGGTTTTTTGGATTATTAAATTTACATACTAGATTGAATAAAAACAAGAATTTAATGCAGTTTCATAAAAGTTTTAACTAATCCCGTACGCTCTACCTTAAGAGAGTAATTGCCGTTGTATTTATTATATTTACATCCTCAAATACTATTTATATGAACTTCCAAAATGCATTTTTCATTATTTTTATAAGTTTTTTAGGAACTCAGGTTTCTGCTCAAAAGTATCTTTCGGCAGATAAAGTAGAGGCTTCAAAAGAGTGGAAGGGAAACGATTTTACCGCTTCCAAAACATTTTTGGAGAACATTATAGAGGCACCACAATTTACTATTTTGACAAGTATTTTGAAAGATGATGCATTAAGGAATACTTTAGAAAAAGAAGAAATGGTGACTATTTTTGCAATGACGGACTCTGCTTTTTTAGAGCTTCCTAAAGAGAGTCGCGATTCTATATTGGGAAATAAAAAACTTACAAGTTCAATGGTCAAATACTTGTCGGTTCCAGGAAGAGTGGATAGCTATAGTTTAAAATCTGCTTTAAAGAAAAATAATGGAATTGTTTATTTGGCAACGCTAGAAGGTGAAAAATTACAAGTGAAAGAAGTAAACGGACAACTACAGCTTGAAGATTCTGAAAATCATATTGCTAAAATTATAGCATCTGACTTCTATCATAAAAATGGATTTTTTCATGTAGTGGAAGGACTTGTTTTTCCTCCTTCCGAAGAATAGTTGGTTAAAGTTAAATAAACCCTAAAGTCCGGAAATTGCAAAACCGCAGTTTCCGGACTTTCGTTTATATGAACATAAACATAACTAATAAACACATTATGAAAACTAAATTTTTTACAGCAGTATTATTCTCCATGGCCCTTGTGGCTGGAACGACATCTACTTTTGCACAGAGCAAAATGATGAAAAATGAAAAAACAGTAATGGTTGGAGGTGCCGAAATGTATCCTACCAAAAACATTATTGAAAACGCAGTGAACTCAAAAGATCACACTACACTTGTGGCGGCGGTTAAAGCTGCAGATTTGGTAGAGACGCTTCAAGGCAAAGGCCCTTTTACGGTTTTTGCACCAACAAACGAAGCTTTTGAAAAGTTGCCAAAAGGAACGGTAGAAACCTTGCTAAAACCAGCGAACAAAGCTAAGTTACAAACGATCCTAACCTACCATGTATTAGCTGGAAAGCACTCAGCTTCAGATATCATGAAGGATATTAAAAAAGGAAACGGAAAAGCAACTTACAAAACAGTAAGTGATGGTACTTTAACAGCGATGATGAAAGGAAAAAAGCTAATGCTTATGGATGAGAATGGTGGAATGGCAGAAGTTACTATTGCCGATGTAAATCAATCCAATGGAGTAATTCACGTTATTGATAGCGTGGTTTTACCAAAATAATTCTGTAGGATCCCAATTGATTTTAAATGAAAACAGCGACCTTTTAAGTCGCTGTTTTTTTTTATAGTAAATAGTAATTTAGCGAAGTTCTGCTCCAAACTCAGTTTCGAACTTATGCTGGAGTTTCTTCATTATTTTATCGACCTGCTTATCTGTAAGCGTTTTTTCTTTATCCTGAATTGTGAAGTGCAATGCATAACTCTTTTTCCCGTCTGGAAGGTTTTTACCTTTATAAACATCGAATAAGGTTACCGACTTTAAAAACTTTTTATCCGTGTTCATTGCCGCCTGTTTTAAGGCACCAAAAGAAACTGAATCATTAACTAATAATGCGAAGTCGCGTTCTACAGCTTGGAACTTAGCAATTGGCTTTAATTTGAGGTCTTTAAGCGGAATTTGTTTCAGTACTGCATCCCACTTGAAATCTGCGTAGAAGACTTCGGCATCAACATCTAGTTCTTTGGTGATTTTCTTCTTTACAATTCCAAACTCAACGATTATTTCTTTGTTTCTTTTGAAAGCAATTGCTTCAGAAAAAAGATCGCTTTCGGTAGATTCTTCTGTGTAATTATCAAGTCCCAATCGCTCCATTATAACAGCGACGTTACCTTTTCCGAAGAAAAAATCACTTTTTGTTTCTGGTGTAGCCCAGTTTCCTTCAGTCTTTGAACCAGTAATTAAAAGTGATAGGTGTTTTGTTTCAGAACGTCCACCAGGGAAGTTATGATATGTTTTTCCAAATTCAAACAACTTTAAATCGCTGTTTTTGCGGTTGCTATTAAACTCTATGGCCTCCAAGCCTGAAAAAAGCATTGATTGGCGCAACACAGAAAGCTCATGGCTTAATGGGTTAAGCATTTTTATGAAGAAGCTTTCCTTAATGTTTTCACTCAATTCGCTGTATTTTGGCGTAGTGAGCGAGTTGTTCAACATTTCATTAAAGCCCAATCCTGTTAATTGAAGTGCTATTTTGTTTTGAACCGCATAATCTTCACCAGGCAAAACAGCAGAAATGGATGCACTTAGTTTTTGGGTGAAATCTATATTGTTGTATCCGTAAACACGAAGAATTTCCTCAATAACGTCAACGTCGCGCGTAACGTCATTTCGGTAGGCCGGAATGGTCATTCCAATGCCAGTTTCTGTTATGTTGTTAATTCTCATTTCAAGCGCCATAAGAATATCTTTAATTTCTTCCGCTGAAATATTTTGACCTATGAGTTTATTCGCCTTTTCATAATTAAGAAACACTTGGTGATCTTCAATTTTCTTAGGATAAAAATCAATTAGATCACTGGTTATTTGACCTTCAGTAATCTGAAGAATTAAGATTGCAGCACGACGCAGGGCGTAATCTGCAATATTTGGATCAATTCCTCTTTCAAAACGAAACGAGGCATCGGTACTCAATCCGTGTCTTTTTGCTGTTTTGCGAATGCTTACAGGATTAAAATAGGCACTTTCTAGAAAAATACTGGTGGTGGTTTCGCTCACACCACTATTTATTCCTCCAAATACACCAGCAATACACATTGGTTTTTCTGCATCACAAATCATTAAATCTTCTTCATGAAGTTCACGCTCAACACCATCAAGTGTAGTGAATTTTGTTCCGGTTGGTAAGGTTTTTACTTCAACGGTATGACCAGTGATTTTTGCGGCATCAAATGCATGAAGCGGTTGACCAAGATCATGGAGAACATAATTAGTTACATCTACAATATTATTTATTGGGGCAACCCCAATCGATTTTAATTTATTTTGAAGCCAAGTAGGGGAGGGCTCAACCTTTAATCCGCTAATAGTAATTCCGCAATAACGAGGAGCTAATGAGAAATCTTTTACTTTAATCGCTACTTTTAAAATACGGTTATCTACTCTAAAGCTACTGGTAGAAGGGGTATTTAGTTTTACTGAAATACCTTGTTGAAATAAGCCCGCTTTTAAATCCCGCGCAACACCCCAATGGCTCATTGCGTCGGAGCGGTTTGGTGTCAATCCTATTTCAAAAACCTTATCGTTTTCAACTTCTAAAACGTCTGCGATTGGTGTTCCAGGTTGAAGGTGGGAGTCTAAAACCATAATGCCTTCGTGAGATTCGCCTATTCCAAGCTCATCTTCAGCACAGATCATTCCTTCGCTAACTTCCCCACGGATTTTGCCTTTGTTAATTTTCCAAGGTTGATCATCTTCATCATAGAGTGTCGTGCCAACAGTAGCTACAGGAACTTTTTGTCCTACGGCAACGTTGGGTGCACCACAAACAATCTGTATTGGCTCTCCTGAACCAACATCAACTTTAGTTACTTTAAGTCGGTCAGCATTGGTATGTTGGTTACATTCTAAAACGTGGCCAACTACAACGCCATCCAAGCCGCCTTTTACAGAAGAAAAATCTTCAATTCCTTCTACTTCAAGACCTAGGTCTGTTAGTAATTCGCCAGTTTTTTCGGCATTCCAGGGTAGATCGATGAATTGTTTTAGCCAGTTGTATGAAATTGTCATAGGTATAGATTCTTAACAGACGGCAAAGATAATATTCTATTGTTTATTGTTTAAGGTTTATTGGTGAATGTTTGATGCTCGATGACTGATGATGGAAGTTTGATGACAGGTGCTGGATTATGATTCAGAATATAAAAAAGGAATTTCAATAGCTACGTGCTTTAGCTCGGGGATAAATGACGTCATATATTTTAGGCTTTAGCCAAACCTTAAGTTTATGTTTCGGTACAAAAATGGAAATGTTGGGGGATTTGGCTAAAGCCCATTTTGCTCACTAATCTTCCAACCAAGGGCTAAAGCACCATGGTTATTTAGGGACTTACTTTTTTATGGTCTTTTTAGTTGTGAGCATTCTGTATTTATCCCTGATTTTTACAAAGTATATTTTTTTAAATCATTTCTGAAGCTCAATAGAAATTAATTGAATCCTATCGCTCTTTGATAAGATTACCAAATTAGAAAACCTCGGCAATTATCCTTATCTTAAGTTTATAACTTAATACGTCAATTCATGAAGTTGCGTGCAACACTTTTAATGATTTTTTCACTTATGATGGCATCTGCTCAAAATTTCACGGAAAAAGCGAAATTGCTGGAAAACGCATCAAGCCTGGACCCGCTGCTTGCTGTGGCTGGGGATAAAAAGCTGGTCTTACTTGGAGAGGCGAGTCATGGCACTCATGAATATTATGAGTGGCGGGATATAATAAGCAGAAGACTTATTGAAGAACACGATTTTAATTTTATAGCTGTGGAAGGAGACTTTGCAAGTCTTTATAAATTAAATCAATACGTAAAGAATTTGGATGGTGCGGGAAATTCCGCTAGAGAAGTTTTGATGCAGCTAAACCGATGGCCTACTTGGATGTGGGCAAACGAAGAAGTTGTCATCCTTGCAGAATGGTTGCGAAAGCGCAACGACTCATTGCCTCAAGATAAAAAAATCGGATTTTATGGTATGGATGTTTATGATGAATGGCATTCCAAAGAAATGCTTTTGGACCTGCTTAAGAAAACTAATGAAACTAGTTATTACTATGCCAAGCAACAATACAATTGTTTTAACCCCCATAAAGGAGATAGTTGGCAATACGCTCATGCCGTAAAGGATGGAAAACCCAATTGTGAAGCTGCTACAAAAAGAGTGGTTGATTATATAAGAAATAACCGGGAAGCTTTAAAAGAGCTATCTGATGACACTTACTTCTATTTGCTCCAAAATGCGATAGTTGTACATAATGCGGAGGAATTTTACCGTGAAAGTGTGGCCTCGAAGGATGCTGTTTCTTGGAATTCGAGAGTTTTTCATATGCGGGAAACGGTTGGGGATTTACTTACACTTTATGGCGAAAACTCAAAAGGTGTGGTTTGGGCTCATAACACCCATATTGGTGACGCTTCATTTACGAGTATGCGGCATACTGGAGAAAAAAATATAGGACAGCTAAAGCGAGAAAGCTTGGGTAAGGAAAATGTGTTTCTAATAGGTTTCTCCAGTTATAAGGGTAAAGTGATCGCCGGTTCTAGTTGGGGTGCCAAGATGGAGAAGATGACTATTCCAAAGGCTATCAAGAATAGTGTGGAAACGAAACTTAAAAACACTGGTTTGGATGCTCTTTATCTTATTTTTGATGAAGAAGATCGGCAGGAAGAAAATTTAAAAGCAATTGGTCAAAGAGCAATAGGGGTGGTATACAATCCTCAATTTGACCGACGACAGTTTGTCCCGACCATTGTGCCAATGGGCTACGACGCACTGTTATTTTTTAAGGAAACTACAGCTTTAAAGCCTTTGCACAAGTAGAATGTCTTCTAAAAAATGCTTCCTTCCAATTTTCCTCATATTGTAATTAAAGTAAACTTTTATTTCTTCAAGTTCCGAAACCGTTGCAATAGCGTTGGATGGGAATAATGCGCAAAAACATAAAGCGGATGTGGAGTGAGATTGCTCAAACTATTTTTTGAAAGCTTTTTTAATCCCGAAATTAGAGGAGTAGCAGCGTAGGTGTTTTTAGCATAATCATCGGCTTGATACTCGAATTTTCTGCTTAGGTAATTCATAAGTAAGCCTGTTATTCCTGAAATCGGGCTATAAAGCACTCCAAAAGCTATCAAGCCAATATGAAATGAAGGTGTTGATACGTTTAATGCTTCAGAAATTAATGGATTTCCTATAAAAAGTGAAAGTAACCACAGCGTAAATCCAGTGGTAGTAATGGCAACGAATAAGTTTATGATAATGTGATTGCGTTTGTAATGACCAACTTCATGAGCGAGGACGGCAACTATTTCCTCTTCGTCTAAATCATTTATTAAAGTATCGTAAAGTGTGACGCGTTTTTCACTTCCAAAACCTGAGAAATAAGCGTTCGCTTTTGTACTTCTTTTACTACCGTCAATTACAAATATTTTATCCAAGGTAAAACCTACTTTTGATGCGTAGGTTTCAATTTGCGAACGAAGTGAACCTTCTTCCAACGGAGTTTGCTTGTTGAATAAGGGTACAATAAAGCGTGCATAAAAAAGATTCATTAAAACGGTGAAAACAGTAATAATTCCCCAAGCGTAGAGCCAGAAATTTTTGCCTGTGGTTTCATAAAACCAGATAATGGCACTCAAAAGAATTCCGCCAATAACCGCGACCATCAACCATCCTTTAACTTTATCCAGGAAGAATGTTTTTCGAGTGGTCTTGTTGAAACCATATTTTTCTTCGATTACGAAAGTGCTGTAATAACTAAAAGGTGTGCTAAGTATGTCGCTCGCAAACATTATTATTCCGAAGAAAATTAAGGCGATAATTATTTCATTATTTGAAATGGAACGAGCTACACCATCTACATATGCAAACCCATCTAAAAGGAAGAATAGAAGCGTGGCAATAAGTGAAATAGTAGAGGTAAGAATTCCGAATTTGTAACGTTCCGTTTTGTAGTGCTGGGATTTTTTGTATTCCTCCTCGTCAAAAACATCTTGTATTTCAGCCGGAAGTGGATCGTTAAAATGTTTTGCGTTTTGGTAATCCAATACTTGATCAATTATAAAACTGACAATTAGGATTGCTATTATTATGTAAAAGATTGTTTCAGGTTTCATACTTAGATTTCGCTTAAAACCGTGATTCAAAAAACATCCCACCCCAGCCCTCCCTTCGAAGGGAGGGAGCGATTCTTTCTTCGAAAGGGGTATAGGAGGATGTTAAAATCCACGTTGTCTCTTGGCTTCAAATATTAAAATTCCCGCAGCTACGGAGACGTTCATACTGTCAATTTCACCCTGCATCGGGATTAGGATATTTTGAGTGCTGTTTTCTAACCATTCTTCGGAAAGCCCGGTCGCTTCGGTACCGACAACTATTGCCGTACTTTCTTTGAAATCGCAAGTATGATAAGGAACCGAAGCTTGCAAAGCTGCACAATAAATATTGATATTATTTTCTTTGAGAAATGAAATAATTTCAGAAGTGCTTCCTGTTGCTATATTATTAGTAAATAAACACCCCACGCTACTGCGGATTATGTTCGGATTGTATAAATCTGTTTTCGGGTTCGCAATAATTACCGCATCTACATTAGCAGCATCTGCGGTACGAAGAAGCGCACCAATGTTTCCAGGTTTTTCTGGAGCTTCGGCAATTAGGATTAGAGGGTAGTGGGTAGTTGCTAGAGGGTTGAGATTAGAAATTAGCAGGTTTTCTAATGATAGAAATTTGGAATTTGCAATTGCAATAACTCCTTCCGTAGAGCTTCGATATGCAAGTTTTTGATAGACTTCTAAAGCGATTTCTATAAATTCTATTTCGCTGTTTGTCGATTCTTTCAGAGTGGAGAGTTCTTCTTCGGAAAAAATTTCGGGACAGAAAAGAAGCGTTTTTATCATATAACCACCTTTTAACGCTAATGAAATTTCGCGTAGGCCTTCAATTACAAAAAGATTTGTTTTGCGACGTTCCCGGGATTTTTCCTGAAGTAGAATAATCTGCTTTATTAGTGGATTTTGTAGACTTGTGATGGATTTCATACGGTAAGGAAAGTTTTCTCGCAGAGGCGCGAAGTCGCAAAGGTATAGAGATATGGGGAATAAAGGCTTTATTTAATGCACCAGAATATCAAATTTTCGAACAACCAATATTTTTAAAACAGAAATTCTAAGGTCTTTGCACTTTTGCGTGCCAAAAAACCAAGATTATTCAAACTTATAACCAGTTCCCAAGTTAATTCGGAGCCCAAACCCAACATTGAAATAATTAACACCTTTAAAAGTATCTTCCAATTCTGCCGGTACATCTATGTTCATAAAATCGTGGCGAAGCTCTGGAGCAACGTAAACTGAAATATAATTAGCTAAACGATAACTCACCTCAGGTCTTAACCAAACAGCGGTAGCACTGTCTTCAAAATTATCACCGAGACCTCGATTGAAATAACCGGAATAACCCACTCCTAAACCAATGGAAATATCAAATTTTTGTACTTGTTTTTCATAACCAATCACGCCACCAACAACCACGTTGGTCATGGTATCATAGTTGCCAACAAGTTCTCGATTGTTTACATCGCCAGAAAAGAAGCTAAAAGCAGGACCAATATAGAAATCTTCTAAAACATTTATTTTTAGTTGTGTTTGGGCACCTACTTTTAGATTCATTCCGTTATTAACAAAGTTCTTCCCAAAAGCAATAGGCACATAGGCACCTACAGTGATGCTTCCGAATTTTTTGCCATCGATATTTTGCTCTTGATTTGTATCTTTTTCAGTTTCGGTTTCGGATTGCTGGGAAAAAGATGCTACGGAAAAAAGTAGAGCAACAAAAAGAGTTTTAATATTCAAAAACATAATTGGTCGGGGGATTTGTTACAGGGATTTCAATAGTTTGAGTAGCTTCGTTATTAAGAGAATATTCAAATATAGCCACTGTACCCAAAACACTTTCACGACTTATGTTTTGGTTTTCTGCTGTTGGACCATAAGAACGGTTCTCAATTCGATCCAGTTCGCAAGGGTTGTTTTCACTCCCGCTTAAAGGGAGATGACAGACCTTGGATGTATATGAAAGTGTATATTCTAAATTATTACTTCTCGATTCGTTTCTTAAATAAATCGATAAGGTTCCTATCTCACTTAATACAATTGTTCCCAAATCAATTAATAAATCTTGATTGGCCATGTCTGAGGAATAGATTCTACTGGAGTAATCGGGAAAAGCATTTTGGTCATCGAAACTGTGAGATAGATTGACCAGAATCTTTAGTGGATTATAATTTGCATTTAAGGATGTCATTTCAAAATTACCCGAAGCGTCAGACGGTGCACTGGCGATGATCTTGTTGAGAGATTCTGTGTGTAAAGATATGTTTTCTAGTGGATTGCCGTTTTGGTCCACAACATGACCTCTTATCAAGATGCGCTGATTATCTGTTATATCCAGCTGCTCACAGCTTGAATTTGCGATTAATATGCCTGAAAATAGGAGCATTTTATAAAAATAATGTTTCATTTTATGGTATGATTTGGTAATACAAGAATACTGAAAATAACCCCATCAGGTGTATGTTTTTATTATTCTAACTATATATTGCGAGGGCGCTTTTGGAGTGCTATCTGATTAAATTAATATTAAAATAATTCCATATTATCATAAACCTCAAAGGTGACCGAGTGTTTTTTAATATTGCTGATGGCGAAATTTAAAAATGAATCAAGGTCCGATTTTAAATAGGCTTATCTTCAAAATAATTAACTACCAGCGCTACCATATAATTATAGCTCATAATACCGCCACTTTGATTATTCGCTTTTAGAAAATTATCCCAAAATGCTTTTGAAAAAGTCTCGAACGGATTGTCATAACTGTTCCAAAAATCACGCATTTCTTTATAACTGGCCAAGATTCCAGGATTGATTTTCTCTAATAGCCTGTAATATTCTGCTTCATCATTTCTGGCGACTTCATTTATTAAATAGCGCAGTGCAAAAATATATCCTGCATATTGAATATATAGATCATCGTTATGAAGCGTGGCAAGAGTAGCCACAAAATTAGCTTCGTTTTCTGCAGCATAACCTATTTGGTGAGCTTCTTCATGACAGGCAACTACCGGAAATTTATAGGTTTTGATTAGGTTGTTAACCTGCGCTTCTCCAGAAAATGGATTTAGATACCCACTGTAACCCATATAAGTCAATCCCAAGCTCCAACCACTTTTTTTGATGCTTCTTGGAGAATAGGCGAGTTGTGGATATTCCTTTTCCAAATTCTCATAGCCGTTTAAGCTTATTTTGAACATTTCTTTCTGAGAGTAGGGTAGATCAATTTTTGTTGAATCTGCATAACCTAACTTACGATGCATTGCGTTACTTTTTTCTATAAAGCGGTTTGTAGTGGAAAGTAGTTGTTCGTATGTATAATCACTTTCCAGTTGTAGCGATTTATGAAGTGGAACCCGATAATAATTGAAAGCCCATAGAATGTGAAACATAAAATAGACGACAGAAACTGCAGCAGCAATATCTACTAAAACGCGAATGGGTTCAAAACGAAGGCGATAAAAATTCTTGTAAATCCAACGAATGGCCACCAAAGCAATCAGCAGATAAAAAAGATCGCCTACAGAGAACGGAATCCAACCAAAGAGATAGCGAGATACTTTGGAAAGTATTGGATAAAAACCCAGGCTGTAATATTTTTCCACAAACTCTGGAAATTTTTTCAGAATCTGTAGAAAAACCCATTGTATTGGAAGCAGTAGCGCAAGGATAAGCGCAGTTCGTCTTAGCATAAACCAAACTTACGAAGGAATTCTTTCTCTACATAATTTTTATAGCGGATGAAAAAAGGTAATTTTGTTGAAATGTGCCACGAATTCACGAATGTTTTTTTTTGCTGTTGCAAAAAGCTAGGACGTAAATAAAGGATTGCGAATCCACTTACTGGATGTGCAGGTACACCAATTAAAACCTACAAGAGACCCGGCAGAAAAAGCGGGGGACACCTTGCAGGATATTCGTGTATTCGTGGCGACCCTTTTTTTAACTATAAATTAAAAATAAAATATGAACGAAGAAATAAGAAACCTAGAGCCCAAAGCGCTTTGGAACAAATTTGCAGATCTTAACGCCGTACCACGTCCTTCAAAAAAAGAGGAACGTGTGATTGCTTTTATGAAAGACTTCGGAAAAAGCCTCAATTTGGAGACTATGGAAGATGAAGTAGGGAATGTTATAATCCGCAAACCAGCTTCAAAAGGAATGGAAGATCGCAAAATGATTGTTCTTCAAAGCCATTTAGATATGGTTCATCAAAAAAATAACGATACTGATTTCGATTTCGATAAACAAGGTATTGAAATGTATGTGGATGGAGATTGGGTTCGTGCAAAAGGAACTACGCTTGGTGCAGACAATGGATTGGGAGTTGCTACAATTATGGCAATTCTTGAAAGTGATGAAATTCAACATCCCGCAATTGAAGCGCTGTTTACAATTGATGAAGAAACCGGAATGACTGGTGCCAAAGGATTGAAAGGTGGTTTGCTAAAAGGTGATATTCTTTTAAACCTAGATACTGAGGAAGATGATGAAATAGGTGTTGGTTGTGCAGGTGGTGTAGATATTACAGCAACAGGAACTTATAAAGGATCTGAAGTTCCAAAAGACGCTACAGTTTACACATTAAAAGTTACTGGTCTTAACGGTGGTCACAGTGGGATGGACATCATAAAAGGTTTGGGTAACTCCAATAAATTGATGAATCGCGTGCTTTTCGCTACTAAAGATTTTATGCAATTGGCGAAACTTGAAGGTGGAAGTCTTCGCAATGCTATTCCTAGAGAAAGTGTAGCACAAGTTGCGGTTTCTTCAGAGAAAGAATTTCATGCTGCCTTTGAAAATATAAAACAGGCTATAGCGGAAGAATATAAATCTTTAGAGCCAAACCTTTCGATTACCGCGGAAAAAACTGACGAGACTATTTCAAAAGTAATGAGCAAAGAGGAGCAAGGGCTATTTTTAAATGCAATGAATGCTGCTCATAATGGTGTTTACCGAATGAGTCCAGATATTGAAGACTTAGTTGAGACTTCAAATAACATCGCTAAAGTTTTGGTTGAAAACGGAACGGTAACAATTAAATGTTTAACCCGTAGTTCTGTGGAATCTTCTAAAGACGTACTTGCAGATGCACTAACCTCTACTTTTGAGCTTGCAGGATACAAAGTAAAACTTGCTGGTGATTATCCAGGATGGGCGCCAAATATGGACAGTGCAATATTGAAGGTTTTAGATAGTCTATATCAAAAAATGAACGGAGAGAAAGCTGAGGTTGCTGCATGCCACGCCGGACTGGAATGTGGTATACTCGGACAAAACTATCCTGAGATGGATATGATATCTTTTGGACCAACGATTAGAGGAGCGCATTCTCCTGATGAGCGTGCAAGTATTTCTTCCGCTAAAAAATATTGGGACTTTGTAATGGAAATTTTAAAGGAAATTCCGAAGAAATAGAAGCAAGAATAAAGAAGTAAGGGCAACGACCGCTGCGCTACACGAACCACGACCGATTCGTCTATATATAGTGTGTTTAGTTTTGTTTCAAAACTGGTAATTTTCTAAAAAATTTCCAATTACGCTTATTCAAAAGAATCTTTCGTGATTCAAAAATAAAAAAGAGGAACCAATTTTTAAATTGATTCCTCTTTTTATATATAAGAAATACTGTAGTTATTCTATGATATTAACAAGTTCAAGTTGGAAAATCAAATCAGATTCTGAAGGAATAACTCCTGGGATACCTCTTTTGCCATAAGCTAAATGAGATGGAATAAAGATAGTTGCCTTATCGCCAACTTTCATATTCAATAGGCCCTCACGGAAACCTGGGATAAGTTGTGCATCCTTGCTATAGTCTGTAGGTACAGGAACGTATTGTCCTGCTGCTTTACGCATTTCGTCAACTATTTCGAATTCTTCTGCACTCTCTAATATGTTTGAATCGAATAAATGGCCATCAGCAAGGTATCCTGCGTAGTTCATGGAAATTTTGTCACCTTCTTTTGGTTGTGGGCCGTCGCCTTTTTCGTTAAAATAAATTTTAATACCAGAAGGAAGTGAGTCGGCTTTTGCTTCCATAGCCTGAAGTTCTTTGGCTTTAGCAGCGGCTACTTTATCAATACGCTCTTCTTTTTCTTTCTTTTCTTTTTCAAGTTTACCCATTTCTTCTGTGAAATAAGGAACCTTCACATCACCTTTATTGATAATGTTTACTTTTTCAATAATTATAGGCTGCTTTGGTTTGTCTCCAGATTCTTCAGTTTCTACTACACCGATTGAATCTACAACATCTTGCCCAACAACAACTTCACCAAAAATAGTGTGACGACCGTCTAGCCAAGGAGTTTCTTTTAAGGTTACGAAAAATTGACTTCCATTAGTTCCAGGGCCAGAATTAGCCATTGCTAAAAGTCCTTTTTTGTCGAAACGGATAGTATCGGTTATTTCATCTGGAAATGCATAACCAGGGTTTCCTGTTCCATCACCTTTTGGATCTCCACCTTGAATCATAAAATCTTTGATTACTCGGTGAAAGCTGAGACCGTCGTAAAAACGTTTGCCTTTGTAAATTGAATCTACCATTCCATTGGTTCCTTCTGCTAATGCCACGAAGTTTGAAACTGTAAGCGGTGCACTTTCATTTTTCAACTTTGCAACAAAAGTTCCTTTGTTGGTAATAAATTCAGCATAAACACCGTCTTCTTTTAAATCCGGATATTTTTCTTGACAAGACGCAAATGCGAGTGTCAGAAATAAAAATAAAATTGGTAATTTTTTCATCTGTTGTTTAATTAATTTGATTTTTCAATTGAGTGTAAAGTTATTGTGCTCTGCACGGGAATATTGGTGCCGAGTTTTTCTTCTATCCCGTAATAACCATAGGCTTTATAAGATGGAAAGAGGAAGGTAACTGTTTCGCCTTCCTTCATAAGTTTTATGCCCTCGCGAACTCCAGAGATAAGCTCTTGGTTGCTTTGATCTACCTTATATTGTTGTAATCCATTCTCTTTTTCTGAAAGGATTACATTTCCGTTGAGGTCTTTAATATTGTAGGTGAATTTCACTATATCGCCTAAAACCGGCAATTGTACGCTTGTAGTATCGCGTTTGTTGTAGAAATACCAAAATCCATTTTCAGAGGTAATATAATGGTGTTTGGAGTCTTTGGCTATTATCTTTTGAATATGATTTTTTTCTTCGTCATAGATTTCTTTGTTCCGGTCAGCAGAATCTTTAAAGAAGGTTCCTGAGTGACTTTGCACTGGACGTCTAGCTTCGGGGCTTTTGCACGAAACAACTAAAATAGAAAATAGTAAAATATAAAACAGCTTATGAAGCATGTGTGAGTTCGTCTTTATAACTTGGCAAGATACTAATAAATTCGCTTACTGTTTTGTTAAGGCTTTGCGAACTTTTTCCACCGGCAGCATTAATATGGCCTCCACCGCTGTAATGCTCGCGTGCAAAATCATTTACCGAAAAGTCTCCTTTGCTTCTCAAAGATATCTTTACGATATTTTCTTGCTTGTTTTCAATGAAAATAACCGCAAAAACGACTCCTTTCACGGAAAGCGCATAATTTACAAAACCTTCAGTATCACCTTTTTTGAAATTGTGTGTGTCCAAATCTTTTTGCTTCATAGTAATATATGCCGTGTGAAGCTCAGGTATAATATTTAGGTTGTTCAAAGCTACTCCAAGCAATTTCATGCGTTCAGGACTGTTATTGTCGTAGACATTTTGATTTATAATGGCGCTTTCCGCACCAGCTTCTATCAATTTTGCTGCAACTCTATGTGTTGTTGAAGAAGTTGACGAAAAGCGAAAGGAACCAGTATCTGTCATTATACCAGTATAAAGATTGATGGCTATTTCCTTTGAAAGCTTTTGAGATTGATCCAAAGCATCCATAAAATGATACACCATTTCGCAAGTGGAGCTCATTTTTACGTCGCTATACGTTGCAACAGCATAATCTGCGGGTTGTTGGTGATGGTCTATCATTACGAATTTAGCAGTAGCATCTTCCAAAACTTTCTGAAAATCGCCAACTCTGTCTAAACTATTGAAATCTAAAGTGAAAACTAGATCAGTGTTTTCAATGATTTCACTGCTTTTTTCGGTCTCCTTTTCATAGATAACAACATCCTCAACGCCAGGCATCCATTTTAAGAAATCTGGGAAATCATTCGGCATTATTACCGTTGTTGTATGCCCTAAACTTTTTAGGAAAAAAGACAATCCTAAACAAGATCCGATAGCATCTCCATCAGGGTTTCTGTGGCCTACTATAACCACTTTTTGTGGTGAAGCGAGTAGGTTTTGAACAATTTCAGTAGTTTCTTTATTCATAGGGCGCGAAGGTACAACAATGACTCAAGACCTCAAAGAGGAATTAACGTGTTTTAAGTGTTTGGTTGTGAGTTTTTTAAGGTTTTAAAAACGATAAGGATTTAAATTATAACCGTTTTATAGTAGTAAATGGATGTCTTTTGATATTGCGGTGCTTTTATGGTGTAATTGGTGTTTATATTAACTCAAAATATTCAAGGTAAACAGTGTTTTTTTCTTTTAGGAATAGAAAAATGATAACTTTTGAATGTTGTAAATATAATACCTACTTTTGCCAAAATTTTAAAAACACCATGAGAACAGACAGAACATTTACAATGTTAAAGCCAGATGCGGTTGAAAAAGGACACATCGGCGCCATTCTTGAAAAAATTAACGCTTCTGGTTTTAGAATCGTAGCGATGAAACTTACCCACATGACCACAAATGACGCGAAGACATTTTATGAGGTTCACAGTGAGCGTCCATTTTATGGCGAATTGGTAGAGTATATGACTCGCGGACCAATCGTTGCAGCAATTCTTGAAAAAGAAAACGCTGTTGAGGATTTCCGTACTTTAATTGGAGCTACCAATCCAGCTGATGCTGCTGATGGTACTATCCGTAAATTATACGCAGCTTCTATCGGTGAAAATGCCGTTCACGGAAGTGATAGCGATGAAAATGCAGCTATTGAAGGTGCTTTTCATTTTGCAGGTCGCGAAATGTTTTAAGCATTTTACAAAATATTATAATTGAAAACGCCTTCCGACTTGGAGGGCGTTTTTTATGAATTATGTTTTTGTAGTCGTGAGCCTATGGTTTTTATACAACGACAGTTTACCGCAAAACCAATTTCTTAATCAATTCTTTACCTAATTCTTCATTAAGTAGGTTTACAATCTTTTCCTTTCCATAGCTGAGCTCTTCGCGTAAAACTGAAGAGGAGAGTTGCACATAAAGCGTTTCCCGATCCAATTTTATATCGGTAGTGTATTTTGAAATCGCCACACCCATTACCGAATCCCAGGCTTCTTTGGCGTTCACTTTATTCAAGCCTTTTTCCAATCGGTTTTTTCCAATAAATTCTTGTAAAGCATCACCAATTGATATGTTTTCTGAGTGTCGTTTTGCCATTTTGAAGGGAGTTTAAGCTTTTATGAGTTTTAAAGTTTATTTTGATTTCGATATTTGTCAGCCAGCATTATTCTCCGAAATCGAATTTCTCAAATTGAGTATAAGTATAAATTTTATGATCTCTATTTTTTACAATAAGCGTACTGTCCTTGGCTTCAATCACAGTTTCTTTCCATTCGTCAAAAGGAGTTTTATAGAACATTCTAAGGCTGTCGTCTTCAATTTTTAAAGTGAATTTTTCCGAAGCTCCATTCGTTCTAAACGTTCCGTCGAGTTTTGGTGAAACTTTTGTGCGTATACCGCTATCACCTTTCACTTCAATATAATCAACAATGGTATTAGCGCTGAAATCTTTCTTTTTGCCGCTGGCCATTTTTACGGTTTCTATTTCCCAATAGCCATCTAAGTTTTTCTTTTGCTCATCGGGATTAGGTTTTGCGCAGGAAATAACGAAAAGCAGTAATAAAACAATTGAAATTTTCGAATTCATATTTGTAAATCTGTTTGTATGTTAATAGCAGTACGCAAAGTTGCAAAAAAATTAAGATTTAACTTCACTTTTCTAAATATAGCCGAAGCTAATGCTAAACAAAAATCTACGCTGTTAATTTTATAAGTTAAACTCTTTTAATGTTTTCTCAAGTGCTTTAATATGTACGCCATAAAGACTGTTGGACCAGGCTATGGTTCCTACATATATTACTAAAGCGAAAACTATGTATCCTATAATATAGAGAATAAGCGAAGTAGTAGATATATTCAATAAAATTATATTTGTAAATACTTCTGGATCTTTCTCAATTCCGAATAATAGAGCAAATACTGATATAGGGAGAAGAAGACTTCCAGAAATTATTGCTGTTTTATAAACTTCTAAAGTTAATTTTAGTTCATAAATAAAAGTAATTACTGCGTTTTTACTAGCTTTATTAAGATCGCTGGTTTTATTTATAAACCAAGTCATTTTCGCTAGATATCCCAAAGTAATGAGGCTAGTAATAAACATAAAGATGTAATAAATACCTTGTGGTAATGGGTTCATCTCAATAAAACTCGGTGCAGCAAAAAAGATCACTATACATACCAATTGAATGATAATCTCACTTCTCATACTTCTCCTCACTTTTTGAATGGGCATTTTACTAGTTTCTAGATCTTTTATTCTTGTGGGAATCTGAGTCTCATCCATACGCTCGGAATCCATTTTGGCTTTTATATTATCAAAATTCATATCCTTGTGTTTTTATAATTTCTTGTAATTTACTTTTTGTTCTGTTTATTTTCACTCTTACATTAACTTCGGACAGGCCTAAGTTTTCGGCTATTTCTTTGCCGGAAAAACCCTCTATAAATTGAAGTATTAATGCTTTTTCAATTTTATTCAACTTCTTCACAGCTTTGTAAAAATGAACCAACTGTTGATCCTTTTCATTGTCATAACCTTCATAGGCAATAGGTTCAATAGTTTTTGAGTTGTAATTATCTGGTTTTCTTTTTTCCTTTTTAAAGAATACAATAGCGGTGTTTAGTGCCACTCTATACATCCAAGAAGAAAATTGACTATTTCCTTTAAAAGAATCTGCAGATTTCCATAACTGTAAAATGATTTCTTGAAACAGATCTTGCTGGTCTTCGAGTTTATCAAAGTACATTCTGGATACTTTATAGAGAATCCCTTTGTGTTGGTTAATTAGCGCTAAAAACTCCTTTTCAGATAATTTCATCAGTGCTTTTTCTAATTAGTAACAGGAGTTAGGGTATATCCTTTTTCTTTTAAAAGATGTATTAAGCCATAGTCACTTGTTAAGTGAGCAGCTCCAACTGCAAATAGGTTACTTCTTTCTTTCATCATTCCTGGCATTTTTTCAACCCAGTTTTTGTTTCGATTTACCTGCATAATATTGGTTGCATTTTCGTCCATATAAATCTCTTTGGTAAGGAAACTTACAGCGGTAGAAAGATCTTCATTTTTATAAGCTACGATAGATTTATTGAAATCTTCTTTATAGGAATCAAATAGCATAATTTGCTCCAATGCAAACTCTGTGGGATAGGCTTTTCTCAATATCTCAGTTTGTTCTGAAACATTTTCAAAACTAAAAATCGGCATTTTGCTTTTAGTCGCTCTTAATGCAAGCTCCATATCTAGAAATTTAAAATTAGAACATGGCAACATTTTAGGAGCCAACATGGCGTTGAGCGTAGAAAGGCCATAAGCATCAAAAGTAGCTAAAGGTGCTCCGGTAATTTTTGTTACCAGTTTGTCTAATTCGTTGTATTGTTCTTCAGTTAATTCCTCAGAAATTTTCTTTGCATTGCTCATTGATTCTTGCATTGCCTCCATCTCTTTTGGATCAGAGTAATCAATCTCCAATACGAGTGCGTCAACAGATTGAAGTGTTTCAGTTACTCTTTTAGGAATATTAAAGTCTTTTTCACACATTATGTGGAGCGTTCCTAGAATATATGAGGGTTCTTTGAGATCAGCATGTTCTACTTTCCATAAAACAGAATTCTCAAGTTTTTCCTGCGCTTGCGAAAAGTTAAAAGTTAGTGTTAATACTAATGCTGCGAAAAATAATTTTAAATGTTTCATCTTTTTTGTTTTTTAAAGTTCACTTGGTAAGTATTGGAACCTAAAATTTGTTACAATGAAAAATGAAAATAGTTTTCTAGCTAGTTATAAAGTGTGGAGTTGAAGTGGAAGTATGTAGCAGTGCTTTCAATTGAGGATATATTAACCAAGAAATAAATATAGAAATAAAGCTCTTTTTAGGGAGTTAAAGGAAACATCTTATAAGTCTGATGTACTTTTTTTATTACCTCTTCAGTTCGTTCTGCGTGAGTGTCGCTGATAAAAAGTTGGCCGAAGTTTTCATTATCGACTAACGAGATTAAATGCTCAACTCGCATTTCGTCCAATTTATCAAAAATATCATCCAATAGCAAAATTGGGTTTGTTTTTGAATGATTTTTTATAAAGTCGAATTGAGCTAATTTCAAAGCAATAAGATACGATTTCTGCTGCCCTTGTGATCCAAATTTCTTTATTGGATGTCCATCAATTTCAAAAACTAAATCGTCTTTATGGATTCCGAAATTGGTGTACTGCGAAATTTTATCTTTTATCATGTTTTTCTGAAGCAACGTAAGCAAGTCGTTTTCCTGAAGTTGACTTTGATATACTAAATTGATACTTTCTTCGCCGCTACTAATGGATCTGTATCTATTTAGAAAAATGGGAAGGAATTCTTCCAAAAAGGCAGTCCGCTTTCCGAAAATTGAGGTCCCAAAAGCGTGCAGTTGCTCGTTGTAAATATCAATAGTATCCTGATTGAAAGTATTGTTTGCAGCAAAATATTTGAGGAGTGAATTTCTCTGGGTAAGTACTCTATTGTAATTAATTAAGGTGTGGAGATATTCAGAGTCACGTTGGGAAATCACCCCGTCCACAAATTTTCGTCGTTTATCACTGCCCTCAATTATCAAATCTCTGTCGGCTGGTGAAATAATTACTAAAGGTAAAAAGCCGATATGCTCGCTGAATTTGTCGTAGGCTTTCCCATTTCGTTTTATGATCTTTTTCTGTCCTCTTTTGGCACTCACCACAATTTTTTCCGGAGAATCACTTTTCTCATACAAACCTTCTACCACAAAAAAATCTGCATCGTGTTTAATATTTTGAGTAGTAATAGGGTTGAAGTAGCTTTTTCCGAAGGAAAGATGATAAATGGCATCGAGTACATTGGTTTTTCCAACGCCATTATTACCTACAAAACAATTTATTTTTGGGTCGAATTCAAATGACTCTGCTTCAAAGTTTTTATAGTTGAGTAAGGATAGTTTTTGTAAAATCATAAAAATTAGCGAATCGCGATTTATTGGGGCTTCTGTCTATAAGCTTAAACTTAACAATTTAGGACTTTTAGAGACAGAATGCAGGGCTAAAAACCGAAAAGTTTAAATGAAAAAGAGCTTTAACAAGGTGTAAAAATAAGTTGTTTGTGATGATTTCGGCTAATGTCTTAGCGTAATTTGCAATTCTTCAGTTTTTTAAGAAGTTATATTATTTATCAACGCTCGCAAAGCAAGGATGTTACAACTAAAAACAGAGGCTTTTTAAATTATTAAAAAATAAGAAATATTAATCCTTTTAAATTCCATTAAAAATTTTATTTTTGCGCCACTATAACCTATAACTATGGCAACGTACAAAAAACGCGGAGGCAAACCAAAAACTAAAGCTGACAAAGAACAGCAGCTGGAAGATGACAGTACAACGGCAGAAGTATTTAACACGCTGGATGAAGGTGCGTCAAGAACTGAGGCTTGGGTAGAGAAAAACCAAAAAGTGATTCTTGGAGTTATCGGAGTTGTTGCTGTATGTGTTCTGGGATATTTCCTGTATCAGAAGTTTATTCAGGAACCAAAGGAGACTGAGGCTATGAACGAGATGTATCAAGCTCAGAGCTATTGGGAACAAGCACTGACCGCCCCTGCAAAAGATTCACTTTACAATCTTTCATTGCAAGGTGGGGAAGGAAAATATGGCTTTATTGACATTATTGATAATTACAGTGGAACAAAAGCTGCAAATCTTGCGCATTATTACGCGGGAATGGCTTATTTGAACTCGAACAAATATCAAGAGGCTATTACGCAATTGGATAAATTCAAGAGCGATGATGATATTTTAGCGCCTTTATCAAAAGGAGCAATTGGCGATGCATTTGTACAGTTGGGTCAGAATGAAGATGCTTTAAAGTATTACGAAGAAGCAGCTAATATGCGTACCAACGACTTTACAACGCCACGTTTTCTATTGAAAGCTGGAATTGCTGCAATGTCATTGAAAAATAATGACAAAGCATTGTCTCATTTCAAAAAAATAGCGGATGATTATCCAAAATCAGCCGAAGCCGCCAAAGCCGAAATCTATACCGGTCGCGCGGAAGCAATGAAAAAATAAATGGCTACAGAAAATACAAATTTATCGGCTTACGATAAAAACACAATCCCAAACGCGAAAGATTTTCGCTTTGGGATTGTTGTTTCAGAATGGAATCACGATATCACCGAAGGGATGTTTCAAGGCGCTTTTGATGCCCTAAAAGATTGCGGAGCTATTAATGAAAACATTGTTCGCTGGGACGTTCCAGGAAGCTTTGAACTTATTTATGGCTGCAAACGTATGGGGCAAAGCTACGATATGCTGGATGCAGTAATTGCTATTGGTAGTGTTGTTCGAGGAGAAACTAAGCATTTTGATTATGTGTGCGAAAGTGTTTCACAAGGAATAAAAGACTTAAACATACAAGGAAACATTCCCGTAATTTTTTGCGTATTAACAGACAATAATATGCAGCAAGCCATAGACCGTAGCGGCGGTAGGCATGGCAATAAAGGTACTGAAGCTGCCATTGCAGCAATAAAAATGGCACAGCTTAGAAAAGATTCAAAGTTTTAAATACGAAAAGGGAAATTAGAAGTTGGGAACTGGATAATAGTTCTCTCTTTTATACGAAACTTCGGGCTTCTCTGTGAAATTCAGGGTAACACTTAATTGTTCAAATACCTAATAGACCTGCCGTTGCCAACCGTTACTGAACACTGAGCACTAAGTATTGGCATCATAATTGTTCAAAACAAGCTTTAGAAATGCTTTAGAAAACACAGTATTTTCACTAACTTTGAGGCACAACAATTATGGGACTAATAGGTAAGAGAAGAAATAAGAAGTATAGCTATAAGCCGCGTCATTACGAATTTGACGGAGAAGGAAGTCCGTTTTCAATGGATCATAAATTTGATCAATTTCGAACTACGGTTGGGGATAATAAAGGTTTAAAAGGGAAACTAAAAACCGCTTGGTCAGATTTGCGGCAGACTTCAGATAGAAACACAAACCGAAGACTTATTGTTATAATAGGAATTTTGGTGCTTATTTTCCTATTTATTATTGAGTTCGATTTATCTATTTTCTACGCATAAATTTTAATGTCAGATATCATTCAGCTATTACCGGATCACGTTGCAAATCAAATTGCCGCAGGGGAGGTTGTACAACGCCCTGCCTCAGTTGTGAAGGAGTTGTTGGAGAATGCTATTGATGCAAAATCAACTTCCATAACGCTTGTTATAAAAGATGCAGGGAAAACACTCGTTCAAGTTACCGATAACGGAGTAGGGATGAGCATTACAGATGCGCGGCTTAGTTTTGAACGTCATGCTACTTCAAAAATAAAGTCGGCAGAAGATCTTTTCAACCTTCATACCAAAGGTTTCCGTGGAGAAGCTTTGGCTTCTATTGCTGCAATTGCTCATGTGGAGCTAAAGAGCAAAACGGAAGATTCTGAGGTTGGAACCCATCTCACTATTGAAGGAAGTAAAGTAATTTCACAAGATCCAGCAGTTGCACCACAGGGGACGACTATTTCAGTAAAAAACCTTTTTTATAATATTCCAGCCCGTAGAAACTTTTTAAAGAGTAATTCTGTAGAAACACGGCATATTATTGATGAATTTCATCGGGTGGCTTTGGCGCACCCAAGTGTTGCTTTTCAAATGCTTCACAATGGAAGTGATGTTTTTAATCTGCCTTCATCAAACTCGCGGCAACGTATTGTAAATATCTTCGGAAGCAAAACAAATGAAAAACTAGTTCCCGTAACTGAAGAAACCGAAATTTTGAAAATTGAAGGTTTTGTCCTTAAACCTGAATTCGGGAAGAAGAGCAGGGGTGAGCAGTTCTTTTTTGTAAACGATCGCTTTATCAAAAGTCCGTACCTACACCATGCAGTATCCTCCGCTTTTGAAGGTTTGATGAAAAGTGGCGTCCATCCAGGTTATTTTTTGTTTTTGGAAGTAGATCCACATTCCATAGACATCAATATTCATCCTACAAAAACTGAAATAAAATTTGACGACGAGCATTCAATTTATGCAATGCTTCGAGCCACGGTAAAACACAGTTTGGGGCAATTTAATATAGCCCCGGTTTTGGATTTTGAACGGGATAAAGGTTTTGATACTCCTTATGAATACAGTAAGAAATCTCCCACTTCGCCCTCCATTGATGTGGATAGAGATTTCAATCCATTTAAAGAAAAGCCGAAGCAAGGAAGTATCCGCTTTCCCTATAAAAGAGAGCAAGCATCCTCGTGGGAATCGCTTTACGTAGGCTTAAAAGACGAAACTGAAGCAGTTTCTGGTTTGAGTGATATTGAATTTGAAAGTGAAGAAGTAACTGGAAGTCTTTTCGAAGATAATGATCTTGAATCTAGACAGACAACATTCCAGCTACAGAATAAATATATTGTAAGCCCGTTAAAAAATGGGATGATGATAGTGCATCAAAACTTGGCGCATCAACGTATTCTTTACGAAGAGTTATTAAAAAATATTACAGTAAAAGAAGCGGTGAGTCAACAGTTATTATTTCCACTGGAACTACATTTTTCAAAACCGGATGTAGCGATTATTGAAAAAATTCGCGAACAGTTGGAGAACACAGGTTTTGTGTTTTCAGAATTGAAAAATGAAACTATCGAGATTAGCGGTATTCCGGTGCTGATTATGGAGAGCCATGTTGTAAATTTGCTGCAGCAATTAGTGCGCGATATTAAAGAAGAAGTGCCCGATAGCGGGTTTAGTCAAAATGATATGCTGGCAAAATCAATGGCCGCTGGTATGGCGATAAAAACAGGTGCCGCTTTAAACAAAGAAGAGCGAGAACATTTAATTAATCAGCTTTTTGCTTGTAAGGAGCCAACTGTAAGTCCAAATAACAAACCGGTTTTTACAACCATGGACGCTAGTGATTTTGATAGAAAATTTATGTAAAACCAACCCTTTTGAGGGTGAAAAAAGATCTGCCGAAGTTTATCCTGAGCGATAGTCGAAGGGCAGGAAAAGCTATGGGAAAAATAACTGATACAGTAAAGTTTCTTTTAATAATCAATGTGATCTTTTATATAGGATCATTTCTAATCGGGGATGTATCGCTAAAATTGTTTGCGCTCTACTATTTTGAAAACCCTAATTTTCAATATTGGCAGCCAATCACGCATATGTTTATGCACGATCCTACCTCCATATTTCATATACTTTTCAATATGTATGCCTTGTGGGCCTTTGGTTCACCTCTAGAGATGCGTTGGGGTCAAAAGAAGTTTCTATTCTTTTATTTTTCAGCAGGAATAGGAGCGGCGATTATACATACTGCAGTAAACTACTATAATGTTCATAGCGTTATGGATTCCTTGATAGCAGGTGGATGGAGTGAAGCTCAGGTTATGAGCTATCTGTCTGGTGGAAATGGCGGAAGCCAAGCCGTGTTGGATACTGTTCCCATGGATTCAATTATCTCTATGGCACAGTCTTATAACGGTGTTGCTCTTGGAGCTTCAGGTGCTGTTTACGGGGTGTTGGTTGCTTTCGGGATCATGTTCCCGAATATTGAACTTATGTTGATATTCCTTCCTATTCCCATTAAAGCGAAATATTTCATCCCAGGAATTATCTTGCTCGATTTAATTTTCGGAATTACTGGAACAGCTACAGGAATCGCGCATTGGGCGCACATTGGAGGTGCATTGTTCGGCTTTATTATGGCTTGGTATTGGAAGAAAAATAGTTTTGATGATCATCGGTGGAATTAATTATGGCAGCGACAAGTCTTTCATATAAATATAAAACAGCTAATATTCTAATCAAGCTCATTGTTATCAATGCAGCTGTGTTTTTGATAGTTAACTTGGGCTCTTTCTTTTTAAGTATGAGTCCACAATACTTCTCAAGATGGTTTGTATTAAGTGATGATTTTGGAACGCTTCTAATCCGTCCTTGGACATTAATTTCTTACGGATTTCTTCATTTTGGTTTCTTTCATATTTTGTTCAACATGATATGGTTGTATTGGTTTGGAAAATTTGCTTTAAACTTCTTTACGGGAAAGCGCGTATTGACGGTCTATCTGCTAGGAGCCTTGTTTGGCGGGTTGTTGTTTGTATTGGCATATAATCTTTTCCCAGTTTTTGCACAGAGTCGTGGTTATTTAATTGGCGCTTCTGGTGCCGTAACTGCAATTATGATTTTTGTCGCTACTTATACGCCAAATACTGAAGTGAGAATATTCAGTTTTACCATCAAACTATGGCATATTGCAGTCTTTCTTTTTGTTCTTGATCTTATACGAATCCCATCATCTGGTAATGCAGGTGGATTAATGGCTCATGTAGGTGGTGGTCTTTTTGGTTATATTTATGCAATACAACTTGCTAGAGGAAAAGACATTGGCAAATGGTTTGAAGACTTTATGGATTGGATTGCAAACTTTTTCAAGCCTCGTACTAAAAAACCATTCAAAACAGTACATCGCACAAGTCAGCCAAAGTCTAAGCGTTCTAATTCTAAAGACACAAAGTCTGATCATCAGAAAAAAGTGGATGGTATTTTGGATAAAATAGGCAAGAGTGGATATGAAAGCCTTACCAAGGCAGAAAAAGACTTCCTTTTTAAAGCTGGTAAAGACGACTAATAACAATGGGGAGATTTTTCAATAAACTGATTTATTGGGGCAATTTACTTGCTGCATTAATTTTATTGATTTCTTTCGTCCTTCCGTATTTACCTCCAAAAAGCTTTCCTACACTTTCATTGTTGAGTCTTTTTGTACCGCTGATAATCATAGTGAATATTCTCTTCGCACTCTATTGGGCTATCCAATTAAGAGCTCGATTTTTTCTTTCCTTTACGCTTTTACTCATTTCATATTTTTATTTTAATGTGTTTTATGAAATGTCTGCGGAAGGAGATACTTCACAATATAATCACACTCTTAGTGTGCTTTCATACAATGTTCGCATCTTTAATGGCTATGAGAAGAATCCAGATCTTAAAACTAAGGGAATCGAGATAATGTCTGAAATACTTAAGGAAGAAGACCTAGATGTTGTTTGTATTCAGGAATACTACAGGTTTAATAAAATCGATTTTTCGGCTTATCCGTATAAATATATTCATTATAGAAAACCGCGATCAGAAGTGGGTTACGCTTACTTTTCAAAATACCCTTTGATAAATACTGGAGGATTTGATTTTAAAAAATCTAGCAATAACACACTTTATGCTGATGTTGTTAAAGGAAAGGATACTATACGAGTGTATAATGTGCACTTACAGTCTATGGGAATTTTGCCAAGAGTTAGTTACTTACAAGAAACCGACAATGAAGAATTAAAGAATCAAATTTCTACTGTTTTTGAAAAGCAGCAAAATCAGATAAACACTATATTAAAACATCAGAGCAGGACAAAACATCCTATTATTGTTTGCGGCGACTTTAATAATACCCCGTTTTCATATACCTATCGCATGTTAAAAAATGATATGCAAGATGCTTTTCGGGAACGTGGAAATGGATTAGGAACCACTTTTGAATTTGATAGATTTCCAATGCGCATTGATTATATTCTCGCATCAAAAGGTTTGGATTTCCTCAATTTTGAAACTATAGATAAGACTTTTTCAGATCATAGAGCGATAATGGCGACGGTTGGATGGTAATGGCCTCCTAACCCCCAGAGGGGGAATTCGTGGCGGAGAGGTGTTCGTGCTATTTCTCCCCTTTGGAGAGATCCCCGAAGGACAGAGGGGATGTTTCCAGATATGTTAAAGCATTTGTACCTTCGTTAAACAACAAGTCCAAAACGGAAAGATTTGGTAAAAATGGATGGTTTGCTCCGTGAACCTGTGTGTATTCTTTTGGCTTAAAATCAGACTTTCGTTTCGCATCAATTAAAAACCGCAAATCTTTTATTTCTGGTGTTATTTCGTAGGAAGTAGTTTTAGAGAAATCAACTTCAATTCCTATCAATTCGCATAAAACCTTAGTTATTCTCAAATTGTGGTCCAACAGATTTTCAACAGGTTCTTTAAACAATGGTTCCAGATCATCTTCGTAATATTCAAAAAAAGGCGAGGTGCGATAAGCGCTTTGCAGACTTTTCCAGTGATGATCTTGCCACGGAAAATCATTTTCAACTAGTACGTTTTTCATTTTCTGACGCTTCCCTGCTTTGTTGTGCTTAATGGGAATATTAAGAAGTAGTTTCCCGTTACTATGGGCAATGTTTACACGATTGCGATACGTCTGTTTTTGGTAATTATCCTCAACTTCAAAGACCACTTTTTCGGCCTGTGCAATGGCTGCCATTTGTTCAATAGTAGGAAAGTAGGACGGATGGAGAAGGATTGTTTTCATTTGAAATATTAATAGCTCCAAAAATAACAAAGAAATTGAAAACGAAATCAAAATCAAAAACGAAAGTCTATAAATGAAAATTTAGATCAAACCTGCAATCTGCAACATTGAACTTGAAACCATTTTTCCCTACCTTTGTATAAATCTTATAACTATGCTTATAATTGGCATCGCCGGAGGTACCGGGAGCGGAAAAACTACAGTGGTAGATCAAATAGTGAAAGAGTTGCCCGCAGATGAAGTGTGCATCATTTCGCAGGATTCCTATTATCACGATACCAGTCATTTGTCGATTGAAGATCGTAAAAAAATAAATTTTGATCATCCAAAAGCCATTGATTTTGATTTGCTGGTGAGCCATTTGAAGGAATTGCGCGATGGAAACTCCTTTGAACAGCCCGTATATTCATTTGTGGAGCACAATAGAACGGGTGAAACCATACTTACTATTCCACGAAAGGTAATTATAGTTGAAGGTATTTTGATTTTGTCACATCCCGACATTCGTGAAATGTTCGATATAAAAATCTTTGTTCATGCCGACAGTGACGAAAGATTAATACGTAGATTGAAGCGTGACATTGCAACACGTGGTCGTGATTTGGAAGAGGTCTTGAATCGTTATCAAACTACCTTGAAGCCAATGCATCAGCAGTTTATAGAGCCTACAAAGGAATTTGCAGATATAATTATTCCCACGAATAAATACAATACTGTGGCCGTTGATGTGATTAGAAGTATTATTCACCAAAAAATAAGTTATACTGAGTTGTGAAGCTATCCCAGATAAAAAAGAATAAATGGTTTAAGTATCTAGGCAATAAATACGTGCTTATAGCCGTCCTATTTCTAGGTTGGATGATTTTTTTTGATGCTAATTCCTATTTAAATCACCAAGAATTGGATAACGACATCAATGCTTTGGAAGATAATGCCGAGTTTTATCAAAATGAAATTGACCACGATAAAACTTTCATCAAAAAAATGGAAAACAGCGACGAGATGGAGAAATTTGCTCGTGAAAAGTATTATTTGAAGAAGGAAAATGAAGATATTTATATAATTGAAAATAGTGACAGCATCAAAAAAGAAGAAAAGCGATGAGTAAATTTATACCTGCCCGTCCATTTGGCGGGTTTGAAGATTTTGATGAAATTTCCGCAAAACAGTGGAAACAACAGATACAGTACGATCTAAAGGGCGCAGACTATAATGAAACTTTAGTTTGGCAAAGCCCCGAAGGCATTCATGTAAAACCATTTTATCACCAAGATGATTTCACCGAAGATTTTGTACCAATCCCAGGGCAACCCGAATCTTGGAAAATAGCGCAAAGAATATTTATCGATGATGAAAAAATCGCTAAGAACATCGCTTTAGACGCTTTAGAAAGAGGTGCGCAGGCAATTATTTTTTCTGCTGAAAAGGAGTTTGAAATTGAAACTGTTCTTACGGACTTTCCATTTGAAACAGCCACTATTTATTTCAATGTAAAGTTTCTAAGCGAAGAGTTCTACACAAAGCTTATTCAATTCTTTTCCGATAAAAAAGTAAGCGTTTATTACAACATAGATTTAATTGGAAATCTGGCTCGAACAGGAAACTGGTTTCATAATCTGAAGAAGGACCACGAAATACTCGATGTTGTTTTTCAGAAAAACTCAAAAGAAAACATTTTAGCTGTCGATGCTACTTTGTATCAAAATGCAGGCGCAAACATGGTTCAACAATTGGCTTACGCCTTAGCCCATGCTAATGAGTATTTAAATCACATCTGTCAAGCTGAGAGCAGTCAAAGCCCCAATGAAGTTCGCAATTTAAATATAACCTTCCAGCTCGCTACTGGACCAAATTATTTTTTCGAAATAGCAAAAATTCGTGCGTTAAGAAAACTTTATGCAGCTTTGGCAAATGAATACGGCATTAAAGAATCCTGCCATATTATTGCCACCCCTTCAAAACGAAACAAAACGCTTTACGATTACAATGTAAACCTACTTCGTAGCACTACTGAATGTATGAGTGCCGTGCTAGGAGGGGCAGACACAGTTTGCAATTTACCTTATGATGCACTTTATCATAAAAGCAACGAATTTGGCGAACGTATTTCTCGTAACCAATTGCTTATCTTAAAGCATGAGAGCTACTTTGATACGGTAAGCAATCCAGCAGATGGCGCGTATTATATTGAAAGCCTGACGGATGAACTTGCGGAAAAAGCATTGCAATTATTTAAAGATATTGAAAAAAATGGTGGTTTTCTTCAGCAATTAAAAGAAGGAACTATTCAGAAAAAAATAAAAGAAAGTGCTGATAAAGAGCAACAGCTTTTTGATACTGGTGAACTGAAATTGCTGGGCACCAATTATCATCCTAACAAAAACGACCGAATGAAAGACGATTTGGAGCTATTTCCTTTCGTTAAAAACAACCCAGTCAAAACACTTATCCCCCCAATTGTTGAAAGAAGAATAGCAGAAGTCACTGAACAGGAACGCTTAAAACAAGAATCATGAGTGAAGTATTAGGAATTGTAGTAGGAGTAGTTTTCGCGGTGCTGGGCATTGCCATTTTAACCCGCCTGAATAAACTGACCTCTCACAAGTATTTTCGGTATTTATTTATAGTAATCGCTATTATGTTGTTAGGTTTTGCAGTGTATATGGCATGGAGAAGCATTAGTATTTATGGATAGAAAGAATTTACAAGATCTTAGTCTGAAAAGGACGGAAGACGGAAGACAGAAGACAGATGTGAATGAAACCTTGAAAGACTCTTCTTCGGAAACATTTTCCACGGCTGAAAAGGTTGAGATTAAGAAGCATTATAGCAAAGAGGATATTGTTGATCTTAAACATCTAAATTTCGCCGCTGGAATCGCGCCAAATCTTCGTGGGCCATACTCAACAATGTATGTTCGTAGACCTTGGACCATTCGTCAATATGCAGGTTTCTCAACCGCAGAGGATAGTAATGCTTTTTACAGAAGGAATCTAGATGCAGGGCAAAAAGGACTTTCCGTAGCTTTTGATCTTGCTACCCACCGCGGTTACGACAGTGATCACGAAAGGGTAGAGGGCGATGTTGGTAAAGCAGGAGTTGCTATTGACAGCGTAGAAGATATGAAAATCCTTTTCGACCAGATTCCATTGGACAAGATGAGTGTTTCAATGACAATGAATGGTGCTGTACTTCCTATAATGGCATTTTATATTGTCGCTGCCGAAGAACAAGGCGTTTCTCCGAAAGATTTGGCAGGAACCATTCAAAACGATATTTTAAAAGAATTCATGGTTCGGAACACTTACATCTATCCGCCAGAACCATCGATGAAAATCATTAGTGATATTTTTGAATTCGCTTCTAAGAATATGCCTAAGTTTAATAGTATCTCAATTTCTGGTTACCATATGCAGGAAGCGGGAGCAACGGCAGATATTGAACTTGCATACACATTGGCGGACGGCTTGGAGTACATCCGTACCGGAATAAAAGCGGGGATGGACATAGATACTTTTGCGCCTAGATTGTCCTTCTTTTGGGCTATTGGGTTAAACCATTTTATGGAAATCGCTAAAATGCGTGCTGCCAGAATGCTTTGGGCTAAAATTGTAAACCAGTTTAATCCTAAAAATCAAAAATCCCTTTCCTTGCGTACCCACTGTCAAACTAGTGGTTGGAGCCTTACTGAACAGGATCCGTTTAATAACGTGGCAAGAACTGCAATTGAAGCTTCTGCAGCAGTTTTTGGCGGAACCCAATCTTTGCACACCAATGCCTTGGATGAAGCCATTGCCTTGCCAACGGATTTCTCTGCGCGTATTGCCAGAAATACTCAAATTTTCCTTCAAACTGAAACCCAAATCACTAAAACGGTGGATCCTTGGGCAGGAAGTTATTATGTAGAAAGCCTTACCAATGAAATTGCCAATAAAGCTTGGGAATTAATAGAAGAGGTGGAAGAACTTGGTGGAATGACCAAAGCTATTGAGGCTGGTATTCCAAAACTTCGTATTGAGGAAGCCTCAGCAAGAAAGCAGGCACGTATAGATAGCAATCAAGATATAATAGTGGGTGTAAACAAATACCGACTTGAAAAAGAAGATCCACTCCAAATCTTGGACGTTGACAATCAAAAAGTGCGTACTTCACAAATTGAAAGACTAAACCGAATAAAAGCTGAGCGCGACTCCAAGAAAGTTGAAAAAGCACTGGCAGATATTACTGAATGTGCAAAGACAGGTGAAGGAAATTTACTAGCTTTAGCCGTAGAAGCTGCGCGTTATAGGGCAACGCTGGGAGAAATTTCTACCGCCATGGAAAAGGAATTTGGTAGGTATAAAGCACAAATTAGATCATTTAGCGGCGTGTATAGTAAAGAAATCAAGAAGGACGAAACCTTTGAAAAAGCAAGGCAGATGGCAGATCAGTTCGCAGAATTGGAAGGCCGTCGTCCACGTATTATGATTGCAAAAATGGGACAGGACGGTCATGATCGTGGTGCCAAGGTAGTAGCCACCGGTTATGCCGATGTTGGTTTTGATGTAGACATTGGCCCACTTTTCCAAACTCCTGCTGAGGCTGCTAAACAGGCTGTTGAAAACGATGTGCACATCCTCGGTGTTTCCTCTCTAGCTGCTGGGCACAAAACCTTAGTGCCACAAGTAATCGAAGCCCTAAAAAACTACGGCCGTGAGGATATTATGGTTATAGTTGGTGGTGTTATTCCACATCAAGATTATCAATATCTTTTTGATGCTGGTGCTGCTGCCGTTTATGGGCCTGGAACGAGAATTAGTGAGGCTGCTATTGAGATGTTGGGGATATTGATTGAAGGAGTGGAGTGAAAACGGAGAATAAAATGTTTTTTTTAAATGATTAAACATCATAATTTTTTTAAAACTCATATTCCTAGAAAGGATTTTACTGTGGAAGATAAGAGTGAATTTAATGAAATAATTTTGGAAGAGTTTTATTTATATTCTAATGGTGAAATGACTTCCAAATTATGAATCGAAAAATCCTTAGGAAGATAAATATGAAATAAGCCTTTCACCAGCAGTATTCTATGTAGCCAATGCATTGAAATATGATGAACATCAGAGGTTTAAGCTATTTAATGATTGTATTGATTTTGCATTTGTAGATTTCTTAGAAAGATTTAGCCCTTTTTATAAATGTACTGGCTTTATAGAGTATCATTTATATTATTATAATGGGGATAAGAAAAATTTTTATAAACATATAAAATATCAAATTTTATCTGTTGTCAAACAAAGAAAGGAAAGAAACAATTCAACATTTGATTATGAAAATTTAAATGATATTATTCAAGACTGGCTCAATGAGAAGATGAAGAAAGGAAATGAGTATAAAACTAAAATCACTAATGCAAAGAATGTTATTGTTAATAATGATAACTCTGTAAAGAATCAAGTTAATTCTAAGAGGAATTTTTCTAAAGATAAAATTGCACTCTATTCTTTTATAATTGCAATTCTGGGATTAGTTGCATCTTTTATAATCGGATGGGACAATATAAAAAGCTTTTTTAATTTCTAAAATAGGGTCTCGCTACCCCACTAGCGCGCGCTTCCCAACCCTAAACATTCCTCACAATTATCCTTTTAAAGTTTTAACGCACAATTTTAAAGATGGCATAATTCTTTTGTTATTGGCCTATCAGGAAAACTACAGACTCTAATGGAGAGTATTACATAAAGATATCCAATGAGACTTGCAGTTGATGTGGTTTTTACCGAGATTAGGCAAAGCTCATCTATAAAACGTGGGCTTTCATTATTGAAGTTATAAAACTTATGAAAATACAAGTGAAAATAATCGATTTAAAAACGGTCAGCGAATTGGACTTTTATTGGCAAAATTCAGATTATAAAAACCTTCTTAGAGAATTTGGTTATCCCGACGCGGAAGGCATTAAAGAAAATGAAGTTTTGGACTTTCTATTTATGGCCATTCTGGATTTTAAACCAGCTGATGCTGCAGAGATTTTATTGACCTATAAAATAGGCGATAAATTAAATGAGGGACAGATCCAAAATCTAGCAAATGAAATGTTATTGGATAAATTAGCGGAAGAATATCCAGACCCGGTTTTACATTTTGATATATTTAATATAAATCAGTTTTTACGAAAAGCATATAACGGTACATTTCCAGATACAAAAGCAACCATTATTACCGCAGAAATTCATGGAATGGACGCGGATGATGAATTGACAAAGGAAATTCTAATCAAATCTTTATCTCATGGATTAAGGGAAAACAATTTGATCAAAAGACTCTATGGTGATCAATTAAATGGCACTTTGCCTTTTGACGATGCTGGAAAAGTCATTTGGCATTTTAGGAAATTATCCGAGGATGAAGTAGAAATCATTACCTCAAATTATTTGATTGCCAGAGAAGACTTCGGACTAATGGAGTTTGAGACAGAGTTACAGAGTTTTGAGGAAGATTAAGAGTGAGCTTTATATAAATAGAATTATTATACCAGAACTGAATCACAAGCTTATATTGAAAATTCTCAAGCTTCTTAGTTTTTTAGAATCCTAATCGACTCATTTTCCAATCTCACATAATAAATTCCGTTTCTAAAATTAGAAAAGTCAATTTGTTTGTCGTTTTGTGTTATTTCACCAGAGGATACTAATTGTCCTAATGATGAATAGACTTTATAATTTGCAGCAGCCTGTAAGTTTATAGTTACGAAGTCTTGAGTAGGATTTGGAAATACACTAATTTCAAAACTATTGTCAGCTATATTGAGTAATTCGCATTCAAAACTGGATTCCACCTTAGAAGCAGCCGGAGGATTATTCAAAAGTTCGTCTGTTAATAAAGGACAATAACAATCATTTTTTTCAACATATAATTTAAGCCAAGAAAGAGCAATTTGACCCACAACACCATTCCCGCCATTGGGCGTGTTTGCGACGGAGTGATTTCCGTTTTTAATTTCGAATAGCAATTTGTCTGTTGTATTTGGAGTAACATTATAATGAATATCTGCGTGCTGGGATGGAGGTGCTGTTGGATCATTTTCACCACTGAAAATTAACACAGGACTTTCGTGGTTTAGTGAAGGATTTGTTAACCACGGGCATAGTGCAACAACACCTTTTATTGAGGTGTCCAGTACTGCTGCGCGCTGTGCTCCACCACCACCCATGGACCATCCGCTTACTGCAAATTGATTTACATCCAACTTATTCTCCAGTGGTGATGAACTCCGAATATTTTCCTGACGCATTGTTTCTAAGGCATCTATTAATGCATAGGCCCTAGCTTCTGGTAAATCAAAAATAGAATTGGTTCCTATAATGATGGTTACTATTCCATGAGAGGCATAAAACGGACCCCATTCGGCAACACTTGATGGCAGCGCGGTAAATCCGGGAACAATAGCAATACTAGCGTATGGAGGTGCTGCATTTGTTGGATAATATACCGTGGCACCTAAATAAGCTGGACCATTTCTAAGCCCATCTAACTCGGTTAATGTTGCAACATCAAAAGGGCCTGGGTTTGTTAGGTTTTCTATTGATATATCTTCGCATTGGGCGAATAAGATGTTCGGCAGGAACGAAATCAGTAATAAGAGAACTGCTAAGGTGTAATTTTTTTTCATGTGCAATTTTTGAAATAATTATTTCTAGACTTGAAAATTAGACTTTTAAAAACTATAATCAAAAATATTCACTACTGTATTAACTCATCACCTATTTATTTGAAATATTATCAAGTTGAAAACATATTTAAGTTTAGATAAAGGTCATATTCGTTGGAATATTCCTATTTGGATGATAGATCAGAAATTATTTCTGTAGTGATGATAAAAAGAATGTTTTATATAGTGATTATCTTTGAGAGGAATTTTTTAGAGAAAGTACTCCTTTACAATTCATTTAAACATAGAAACGAGTAATGCTGCAAACCATCGTCCATTATACAATGCATCTTTTAGTGCCGGGGCTAATTGCTTTTGTCTTTTTCAGAAAGGAATGGAAAAAAGCATGGCTAATTATGCTGGCTACGATGCTTGTTGATTTGGATCACCTTTTTGCTACTCCCATTTTCGATCCGGGTCGTTGCAGTATTAATTTTCATCCCTTACATTCTTATTGGGCCATGGCTGTATATGTTATGTTATTATTTTTCAAAAAGACAAGAATTATCGCAGTTGGATTGTTATTCCATATGCTCACAGACTATATAGATTGTCAATGGAGCTGAAAGGGTAGGCAGTAGGAGTATTAAGTTGCACTGTAAATATAGTTGCTTAATGCTTTTAGTCTTGTTTCATATAAGTGCTGATCCTAAACTATAAATTACCAATTACCGTCTACCAACTAATGACTATTTACTACCGATGATGATAAGGTTCATTTCTAAGTATCGTAAACCCTCGATACAATTGTTCAATAAAGAAAAGCCGAACCATTTGGTGTGAAAAGGTCATGGAAGAAAGCGAAACCTTCCCGTTTGCACGTGAATAAACTGCTTCACTAAATCCGTAGGGCCCTCCAATTACGAAGATGAGGTTTTTTAGTCCGCTGTTCATTTTCTTCTGAAGAAATTCCGAAAAACCTTCTGAAGTAAATGTTTTTCCTTTTTCATCAAGGAGAATCAAAATATCGGCAGTGGTTGTTCGCTTTAGTATTTCCTCTCCCTCTCCCTGTTTTTGTAGTGCTTGTGAAATATTTTTTGCATTCTTTACATCAGGAATGATTTCCATTTCAAAAGAAATATAAAATCCCAATCGCTTGATATAGTCGTCCATCAAGGTTTGCAGTTGCTTATTGTCTGTTTTACCTATGGCGAGTAGTGTTATTTTCATTTTTCAAAAGTAAGAGATTTTAGGGGTTTTTGTATAACTACCAACTGAAACTGAATACTGCCAACTCTTTTTGTTATTTTAGCAGAAATTTCCTTGCTATGATTTCAGAAAAACAATTCAACAGAGAGATAGATATTATTATTACCAATGCCGTCCGTGAAGATGTTGGCGATGGCGATCACAGCTCGCTGGCCTGTATTCCCGAAGATGCGACGGGTACAGCCAAACTTTTGGTGAAAGACGAAGGCATTATTGCAGGTATAGAATTTGCCCGCCAAGTCTTTGAGTATATAGATCCTGGATTGGAGCTCGATATTAAAATTAAAGATGGAAGTCCGGTAAAATATGGCGATGTATGTTTTTACGTTTCGGGTCTTTCGCAGTCGATCTTAAAATCGGAAAGATTGATGTTGAACGCAATGCAGCGGATGAGCGCAATTGCCACCAAAACCAACGAGTATGTAAGGCTCTTGGAAGGTACGGGAGCTAATATTCTAGATACCCGCAAAACTACACCTGGAATTAGGGCTTTGGAGAAGTGGGCCGTAAAGATTGGAGGCGGAGAGAACCATCGCTTTGCGCTTTATGATATGGTTATGCTAAAGGATAATCACATCGATTTCTGCGGTGGGATTACAAAGGCGATTGAAAAAACAAAACGCTATTTAAAAGATCATCACCTTGACCTCGAAATTATTGTTGAGGCGAGAAATCTTGAAGAAATTGAGGAAATTCTCAAAACCGAAGGTGTTTATAGAATTTTAATAGACAACTTTAATTATGAAGATACCCGAAAAGCGGTAAAGTTGATAAACGGGAAATGCTTAACCGAATCCAGTGGCGGTATTACCCTGGAAACAGCTAGGAAATACGCGGAATGTGGTGTAGATTATATTTCCAGTGGAGCGTTAACGCATTCTGTTTACAACATGGACCTGAGCTTAAAAGCGGTTTAATGAGCGAAGAAGAGGAAAATGAAATCAACGTTCCTGTAATTCGGGATTTGATAAGGTTTAGCAAAAGAATAAAACTTCCAGGTTTGGGGGAGTTTTCGCTTTACAATTTGCTGGAGATTTATGGAACTGGGATTATAAAAGGTTCATTTTCCCCGCGCGCAAGTTCCATCGCGTATAGTTTCTTTTTGGCACTTTTTCCTTTTTTACTTTTCCTTTTAAACTTGATTCCATATATCCCGATTGAAGGTTTTCAAACACGATTTTTAATGTTTATTGAGGCCTTGCTTCCGCCTCAAACCACACAATTCTTTTATCCAGTTATTGCAGATATTGCTGTAAACCCTCGAACTGGCTTACTTTCCTTTGTGTTTTTTCTTTCTGTTTTTTTATCAGCAAATGGAGTAAATGCAATTTTTAGTGCTTTTGAATACTCATTTCACGTAAGTATAAACCGTTCTTTTTTTAAACAGTATTTAGTTGCCTTGGCGGTTTCTATTTTCTTGGCATTCTTATTGTTAACTATGGTAGGAGTGATTTTGTATGGTGAGTACATTATACGGGATCTTCAGTCAAGAGCCTATATTGATAATAATCTTTTTTGGGTATCGTTCTTTCAATTTCTTGTTTTTGTAGTAATGATTTATGTGGTGATTGCCACCCTTTATTACTTCGGCACGAAAGAAGGTAAATCTTCCCGGTTTTTCTCGGTAGGGGCGTTGACCACTACGATTCTTTTCTTGCTAACAACTTACTTTTTTGGAGTTTATATCAATAACTTCTCAAATTATAACGAGTTATATGGCTCCATTGGTGCACTTTTAATCCTGATGTTATATATTTGGATAAACTCTAACCTCTTGCTGCTAGGTTTTGAATTAAATGTTTCTATAAAGCGGCTAAAAGAAAAAATGTAACGCAACCTAAATTTTTTGAATTATGAAAAAAATACTTTTAACTTTCTCTCTTATCGCTTTTTCGGTTATGGCATCCGTTGCCCAAGATGTAACCGGAAAATGGAACACCATTGACGATAACACTGGCGAAGCAAGATCTGTTGTTGAAATTTATAAACAGGATGGAAAAATTTACGGAAAAATTGTCGAGATATTTGATGCTTCAAAACGCGACAAAGTTTGTACGGAATGTCCTGGCGATGATAAAGGAAAACCACTTCTAGGTTTGGTAATCTTAAAAGACCTTAAAAAAGATGGAAGTGAATACAACGGTGGAACAATTATGGATCCTGACAATGGAAAGGTTTATAAAAGCTACATTGAACTGGATGGTGCAAATAAATTGAAAGTCCGTGGTTATATTGGATTCTCTCTCTTGGGAAGAACACAATATTGGGAGCGAGCTAAGTAAAAAAATATTAAAAATAGTATCTTTAGGCCACCAATTTTGGTGGCCTTTTGCATTGCGGGCAAAGCGAAGGCAACCATATGATTAAGGTGTTCGCAGAAGCTGGATAATCCAATAAAAAATAGAAAATAACAATAAATAATAGTATTCAACTTGTACTTCATAGACGTCATTCTCCCAATTCCATTAAAACAAACCTTTACGTATAGCGTAAACAAGGATGAGGCTGCATTTTTAAAACCGGGAATGCGAGTGGCTATTCCTTTTGGTAAGTCAAAAGTTTATACAGGCATTGTCAATCAAGTGCATGATCAAGCACCAACAGGCTACGAAACCAAGGCTATTGACCATATTCTGGATGAAGAGCCAATCATAACCACATTTCAACTGAAACACTGGGAATGGCTTGCAGATTATTATATGTGTTCTTTAGGTGAAGTTATAAAAGCAGCACTTCCAAGTGCTTTTTTGCTTGAGAGTGAAACAATGATAAAACTCGCTTTGGAAAAGGAGTGGGATGAGAGTTCGTTTTCTGATGAAGAATTTTTGGTTTTTGAAGCCTTACAACACCAATCCTCACTTCATATAAATGATGTGCGTTCCATTTTGGACAAGAAGAATGTAGTTTCGGTAATTCAAAAACTGTTTGAAAAAGGAATTGTAGAAGTAGAGGAAACGGTTTACGAACAATACACTCCAAAACTGAAACGCTATATCAAACTTGCCTCGGAATACACTTCCGAAGAAAACCTGAAAAACCTATTGGATTCATTGAGTAGAGCACCAAAACAACGTGCTGTACTTATGAATCTTTTTATGTTAACCAGTCAGTCTAAAAAACCTATTAGCTCTGTAGCCCTTCAAAAGAAAAGTGAAGCATCGGCTGGTACATTGAAAGCACTTATTGACAAAGGTATTTTGGAAGAATATTTCATACAGCATGATCGCGTAGAGTATTCTGGGGAAGTATCTTCTGAAATAAAATCCTTAAATGAAGCACAACTCAGGGCGTACGAAGAGATAAAGGAAAGCTTTAAGAAAAACAATGTAACGCTCTTACACGGAGTGACATCTAGTGGTAAAACCGAGATTTATGTTCGGCTAATTGAAGAGATGATGGTCTCTGGAAAACAGGTTTTATATATGCTACCTGAAATTGCATTGACCACTCAGTTGATTACACGACTTCAGAAATATTTTGGTGAAAAAATATCGGTTTATCATTCTAAATTTTCGGTAAATGAACGAGTTGAGGTTTGGAACAATGTGCTTCAGGAAAAACCAAAGGCGCAAATTGTTATTGGTGCGCGTTCCTCCTTATTTCTTCCTTTTAAAAATTTAGGATTTATTATTGTTGATGAAGAGCATGAACCTTCTTTCAAACAATACAGTCCCGCACCTCGTTACAACGCGCGCGACAGTGCCATTGTTTTAGCAAGTCTTCACAAAGCAAAATTGTTGATGGGTTCTGCAACCCCTTCTTTAGAGAGTTATCACAATGCAAAAACGGGAAAGTACGGATTGGTTACGTTGAAAAAACGCTTCGGAAATGTGCTAATGCCAGAAATTGAATTGGTAGATATAAAGGAAAAGAACCGAAAGAAGCAGATGACAGGGCATTTCAGCGATAGGTTACTGGAAGAAATGCGAGAGGTCCTTAAAAATGAAGAGCAAATTATACTCTTTCAAAATAGAAGAGGTTTTTCACCAGTTGTGGAATGTACTACCTGTGGCGTTTCACCTCAATGTCCAAACTGCGATGTTAGCTTGACATTTCACCAATATAAAAATCAATTGCGATGTCATTATTGTGGTTATAAGATAGCGATGATGCATAGTTGTATAGCCTGCGGAAGCGAAACCTTGGATACCAAAGGCTTCGGTACGGAACAGATAGAAACGGAATTGAAATCGTTGTTTCCAGATCACAAAATTGCCCGAATGGATCAAGATACCACGAAAGGGAAAAATTCGTATTCAAAACTTATAGAGGCTTTGGAGAATGAAGAAATCGATATTTTAGTAGGTACCCAAATGCTCGCTAAAGGATTGGATTTTAGAAATATAAGGTTGGTGGGCGTAATGAATGCAGACAACCTTTTAAACTTCCCCGATTTTAGAGCGCACGAACGAAGTTTTCAATTGCTCCAGCAAGTTTCGGGTAGGGCAGGACGTACCGAAAAACGTGGTAAAGTTTTAATTCAGACATACAATCCGTATCACCAAATTTTAAAGCAGGTTAGCGTAAATGATTATGAAGGGATGTATAAGGAACAGTTGGAGGAGCGCTACAATTATAAGTACCCACCTTTTTATAGAACAGTAAAAATTGTTTTTAAGGATAAAAATTTAACACGAGTTCAAAAAGCTTCGGCATGGTTTGGACAGGCCTTGGAAATAAAGTTTAAAGAAAATGTTTTAGGGCCGGAGCCACCGCCGATAGGTAGGATTAAAAATAAATATATTATAAATCTTCTCGTTAAAATCCCGAGAGATCAGGCCTTGGGTAAAACGAAAAAATACATTGCCAATGTGCAACGTAGTTTTAACTCCACTAAGGAGTTTTCAAGTGTTCGTGTGAATATAGATGTAGATAATTATTAAGCGTTTTGCGAAGCTGCAAGGGCTTCGGCAAGATCTGCTTTCCTGTTGCGGCTCAGAGGGAGTGTGTCTTTTTCCAGTTCAATGGACTTGCTGTTGTAGCGCTGCACCTTGTCTAGATTCACAATATAAGATTTGTGTGTTCTCAGAAACCTATCGCTTGGTAAAAGTGCCTGAAACGCTTTCATTGTAGAAAGTACCACAAGTGAATCGTGTTCTGTTACAAGTTTTACGTAATCACCCAATGCTTCAATATAGCGCAGTTCATTTAAGAACACCTTTCGCTTTTTAAGATTGCTTTTTACGAAAATGAAATCTTCGTCGTCAAATCCTTCCTCGTTCTTAAATTTGTATTTGGCAATGGCTTTATGAACGGCATTTAAGAAGCGATCTTTAGCAATTGGTTTTCTTAGATAATCAACGGCGTCATAATCAAATGCTTTAAAAGCATACTTTGTTTTTCCCGTAACAAAAATCACCTGAGGTTTTCTTTGAATGTCGTCTAAAAGGTCGAAGCCAGAGAGTATTGGCATTTCTATATCTAAAAAAATGAGGTCAATTTCAGTAGAAAGAAGGCCCATTTTTGCCTCAATAGCATTTTTGTATTCTCCAACAAGTTCAAGGGAGGGGTGTGTTTGGATAAGCTTTACAATGGAAAGCCGTTGTAGGGTAGAATCATCTACAATAGCGCATTTTAGTATTGTTTTTTCCACAGTTGGTTAGTTTTGCTTAAAGCAATAATATGGAAATAATCGCTTAATTACAACTTTTTTAGACTTTAATCGTTGGAAATGCACTCTTTGTCTAAAACTATTAAAATATAAGTATAATTGTATTTTGGTTTGATTATAGCAAATAAAGTATTATTTTTGCACCCTCTTTGGCAGAAAGCCAAGAGTTTAATTATTAATTTTAATCGATTTTTTATGAATCATTACGAAACTGTTTTCATCTTAAATCCCGTTTTATCTGAAGATCAGATAAAGGAGACAGTAAAGAAATACGAAGATATTCTTGTTTCTAAAGGTGCTAAGATGATATCCAAGGAAAATTGGGGCTTGAAAAAACTTGCTTACCCAATCCAAAACAAAAAAAGTGGTTTTTACCACCTATTTGAGTACACTGTTGAAGGTGATACTGTAAACGAACTAGAAACTGAGTTTAAAAGGGATGAGCGTTTTATGCGTTACCTTACAGTAAGCCTTGATAAGCACGCAGTTGCTTGGGCAGAAAAGAGAAGAAACCGCAATAAAAAATCAGCTTAAATTATGGCCACACTACAACAACAAGCAAAAGGAAAGAAGGACGGAGAAATCAGATACCTTACTCCGCTTAACATAGAAACAAGTAAGACTAAGAAATATTGCATGTTTAAAAGGTCAGGCATTAAATATGTTGACTATAAAGATGCAGACTTCTTAATGAGATTTGTAAATGAGCAAGGTAAAATTCTTCCAAGAAGATTAACCGGAACTTCATTGAAGTATCAACGTAAAGTTGCCGTTGCTGTTAAAAGAGCACGTCACTTGGCACTTATGCCTTACGTAGCCGATTTATTAAAATAAAAACCAGAGAAAGATATGGAACTTATACTAAAGAAAGACGTAGAAAATCTGGGATTTACAGATGATCTTGTAAACGTAAAAAACGGTTACGGAAGAAACTTTTTGATTCCACAAGGGCACGCAGTACTTGCAACTCCTTCAGCAAAAAAGGTATTGACTGAAACTTTGAAGCAACGTGCTTTTAAAGAAAAGAAAGTAGTTGATGAGGCGCAAACACAATCTGAGAAACTAAATGGACTTGAAATTAAAATCACTGCCAAAACTGGCGAAGGTGATAAATTATTCGGTTCTGTAACTAATGGAGATCTTGCTGATGCACTTGAAAAAGAAGGTGTTTCAATTGAGAAAAAATTCATCACTATTGCTGGTGGCGCGATTAAGCGTACTGGACCTTATGATGCTACCATTCGTTTCCACAGAGAGGTGATAAGCAATTTTACTTTTGAAGTAGTTGCAGAAGCTAAGCCAGAATCTAAGTCTAAACCAGCAGCTAAAGCTAAACCTAAAGCTGAGGAAGCTAAGCCAGAAGAAGATTCAGAGGCTAAGCCAGAAGAAAAAACTGAAGAAATATAATTTACTTCAGTAGAATAAATAAAGCCTTTCTCTTTTTTGGGGAAGGCTTTTTGTTTATTAGACGGGAGACTTGAGATATTAGACGATAGACTTTTTCTTCAAGTGTAAAAAGTTTTGAATCTCACTTCTCACTTCTAAAATCTAAAATCTCATTACAATGAAATACGCTAGATTAACAAAAGAACAATTTGAAGAGCTCCACCAAGAATTTATAAATTTTCTTGCCACTCAATCTATCACTGCTGATGAGTGGACTGAGTTAAAGGCTAATAAACCAGAATTAGCTGAACAGGAACTCGACGTTTTTAGCGACCTTATTTGGGAAGGAGTTTTAAAGAAAGTGAAGTATTTAGAACATATCTCACCCAAACAATTAATGCTCTTTCGTATTACAGATGCATTTATGGAGTTGATCGCAATAAAGATTGAATCTGATAGTGTAGATATTACCACAGAATATGGTTACAAATGGCTACAGCAAAATTTACACGATGATGTGGTAAATCTGTATACTTCAACAAAAGCCATAAAAGAGGACCGCAATAAAGATATTTTCGCGCTTATTCAACAAGGTTCAGTTATTACTAAAGGAGAACTTTACAATTACTTTAGTGAGCTTCTTAAAGAATAAACTCTAAACTGTTAAAACTCCAAATTCTAATCAAGTTCAACCTTGGTCCAGATTGCTATCGGGATGGAATTTGTTTTTTTGGAACTTCCCATTCTATTCGTATCTCAAACTCTCAATAGGGTCAAGCTTCGCCGCTTTTGATGCAGGGTAGGAGCCTGCAATTACTGCGACAATAAAAGTAATTATCGTAGCCCAAATAATCGCTGCCCACGGAAGTGTAAAGTCGAAATCGAATGCCTTTGCAAATCCGAAACCAGTTAATACTCCAAGAATAATCCCTAAAATACTTCCAAATTGACCAATAACAATGGTCTCCATAAAAAACTGGGTGGAAATGGTGGAACTTTTTGCTCCCAAAGCTTTTCGAACGCCGATTTCGCGAGTGCGTTCGGTAACGGATACAAGCATAATATTCATTAAGGCAATTGAAGAGCCTAAAATGGTAATAATACTGATAATCCATGCAGCAATTTCCAAATATTTGGTAATCGAGGCAATCCGGTTTATTAAATCATCACTGCGTTCTATTCCAAAGTTATTCGCCTCTACAGGGCTTAAACCTCGGATGTTTCTAAAAGTGATAATTGCTTCATCTTGCGCGGCTTCCATCATCTGTTTGTCGCCCACCTTTACACTAATATTATAATTAATATTGGGTTGCGTATAAATTCCGCGTGCAACTTGCACTGGTATTAAAACTTTTAAATCCTGGTTGTTTCCAAAAGTGGATCCTTTGGATTCCAATAAACCTATAATCTTGAATTTTACACCGCGAATACTGATCGTTTGGTTGATTGGATTTTCGTTTTTAAAAAGATTTTTTGTAAAGTCCGAACCGAGAATGCAAACCTTGTTGTTGTTTTGAATATCGAATATGGTGAAATTTCTGCCGCGATCAACTTCGGTTCCAGTATTATCAAGATAGTTTTCGTTTACTCCAAATACCTGTACCTCGGGATCTGTTTTTTCGGAACCGTACTTAACTTCGGCTGACGAAGTTCCCTGAAAAGAAAGTGATGTTTTTGTCGAGGGGAATTCATATTTAGCAAGGAATTCACGCACATTATTATAGCTGATTATCGGATTTACTTTTTCTCTTTCGCCACTGCGGTTGGATTGCACTTCAAATTCGTACTGCTGAATATTGAAAGTGTTTGCTCCCATAGATGCAAAGCTTCCCGATATTGTGGTTTCCAGCGCCTTTACAGCGCTCAGGATACCAACAAGAGCCCAAATACCTATCCCGATTATAACGATGGTAAGAATGGTCCTAAGCAACTGACTTTTTATGGAATCCAGTGCAATCCGGACATTTTCCCAAAACAGTGAAAACATATTATTAATTTGTGTATCTCATTAGACTGCAAATGTTCGATAAAGTTACATAATTCCTGCGAAGACCTGAATCTCATTCCTCATCATAATTTGGCATAGGTCATTATTATTTAAGATATTTGCTTTTTAAATCTATAAGTTCAAATGAAGCAGGTTTAAGGAGGATCAACATCTCGAGCGTATTTAGAAATATAAATTCGTTATTTTGTCTTGGCTCTTGTTTCTCTTCAGTCTTGTTTCTTTCAAATATATAAACTCTTGTCAAAAAAACCATCAATACCAAAAGGTACCCGCGATTTCGGTCCAGAAGAAGTTTCACGCCGCAATTATATTTTCAATGCCATTAAAGAAACTTTCTCTTTGTACGGTTTTCAGCCTATTGAAACACCTTCCTTTGAAAATAGCGATACTTTATTGGGAAAATATGGTGAAGAAGGAGATCGGTTGATTTTTAAGATTTTGAATAGTGGGGATTATTTATCAAAAGTTGATGATGCTTTATATTCAGAGAAAGACAGCAACAAAATAACACCAAAAATTTCTGAAAAAGCACTTAGATATGACCTTACCGTGCCTTTCGCGCGCTATGTTGTACAACATCAAAATGAAATTACATTTCCTTTTAAACGATATCAAATCCAACCTGTTTGGCGCGCAGATAGACCTCAGAAAGGACGATTTAGAGAGTTTTTTCAATGTGATGCCGATGTTGTAGGTTCAAAATCACTTTGGCAGGAAGTGGAATTTGTACAGCTTTATGATGCGGTTTTTAGCAAACTTGGTTTAAAAGGAGTAAGCATAAAAATCAACAACCGAAAAATATTAAGTGGAATAGCCGAAACTATTGGGGCAGAAGATAAACTGATAGACTTTACCGTTGCCTTGGACAAGCTCGACAAGATTGGAGAGGAAGGGGTAAAAAAGGAAATGCGCGAAAAAGGTATTTCTGAAGAAGCTTTACAAAAACTTCAACCCTTATTTTCGTTTACGGGAAGTAATGAAGAAAAGATAAACTCGTTGAAGGGAATGCTAAATGCTTCTTCTTTGGGAATGAAAGGTATTGAGGAACTCGAATTTATTTCTGAAAACATTAAAACGCTTGGATTGCAGGCTTCCTCATTGCAAATTGATGTGACTTTAGCCCGTGGTTTAAATTACTACACGGGAGCAATAATTGAAGTTTCCGCTCCTGCAGATGTAGATATGGGAAGCATTGGCGGAGGTGGAAGATATGATGACCTTACAGGAATATTCGGATTAAAAAATATGAGCGGAATGGGAATCTCCTTCGGTTTAGATAGAATTTACCTCGTTATGGAAGAACTAAAACTCTTCCCTGAAACCGTTTCAGAAAATAGCAACGCTCTCTTTATAAACTTTGGAGAGAAGGAAGCTTTATATGCAATGAAAGCTATTTCAAACCTACGCAAAACAGGTGTTAAAGTTGAATTGTATCCCGATACTGCAAAAATGGGAAAGCAGATGGGTTATGCAGATAAAAGAAATATTCCTTACACTATTTTAGCTGGTGACAAAGAAATGGAAACGCAATCCTACACACTTAAGAATATGAAAAGCGGCGAACAACGCGAACTTAGTTTTTCAGAACTGGAAGAGGTTTTAAAAAGTAAATAATCTGAATCTCATATTATTATAATATGACCTAATAAGAATTTCAGATTAAAACAACTTGTATGATTTCGGTAGAAGAAGCACTAAAAAGCATTGAAAACACATCTTTACAAATGACTGAAGAGAAAAGACCTCTAAGTTCTGATTTGTTGGGAAGTGTACTTTCGAAACCTGTTTTTTCTACTTTTGATCTCCCTCGTTTCGACTTATCGGCCATGGACGGTTATGCAGTAAAGTTTGGGAAAACTGAGGACTTTATACTTTCAGAAAAAGAAATCACTGCTGGAACCGGAGAAGAATTCATCTTAAAACCAGGAGAAGCAGTACGAATTTTTACAGGTGGATCATGTCCAGCCAGCGCTGATGCCGTAGTGATGCAGGAACAAACCAGAGTTATTAAAGATAGACTTGAGGTTTCTGCTCCAATAAAACCTGGACAAAACATCAGGCGACGCGGAGAGGAAATTAAGGAAAAACAATTGGTGCTTGATAAAGGACAAGTTTTAAATCCCGCTGCGATAGGCCTTATCGCTAGTTTTGGAACAACTCAAGTGAGTATTTACCGAGCTCCCATATGTGCAATTTTGACCACTGGGAACGAAATTCTCCCACCCGGAGAGAAGTTAACGGATGGTAAGATATACGATTCAAATTCTTATTTACTGGAAGCTTTTCTAATATCTCAAAACATACAAAATATAAATAAAGCCCATGTTTCCGATGATGCTGAGTTAACCAAAGTGAAAATAGGGGAGCTGCTTCAGGAGAATGATATTTTGCTTATTTCAGGCGGTATTTCGGTAGGAGATTATGATTTTGTAAAACAAGCTTTGTTGGATAATGGAGTGGAAGAGATTTTTCATAAAGTAAAACAGAAGCCCGGTAAACCACTGTTCTTTGGAAAAAAGAAGAATAAATTTATTTTTGGCTTGCCAGGCAACCCAGCTTCGGCTTTAAGCAATGTTTATTTATATGTTTTGCCGTTAATCAATAGGTTTAAAGGTGAAAAAGAGCTTCATCTGCTGCGGTTAAAAACCATCAGTAAATCGAGTTTTCAGAAAAAGCAAGGAAGAGCGCAATTCTTAAAAGCAAAACTTTCGGGTGAGAAAGTGATTATACTTGAAGGTCAAGGTTCTGGCATGTTGCAATCTTTCGCTCAGGCTAATGCTTTAGTTTACTTGCCTGAAAATAGTACCGAAATAAAAATAGGCGATACCGTAGATGTAATCGACCTCAGAAACGCTGGTTTGTAATAGAAAGCAGTGATTCTTCAATGTTTTTCTTCCTTCTAAATTATATACAAAAGCTTTAAGACGAAGCACCATAAAATTCTTAAAAGCGAGGAACTATCTTACTTTTAAGAATTTTGTGTTTAGTTTATTTCTTTACAACTTCTAAATTACCATCGGACTATGCTAGATTCGTTAAAAGGAGTTAAAATCACTCTGGAAAGGTTAAAGTATCATAAAGACAAAACCAATAAAGCTCAGAGCCCGTAAGTCTTCATAATTCTAACAAATAAAAACAACAAAAATTTAAAGATTATGAAAACAGTAAAACTATTTACCTTATCAATGCTAGTACTTATTGGATTTGCCAGTTGTAGTTCAGATGATGACAATGGGCCTGTAGTACAAAATTACGCAGTAAGCTTAAGTCAATTAAACAACTCTGGTGCTTCTGGAACAGCGAGTATTTCTGTAGAAATGAATATGGTCACTGTAAAAGTTGAAGCCACAGGAATGGTTCCGAACCAATTACATCCACAACATATTCATGGAAAGGATGATGGCTCTAATGCTACCTGTCCTCCAGCTTCTGCAGATACAGATGGCGATGGAATAATAACTATTCCGGAAGGTGCTCCTTTTTATGGTGCCGTTTTATTGCCATTAGAGGATTTTCCAACTGCTGACGAAAATGGAAATATCAGTTATACCAAAACTTTTAATCTTGGAGAAAATGGAGTTTTAACAGCTGATGCACTTGGTTCTTTAGAAAATAGAACTATCGTATTGCATGGGTTAAACAATGATGGAACCTATGTAGCTACTATTCCTGTAGCTTGTGGAGAAATTACAAAAATCTAATTTTATAAGAAAAAACATTAAGGGTTTATGGCTTCGCAAGTTGCTGTAAACCCTTTTTTGCTTTGTAATAGTTTTGAGAGTAGCTATTGTCTTTAAAGCTACAATTCCTATCAAACTATTTAATAAAAAAGCCGTCTCATGTTTTTGAGACGGCTTTCAGTTTTTATTCAAAAACTTACTCTTCCACTGTTTTTAAGTTGTCGTCAGAGTTACGGTCGATTAATTTGTTGTAAGGATCGATTCCGGCCTTCAGCGGTTTTTCATCAGTAGTAATAGTAAAGGTATTATCACCAGGTTTTAACCATTTTAATTTAAAATACAATGGGTTTTTGATAGTTACCCCTTCGGTTATAGCATCTTCGCCAAACAAGCCAATATCGACTAAGTTTTTCTTGTCATCAAGCCTATCTTCTTTCCCTTTATTATCGTGGTAGGTTTTTTTACTATTTACAGTAAATGTGGTTTCCCATTTTCCATTATCCAAAGCTTTTGTTTTGGCATCCAGGACTCTATTTTCATATAATACAATTTCTTTAAAACCATCGTTGACCTTATATTTTAAAGAATCTGGGGCTACATCATATATAGCTTTATACAAGTCTTCAGAAGTTGGATAAAAGCCTTTGTTATTATATTTAAACTCTTCCAAAAAGTTTCTCAAGCCTTTATTTACCACTTTTTCTCCAATTACATCTTGTAAATCAAACATAACCATAGAGCCTTTATCGTACCAAATATACTGTCCCATTTCAACATCTATTAATCTGCGTTCTGGTTTAGAGCTAAATTTTCGTCCATTTAAATACTTATCCAATGAAACTTTTAAGAAGGATTTAATTCCGTTTTCACCATACTCATGTTTCATGGTCATTAAGGAAGCGTATTCTGCCAAAGTTTCTGAAATAATATTTCCGCCAGTGGTTTTGCTCGGTGTAACAATATGGCCCCACCATTGGTGTGCAACTTCGTGAGAAGTAACTTTAAACGCATAATTATAACTGTCTGGTTTTGAGAAATCGGCTGTAAAACCAAAATTTTCAGAATAAGGAATTGACGTTGCAAATGACTGTGCCATAGTAGTGTAGGCAGGGAATTCTATTATTCGGATTACCGAATGTGGATACTCTAAGAAGTTTTTAGAATTATACGCTAAAGCAGTTTTAAAACCTTTGATAAAATATTTCAGATTCTTTTTATGTTTTGGGGAATGGTAAATCTCAATGGCTACTTTTTTACCACTTGGTGCTGTCCAACTATCCTTCTCAATATCATAAGCTGCGGAAACAAAACTGAAAAAATAAACTGTCTTTTCCTTTAACTTATAATGAAAGTAGCTTCTGTCATTCTCTGTCCATTTTTCTATTAGCTTTCCTGGAGCTACGGCTGTTTGTCCTTTGGAAGTACTTACTACAGCTTCAAAATTTAGGTAATCACCATCTTCATTAAAATAGTTTTTCTTTAAAGCAGTACTATCTGTTCTTGGTGAATATATATAGTCCAGTTCCTCTAGACCATATTTTTTACGGACGCCGTTATCTGTCAAAGCACGTTCATAATGAAATGAGGGAAAAATATCATGTCTAAAAAAAGTACCGTTGTTTAGTATTGCCGTTTCCGAATCTGAAGAGAAACCATGAGTAGCAGCTTTGGTTTCAATCACTAAAGAAGCGGTTTCTTTTGGTTGCAAGCTTTCTGGCAATTTGTAGATAAAAATCTTATAGTCATTATCTTCTGAAAAGGGTTTTAATTCGATATCATTATAGACCACCTTGGTTATTTTGGTATCATCAATAGGAAAAGCCAAATTCATCAAAAGTGTATCAATGGGAGTATCAAAATTATTAATTACTTGAAACTCTCCTCTGGCCGAAACAGCTCGTTCTTCAGGATAAATATCGATAAATGCCTTTAGGTCGATGATTTGAATATGTGGTGTGTCAATATATTTACTGTATTTTTTCTCGGCCTCAGCAGCTAGCTTTTCCATGTAGTCACTATCTTCTAATTGGTTCAAGACTTTTAAATTGTAGTAGCTAAACGCACCTACGGACACAAATGCCAATATAAAAAATAGTGTTAGACCGAGTGTTTTTCCGCTAAAACGTTGTTTCGCAATATGAAAGCGTTCTTTAGCTGAGGAATAGAATCCGCGATTCCAAAAAATGATGCCGATAGTGGCTAAAATACAAGTGATTAAAAGCCAATATAGATTCAACCAGAATTTTCCATATAGATAATGTCCAAAGCCATTTAAATCACTTAAAAATGAACCTGGGGTTTGACCGAAAATCACCAAAGGATTTGAAGTTTTAAACGCTAAGTTCATAAGAATAGGCAGGCCGACGTAAATAATAATTACAATAAAATGACCTAAGAATTTATTATTGACCAAGACATGAATAAAAAATGCCAATAGTACCGTCATTACATATCTGGGGAAAATAGTCGTGAAGTTATAGGTTAAAGACATACCTAATTCATAATTGAAGTAACCATTAAAGGTTTGGTACAACATACCAACTACCACATTGAGTAAAGTTAATACAACCGCAACACCAATTAGAGCAATGATTTTAGAAGCGTATAAGGTGATATTGCTAACAGGCAAAGCATCGTAAAACTCGAAGGTTTTATTCTGCCTAGTTCTGTATACAGCTTCCCCTGCATATATGACTAAAATAATTATAGAAAATAACGAAATACCACCTGAAATTTGTGCCACCATATACCGTGTTAATGGTAATGATGGTGTTCCGTATATTTGATTGGATTGATAGGCTACAAATCCTGCAACAATGATTCCGATAACTATCAAAATAACAAAAACGGTTTCTTTTACAATAGATAAAAATTCTATCTTACTTAAAGATAATAAGTTTTCTCTACGTGCTTTTGAGTTAAACTGCTGTATAACTTTCGGAATAACAGTAGTAGGCACATAAGCTTCTTTTGATTCTTTGGCCGATTTCTTTTTGGAGGAAGATAAAAAGCCTTTGTAAGAAAATTTAAATAGGGTGAAAAAGAAGAATAAAAAACCAACGCCTAACCACAATACCCTGTTTAGTGCAAATTTTCCAGTAAAGGATAACTGGGTGTGATTTAATTCCTCGATAGTCCAATACTTCGTTATATAACTTAGCGCTTTTTCTCCAAACGGATCTACAAACACACTCAACCACTGGGTATCTAAAGTAGCTAATAATTGACCCGAAGCCATGGTTAAAATAAGAATGACAATCCCTCCTAAATATAAGATTGACATACGTTTGAAAAAAGTCATCAAACAAAAGAACAAGCTTCCTATAAGAAAGGCATTGAAGGTTAATAAGTATAGAAAGGGTAGGGCATAGGATGTAAAGTTGAAAGATGTGTATGTTCCGTAATCGGGGCGTTCCAAAAAAGCACCGATACCAAAACCTATTATCGCACCAATAACCGCTGCAATATTCATAATAGTGACAATGGTAAAACTTCCAAAAAATCGACCTAGAATATAATTTTTCTCTGAAATAGGAAAGGTGAAATATGTTTGTGCAGTTTTATGCTCCTCATCTCGATATACCGCGACTCCCATTATAGCTGCATAAAAGAACAAGCTTATAATACTCATTCCGGCCAAAATATTTAAAATGGAGTGTGGACTATTGGTAAATTGAGCCGTATGTGATTTTTCAAAAACACTTAATAAAAGTGGAATGATAAACATCAAAAAGATATAGATATAGGTCGCTGGTCGTCTTAAACGATATTTAAGTTCAAATAAGTAAATCTCCTTCATAATTATACGGTTTGAGGTTGGTTGATGCTATAGAAGTAAAAATCTTCCAAATTATTATTTACCAATTCAAAGCCTTCCCCAGGATTAACATCGCTAAATACATTTACGTTCATATTTCCACTTCGTAAATAGGTAGAAAGCACGGTATATTCTGATTCGTATCTTTCAATTTCGTCCTTTTCAATTCGTTTTCGAAACACTTTGTTGTTTAATGAGTTCGTCAGTTCTTGTGGGTGTCCTTGAACTACTACCGCTCCTTCATTAAAGACCGCCATATTAGTACATAAATTCACGACATCATCAACAATATGGGTTGATAAAATAACAACTGCATCTTCGCCTAATTCACTTAATAAGTTGTGAAAACGATTGCGTTCTAAAGGGTCTAAACCAGCCGTGGGTTCATCCACGATAATTAACTTAGGGTTCCCTATTAAAGCTTGAGCTATCCCGAAACGTTGGCGCATCCCACCGGAATAATCGCCTAAATTCCGTTTTCTGAATTGGTATAGATTCACTTTATTTAAAAGATCGGCCACATACGCTTTACGGGCATTGGTATTGTGAATCCCTTTAATTTTTGCGATGTGATTGAGCATCATTTCTGCAGATACTTTTGGATAAACTCCAAAATCCTGAGGTAAATAGCCTAATACTTTTCGCAATTCTTCAGGTTGGTTAAACACATCAACACCATCAAACTCAATCGAGCCGCTATCGGCAACTTGTAATGTGGCAATGGTGCGCATTAAGGTAGATTTACCGGCGCCATTTGGCCCTAAAAGACCAAACATTCCTTTGTTTATTTCAAGATTTACATTGTTTAGCGCTTTTGTACCGTTCGGATAGGTTTTATTTAGGTTTTTAATCGAAAGCATATGTTTTTGTTTAGAAAGTTGATGATTTGGTAGTGTTAGTAGCCTCTTTTCTAAAATTGTTACAATTTAACTTTATGATAGGGGGCATATTCGTTGTATTTGATCACGTTTTCAAATCCGTATTTCTTCTTGTTCTTTAAATTAATAACTTCTCCAATATAAATCGGTTATTGGTGGTCTAAGCGTAAGAGAATTGGTAAATATATTCCACATGATATTGCCCCAATAAACCTATATATCAGGACTGATTGGTAAATAATTCCGTAATTTTGATGATTGCGTCTTTCTGAATTCGTAATTCAAATTTTTAGCGTTAAGGTAAAACAGAGACGAAGAAATAAATTGACAATGGAAAAGGTGACCTCTTTTATTTTAGCAGGCGGAAAGAGTTCTCGCATGGGAATGGACAAAGGATTTTGCACTCTTAATCAAGAAGAATTTATTCCGCTGATTGCAAAATGTCTTTCGCCCTTTTCCCAAGAAATTATTTTAGTTTCGGGCATTGAAGTTTATGATACTTTTGGACTAAAACGTATTGAAGATATCTATCCTGGGAAAGGACCAATTGCTGGAATCCATAGCGCCTTGAATTATACTTCAACCGAAAAAAATATTATTATTAGTTGCGACATTCCATCTATCACTTCCAAACTAATCAAAAGATTGCTGGATGAAGATGGTGGAGAGCAGGTGGTTCACTTGGCAACTGAAAACAATGCTATGCCGCTTGTAGCATTATATAAGAAAAGTACGCTGGATCATTTCAAAAATAAGTTGGAGAATAATGAACTTAAATTGAGGGATGCATTAAATAATTTGGAAGTTAAAACTGTTCAGGTGGCCAAAGAAGAGGAAGAACTTTTAGCAAACATCAATACTCCACAACAATTAAAAGAGATAAATCATGGTGGTTAAAGTAAATTATCTGGGAATGCTGGTTGATCAAACTGGTAAAAATGAAGAAAGCGTTTCTTTAGTGGACAATAAACTAGCAACTCTTGATTCAGCCTTAAAGGAGAAATACCCTATTTTAAAAGAATTGCCATATAATATTGTTGTTAATCATGAAGTAGCTCCTGGTAATCTGGAATTACAATTGAATGATGAAATAGCATTGCTACCACCGTTTGCCGGCGGATAAATAAAAACTAATGGACGATCAACGATATAGTAGGCATTTGCTTTTACCAGAAATAGGAATTGCGGGCCAGCAAAAATTATTGACTTCTAAGGTTCTCGTTATTGGAGCCGGTGGATTGGGTTGTCCTTTATTGCAATATTTGGTAGCTGGTGGAGTAGGTTATATTGGGATTGTAGATCACGATACGGTTGAAAAATCTAACCTTATAAGGCAAGTGCTTTTTGGAACAAGTAGCTTGGGTAAGAATAAAGCGCTTGCGGCGAAACAAAGGCTAAATGATCTCAATCCAGATGTTTGCATAGAAGCTTTTTCATCTCAACTCACTTCAAAGAATGCATTAGATTTATTTAAGGCTTACGATATTATCGTAGATGGTACTGATAATTTTAACACGCGTTATCTTGTAAATGATGCTTGTGTGCTCACAGGAAGACCACTAGTATCCGGTTCACTTTATAAATTTGAAGGGCAAGTAGGGGTTTTTAATTTTGAAGATGGACCAACGTATCGTTGTGCTTATCCGGAAGCTCCAAAAGATAATCTTCGTTTGAGTTGCAGTGAATTGGGCGTTTTGGGTGTATTGCCTGGAATTATAGGCAACCTGATGGCGAATGAAATATTCAAGGTTATCTTGGGAATAGGAGAAGTTCTTTCAGGGAAAATCCTTCTCTACTCTGCTCTTTCAGGGAAAATGCAACAAATTGGTATACCAAAACGACCTGAAGAAATAACTAAAGTGTTCGCTTTAAAAGACCGTTTTACTGAGATAGATTATCACACACAACGTGATATTGGTCAGGAAATGCCTCAGTATCTTTCAGTAATTTTGTCGAGAAATATGTTGGAACAGAAATCGGCTTTACTAGTTGATATAAATAAAGAAAGTGATTTTTCAGAAAATGATATTTTTAGGAATCAATCATTAAGGATTCCCTTCGGAAACTTACGAAGAGATTTAAACCAACTGGATAAAGAAAAAATAATCATTATCACTTCAGTAAGTGATGTGAAAAATGAAGCAGCGTATCGCATATTTAAGAAAATGGGATTTGACGAAGTTTATGTGCTTGAGGAAAGAACGAAGTCCGCTGCGATTTAAATTAGATTCCTAATTATGGATAAAGAGAAAAAAGGAACACCTAAAAATATATTTGTGGATGGGCCAATCACGCCGCAAAGAATTGCGGATTCTATTGCCAATCACCAATCGAAATTGACAATAGGTGCTCACGATATTTTTTTAGGGCAAGTGAGAGCCGATAAGATTGAAGGAAAAACAGTCACCGGTATAGAATATTCGACATATAATGAAATGGCTCTTAAAGAGTGCCATAAAATTAGGGAAGCTGCTTTTGAGAAATTCAACTTAAACTGTATGCATATTTATCATAGTTTGGGTAGAGTAGAAGCGGGCCAGCTTTGTCTGTTTGTGTTTACTTCTTCGCCCAGACGAAACGATGCAATGGATGCCACACGTTTTTTAGTGGAAGAGATAAAAACAAAACTTCCCATTTTTGGCAAGGAGTTGTTTGACGACGCCACGCATCAATGGAAAGTTAATACGAAATAAAATCACATTCATGGTAGATATAACTTCAAAACCTTACACGCTTCGTATTGCCACCGCACAGGCTATTGTGAAGGTGAGCAAGCAAGAGACAATTAAGGCGATAAAAGATAAAACTGTTCCCAAAGGAGATGTATTTGCCATGTCTAAAGCGGTGGGTTTACTCGCTGTGAAGAAAACATCAGATATCCTTGCAGATTGTCACCCGCTGCCTATAGAATATACCGGAATTGATTACGAAATTGATGGTTTGGAAATAAAAGTACTCGTTACCTTGAAAACCATCTATAAAACAGGCGTGGAAGTTGAGGCTATGCACGGCGCAAGCACTGTTGCCCTCAATATGTATGATATGCTTAAACCAATTGATAAGGAAATTGAGATAAGCAGTATCAAATTACTAAATAAAAGAGGAGGGAAATCGGATTTCAAAGATGCGTTTAATCAGGAAATTACCGCTGCGGTGATTGTTTGTTCAGATTCCATTTCCGCAGGAAAAAAGGAAGATAAAGCTGGAAAAGCTATCTTGGAAAAATTGGAAATGCAAAACGTCAAAATTGTAGATTATACCGTAATCCCAGACGAACCTGAAGCTATTGAAGAAAAGTACCGTCAATACCTAGAGAAGGAAGTTGATTTGATTATATTCACTGGAGGTACTGGGCTTTCACCGCGCGATGTAACTCCTGAAACGCTCGAGCCATTTTTAGATAGGCGAATTCCAGGAATTGAAGAAGCCATAAGAAGTTACGGGCAACAACGCACGCCATACGCCATGCTTTCAAGAAGCCTTGTAGGTCTTTCAAATAAAAGTTTGGTTATGGCATTGCCGGGTTCCACAAAAGGTGCTGCAGAATCCATTGATGCTGTATTTCCTTTTGTATTACATCTTTTTAAAGTTGTAGAGGGCGCCCAGCATTACAATAGATAGAAAGAAGGTTGATTATGAAGATGAATTTAACTGACACTCACAATCGTTTGCATAATTACTTGCGAATATCCCTCACCGATAAATGCAATCTGCGGTGCACCTATTGTATGCCTGTTGAAAACATGCAATTTACACCTACGGCTTTGCAGATGAATGCAACAGAATTGTTGGATATCGCCAATACTTTTGTAAAAGCCGGCGTAGACAAAATCAGACTAACCGGGGGTGAGCCACTTGTAAGAAAGGATATTGATGAAATTCTTCGAGGTCTTTCCAAGTTTCCCGTAAGGCTGGCAATGACCACCAATGCTGTTATGCTCTATAAACACTTCGATCTTTTAGAAGAAACTGGTTGTACCAAATTGAATATAAGTCTAGACACCTTAGATAAAAAACGTTTTTTTGAAATCACTCGTCGGAATAATTTTGATGTGGTTCTGGAAAACATCTTGGAAGCTAAGAAACGTGGTTTCGACATTAAAATAAATACGGTGCTTATTAAAGGGACAAATGACGATGAGGTTATGTCGTTACTAAAGTTCTTTGCTGAGAAAGAAATTCCACTTCGGTTTATTGAATTCATGCCTTTTAAGGATAATAAATGGGATAAATCTAAAATGGTTTCTGAAGAAGAGATTTTAGAACAGGTTTATCAGGAATTTGGTGAAGCTGAAACAGAAGAATTGCCAGTAGCAGACCATGCCACGGCAAGAGAATACAAATTGCCGGGTGCTAAGGTCTCTTTTGGGGTTATCAGCTCGGTAACCAATCCGTTTTGCGACTCTTGCAATCGCCTGAGACTTACTGCTGATGGCAAATTGAAAAACTGTCTTTTTTCCAACAATGAAGCGGATCTTTTAAAACTTCATAGAGCTGGTAAAAACATTACTCCAGCTGTGAATCTTTTAGTTGCCAAAAAAGCTGCCGTAAGAGCAGGAATGGTAAGTTCCAAATTATTTGAAAACAAAGAAACCCATCAGCAAAATAGAAGCATGGTACGTATTGGGGGGTAATCGATTTATATATGAAATATTATTTTTTATACATTCCGTTTTTATTGTTGACGATTATTTCTTGTAAGGAACAAGCTTCTGATAAAGTGGAAATTGCTGCCGCAGCTAATATGCAATATCCAATAAAGGAACTTATATCGGCTTTTGAAAAGGAAACAGGTATTCCTGCAAGCGTTAGTATTTCTTCTTCTGGTAAATTGACTAATCAGATAAAAAACGGAGCACCATATGAAGTTTTTCTTTCAGCAGATATGGGTTATCCAGAAGATCTTTATAAAAACGAGTTTACATCTGGACCGCCTAAAGCCTATGCTTATGGGAAATTGGTTTTATGGACTGTCGGCGGTGAAGAACCCTCTATTGATCTTCTGAAAGAAAATAAAATAAGACACATTGCCATCGGTAATCCTAGATTGGCTCCTTATGGCATTGCCGCCCAAGAAGTACTTGATCATTACGATCTTTTTGATGTCTTAAAGGAGAAATACGTGATGGGGGAAAGTATCACCCAAGTAAATCAGTTTATTACCTCTTATGCTGCGGAAATTGGTTTTACGGCCATGGCTGTGGTAAAATCACCAAATAATCGGGATACGGGAAAATGGATTGAAATTCCAGATTCGCTTTATAACCCCATTGGGCAAGGAGCAGTGTTGATAAAGCAAAAAGACGAAGTGAGCCAGAAAGCGCAACTATTTTATGACTTTTTATTCAGTGAGAAAGCTAAGGATATTTTAAATAATTACGGTTATAGTTTTATGGATTAGACTAATGTGGTCAGTTATTTGGCACATTTAAATATAGTTCTTGACCTTAGTTTACAATTACATAGATCGAAAATAGAATAAATTGTATTTTTCAACTTCAACTATATGAACATTATCAATGGACAAATAACATCCATAACCACCAGCGGAAGTCTCTCAAAAGTAGAAGTGACCTCTGGAAAATTTCACTTTAAAACCCTCGTGATCGATACTTCGGAAACTGCCGATTATCTTCAATTAGGAAATAACGTAAAACTTCTCTTTAAGGAAACCGAAGTAGCTATTGGAACTGGAGATTTGTCTAATATCAGCCTTCAAAACCGAATTTCCGGAACCATCAAAAAATTAGAAGTTGGCGATTTACAGGCGAAGGTAACTTTAAACACAAAAATAGGTCTAGTTAAATCCATTATTACCGCTGATGCTGCGGGCCAATTAAATCTTAAGGAAGGAATGGTTGCCACGGCTTTAATAAAAACGAATGAAGTAATGCTTTCCACATGATCGATTGGGCTCCTCTTCTTCTAACCTTTAAGCTCGCGTTTATTACAACGGGTATTTTATTGGTTCTAGGAGTGCCGCTTGCCTATTGGCTAAGCCAAACAAAATGGCGTGGGAAACCAATTATGGAAAGTTTGGTAAGTATGCCGCTTGTGCTACCACCCACAGTGCTGGGATTCTATATGCTAGTCGCATTTAGCCCAAATGGTGCTTTGGGAGCGTGGCTAATTGAAAATATTGGGTTAAAACTTGTTTTTTCATTTGAAGGACTTGTTTTTGCATCGGTAATTTACAGTTTGCCATTTATGGTTCATCCAATTCAAGCTGGTTTTTCGAATTTGCCGAAGTCTCTTTCCGAAGCATCCTATTTATTAGGGAAATCGAAGACCAACACTTTGTTCAAAGTTTTGCTGCCAAATATAAAACCATCTCTGATAAGTGGAATAGTCCTCGCGTTTGCGCACACAATAGGGGAGTTCGGCGTGGTCTTGATGATTGGAGGTAACATTCCCGGAAAAACACAGGTAGCCTCTATAGCTATTTATGAAGAAGTGGAAATGCTCAATTACGACGCTGCCAACTTTTATTCCTTGGTTTTATTTTTGATAAGTTTTGCTATTTTGCTTGTCGTTTATCTAATTAACGGTGGCTACTTAAAAGGGATAATGAGATGATAAAAATAGCACTAGAAAAAGAATTGAATGCAACCGACGGAGAAATGCTTTTGCAAGTCAACTTCGAATTGCAAAACGGGGATTTTTTGAGTGTGCACGGAAGCTCTGGTGCCGGAAAAACCTCGATATTCAGAATGATTGCCGGATTGATGCCTGTGAAAAAGGGATTGATTAAAGTAAACGGAAGCACTTGGTTAGATACCACTAAGAGAATAGATTTAATACCTCAACAACGCCGAATCGGTTATGTATTTCAAGAACCTACATTATTCCCAAATATGAGTGTTCGGGAAAATCTGGAATATGCTTTGGAGAAGGGACAGAATAAGGAGATAATCAATAGATTGTTGGAAATAATGGAACTGGGTGATTTTCATAAGAGAACTCCTGAAGTGCTAAGCGGAGGTCAAAAGCAGCGAGTCGCACTTGCCCGTGCCTTGGTTCGAAAACCTGAAATCTTATTACTAGATGAACCATTTTCAGCCTTGGATGACGCTATGCGCAGTAAGCTTCAAGACTATGTGTTAAGAGTACATCGGGAGTTTCAACTCACTACGCTTATGATTACGCACGATGTTTCGGAAAGTATCAAGATGAGTAATAAGGTCTTGACTTTAGAGCAAGGAAAGATTGTAAAGGGGGGAATACCAATTGATGTTTTTTCTGAAAAAAAGCTGAGTGGTAAATTCCAATTTACAGGACAAGTTTTAGAAATTAAGAAGGAAGGATTTCTTTACCTCGTTTTAATATTAATAGGTACTAGTATCGTCAAAATTGTAGCCGAAGAGGATGACGTTAAAGACCTGAAGCCTGGAGATAAAATATTAGTTGCTTCAAAAGCTTTTAATCCTATAATTCATAAAATAAAAGACTGAGGTTTTTCACCGCTTTGAGTTCATTTTGTTTTCTGATCATTTCAAATTGAATACGATTTATTTGCGTATATGATTCTCTTTAATTTCATAGATAACTTCACTTTCGTTATTTCGGCATAAATTCTAAAAAAAAGGGCAAACTTTCCGTCAACACTGACAATTATCAGCTTATAAAATAGGATAACCCTTTAAATTGCGTCTTTAAATTCCTTTGGCTTCGTAAGATAATTAGGGATAAAGAAGAGCAACAAAATCAATCTAATTTATAATATATAATTATGAGAAAGTTTCTTTTATTAACATCAGTATTCCTAATATCTGCTGGGTTATTTGCTCAGGAAGAAGAAGAGTTTAAGCCTAAAGTAAAGTACGGAATAGGTTTAATTGGGCAGACCTCTTACCAGCAAACTGGCGATGACCAGGGATATGTTATGGACTGGGCAGGCCTGAAAAAAGGCTTTGTGCATACCAATGTGTTCCTGACTCCAAAATTGAGTGGAAAATTAATGATCGGTCTACATAGTCCCAATGTTAAAATGTTTGAATTTCACATTCAGTATGATTTTAATGAATATTTCGGCGTAAAAGCAGGAAGGTTTAAAGGCGCAGGCCCCAGAACGCACTTTCAAGACGTAATTTATGATCAGGAGTTTACTGAAATTCCTTTTTCAGTAACTGAGTTTGCTAGAGATTTAAGGGTGCCTGATTTTAGAAGATATGGTATTCAAGCTCAAGGTAAATGGGAGTTTATGGAATATAAACTTTTTTGGCACGATGGGGATGGGTTTAGAACTAATGTCCCAAGTCAGCAGGTTGTTGATATAGAGCAAGATCGCAAATCTAATGTTGGCTTTAAGCTTACCAATTTCGACTTGTTTTTAAGTTTTACACCATTAAAAGATACGGAGTTTGGAGGTCATGTAGGACGTGCTAGCTTCGCTGGAATGGGAAGAAAATCTATTAACACTTATTCTGCGTTCCTTTATTACAAACCGAATCAATTTGAGTTTAAGCTTGATTATTTGGCTTATCCAGATGTAGTGTTTGAGGATGGTTTTAAGCCAGATTCTGATGATTTCTCACATCATCCTTACAATAAGGTTGATAAAAAAGGTTACTCTGTTTTTGCAGGATATGAATTTCATCCACAGTTTAAATTCGGACTTAGATATGAACATTTCGATCATGGACCACTCGGGGAAACTCCTAAAAAGGATTATGAACAGTTGAACATTTATACCGCTGGTCTTACCTACTTCCCAATTAAAGGGAATAAGCGCAACAAACTGGTTCTGTTTTACGAACACTTTGGAGAGAAGAAAACTATTCCAGGTTTTGATCGTCCAAATGACATCATCGCTCTTGCCTATCAAGTGCAAATAGTAAGATAATATAGTTTATTTCTTGTGATTTAGTGCAACCGGACAATTTTTAAATTGTTCGGTTTTTTTTGTTTCAATAGTTTTTTTTAAAGTTCTTAAGTCGATGAGTTGAGCACGGTGTTAAGAGATTGAAGCGCTCATAATTTAACGAAAACGTTTCTATCCATCAGCTGGATTGTGAGTTTAGTACTATTGTTAATTCACTTCCTAGTTGTCCCTTTCCCCATGCATGAATATTATTTTTTCTAATTTAGGTTTGTTATTAGGGGAGGAGTGTGGAAACTGAAAGACAAGATTTGAGGATAGGCGTGATAATGCTAAATTTAATGCTGCTCAGGAATGTTTAATGAGTAATTCCATTTACTAATTCCTGAATTGGCGTGTGGATTTATGAATTGAAGATAGTGACCTCTTTCTGAAACTGAAGTTAAAACTTGGGACTATTATCGATTTGTATCCTGGTTTTTCCGTTTCAATCAAGCAAATCCATCCTTTAACTTTCGATTTATTAATAGGAAAAAATAGGTGTGAAATTGAAATTTATTAGTTGATTGAGCTTATTGATTTTTGGAATTGTTTTATTATTTGGAGTTTTATTTTTGAACACTCTTGTCCATCGATTTTTTTTTGAATAGATGAAGAATCTTGACCACTCATAGCCCAACAAAAAAACACAAGCCCTGGATTAAATATCCAAGGCTTGTATCTGTAAATTAATTAACTAAAATTCTACTTATGAAATCTTTTCCAAGGTTGCAGGAATTCCTTGTCTAACTGATGAACCTGTGGTCCAATCTAACCAGGTGCTTTCCACTTCTGTTCTGGTAGGATCTCCAATCCCCAGATCGTTAAGGTTAATACCGCTTCCGGCTTTTGGATCGTGTGCCATTAGTTCGCCATCGAGAGTAAGTTGAGTGGCGCCAAAGCCTTTATGTCCCCAACCGTGTTCCATTGCAATCACTCCTGGAGCTACTCCATCGAGTAGTGCAATATTGGCCTCTACAAATTTCGCTGGCGTCTTGATTTTAACTCGTTCTCCGTGTTTTATACCAAATCTCGCGCCATCTGCTGGATTAATTGCAATGATGTTACTTCTGCGGATGCTACGGAGCCTTGCCAAATGAACAGTGGAACTGCTCATAATGTTAGATTTATATGAAATAAGTTTCATAGGCCATTCCGTTTTTGGATAATAAGATTCTACTGTAGAACCATCGGCAAAAAGGGCTGGGTAATACGTAGGACATCCAGAATAATGCACTCCACTCATTGCGTTGCGATTTTTTGCGACAGTTTCATTCCATATCTGCATAGGTTCCGTCCATTGTGGACCGGTTTTATCCTCTTTCCAACCCGTGTCAAAAGAATTGAATCTTCCGCCGCGTGAATAGATATAGGCGACACGCTTCTGCTCATCAGCTTTTAATGTGGATTCAATCTTAGGCATAATTCTACTAACTCCAGTGAGAACAATATCTTCCTCCTCCGCCTCTTTTACTGGTTTCCCAGCGAAAGCAATATTGGCTGCAGCACGCAGATAGTAATCTTCGGCTCGTTTTAAAGGATGCAAATTGCCATCACTATCAGGAATTGCATTTTCTCCAAATCCTGGCAAGGATAAACTTTCAGAAATGCCCACTAAAAAGCTTTCTAAGCTAATAGGCTGTCCATCTTTTGTTTTATCAACCTTCGGCTCTATAATTGGCCAACGAGCGGTATTAGCTTTAACAGGCACACCTGCCCATGGAGAAGTAAAGCCCCAGCTTTCAAAATTATGAGTGTCTGGCACAACATAATCTGCAAGTGCGGTGGTTTCATTCATAAAAGCATCTATGGATATAAAAAGACCTATATTGGCTGGATCTTTTAGCTTATCTCCAAGGACATTTTCCATTCCAGCAATTCCATAAACCGGATTTGCCATACAGTTTATCCAAGCTTTAACCTTATAAGGATATCCACTCAAGGCAGATGCTATTTGTTCTGTTAATTGTCCACCAGCAAAAGGGTACCAAGGAGCTTTGGCAGGATATGGATTTTTCCCCTCTGCTTTCAGCAACTGATATTCTTCAGATTCTTCATAAACCTTTTTACTTCTAGCTATTGATAATCCACTGGGTTTCGCACTATTTGGGAAGGCTTGTAAATTATAACGTGGCCCGCCACCAAAATCTGGGAATTTACCGCCAGATACACTTACCCCACCTTTATGGTTGAGGTTTCCGATAAGCGCATTGAGCATTAAAATACCCCAAGCTGAATAAAATCCACCGGCACTCATCATTCCTCCGTGGGTAATTACCGCAGCACGTCTACCGTGAGAGGTAAATCTATAGGCAAGTTCTACTATTTTCTTTTCAGGAATTCCCGAAATTTCACTGTATTCATGTAGTGTATGAAGTTTAGCAGAATCTAAGAGGTTTGTGAACGATGTTTTTACTTCAACTTCGTCACCATTTTTTAATGTTATGGTTTTTGTTCCAAACAATTCTCCAATGGAAGCTTTATCGGCTGAAACAAGCTTTTCTTTTGAGTCTAAGACCAAGCTACTATTTTTTCCTTCTATTCCAGAAATATCATTTTCTTTTAAGAATTTTCCATATTTAGGATGATCTTTCCTCATTATCACTAAATGAGTGGAATTTGTATAATTAAGCTCGCCAGCTTCCTTTGCAGCTTCGGCATTTGGTCGCATTAAGTATTCTTTATTGTAACGACCATTTTCTATTATGTATCGTATCATTCCCATCGCCAAGGCGATATCTGTCCCTGGATTTATTGGAAACCACTCATGATCTTTGGTCGCCAATGTGGTTGTATTTGGCATATTTGGATCTATCACCGCATATTCAAAATTGTCCCGAGTACTACGCTCATCAGCAAGTTGACGTCCCTGTCTTTTAAAAGGGTTTCCAGCTTGTGCCGGGGAAGTACCCCAGAAAACAGCGTATTCTACAAAGTCCCAATCTGGTTTTACGTGTTGGTTACCAGCTAAGTCATTCATAAGCGCACCTGAGCCAGAACGCATATTTAATCCACAATAAGAACCGTGTGCACCAAAATTAATCGTACCAAAACTCTTTAACGCAAATCGCTTCATAAGCGGTGTACGTCCTTCTGGACCAGAAAAGCTGGTGAGAAGTTGATTGGATTTTGGACCATAAGATGGATGTTTCGCGTCTAAAGGTGTGGTGGGATCGTAAATGTCTTTTAAGCCTTCTACATGACCTTCGCCAAAAAGATCTCCTCCATTAACCACTTCATCTATAAGGTCTTCAAAACTGATGCTCTTCCATTGGCCACTTCCTCTTGGGCCAACTCGTTTCATAGGTTTTAGAATCCGTGTTTTATTTTTAACACCCTCATGAGTAACAGCACCCCTTGCGCAGGAAGTTGAGCGCTTATCAATACCGTCTTTTCCATAAAGGCTTAAGAAAGCATCGGGAATACTGGTGTCATATTCAAAATGCTCACTGTGTGATAATGGGTTATATGGGTTTCCATCTACTCTTAAAATCTCTCCTTTTTCCGTATCTACTCTCGCCCGAACTCCACATTGAGTCCAGCAACCATAACATTGGGTAAAAGCAACAACCTGATTTGGATTACTTTTCCATTTCCCGTCTACAACAGCTCCTTCAGTGTCCAAAGAATTTCCGCGTATACGATCTTTAGTCTTTTTTCCAGAAGTTCCAGTAGCTACGGTATTAATAACCCGTTTAGTAGCATCGTAAAACCCGGCTCCAAAAACGAACAGACCGGCAGTAGCCATAGAACCTTTTAGAATCCATTTACGACGTTCTTCTGAGCTATCCTTTTCTGGATTGTCTTTGCTTTTTGATGCGATTGATTTAGCCATTGGCGATCGCGGCGTATAAATTCCTGTGATATTTAGCAGTACAAAAACCAAAACCGTAAGTATAATAAAAACGCCTATACTGGTAAGGATAGAGAAAACACCAAAATGTCCAAGTGGAATGTCGTATGCATTTAGTGTTGAGTTGAATTTGGGAAGCAATTGTACCTCCATAAGCCAAACCCAACGAATAAACCACATTAAAGTTAAAGCAACTCCAGCTTGAGCAATTATTGATATAAAATTAAATCGACGGTTTATGTGGACGAAGGCAAAAGCAGTAGTGGCAATAAACAGCAGTCCAAGGATAACGTTGAGCACTATCCAACGGTCATTACGTTGCATAAGTACCAAGAGTTGATGGGCAGAATCTGTACCACTCAAGAGCCAAAATACAGTAGTAATTAATAAGAGTCCCACACTTATAACTTGTAAAGTTGCAAGACGGCTCAATTTATTGGTTTCTCTAAAAAGCATAAGTTGTAAAAACGGAAATATGCCAACAAGTGCAGTAAGGAACATTATAATTGGGAATGCCAATGTATGCCACATTATTCGTGCTCTCACTGTATACACTTCGTTTCCTGTGTATATAAAAACAGCAATACCTGTAAGCAATGCAATTACGCGGACCGGCTTTAAAAGAGTTTCCGCCTTAAAATTACCCCAATGCAAACCTTTAATAAGTTTGGGAAGGTTTTCTTTTTGGGTTTTGGATCTTACTAATAGAAGAAAATAGGCCACCACAATACCGGAAATAACAGGTATAATAATCGAACCTATTGCCATCCAAGAAGTGGGTGTAAAATGAAGATAAAAATTAAGAAAACGTCCTGGCTGGTGCAATTCACTCATCAGGGATAAAGGGCCAACAATTCCACCTACAAATGCAACAGAAACAGCCGCCATTTCAACGTCCATTTTGGCGTCTCTTTCAGGGTCGGTTGAAGATAGGAACCATTTATATCCTACTGCAATTAATAGTGCGATTGCCGCAATGCCTATAAAAAAGAAGTATTGTACAGACCATGGCAGCCAGGCAACAATTTCCGAATTGATGTTAATTTCTCTAAGCATAATTATTGTTTTTTACCAAAGTGTTGGTTGACCTTTAATTTCCCCTTCAAAAGCTTTATCCAGTCCTACATAGTAAACCATAGGAACGGTACCAGCTTCTGGTTTTAGCACTCTTAACTCATCGCTTCTTTCTGCAATGGCAAGGCTAATCGTGCTTTCAGGATCTTTAATATCTCCAATTACACGAGCGCCACCAACACAGGATTCTACACATGCTGGCAGTAATCCATCTTCAAGTCTGTGTTCACAAAAGGTGCATTTATCGGCAGTATTGGTTTCTTCGTTGATAAAGCGCGCATTATAAGGACAAGCCTGTACGCAATACGCACAACCCACACAACGATCGTTATCCACTACTACAATACCATCTTCCCGTTGGAAAGTTGCTTGCACAGGACATACGGGTACACAAGGTGGCTCATCACAATGGTTGCATAAACGAGGCAACATTACATTAGTAACATTATTCAGCGCATCAAAAAACTCATATTGATCTACCGTAGTTCTAAATTGTCCAACGGGGGTTTGGTTCTCAACACTACAATTCATAGTACAAGCCTGGCAACCAATACATTTTTCAAGGTCTACCAACATGGCATAACGCTTAGATCCATCTCCTTCACGTCGCGGTGGTTGTACATTGATTACAGGTTCACAAGACATGGCTGCCAAGCTAATTGTTCCTACTCCAACTGATTTTAAAAAATCCCTTCTTGAACTCATAATTAAATCTTTAGATTAACACTTTGTCGAAAGATTTGCATCGACACTCCATAAAGCTACTCATTATTCCTTCACTTAGGAGGTATGCTTTGATACTGCAAGTTAGGATATAGCCTGAGGGTGAATTCTGACAAATATCATCTTTAACCGAATTTTCTGAAGAAATTAGAATCCATAAGCGATTGCGGGAGGATTACTTCGTGATGAACACTACCTTTATGACTCTATTTATATTCGTTTTAAAATTGAACTAATTTCGTTTTTCGTTCAGAAAAGATATATCATAACAATGGTTTTCAAAAAACTCTTAGCTCTGATTGTAATTCCAATTTTTAAATAACATAGAATTTTCGATTTTCGTTCTATTCACATATAATTAGAATGAAAAATTCACTATGTTTAAAAATAAAAAAAGTGAACTATGGGAATATTTGATTTTAGAGATCCGAGTAAAAGAAAGACAAAGCAAAAGAGCATTCGCATACAATGTGATCCTAAAGAAGTTCGTATTAATGAAACTACAATTAACTTCCCTACAAGCTATGCCACTTTGAAGAAGGTATTTGGTGAGGCTTCGCGAATAGAACCTTTTAAGCAGACAGGAATTAAGGTCTATTTATGGGATGATCTTGGTATCTATTGCTCCGCGCCCGATCCAGATAATATATTGATGTTAATGCTAATCCTAGATAATGGATACGATCTTGGGCATCAGCCGAAAAGTAATTTCACCAATGATCTAGTAGTTGATGGTGTTGCCGTTGTTGATGACTTACCAAATGTAAAACCAGATAGAACTAATATAGTGCGTGCATTATATAAGGAGAATAAGCTTGTTGCTGTTGCAATTGGATGGAATTCAAAAGCCTAATTTTTTCGAGTTAGGATAATAGAATCAATTCATTCATCTGTCTACAAAAGATATAATGAAATTTAGAGCTTATATTAGCTTCTGTAGCATCTTTTATTCAATCTGTCTTACACGCTGATTGAGTATTATTTTTTAGAACAAAGATTTATAATATAGTAGACAGATAATACTATCCAGCCTAAAACAAGAGCGTAAATAATGTACATGTATGTTTCCATAAGAGTTTCGGAATCCTAAATTTATTATTTTATACAAAACTCTTGATAATAAAACTTACTTCTTTACGGTATTCCGTAATCAGCCCTAATATTTTTACATTTTCTGTACATCAAATAATTTTTAACAGATAATGAATTATTTTCAAATGTTGTGTGTGAATTGAAAGAGAATTCTGAGCGGAAGTTTCTAAGCACATCCCCAACTGGAGAGAGCTGGATAATAAGATGTACGGAATGAAGTTGTAATTTTTAAATATCTTTTTATTTCCTGACTCTTAGTGACCACAAAAAGAAAAGTAATTTTAGGGATATTTCTGAAAGAAAAAAGGTCAACTATTTGATATACAAATAATCGACCTTTGAAATTGTAGCGAGATCGGGACTTGAACCCGAGGCCTCCGGGTTATGAATCCGACGCTCTAACCAGCTGAGCTACCTCGCCATATCTATTAAAAAGATTTAAAACTAAATCTTCAATTTGGTACTCTGACGCTCTTACCTCCCCATAGCTATCGGGAGAGCTACCTCGCCATATTTAAGTATATATCTATAAGAGTATTTTACCTAAGCGGGTGCAAAGATAAAAACAAAATTATCTGACGCAAATATTAGGTTCTCTTTTTATCGAAATTATTGAAAAGTTTTTCGCAGTCTATAATTTAAAAAATTTTCAATCTTTAATTTGAGGTTCAGATTAATATATATATATTGGGCAGCAACAAATACTATGCTATGGAAGACAAAATTAAATATGAAATGGAATTCCCTATACAGGTTTCCCCTTCATTGTTATATCAATATATATCAACGCCTTCAGGATTATCTGAGTGGTATGCAGACAACGTGAATTCCCGTGGGGAATTCTATAACTTTATCTGGGCAGAAAGTGAAGAAAAGGCGAAATTATTGAGTAAAAAAAGTCCAGAGCGTATTAAGTTTAGATGGCTAGAAGATGAAGGAGAAGACTTCTATTTTGAATTGCGTATTCAGGTGGATGAAATTACCAAAGATGTGTCGTTGATGATAACAGATTTTGCTGAAGAAGATGAGGTGGATGAAGGAAAAATGCTATGGGAAAATATGGTTTCAAATTTAAAGCAAATCTTAGGATCTGCTTAAAAAACCTATAAATTATAATATCTTTGAACCGCCTCAAAAAAAGGGCGGTTTTTTTATGATAAACTTGAACGGAACATTGTTAAAGAAAGAAGATGCAACTATTTCAATTGATAACCGAGGCCTTAATTATGGTGATGCGGTTTTCGAAACCTTACGTATTTCGGGAGGAAAAATCTACTTTTGGGAAGATCATTATTTCCGGCTAATGGCTTCCATGCGAATACTTAGAATGGAAATTCCAATGAGTTTTACAATGGAATTTCTAGAAGAGGAAATCTTAAAAACAATCGAATCTGCAGAGATAAAGGATGGTGCAATACGTGCAAAACTACTGGTTTGGCGAATGACAGGAGGAAAGTATACTCCCAAAACGAACGACGTTGAGTATGTAATTTCTTTTGAAGAACTAAACACTCCTTTCTATCTAATCAATGAGGAAAAACATGAAGTTGAACTCTATAAGGATCATTATATCACTAGCAGTTTAATTTCGACTTTAAAATCTAGTAATAGGCTAATTAATATTCTAGGTGGAATCTATGCTGAAGAGAACGATTATCAAAACTGTTTGCTTTTAAATCAAAACAAACAAGTTATTGAAGCGCTTAATGGTAATCTATTTTTAGTTTCGGGAAATAAAATAAAGACCCCACCTTTAACGGATGGTTGCCTCAACGGTATTTTACGTAAACAAGTGATTTCAATATTAGAGAAGATGCCAGGTTTTACACTTGAAGAGTCTTCGGTTTCCCCTTTTGAACTTCAGAAAGCAGATGAATTATTTATAACAAACGTAGTTCAGGGAATTGTATCCATAACAAAATATCGCAAAAAGGAATATGTGAATACGGTGGCAAAAGAATTAGTGCCTAAACTGAATTTAAGAGCGAGGATGGGTTAATTGAAAGTTGGATTCTCTGGAGCGTTGGACCATATAAGATAATCCCCTCCAAACTCAATCATTTTTTCTTTCCAGAAGTTAATATTTGTTTTACCAATTATTGAGTCGTTATAGGTATTTGGCGCCACAACCCAGCTATTCACTTCAAGTTCGTGTTCTAACTGATCACCTTCCCAACCTGAATATCCCAAGAAAAAACGAATCTGATCCTTTTTCAATTGATCATTTTTCAATAAATCCAAAATTGCGGTGAAATCACCACCCCAATAGATACCATTTGATATTTCTATGCTATCAGGAATAATATCTGGAATGCAGTGGATAAAGTAAAGATTGTCTTGTTCCACTGGACCACCATTGAACACAGGAAGTTTCGAATTTATTTCGGGAACAAAATCTCTTAGCTTATAGTGCAAGGGCTTGTTCAATATAAATCCTACAGATCCACTTCTGTTATATTCCGCTAAAAGTACAACAGATCGGTTGAAAGAAACATCACCTATAATAGAAGGTTCTGCAACCAATAATAGCCCTTTAGCTGGTTTTAAGGTCGTCATAACGTCGTTTTAATAAAATAAATCTAAGTAATTATTTTAATATTACCAAAAATTTACTAAAAAGAAGTGTAAGCTAGATTTTATTTAGTAAAAACGTGAAATTATTGCGTAATTATAAATATCTCTATATCAGTAAACTAAAAAGTCCTTCTTCCCAATTTAATGGAAAGAAGGACCTTATAACTTGTAAAATATTTTTACAATTAATTTACGCTACTCTGTAAATCTGAACCTGCTTTGAATTTTACTACATTTTTTGCAGCAATTTTGATGGTTTTACCAGTTTGTGGGTTTCTTCCTTCTCTAGCAGCTCTTCTAGAAACTGACCAAGATCCAAAACCTACAAGAGAGACTCTGTCTCCTTTTTTAAGTGAACCTTGTACATTATCTAAGAAAGATTCTAGTGATTTCTTGGCGGCAGCTTTAGTAATTCCGGCATCAGCTGCCATTGCATCGATTAAATCTGATTTGTTCATAATTTCTTTTTAAATTAAATTGTTGGTTAAACTTCGATTAATTGCTCTACAAATTTAACAGGATTATCCGGCCAAGCAAGTAACCACGCACTAAATCCGTGATATTGTTAATAACTTTGGCAGTTTGTTAACAAACCTGTGGCGTTTTTTGCTATTTCAAACGAAATGAGTGCTAGCAAGGGTTTACAATAGTTTAGAGCCTTCCGAAAATAAATAACCATTTAAAAGTGACGAAACATCCATTTTTCGTTTTCCTGGAAGTTGTATTTCTTTTATCTGAATGTATCCGTCTTTACATGCAATTTTTAGTTCTTTTTTAGTTGCCTGAATTGTGCCAGGAATAAAATTGTGTTGTTCTTTTTCAAAAAACGCATTGTAAATTTTAGCTTTTAACTCATTATCATCATTTATCAAAATGGACCATGCAACAGGGTAGGGGGAAAGTCCTCTTATAAAAGCTTCGATTACCGCCCCAGGTTTTTGCCAATCTATCCTCGTATTTTCAGGAGTAAGCTTTGGTGCATCTTTTAATTCACCATTTTTTGGTTGAGGTTTCGGGGCTGCAGTTCCTTTTTCTATTAGTTCTAGCGTTTCCAAAACCAATTCGCTGCCTTCTTCCATTAACTTATCGTGAAGTGTTTCTGCAGTTTCAGCTTTTTCGATAAGAACTTCTTTGTTTGCGATAACTTCACCTGTATCTATCTTTTCATCAATAAAGAAAGTGGTAACTCCAGTTTTCTCTTCTCCATTAATAATAGCCCAGTTTATTGGTGCCGCACCTCTATATTGAGGAAGTAAGGATGCGTGAAGATTAAAAGTGCCATATTCAGGCATTTTCCACACAACTTGTGGCAACATTCTAAAAGCAACAACTACTTGAAGGTTTGCGTCTAAATTTTTTAATTCCTTTAAAAAAGTTTTGTCTTTTAAGTTAAGAGGTTGAAGCACTTTTAGGTTTTGTGTAAGTGCATATTCTTTAACTGCTGAGCCCATCAACTTTCTGCCGCGACCGGCTGGTCTATCAGGAGCAGTGATTACGCCAACGATGTTTTGTCCAGACTCCACTATCTTTTTTAAAACTCCCACGGCAAAATCGGGAGTACCCATAAATACTATTCTTAAATCTTTTGGCATTTTTTTAGTTTTGATAATATTGATTCTTCAGATTCACTTTTATTTTTTCGGCATCCATCAAAAGTCGTAATACCTCTAAAATATTGGCTTCAGCAAATGTAAGTCTTTCCGAAATTTCCCGTGATGTTAAGTCATCGCTTTCTAACAGAAGTAATATGCTTTTGGCAATCTTTTGCAGTTCCCTTCTTGAAGATTTTGGTTTTTGGGAATTACAAACTGAACAAATTCCACAAGCAGCTGCTGTTGTTTCTCCAAAATAGGAAACCAATTGAACGCTTCTGCAGGTTTTTGTGTTGTCTAAATACCGAAGGACAGCATTTACCTGAGCTCTTTTCTTCTCGTTCTGTGCCTCCACTTGTCTGGAGATCACATTTATTGTTTTATCATCTTCGCGCGGAACCAGAAATGTGAGAGTTGCATCGGTTATTTGTAATGACATTTCAACCACTTGGTCGCGCTCCATTTTCTTTAAAACAGCAATGATTGTCTCTATAGATTGTCCAGTTTTGGAAGCGATTAAGTCTAGATTTATCGCTGTAGACATTTCAAAAATTCCGCCGTAGATTCTAAGAATTGTTTTCCCAATTACAGATGTTGCGGCATCTTTTTCAAAATAGGCTAATACCTGTTGAGACGATATTAAAAACTGAAGGATGGATTTTCGTCCAAATTCCTGAGAGAGTTGAACGACTGTCAAACGGTCCAAGCTATTGAGTGCATTGTATGCAAGCATAGAATTGAGGCTATAGGTTTTGCAGAATTCAGAAAAACTAAAATTGTGTTTCGTGAATTCTCCTTCACCATAAGGAATTTGGAAATAATTATTGAGGGTTCTATAAATGGCTTTTAAATCCGTAGTAGTGGGCAGCGATTCAATGAATTGTTTTTTTACGTATATTTTATCGTATTCATTATACAACAATACGGCATTGGCATATTCTCCATCTCGCCCTGCGCGACCAGCTTCCTGAAAATAGCTTTCTACACTTTCGGGAATTTGTAGATGTATAACATAGCGCACGTTTGGATGATCGATACCCATTCCAAAAGCATTGGTAGCTACCATGGTCGAAACTGTGCCACGACGCCATGAATTCAGTTTTTGAGCTTTATCTTTGGCGGAAACCCCACCGTGATAAAATGTGGAAGAGATTCCCAGGCTGTTGAGTTGATTGCTTATTTCAATAGTACCTTTTCTACTTCCGACGTAAACAATTGCCGAACCCTGATTGTTTTTTAATAATTGTTCCGCTCTGTATAGCTTGTCATCTTCCTTAAAAACCTGGTATGAAAGATTGTCTCTAACAAATGAGTTTTTAAATATGGCAGGAAGTTCCATTCGCAATTCATTAATGGTGTCTTCCAAAACTTCGGTTGTTGCCGTAGCCGTTAAAGCAATTATGGGAACTAAAGGATGAAGTTCCCGAAGTACTGTAATGTTTTTATACGCAGGTCTAAAATCATTCCCCCATTGTGATATACAGTGTGCTTCGTCAACTGCAATCAGGTTTACATTCATTTGCCGAATGTAGTTTTGAACAATCTCTTGTTGTAATCTTTCAGGGGAAAGGTATAGGAATTTATAATTTCCGTAGAGGGCATTATCCAATAAAGTGTTTAGATCACTAAAAGAAATTCCTCCTGTTATCTTTAAAGCTTTTATGCCGCGTTCTTTCAGCGCATTCACTTGGTCGCCCATCAAGGCAACCAAAGGTGAAACCACTATACAAATTCCATCCATTGCTAGTGCTGGAACTTGAAAGCACAATGATTTTCCCCCACCAGTGGGTAAAAGAGCAACAGTATCTTTTCCATTTAATACGGAGGTGATTATATCTTCCTGCATTGGTCTGAAGGAAGAATAGCCCCAATATTTGGTCAAGATGTCTTGCGAACTTGTCAAACTGTATCTTTAACTTTAGCTATAATAAATTCGGCACGTTCTTCAATTGAACCTACAGGTACTTCGCATGTTTTGTAGCCGTAATTTTCGTAACCATTCTTTAGAAAACTATATAGGGCTTCGGCTTGTTCAAAAGATTCGTATCGCTCGTTGTCCTGTTTATAAATTCTTTTCCAAGGTGGAAGCACGAAGACTTTATCGTATCTAAAGGCACGACAAGTTTCTGGAAAATTTTCTGGATAATGCGTGTTTACAAAGTCCATATAAGCTGTAACGTCTGGCATTCCTCGATCATAGAAAAGAGTTTTACCTTGGCAATTTTCTCCTTCTTGATATTGTTTCAATCTTCCTTCCAGCAGTTTTTCGCTGAAGAGCATTGGGTTTTCCAGAAATAACTGCTCAATTCCCTGTTTTTGGGCTTCCAAGATAACTTCTCTTGAAATTTCATGCATTACATGATGCCCCTGATCTTCCAAATATTTTATCAGTGCAGTTTTTCCTGAGCCTGGCCCGCCAGTTATTACAATTCGTTCTGTTTTCAACAAGTTTCAATTTTATACAAAGTAAGTAAATAAATATTTGTGGTGAAAGTGTATCTTTGTGGCTCACACAGGTAATATTTAAATGGATCAAGAAAAAAAGACTGCGGAATTTTACGAACGTTTAACAAAACAACTTGAAGAACACACTACTTGGCCAGCGCCATATCTCTTCAAATTTATAGTTCCGGCTAATCTTGAAAAAATAGCTGAAATAGAATCGATCTTCGATGCTACTGATGCTGAGTTAAATACACGTGATTCTTCAAAAGGTACCTACACAAGTGTTTCAGTAAAAGTAACAATGAAATCTCCCGAAGCGGTGGTTGAAAAATATCTTGAAGTTTCTAAGATTGAAGGTGTTGTTTCACTATAATTTTTAGTATTTTGCGAGTGAAATGATTTTCAATCTTTCCGAATAAATTAATCCTTCCCTTAACTACAACAACATTTTGATACAAGAAGTAGCCGAAATAGAATATAATACAGAACGTCCAAAATTAATTATCCCTGAATACGGGCGCCATATTCAAAAAATGGTGGATCATGCTATCTCCTTAGAAGATAAAGAAGAACGCAATAAAGTTGCCAAAAGCATTATTAATGTAATGGGTAACCTAAACCCTCATCTGCGTGATGTTCCGGACTTTCAACCAATGTTATGGGATCAATTGTTTATAATTTCCGATTTCAAATTGGATGTTGATTCTCCATATCCTATTCCTACGAGAGAGGAACTTATGGAGCATCCTGAGCCTCTTGGCTACCCGCAGAATCACCCCAAGTATCGCTTTTATGGCAATAACATAAAAAGGATGATTGATGTGGCAATTAGCTGGGAAGATGGAGATAAAAAAGAAGGACTTATCCTCACTATTGCTAATCACATGAAAAAATGTTTCCTTAATTGGAATAAAGATACAGTAGAGGACGAAGTTATATTTTCACATTTATTTGAACTTTCAGATGGGAAAATAAACTTGAAAAATAGCGATGAGGACTTGAGCGATGCCTCAAATTTATTAAAAAATAAAAAACGATATAGTTCTAGTTCTAACTCTGGAAAGAAAAACTACAAATCCAGCAACAATCGCGGTCGTAAACGTCATTAAAAAAATATCAACCTTTATTTATGGGAACTTTCCAAATAGAAGGCGGGCATAAACTGAAGGGCGAAATCACGCCTCAGGGAGCCAAAAACGAAGCCTTACAAATTCTTTGCGCAGTTTTATTGACACCGGAAAAAGTGATAATTGAGAATATTCCGGATATTCTTGACGTCAATAAACTGATAAAAATTTTAGAAAATCTCGGCGTAAAAATCCAAAAATTGGGCAAGGGCAAATATGCCTTTATAGCCGACGAGATTAATTTAGAGTATCTTGAATCTGAACTTTTTAAAGAAGAAGGAAGTTCATTACGAGGTTCAATAATGATTGTGGGGCCACTATTGGCAAGATTTGGAAAAGGTTATATTCCTAGACCAGGTGGCGATAAAATTGGAAGAAGAAGACTGGATACACATTTTGAAGGTTTTATCAAACTAGGTGCAGAATTTAGATATAATAAAGAAGAGCGGTTTTATGGAGTAGAAGCTCCCAAAGGTCTAAAAGGTACTTATATGCTTTTAGATCAAGCTTCGGTAACAGGAACAGCCAATATTATTATGGCAGCTGTAATGGCCAAAGGAACTACTACAATTTATAATGCTGCTTGCGAACCTTATATTCAGCAGCTTTGTAAAATGCTGAATTCCATGGGAGCGAAAATTGAAGGTGTTGGCTCAAACCTATTGGTTATTAAAGGCGTAAAAAAGTTGGGCGGTTGCGAACACCGAGTTTTACCGGATATGATTGAAATAGGTAGTTGGATAGGTCTCGCTGCAATGACCCAGAGTGAAATCACCATTAAAGATGTGAGCTGGGAAAACCTAGGCTTAATTCCTCAGACCTTCCGGAAACTTGGTCTTACACTCGAAAAGAGAGGTGATGATATTCACATTCCTGAGCAAAAGGAGTACGAAATTCAGAGTTATATTGATGGATCTATTCTTACTGTTTCAGATGCTCCATGGCCAGGTTTTACACCAGATTTGTTAAGTATTGTTCTTGTTATGTGTACTCAAGCCAAGGGTAGTGTATTGATACATCAGAAAATGTTTGAAAGCAGACTGTTCTTTGTTGATAAATTGATAGATATGGGTGCGAAAATTATTCTTTGTGATCCGCATCGAGCAACTGTCATTGGTCATAACTTTCAATCTAGCCTGAAAGCTACAACCATGGTTTCGCCAGATATTAGAGCAGGGGTTTCTCTTTTAATCGCAGCACTTTCTGCGAAAGGAACCAGTATAATCCACAATATTGAGCAAATTGATAGAGGTTATGAAAATATAGATGAAAGACTTAGAGCAATTGGGGCTAAAATTAGCAGAACTGAGCCCTAAGATGAAGCTTTTCTATTTTTATTGATTTCGTCCTGAAGTTTTCTACGTAATTTTTGTTCGCGCTCCAAACTGTTTCTTCGGTAATCTTCCAATTCAATTTCCATCTCCGCCATTTTAAGTTGTGCGGCATTTGTAATTTTATGACTGTTTAAGAATCGATAAAAGAGGAAACCGCTTATCAATAACAAAATCAAAATGATAATCCACATTGTTGAATTGTAGGCTGCTTTCGAAGTAGAAATCCCCATAACTTCAATACCATCTTCTTTTTTCTTTGATACTGCTAGATTTTCCTGAGTATTCTTCAAGTCCTGACGAAGGGAATCAATCTCGTTATTTTGCATTCCCAATTCACTTTCTTGAGTGCTTATTCTTTTCTCTAAACTGGAAACAGAATCAAGTATATTCCTTTTTAAAGTGGCAAGTTGAGTTTTTTTGATCACTTTATACTCTTGGTAACTATTGCTTTTGTCAAATGTTTTAGTCATTTGATTGTTCAGCGTGTTTTTATTTACTTGGATGGAGTCTTGCGCTGAAACTTGCAGTGCAAATAAAAATAGGGGAAGGGCTAAAAATAAAATCTTCTTCATAGTTTCGGGTTTGTTGTAATGCTAAACTGTGCAAGAGTAGCAAAATTGTGCTGAATGACATAAAATTACTCTGTATTTACATTTTCTTTAACAATCCGTATATAAATTGTGCTTTTTCAACTTATGAAACGGCTGCTTTGTAAACCTGTAAACATCGCTCTCTCGCCTCTTTGTGATCTACAATTTTTTGAGGATATTGATCGGTTTCAAATTCGGGAATCCACTTTTTAATATATCTATAATCCTTATCAAATTTCTCAATTTGAGTTGTGGGATTGAAAATTCTAAAATAGGGAGCAGCATCTACACCACTTCCGGCAGCCCATTGCCAATTACCTATATTACTTGCCATTTCATAATCTAAGAGTTTTTCTGCAAAATAGGCTTCGCCCCAACGCCAGTCTATCAACAGATGCTTACATAAAAAACTAGCTACCACCATGCGTACGCGATTGTGCATGTAGCCGGTTTCATTCAACTGACGCATTCCTGCATCAACCATTGGGTATCCTGTTTTTCCTTCTTTCCACTTTTCAAATTCAACTTTGTTATTACGCCATTCAATTCTGTCATATTTCTTTTTGAAAGCATTGTGAACTGTTTCGGGAAAATGCCACAATATTTGCATAAAAAACTCTCTCCAGATAAGTTCTTGCCAAAATATTTCATTCTTTTCTGAAATGGCTTTTTTAACCATCTTTCTAATGCTCACTGTACCAAAACGCAGATGCGGTCCAAGATGCGAGGTAGCATCTTTTGCCGGGAAATTCCGTGTCTTTTCATATTCCTGAATGGTGGTTGGAGTAACATCATAATTAGGAATTTCTATTTTTGATTTTTGGAATCCAATATCAGCTAGTGAAAGGTTTGATAATCTTGAATTCTGATAGAGATTATCTAAAAACTCAGAGGTGTAATATATTTTATCTTTGTAATCCGTTTTAAATTTTTCCTTCCAAATTTTCATATAAGGAGTGTAGACAATATAAGGCTTACCGTCCTTCTTTACTACTTCGTCTTTTTCGAAGATTACTTGATCTTTAAAAGTGTAGAAACCAATATCTTTTTTGGAAAGAAAGTTCTCAATATGTTTATCTCGTTTCTTTGCATAAGGTTCATAATCACGATTAGTAATTACGTTTTGAACATTGAAATCTGAAATAATTCTTTCGAAGACATCATCAGGCTTGCCGTGATAAATAGCGACGCTACTTCCGTGTTCTTGTAATTCGGCACGCATTTTTTGAAGTGTTTCTGAAATAAAGGATACACGAGCATCATCCTTAGGAAGCTCATTTAATATTTCTGAATCAAAAATAAAAATTGGAAGAACCGGAAATTTACCATTGAGCGCCTTGTAAAAACCGACGTTGTCGTCTAATCGTAGATCTCTTCTGAACCAAAATATATTTATTTTTTCTGCCAAGGTGGAATAGGTGTTTAAAAGTGAGTGAGGTTATGTGCAGTTCTCACGAAATTAGATAGTACCGAAAAGCTCGATGAGTTTGTTTTTTCGATACTCGAATACTTCAACCAGTTTGGGCTTTACACAATGGGTATGTGTTATTTGCGCAGAAGTCCGAATGGAAGTTTAATGGATCAGGTTCTTCATTTCTGCGCCATCAGGTTATATATTGAACCCATCTGGTTTGAAGTGCTAACTTTCAGATTTTTAGAATTAGATAAAAAATTCCACGTCTCGTCCATAGGTATGGACAAGTTCTGTTTCGTGTGCAGCGTACAAATTTTCATAAAGCGGTTTTATTTGTTTCGCTTTATAGAAAGTTTTCTATTCATACGTAAAAGTCTATAAGTGTCATTATCTATTACTCTGCTTCTAAAACGCGTCTTAAATATTTTCTTGATTTTATTAAACATCTTTTCTAAATTTTTCTATTAAAAATACTTCGTTTTGCCTTATTAAAAAAAGTTTAAACAAAGAATTAACGATTCTACTTTACCTACGGTAAACTAGGAAGTTACGAACATCTTAATATAGTCAATCTTATAGTATTTTAAGGTTTTATTAACAAATAAAATTCATTCAAACACTACCTTCGTAAAGAAAAATATAATCATCTAAAAACCATTACAATGAAAAAAATAATTTTACTTTTTTCTGCCTTAATACTAACAGCTGGAATTCAGGCACAAGTTCAAACACCCCAGCCCAGTCCATTTCAAAAAATTGAGCAAAAAGTGGGGCTTACAGACATAACCCTAGAATATTCCAGACCTTCTATGCGGGGTAGAGCTATCTATGGAGATTTGGTGCCTTATGATAAAATATGGCGTACAGGAGCAAATGTGAACACTAAAATTACTTTCAGTGAAGACGTTGAAATTGGTGGTAAAACATTAAAAGCCGGTACCTATGCTATTTTCACAAAACCAGGAAAATCTAATTGGGAAGTTTATTTTTACAATGACACAACCAATTGGGGAGAACCACAGAAGTGGGACGACAGTAAGGTTGTGGCGAAAGTTTCGTCAAAAGTCTATCCTTTTCCAGCGGATGTAGAAACTTTCACAATGAGTTTTGACGATTTAAAAAATGACTCTTTAAACTTGGGGATTCTTTGGGAAAAAACATACGTAGCTGTGCCTATTAAATTAAATACTGATAAGGCGGTTACAGCGAGTATTGAAAAAGTAATGAACGGACCAGGAGCTGGGGATTATTATGCTTCAGCGGTTTATTATCTGCAATCAGGAAAAGATATAAAACAGGCTAAAACCTGGATTGATAAGGCTATGGAGATGACCAAAGAACCTGCTTATTATCAATATCGTCAAAAAGCTCTGATCTACGCAAAAGCAGGCGACAAAAAAGGCGCTATTGAAGCTGCAAAGAAATCAACGGAGTTAGCTAAAAAGGCTGGAAGTGATGATTATATCGCATTAAATAAGAAGTCTTTAGAAGAATGGGGCGCTAATTAATTCCCCTATAAATATGGAAAGCCCCGAAATTTCGGGGCTTTTTTTATGGTTTTTATTTTCGTTTTTCTCTTCCGTGACGGTATCTTTCTAATAACTCCCGTTTAAAATCATTCTCGGTTTTTTTAAGGAGAATTATTTTTTTTGGAGAGATTACCTTTCTCAACTCACTGGTCATTTCTTTGCGAAGCGCTAACTTGCTGGCTTCTATGGAAAGGTCTTTATCGATCAATTCGTTCGCTTCAATATCGGTCAGCTTTTCAATTCCATTATGCAGTTTTTGAAAGATATCGTTGTGCTCCTGAACTTTTAACGTGTGAAATTCTTCACGATATTTGTTGTAGATAGGCCAGAATCGTTCAGCTTCGGTAGAAGTGAGTGCTAACTTATCAGTAATATAAGCAGTTTTAAGCGCTTTGATTTTTTCGTGTTTCCCTTCTTGGGCCTGCAGACCTGCAATTGAGAAAAGAAATATAAACAGTAAATTTTTCATCGTTCGTCCGTTAAGTTTTCTGTATCTATATTTTCAAAAAGATAATCTTCAAGAGCACTTTGGGAAAGTTCCCACTCTTGAACTTCAATTCCAGAAATATCTGAGTCGTCTATCATTGTGGTTAAATCATATAAACCTAGATTCAGATTCCCTTCTTCAATATAGCTGTCAATAGCTGCCCATTGGAGTGTGGCAATGTCTTGCCTATCTGTTGCATTAGTGAAAAATGAAAAACCAATAACCAAGCAAGCGGCAATTGCAGCGGCGTAACCAAAATACTTTCTTGGAAAGAGCGGAATAACCTTTCTCGGTTTTTCAACTGTATTTAGAACTCGTTCCTCCAAATTTTCAAAATAATCTTGTGGAATAGTGAAGCCAGTCGATTTCGGAAATTTCTCTTCTGAAATTTTACTAAAAAGTTGCTCCTCGAAAGATTCAAAATAACCCTCGGGAACTTTAAAATTCGGTATGTTGTTTTCTTTTTTCACTTTAATCTTTGACTGCTAATAACTTATAAAGTTTCATTGGTTTTTATAAATTCTGTAATTTTTTTGACTGCAATGTGATAGCTGCTTTTGAGTCCGCCGACAGATGTTTCCAAAATTTCTGAGAGTTCATTGAAAGTATGGTCTTCAAAATATTTCATTGTAAAAATAAGACGCTGTCTCTCAGGAAGTGTCGCAATCGCTTTTTGAAATTGGAGTTGGATGGCATCGCCTTCAAAATAAACATCACTTTCTAATTTACGCATGGCGCTATCCTGCACATTCTCCATGGATACATTATTGCGTTTTGCCTTCTTATTGAGAAAAGTGATGGATTCGTTCGCCGCTATTCGATACATCCATGTATGGAGTTTGCTATCGCCTTTAAAAGAATTGATGTTCCGGAAAATTTTGATAAAAGTGTTTTGGAGTACATCATCTGCATCGTCGTGATCTAAAACCATATTCCTTATTTGCCAGTAGAGTCGTTCCTTATATTGCGTAACAAGCTCGCTGAAGGCAGCCTCTTTAGCTTCTTCGGTTTGTAATGCCGTTACCAATTCTTTTTCTTCAACCACTTTATGCGCAATTAATTATATGACTAAAGTACGAAGGAATGGTTTAATTTAATGGTGGGAAAGTTTTGCGTTGGAACGGGTCGGTCGGTTACGGGTCGGTCGCGACCGACCCCTACTACGCCAAGGATTGCATTTCCACCAAACTGTAATAAACACCTTTCAACGCTAAAAGCTCTTGGTGCTTACCTTGCTCTACAATCTGTCCTTTGGAAAGGACTACGATATTATCTGCATTTTGAATAGTAGAAAGTCGATGGGCAATAACGATGGAAGTTCTGTTTTTCATCATTTTCTCCAGAGCATCTTGTACCAAGCGTTCACTTTCGGTATCTAAAGCCGAAGTAGCCTCGTCCAAAATCATTATTGGTGGATTTTTAAGAACAGCTCTGGCAATACTTAGACGTTGTTTCTGGCCTCCACTTAGTTTGTTGCCACTATCACCTATATTAGTTTCAAAACCTTCTGGAAGATCTTTTATGAATTCATATGAATTGCTGATTTCTGCTGCTTCAAGCAATTCTGCATCAGAAGCGTTAGGCTTTCCAAGTTTTAAATTGTCGGCCACAGAATCGTTAAAAAGGATTGAATCCTGTGAGACAATTCCCATTAATCCGCGAAGTGATCTTTTCGAAATATCTTTAATATCTACTCCATCAATTTCGATACTCCCTTTGTTTACGTCATAAAAGCGGGTTAGCAAATTGGCAATTGTACTTTTTCCGCTACCGGATTGACCAACAAGAGCAACTGTTTTTCCTTTCGGAATGTCTAAGGAGAAATCTTTTAGTACATATTGGTCTTCGTATTTAAACGAAATATTCTTGATGGAGATAGACTTCTCAAAACCTTCTTTTTGAACAGGGTTTTCAATGTCGGTGATCGTATTTTCCGCTTCCAGAAGTTCTAAGATTCTATGTGCAGATCCATCGGCGCGTTTTATTGAGTAACTAGCTTTTGCAATGGCTTTGGCTGGAGTAAGGATATTGTAAGCCAACATAATATAACCAAGGAAAAAACTGGCGTCCAATGTTTTGTCAACGAAAACTAGATAACCTCCGTAAACCAATAGAACTCCTATTGTTATAATTCCAAGAAGTTCACTTAAGGGAGATGCAACGTTTTGTCTATTCATCACCTTGTTGGAATGTTTATAGAATCGCTCGTTACTATCCTCAAATTTTTTCTGAAATAAATTTTCAGCGTGAAAAGCTTTTATAATTCGCAATCCACCCATGGTTTCTTCCAATATTGAAAGAAAAACACCTTGCTCTTCTTGTACTTTTAGGGAGCCTCGCTTTAATGATTTCCCAACTTTTGAAATAAGAAAACCTGAAATAGGTAAAAACAGAAACACAAAAAGAGTCAGTTTCGGGCTTATAAAAAGCATTGTAGCTAATGAGAAAATGATCGTTAAAGGTTCGCGAACAATCATTTCCAAAACGGAAAGTACTGAGTTTTTCACTTCGTCAACATCCCCGCTCAAACGAGAGATTGTATCTCCTTTTCTTTTTTCAGAATAAAATGCCAGAGGAAATTGTATAACCTTGCTATAAAGTGCATTTCGAAGATCCTTAAGCACTCCATTTCTAAGAAATGTGGAGTAATACATGGCCAAATAGTTACTCAGGTTTTTAAGAAGAAATATTGAAACAATAACTCCTATCATAAACATTAGCACCTTAAAGTCCCCATATTTATTGATATAGGTAACCAAATAATAACTCATGGAATCCTGGATGTATGCAGTTATTTCGGTAATTCCTTCATATACCGGTAATTTTCCAACAGTTCGTTGATCGCTAAAAATTACTTGAAGAACAGGAATTAAGGCTAAAAAAGAAAGCGTACTAAATAAAGCATACAGTATATTGAAAAATATGTTTAGGTATGCAAATTTTTTATACGGAATAGCATACCTCAGTATTTTTTTAAAATAATTCATTAACTAATTTTTAGTTGCTCGGCAATAGTATCAATTTTTTTCTGAAGAATCTCTGCAGAATTTTCTTTTTCGTCAGTGTTTACGCTAATGTAAAATTTTATTTTTGGTTCCGTGCCACTTGGTCGGGCAGCAATCTTGCTACCATCTTCTGTGTAGTAAATCAAAACGTTCGATTTCGGCAGGTCTAATGTTGAAGTTTCCTGTTTGATGAAATCTGTGGTTTCATCTTTTAAAACATCATCCATTCGTACTACCTTACTTCCAGCTATTTCCTTAAATGGATTGTTGCGGAGCTCTTTCATCATCGCTGCAATTTCCTCAGCACCCTCTTTTCCTTTTTTGGTAACTGAAATAAGATGTTCTCTATAATTTCCTAACTCATTATATATGGCTTCCATATATTCAAACATACTGCTTCCTCCATTTTTCTTCTGTGCGGCAATTTCACAAGCGAGTAGGGTGGCAGTAACAGCATCCTTATCGCGGACAAAATCCCCTACTAAATAACCGAAACTTTCTTCTCCACCCCCGATGAATTCAAGTTCTGGGAAATCTTTAATCATTTTTGCGATCCACTTAAAACCAGTAAGTCCTTCAATATATTTTACGTTGAAATGATTTGTGAGCTTTTCAATCATTGGTGTAGAAACTATTGTGGAGGCAACAAACTGTTTTCCGTTTAGTTTTCCTGCCTTTTTCCATTGTTCCAAAAGGAAATGCGTCATTAGAACCATTGTTTGATTGCCGTTTAGCAAAACCATTTCGTTTTCGTTATTTCGAACGGCAACTCCTAGACGATCGCAGTCTGGATCTGTACCGATTACGATATCTGCATTTTCTTTTTCAGCAAGATCCAAAGCCATTTTTAAAGCTGCTGGTTCCTCAGGGTTTGGGGATTTCACCGTTGGAAAATCACCATTTGGCTCTTCTTGCTCTTTTACTATGGAAACATTATCATATCCAGCTTCTTCCAAAACTTTTGGAACCATTGTTATTGACGTTCCATGAAGTGAGGTGAAAACAATCTTTAAATTTTCTCTTGCTTCTGCTGAAGTATTAAAAGTTCCATTTTCAATCGAGGCTTTTGCAAAAGCTTTATCGACCTCAGTGTCTATTGTTTGAATTAAATCGTCATTTCCTTCAAACTTAATGTCTTCGTATTTAAGTGAATTTATTTCTGCAATTATTTCATTGTCCTGTGGTGGAACCAGTTGTCCGCCATCTTCCCAGTAAACCTTATAGCCATTGTATTCTGGTGGGTTATGTGAAGCGGTTAAAACAATACCAGCTTGACAATTTAAATGTTTTACTGCAAAAGAAAGCTCTGGCGTAGGTCTTAAATCTGAAAAGAGAAAAACTTTTATTCCGTTGGCAGTAAAAACATCGGCTACGATTTTTGCGAATTTCTTACTGTTGTGACGGCAATCATAAGCTATGGCAGCTTTAATTTCTTGGTCAGGAAACTGCTTATTTAAATAATTCGAAAGTCCTTGGGTGTTTTTTCCTAAAGTATATTTATTGATTCGGTTGTCGCCAAGGCCCATAATGCCGCGCATTCCACCAGTTCCGAATTCAAGGTTTTTATAAAAACTCTCTTCCAGTCCTTTGGGGTCATGGGCGATCATTTCTTTAATTTCGTGTTTGGTTTTTTCGTCAAAAAAAGGGGTCAGCCATTGGTTGACGCGGGCTAATATTTTTGGGTCTACGTAAATCATTTGCTTAGATTAATTTGCAAAAATAGTTATTTAAAAGTGCTTTTATGGTTTTGGCAATTATCTCTTTAGAAAAACACTTTCCGAACTTTGATACTTTTGGGTAAAATAGACCCACAGAATCACAAAGAAAAATGGGCTAACTTTAAATCTGCTCTTTAATAATATAGTTTTGAGAATCTTTTTTACTCTTTAGAATCAATTCGCCTAAAAACCCAGCTAAAAAAAGTTGTGTTCCCAAAACCATAGCTATAAGAGCGATAAAGAATTGTGGACGTTCAGCGATAAGTCTTCCATGCGGGTTTAAAAACAATTTATCTATACCTAAATATAAGGTAAGAAGAAATCCAATAATTAGCATTATGGCTCCCCAGGCACCAAATAGATGCATTGGACGTTTCCCAAAAGTTGATAAAAACCAAATAGTTATTAAATCTAAAAAACCTCGAATAAATCGTTCCGCACCAAACTTGGTTGTTCCGTATTTTCGGGCTTGATGGAGTACGGGTTTTTCTGAAATATTATTAAATCCTGCATTTTTGGCCAATACAGGAATGTATCGGTGCATGTCTCCAGTTACTTCAATTGTTTTTACAACGTCTTTTTTATAAGCTTTTAAGCCGCAGTTAAAGTCGTGCAATTTTACGCCAGAAGTTTTTCGAGCTGCATAATTGAATAATTTTGAAGGTAGGTTTTTGCTCAATACAGAATCGTATCGCTTCTTTTTCCATCCTGAGACAAGATCGAAACCTTCTTCAGTAACCATTTTATAGAGTTCCGGAATTTCTTCGGGATTATCCTGTAAATCGGCATCCATGGTGATTATAACATCGCCTTGAGTCATTGCGAAACCAGCGTGAAGCGCTTGCGACTTTCCGTAGTTCTTCTGAAATCGTATTCCTTTTACTTCTGGATTCTCTTTGGAAAGTTTCTCAATTATCTTCCAGGAATTGTCGGTACTGCCATCGTCAATAAAGATGAGCTCATATGAAAAACCATTGGATTGCATAACAGATGCAATCCAATGGTAAAGCTCATTCAGTGATTCGTTCTCATTAAGAAGAGGGATGACGATAGAAATATTCATTCAGTCGATTAAAATGGTTGTGGTGGATTTTTCCTCATTATTAAACCTGAAATCAAGGAAATGATAAATCCAAAAAATAATGTTGAAATAACAGCAAATGCCGACATAACTCCAGGAGACATAAATTTAGAAGATATCTCCATGGCATTATCAATTTGCTCTTGGGACATATTTGGGTTCTGTTCAATCATCTGTACGCGTGAGAACTCTAAGGCTTTGGCTATAAAATCGGGATCGATATAATTTATAAAAATAAAATTGAAAACTACGGCGATAATTCCGGCTATTAAGCTTATTGCAACACCCGTTTTTAATGCTTGTCCCAATGTAAGAAATCCTGCATTGCTTGTTTTAAATGCTTTAAGACCAACTACAATGACGCTTACTGAGATTAGTAATTGTACAACAGTAAGCCACCAGGGACGGTCAATATGGACATCCAACACGTAGGAAATCACTTGAAGAACAATAGAGAGAAGGGCCAATAGCACACCGTAATTAAGTGCGATCTTTTTAATTGAAGCTCGTTGAGTATCCATTTTTTTGATAGTTTTTGGGTCTACAAAAATGAGGTAGACAGGTTTTAGTTGTTAGTAAACAAAGATAGTAAAACGTTACATTTGCAATCGATTTTGAAATGAATTAAAAAAGTCTAATATTTTGTTGCTAATTTCCAATTAATACTTAAATTTGCAAACTGAATTCCGAAAGGTCGGAAAAGTACATTTTAAATACAAACATTACAGAGATGAGAAAAGGTATCCACCCAGAAAATTATAGATTAGTTGCTTTTAAGGATATGAGTAACGAAGATGTTTTCCTTACTAAGTCAACTGCTGATACTAGAGAGACTATCGAAGTTGATGGTGTTGAGTATCCTTTGGTGAAGATGGAGATTTCACGTACTTCACACCCTTTTTATACTGGAAAAGCAAAACTTATCGATACTGCAGGACGTATTGACAAATTCAAGAACAAGTACAACAAGTTCAAGAAAGCTCCTAAAAAAGAAGCTAAAACTGAAGAGTAGTCTTCAAATTAGTGGTTCTGATACAATTTCGATGAATAATTGGAATTATCCAACCGCTCTATAAATAGATTAAAAAGCCTTCGAGAAATCGAGGGCTTTTTGTTTGGGGTTAGACTCGCCTTTATTATCTTTATTACCTCATGCATAAATTTAAAAAATGATACCTTGGACAAAGTTAATTCCAACCGCAGTTGCTCTAGTTGAAATGACTGGCGGCTTACTTTCTTCTAACAAAAAACAAAAGGCAAAATTAGCGGATACAGACCATTTGGATTCTACAAGTTTATTAAAGCGCATCGAGGTTCTCGAAAATAATGAGTTAAATCAAGCAGAAGTAATTCAACAAATGGCAAAACAAAATCTGGCACTTATTAAAAAAGCGGAAAAGAATTATAAACTTGCAATTACCGGTGTCAGTATATCAATAATATCTTTAATTTTATTTTTTGTGCTTTTTTTTCTGAAATATTAATAACACATTAATCTTAATTGCAACAAATACGATGAACTACATCCTTTTTGACGGAAACGTCCGCAATCAATTATTGCCTTTTACATTTACGCGGCCTGTGGCTGATATTCGTGTTGGAATTCTAACCATTCGCGAAAAGTGGGAGCATCTGCTTGGTTTTACCACTACAACAGTTACTGAAGATTATCTTTCGGATAAATATCCATTTTTGGAACTTGAAAGGAATGTTTTGATAAATGCTTCTTTTCTTCCTTCGGAAAATTTAGTGAATATTATTAAAGGCCTCGAAGAGAATCAAGCTGTTTTTCTTGATGACGAGCCTATTGCTTTTTTTACAACTGAAGAGCAGGAAGTAGATTTTGATAGCTTTGATATTATTCAATATGAGTATGATGATGTTTTAAGAATCGAACACTCTTGGGATATCTTTTCGAAAAATGGCGAAGCGATAAAGCGCGATTTTACAATGCTTACAAAAGATAGAACATCCCAACCTATCCCTGAAAATATTTGGACTAAAAATCCAGAAAATATATTTATCGAAGAAGGTGCGGAAATAGAATTTTGTACTTTAAATGCTTCCGAAGGACCAATTTATATTGGTAAGGATGCTGTGATTATGGAAGGTTCATCAGTACGTGGTCCTTTCGCATTATGTGAACATTCCACATTGAAGATGGGGGTTAAAATTTATTCAGATACAACTATCGGTCCACATAGCAAAGTGGGAGGGGAGGTGAGTAATTCTGTTATTTTTGGCTATTCAAACAAAGGTCACGATGGGTTTTTGGGCAATTCTGTTTTAGGGGAATGGTGTAATCTGGGAGCAGATACAAACAACTCTAACTTAAAAAATAATTATGCCGAAGTTCGTCTTTGGGATTATGAAACTGAAGGCTTTGCAAAAACCGGATTACAATTCTGTGGCTTGATGATCGGTGACCACAGTAAATGTGGTATAAATACTATGTTTAACACCGGAACTGTTGTAGGTGTGAGTACAAATATCTTCGGAAGTGGTTTCCCTCGTAATTTTGTTCCTAGCTTTAGTTGGGGTGGCAGTGGAGGTTTTACAACTTATAGAACCGACAAGGCTTTTGAAGTGGCAAAAGTAGTGATGAGTAGAAGAAAAATAGAGCTTTCTGAAATGGACACCAAGATTTTAGAGCATGTTTTTGAAGAGACAGCTAAGTGGAGGAAAGGATGATTTTTCACAAACTCGCAGAGCTCGTTAATATAAATAGTTTCAAAAGTCACATTATAAAACCTTTCTTTACTAGGGAGGATAAGACCATCTATTAGAGAACTTAGCACCTTTGCGTCTTTGCGTTCGATTTTCACAATCGTGCGAGTTCTCCATCTGGGGGCTAGGGGGACTTTTTAACATGCTTTAAAATTAGAAAATTCTGTGGATTGATGCCTAGGCCACTTACTTTTTTATTTACAAAACGGACTGCCATATCATAAAATAAAGGCACTACTGGCGCTTCTTCAACAATGATAGAGTCCATTTTCGTGTAGAGCACTTTTCTTTCATCAATATTTGAAATTGAAAGTGACTTCAAATATAGGCTATCATATTTTTCATCTTTAAAATGCATATAATTCGGGCCATTCGGTGCGAAATTTGGACTGTAAAATAGCGATAAATAATTTTCGGCATCGGGATAATCGGCAATCCAACTAGCTCTGAAAATATCGAGCTCGCCGCTGCTCTTCATTTGCCTAAGGGTTGATGGTGGCATCACATCTATAGTTACGGCTATCCCAATTTTTTCCAGCTCTCGCTGTACATATTCACATAAATCTAAATATTGGCTGTTCGTGCCAATTGTTATCTCCGGTTTTAAATCACCAGTTTCTGTTTTGTATTGCTCAAGCAGGGATTTTGCTTTTTCGGGCTGATATGTGTAACCATCTATCTCTTCGTACCCAGGTAAGCCTTTGGGGATAAAACCGTGGGTGGCAGGAATGCCAATGCCGTTACGTAAATACTTCACCATTTTTGCTCGGTCAAAGCCGTAGTTTATCGCTTGTCGTAATGCTTTGCTTTTTATTTCGGGAGTGTTTGCTTCTAAGAAGAATCCAAAATATTCGGTGTTTAGATAGGGTCCTGTAATCATATAAGCCAAATCTGTATATTTTTGCTGAAGTTTTCCATGGCTTGTCAATAATTCATCTTTATAACTTCCGTCCAAACCAGAGATGAAGTCGAGTTTCCCTTGTGCGAATTGTAAAAATTCACTTTGCTTATCTGGAAGAAAAGTAATCGCCACAGCTTCTAAATAGGGGAGTTTATTGCCTTCTTCGTCTCTTTCAAAATACAACGGGTTTTTTCTAAAAACGAGTTTTATATTCTCTTCCCACATTTTAAATTGAAATGGCCCCGTACCTACTGGATTTCTTCGGAATTCATTACCGTAAAATTCTATTGCTTCTTTTGGAACAACAGAGCAATAACGCATAGAGAGTAAGCCTAAAAATGCCGGAAATGGTTGTTTCAGTTGAATAACCAGTGTATTGTCGTCTAGTGCTTTATAGCTTTTTACATAATTCATAACCCAGCTTCCGGACGAGGCTACTTTTTCATCGGTCAATCGATCAAAACTGTACACAAAATCTTGCGCTGTAACCTTACGTGTATAACGGGTTGGTGTGTGGAGTCCTTTTTGTGCAAAGGCTTTATTTTGATGAAAATAGACATCGTTTCGAAGAAAAAAGGTATAGGTATTCGTGGAGTCATTAATAGCCCAACTCTTTGCGATATCGGGTTTAATGTTTAGAGAATCGTCAAGCTGTATAAGACCATTATAGAGTTGATTATCTGGCCAGATAGCTTGTGGGTTTCTAGCAAAGGCTGGATCTAGCGTAGGAATATTACCGTGTTCGTTATAGCGGAAAACAAGGTGATCTTTTTCCGTTTCGGCATTGTTTCCGCAAGAAACAAATATGGATGTGGTAATAAAAATTAAAAGGAATCTAAACATTTTTAATAGGGGCCAAGAATCTACGAATATATGAGTTTCATTGCTCTAGTTTATAAGAAACTCAAAATTTTCAAAAGAAAATATTTGTGCATTCGTGGTTAATAGTTTGTACTTTTGCACTCTTAATTGCCAAAAATACAACAATGTATCCTTCAAAAAAAGTCGCTTTCTATACCCTTGGCTGCAAGCTTAACTTCAGCGAAACTTCCACAATTGCGAGAGGTTTTGAAGGAGAGGGCTTTGAACGTGTAGAGTTTTCGGAAAAGGCTGATATATATGTCATAAACACCTGTAGTGTTACTGAAAATGCCGATAAACGTTTTAAAACCATTGTAAAGCATGCACAGAAAGCCAATCCAGATGCTTTTGTTGCCGCTGTTGGTTGTTACGCACAGTTGAAGCCGCATGAATTGGCGGATGTTGACGGTGTTGACTTGGTTTTAGGTGCTACTGAAAAATTTAAAATCACCGATTACCTCAATGATCTCACGAAAAATGATTTCGGAGAAGTTCATTCCTGTGAAATTGAAGAAGCTGACTTTTATGTTGGTTCTTATTCTATTGGTGACAGAACACGTGCATTTTTAAAAGTGCAGGATGGCTGTGATTATAAATGTACATATTGCACTATTCCACTGGCAAGAGGTATTTCACGTAGTGATACTTTGGAAAATGTGTTAAAAAATGCCTACGACATATCTCAACAGGGAATTAAGGAAATAGTTCTTACTGGTGTAAATATTGGAGACTATGGGAAAGGTGAATTCGGAAATAAAAAGCATGAGCACACTTTTCTTGAATTGGTTAAAGCTTTGGATGAAGTTGAAGGGATTGAAAGACTCCGTATTTCCTCTATAGAACCCAATCTTCTGAAAAATGAAACAATAGATTTTGTTTCAAAATCGAAAACTTTTGTACCTCACTTTCATATTCCATTACAAAGTGGGAGTAATGATATTCTCAAACTGATGCGCCGTCGTTATATGCGCGAGTTATATACAGAGCGAGTGGGAAGAATACGTGAAGTAATGCCAAACGCCTGTATTGGCGTTGATGTAATTGTAGGTTTTCCAGGTGAAACTGACGAGCATTTTCTAGAAACATATCATTTCTTGAATGAGTTAGATATTTCCTATCTCCACGTTTTTACTTATTCTGAAAGAGATAATACTCCAGCAGCAGAAATGGAAGGAGTTGTGTCTAAAAAAGTCCGCAGTAAGAGAAGCAAAATGCTTCGTGGGCTTTCAGCAAAAAAGAGAAGAGCATTTTACGAAAGTCAACTAGGCACTACGCATACAGTTCTATTTGAAGGAGAAAATAAGCAGGGTTATATTCACGGTTTTACAGAAAATTATGTAAAAGTGAAAGCTCCGTGGAATCCCGAGTTGGTAAATACTTTAAAAGAGATTACCCTCACTAAGATTGATGAAGATGGTTTGGTGCGGTTTGAAGAAAAAGCGGTTGCGGCTTATTCTGCTTCTTGATTTGATTTTTTCGTTCTGTTTCTTACTATTCCAAAAATGTTATTAATACTAGCTCCGAAAAAGGTTCTTCCACTTCCTACGGAAACCACTGGTGAGACAGAAAGTCCATAGCCTCTGGCAAAAGCGAATTCCAATGCTGGGTTGATAATTATCTCTACTGAATATCGATTATGGTAGTCGTAGGTGTAATATTTACCTGAGAACCAAGTGGAGCCGCTATAAATAGCCTGATAATTAGTGGGTATTCTTGATAAACGCAATCCTGCACCTCCTTTTAATACTAATCGAATAGTTTTTGAAGGATTTAATGGCATTACGTATCCTGTAGAAGCAATAAATGAATGATGATGGTTGTTCACCGAATAAGGTCCAAAGAAGCCGGCAGAATATCCATCAGGTTCATTGTTGGCGTCATTTTGCCTAATTGAATAATTTATGCCAAAGTATAGTTTCTCATTCTTTATATAATTAATACCACCTTCAATTCCAAGATAATTACCTGCGGATACTCCGGCATTACCATAAATAAAATTGCTCTCAGGAGTTTGTGCAAATGATTTTTGTCCAAATAACAAGAAAGTAATCAAAACGAAAACCAAGAATGTGTTTTTCATATAACCAAACATAAATCATTTTGGTTCAGAAAGCAATTCTTTCTAAATATTGATCCCAACTGGCAATAAATCTTTATATTTTCGACGATTTTTTCGCATAAAACCAGCAACTTCGGGGCTAGTTGGGACTAGGCTGATTCCGCGATCTTTTACTTCATCAAAAACGGCTTTTATAAAAACTTCTCGAAGACCTTGTTCTTCCATTTCTTCGGGCATTTCATATTTAGTGAGAAAGATTTTTCGCTCTTGAAGTGCGTATTCTATTCGGGCTTTGTGGTCGCCAATTTCCAGTTCGAATTGTCTTAAAAATTCGTTATCGGTAATTTCTACATCTTCAATCATTGGGAGTTGTTTTATATTTTTAGGCGGGATATCTTGTTTGAATGTAGTACTAGGAAGTGAAAACTCTTAAGGTACATCCATCTATAAATTAATAACATTATTAACCGCTACAAAGACAGGTTTAGGTGGATTTTAAAGTAAATGTTTAAAAGAAAATATTAGCATAAATAGAATCTGTTTTTATAATTCTATCTTTGTATAGGTAAATTTACGAATAATCTTTGGGCTATGCCATTTTCTTCACAAAAGACTTATGAATTCTGAAAAAACGCATGTATATTTTGTTCCAGGAATGGCCGCGGGTCGAGAAATCTTCAGAAATATAAGATTCCCTGAAAATTATGAAGTTCATATAATCGATTGGTTGATTCCAGAAAAAAGAGAAGCCTTGCTAGATTATTCCAAACGCATGGCACTTTCTGTAAAACATGATAATTCCATTTTAATTGGAGTTTCTTTTGGTGGAGTAGTGGTTCAGGAAATGAGCCGCTTCTTAAGTCTAAAAAAATTTATAATAATCTCCAGCGTTAAAACAAGAAACGAGCTTCCAAGGAGAATGAGAATTGCGAGTATAACCAAAGCGTATAAACTTATCCCTACGAGTTTGGTGCTTAGTGTTGAAGATTTAACCAAGTTTTCAATGGGGCCTAAATCAAAAAAACGTCTTACGCTTTATCAAGAATATCTTCATGTTCGAGACAAGCGATATCTGGATTGGGCTCTGGAAAAAATGGTAACTTGGGATAGAGAAGAAAAGGTAGAAGGTGTTGTGCACATTCACGGAGAAAAAGATCCTGTGTTTCCAATAAAATATATTGACGATTGTAGAGTTATAAAAAACGGAACACATATTATGATCTTGACAAAGGGACGTGAAATTTCAGAAAAACTATTGAAGATTTTTGATGAATAACTTTTTCTTTTTCAAAAAAAGACCTTAATTAGGTATCATTATTTAAAACATTGAACATTATGAAATTGATAGGAAAAATAGGGTTGGGTATTGCGGTTTTGGCGGTAAGTGCCATTAGCATAAATGCAGTTCAAGACGCACAAACCGATGAAACTTTAGAGAAAAAAATCGTAAATGACTATAATGTTTATGCATTGCCAATACCGGATCAATTAGATTTTGCTGGGGAACCTGTTCCGCTTTATAATCCAGATATACGTGAACGGATAGACAGGGAATTACTTGTGAATGCATATTGGCAGTCTAACGGACTTTTACTTTTGAAAAGAGCCAATAAATACTTTCCGCAGATAGAACCTTTATTGGAAAAATATGGTTTGCCTGATGATTTTAAATATTTGGCTGTTGCTGAAAGTGCGTTGGATTCTAAAAGCTCGCCAGTAGGTGCAAGTAGTATTTGGCATTTTATGAAGGGAACTGGCTTGGAATACGGCTTAGAAATAAACGATTATGTAGATGAGCGTTATAACCTAGAAAAAGCCACTATGGTTGCTGCAGAGTATCTGAAAAAGTCTAAAGCTAAATTTGGAAGTTGGACAATGGCTGCGGCCTCTTACAACGCTGGTGTTGCCGGAATGAATAAGCAAATAGAAAGACAAAAACAAACTGATTATTACGACTTATTACTCAATGGCGAAACAAGTCGGTATATATTTAGAATAATTGCGATAAAGGAGATTATGACGCATCCAGAGCAATATGGATTTAATTTTAGACCCAAAGATCTATACGGAGCTATTCCAACGTTTAAAGTAAAGGTAGATACCCCTGTTGATGATTGGGCTGAATGGGTTAAGCAGTATGATATTAATTATAAAATCCTTAAAATCCACAATCCGTGGCTTCGTGATACCTTTTTGAAGAATGCATCAGGTAAAGAGTATTTTATCGAAATACCTGAGAAAGGTTATTACCAATAATCGCTCTTTGGAACAAAAATTAAAAAACCCGTAACTAACCTAAAGTTACGGGTTTTGTTTTGCTGCAAGGTGTTCTTTTTCTTCATTGTCAAAGTTTTCAAGAAGAGCTATTCCATTTAAAAACGAATTGTAATTTAGTTCATAGGAAACCTCATATTCTTCGTTGTATGGATGTAGTGCACCGCGTCTCACGTCCACAATCCTTTTGTTCTTATCAACAAAGAAAGAAGTTGGCAAGCCAAGGCTGTGTTTCATTATTTGAATTATATGGTCATTCTCATTATCCCTTTCATCAACATATACAATCTTGATTTTACGGAAATATTCTCTTGAGGATTTTCGTACGTTTTTTTTTTGTATCCCAAAAAAGTATTACAAAATCAATTTCTTTATAATGGGCTTTTGCAATCTCATTCAGAGCGGGAATTTCTCCAACACCTGGCGTACACCATGATGCATATGTCATTAAAAATATTGGCTTTTTGAATTTATAGAGATCTATTTCTCTGCCAGAACGTTTCTTTACTTTAAAGTTGTCTAGACGACTTCCGTTTACCACATTATTAATAAGGGAGTCAAATAGAAACTCGGCACGTTCGAAGTTGTGTTCAGTGTAGGCTTTTTGAGAGTTTTTCGTGTATTTCTTAATGTTATTCCCAATCGCTTCAGAGAATAGCGTTCCTTGCTCAATTTGTGATTGAGCAGTAAGGGTTAAAAAAAAGATTAGATAAAGTAGTTTTTTACCCATAAGCAAAGACTATGCTTAAAGGTAGTCAAATTATTGTTAATTTAACATAAAAATTGAATTGTCTTCAGGTTTATTCGCAAGGAGTTAAAGAAAAACCTGGGAAAACTGTAAAAGATGTTTTAGTATCGTCTTCCGCCTCTACCGCGATTGCCACCAAACTGCTGTTTTGGCTGCCCCATTTTTTTCATTTGCTGTTTCATAGATTTTATCTGATCATCAAGCATATTGTGTTTGTCTAGGCTTTTAGCTTCGGCCATTAGTTTTTCAGCCTCACGTTTGCGGTTTTTGGTCATTGCTATACCTGCGAGATTTAGTTTTGTCATCGCCATATCTGCAGACATATTTAAACCGAGCTTTTCTGCTAATTTGAAGTGTTTTTCGGCCTCTTTCATATTGGTTTGAGAAACCATTAGACCATTTAGATAGTTGTAGTAGCCTTCTTGTTTTGGAACTAAGGCTGCATGAGGATCTTTAATTTTGTCTAACCATTTTTTTGCTCCAGGAAAATCCTGCTTTCTAAGACGAAGAAAAGCAAGTAGTATAATTTCATTTTTGAAATAAAGAAAAACAAACATCAATGAAAGAAGGATAAGCATAATACCATTGCCAATATTTCTATCGGTAAACTGCCAAACCGCCGTTCCTAACACAAGAGCGGCCAAAACTAATTTTATATTCTTATTAAACATGAGTCATCTTTAAAATGGGCTGCAAAGGTATAAAACTAAATGCTATTTTGAAGATTTTGTAGTTTAAGAAACCAATTAGTTTCTCGATAGCCTTTTAATCTGGTAGAATATTTTAAGATGTAATTTGTGACGATATAAAAAGAGTAAAAAATTTATAGATATTTTTTAAAAAAGGTTTGTCTAAGTGAAAACTTGTTGTATTTTTGCACCCGCCTACGCAAAGAATTGCATTGGTGACTAGACCCTAGATTAAGGTTAACGCCTTTAGGGCAATGAAAAAAGATATCTCAGAAGTTAAAGAATAAGAAAATGAGCAAAAGAACATTTCAGCCATCAAAAAGAAAAAGAAAAAACAAACACGGTTTTAGAGAGCGTATGGCTTCTGTAAACGGAAGAAAAGTATTGGCTGCCCGCAGAACGAAAGGTAGAAAAAAACTATCTGTATCTTCTGAAATGCGTCACAAAAAATAATGTTGATAAATTTTATATAAAAAGGTGTTGTTTCCTAAGCAACACCTTTTTTTTATACCCAAACGTGTCGTAATTTTACGGCTGAGAAAAAGTAAAAAAGATGCCTAAAAACCCTTCTATAAAATCTGTACTTCTTATCGGTTCCGGACCTATTGTTATTGGACAAGCTTGCGAGTTTGACTATGCCGGCTCCCAGTCATTACGATCACTTCGAGAAGACGGAATTGAAACCATTTTGATAAATAGCAACCCCGCAACAATCATGACCGACCCGTCTATGGCCGATCATGTTTATTTGCTGCCGTTGACTACAAAATCCTTGGTCGAAATATTAAAAAAACATCCTCAAATTGATGCGGTGCTTCCTACTATGGGTGGTCAGACTGCCCTAAACTTGTGTATTGAAGCAGATGAAAAAGGGATTTGGGAAGATTTTGGGGTTAAGTTAATAGGTGTTGATATAAACGCCATAAACATAACGGAAGACCGTGAAGAGTTTAGGGAGTTGATGGAAAAAATAGGAGTTCCAATGGCGCCCCAAGCAACAGCAACTTCTTTCTTAGAAGGAAAAGAGATTGCCCAGGAATTTGGTTTTCCATTAGTTATTAGAGCTTCTTTCACCTTGGGTGGAGCTGGTGCTTCCATTGTTTATAAGGAGGAAGATTTTGATGAATTGTTATCTTATGGCTTGGAAGTCTCACCTATTCATGAGGTGATGATAGACAAGGCCATGATGGGATGGAAGGAATATGAACTTGAATTGCTTCGCGATAAAAATGATAATGTTGTAATAATCTGTTCTATTGAAAATATGGATCCAATGGGGATTCATACTGGTGATTCTATTACAGTAGCACCGGCTATGACCATGAATGATCGCACATATCAAAGAATGCGAGATATGGCAATACTCATGATGCGTAGTATTGGTGATTTTGCAGGAGGTTGTAATGTGCAATTCGCAGTAAGTCCTGATGAAAAGGAAGATATTATTGCAATTGAGATAAACCCACGTGTTTCTCGTTCTTCCGCGCTTGCCTCAAAAGCAACTGGCTATCCAATCGCGAAAATCGCAACTAAATTGGCTATTGGTTATAACTTGGATGAGTTGAATAATCAAATTACAAAGTCAACTTCTGCACTGTTTGAACCTACTTTAGATTATGTAATTGTAAAAATACCGCGTTGGAACTTTGACAAGTTTGAAGGATCTGACCGTACATTGGGGTTACAAATGAAATCTGTGGGAGAAGTAATGGGTATTGGTCGCTCTTTCCAGGAAGCGCTTCACAAGGCCACACAATCTCTCGAGATAAAACGAAATGGGATTGGTGCCGATGGAAAAAGTTATACAAATTACGAACAAATCCTCGACAAGCTTAAGAATGCAAGTTGGGATCGCGTTTTTGTAATTTATGATGCTATATCGATTGGAATTCCATTAAGTAGAATTCACGAAATCACAAAAATTGATATGTGGTTCCTTCGCCAATATGAAGAATTATATTTCTTGGAAAAGGAAATTTCAGAATATACTCTGGAAACTCTTCCTAGAGAATTGTTGTTGGAAGCGAAACAAAAAGGATATGGTGACAGACAAATTGCACATATGCTGAAATGTTTGGAAAGCCAAGTTTATAAGAAGCGTGAGGAAATGCATATTCAACGCGTTTATAAATTAGTAGATACTTGCGCTGCCGAATTTAAAGCTGAGACTCCATATTACTACTCAACTTTCGAAAATGAAATGCAGATTGAAGGAGAAGAACCTTATTCTGAAAATGATAGTGTTGTAACCAAAAAGAAAAAAATAGTTGTTCTTGGATCTGGCCCAAATAGAATAGGGCAGGGGATTGAATTTGATTATTGCTGTGTTCACGGTGTTCTGGCCGCAGCTGAATGTGGTTACGAAACTATAATGATAAACTGTAACCCAGAAACTGTTTCTACAGATTTTGACGTTGCTGATAAACTGTACTTTGAACCTGTTTTTTGGGAGCATATTTACGATATAATCCGTCACGAAAAACCAGAAGGTGTAATTGTACAACTCGGTGGGCAAACAGCGCTTAAACTTGCTGAGAAGCTCGATCGCTACGGCATTAATATTATAGGTACAACTTACCAATCTTTGGATTTAGCCGAAGATCGTGGAAGTTTCTCCAAGCTCTTAAAGGAAAACAACATTCCTTATCCAGAATTTGGTGTAGCTGAAACTACAGATGAAGCCTTAGCCCTTGCCGATCAATTAGATTTTCCACTTTTGATACGTCCTTCTTATGTTTTGGGTGGTCAAGGGATGAAAATTGTCATTAATAAAATGGAATTGGAAGAGCACGTGGTAGATTTACTCCGCAAAATTCCAAATAACAAATTATTGCTTGATCATTACTTGGACGGAGCTATAGAAGCTGAAGCAGATGCAATTTGCGACGGTGAAAATGTTTATATCATTGGGATTATGGAACATATTGAGCCTTGTGGAATTCATTCCGGAGACTCACACGCTTTACTACCTCCTTTTAACATTGGGGAATTGGTGATGCAACAAATTAAAGACCACACTGAAAAAATAGCAAAATCATTAAAGACTGTTGGTTTGATCAATGTACAATTTGCTATAAAAGATGAAGTTGTTTATATTATAGAAGCAAATCCAAGAGCTTCTCGTACAGTGCCTTTTATAGCGAAAGCATACGGAGAGCCTTATGTTAACTATGCAACCAAAGTAATGCTTGGTCATAATAAGGTAACCGATTTTGACTTTAATCCGAAACTGGATGGTTTTGCAATCAAGCAACCGGTTTTTAGTTTCAATAAATTCCCGAACGTAAACAAACAATTGGGACCTGAAATGAAAAGTACAGGTGAAAGCATATTATTTATAGACAGCTTAAAAAATGATGAGTTCTACGATCTCTATGCTCGAAGAAAAATGTATTTAAGTAAATAGTCTTCTGATTTATATTTTTATCTGATTTTATGTTAATTTTTTTTCGTAAATTAGTGTAACTGCCAATTTAACCATCGGTTTATGAAAAAAATTACTTTTTTCTTTTGTTTTATTGTAATAAACATGCTTTCGGCACAGAGTGTTTATGAAATCTCTTGGGCACAAGGGATCGAAACCTCTGTGGCTAGCCCTACAATAGAAATAGGAGATACTGTGGTTTGGACTTAGAATGATGGCTCCCAAAAAAGTGTTTCTAGCTTAAATGGGACTGAAACTTTTGATAGCGGGTTATTGGAGGGTAAAAACAATGAATTTTCTTATACCTTCAACAGCCAAGGAAGTACAGAATACCAAAATGACTCCAATCCTTTAATGCAAGGTACAGTGACGGTGGTTGCAAAACTTTCTTCTGAAGATAAGTTTGTAAAAAACCTCAACTTCTATCCGAACCCTGTTAAGAGTGATTTACTGATCTCTTCCCTCTTTAAAATAGATAGTTATCAGATCTATAATGTTTTGGGAACTTTGGTTTCCGAAGGGAAAGGCGGTGGAAGCTATACGCAGGTTGATATGAGCCGTTTTAACAGTGGATTGTATTTTGTGAAGGTCACTTCAAAAAACATGCAGGCAACCTTAAAAATAGCCAAGAAATAATTCTTCTTATTTACATATACCCTCTATAAGCTACAATAACCTTATGATCTTTTAATTCATTGAAGTGCTTTTCAACTTCGAAGTTGGGTTCTTGAAATTTTTGTTGCTTTTTTGTTGATAAGCGATGGGCACTCTTTAGAAAGCGTCGGATTTCGGTCTTTGAATCTAAGATTAATCCAGGAACTTCTTTTCCATTGCCATCCTCATCTTTTGCAACCATTGTGAAATAGCAGGAATTACAGTGTTTTTTTTCGCCAGTATGTATGTTTTCTGCTTCAACCCTAATTCCGATTACCATGGAGGTTCTTCCTACATAATTTATGGAAGCTTTTAAAGTTACCAATTCACCTACTTCAATCGGATTTAAAAAATTGACCGTATCTACCGAAGCGGTAACGCAGTAATATTTACTGTGTTTTGAAGCACAGGCAAATGCAATTTGATCCATGAGTGACAAAATATAACCTCCGTGTATTTTTCCACCAAAATTGGCATGGGAAGGTAGCATTAGTTGTGAGAGGGTCACTTGTGACTCTTCAATATTCTTATGGATGTCATTCATTATATTGTCTGTTGAAATGTGGTGAGTTCTCTTTTTCAACATCGGTAACGAAAAACTTTGTTTCTCCCCAAATGATGAAAGAAGCGTAGCGCTCTACATAGGTTACTTTTACATAACCGCCCTGATACTCTTTTAGCTTTTCAATAACATCAGCATCTTGATCTAAAACAGAGAATGAAAATATCTGAGCTCCGCTAATACCTTGGCTTATTTGTCCTTCCCACGTTTTTACCATTACCCCTCTATGGCTGAATTGTATAAGTTCTCCGGCACGGGTTCCTTCGCTATAAGGCACAAAGTACACAAATGCCATATAAATTAGGTAGAGAGCTAAAAGAGCTCCTAGAATAATAAAGAGAATTTTTTTCATATTTTAAAGTTATGTAAAAAAATATGTTTTACGCTTATAAAAAGTTATATCCAGCAATTAAGGAAAATGATTGAAAGGATGCACTCGCAGTGTTATAGTTAATAATATTCCTGGAAGCATGGTATCTAGCCTCTAAGCTATATTTATTTTTAAACTTAAACCCAGCTCCAAACGCCGACGTCGCGTCCGTTTTAAAATCTAGGTTATAAGCGCTGCTATTAGTTGAACTTATACTAGAGTCAAGCGTGCTTACATCAAAAAGAACTGCAGCATTTAGGAAGATAGCAGCATCCTTATTTAAAAACATATAAAAACGCGCTCCAACAGGAATTTCAATAGAGTTGTATTCTACGGTGATCTGAGAAGTATTTTGCATCGTAGGAAAATCGTTATTAATTGATTTTTCTTTTTCTGCTGTATAATTTCGATAGGTAGGTTCCATAAAGATGGCCCATTTACCATTGTGGAAAGGAAAAATATATTCTGCCTCCAATCCAATTCTAAAGCCAGTTTTGCTGTCGAAATCTATTCTTTCTTCGCCAGATTTCTGGATACTGGCAGAGCCAAATGTAACACCGGGACGAATGCTCAAATTAAAACCATACTTGAAATCATTCTTTTCGTAAACTACAGCTTCTGAATCTAGGCAGTCGTTGTATTTCTTAAACTGATTTGTTAAGCTCTTTAACTTATACGCTAGCTTGTCAAGATTTGTATTCTGTTGCGTAGAACAAACAATATCTGTGGCAAGTTGTTGTTTATATCTATTGTTCTCTCCAATACGCTTATTATTGGTTATATAACGCTTGTAAATTAACTGCTCAATGTCACCATCATTTAATTTATAGAAAAAACGATTGTCGTTATTCTTAAGCATGTAATAAAGCGTTGCATTGCCTTCGACCAATATCTTTAAAAAGCGAGTTTCTTCTTTAAAGATAGGATTTCTGTCCACAGTTAAATCACCAACTTTATCACTGGATTGTTCCACGGGTAGCGTGGCAACTATATATTTGAAATTTTCACCAGAGCCAAATTCCTTTATATTTGAAACATTTCCAGTCTTGATCTCACCATTTTCATCAAGTTTATAATTAAATGTATTGGGAGATCCTTTCCAATCTTCATTTTTGATAAGACAATCTATCCTTTGTCCATTGGTTTTTATGATATATCCAGCTTCGTAATCAGTTTGTGCAATTATTGAAGTTGTTGATAGTAAGATGATTGCGAGAAGTAACTTAATGTTCATTGGGGATGGTTGGTTAGCGAGTTTTTAAAAAGGGAAAATATAAAAAAATAAGTCAAATCTTCGGTTTTACTCATTTTGATTTTCATCGGTGTTTTTTAATAATTTTTGATCAATGCTTTTACTCGTAATCGCACCAAGCTTATTTAATTTTTCAACTCTTCTAATAAGATTTCCCTTTCCTTCCAGTTTGATCAACGCGTTGTCAAAAGAGCCTTGAACAGTTCCCAACTGGCGTCTAATTTTACTTAATTCATCTAATAGCCCTACAAAAGCGTCATATAACCTTCCAGCTTCGGTTGCTATCTCCAAGGTGTTTTTCTTCTGATTATCGTTTTCCCAAAGATTTTCTACCAATCGCAGTGCTGCCAAAAGTGTAGAAGGTGTTACAATCATTACCTTTCGTTTAAAAGCTTCTTGGTATAGGTTTTTTTGATTGGCAACAGCTATGGCAAAAGCGGGTTCTATGGGCACAAACATAAAAATAGTATCGGGGCTTTCGTTGATTACATGATAGTATTTTTTCTCACTCAAGCTAACAATGTGTCGCTTGATGGAATCGATGTGATCTTTTAAATATTTCTTTTTAAGGTCTTCATCTTCTTCTGAAACAAATCTTTCGAAGTCGGTAAGCGATACTTTACTGTCTATTATCATCTTTTTACCATCTGGAAGATGGATGATAACATCGGTTTGTAACCTGCCGCCATCGGGATTGTCGTGAGTATCTTGAATGGTGTATTCTCTTCCCTGTTCCAAGCCAGATTCTTCTAAAACCCGTGATAATATCATTTCGCCCCAATTTCCTTGAATTTTAGAATCTCCTTTTAAGGCTTTCGTAAGGTTATCTGCCTCTTGACTTATTTTGATATTTTGTTCATTGAGATATTGAAGTTGCTTGCCTAATTCGGCATGGGTTCTGATGAAATCAACATTGTTTTTACCTACCTTTTCTTCGAAATCACTAATTTTTTCGTTTAAGGGTTTTAATATACTTTCAATGTTTTTTTGATTTGAAGCGGTAAAAGCTTCAGTTTTTGAAATCAGTATTTTGTTGGCGAGATTTTCAAATTTATCCTTAAAATCCTCCTCAAAGTTTTTGAAGCGTTCTTTCTCTTTTTCAAGTTCAGCGTGGAGTGAATCGTATTCTGCGCTTTGCCTAGACAGTTGAATACTTAACTGCTCCTTTTCAGCTCTAATTTTTTCTTTTTCACTTTCCAATACACCCAATCGCTCATAGAGTTTGCCCTCTTGAAGTTTAGAATTTAGTAATCGTTCTTCCAGCTTGCTGTTTTCAGTTTTATTTTTTAAACGTGCAAAATAATTACCGAGAAATAAACCAATTAGAATGCAAATAGCGGCTAGCAGCAGGAAAATAAATGTTTCGCTCAATTTTAGGAATATTAGGTTATAATGTAATTGGCTTTTGAACCATTAAGGTATTAAGAGGATTAAGTTCTGTTTTTTCATCTATTCCTTAATGTCTCTTCACTTCTTAATGGTTTACTTTTTCATCATTAAGGTATTAAGAGAATTACGCTTTGGTTTTCAACCACCTCTTAATGGTTTACTTATAAAGGTTTATTGATAAAGGTAATAAGTTATATGCAATGTAATCATTCGGTAACTAGATAACTCATTAGTGTTTTATTACAAACCGTCCAGTTTCTCCGTCAAAATCTATTGTCTCTTTAGGAAATAGGGAATCAAATCTTCCAGCTTCAATCAATTTACAGGGTTCGTCAAAGAAAGTTTCGTTTTTCGCCATCACAAGCATTTTGTCTGTAAGCTGAATTGCCAAGTCTATTTCATGAGTGGAAAAGAAGATTGTCTTTTGCGATTCCGAAGCTAGTTTTTTTAATAATTTCAAAACGTAAGCACGATGATAAATGTCTAAATGTGTGGTTGGCTCATCCAAAATAATAATCGGGGTATCCTGTGCTAAAGCTCGTGCTATGGCAACACGTTGCATTTGTCCATCACTCAATTCAAAACATTTTCTATGGGCTAGAGGAGTGGTTTCGGTAGCTTCAAGAGCCGTGTTTACTGCTTTTTTATCTTCTTCGGAAAGAGAGCCAATCCAATTAGTATAAGGTTGTCTTCCAAGGGAAATCATTTCCAAAACCGAAAGATTCTTGGAGGCGGGTGCTTCTGTTAAAACCACGCTTAAATGAGTTGCAAGCTGGAAAGAGGAATATTCCACTAGGTTTTTTCTGTTCAGGAAAACTTCACCATTTAAAGGAGTTTGCATTCCCGTTAATGACCTAAGAAGTGTAGATTTTCCAATTCCATTTGCGCCAACAAGGCCGACTAATTCCCCTTTGGAAATAGAGAAATTGATGTTTTCCCCAATTATGGAATCACCTTTTTTACTCGAATATCCTACTGTTAGATTTCGAGCTTCTAAAATGGTATGTTTTTCTTCTGAAATCATTCAGATCATAAGTTTATTTAATTTGTAATTATCATTTCAGCATAGCTCATTATCCGGTAGCTGAGCGGAGCCGAAGCTAAAAGAATAGTTTTCGTTTACGTACCAACAACCAAATCACTACTGGTGCGCCTACTAAGGAGGTAATTGCATTTATTGGTAATGTGAATTCACTAAAGGGTAATTGCGCAATAGTATCACAAATAAGCATTAATAGACTGCCACAGATTAAAACCGCCGGTAGTAAAACCAAATGGTTTGATGTTTTATAAAATTGCCGAACTAAATGTGGTACCGCTAAGCCAACAAAGGCAATGGGACCAACAAAGGCAGTAATTCCGCCAGCAAGAATACTGGTAGCCAAAATAATTATAAAAGTGGTTCTTTTAATATGAAGTCCCATACTCTTTGCATAGTTTTCTCCCAATAGGAGTGCATTTAAGGATTTACTGCTTGCTATACTCAATATTAATCCTACCATAAAACAGATGCTTAAAATCAATACACCTTGCCAAGACTGATTTCCCAAACTTCCGAAGGACCAGAAAATATATTGTTGTAATTGCTCTGCATTACTAAAATAGGATAGAACCGAAACTACTGCCGTTGTCACACTACCAAACATCAATCCGATTATCAAAATGGCCATAGTGTCTTTTATTCTGAAAGTCACAGCCAAGACAGCAAGTAAGACTAAAAAGCTTCCAAGCCCCGCGGCAATCACAAGACTCCATTGACTTAATAACATTGTACCAAAATACCCTCCAAAAGCACTTGCACCGAGGATTAAAATCGCAACTCCAAGACTTGCACCACTACTTAATCCTAATACAAATGGGCCAGCCAATGGGTTTCTAAATAAAGTTTGCATCAGTAATCCCGAAATAGCCAAGCCACCGCCAGCGAGCATTGCGGTAATTGCCTTGGGCAATCTGTAGTCGATCAAGATATATCGCCATGTTTCTTTTGAAGCGCCATTCCCGAAAAAAACTGAGACTATTTCATCTAATGGAATGGAGACCGATCCCATACTCAAATTCACTAAAAATGCAGCGAGGAGCATGAAAAACAAAACAATAAATTGGACTCTATATCTTTGTGTACTCTGCATTACTGAAGCTTATCGTAAAAATAAAGTTCGTGTTCTGGCAATAATTCAGGATGTAATATTTTAACGTGATCTTTTAAAACCAAATCGGGGCGGTTGGGTGCTAATTCAAAATAAATAACACCGCCAGTTGGGCCTTTTTTCATACTATAGGAATATACTTCACCATCATTAAAAGCTTTAAATTGAGCATAGGCTTGACTTGAATTTTTAATTTCGTCTAGACTATTGAATTGTCCAGGACCTATCCAAACTTCGGCTTCGTGTCCTTTATCAATCACCGATTCTAGGTTTAAGGATAAACTTCCAGTTCCACTTGTGTTTTTCCAAAGGTAATCCCCGTTGGCATCGGCTATAAACTTTGCAGCCCAACTATTGCCCTGTGGCATATACCACACATCTTTGAACATTGCTCCACTTATAACAGTTGGTGTTTTAGTAGCTTTTGAAGCTGCTTCTTTTGCAGAAAGATATTCTTCTTCAATTGAATTAAAGATACTATCTGCCTGCTTTTCCTTGTTGAAAAGTAAGCCGAAAAATTTTATCCATTCTGCTTTTCCGAGAGGTGAAGTTTCAGTCCAATCAGAATTATATAGTACGGGAATTCCTGTGTTCTGGATTGTAGAAAAGGTTGAATTATTTCCATCGATAGCAAAACCAATAACTACATCCGGATCTAAATCAATTAAAATTTCAGTATTGATATCTTCATTTTTACCGAGTTCGGTAATTTTATTTTCTGAAATCCTTTTACGTGTTTTTTCCGAAGATATATAATTAAGGTTTGGAAATCCTACCAAACTTTCATCTTCTTCCAGCATTTCCAAGGATGGAATATGTGTGGTGGAAGTAACAACAACTCTTTTTACGGGAACTTTAACCACGGCGTCATAATCTTCAGGGTTATTAAGTGAGCCTTCTTTTTCGACCAACGCATATTTAAAAGTTTTGTCGGTTCCGGGCCAAGGGTTTTTTAATGTAACAGTTTTATATCCTTCGAAAGTGTTGATTTCAAAGCTCTCTGCATATTTAATATTTGACTCTTTTTGTGCAGCGGGAGAGGCTTCTTTATTATTCTTGGATTCATTTTTACAGGAAATAATGACCAAGGCAAGCAGAAGTGGAATTATGGTTGTTTTGAAATATGACATTGAAGCATTGTTATTTCGCAAAGGTATCACAAAGTTTTACAAAATAAATAAATCTCTCTGTGGCCATCGATGGTTCTTTCTGATTCTCAGAAAAACTTCATGAAATAACCTTTCCATCACTTAAAAAATACCATTATCTTTGCAGCGAATTTAGGTGAGTTGTTTTAACAATCTAAAACACTCTTAAAAGGGAATTCGGTTAAAAACCGAAACTGTACCCGCAACTGTAAGTCGGCCCAAGTATTTGGGCGTGCATACTTCAAAACCACTGTCAGTACTGAGTATTCGGTATTCATTAAAAAGGTCCCTTCGCTAAAGCTCGGGATGACGGGAAGGTGGCACAAAAGACAAGTCAGGAGACCTGCCAGATTCATAACATAAAATCGTCAAACTTTCGGGATAAAGGTTGAATTATGAAACAAAGAGGCTTCCATATTATTTTCGTGTTATTGCTTGGCATTTCTACTGCTTATGCACAGCTTGACAGTATTCAACAATTGCCAGAAGTGGTTTTGACAGATGCAAAACTCATTCATTTTTCTGAAGGTTTTAAAGTTGAAAAGTTAAATGATTCTGTTGTAAAGAGAAATGCAACATCACTAACGGAAACACTTCGATATAATTCTTCAATTTATTTTAAGGAAAATGGCTTTGGAATGGTTTCATCTCCTTCCTTTAGAGGAACAAATGCAGCTCAAACCGCCGTTATATGGAATGGCATTAATGTCAACTCTATTTTCACAGGACAAACAGATTTTAATACAATCTCACCATCAAATTACGCTGCTATTTCAATTAGAAGCGGTGGCGGTGGTGTGCAATACGGAAGTGGAGCAGTAGGAGGTAGCATTCATTTAAATAATAACTTTTCCTTCAGAAAAACAAATAATACCTCCTTTGGTCTTCGTTACGGAAGCTTTTCTACAATCGCTGGCAATGCGAGTACAACGCAAAGTAATGATGTTCATTATTTAAGTGTAGGTCTGGATTTTATAAATTCAGAAAATGATTATGACTACGTGGGCAAGAATAAAACTAATAATCACGGAGAGTTTATACGTTTTTCCGCAAAAGTGAATGCAGCAAGAAAACTGAAACGCGGTGTGGTTTCTTGGAATTCAGAATACTCCTATAACAATCGTAATTTTTCCGGTAGCTTGAATACCTTAGGTAGGGATGCTTATAAGGATATCAATACCCGGAACCTTTGGCAGTTACAACAGAAATTTGGAGTTTTTAATTCAACAGCAAGTCTTGCACATCTTTTTGAAGAATACAGGTATTACCCAGACAGCGAGAAATATCAGTACGATGGAGGTAAAGCCAATACCCTAATCGGTGCGTTACAAACTGAGGTGTTTCTTCTTAAAAAACTCCGTTTAAATGGAAAGCTTGAATATAATTACGTTCATGCAAAAGGTGAAAATGTTGGCGATAACTCTAGAAGAACCTTGGCAGCAGTGGTTTTGTTAAACCATGAAGTTTCTGATCAGTTTAGCTATGGTTTCAATGTTCGCAAGGAGTTTTTAAATGACTATGATAACCCATTTCTTTTTTCAGCAGATGCGAAATGGAATGTTACAAATAATTATGCGCTGCGTTTAAATGGTTCTAAAAATTATCGTGTTCCAACTTTCAACGATTTGTATTGGTATGCTGGAGGAAATATTCAATTAACTCCTGAAACTTCATATCAAGCAGAGTTTGGACAGGAATTTAACTTTGGAGAACTAAAAGCAGATGTTGCAGTCTATTATATTTCTTCCGAAAATCTAATAAAATGGATCCCAGGAAGCGGTGGACTTTGGGTTCCAATCAACATCAGTGAAACACAAAACTATGGCGTTGAGGTAAATTTGGATTATGCCATAAAATTCAATTATCAGCAAAGCTTAAGCCTCAACGCCAATTATTCTTACACCAAAGCTGAAGATTTAAAAAAGGAAAAACAGCTTATTTATGTGCCTTTCCATAAGGCTGGTGGGACTTTACAATATCATTTTAAAAATCTGTCTGCTTATGTGCAAGGATTGTTTAATGGGGAAGCATATACAACAACTGATAATAGTGATAGTGTTGATGCGTATTCTGTTTTTAATTTGGGAATGGAATATACATTGCTATTTAACCCCGAAATTACTTTTGGCGGCAGGCTTAAAAACATCTTTAATACATATTATGAAAACGTGGCTTACAGGCCAATGCCTTCCCGAAATATCGAAATATTCTTAAACATTAATATATAACTAAAATGAAAACTATGAAAAAATTATTGTTTCTATCTCTTGCAACGATGCTCTTTATCTCATGTAGCAGTGACGATGACACTCCATCATCAGAATACATACCGGCAGATTATGAAAATGGTATTTTGATTACTAATGAAGGACCTTTCAACAATGGAAGTGGTTCAATAACTTATATTTCTGAAGACTACAGTACTGTTGAACAAAATGTCTATAGAAACGTCAATGGATCTGAGCTGGGTAACATAGTTCAGTCGATGGGACTTCAAGATGACAATGCTTATATAGTTGTGAACAATTCAAATACAATAAAAGTAGCGAATCGTTATACTTTTGAAAGCGTAGATTCAATCACAACAGGTATCGATAACCCGCGTTATTTTATTGGAACAAGTGGTAATAAAGGATATGTAACCAATTGGGGAGATCCAAATGATAATTCTGATGATTTCATTGCTGTTTTGGATTTAAGATCTAATGTGGTTTCAGCAACAATTCCTGTAGATTTTGGGCCGGAGAGCATGGTTTCGCATAACAATAAAATATATGTTGCTCACCAGGGCGGTTTTGGACAAAACAATTTGGTTTCTGTAATTTCAGGAAGCTCTGTAGAAAGTGTTATTACCGTTGGAGATGTTCCAAACTCAATGGTTGTTTCTGGAAATGAATTATATGTGCTTTGTGGTGGAACACCTAGTTATGCAGGTACTGAAACTGCGGGATCATTAGTTAAAATTGATCTTTCGACTGGAGTGGTAATCGAAACATCTGATTTTGAAACTACAGAACATCCTGCAAACCTAACAGCTGATGGGAATGATCTTTTCTACAGCCTTAATGGGAAAGTTTATAAAATGAACACAACTTCAATTTCATTGCCTGGTACAGATATTATTGATGGGTTTTTCTATACGCTTGAAGCAAAAGATGGGAAATTATATGCCACTGATGCGGGAGATTTTGCAAGTAAAGGTTCCTTGAAAATATTTGACTTGTCCAGCAATCAAGAAATTCAGGATATCCAAACTGGAGTGATTCCTGGTGGAATTTACTTTAACGATTAAATCCAATCATTATCTATAGATTTTACAAAGGAATTCTTGAATTGTATCAATGAAAGAATTCCTTTTTTTAAGCTCAAAAAATTAAAACACTATGAAAATTCATTACAAAAGTTCCTTATTCTTATTTTTAGCCCTTCTTTTTTCCATTTTTGGTTTTGCACAAGACTATTCAGACGGAGTATTTATTTTGAATGAAGGTATGATTGGAACAAACACTGCATCAGTTTCGTATTTAGATGGATCTGGAACTCTTGAAAATACTATTTTTTCCAATCAAAATGATGGAATGGAATTGGGAGATACAGGTCAAGGTTTAGGTCTTACAGAAGATTTTGCCTATGTGGTGCTCAACTTTAGCAATGAGGTTAAAGTGGTAAACAGAACCACCTTTGAATATGTTGCCAGCATTACTGATCAAATGGAAAACCCACGTCATATTGCTTTTCACGAAGATAAAGGATATGTAACTAATTGGGGAGATGGTGGGGATGTTAACGACGATTATGTTGCTATTATTGATTTGGCAACAAATACGGTTACGGGAACGATTCCTGTTGCTGAGGGACCAGAGAGAATTCTCCAAAAAGACGGAAGGCTATATGTAGCGCATCAAGGAGGTTATGGGGTTGGAAATACAATTTCGGTAATTGATTTAGCTACCAACTCGGTTGAGGTGATTACAGTGGCAGATGTTCCTTCTTCCATGAAAATAGACGATAACAACCTTTATGTATTGTGTAGTGGAAAACCAGACTGGACGGGTGATGAAACAATTGGAAAGCTCTATAAAATAGATTTAAGTGATCTCCAAATTACTAAAGAATATACTTTCGAAGTTGCGCAACATCCAGGGTTTTTAGGCTTGGATGAAACGAATCTATATTATATGCTTAACACTAGTATCTATAAAATGGCTCTGGACGATACCTCGCTTCCAACAACAACTTTTATCGAGGCTGGAGCAAACGGCGCGCAATTAACATACGGTTTTGATAAAATTGACGATAAGCTTTATCTGGCAGATGGAGTGGATTATGTTAGCGACGGTAAAGTTTTTGTATATGGTGAAGATGGAAACCTTATTTCTGAATACACTGTAGGCCCTCTTCCAAATGGCTTTTACAAATATGAAGACCAGACAGCAGGAACAACAGATTTCTCTGAATCTAGCGTTTCATTATATCCTAACCCAGCATCACAGTTTTTTAGATTAAATACATCTGCAAAAGCTGAAATAGCAATCTATGATATTTCTGGAAGACATATTAAAACAATTGAATATAATAATGAAGCTGTTTCTGTAGCTGGATTAAAGCCTGGTGTATATCTGGTTCGTATTGAAAGTGAAGGTAAAACAACTACACAAAAACTAATTGTAAAGTGAAAAAGTTAATCTGGATCTTTTCATTTGCTTCAATAGCCGTCAATGCTCAAAGTTACCCTCCCGCTGCGGGAGAGCCGGGTTCGACGGCTATTCCTGCTGATAGCCAAAGTTTTGTCGCTTGGGCAACCGGCATAGAAGTGGAGCGTGGTCATGTGGATATTTCAAACCCTGAGTTTGAAGATAATGGCAGTAATTATGCAACTTATGGAGAACCTGAAAATGCTTTGGGTTTAGCAAATAGTTCTGCTGTGAGCCTGGGCGATGCGGGCGAGGCAATTCTAACTTTTGATAAGCCAATAGTTGATGGTCCAGGTTTTGATTTTGCAATTTTTGAAAATAGCTTTAGCGATACCTATTTAGAACTAGCTTTTGTGGAGATAAGCTCCGATGGAACTAATTATTTCCGCTTTCCATCTCACAGTCAGACCCAAACCGAAATTCAAGTAGCGGGGTTTGGAGATTTAGATCCCACATATATCAATAATCTTGCGGGAAAATACCGTGCATTGTTTGGGACACCATTTGATATTTCAGAATTAGAAGACGACCCTTTGTTGAATAAAAACAACATCACTCATATAAAAGTAATAGATGTTGTAGGTAGTATTGATCCGGAATATGCCCGTTATGACAGTTATGAGAACGCAATAAACGATCCTTTTCCAACACCTTTTTACTCCAGTGGTTTTGATCTTGATGCGGTAGGAGTTATCAATGAACAAGTTTTAGGTGTTTCGGAAAATCAGAGACTTACTTTTTCAATTTATCCTAATCCGGTTACCAATACTCTTTTTATAGAAGTGGGAGAAATGGTACAAGTAATTATTTATGAGTTGGAAGGTAGGATGATTTTTTCTAAAATAATTGAAGGAAAGAGAAGTGTAGATGTTTCATCATTACAAAGAGGGACTTATATCTTGGCTATTTCATCTAAAGAAAATAGAGCACAATATAGATTTATAAAACAATAACGAGAATTAATTAAAAGTCGATATTCAAATAATTAGATAGACTGAGTTTTAGTAAGCGAAGGGAGGTAGTGGAACATAATGAAGAATCCGGGTACTGAATTCATATTTCCCCCTATATATACTAAAGAACAAATAACACATTATTAAGCATTAGAAATAGAACTATTATGACAGTAGAAGAGCGAATTGAAAAATCGGAAACACGAATATTTAAAGCGGTTTTTCCTAATACAACCAATCATTACGACACTCTTTTTGGTGGTACAGCCATGCAGTTAATGGACGAAGTCGCTTTTATTACTGCTACACGTTTTAGCCGACATAGAATGGTAACGGTTTCATCAGACAAAATAGATTTTACTAAGCCTATTCCGGCTGGTACAATCATAGAATTGATAGGAAAAGTTTCTTATTTGGGAACAACGAGTCTAAAAGTTAAAGTAGAGATATTTATAGAGGAAATGTATTCCTATAGTCGTGATAAAGCAGTGCGCGGAGAGTTTACCTTTGTTGCGATAGACGAGGATAAAAATCCAATTAAGGTTCTTTCATAATCACCTTAAACTTTTCAATTTCACCTAAGAAGTTCAGATTTGTCTATATACAATCAAGAATTTAGTTTCCAATCATTTTTCCATTGATAGGGGAGTTTGCTTTACTATCTGAAACCTCTTTTAAGGCTTTAAATTCTTTGTTTTCAGGCATTGGTCTTCCTGCAATTTCAGAAAGTGCTGCAGCAAGTAATGGTTCATTTTCATCACCCAATTGACCTAGGTTGAAATAGTTTTCCTTTAATTGGATTTGTGGAAAAAGCCCGTTGACAAAATCGGTGTTTCCTTCTACGTTAGACGTTTTGAAAACCAATGGGAGCATCGCGTATCTATGTGTTGACACCGCATTTGCACGACTAAAATCAGGAGCTGGCGCATCGTAAAGCAGAAAAGAAGCTTGAAATTTTCCAGTAGTTGTATCGCCTACTTGTACCGTGTTTATATATGGATTAAGACCATTAATAATCAATTCGCTGGCAGAAGCAGTTCGCTTAGTTGTTAATATATAAACTTTACTAAGGTTAAGACTGTTTATAGACGAACCGTTGCTTATAGAACCATCAAATAGGCCATCTGTTGCATTTGCAGCTTGGCGATCTTCATTCCAGTATTCTTTATAAAAAATTTCACCATTAAACTGACCAGTAATCATACTTGCCAAATCGGTTGCTGTTTCCACCGCTCCTCCACCGTTATATCTAAGATCTAAAACAAGGTTGGTTGCACCTGCAGCTTTTAATTGGGCGAAGGCGTCATTAAGTTGGGTGTCATAATTTCTTAGGAAGCTGTTATAGGCTAAATAGCCAATTTTTTCTCCATTGATGTCGAGAGTTTCAACTTTAAAAACTGGGTTTTCATTATATTGATTCTTATTTAATAAAATCTCTTCACCTGTTTGTGTGAATCCAGTGCCATCATAAGTGGCAAGTCCAACGGTATAACTATTTGGTGCGAGTAGATCGTTATAATTACTTGCAGTAAGTTGTTGTCCGTCAATACTAGTGAATAGATTTCCTCGAGTTAAACCTTGCGATTCTGCATCTGTATTTGGCAAAACGTAACGCACATATCCAAAAACATTATTACTGCCATCTGGGTAATACACCAAACCAAACTCCATCCCGTTGCTTACGCTTATTCCGCTAAGCGCATCTTCAATTACGGTAAAATCACTGTAGAGATTGCTAAATCGGTCTTGGGAAGATTTTAGATAATCGAATAAAGCTTCCGGCGAATCGTAGCCATTCAGAAAATTTTCAAGTTCACTTTCGTTTGCAAAAGCATCGTTGGCAAGCTCTGGTTTATCGGCTTTATAGAGGTAGTAATAATTTAGCCCGCGGTATATAAAATTTTGAACATCAAGAGTTGAAGCTGGTTTATAATTATCATCCATATCTTCAAAACACGAAACAAATAATAATGAAATAGCTAAAATGGGAATGAAAATTCTTTTTTTCATAGAATGTTTTTACAGATGTATAGAATTAAACAGGTAAATTAGGAATAATATTGAAATAGTAAAAATATGATTTTTTAGTCGAAATTTGTTGAAATAGTTTAAAATGAATTGTTTCGGTAGAGAAACAGGACTTTAAAGAAACAAAAAACATTCGTAAGCTTATAACGTAATCTGTCCTGGATCTTGGATCGGTATTCTTGATTCCATTAAGAAGAATTGTAACAAAAAATCACTCCGTTCGTCATTAAGATAGAAACCGGAAGAACCACCAACCAAAATGAACAAAACCGAGTTTACAGATTTAGTATTGCCTTTTAAAGACAAGCTGTATCGTTTGGCCAAAAGGATTTTGGTTTCTAAGGATGAGGCGGATGATGCTGTGCAAGAAGTGTTTTTGAAATTGTGGAAAGGGAAAGAGAAGATTGGAAGTTATAAGAGTCCTGAAGCTTTTGCAATCACAATGACAAAGAATTATTGCTTGGATAGATTAAAATCGAAACAAGCTTCAAATCTAAAAATTGTACATAGTAATTATCAAACTTCAGAAAATATTGAAAATAAGATTGAAGCAAATGATGGAGTTGAAATAGTTCTCAAGATAATGGAAACTTTACCTCAACAACAAAAAATAGTACTTCAATTACGGGATGTGGAACAGTTTGAGTTTTCGGAAATAGCTAAAATGTTAGATAGTAACGAAACGGCAGTCAGAGTGGCGCTTTCTCGTGCGAGGAAAACAGTTAGAGATGCAATGATTAAGAAATACAATTATGGAATCAATTAAAATAGAAAAATTGCTAGACGCCTATTTTGAAGGTGCGACAAGTCTTTCAGAAGAAAGGATTTTGCAAGACTATTTCAGCAATGAAAAGGTGGCAGATCACTTAGTTCAGTATAAACCAATTTTTATTGGCTTGAAAGCAGCAAAGGAGGAACGATCAGAGAAAAAGCTAGAATTACCTGAAAGCAATACAAAAACATACAAAACCTGGTGGTATTCCATCGCAGCTATACTTTTGGTCGCTTTAGGTGTTGGTGGTTTTTATTTTTCTCAACCACAATACACACCGGAAGAACAAGAAGCCCTAGTAGCTTTTGAAAACAGTAAAGAAGCTATGTTGTTTCTTTCAGAAAACTTAAACAAAGGTGCAGAACAACTCACTGTTGTAGAGCAATTTAAAATAACGAAAGATAAAATCTTTGAATAATTTTTTAAGAGGAAGATTAGAATAAGGAAAAAAGAGAAAAGATGGCTGAATCTTGGAAATAAACTCAGAGATCAAGTTTTTAAATAATAGAAATAAACAATAATTAATAATATACAGATGAAAAAAATAGCACTAATAATTGCACTCGCTATAGTCCCGATGATTTCGTGGGCTCAGAATGCATTCGATTCTTTTGAAGATCAAAAGGATGTATCCTCAGTAGTGGTTACTAAAAATATGTTTAAACTTTTGAGTAAGATGGATCTTAACTCATCCGATCCAGAGGCACAGGCATATCTTAAAATGGTAAATGACTTGGATAATATTAAGATTTACACAACAGATAATCCTACAGTAGGAAAAGAAATGGATGCTGCTGTTGCAAAATATATTACTAGCTCAAATACCTTGGGCGAATTGATGCGAGTAAAAGAAGATGGAAAAAATATCAAGTTCTACAGCAAAGAAGGTAAAAACGAAAACTACGTGAGCGAATTGCTCATGCATCTAGACGGAATGGTGGATGGTAAACCAACCACTATTATAATGAGCATTACGGGTAATATAGATCTGAAACAGATTTCAAAATTGACGGAGGAATTAAAGGTTCCGGGTAGCGATCAATTAAAGGATATAGACAAGAAGAAAAAACAATAAAATATGGGACTTTCAAGATATTTTACAGTCGCTATTGTGGCGTTAGTGGCTTTAACCTCATGTAGCGATAAATCTTTGCAGAAATACCTTGTGGAAAAACAAGACGACAATAAATTTGTAAAAATGGATCTTGCCACTAGTCTACTGGAAGGGAAAAATAGTGATTTCACGCAGGAAGAAAAAGATATTCTAAAGACCATCAAGAAAGTAAATGTAGTTGCTTATCCGATAAAAAATGGTGATACGGCCGATTATGAAAAGGAAAAACAAGAGTTAAGAGATATTCTGGATCAAGAAAAGTACAAAGAACTGACTCGTATAAAAAGTGATGATTGGAATGCTACTTTAAAATATACTGGTGAAGAAGATGCAATTGATGAGGTAATTGTTTTTGCGAGTGATAACAATCGTGGCTTTGCGGTTTTCAGGTTGTTGGGGGAAAAAATGCGTCCAGACCAGATGATTAAGCTTATGAAAACTGCTGAACGTGGCGATTTGGATCTTTCCCAACTAAGTGGTTTTGGAGAAATATTTAAAGATTAAATTAGTTGATTAATAGACGAAAAAGGCTTCACCGAAATACTGGATGAAGCCTTTTTTATTTGATTATTATAAGTTATTGGGAGAATTAACCACGAATACACGAATATAATGGATTGGTGTCGGAGATATCGGTTTTATAACCTCCAGAAGAATTCGATGCTCCGCATTCCGTGGTGGCAACCTGATTTTTAAGAAGTACTGCAGGCACACAAAACATTCGTGATCCCGATAGCTATCGGGACGTGGTAACCTTTTTTGCTTTATGCTTTCTTAAATTCCAGTGTAGTTGCCAGGAGTAATATTTCGCATTTCTTGTTTTACGCTTTCTGGTACTTCTAAAGTTTCAATAAAATTAGCCATTGAAGTCTGATTTATTTTTTCATTGGTACGGGTCAATCCTTTTAAAGCTTCATATGGATTAGGATAGCCTTCGCGACGCAGAATAGTTTGGATAGCTTCCGCTACGACGGCCCAATTATTTTCAAGATCCTCAGCAAATTTTGTTTCATTCAACAATAACTTACCTAAACCTTTTAAGGTGGAATGGAAGGCAATTAAGGTGTGGCCTATTGGTACACCAATATTTCTTAAAACGGTGCTATCGGTAAGATCACGTTGTAATCTACTAATAGGAAGTTTGGCAGAAAGGTGCTCAAAAAGTGCGTTTGCAATACCAAGATTCCCTTCACTATTTTCAAAGTCAATTGGGTTTACTTTATGCGGCATTGCGCTGGAACCAACTTCCCCTTCTTTAATCCTTTGTTTAAAATAATCCATAGACACGTAGGTCCAAATATCTCTATCTAGATCTATTAAAATGGTATTGATCCTTTTTAAAGAGTCAAAAAGAGCCGCCATATGGTCGTAATGTTCAATTTGTGTAGTAGGGAAAGAATGGTGCAAACCAAGCGCACCTTCTACAAAATGTTTTCCGAAGGCTCTCCAATCAATACTTGGGTAGGCAACTTTGTGGGCGTTGAAGTTTCCAGTAGCTCCACCAAATTTGGCAGCGCTCTTTATATCATTCATTAAATCGAACTGTTCTTCGATTCGAACTACAAAAACCTCGATTTCCTTACCCAAACGGGTAGGAGATGCTGGCTGGCCGTGTGTTCTTGCTAGCATAGATATATCTGCCCAATCTGTTGAAAGACTCTTTAGCTTATCCTTTAACTCCATTAAGAGTGGCACATAAACATTGTTGATGGCGTCTTTTAATGAAAGCGGAACTGCAGTATTATTAATATCTTGCGAAGTTAATCCGAAGTGGATAAATTCTTTGTATTTATGAAGATTTAGGTCTTCAAATTTCTCTTTTATAAAATATTCAACCGCTTTTACATCGTGATTGGTAACTTTTTCAGTCTCCTTTATTTTAATGGCATCTTGCACAGAAAAATCGAGATATAGCTTTCGCAATTCTGAAAATAGGTTTTTATCGAAATCACTTAATTGTGGAAGATCTAGTTCAACAAGTGAAATAAAATATTCAATTTCCACCTGCACACGGTAACGAATGAGCGCCTCTTCAGAAAAATAAGGAATAAGGCTAGAAGTTTTTGATGCGTATCTCCCATCAATAGGTGAGATGGCTTGTAAAGCGTTGGTGTACATGGTTTAAATTTTAGAAGTGCAAAGGTACGCAACTCTGTTGAGTTAAAAGAAAAGTGTTTGACTATAAAATGAGCTCAATTGCAAGAAATCGTGTTGTATGGAGTATTGGAAAATTCAGTTTTAAGATAATCTATGGTTAAAAAACCTTATCCTTTTTAAATTTTATCAATTTGTTGTGTTAGAGTGTCTTTAAGTGAAATTAATTTTATTAGTGAAGAGAAAGATGAGTGGTGGGTAGATATAGTTGTATGCTTTATTCAATTTTGGAAATGACGAAACCCCTTAATCAACACAACGAGAAAGGGGTTTCTTATTGCGGGGATATAAGAAATTCTAGTTTACAAAAGTATATAAATAGAACATAATTGATAATTTGAGGCAATATATCTCGAAGTGAAATCCTAAATCTAAATATTCTATGAGTTTAATTTGATAAATAAGAAAAAGATAGCTAACTTGTCAGAAGTATATTCTATAAATTCGTTAATTTATAATATTAAGTTGAATATAACGAAAGAAAATTAAACGTTCTTTTTATAGCTCCCGCCGCGAATGATTTTATTTATTAATTAATTACGGAATAATATATAATAAAAGGAGACAAGGTTTTACATTAAAAACTTCTCTGTTTGCGTCAAAGTTATTTGATTGCGTTTAATAATTTAGTTCTTGAAAAGAATGCTATTTTAAAGATAGCTTTGGTCAAGTTTTAATTGATTTAGGTATATCATAACGTAGTTCTTTTCTAGTTCTATATCCTCCCCCCAATTTTTAGTTCTATCCCCCCCCCAAAAAATTTATAGTTTTATCCCCGCGATAATGAATTTTTCTGAGTTTTCAAAACTCCTTTTGGTTTTTGAAAAATGTTTTACCTACAAAACGACTTCAACATTTTTTTAAAATGTTGAAACTTTGGAATGTTTTACACTATAACCTTTTGATTTTTAGAACATGGAGTATTTCATCAATTTATTTTCTCATTCCTATTTTTTAGGTGCTTTTGCACTAGCAGCGGCATTTTGTTTGTCCATTATGATCTACCCAGCAATTATTGCTTTGGTCCTCAGTAAAAACATAATGGACGTCCCGGGGGGACGGAGTTCGCATGTAAAAGAGATTCCTACTTTGGGCGGGATTGGTATATTTATAGCATTTACAGTTTCTATAATGATTCTTGCTAGTTTATCAGGATTGGCTGAGCCGGGACTTGAACAGTTATTGGTTCTCTTGGCTGCTATTAGTATTCTTTTTTTCCTAGGAGTAAAAGATGACCTTATTGGCTTATCTCCAAAGAAGAAATTTATTGGGCAGACATTTGCTGCAGTCTTGGTAGTTATAATTTCAGACATAAGAATACATAGTTTTGAAGGGCTGTTTGGAGTTGGGGAGTTGCCATACATTATTTCTGTATTCTTAACAATTCTTGTGTTTATTTTTATAGTGAATGCCTTTAACCTCATTGATGGAATTGATGGTTTAGCAGGAGCGATAGCAGTGATTTCAAGTGCAACTTTTTCAGTTTTCTTTTTCTTGAACGAACAATTTTTATCATTGTTGATTTCTTTAATATTAATAGGTGCAATTATTGGGTTTTTGAGGTTTAATCTATCTGAGAAACACAAGCTCTTCATGGGAGATTCAGGCTCCCTGTTTATCGGCTTTTTATTGGCCTACCAGGCAATAAGTTTTATTGTCAATCAACAAGCAGGATTATCAAACTTTGAAGTTTCAAATGCTCCTATTTTGGCATTGGCAATTTTGTCTTTTCCTATCTTGGATACTCTTCGAGTTTTTATTATTAGAATTTCACAAAAACGGAGCCCTTTCAGAGGAGATAGGAACCATATCCATCATCGATTATTGGGGCTAGGTTTTTCGCATAAACAAGCCGCGTTATTAGTTGCGATTGGTAACGTACTTATTATAGGCTTGGTTTTCTTGATTAGTGATTTGAATATTAATACTCAGTTTGGTATTGTTGTCATAGCCACCTTGCTGGTTGCATTCTTCCCATTCGCTGTAACTCTTAGAAAGGGAAAAATAAAATTAAATCTTCCTATTTTCGCCTTGCATATTGAGTGAGCTAATCTAAGATACATAGGTGTCAATTTTAATAGTTATGGTTAATCTGAGTATAATGTCTTATCTCAAGGGAACCGATATATTACTGATTTGTTATTTTTCATCAAAAAATGAGTGATAGAATATTAAAACGACTAACTGTGGCTTTGATAAAAGGTCAGAGGTGGAGAATTATAATATTCCAACTTTAATGCTCTTTCTTGACTAGCTGAACCGAAGGGTTTTTGTTCTAATGATAAAAGTTAGTAAATAATGTGTTTAGGGTTAATACTTTTTCTTTTTAAGTCAGATGGGTCCGATAGTATTTAATACTTTAGCCTTAGAGAAAATTGCTATGATAAAGAAAACCTCGGTCAAGTTTGTGATCGGGGTTTTTTTATGGATTTCTGTATTTTTTTCGAAATTCAGATGGGGAGATGGAATGCTTTTCCTTAAAGATTTTGGAGAAATAGCTTTTGCTGGAAAGGCCTATAGCATTAACTATTTCTGAAATAGAAAGGTCGGTTTTTGTGAGTAGGTTATAAGCTGCGTCCAGACGTTTCATTTGCACAAAGTTGTTTACAGTTGTGCCGTAAAGTTTTTTGAAACCTGCCTGTAGTTTATTTACGTTTAGTCCCGCTTCTTTGGCTAAATTTTCTACAGTTGGAATATCAGAGATGTTGCTTTCAATAAGATAAGAAATATTATGAATTTGTTTTAGCTCCGAAGAGCGAAGAAGCATTCGGCTATTTTCGTCCATTTGATCATCTTGATACTGAAGAATTTGCTCAGTTAATATTTGATATGCCATTCCCTCCAAAAACAGCTTTCGTGTAAAGTTTTCAGCAGAAAAGGTTAGCATTTCGCCTAGAATATCAGCAATTCCTAGGCTATAATTTCCGTTGTAATAAAAAGATTTATTTGCTTTAATGTCTTTAAAAAGAGTTTCCAGTTCATTGTCAAGACTGTTTATGTCGCACGCCATTTTGGACTGAAATTTTTTCCTATCAATTTCTAGACTGTTGACGTTTATTTTCTGATTTGCTTTAAAGAGTAGAACGTGACCATTGTGCTTACTACTAGCCACTATTGTGCTTTGGTATTGTTCAATTTTGTGAGGTTGATCTTCATTTTCGAAGCGGTGAAGTAACAATCCTTCAATGGTATAAAGGAATTTTAAAGGATGAATTTTGTTTATCGCAAAATGTATTTCCATGTCTTCTTTAAAAAAACAATTGTATTGAATGAGACCGAGGCCTCCGTCCAAATTGATTCCGCGAATGCTACCTTCCCCATATTCTGATGGAATTTGTAGTAGATATTCTCCACAATTTTCAGTGTACGGAGTATTAAAAAGCTTGGCAATATCTCGAATTACATCCTTTAGCGGAAGGGAGTTGACTTCTATGGAATTCATGAGGAAGATGATTTATCTGTGAATTTACTGATTATAGACTGAATTTTAAATAATAGTTCCGCTTTTTTACGAGTTGCCATATTTATCTTGTGTTATTGATAAAATTGAAGCTTTATTGGTTATTAAGGGCCCCGTGTAAATTATTGAAAATAAGATTAATAGCGTTATTTTTTGTTTGTTATGGGATATTGAGAGACCCTTTATTGTTTTAACTTTAATACTATAAAAAAATATTAATTTAAAACGAATGCTATGAGTACACCAGAAAAAAACAAACAAGGAAATCAAAATGATCAAAAACCAGGTCAAACTGGGCAAAACTCAAAAAAAGACCCTAGGAAGGATCCTAAATACGATCAGCAGAAAGACTCTAAGAATCCTAAGGCTCGTAAAAAATCACAGAATCCCCAATAATAATCAATTGGCTGGTTATTATTAAATTGAAAGGCTTATAGAAATGAAAATCTATAGGCCTTTTTTAATTTTGATAACGTTAGTCTAAATAATGTCTAGGTTTTTTACGACGTTCAATAAAATAGGAAATCACAAAAAATACCCCTACAAAATAGAATGCTATTTTCGCGGGTTCAATTGGACCGAATCCCAGTCCTAAAAAACCAATGATGGCTGTCACTACTGCCAAGAAAAGAAAGATAAATGTCCAAACCATTGCAGAGAGATTAAGGTTTATAAATATTTAAATATCAGGACAATAAATGTATTAAAAAGTTGATTTTTAGACTAATAAAATACGCATATTTATTAATGCAAATACGTAAAAAATTCTGTGTGTTGTAGAATGGAAACTGATCTTATAATGTAGTTTCTGAACAGTTTATCTCAAACGATTTAATTTATTACTCTGCTGATGATTGATTTACTGAGATATTCTCAGTTTTAATATCCGAAAGAAGTTCAAGTTTTCCAGCACTAAATAATTCGTCCAAGGTTTTTAAATCTACCGACTTCCATGGTTCCACCTTGTAGTTTTTATAATCTACAAAGCGCAATCCTCCGATTGTTCTTGGATTATAGGCTTCTCTAAAACGGATTCCTCCCTTACCTGTATAGAACTTGTAGGCGAAATAATCGACGGTAAAATCATTTTGATTTATCCAGTACATGTAAATATCATCATGATCGGTGCCACCGTCTTCCTGTTTAAAAGTGACTTTTATTTCATAATATTTCTTGTCATTTATTTCTGCTTTACCTACTAACTCTTTTACAACGGCGTCTGAGTTTAATCCATAAGGTAATTGCACAAAATAATGTACCGAATTAATTGAATTGGAATATTTAGTTGCAGTTGAATCTGGCAAGTCTACTTTAATATCATTCTGCAAGCGCTGAAAACCATTATTATTCAATACATCTCTTAATGTTCCTAATGAGTCTGTACTACTTCGAGTGAGTTCAAAACTTCCACCGTTTCGCTTACTACTGTATTTAGTATCGCGAAAAGTGAAGTTGATGGAAGCATTATCATATTTTGAACCACCGGCATTTTCAATTGTCTTATCAATAATTTCTTGAGCCGTGAGTTGTTTGTTCTCCGTTTTCTTCTCTTTCTCTTTGCATGAGTTGAATAGGATGAGTAGAATTAAAATTGAAAAATACTTCATGGGTTTTTAATTTTTTTAAAGATAAACGTGCCGCATCCTGTCTTTGGTAAAAAAGGATATTATTGGGATGCTATTGATGAGTTTTTTAAAGTGATTCATCCATTATTTCCTGAACTATTTCAGGGTTAAGAAGGGTTGAGGTATCACCTAGATTGCTCGTGTCTTTCTCGGCAATTTTTCTCAGGATTCGGCGCATTATTTTCCCACTTCTAGTTTTGGGTAAACCTGTGGTAAACTGAATTTTATCAAGTTTAGCAATTGGTCCGATATGTTCTGTGATAATCTGGTTTATTTCTTTACGTAAGTTATCCTGTAGGCGAGTTTCTCCTGTTTCTTTTAGGGTAACATAACCATAAAGCGCATTTCCTTTAACATTGTGCGGAAAGCCTACGATGGCACTTTCAGCCACTGCTGGGTGTTCATTGACCGCATCTTCAATTGGTGCAGTTCCTAAATTATGACCGGAAACAATTATTACATCATCAACACGACCAGTAATACGGTAATATCCTGTACTGTCTCGAAGTGCTCCATCTCCTGAAAAATAATAATTTTCATAAGTTGAAAAATAGGTTTCCTTATAGCGTTGATGGTTGTTCCAAATGGTTCGTGCCATTCCTGGCCATGGAAATTTAATACTCAGTCTACCACTTACTGAATTTCCTTTTAATTCCTTTCCATTTTCATCCATCAATGCTGGCTGAATGCCAGGTAATGGCAAGGTTGCATATGTGGGAATAGTTGGAGTGGAATAGGGGATGGGTGAAATCATAATTCCACCGGTTTCAGTTTGCCACCAGGTATCTACAATGGGACAATTTCTCTTCCCGATATTGTCGTTATACCAGTGCCAGGCCTCTTCATTAATTGGTTCACCAACACTTCCTAAGATTTTAATGGAAGAAAGATCATATTTATCTAAAAAATTATTTTGTTGCTTAGCTAAAGCGCGGATGGCAGTAGGTGCTGTATAAAACTGATTGACTTTATGTTTTTCTATGACCTGCCAAAAGCGACCAAAATCGGGATAGGAAGGGACGCCTTCAAATAGAACAGTAGTAGCTCCATTTGCCAAAGGGCCATATACAATATAGCTATGTCCTGTAATCCAACCAATATCTGCAGTACACCAAAAAACATCGTTTTCACGATATTGAAAAACATTTTTAAAAGTGTGGGCGGTAAAAACCATATAACCTGCTGTGGTGTGGACCATTCCTTTTGGTTTTCCTGTGGAGCCGGAAGTGTACAATATAAATAGCGGATCTTCGGCATCCATAATTTCGGGCTCACATTCATTGCTAGCTGCATCTAATAAAGGTTGTAGCCACTTATCCCGATTTTCTACCATCTTTATTTCAGAATTAATCCTTTTTGCTACCAATACGGTTTTTACACCTTCACAACTTTCCAAGGCTTCATCTACAATTCCTTTTAAATCTATTGTTTTATTTCCGCGGAAGGAACCGTCGCTGGTGATTACCAATTTACAATCAGAATCATTGATACGACTTGAAAGAGCAGATGAAGAATATCCCGCAAATACTACAGAGTGTATAGCGCCAATGCGAGCACAAGCTAGCAATGAAACTGGCAACTCCGGAATCATTGGTAAATAAATACAAACCCGATCACCTTTTTGCACCCCGTGGTTTTGCAATACATTTGCGAACCTGCAAACTCGATCATGGAGTTGCTGATAGCTAATGTGTTCCGCCATTTCTGAAGCGTCATTAGGCTCAAAAATAATAGCAGTTTTATCGGCATGAGTATATAAATGTCTGTCTATGCAGTTTTCAGTTATATTGAGTTGAGCGCCTTTATACCACGAGAATTCGGATTTTGAAAAATCGTGTTCCAGCACATTATCCCATCGTTTTCGCCACATAAAATTCTCTTCGGCTATTTCTTCCCAAAAATTTTCAGGATCGCGAACCGATTTCCTATATACTTGAAAATATTCTTCTAGATTTTTTATGTGGTAATTGCTCATAAGGGGTGATTTTGGAAATGAATTCTGAAAATATTCGTTTTGATTTAGAAATATATCTAAATATGATGAATATTGAAAGTAATGTTATGGTTTTGTGATGAAAATTTTAAGTTAATTGATCTTGAGGAGAAATATAATTCTGTATCAAAATAATGGTTAATTGAGAAATTCTTAAAATATATGTGACTTATAAATTTACTTTGATGCTTAATTAAGGAATTATTAATGAGAAGTTTCCCTGTGCAAATTGTTAATAGTCAGGTTGATGTTTAGTGTTTCATTTGTGACTCTAAAAATAAAATAAAGATAAAAAATGATAAAAAGAGAGGGATTAAAATCAGAAAAGCTGAACAACGATATCATTGCTCAGCTTTAATTTATATAATAATGCTATTCCAATTATTTAGTATCAGTCAGCGTTAAAACCTTCTTTTAGGTTATAGTCTTGCTCTAATTTTTAAAATCATTGACTTTATCACTTAAATCTAGAACATTGACCTTATCAACCATATTTGTTACAATACTGGTACCAGAAGTACTCCTGTAACCCCCAGCGCAATGTACCACAATAGGTTTGTCCATTGGGATGGCATCTTTGGAATCTCTCAATTCGTTCAGAGGGATGTTTATAGCATGTTCGAAAAACTTACCTTCAGAAACCTCACTTCTGTTTCTTATATCGATAATGGTGTAAGCATCTTTATTCTTTTTGAAATCTTCGAAATCAAACTTAACGGATTTTGAAAATGACTTATCTGAAAGTGTTACCACAGCTTCAATTTGAGCTTCATAGCCTATTTTTGCAATACGTCTGATGATTTCATCTTTGTCGTTGATCGAATTTAAAACTAAATAGAATTTCTCATTGGGTTTAACAATAGACCCAAGCCAAGTTTCTACTTTGTCAGTTTCAGTGCGAGCCATAATATTTATACTGCCCCGAAGATGATTTTTCTTAAAGTCTGATTCGTCTCTAACGTCGATGATTAAAGTGTTTTCAGGAAGATTATCAACTCTGATTTTTAAAGGAATATCGCCTATTTTTTTTTCAAAATTAGCAGCACCATTTTTATTCATATCAACATCAAACCCAAAATAGGAAGGAATAAATGGTTGATCGCTTAAAATGTAATCAACAAATTGTTGTTCGGTTTGTTTCTTAAAGGCCCAATTACCCATTCGTTCATTTCCTAGGGTACTTGAAGAGTCAGTGCTCATGTTTTTACCACATAATGAACCTGCGCCGTGTGCGGGATAAACTATAGTATCGTCAGGTAAATGATTAAATTTATTTTGAAGAGTATCATACATACTTTTAGCCAGCTTTTCTCTTGTGGCTCTCATGTTTCCAGCTTTTTCACGTAGATCTGGTCTTCCAACATCACCAATAAATAAAGTATCTCCAGAGAACATTATGTGTTTCTCTTTTTCGTCTTTGGCTATTATTGTAATTCCGTCGGGAGAATGTCCGGGCGTGTTAATTGATGTAAAAGTTACTTTTCCCAATTTAAGCGTATCACCATCGTCAAAGGTTTTGTGTGGATAATTTGCTCCAACCAATTTACTCACATAGATAGTTGCATCGGTTTCTTTGTGTATTTGTAAATGACTGCTTACAAAATCGGCGTGTGGATGTGTTTCAAATACTACTACAATTTTTGCGTTGTTTTCTTCGGCATATTTATAATAGGGCATTGGGTTTCTAGCCGGATCTACTACTGCCATTTTGCCTTCACTAATTATAGCATACGAATAATGTGCTAAGGGCTTATCTTCAAATTGTTTTATTGTCATAGTCTATTATATTTTTCTAAAAGATATAAAAATCCGTCTTGACTTTTTAAAAATCAAGACGGATTTTGAAGATTTAAAGATTTTTCATTGCTAAATACCAATCCACTTTTTCGAGTGAATCGTCTTCTAGTCTGGAGTTGAGCTCCTCCAAAGTTTTTGGTGGACCAACAATTACTTTATCTCCTTTTTTCCAATCCAAAGGCATTGCAACCTTATGCTCATCGGAAATTTGGAGTGCTTCTAAAGCACGTAAAATCTCATCCATATTTCTACCTACGTTTAATGGATAGTACATTATCAAACGTATTTTTTTTGCAGGATCAATAAAGAACACTGCACGTACCGCAGCCGTTTCACTTTCATTTGGCTGAAGCATGCCGTACAATTTAGCAACTTTCATATCAATATCGGCAATAATTGGAAAATCAAAGTAAACACCTGTATTTTCCCTTACATTTTGAACCCAGCCCAAATGTGCATGAATACTGTCTATACTAAGACCTAAAAGCTCGGTGTTTAACGCATCAAATTCATCTTTACGTTTTGCAAAGCCACTCAATTCTGTAGTACAAACAGGTGTAAAGTCGGCAGGATGCGAGAACATAACAACCCATTTGTCTTTGGCGAAGTCTGAAAACTTTATTTTTCCTTTTGTTGTAGCTGCTTCAAAATCGGGTGCATTGTCACCAATCCTTGGCATTGAGTTTACTTGTGGTATTTCTAAATTTGTTTCCATAATAATTAGTTTTTACTTCTGTTTTAATAATTTAATAAACTTAGGCTTTATATAGCTTATATATAATGATATAAATCAGCTTTTGCATTTTGTAGTAAAATTGATTTATAAATCAAAAAGGCCTTAAAGAAACCACCTCTTTCTATAGCTTGCCAGTTGCACAGCTTACAAATGACTTTGCTTTTGACGAGAATGAATTGGAATCCTCAGTAGAAGGATAACCTAATGATTTTAATTTTTCTTTTACTTTTATAGTGCTTTCCGCATCTACAGAATGAAAAGATATAGCACTCTCATCTACATCTATTTTTACATCAGAAATATTTTTGATAGCAGATAGGTTTGTGGTAATAGTTTTTGCACAACCACCACACTTTAGGTTTTGTACTGTAATTGTATTTTTCATAGTTTTATTGAAAAGGTTAATCAGTAAAAATATAAGCTTTAATCAATGTGGGAAGTAACATATGTTACATACAGTCTTTTCTGTAAATTTGAATAATGAAAGAAGCAATAAGTATAATCGGTGCAGGAATCGGAGGGTTGACAACGGCTCTTAGCTTAAAGAATATAGGCGTTGAGGTAGCTGTATTTGAAAGTACGCCTGTAATTAAACCCGTAGGGGCAGGGATAGTAATTGCAAACAATGCAATGCAAGTATATAAAAACTTAGGTTTGGAAACCAAAATTGAGAATGCTGGAAACAAGATTTCTTGTATAAAAATTACAGACCAAAACCTGAATGAAATCTCTGTATCAGATCTTTCACCTTTCAAAAAGAAATATGGAGTTGGTACCGTCGCTATTCACAGAGCAGAATTACAAAGAATACTTGCTGAAGAAGTGGGTTATGATAAAATAAACCTATCAAAACGACTTGCAAAAATTGAAAAGGACGAAGCTTATAAAATGACATTTGAAGACGATACTATCGTAGAAAGCGATGTTATAATTGGTGCAGATGGTATTAGGTCTATCGTTCGGGATCAACTTTTTGAAAAAAGTAGGCTTCGAAACGCTGAACAAATATGTTGGCGGGGAGTTTGCGAAATGGATTTGCCTGTAAAATTCAATAATGAAGCTATTGAAACTTGGGGAAAAGGGAAGCGTTTTGGATTTGTAAAAATCAGCGATAAAAAAGTGTATTGGTTTGCCGTGATAAACGCTAAAAACCTAATATCTCCAGAAGTGGACTTAACCGAATTGTTCCAAGAATTTCACAAGGATATTTTGACTATTATTTCAGAAACTCCAAAGGAACAAATAATCATTAACGATATACTTGACTTAAAGCCAATAAACAAATGGCAAAACGGGAAAGTATGTTTGGTAGGAGATGCAGCGCACGCCACAACGCCAAATTTAGGACAAGGTGCTTGTCAGGCAGTAGAAGATGCTTATGTTTTGGGGAAACTACTTGAGCGAGGTCTTCCCGTGATAGAAGCTTTTCAGCAATATGAAAATATAAGACGAAAAAAGGCGCGTAAAGTTGTAAATACTAGCTGGAGATTAGGAAAAATTGCACAATTAGAAAATAGCCTCTTAATCACGTCAAGAAATTGGTTTTTAAAACAATTGCCAGCGTCGGTTACCAAAAAACAGATGGATATGATTTTTAAACTTGCTGAGGTAAGGGCGTGATTTTAGGATTATCGATGGTAGCTTTAACTTTTTCTAGAATATTTTCCTTTGGGTTAATAAATAAAAATATCTACACGTGATTAGCCTGAATTTATTAGAAATAGAAATGAAAAATTTTCATCAAGTTGGTATTCTACAGTTAAAAAAACTATGTCTTTAAGGTCAATCAAAAAGCCATTACAGCACTTTATTGAAGTGTTTCGTAGATACTTTTGGAGAACAATATGAGAATTTAAGTAAATAATGCACTCTCATTAGGTAATCCATTTGAAATCATAACTAGCCAAATGAATGTTTGCCCAATGGCTCTGATACTTTTTAGTATTAGGGCCATTTTACCATCAAAGTTTATCAAGAATACAACCTCCTCAAGAATTAGCTTCAATACAGTCGAAATCACTGGTTTTAAGACAAAACCTCTAATTTAAAAATGATAACTTTAATTTTTATTCTTAATGCCAAACCTCCTCTCACCATACGTAAAATAAATATCGAGTCATTAAAATTTTCTACTCCACTAATATTTTCAGTATCTTTCCATATAGAAATGATGAATGTCTTTATCGCTTATAAAGTGAAAAAGTATCCCTCTGTTGAAAGCAACGCCAACCTTTAATGAAAATCTATGTAAATTTCGATATCAATACCATCTGCACCAAGATTTTAGCAGATCAATTGAATGGTTTTGATATCCAGTTTAGAATGACCCGTATGGGTGAGGTCGAAATTTTAGATAAACTATCTCCTGAAATAGAACAAAAGCTTGGAGAGTCCTTGGCAGAAGTAGGAATTTCTATCGTGGACAACAATCAGTTTAAGCTGGTACACCGCATCAAAGAGACCATAAACGAAATGATTTATACGGATGAAGAGGCCCATCGCTACAAGACATCTACTTACCTTTCGGAAAAGTTAAACTATTCTTACAATTATCTTTCCGTAGTTTTTTCACAGACTACTTTAGGGTCCATAGAAAATTTCGTCATTCTTAAAAAAATAGATTTTGCAAAAACACTTATTATTGAAGGTAAATTGACATTTGCAGAGGTAGCCCTTAAACTAAACTATAGCAGCTCAGCACACTTATCTACTCAGTTTAAAAGAACAACGGGGCTTACACCAACTGATTTTCAGAATTTAATACGAAAAAGAAAGGAACACCGCCTTAATAATGTATAGCAAATTATTTGAGACCTCATGAACGATAAAACGCTACATATAATACTTGCAGATGATGATGAAGATGATCGCCTACTGTTTAAAAAAGCAATGGAAAACCTCAAGGTAAATACAGAACTTTCTCTATTTAATGACGGACAACAGCTTATGGATTATCTGTATTCATTAGATAGCAACTTGCCAGAAGTGATTTTTTTGGATTTAAATATGCCGTTAAAAAACAGAATGGATTGTCTGGAGGAAATTAGAAATGACAATAGATATAATGAGGTTATGGTAGCAATTTATTCTACATCTTCTTCAGAGAGTGATATTGAGGAAACTTTCATTAGTGGCGCCAATATCTACATTAATAAGCCAAATAATTTTGGTAAGTTGAAGGAGGCTATTGCGAAAGTTATAGAAATGAATTGGCTTTATCACACTTCAAATTTTGACAAGGATAATTTTCTATTGCGAATTTAGCCAGCAAAAAAATAGATAGATGCAAGCATAGCTTCTGTTTTAAGACCACTCCCAAAGTATGGATACAATAAAAAAGAATGATACCTTGAGGTTATATATTGTTGGGTTGGTCATTGCGGTATTGGTACTGTTAGCAACTACTGCAATTTCTTATTACCAAGTAGAAAACCTTGAGGATTCTGCAGATCTTGTCAATCAAAGTATAATTGTTGATAAGGAGATTAACAGGATGTTCTCTAATTATTCGCTACAAAAATCATCTCAATTTGATTATATAGTCAGTGGAGATACAGCATCTCTTTCCTCCATTAAAAATTATAACCATCAAGCTGAGGCTGCGCTCGAAAAATTGAAGCAGTTAACCTTAGATGATCCTGCGCAACAGAAAAACATCGACCACATGATGCTGCTTGTATCAGGTTTTATGGAATCTTTGGATGATGTGACTAAAACGCGAAAGGATAGTATCAGTATTGATGCCGGTTTACATAACAAAATGGCCAAAGTTACCGACCTAATGGAGCAAGTTAGAGTGTTGAAAGACGAAATGATTGCAACTGAAGCAATTGCTCTAGAAGAAAATGAGGACAGTTATATGTCTTCAGTACACATCACACCTTTGGCAGTTTTAGGACTCGCCTTGGTTTCATTAATAGTTTTCTCCTTTGCCTTTTGGAGGATCATAAAAAATAGAAGAGAACTAGCTTACACCAAAGCTTTTTTAAACAACATACTGAGCACTACTGATAATTTGATCGATCATTATGAGTCAGTTAGGGATGAAAACAATGAAATTGTTGACTTTAAGGTTGTCTACTGTAATGATCGAATTACTGGAGTAACAGGAATGGAGCCCAGTGATGTTATAGGGAAGCTTCTCAGTGAGCTTTATCCAGCAACTTTTGAGAATGGTTATTTTGAAATGATAAAAGATTGTGTAGAAAACCAAGAGGTTATACAATTTGAGAATCATTACAACTTATTTGGCGAGATTAAAACATTTTGGACAACTGCCATCAATTTGGGTAATGCTGTAACCATTACTTCTGTGGATGTAACACCTCTTAGGTCCACAACTAAAAAGTTAGAAGAGATTAACCAAGAATTGGCTGTAAAAAACACTGCCTTCAACAAGGCTGAGGCTATTGGTCGTGGAGGTAGTTTTCGTTTTGATATTAAAACAGGTGTCGCTGAGTTTTCTGAAAATTTCCATCGTGTGTTTGGGCTCAACCCAACCAATATTAAAGTTTCCTTTAGTAAGTTTAGGTCTTTTGTCCATCCTGATGATATAGAAAAATTTGATAAGTTTATTACGGAACTTAGGGAGACTAAGCAGGAAAAACAACAAAATTATAGAATAATTACAAAGGATGGAATGCAGAGAAGCTTAATGGCAACGGGACGTTTTGTTATTGAAAATGATCGAGATTTTTTGGTAGGTATTGTACAAGATATTACTCAAGAATTACAACGGAAAGCTCTTTTAGAAGATCAGAATATAGAACTGAAACGCAGTAATGATGAATTGGGTTCTTTTAATCATGTTGTAAGTCATGATCTTCAGGAACCACTTCGAAAAATACAAATGTTTATCTCCCTTATTAATGAAGAGGGATTATTATCCGATGAAAATAGGTTGTATTTTAAAAAAACAGAAAAAGCGGCTCAACGCATGCAAACTCTTATAAAGCATTTGCTTACTTATTCCCGTATTGGTAATAATGATAAGGATTTAAAACTGGTAGATCTCAATGAAATTCTTAAGAAAGTACAGGAAAACCAAAATGAGCTGATTGCTAATAATCATGTTAAAATAGTGATTAAGCAAATGCCTACAGTTCTCGCTATCCCTTTTCAAATGGAGCAGCTGTTTAATAACATTATTTCCAATGCCTTAAAATACAGTAAAACTGATGAAGAGTCTAAAGTTTTAATCACTTCTGAAGTGGTTCACAGGACTCAAATTCACGATGATTTTCGGAAAAAATTTAAAAACTATCATAAGATATCCATTATCGATAATGGTATAGGCTTTAGCCAGGGCAATTCGGAAAAAATCTTCGAACTCTTTCAACGTTTACATCAAACCAGTGAGTACTCCGGTACCGGTATTGGACTTGCCATTTGCAAAAAAATAACGGAAAATCACAGTGGATTTATTTCTGCTATAAGTGAAGAAAACAGAGGAGCAACTTTTATTATCTATCTCCCTGAAAACTAAAAATTTGCTTAATAAGTAAAAATTGATTTACTTTAAAGTCAAGAATTTTGCTTTTAAAGGCAATAGACATTTTTTATTTGGTCGAATTTTGAAATTTGCAGCAAAGAATTAACACTAAAAACATAAATAAATATATTGGATGCTATATGCACTTCCAATATTAGGAATTATCATAAAACCGTTGAGCTTTCCAAGTTAAATTAGGGGGCGCATTTCTCAATATTATTTTGGGAGTCGCTTAACGCGGAATTAAATATCAACGGTTTTTACCATAACTCGTTTTGAAACCGATGACACTCGTCATCGGTTTTTTTTATGGCCATAATTTAGTTTTCCGTGGATTATGAAATACAATACGTTAATTGTGTAAGAGAAATAGTACTAATGTTTTTCAAATTTGTATAGAGAGTATTACAAAACATTAAACATAATCAAAGAAACCAATTTATTTGATGACTGAAAAATTATTAATGAGTAGTCAAAATGCACGTGTAGGGACAACTTGGTCCTTCAATACAGTAAAAACGGTTAACGATGAATCGCTGAAAATAGAGCGAATTAACTTAAAGAATCAATACTTATAAGAATTTTAAAAATAACCTGAGAGTGATTTATATAAACAATAAATCCAACTATATATAAATAATCCAGCTCACATTCACAGAAAATTGAATAATACGTTCCTATGAAAACCCTGAATTTACAAAGATCCTCACAAACGTCATTACTGCAGCAATGGTTGTCTCAATTGGGAGGCACGATCTCAGTAATTGATAATGAATCCACATTGAAAATAGATAACGAGATCGCCAAGGGCACAATATGTCAATTTATATTGAAAAGTGGAATTTCATATTTTAATTATGATATCACTTTTCACGAGGATATAATTGTAAAACATGTTTCTCAATATAGTATGACTTATGACTTTATATATTCTTCTGAATCTAACCTGAACCACAATTTTGGAGTGGAAGAGAAAATAAGACAAATAGGAAAATTTAGAACTGCTATTTTTTGTAGTGAGAAAGGCTTGGATTCTGTTTTACACTTCGTGAAAAATCAAACTTACATCCTTTCTACAATTAGCGTGAGTAGTGTTGACGACAGGAATAGGGAAGAGGTAGATGACATATTTGTGCAAAAACTTCAAAGCATCTTCAACCTTTCGGAAACCGAGGGGAGTATAGCCTATATTGGTTCTTTCAATCTGAAGATTGCAGATCAAATTCAACAATTGAATGAAACACCTCAAAACGGTATTGTGCGTTCATTGCTTATGGAAGCAATTATTAAAACCATATTGGCCTTGGAGCTACAACAGCATTCTGAGGACTTAGAAAATATGGATTCAAAATGTGGTTCACTGACGAAAAAAGAACTGGCAATCATTCAGAAGCTTTCTAATTTTATAAAAAAATATCCTGAAAAGGAATATACAATCTCATCGCTTTGTGTGCAATCTGGACTTTCAAAATCCAAGCTGCAAGAGGGGTTTAGATTGATGCACGATCTTACGGTAACGCAGTACATACTGCATACGCGCATTTTAGCAGCAGAACACTTAATCAAAACTACAGATCTTAATATTTCAGAAATCGTCTATAGTATTGGATTGACAAGTAGAAGCTATTTTTCAAAAATATTCAAGAAGAAATTTAACTGCAGCCCAAAAACCTATCAGGAAAATCAACAATTAACTTCTATGTCTGTCTAAGGAAATTTAGATTAATGATGACGGGATTCAATATTTTTTTTTTTGATGCCTTGTTATTTATCTATAATTATAATTTTTCCATTGCTATACGGTTTAGTCTGTCTTCTGCAATAGCTGTTAATTTTTCATCACAGTTGTACTCTTCGTTGAGAGTTTCTTGTAGTTTTTTGGCAATGTCATCGTGTCCTAATTCCTTTGCATATCGCACTGCCGTTCCATATCCTGATATCTCATAATGTTCAATACACTGTGCGCCAGATATTAGGCCTATATCTTTAACTTCTTTCTCTATATCCTCTTTTAAAAAACCTTCCACGTTTTTAATCCAGTCTTCCATTGCCATGCATCTTTCGCCTGATGGAGAGATGTTTAAATCAAAGCAAATCTCCTCTAAACGAATTTGATGGTTTTTAGTTTCCTCTAAGTGATTCTCAAATGCTTTTATCAACTTAATATCTGTAGCGTTTTTGATCATTTTTATAAGCACTCCTACTAATTGACTCTCAGCACTGTGCAGGTCTTTTAGTTGATGTTCGAATAATTTCTTCAACGTGTTCATGACTCTTTTTTGAAATGACACTACCTCGTACCATAGAAACAAGATATACCTAAGGTATTGTATTACTTGCTCCATATAGGGTAATTTATACCTTTAAAGGAAAATAAAGCTTTAGTATAGCCCTTTTTTGGACTGTGGCTTGCCCTAAGACTTTAAATATTATATTTGCAAATGGTGGAAAGTGGAAATCAATAGACAGGCATTTCCAAAGATTAGTGATTATCTACGAATAAATAAATAAAAGAAAACAGAATTATGTCAGATCAAAAAGTATTTGAAGCCAGTTCCGAAGCAAAAGGAAAGGCAAAGCAATTGCGACTTTTCGCTTTTTTAGCTTGGATCATTGCCATAGCGGGACAGATTTTTGCAATTTTTAAATTAATAAATAATAACACCCTCGTCTGGTTAATAGTAGTGATTGTTGCAATTTTGGCATTATCCATTACGGGGTCTATGCTATGGAAAAAAGCGAATAAATTAGATCCTGCTTCCGAAAAAAATAAGTTTAAGTTCTTCGTTCAAAATCAGCTGGGAGCTATCATGGGAGTGCTAGCATTTTTACCTTTGGTGATTCTTATCTTTTTGAATAAGGATACCGATGGAAAAACAAAAGGAATTGCCGGTTCTGTAGCCGTAGTTGCATTGTTAATTGCAGGTATTTCTGGTGTTGACTTTAATCCTCCTTCCGTTGAAAAATATACAAAGGAAATCAATGAGCAGACTAGCACATTAAAAGAGCTTAATTACGACAATGATCATGTATACTGGACTAAAGCTGGGAATAAATACCACATTTTTGAAGATTGTCAGCACATTGTGGGTAGAGATGTTATAAATAATGGAACGGTTGAAAAATCGTGGGAGGACAAGGGGATTTCAGAGCTTTGCAAAACTTGCGAAAAGAGAGCGATCAAAGAAAGAGAAATTCTCACTGAATAAGTCCAAAGTATTGAAAAACGCCACGTCTGTAAGGAAATACTATTTAGACGAAGTAAAAAACCTCAATAACGCCATTTAGAGTTATTGAGGTTTTTTTATGGAGAATATCGTTTTGAATATATGTATGAAAACCTATAAGGCTTACGGAATCAAAATGATTTTACCTTGAATATGTCCTTCTTCACTTAAAACCTGTGCTTTTTTAGCTTCGGAAAGAGGAAAGGTTTTGGCGATCCGTGTTTTTATTTTACCGGCTTCTGTAAGTTCAGTGATTTCCTCAAGTTGTTCCGGATTGGGTTGAGAAGCCATTACTTTAGCCTGCACATTGTATTTTTTTATTAATTCTTCTGATGGTTCTTGAACTAGGGATACAAGAAAACCACCTTTCTTCAATACTTGGTATGATCGTTTGTGAGTGTCGCCCCCGATAGTATCTAAAACCACATCAAGACCTTTAACAACATCTTCAAAATCTGTGGTTGAATAATCAATGAACTCATCTGCTCCCAAACTTTTGACAAAATCTTCGTTAGTAGTGGATGCGGTGCCAATTACATAAGCTCCTTTAGCTTTTGCCAACTGAACAGCCATAGAGCCAACACCGCCAGAAGCACCATGTATGAGTATTTTTTGACCAGAACTAAGATTCGCTGTGTCAAAGATCGCTTGCCACGCCGTTAAAGCTCCCATAGGGATTGAAGCCGAATTATTAAAATCTAAGTTGTCAGGTTTTCTACCCAATTCATTCTCTTTTACAATAACATATTCGGCATAGCAATCGATTAGAATTTTACCATAAACGGCATCTTCCTTTTTGAATTTTTTAATCTTGTTTCCAACCTCTTCGACAGTTCCGGCAAAATCTGCACCCAAAATTATGGGAAGCTTCATTCCAAACTTTTCTCCCTTTCCATTGCGGATTTTCAAGTCGACAGGATTAATAGCCGCGGCATGGATTTTTACTAAAATTTCATCTTCTTTTGGTTGGGGTTGTTCAACATCGGTATAGTTCAACACGTTTTCATCACCGTATTCTTTAATCAGTACTGCTTTCATATTTCATTCTTTTTTTTGTGCAATTGTTAGTAGTCGAGTATTTTTTTTTCAAATAAACAATCATTCTAAGAAAAGTTATTTCTTAGATTTTAATATACCGAATCTTTAGTCTTCATATTTTAAAAAAAGGTTAAGTATTCTGATTAAGAACAGTGATAAGCCTAAACTTTTCTAAAAATAGGAAATGCTTCTTTGGTTTGAGTAAATAGAGTCTTCTCTAAACTGATATTTCAGGGTAATAAACATTCTCAATATTGCTTTTCCGTTACCTTTTTTGCCGTTATCATTAATATGTCTGCATTTGTATTCTTAAATTTGTATTTCATCATTAAATATTTTTATTTTTTAAGATAATACTTAAAAATTAACAAATGCTTTGAAAAAACATAAAACTTGTTGGTTATGGAACGATCAAGACAAACAGCCATCTCAAAACCGGAGCACCACTTTTCTTTAAAAGACCAATGTCCTCTCTTAAAAAAAGGAGCGGAAGCAAACCCAATGCTAAATGAGTTTCCGAATGGTTTCTGTTATCAGGAATATTCAATTAATACCAAAAACCAAGAACATATTAAGATAAGCTTGACCAATAAGGAAGGCTTCTATTTTATTTACTGTTGGAAAGGAGATTTGTCTATAAATACACATGGGACATTAGATGTGCTTTTGCCCTTTCAAAGTGCCATTATCTACAATAAATCTGCAGAAGATGTTCTAATTCAGTTGAATTCGCAGGCGGCAAATCAGTTTTGTGTTATTTCTTTTAGTAAACCTAACGAGAAAGGTTTGATTGCTAAAAATATATTCTATGATAAATTTAAGAAGTCTTTCTGTAGCCAAGTCTCAATATCAAATTATGTTTACATTGGCCGACCTTATTTAAAATTGCTTGAAAAGATTAATAGTTTATCCCGAATGTCTAAGGACGATTTAGCTGGTGAACTTATTATGCAAGGTTTGATTTTACAGGTTTTAGGCCTTAAAATGGAGCAGTTGCTTAAGGCATTCTCCGATGAGCGACTAGATTATGGTTCGCTTACTCAAAAGGAAATTGATCGATTACAGACCGTTTCAGATTTAATCTGTGAAAACCCTTCCCTGAATTATTCTATTGATTTTCTATGTAGTGAAACAAGACTTTCTCCCGCGAAACTTCAGGAAGGATTTAAAAAAATACACAATAGAACGGTCATAGACTATATTAGGAATGTTCGCTTAGAAAAAGCCATGGAACTAATTAAGACTACCGACTTAAATATATCTGAGATTGTCTACAGCATTGGATTGACTAGTAGAAGCTATTTCTCCAAAATATTCAAGCATAAATACAAGTGCTGCCCAAAATCTTTTCAGGAAGAAATCCGTGCGGCAGTGGGGGGAATATGATGTTTTTTAGAGTTAAATTTTTGTGTTATCGAGAACTCTTAAAATAGTATCATTCTCTAACTTGGTTCTATAAAAAGTACAAACCCATTAATTGAAAGAACTTATGCGAACCTTGAAAATAACGCTTTTTTCTATTGGTATTGTTGCCCTGGTTTCGTGTAACAATCCTGACAAAAAGAATGCAGAGAAAGATAACTACGCTTCTGAAACTCCCGATAATAATATGGACAATAGGGCAGATGATAAGTTGGTTGGTGACAATGTCACTATCAATGATGAATATCTAACTTTAAATACTGAAAATATGCGTGGTATGTATAAGTATTTAGATATGTCTATAGAGCAGATAGAAAATTTTGAAGATGATTACAATAAAAGAATAAAGAATATGCGTAACAACAATAATGATATGTCTTTTGGTAAGGAAAAACTGCAAAATCTGATGGATCAAAGTTTGGAACCAGTACTATCTTCAGAACAGTACCAGAAATATGAACAATGGAAAAAAGATTATCCAAATATTTAGTTTTTTCTTAATTCAATTTTATAAAAGAAGCCGTCTCAATAACTAAATTGGGACGGTTTTTTTATTTTTATACTACTT
>JBQEAY010000004.1:0-208697 GCA_052105975.1 Aequorivita sp. | reverse complement strand
TCAAATCTTAAAAACGTAGCTTAACTAATAGTGCGGATTTTATTTGCAAGTCCAGACCCATGGCTTTGCTTTTAATAGCTGTAAGCTTTTTAAGAGTAAAGAAAACCCTGTTTTATATGAAACAACGGCCCCTTCCATTCCTTCAAATATTACAATATTATTATAAAAATAAATTGTTGCAATGTCTGTGTTTCCAGGACATTTTTGAGTCCGTATTTCAAAGGAAGGTTATGAGTAGATTTCATTTCCATTTTTCAACTTTAAACTTACGCTATATGTTTATACTTTATGTCTAAGTTCCAATATTTTTTTGAGCGTAATATCGTACCTTTGCAGCTATGATAAAATTGGGCGAATACAATACTTTAGAGATTCTTCGGGAAACCGAACCGGGTCTATATTTGGGAGATGAGGAAGAAAATGTGGTTCTTTTACCACATAGATATAAGCCTGAAGAATATGAAATAGGAGATGAAATTTCAGTTTTCATTTACCTTGATAATGAGGAAAGACCAATCGCCACAACACTTGAGCCTTTTATAAAGCTAAACACTTTTGGTTACTTGCATTGTAGTGATGTTACTGAATACGGTGCTTTTATGGATTGGGGCTTGGAAAAGCAACTTTTTGTACCATTTAAGGAGCAAGCACGCCCAATGAAAAAAGGGAACTGGTATATTGTTTACCTATATATTGACGAAAAAACAGACCGTTTGGTTGGTTCTAGTAAAACAAACCATTTTCTTCAAAATGATACTTTGACGGTTGAACCTTTTGAAAAAGTGGATATTTTTGTAACGCATTTAACTGAAAAAGGAGCTAATGTGATCGTCAATGGAGTTCATAAAGGACTTATCTATATTGAAGATATTTTTGAAGATATTCGTACTGGTGATAAGCTGAAAGCTTTTATCAAAAAAATACGTCCTGACAATAAAATAGATATTGTACTACAAACGCCAGGTTATAAAAGCATTGAACCCAACGCTAACTTTATTCGTGAAGAATTAGAAGCAGCTGGTGGATTTTTACCGCTTCATGATAAGTCTGATCCTGATACTATCAAAAACCAGTTGGGAATGAGCAAAAAAAGCTTTAAAAAAGCAATTGGTACACTTTATAAAGACAAGCAAATTACAATGAAGGAAGATGGGATTGAGTTGATTTAGAAAAAAGCATCAATCTCATGGGGTTTGATCGTCTTAAACTCTTTGTTCTAGTTATAGTTCAATAACCTAAGTTATCGCTTTTTACAGATATTAAGAGTAGCGAGCGATTTTCTAATATCCGCGACCATATCTATAGGGAGAATAACCGCCATATATTCCAAAACCAGTAGATCTGTTAGTTCGGTTATAATTTGGATAAGTGTACAAAAAAGGTTGAGAAACATCCTCATATACCGAATTTCTCACTTTGGTGGCACCGTCAACATTTAAATTTTGATTACTTGTAAAGACTCCGTATTCTCTAGGGTCTAATGTGATGTCGATATTTGATTTTAATGTATTTTCACTCGCGATTACGGCTTCAAACATGCTAACAGGTTCACGATAATTTTCCTTGCTCAATTTAAAAGAGGGAAGTTTCTTGGAATATTTATTCGAAAAATTTGAATTTGAAGGCAAGGACGATGTCATTAAGCTTTTAATTTCAGGAAGCTTGACAACATCTAACTTAAATTTATTAGTTTCAAAATCAAACTGGGCTGAAACCATTAGTGGGAAAAATAATAAAAGAAGAAGTAATTTTTTCATCACAACAAAGATAGCAAAAGTTACGCCAAAATTATAGTTGGTTGTGTGTAGTAGGAGGTGAGTAAATAGAATAACGAAATCTCCTCGGATTTCAAACGCTGGAAGGGTTTGGATATTATAAATTCAACCTTTTAGATGTATCTTTTGGTAATGCATCTTTATGAACTGTAATGCTTATGGCTTTTAAACGCATATAAGCTTCGCTAAAATAGACATAACCTCCGTTGGCCACGCGTGATTTATCACTTCCCCAACTGTTTTTCACCTTGTAATATTTGGTGCCGTTTTGGTCGTGTAACGTTCCTGTGATGTGCATTAAATGATCATCTGTAGTATCGTAATTTTCAAATTCTTTTTGACGATATTCCTGCGTTATATTCTTTTCAGGATAAATTTGATTGAGTGCTTTTAAACTATTTTCAGGGTTTTTTGGAATTACTGCCATTCCTTCCTTAGAAGAAAAACTTCTCTCGCTGACGTCACAATCAAGATCTACAGTAAAACCATTTTCAAGAGCATTGTCTAAGGTTGCCATCATTTCGTCTAAGGGAACATTGTAAAAGCTTCCGTTACTCCAGTTATCAGAAATATTTAGAATAAATTTTGAGTAGAATGGGGCATGGGTAAATGAAGTAATACTTTTATAATCCTCAGGTTTTATCTTTGTCATTGCCATAAAAGTCTGTGGCGTATATTTTTTTCCTTCAAAAGTGAAACTCTCAACGTTTTTACCAATATATACATCTAAAACCCCATCAATTGCGTCGCGCCACTTCTCACTGAGTTTTCTTCCTGGATTATCCACATAAGTTTTTAGCATTGCTTCAAGTACGGCCGACATTTCAGCATGGTTATACTTTGTTTCTCCTGGAAAGAGTCCACTAAAAGCTTCTTCTGGAACCAATCCGAAGTTTGCTGCAGAGTTTATAACATCGTGAGCCAAACCACCTTCGCCAAATTGTGCTTTCCCTTGACGCATAATGAAGTTTTCCGCTTTTAAGGGATAGGTATTTCGCACTTGATACATTTCACTTAAATCGATACGTTTTCCTGTTAACCGAATAATCTCACTTTCAAAAAATGAAGTACTACTAAAACTCCAGCAAGTTCCTGTTACTCCTTGACTTATAACTGGAGTAGTTTCAAGATCTATATCTGTGGTGAATTTATAAGTTTCTTGTGCGGTTAGATTTAAGGTAAAGAGGATTACTAGGGAAAGAAGAAAGCGGCGCATTTTTTATTGTTTTATTACTATTATTTATTTGATGATTTTTGTAAATAATTTCCTTTATGTCCGTTTAAGCTTTTTTGAAAGGCTTGAAGAACCACAGACATCGTCAAGAACTAGAATAATTATTTCAATTGAAATAGAAAATAATAATAAAGAATATCTCCTATCTTTGAAAACAAAAATAACTATTATGAATTTACCCGACTGGAAAACAGCTAAAGAATATACAGATATAACCTATAAAAAATCTAACGGAGTAGCACGTATTGCCTTCAATAGACCGGATATCCGCAATGCATTTCGTCCCAAAACTACGGCGGAATTACTAGATGCTTTTCACGACGCACAAGAAGACACTTCTATAGGTGTTGTACTGCTTTCTGCCGAGGGACCTTCTTCTAAAGATGGCGTTTATAGCTTTTGTAGCGGCGGTGACCAAAAGGCGCGTGGTCATCAGGGTTACGTTGGCGATGACGGATATCACAGATTAAATATTCTCGATGTGCAGCGATTGATTCGTTTTATGCCAAAAGCTGTTATTTGCGTGGTTCCTGGCTGGGCAGTTGGTGGCGGACATAGTTTACACGTTGTTTGCGATTTGACATTAGCGAGTAAGGAACACGCAATCTTTAAACAAACTGATGCCGATGTTACCAGTTTTGACGGTGGCTACGGAAGTGCTTATCTAGCCAAAATGGTAGGGCAGAAGAAGGCCCGGGAAATCTTTTTCTTAGGAAGAAATTACAGTGCGCAAGAAGCTTATGAAATGGGAATGGTTAACGCTGTAATCCCTCATGCCGAATTAGAAGACACAGCTTACGAATGGGCCCAGGAAATTCTTGAAAAATCACCAACCTCCATAAAAATGCTGAAGTTCGCCATGAACCTCACTGACGATGGAATGGTTGGCCAACAAGTTTTTGCCGGCGAAGCTACCAGATTAGCTTATATGACAGAAGAAGCGAAAGAAGGTCGCGATGCATTTCTTGAAAAGCGCAAACCTAATTTTGATAAAAAGTGGCTGCCTTAAAAAAGTTTTCAGTACGCAAATACAGCTAGCGGTTTTAAGTTGTTGTCTAACAATGTGCTTGCTTCATCATATGCGCTAACATATTACCTGCCGAATAGTTATTTGAAACGTTGCAGGTCAGTTATGTGCTATTTTTAATAGTGCTGTAGAAACCTGTTACAAATGCGGCCCAGCAGTATTAGCAACAGGTTTTGTATCAATTTGCTTATTCACTTTTCTTATCCAATAAGTGATTAAAAACCCACCGATAATTCCAGGAACAAACCAGCCATAAACACTAGGAACGAACTGATTGACAACAACAAATGCTGTGGTTGCTGAAATATAACCTCCCAACATTTTTCCTAAATGTAGCTTTAACCAAGATTTCCTCAATCGATCAGAGTTTTTATATAGTGTTAAATCTCTAATGGAGAATACTATTCCAATAATAGCAAAGACAACAAGGATAAGATTAATACTTCTTGATATTATAATAGGAAGTAGAATCATTAAAACGCCGCTAATAATCATAAGTCGCGATATCCATCTGTCAATTTTTAAATTGGGGATTCTTCGCTTAAATTTTAAAGCTCTTTTCCCAGTTAAAACGAAATATAGGCTAAAAATTCCAACAGCGAATAAAAAAGGACTTTCATGTTTTGGCATAAAAGAAACTATCATAGCGGTTACTCCAGATATTATCATTGAATAGAAAAAAATAAGTCCAAATTTTTTATGGATGGCATTTCCTTTTTTGGCAATTATGGAAATCAAACCTGATAGCAGAGCGATACCACCGAATCCGGCGTGGATATAAATCAAAGCTTGTATTGTTTGTTCCATTCTTTTCGTCGCGTTTACTGATTCGAATTTCAGATAATAAATTTATATATTTAATTTTTACTGTATGAGTTGTTGTTTAGCACGGATGAATTGTAGAAATAATAACCAAGAGATGATAAAGTATAAATAGAAGAGGGTAGAAGTTAGGTCTGTATAGACGTCGCTACTTCACAACTTTCTCCTCTCTAAGCTGTGCTCGCATTTGCTTTACTGTTAGTGTACTCCCGTCGTGGCTCCAGCCAGGAGCACCGAAAGCATACATAAACTTGTCACCCCAGTTTTTGGATTTTTTCATATCCTCCCAGATATTTTTGTATTCATGCGTCAATATAACATAGAGATTGTATGAGTTTGGAGGTGTGGAAACTCCATATGAAATATCAATAGAATCGTCAAGTTCTTTCCAAGTGCCAAAAACTCTGTCAAAAATATTGAGAAAGCCTCCGTGGTTTTTGTCCATATACTCAATATTCTGCGCGTGATGCACTTGATGCATGGTGTGTGTGTTTAAAAACTTTTCTAGAAAACCCAGCTTTTTGATATACTGTGTATGTAGTTGGAATTGCCATAAAGCCTCAATACCCAAGCAAACAACGAGCATCTCTGGCGGGAAACCAATAATCACAATCCAAACATAAAAAAATGGTTTGTAAAAAATAGTAAACCAACCATTTCGGACAGCAGTGCCTAAATTAAAATTGTCTGAAGAGTGGTGTACAATATGTGCAGCCCATAGAAACCGGACCATGTGGTTTTGCCTGTGGAACCAATAATAGGTAAAATCATCTAATAGCATACAGATGATCCAAACATACCAAGCATAGCCAAAAGACTCCCAGCCCATGATATTGGTGCGAACCCCGTCTACCAATGGATTAAAGAGATCATAAGCAAAATTAAAAACCAGGATTATAGAAACGGTTTTTATAAGTGCCCCGAGGATTGCAGATCCTATACCAAGCGATAGACTTGATATAAAGTCTTTCCATTTATATAGTTCCTTGTTGTCAAGAGTCTTACTGTAAGAAAGCTCTAAGGCAATTAAACCTAAAAAAACAGGAACCCCGTAAACTAAAGGGTTAGTGAAATCCATTGATTAAAAAGTTTTAAGTAAAAGTAGGTAGGCTGATTTTTGCAATATATAATTTCTAAAACTTCTAGAGTGTTTAAATTTGATAATTTTAAAGGTATGGAAAGTTCAAGGATGGGATAGAATTGGCCCCAAACTGGTATTATTAACAACGTAATTAGTCAGGACTTATTATGGATACTGAGCTTTAATATCGCAGAAAGATTACTCCTAATTTATACGATTAACAGGAGGAGTGCTTTTGTTCCATTCAGGTTGATTTGTTTTAATATTTTCTAGATTCATCCGTAATAATCCAATAACATCTATCCCGAAAACAAAGATTCCAATTGATAAGTCTTTTAAATATAACCCAAATCGTAATAAAATATGGTAAAGTTGAAGTTATCAAACCCTTATACACATAAAAAAAGCACCAAAGATAAAGTCCAAGATGCCTTTATTAATGAATAATGCCTAATGTATAATTATTCAATATTCATTAAACACTAATCATTCTGATAAGCATCATCATGAACATTCTTAACTGCACGACCACTAGGATCATTCATATTTTTAAAACTTTCGTCCCAATCTAATGCTACCTGGCTACTACAAGCTACACTTGGCACACTTGGCACCGTTAATGCCGCTGCATCGCTCGGAAAATGATCTTCAAAAATAGTTCTGTAATAAAACTCTTCTTTGCTAGTAGGAGTCTGAATAGGGAATCGGTAATGGGCATTTGCTATTTGATCGTCACTTACTTCTTTGTTTACCATTTCCTTTAAGGAGTCAATCCAGCTATAACCCACGCCATCGCTAAATTGTTCTTTTTGTCGCCAAGCTACTATTTCTGGTAACATATCTGCAAAGGCTTCACGTAGCACCCATTTTTCCATGGCTTGTTTGTCTTTGGAACCTTTTTTCCCAGCAATAATCATTTTATCCTTTGGGTTGAGGCGCATGGCAACGTCCATGAATTCTTTATCAAGGAAGGGAACACGCCCTTCAATGCCCCAAGATGCTAAGGATTTATTGGCGCGTAAGCAATCGTACATATGTAGTTTGTCCAATTTGCGAACGTTCTCTTCGTGAAAATCTTTTGCTGAAGGTGCTTTGTGGAAATATAAATATCCACCAAATATTTCATCTGCACCTTCGCCAGAAAGCACCATTTTTATACCCATTGCTTTAATAGCACGAGCTAACAAAAACATTGGAGTAGAAGCACGGATAGTTGTAATATCGTAGGTTTCAACGTGATAAATTACATCGCTAATAGCATCTAAACCTTCTTGAATGGTAAAATTGATCTCGTGATGTACGGTGCCCAAGTGGTCTGCTACTATTTGAGCGGCGGCCAAGTCTGGAGAGCCCTCTAAACCAACTGCGAACGAATGTAATCGCGGGTACCAAGCTCCTTCGGTATCGCCAGATTCTACACGTTTATCTGCATATTTTTTGGCTAGGGCAGAGGTAATAGAAGAGTCTAGTCCTCCTGATAATAGTACGCCGTAAGGTACATCGCTCATCAATTGTCTTTTTACAGAAGCATCCAATGCTTCGCGTAAATCTTCAATACTTGTTTCATTTTTTTCCACCGTATCAAATTCCATCCAATCGCGGGTCCACCATCGTTTTAGTTGGCCATCGCTGCTGTGTAGGTAGTGACCGGGAGGAAAGAGCTCAATTTTGGTACAGAAGCCTTCTAAAGCTTTTAATTCACTGGCAACATAGAAAGTACCGTCCTTATCCCAACCCATATAAAGCGGAATTACGCCCATGTGGTCGCGGGCAATCAGGTATTCATTTTTATCAACGTCATATAGAGCAAAACCGAAGATTCCGTTGAGCTCGTCTAAAAATGAAGGACCTTTTTCTTTGTATAAGGCTAAGATAACTTCACAATCGCTTTTTGTTTGAAAGTTGTAATTCCCTTCAAATTGTTTACGAAGTTCCAAATGGTTATAAATTTCGCCATTGGCAGCTAAAACTAGCTTTTTATCTTCAGAGAATAAGGGTTGTTTCCCAGAAGTAGGGTCTACAATCGCCAAACGTTCGTGAGCCATAATAGCATTTTTATTGCTAAAAATTCCGCTCCAATCGGGACCGCGATGTCTCAGGCGTTTTGCCATGGTTAATAATTGTGGCCTCAGCTCTTCAGAAGGCCTTTTTAGATCGAATGCACATACAATTCCACACATAATAATAATTTTTTTATCTTCCTCGCGAAGGCGGGGAACTTTTGGTTATTAGTCAACTCACTTCAAAGGATTCCCACCTTCGTGGGAATTGTTTTAAAACTCGAAAAATTTTTAAAACAAAAAAGCCCGTCAGGAAAAAACCTGACGGGCTGTATATCGCGACAAGTTTCGTTACGGCAGCTCGTTATTATTATTATTTAGGCTGATGAATAACATAAACTTGTTTCTTTTTATTGTTTGAATTGCTAATGTAGACTAAATATCACAACAAATCCAAATATTTTTTCAATTTAATTGAAAATTGGGGGAAATAACCCATGTTTGATATTTCAACTTTAACAAAGTTTTAATCTCTGTTAAAGCTGAATTATAATTTTTATCTCAGTTTTGGAAATTCCGTAGGATTTGCTTCGTGCATAATTTCATAAACCTTTTCATAGATGTCTTCTGATGAAGGCTTACTGAAATAATCACCATCAGTTCCATAGGACGGACGGTGTTCTTTAGCAGAAAGCGTTTGTGGTTTGCTATCCATATGTTTATAACCTTCTTGAACTTCTATAATATGGTTTAGGATATAAGCAGAAGCTCCACCAGGAACGTCTTCGTCAATAACGAGAAGTCTATTGGTTTTGGCAACGCTCTTCACCATATCATGGTTAATATCTAAAGGAAGTAACGTTTGCACATCAATTACTTCAGCATCAATTCCTGCTTGTTGTAATTCCTTTGCAGCTTCTTCAACAATTCTTAAAGTACTTCCGTAGGAAACCATAGTAATATCTGTTCCTTCTTTTATTGTTTCTACAACGCCGATTGGAGTTTTAAACTCTCCTAAATTGCTTGGCATTTTCTCCTTTAAACGGTACCCGTTCAAACATTCAATTACTAATGCTGGCTCGTCAGATTCAAGTAAGGTGTTGTAAAAACCTGCTGCTTTTGTCATGTTTCTTGGCACGAGAACGTACATTCCACGAAGCAAGTGTACCAAGCCACCCATTGGTGAACCACTATGCCATATTCCTTCAAGTCTGTGACCACGCGTACGCACAATTAATGGTGCTTTTTGGGTGCCGTTAGTTCTGTAGCGAACAGTCACCAAATCATCGCTCATTATTTGAAGCGCATACATAATATAATCCAAATATTGGATTTCAGCAATAGGACGTAAGCCACGCATTGCCATCCCGATTCCTTGACCGAGTATAGTAGCTTCGCGAATTCCAGCATCGGCAACTCTTAGTTTGCCATACTTTTCTTGCATTCCTTCCAAACCTTGGTTAACATCGCCAATTTCACCACTGTCCTCTCCAAAAATTAAAACTTCTGGGTTCTTCTCAAATAGGCTATCAAAGTTATCTCTTAACACCATACGAGCATCTACTTCTTCAGCGTCGTCAGCGTAGGAGGGAAGTACTTCCTCAATTGTTTTGACGTTTTCTTTCGCTTCGGAATAAAGGTGTGCACTGAATTTTGGTTGAATTATTTCAAAATAATTAGCAATCCAATCTTGAAGTTGTTTCTTTTCAGCAGAATCTTCACTTGTAACATATCGCAATGCTTTTCTGGTAGATGCAATAATGTCTCTTCGCAAAGGTTCCTTATCTGAAGCAAGTTCGTCTTTTATTTTTTCAATGAAATTTTTGTTGGTACTGCTTTCAGCTAGATTTCCAAGTAATAAAACAGCTTCTTCCTGCTCCTTTTTCTGAGGTGCAACAAATGCTTCCCAAGCAGCCTTCTTGCCATCGCGAACTTTTTTCTTTATCTCTTTTTCTATTTCAGTAAGTGTTTCATCAGTAGCAATATCACTTGCTATCATCCACTCACGCATTTTTACGTTACAGTCAGTTTCTCTTTCCCAACCAAGACGGTCTTTACTTTTATAACGTTCGTGAGAACCACTGGTACTGTGACCCTGGGGCTGCGTTAGCTCCTGTACGTGGATAAGAACCGGAACGTGTTCTTCGCGTGCAATTTTTGAAGCACGGTTGTAAACATCAACAAGCTCTGGATAATCCCAACCTTTTACGCGAATAATTTCATATCCGTTTTCGTCTTCATTACGTTGGAAACCTTTTAATACTTCAGAAATATTCTCCTTTGTAGTTTGATACCTAGCATGAACGGAAATTCCGTATTCATCATCCCAAACACTCATTACCATGGGTACTTGTAGCACACCAGCTGCATTTATGGTTTCCCAAAAAAGCCCTTCACTGGTACTGGCGTTTCCAATAGTTCCCCAGGCAACTTCGTTTCCTTTATTGGAGAAATTGGTTTTATCTTCTAGGCCTTTTACTTTTCTAAAAATTTTTGATGCCTGTGCCAAACCTAAAAGTCTTGGCATTTGCCCAGCTGTAGGTGAAATATCTGGACTACTATTTTTCTGTTCAGTAAGGTTTTTCCAACTACCGTCTTCATTCAAACTGTGGGTGGCAAAGTGGCCTCCCATCTGTCTTCCTGCGCTCATTGGATCTGCATTAATATCTGTATGTCCATAAAGACCTGCAAAAAACTGCTGAATAGTCAATTTTCCAATGGCCATCATAAACGTTTGGTCACGGTAGTATCCGCTTCGCCAATCGCCATTTTTAAAAGCTTTTGCCCAAGCTAACTGTGGTACTTCCTTTCCGTCACCGAAAATTCCGAATTTTGCTTTTCCTGTAAGCACTTCGCGACGGCCCAATAAACTACATTCACGGCTGGTTACCGCAATTTTATAATCGTTTAAAACTGTGTCTTTAAAATCATCAAAAGATATGTCGCTATTTGTCTTTGGGTCTGTCTGCATTTTCATAGATTTTTATATTTGCAAAAGTAACAAAAATGAGCGTCTTTCGCAATGTCTAATTGCAAGTACGGCAACTCTTTAAAATGATATTATGAGAGGATTATTCTTTTTTATGACTGATAATATTAACAATCAACAGTCTAAGCAATAATATAAAAGGAAAACCATGCAGTAAAACATCAAACCAATCTTCCGCTTGCATTCCTTCAGCACCGCCAGCAATCCATTTTAATTTTCCCCATATATGAGGTTCAGGGAAGAAAGGCGCTAGGCCCAGAGTAAGACAGAGCAGAATGACGATTCGCCAATTGTTTAGGAATTCCATTATATGAATTTGGGGTTTGGGGTTTGGGATTTGTTGATTTGGATCTTCGATACATTTTAAAAACTAAGAAGCAATTTAGTGAAAATTCAAACTTTTTTATGTGCTTTCAAAACACTCGGACACCTTACTTCTGTACTTCGACTGCGTTCAGTATGACATATAGGTTAATTTCCACCTATGGTGAAATTGTTGATTTCTATGTCCTGAATAGTATAGAAACAAAAAAATCCTCGGAAGTCCGAGGATTTTTTAAGTAAAACGCTCTTATTCTACTTCTTCTACAGAAGCTCCAGGAGCATTTTTCTGAATAGACTCAATTCCGTTTTTTGCACCACTTTCACCGGCGTACATTTGGCTACTACCAATAATTTGGCCGTTTGTAGACTTTATGTTAAAATGGAATTTACCATTTTTAGCAGTTTTTAGCTCAAAGTTATCATCATCTCCACAGTTTTTCTGAACAGACTCAATTCCGTTCAGGGCAGATGCCTTTGAAGCATACATTTGGCTGGAAAGAATTACTTGTCCGTTAGCTGCTTTTAGTACAAAGTGATATTTATCACCGCTTTTCTTTAATTCGAACATTTTTAGTGGTTTAAAGTTAATACTATGATTCTTGCAATATCGGAAAAATCATTACTTCATAAAAATTTTATTGTGGATTATTTGAACATATCCATTCCTGGAATGTTTGGCATTCCATCCTTGGCTACTGCGGAAACTTCGGTCTCGTGTACGTTTGTAGCTTTTTCAATAGCTTTATTTAATGTGAGAATTAAATAATCTTCTAGTTGTTCTTTGTCTTCAAGTAACTTGTCATCAACATCGATAGTTTTAATCTCTCGGTTTGCTGTGATGGTTATTTTTAAAAGTCCGTCACTACTTGCTTCGTCAATAAGAACTGTATCCATTCTTTTTTTAGTGGCTTCTACTTTTTCTTGGGTCTCTTTCAATTTACCCATCATTCCCATTAAATCCATGTTTCTTGTATTTTAGTTTAAAGCAAATTTACTACTTTGTACTACTATTTAAAGCCTTCTTTATGAAAATATTGACATTCCTTTCAATTGCTTGTGTTATTTTTGCCGATTCAATAAACGCGCAGGAAATTTCAAAAAAAAATATGACAAACACTCCCCCAAAAGCAGAAAAGCTAGCCAAAGAATTAAAATCTAAAAACGATGTTCGCATAGACAATTACTATTGGCTTAATAACCCCGAAGATCAGAAGGTTATTGATTATCTAAATGAAGAGAACGAGTACTACGAAGCGACCACCGCGCACACCAAAAAATTCAAGGCTGACCTTTTTGAAGAAATGAAGGCACGGATTAAGGAAGACGATGAATCGGTTCCTTATAAACTGAATGGGTATTATTACATAACTCGATATAAAACTGGAAATGACTACCCAATATATACCCGAAAGAAAGGTTCGTTGGATGCAAAAGAGGAGGTTCTTTTTGATGTGAATGAAATGGCAAAAGGTCATTCTTTTTACAATCTTTCCGGTTTAAGCGTTACCGAAGACAATAAATTGATTTCTTTCGGAGTAGATACATTGAGCCGAAGAAAATACGACATTTTTATAAAGAACCTTGAAACAGGAGAGATTTACACTGAGCAGATCCCCAATACCACGGGAAGTTCAACTTGGGGCAGCGACAATAAGACGCTTTTCTACACCCGAAAAGATGAAAAAACACTTCGTGCAGATAAAATCTATCGTCATACCTTGGGTACGGATCCAATAAAAGACAAACTGATTTACACGGAAGATGACAATATTTTCGGGACTTATGTTTACAAGACTAAGTCCAAAAAATTTATAGTAATTGGCTCATACAGTACCCTTACTTCTGAGTATCGAATTTTAGATGCAAACAACCCAACTGGAGAATTCAAAATATTTCAACCACGAGAAAGAGGACTGGAGTATAGTATTTCACACTACGACAATAATTGGTATGTATTGACCAATAAAGACAAAGCACTCAATTTTAAATTGATGAAAACTTCGGAAGAAAAGACATCTAAAGAATATTGGGTGGATATGATTCCACACCGTACCGAAGTTTTACTGGAGGATATCGATATTTTCAAAGATTTTCTTGTAGTAAGTGAACGCAATAATGGGCTTACAAAGATTCGAATTAAGAAATGGGAGGGAAGCGAAGATTATTACCTTCCTTTTGATAATGAAACCTACACAGCTTTTACAACACAAAACCCAGAATTTGACACTAAGATTCTTCGTTACGGTTATAATTCATTGAACACTCCGGCTTCAGTTCTAGATTTTGATATGGAGACCAAGGAGAAAACCTTACTAAAGCAGTCAGAAGTTTTAGGTGGCAAGTTTGATAAAGACAATTACCAAACGGAACGTTTATGGGCTACCGCTGAAGATGGTACAAAAATACCGATGTCGGTTATATATAGGAAGGGAATTAAGAAAGATGGAAGCAATCCACTACTTATTTATGGTTATGGCTCTTACGGCGCAACTATTGACCCCTATTTTTCTACTGTTAGATTGAGTCTTTTGGATCGTGGATTTGTTTTTGTTATCGCTCATGTTCGCGGTGGTGAATATATGGGAAGACAATGGTATGAAGACGGAAAACTATTAAACAAGAAAAATACATTTACCGATTTTATTGATGCTTCCAAATACTTGATTGATGAGGGTTATACTTCCAAAGAACATCTTTATGCTTCTGGTGGTTCTGCGGGTGGACTTTTAATGGGTGCAATCGTAAATATGGCTCCCGAGATTTACAACGGAGTACTTGCATCTGTACCTTTTGTGGATGTTTTAACCACAATGTTAGACGATTCAATCCCTTTAACTACAGGTGAATATGATGAATGGGGAAACCCAAATGACGAGGAATATTACAACTATATAAAAAGTTATTCACCTTATGATAATGTAGAGGCCAAAAGTTATCCAAATATGCTTGTTACAACCGGTTTTCACGATAGTCAGGTGCAATATTGGGAGCCGGCAAAATGGGTTGCAAAGCTTAGAGATTTAAAAACAGACTCAAATATCCTTTTATTACAAACCAATATGGATGCCGGTCATGGTGGTGCCTCCGGGCGATTTGAAGCCTTGAAAGAAGTAGCTATGGATTACGCTTTTTTATTGGATTTGGAAGGAATTAAAGAGTAATAAAAATATTTCCGTACCTTTGTGCGGTTAAAAACATGCTCGTCAATTATCGAAAAATGATAGACGGGTTTCAATTTTAGAATTGAATATTTTTTATAACGAACTCCCTCTTTATGAAAGAAGAAATAAAAGCCCATGATAATGTGTTGGAATTAATAGGCAACACGCCGTTAATAAAGCTTAGCAAAATTGCCCAAAAGATGAAGGGTAATTATTTTGCAAAAGTTGAAGCATTTAACCCAGGGCACTCTACCAAAGACCGAATTGCACTTTACATCATTGAAGAAGCTGAAAGAAAAGGAATTCTTAGGCCAGGCGATACCATTATTGAAACTACAAGTGGAAACACGGGTTTTAGTCTTGCAATGGTAAGCATCATTAAAGGCTATGAATGTATTTTGGCAGTTAGTTCAAAGGCTTCAGGAGACAAGATTGATATGCTGAAAACAATGGGTGCTAAAGTATATGTATGTCCAGCGCACGTTAGTGCAGATGATCCACGTTCGTATTACGAAGTTGCGAAAAGACTTCACAGCGAAGTTAAAGGATCGGTTTACATCAATCAATATTTCAATGATTTGAATATCGATGCACATTACCAAACTACCGGTCCTGAAATCTGGGAACAGACAGCTGGACAAATAACGCATTTGGTGGCTTGTAGCGGAACTGGTGGAACTATATCTGGTACAGCTCGTTTTTTAAAAGAGCAAAACCCAAATATAAAAGTAATAGGAATTGATGCTTATGGATCAGTTCTTCAGAAATATCATCAAACTAAAGAATTTGACACTAATGAAATCTATCCATATAGAATTGAAGGTCTTGGGAAAAATTTGATTCCTACAGCAACAGATTTCGATATTATTGACAAATTTGAAAAGGTTACGGATGAAAGTAGTGCTCATACAGCGCGCGAACTTGCTAAAACCGAAGGTCTTTTTGTTGGATACACTAGCGGTGCTGCAATGCAAGGTTTAAAACAACTTGAAGAAGAGGGTGAATTTAATGAAGATAGTAATATTGTAGTTATTTTTCCTGATCATGGATCAAGGTATATGAGCAAGATTTACAACGACGATTGGATGACGCAACAAGGTTTCTTTGATTCAGAAACAGTTGAAATGCAAAAGATCGAGTATATAAAATAAAATATTATATAAATAATACCTTTAAGTCCCGAAATCGATGCGTTTTCGGGATTTTTTGTTGGGTGAAAAGCGGGGATCCTAAAATCTCATGCCTAAAATCTAGTATCTAATGATTATTTAATTAATTTTGTCCGGTATTTTAACAAAGGAATTTAATGAGAGATTTATTCGATAAAATCTACAAAGATAAAGGTCCATTAGGAAAATGGGCTGAACAAGCGGAAGGCTATTTTGTTTTCCCAAAACTGGAAGGTCCAATTTCAAATAGAATGCAATTCAATGGCAAGAGTGTTGTTACTTGGAGCATCAATGACTATTTGGGTCTTGCAAACCATCCCGAAGTGCGAAAGGTAGATGCCGAAGCAGGGAAAAAATGGGGTTCGGCATATCCAATGGGCGCAAGAATGATGAGTGGACATACGGAACTTCATGAACAATTGCAACGCGAACTTGCAGAATTTGTAAGTAAAGAAGCGGCATATTTATTGAACTTCGGTTACCAAGGAATGGTTTCTACAATAGATGCTCTAGTTTCCAAAGATGATGTAATCGTTTATGATGTTGATGCTCATGCTTGTATTATTGATGGAGTTCGTCTTCATTTAGGGCAACGCTTTACATATAAGCACAACGATATGGAAAGTATCGAAAAGAACCTACAGCGCGCTACTAAAATGGCGGAAAAAACTGGCGGTGGAATTCTTCTTATTTCGGAAGGTGTTTTCGGTATGCGAGGTGAGCAAGGAAGATTGAAAGAAATTATTGAACTTAAGAAAAAATATAACTTCCGCTTTTTCGTGGATGATGCACATGGATTTGGAACGCTTGGTAAAACAGGTGCCGGAGCAGGTGAGGAGCAAGGTGTTCAAGATGGAATAGACGTTTATTTTGCAACTTTTGCAAAATCAATGGCTAGCTCTGGTGCTTTTATTGCTGGTGATGAAGAAATAATGAATTACCTAAAATACAACCTGCGTTCGCAAATGTTTGCAAAATCATTGCAGATGCAGTTGGTAGAAGGAGCTTTAAAACGTCTGGATATGTTGCGCTCTATGCCCGAACTAAAAGAGAAGCTTTGGGAAAACGTAAATGCCCTACAAGGTGGACTTCGTAAAAGAGGTTTCGATATTGGTACTACTCAGAGTTGTGTAACTCCAGTTTATTTGAAGGGAAGTATTCCCGAAGCGATGGCTTTAGTAAAAGATCTTCGTGAAAATCACGGTATTTTCTGCTCTATCGTTGTCTACCCAGTAATCCCAAAAGGATTGATTCTTTTGAGAATGATTCCAACGGCCTCACACACTATGGAGGACATTGAAGAGACTTTGGTAGCTTTTTCAGCTATTCGTGAGCGTTTGGAAAATGGTACCTACAAACGTCTTTCAGCATCTGTTGCTGCGGCAATGGGAGAGAAAATTTAAATAAGTTCTGCACTTCGTCGGGGCTCAGTATAAACTCCGGCAGAAATCTCAATATTAGAAAATCCACCTTTTGGGGTGGATTTTTTATATAAAAAATTTAAAAGAGAAACATAGTTTTCTCTAGCCTTTATAGCTAAAATTATTACTAAATATCCTTCCTAAATGTGCTTCGTTCCTTATGTTGTGTAGGGTTGTAATCCTTCCAAAGCAATTGCACTGCGGTATTTTCTTTTAATTCTGGATTGGTTTCTACGGTATGGATTCCCTTGGAGTTGAATAGGTGCTGCATTTCTTCAAATATAATTGCTGTAACGCCTTTTCCTTGATATTCAGGATCAATTCCTATTAGATAGAAAGCGGCAGTATCGTTCTTTTTTTGAGCTTTTAAGAGATGTCTCCATCCAAAAGGGAATAGTTTACCGTTTGCCTTTTTCAAAGCCTTTGAAAAGGACGGCATTACTATAGAAAATGCAATAAGCTTCCCTTTATCATCTTTTATACAGCAGATATAGTCTGGATGAATAAAATCGAAGTACTTCTTTTTGTAATATTCAATCTGATATTGTTGAATTGGGACAAAAGTCTGAAGCGTGTCGTAGGTTTTGTTGAGTAACCCGAACATATCATCCACATAAGGAAGAATTTCCTTTTTATTCTTAAAACGGATTACTGAAAGGTTGTATCGTTCACGGACGATACGTGAGAATTTTTGTACTTTTTCAAAGATTTCCTCTGGAATTTTTAAGGTGTATTCTACCCAAGTCGCTTGCTTTTCATAGCCAAGTTTTTCCAAATGTTCTGCGTAATATGGATGGTTATACCAAGTAATCATGGTGTTCATTTCCTCAAAACCCATTGTAAGAATCCCTGCTTTCTCCATATTGCTGAAACCTACAGGACCTTCGGCATATTCTAGATTGTGTTCGCGACCTTTTTCATATGCTTTTTCTAGTAAGGCTTTGGTCACTTCAATATCGTCGATCATATCCAGCCATCCAAAGCGTATTTTCTTCTTGCCTTGTTCGTTTACTTCTAAGTGGTTTAGAATAACCGCAATACGGCCTACCATTTCATTGTTTTTATAGGCGGCATAATACCAAGCATCAGCATTTTGAAAGACCGGATTTTTCTCAGTATCCAAGGTTTCCATTTCATCTTTAGTCAATGATGGAACCCAGTACTTACTATTTTTATAAAGTTTAAAAGGGAAAGTGACAAATTTCTTAAGATCACTTTTTGAGGTTAGTTGTTTTACTGTAATCATGCTTTAGATGCTATTATTTGCCATTATCGTCCAGATTCAATTCATCCTGGCGTTTCTGTTTATTACCCTTTTTACTCTTTTTCTCATTTCTCTTTTGTTCTCTTATGGCTTTATCTTCCAAATATTCGTCTTTATCGTGCATATCGAAACGGTACGCTACTCCTGCTCGTCCATAAAACTTTGAAGGCGTATCCTTAAAGCTATAGGTAAGCGAAAGATCTACTTGTAAGTTCGGAGTAATTAATGCTGCTGCTCCACCACGTAATAATTGATCGGAATAGAAGTCGCTTTTTAAACCTTGATTTTCAAGAAAAATTGAGAAATAACGATTTGTAGCGTGGGTTAGTGTTAGGATATAACCGTATGTTGGGAAATCAGTTGTTACACGATCCACAATAATATTGGTGACAAAAACAAAACCTCCTCTGAAGTTATTTTGTGTGGAAAGAACAAATTTTGGACTGATGCTACTTTCGGCTTCGGGAGTGAAAGGATTGTCTTCAAAATCAAAATTAGCTCCTGCATAAATGGCAATTGCTGGGATGAGCTCATCCCACTGAAAGGAGTTGTTCGCTTTCCAACTATATAGGTTTGGGCCTTTTAGATCTCGTTTCCTGTAGGGATCATAAATCAAGTATTTTGCTCCAACAGTATTGCTTTTAAAATTGGTGTTTCTGTATTTATAGGAGTTGGTGGAACGGTTGTCTGTAATGGAGTTTGACTGAAATTCTCCCATAACACTTACTTCTAAACGTTCTTTCCAGAATCCATAACGGATAGCGTAATCAATTGCTAAGCCAGTGGTTTCGGTTTCCAGAAGTTCATGTTTTTCTTTCCCATAACTAATACCAGATTCAAATTGAAGTACGTTTGTGCCTACTGAAAAAGCTCCTTGCGAACCACCAGGTCGGTTGGTGTTTATCATTTCTGTGTATTGAGCAGAAACGCTTGAAAAGCAAATAAAGCAGAGAAAAAGTAGAAAGGGAAGTTTGGTGCGCATGCGATATTGGGTTTAGCCCAAAGATATAGGATTTTACCAATAATTTAATAGTGAATATTCGTCTTTTTCTGCACCAATCCTTATTTTTGGAGATAATTTTGCAGTTATGATGACATTCCTAAAAACGATATTGATCGTTCTTCTGGTATATTTTGCGCTCAAGTTTTTAATTAGACTTGCGACCCCTTATATAATGCGCTATATTTCGAAAAAAGCTGGGCAGCAGTTCGAGCAATTCTTCGGGAATAATCCCAATATGAATGCGCAGCGTGAAAATGAAGGAAATATAACCATTGATAAAAATCCCGCCCAAAACCACCGAGCCAGTAAAAAAGTTGGGGAATATGTGGAGTACGAAGAAGTTGAGTGATTTAATGGATGACTAGCGAATGATGACCATTGTCTTCCCGGCTACTTCTGTCACCCGTCATCTAGCATTCAACTTCCAGTATCCCTTAATAATTCTTTCGCGTTTCTTGCATATTTTTCCTAATTTCCCCGATTCATATTCACAAACCAAATTATGCATTTCGACTATAAAAAGTTCTTCCCTCATTTAGTTGTTATCGTTTTGTTTATCGTGGCCGCATTGGCCTATTTTAACCCTGTTCTACAAGGAAAGAAAATATTCCAAAGTGATATTGTTCAATATACAGGAATGGCGAAACAGCAAAACGATTTCCGTAAGGCAACAGGCGAAGAAACTTATTGGACGGATGCTGCTTTCGGCGGAATGCCAACCTACCAACTTGGAGCGAAATACCCAAATAACTACATAAAACAACTCGATCTCGCTACTCGTTTCTTACCGCGTCCGGCAGATTACCTCTTCCTATACTTTATAGGTATGTATCTTCTGTTTTTGGTGTTAAAAGTGGATTATAAACTAGCTTTTCTCGGAGCTTTAGCTTTTGGTTTCTCTACTTATCTTATAATTATTTTGGGCGTTGGGCATAACTCAAAAGCTCACGCGATAGCTTATATGCCCTTTGTTTTAAGCGGAATATTCCTCACTTTTAGAGGAAAATATTTATGGGGGTTTTTACTGCTAACTGTTTCAATGGGTTTGGAATTGGTAGCAAACCACTTCCAAATGACATATTATCTGATGCTATTGGTGATAGTAATTGGTATTGTTTATTTTATAGACGCTTTCAAAAAGAAATTATTACCCCATTATTTTAAAGCTGTTGGAATAATGGCTATTGCTGTTTTGATTGCTGTTGGCTTAAACGCGACTAATATTTTGGCAACAAAAGAATATGCCGATACTTCTACGCGTGGAAAAACAGAGCTCACGATCAACGCTGATGGCACTCCAAAAGATAATAATACCGGTCTCAACTTCGATTATATTACAGAATACAGCTATGGAAAGCTTGAAAGCTTCAACCTTTTTATTCCTCGTTTTATGGGAGGAAGTTCTACTGAAGCATTTCCGAAAGATTCAAAAACTGTTGAAAATTTAATGAGAATGGGAGCTTCGTCACAAGAAGCCAACCAAGTATTGAGTCAGATTCCTATGTATTGGGGGGATCAATCTTTTGTTGGTGCACCTGCTTATATTGGAGCTATCATAATCTTTCTGTCGGTTTTGGCTTTGTTTTTAATCAGAGGTAGATTGAAATGGTGGGCAGTTTCAGCTTTCGTTTTAACACTACTTTTATCATGGGGGAAAAACTTCAGCGGCTTGACAGAGTTCTTTATTGATTATGTCCCGATGTATAATAAGTTTAGGGCAGTTTCTTCAATTCAAGTTATTATAGAATTGATTCTTCCAATTCTCGCTGTTGTGGGGCTTCATCAATTTTTCAGCAAATTTGAAAAAGTAGAAGAAAGAAAAAAAGCCCTACTTTATTCCACAGGAATCGTAGGTGGACTAACCCTAATCTTTATTCTTTTTAAATCTTCACTTTTTGATTTTGCTAGTCCTTACGACAGTTATTTTAGAGATGAAATGGGCTTGCCGTTTTTGGAAGCAATTCGTGAAGATAGAATGTCATTGTTTACTTCAGATGCAATCCGCTCATTAATTTTTGTGATTTTGACTGCTGCCGTTCTTTGGTTCTTTATGGTAGAAAAACTCAAAAAAGGATTTGCCATAGCAGCACTTTCATTATTGGTTTTGGTTGATTTAGTTGGCGTTGACAGAAGATATGTAAACGAAGACGATTTTGTACAAGCAAAATTAGTTGAGGAACCTTTCCAGAAAAACGGAGCAGATATCCAAATCTTGGAAGATGATGGTCATTATCGTGTATATGACGCGTCAACCAACGCCTTCAACAGTGCTCGCGCAAGTTATTATCACAATGCATTAGGAGGTTATCACGCTGCGAAACCTGGTAGAATGCAAGACTTAAATGAGTTTTATATTAGCCAAGGGAACATTGGGATTTTGAATATGATGAATGTTCGCTACATTATTACTCAGAATAAAGACGGCGGACCCGTTGCACAGCGGAATCCGTATGCAAATGGTGATGCATGGTTCGTAGAAAATGTACTACCTGCTGAAAATGCAAATGAAGAAATTCAACTTCTGGATAGCTTAGATACCAAGAAAACTGCGATTGTAAATAAGGAATTTATTTCACAAATACCTAATCAGAAAATTGATAGAGATAGTACAGCATCTATTGAACTCTTCAGTTATAAGCCGAATCATTTAGTTTATGAAGCTTCTACAAAAACACCGCAATTAGCACTGTTTTCTGAGGTTTATTATCCCAAAGGTTGGAATGCCTATGTAAACGGAAAACCTGCGGAATACTTTAGAGCGGATTATGTGCTAAGGGCAATGGTAATTCCTGCAGGGAATAATAAAATAGAGTTCAAGTTTGAACCTAAAGTGATCCAAACCGGAAGCACGATCTCCTTGGTAAGCAGTATTATTTTTCTGTTAATCCTGATAAGTGGTATATATTTCACCTTTCGAAAAAAAGAAGTGTCTGAATAAATGAAACGCGCTCTAATCATCACATATTATTGGCCTCCAGCCGGTGGTCCCGGCGTACAACGATGGTTGAAGTTTGTAAAGTATTTTAGAGAATTTGGGGTTGAACCAATTGTTTATGCTCCCGAAAATCCAAATTATCCATTGGTCGATGATAACTTTTCCTCTGAGATTCCTCTGGATATTGAAATAATAAAACAATCAATTAGCGAACCTTATCGATTTGCAAAGCTTTTTTCAAAAAAGAAGACTAAACAATTTAGTAGCGGGATTATTTCAAAAAAAGATGTTTCAGCAGTGGAGAAGCTGATGCTCTATGTTCGGGGTAACTTTTTTATCCCCGATGCTCGTGTTGGATGGGTAAAACCTTCGGTAAAGTTCCTCTCAAAATACATTACTGAAAACCCTGTGGATGTTATAATCACAACTGGTCCACCACATAGTCTTCATCTAATAGGAATGGAACTTCAAAAAGAATTAAACATTAAGTGGATTGCCGATTTTCGCGATCCGTGGACAACAATACACTACCACAAGTCACTTCGCTTAAATAAAGAATCTGAAATGAAACATAAGGCTTTGGAAGCGTCTGTTTTAAAATCTGCAGATATCGTTACAGTTACAAGCCCTACGACTAAAAAGGAGTTTGAAATGATTACCGAAAGACCAATTGAAGTAATTACTAATGGTTTCGACGTTTCAAAAAATATTTCTTTTGAGATGGATACAAAATTTTCCATTTCACACATTGGTTCTTTGTTAAGCGAACGCAATCCCCAAATTCTTTGGAAGGTACTTGCTGATATTTGCAAAGAAAATACTTCTTTTAAAAATGACTTACTACTGAAGTTTGCTGGAGCTGTGAGCGAAGAGGTGAAACAGAGCATCGAAGATTTCGGATTAAATGAAAACTGTGATTTTTTGGGTTATGTTTCACATTCCGAAGCCTTAAAACTTCAAAATGAGAGTCAAGTACTTCTTTTGGTAGAAATAGACAGTGCTGAAACTCGTGCGATTATTCCTGGAAAACTTTTTGAATACTTAGCGGCAAAACGTCCGATTATTGCTTTAGGTCCGAAAGAAAGTGATATTGAAGGAATTATTAAAGAGACCAAAACTGGTAAGTTCTTTGATTATCGAGATGATAATGAACTTAAAATGGAACTACTTCTCCTGTATCAACAATTCAAAAACGGAAAATTAGAAGTCGTTTCAGAAGGAATAGAAAAATTCAGTAGGAGGGAACTCACTAAGCAAATGGCAACTTTAATAATTAGTGGGTAGTTGGTAGTCTCAAGGTATTGCTACAACGAGTATTTTGTTTTTGTTCAACCTTACTAAAAAAAGTAAACCTCCGATCTTCACTAAAAGTGAATCACGGAGGTTTAACCAACCAACCAAAAACTATCTTTATCCTCTTCCTCTAGAACCCGAAGAATTTCTTGAAGAACTACCTCTTGAAGTATTCACTTTAGAACTGCTTCGTTTAGGCGTACTGGATTTTCTTACTGTTGTGCTGCGACTCGTCGTTTGTCTTTTCGGAGCCTGCGTTTTGCTTCTTTTTACTGAACTGCTTCTATTGTTAGTAGAAACCTTCCGTGTTTGTTTTTTAACTGTTTTATTACTAGAAACGGTTCTAGTGTTACTTGAACGGACCGGACTTTGGTTTCGTGTATTTTTCACCGTAGTTGGAGTGCTATTTTGCTGAACAGTATTTCTAGTATTCGTTCCTTTCACAGGAGTATTGCTATTATCTCTAGTTACAGTATTCCTAGTTGAAGCGTTTCCATTATTACGAGTGTTTCGATCTATAGTTGCTGCGCCTTTACTATTTGTACTGCTGTTGCGAGTTGTTGTATTACCTCTGGTATTAGAACGAACAGCATTATTGTTTCGAGTACTACTATTGTTTCTTACTGAACTATTATTACGTGTATTGTGAGAAGAAATCATAGTGTTTGTTCTATTCGGGTTGTAATCTTTATTAATTGAAGATCTACCTCTTTTGTCGTAAACACGACTACCTGGACGGTAAAAATCTCTACGAGTATTTTGGTAAGCAACACGATGTCTGTTTTTATAATAAACTACGTGATTGTGATAGCTATAACGAACAGGGCTGTAGTATCTTCTGTAAGGCATATCATAAACTACACAATGGCTGTATATAGGTCTTGCGTAATAAACATGCCATGGACGATATATGTAATAAGGGTTGTAAATATTAATTGATCCATTTACGTGTGAAAAATAACCACGGTTGTTATAGAATACATTTAAACCACCAACACGTACAATACGTCTATCATTATAACGGATATCTACATCTCCAGCTTGAGCAATACGACCGTATTCATCATAATAAATAGGTACTGATTCAACCTGAATTACAGCGCCGTAGTCGTCATATTGCACATAAGCATCATAATCATAACCTGAATTGAAGCTTACGTTAGCATTACGCGAACTTATGGTTACTTGTGAACCTTTTTGAGGCCCAATAAAAACGAAGTCGAATTGTCCGTCAGGGAAGACAGAAAACTCTACATCGCCTTCTACGAAGATGTATGCGTTACCGTCATAACCTCTTCCAAGATTGTTTTCACTTTCGGGGGAAGCTGCATTTGCAGAAAATCCCATCAAAAGGATGCTGAAGATAAGTGCTATGTTTTTCATAATTTCTAATTTAAAAGATTTGTACTTGCTCGAAATATTTTAGAGATTTCGGTACGCTTAATAAGTATTCAACGACCGTGCCACGATTTTAATGTGTTGATTATCATAGATGGATTCCATAGATTAAATCCATTCCATTAGCTATCGAAATCAAATAAATCTCATTAAGCAAAAATTCAAATTCAGCTTATAATTGAGAAAGGTAAATTTGTAGAAGATAACATCAAGTATTACTCAAATGCAGTAATCCGCAAAATAAAAATCCGCCGAAGTATTATATCACTTGCGACGGATTTTAAAAACCAACCAAAAAACTAAAAGTCTAACTTCTAGGATCCAATTAGTGTGCCAAAAGAATATTTATCTAAAGCTTCTCTTTTAAATAACCAGCTGTATAAGACTCTTTGTTTTTCACTACCTCCTCAGGGATTCCATTAGCTACAAGGTTTCCACCGTATTCACCACCTTCAGGACCAAGGTCTATTATATAGTCTGCACATTTTATAAGCTCCAAATTATGCTCTACAACAATAACTGTATGACCTTTATCAAGCAAAGCATAAAAGGAATCGAGTAATTTTTTAATATCGTGAAAGTGTAGACCCGTAGTGGGTTCATCGAAAATAAAAACAGTTTTCTCCTTTGTTGTTGCCTTAACTAAGAATGAGGCAAGTTTGATCCGTTGTGCCTCACCACCTGAGAGGGTAGAGGAGCTTTGACCTAATTGTACATAACCCAACCCCACATCTTGTAATGGTTGCAGTTTGCTAGCAATTTTATTCTGTTTGTCTTCTCCAAAGAAAGCCACGGCATCATCAATGGTCATTGTGAGAATGTCGTCTATGTTTTTATTTTGAAATGTAACTTCCAGCACTTCCTTTTTAAAACGTTTTCCGTTACAGACATCACAGATTAAGTGTACGTCGGCCATAAACTGCATTTCTACAGTAACCTCGCCTTCACCTTTACAGGTCTCACAACGACCTCCATCTACGTTAAAGGAGAAGTGTTTTGGCTTAAACCCTCTTATATCAGAAAGTTTCTGTGAAGCATATAAATTCCTAATATCATCGTATGCTTTAATATATGTTACCGGATTACTTCGGCTGGAGCGACCAATTGGATTTTGGTCTATAAACTCAATGCTCTTTATCGTGTTGAAATCTCCATTTATTTCTGAAAACTGACCTGGTTTCTCTCCATAACCACCAATTTGACGAAGTAGGGCAGGGTAAAGGATTTTTTTAACCAAGGTACTCTTTCCACTTCCAGAAACTCCTGTTACAGCTGTAAAAACATTTAAAGGAAAGGTAACATCTATATTTTTTAAGTTGTTTTCACGCGCACCTGTAATCGAAACTGTATTCTTGGAAGTGCGTCGTTGTTTTGGCACTTCAATTTCCATTTCGCCATTTAGATATTTCGCCGTTAATGAATCTGACTTTAAAATTTCTGCAAAATTCCCTTGTGCAACTACTTCACCACCAAAAGTTCCAGCTTCAGGGCCAATGTCAATAATTTCGTCGGCTGCTTTCATTATATCTTCGTCGTGCTCAACAACAATAACTGTATTTCCTAAATCACGAAGCGCTTTTAAAACAACAATAAGCCTCTCGGTGTCCTTTGGATGAAGCCCTATACTAGGTTCGTCCAAGATGTACATAGATCCAACAAGGCTACTACCTAGGGAAGTTGCAAGGTTAATTCGCTGGGACTCTCCGCCGGAAAGTGTGTTCGATTTTCGGTTTAACGTTAAATAACCTAGACCAACATCTCTCAAAAAGCCAATGCGGTTGTTGATTTCAAGCAACAAGCGTTTTCCAACTTTTGCATCGTATTCTGAAAGTTCTAGATTCTTGAAAAAGTTTGCGGCTTTATCTAATGGCAACTCTACTAATTCCTGAATAGCTGTATCGTTTATTTTCACGTAACCAGCTTCAGGTCGGAGTCGTTTTCCTTTACAAGTTGCACATTTTGTTTTTCCGCGATATCGCGAAAGCATAACCCGATTTTGGATTTTATAGCTTTTCGATTCTAAATATGAAAAGAAAGAATTTAATCCTTCAAAATGTTCATTGCCTTCCCAAACCAATTGTTTTTGTGTTTCTGTAAGTTCAAACCACGGTTTGTGGATTGGAAAGTCAAATTTATAAGCGCTGTTTACCAATTGGTCTCTATACCAACTCATACTGTCACCACGCCATGCAAATACCGCATTTTCAAAAATAGAAAGTGCTGTGTTTGGGATTACTAAATCTTCGTCTATACCAATAACGTCACCATAACCTTCACAAACCGGACATGCACCATATGGATTGTTAAAGCTGAACAGATGAACGTTTGGCTCCATAAAAGTTATTCCATCGGCTTCAAAACGGTTGTTAAACTCTGTAAGCTTATTTGACGAAAGCTCCTCTATATATAGTTCTCCCTTTCCTTCAAAAAATGCTATTTCCACAGCATCTGCCAATCGGTTATAAAAATCCTCTTCATCCTTTGTGATGATTCGATCTACTACCAAGTCTATTTTCTTCGGAAATGATTTTCCCTTTAGTTCATCAATCCGTACAACTTCATTTTTAACTTTAATTCTGGAGTATCCTTGCTGTGCTAGTGCCTGGATTTTATTTTCCATAGTTCGTCCTTCCTCCAAATGAATAGGAGCGAGGAGGAGGAGCTTTTCACCTTCAGCAAACTTTTTAATGAACTTTATAACATCTGTAGTAGTGTCTTTTTTAACTTCTCTTCCAGAGATGGGCGAAATTGTTTTTCCGATTCGTGTATAAAGGAGTTTTAAATAATCATAAATCTCAGTTGAAGTACCAACAGTAGATCGCGGGTTTGTAGAATTTACTTTTTGCTCGATAGCAATTGCCGGTGCAATCCCTTTTATGGAATCTACTTTCGGCTTGTCCAATCTTCCCAAGAACTGTCGCGCATAACTAGAAAGACTTTCCACATAACGACGTTGTCCTTCTGCATATAGTGTGTCAAAAGCCAGGCTAGACTTGCCACTGCCTGAAAGCCCTGTGATAACAACCATTTTGTTACGAGGGATGGCTACAGAAATGTTTTTAAGATTGTGAAGTTTTGCACCCTGAATAAGGATGTATTTTTTTGTGTCTAGCGTCTCTGTTTTCAAATTAATTTCCTCTTTTATATTCCCGATTACTATTGGGAATGCAAAGGTACTATATCGTATTCATGAATGCACTTTTGTCGTTATTATTATTTTTTACAGAAAAATTTAACTTTTTTTTTGTATTTGTCAAACCTTTGTTGTTATATTTACGGCTCGTAACGTCATATAAAAAAATTATTGCCTATAGCTGATCATTACTTTTAACTAATAAACATTTAAATCAAGCAACCAAAATCATAGTTGTTTATTTTTTAAAAAAAAAGTATTGATATGAAGCAAAGCAATAGCTCTGATGCGTTCTTAGTGAGCGCATATATTAACGGTAACGAATCTGCACTTTCCGAGTTAATAACTCGTCACAAGCAAAGAATCTACAGTTTTATTTATTCAAAAGTATTTAATAGAGATGTCGCGGAAGACGTTTTCCAGGACACCTTTATTAAAGTTATTAAAACCTTGAAAAAAGGGGGTTACAACGAAGAAGGCAAGTTTCTTCCTTGGGTAATGCGTATTGCCCATAATTTGGTGATAGACCATTTTAGGAAAAATAATCGCATGCCTAAATTTGAGAGTCATACTGACTTTAATATCTTTTCAGTTTTGAGCGATAACGCTCCTAATGTTGAAAAGCAAATGATAAAAGGTCAAGTTGAAAATGACGTTCGAAGACTGATAGAAGAACTTCCAGAAGATCAAAAGGAAGTCTTGATTATGCGTATGTATAAGGATATGAGTTTTAAGGAAATTAGTGAACAAACAGGTGTTAGCATCAACACCGCCTTAGGAAGAATGCGATATGCGCTAATAAATTTGCGAAAAGTTATAGATAAGCATAATATTATATTGACTAATTGATACAATAAATTAATTTTTGCTACGTTATTTGGAAATAAACCCTTAAATAACAATATTCTATGCAAAAATTTTACTCTGAAACATCACGTGTGGACGACGTGAATAAAAAACTTGTTCCAAAAGAAGAAACCATAAAATTTCTTCTGGATTATTCGATGGCTTTAAGTGTTATAGATTATAATAAATTGAAGTTTGAAGCGCTTCTAAACTAAACTTTGGAAAAACCCTGGAATTAGCTTTTCGGGGTTTTTTTTTAAAAGTTTAAGAGTTTAAATGTTTAGAATGATTTAATCTTATGACTCATTATTTTTTCATCTTTTTCTTCATATAGTCATTGATTACAGTTTTTCTTCCAATGGTTTTCGTAATTATATCCTTTTCCAAATTCCAGCCTCTAGCTGGGCAGTATTGTCTTCCATATAAAATGATCTGAAGGTGAAGTATATTCCATATATCTTTGGGAAACAGTCTTTTCGCATCCTTTTCAGTTTGAACAACATTTTTCCCATTTGAAAAGCCCCAACGATACATCAATCTATGAATGTGAGTATCCACTGGAAAAGCAGGAACATTAAAAGCCTGACTCATCACGACGCTTGCGGTTTTATGACCAACAGCTGGGAATGATTCTAAAGCTTCAAAACTAGCTGGCACTTGACCGTTATATTTATCGATCAATATCTGTGAAAGACCATGGATTCCTTTCGATTTCATTGGAGAGAGGCCAACAGGCCTTATTATATCTCGAATTTCTTCTACTGTTAACTTCACCATATCATAAGGATTGTCTGCTACTTCAAACAAAAGTGGTGTAATCTTGTTTACTCTTACATCTGTGCTTTGTGCTGAGAGTAATACGGCAATCAATAAGGTATAGGGGTCTTTATGGTCTAATGGGATGGGGATTTGAGGGTAGATATTGTTTAACGTTTCAATAACGAATGCAACCTTTTCTTTCTTGGTCATAATGAGTACTTTTAAGCAAAAATAATAATAATGAATACATTACAGGCCGGAGTTAAAGCTCCAAATTTTAAAGTGAACGATCAAGACGGTAACTCAATATCTTCAGAAGACTACAAAGGAAAAAAATGGGTGGTTTTTTTCTATCCAAAAGCTAGTACTCCTGGATGTACAGCAGAAGCATGTAATTTGCGAGATAATTACAAAGTGCTTCAAGATCAAGGTTATGAACTTTTAGGCGTGAGCCCCGATAGTGAAAAACGACAAACAAATTTTAAAGAAAAGTATAAGCTGCCATTTCCGCTATTGGCGGATGAGGACAAAGAAGTAATTAATGCTTTTGGTGTTTGGGGACCCAAGAAATTTATGGGGAAAGAGTATGATGGGCTTCACCGAAAAACCTTCATTATAAACGAAAAAGGAATTATAGATCGCGTAATTGATAAGGTAAAAACGAAAGATCACGCCGCACAGATACTTGATTAGTCACGCGATACTTTCTCTGGAATGGCTTTATAGTTGAATAGTTGTTTCTCCTTGATTATTTCGGAAATACCTGGTGGAAGTAATTCTTCCCATCCGTCTTCGCAGTTTTCTATCTTAGTCAGCACTTCGCGTGAAAAGATATCCATATTTTCAGGCTTGTAATCTGTTATATCTACTACTTTTCCGTTGTATTTGAAGAATTTATACAATTCTTTCATACGTGGGTGAACTTTTAGATTTTCACTAGTGATATATTCTCCAGTTTCCGAATCTTTCATTGGATATAAGTAAACCTTTAAATCCTTAAAGAAAAGTTTTCCGAAGGCTTCTAATATACCACCACTCAAATGGCGATAGTATTTTTCATCAAAAATGTCTATTAAGTTGTTAACGCCCATGGCAAGACCCATTCGCATTTTGGTATAGCGCGAAAAGTATTCAACCAATTTGTAATACTCCTGAAAATTTGAAATCATCACGGTATGCCCTAAGGAGCATAGCAGTCTAGCACGATCCATAAAATCCTCTTCATCAATTTCACCTTCAGCACGTAGGTTTGAGAGTGTAATTTCGAAGATTACTTCCGTTCTGTTTTTGTTTACTCTGTTTTCATTTAAAAACATTTCGTAGGAACGTTCAAACATATCTATATTCACCTTAGTAACAGGTCGAAAACTCCCTCGAAGTGCAAGTATATTCTTCTTATATAGAATTTTAGCCGGGAGGATGTTATGACCTTCCGAGTCAAACATTACCGCATCGGTCATTCCATTTTTTATAAGCTGAAGACTCATCAATCTATTATCTATCTCACTGAAACGCGGACCACAAAAATTAATAGTGTCTATTTCAATCTTGTCTCTGTCAATGTGGTCGTATAGATAACTTAGAAGTTTATTAGGTTGGTCATATTTGTAGAATGCACCATAAATAAGGTTCACTCCCAAGTTTCCCAATGTAATTTGCTGTAATTGAGCATCATTTTCGTGAAAACGAATGTGAAGCGTTATTTCGTTGAAAGGTTCATTAGGATCAATTTGATACCGAATACCTAACCAACCATGTCCTTTATATTGTTTTGCAAAATCAATGGTGGTAACCGTATTTGCAAAGGAAAAGAAAAGTCTATTTGGATGTTTATCACGATTGATCCGTTCTTCAATTAAGTCGAATTCGTGAGAAAGCATTTTCTGTAACCTGGATTCCGTAACATATCTACCATCTTCCTCAACACCATAGATGGCGTCGCTAAAGTCTTTATCGTAAGCAGACATTGTTTTGGCTACGGTACCAGAAGCACCGCCAGCTCTAAAAAAGTTACGCACTGTTTCTTGTCCGGCTCCAATTTCGGCAAAGGTGCCGTAAATATTTTCGTTCAGGTTAATTCTTAAAGCCTTACTTTTTATGGATGGAATATCCTCAAAGTCCTTGTCTCCCAATATGGTTTCCGGCATGGTAACGTTATAGTTTCTTAGAAACAAAGGTAGCAAATACAATAGGTAAACAAAAAAAATACAAGTATTTTTGCAGAGATGAAACACATAGACTTTATTTGTAAAACGACATCAGAATTTCAACGAAGGATATTTAACTTGTCCTTTAAAAACCAACAAATTTAAACGGATGAAATCAAAGTTTTCCGTAACATTTCTCGGCACTGGGACTTCACAGGGAATACCAGTAATTGGCAGTAATCACCCAGTTTGTAAAAGCATTGACCCAAAGGATAAACGCCTAAGGGTATCGGTTTTAATGTCTTGGGAAGGCCATAACTATGTAATAGATTGCGGTCCAGATTTTAGACAGCAAATGTTGCGAGAGAACGTTTCAAGGCTTGATGGAATTTTACTTACCCACGAGCACAGTGACCATACTGCCGGCTTAGATGATATTCGCCCGTTCAATTTTATGCAAGGAAATATGCCTTTCTATGGTCATAAACGTGTATTTGATGATTTACGAGAACGATTCAACTATATTTTTACCACGGTAAATAAATATCCTGGTGCCCCGAATATTGAAACGATTGAAATAGACAAAAATACTATTTTCACAATTGGAGGAAAAAAGGTAGTTCCAATTGAAGCCATGCATGATACACTTCCAGTTTTAGGATTTCGCGTAGAGGATTTTACGTATTTAACCGATGTTAAGACCATTTCCAAAGAAGAGATTGAAAAGATAAAAGGAACCAAGGTTTTGGTGGTAAATGCACTTAGAGAAGAACCCCACTATTCACATTTTAATATTTCAGAAGCGCTTGAACTTGTTGATAAAGTTAAGCCTGAAAAAACATATTTTACACATATTAGCCACTTGATGGGCTTTCATGAGGATGTTGAAAAAAGACTTCCTAAGAATGTTCATTTGGCCTACGATACCCTTACCATCAATATTTGATTATGAAGAATAAGATTTTTTTGTACCTGTTTGTTTTTGCTTTATTATTCATAATTTTTCTATATATGAATGAGAAGCATATTTTTGAATCGCAGGAAAACAAAATTGAAATACTCGAAGCAAAGGTTCAAAAGGAGAGTGATTCATTGGAAGTAATGCAGGATCGCGTAATGAATCTAAACTACTTTACTCTCCAAGGTAACGAGAATGCTATGACTTATTTAGAAGAAATGGGGTATGAGGCAGCTGAAGTTGAAGCGATGGTTTCCAATCGAATTTATGATGATAACCTGAAAAAAGGGAATAACCCCTTGGTTCCTTTCGAAGGAATGAATGGGGAAATGAAAATAAATAAATTAAAATTCCTAAACCACAAATGGATTCTTGCCGATTTTACAGACGGAAAATATTGGGGTGAAATGATTTTGGAATACTCCTTCAAGGAAAATAAAGAACTGGAATTGAAAACAATAAGCTCTTTTCTATATCCAGCCCCATAACCCCAAAAGGGGGGCACTTGTTCTCATATCATCTTATCAACAAATGGAGGGGGAAGTCCTCCTTTGGAGGATTTAGGAGGATAACCAATTTTTTAATTCATGAAAATTCTGTGGTGCCACTCCGTGACCAACTGGGTATTCTGAATAAACACAATCGATATTCAGATTTTTGAGGAAAGGTTTTGTTTTTCGCGCCCAATCAACGGGGATTACTTGATCTACACTCCCGTGAGACGTATAAACACTCAACTTACTAAAGTCATTATCTTTGTATCCTTCTTTTAAGATTTCTTCATTTATATAACCGCTTAGACCGATAACATTTTTTACTTTTTCAGGGTAGCTCAAAGCAACTGCAAAGCTTAAAATCGTCCCTTGGCTGAACCCGAGAAGAGTTACGTTCTCGCCATCTACTTTATACTTTTCAATAACTTCATCAATACATTTTGAAACTAATTCGCGAGATGCGATTGCCTGTACGTCGTCGCTAAATTTACCTTGAGAATCATCGAAATAAATGTTATACCAGGCATTGCCATATGGCTCCATTTTAATAGGAGCTTTTAAAGAGATGATAGCGTATTCTTCTGGTAATTCGCTGGCAAAGGAGAACAAATCATTCTCGTCGCTCCCAAAACCGTGAAGCATAATGATTACAGGCGCTTTTGCCGCTGATCCTTTCGCGGCTCTGTAGTTGTGTTCTAAAGTTAAAATCTGTTTTTCCATAGTTGCAAAAATATGCAAGACCTTTTAAACCGAAAGATTTTCAGCATAAAAGGTCTTGTTAAATAATGTTTATCAATTAAATTCCTTTAAACCATTCTTGAAATTTTTCTCCTACTACAGGAACTGGTTTCATTTCTCCTTGAACGGCACTTACTAATCCAAGAATCCACAACACTAAGATTGCAAGATTTATGATCCATGAAATCATTCCTAAGCCAATAATTCCAGAAATTATTGCTAGAACGACTCCTACACACATAATTCCTAAAGCCTGACGTACGTGGAATGTCCCCAGTGCAGTTTTATTGCCGTTGTTCATCACCAAAGCTATAATCCACCCAATCAATGTTATATAGGCAATAATGCCGACAGTTTTACCATTGTCTGTAGTTGTATCCATATCCTTTTTCTTTTGGTTAGAAATTTTTAAAAATTAAAGATAGCCAATACTTTCAACTTAGAAACGCAAACCACTCTTGAAATTTCTCACTTAAAAAGGGAATTCCTTTGCGTTGGTTGTAGAAGGCCATCGCCCATGAATACATCCAAAGTATGAAACATAGGAGCCATAAAGCATCCCCAAATGTTACATTAACTTGCGCTTGAACAACAAGTGAAACAATAAACAAGAGAAACAGCCCAAACATATTTTTAATGTGCCATGTAGCAAAAGCGTGGTTTTCATCTCTATTTATAAAAAAGGCAATTATAAACCCCACAAATGGAGCATAGGCAATTAGGGCAGTAGATTTTCCTAATGGAGAAGAAGTGCTCATTATTCCTTTATTATCAATTGGTTATTGGCAAATATTCCATAAGTCCCTCCTTTGAGTTTGGCACCCAATAATGCAGCATTTTTAGATGTTGAAAGAATATCATTTTCGGTAAACTTCGAAATTCCATCTGGATTAAAAAGTGAGAATTCTGCTTTGCTTCCTTCCTCAATCGTTTCTGAAATTACTTTGAATGTATTTTTCAATCTAGTAAGTAATTCAATCGATTCTTCAGTAGATAATAAGTTGTTTAAAGCACCAAAACAACCTTCAAGACCGATACTTCCAAAAAGTGCCTGCTCAAACTCTGTCTTTTTATGTTCAACATCAATAGGGTTATGGTCGGTGGTTACACCGTCAATCGTGCCATCCTTTAAGCCCTTTAACAGCGCTTTGTTGTCTTCTTTAGTTCTTAATGGCGGAAGTAGTTTATAGTTTGTGTCAAATTCTTCTAAAACTGAATCTGTCAGAACAAGATTGAAAATAGAAACACTACAGGTAACATTCAGGCCTTTTTTCTTAGCATCTTTAATCAGTTGAACAGATTTTTCTGTTGAAATAGTTGGAATATGAAGTTTTCCACCTGTGTATTCCAAAATATAGAGATCACGAATTATTTGAAGTTCTTCGGAAAGTGCTGGAATCCCTTTTAATCCTAGACGGGTACTGTTCAGTTCTTCATTGACAAGACCATTTTTAGCGACAGATTTCTCAAATGGAAATGACTGGACTAGGCCGTCAAAGTTTTGCGTATACTGCAAGGCTATTTTTAGCAGGTTCGGATTTTCAATTGGATGTTTATAATCGTAGAAAGAAACAGCTCCTTCATTCTGCATATCATATAATTCGGCTAAATCGATTCCTTTGCTACCAACGGTCAATGCACCAATAGGGTAGAGGTTTACTGCGTTTCCTTCGGCTTTAGATTTTAAAAACTTGATATGCCCTTTACTGTCCGTTACAGGGAAACTATTTGCATTTACTGCGACACTTGTAAATCCACTTAAAGCAGCTGTTTTTAAGCCGTTCTCAACAGTTTCTCGCTCTTCAAATCCTGGTTCTCCAAAGGAAACACTGCTATCAAACCAACCTTGAGAAACATGTAGGTTTTTAAGTGAAACCTCTTTTACTTTTTCGGGAGAAGGAATTTTTGATGCAATTTTTGAAATCTTACCATTTTCAATTAAAATATCGCGTTTCTTTAAATGATGACTGCTTGAAGAATCAACAATAGTGGCGGATTTTAGTAATATTTTCATTTGTAGAATTTTAAGATAAGCATTTCACATAGTAAAAACAGCAATGCAAAAATAGCAAACCATTTCCAAAAACTGCTTATGGAATTGGCTTCAGTAATAGAATCAAAGAGTTCATCAATACTTTTGTAAACTTGAACACCGTTCCAGTTTTTAGGATTTAAATATTGTAACTCACTTTCCTTTCTTGAATAATTATAACTTATATTTTTCAGGAAGTCATTTTCTTTAACGATTTGATAGTTGCCGGATTTGGCAGGCTCATCAACAGTTGTTATCGAAACGTAGTTAGCTTTTGTTTGTTGAAGTGGAATAAACTGAGAAATAGAATCTTTTATGGTTAGAATTTCATCAGAAGTCAATTTCACTGGAATTGCGATAGTGTTTTGTTCTCCAATTGTATAATAGAGACGTGGTAATGGTAAACTTTGCAAAGCCATATTATAAATGGTTGGCACAACTAATGGCGAGTTCTGAAAATTAGAATTCTCCTTGTTAATGGCCGCTGTAAAGAAAAACGTTTTATCTTTTTGAAGTAAGAAAGGTTTGTTGTCCTCAAAAACCAAAGCAGGTGTGGCATTGGTAGAAAGATTGTAAAATGAATTGACTTTAGGATACTGAAAATTCATTACTTCTTTTTCAAAAACATTTTTAAACAAAGGATGTGAAAAAGCAATCTTAGTGATCTTTTTCTCTTGCCCTATCTCCTTTGTAAGCGTACCCAAGGACGTTGTTTGCAGGAAGTTGTTATAACTGCTCAAGTTTGCTTCTGAAGACGGAATAACAAGCACACTACCACCTTGGTCGCTAAAGGATTTTAAAGCGGTGTTTAAAGAAGCAGGAATTTCTTCCAATTCGTTCAGAACAATAAAATTTTGATCTGAAATATCATTGTAGTTTAATGTTTTAAAAGTCTGCTGTGTAAACTTAAATTCTTCTTTTTCGAAAAGACGTTGTAGGAACTTGCCGTCTGCTTTATTTATGGCCAAGACTTTTATTTTTCCAGGCTTATTTATACTGAAGAATAATGTGTTGTCAAACGGAAGATTAGGATCGTTAACCTGTAATTTTCCTATAAAGTCTGTAGAATTATCTATGTCGAATGTAGCGGTTCCATTGGTGTTTTCTGAAAAATCCAAAGCAGTTTTGGCTACTAGTTTTTCATTGTTGAATAATGAAATCGTTGTTTCAGTAATTTCTTCGTTTTGTTTAGAAGCATTTACTTTTAATTGTGTAGTGGAAGCATTCTTTGAAACAACAAAGACACTGTCAAGAGCTATATTTGATGCTTTTACAGCTTTTAGCTGAACGGCGTCTACAATCAAGTTATCCGAAAGTTCCGGAAAGGCTTCTTGCTGTTGAAAATCTGAAATATAAATCAAGCGCTTTAAAACTCCTTTTTCATTGGAAAATAGCTGATTTGCTTTAAGTAAAACTTGATTTGGATTTAATTGATTTTGAGAATAGTCTAAAGAGAGCACTTCATTTTTGAAATCTTGTGGAGAGCTATTTTTTCTTTCAGAACTATTTGAGAACCAACTCAACTTTCCAGAATTACTAGTTTTATCGAATAAATCCTGTAGCGCACGTTCGAGAAGTGGTCCCTTGGATCCTTTAAGTTGCATACTAAAAGAGTTGTCAATGTATACAACAGTTTCCTTTTCCTGGTTTAAAGCTGTCTTTGAAGCAGTAAAAGGCTGCGCAAAAGCGATAATGATACAAGTCAATGCAGCAATACGCATTAATAGTGTAAGCCACTTTTTAAGCTGCGAACTTTTCCGAGTTTGGATAGTCACTTTTTTCAGAAAAGCGACATTCGTAAAATCTACTTTTTGAAAACGCCTTAGTTGAAATAAATGAATAAATATCGGGATGAGCAGCAGGAAAAGGGCGTAAAGAATTTCTGGGTGTTTGAACTGCATTCCTATAAATATTGCTCAAAGATAGAAAATGGAACGTAATATTTGCTATTTCTCAATGCTAAACGTAAAGATACTTTCTTTTCTAGGTTCTGGTTTTAGAGAAATGATTACAGAAGCTTTTAAATCAGCGTTTTTACTGGGCTAATTCAATTCTCTATTTTTGTAAATATCAATAATTAGATTTTTTGATCGGGATAAGTATAAAAAATTCGCTTTCGGTAAAAAAATGGTTCCTAGAATAAAAGCCTAATTTTTTCTGATGTTAAACTCGAAGGTAGTTCCTTTTCCAGGCTCGGAGGTAACATTAATTTCTCCATTTAGTTTAGTAACTAGCTTTTTAACTGTTGATAGCCCGATGCCATTACCTTTTTTTCCGTTTCTGTCCAGATTGTCTGTGGTTCCAAAAAGTTCGAAAATGTGGGACAGCTTGTTCTTGGATATTCCCATACCATTATCCGCGATTTTAAAATGATAGAAGTCATTCTCTTCAGTGCAGTCAATGTCTATAACTATCTTTTCTTTGTCGTTGTATTTTAAACTATTTCCAATGAGATTAAGAATTATTTGCTCTAGAGCCGCTCTATTTGCGTTTATTTCAATATTCTCCTCGGGAAGGTTTATTTCGCAGTCAATATTAATGTTCATCAATTCTATTATCTCTTCTAAAAGATCGTGAATATCAAAAGTTTCCTCATTTAATGAAGCAGTCTTGTCACTTTCGTAATGTTCTAAAAGTCCAGTAATGTATTCACTCAGTGTAAAAGAAGATTGCTTTATGTAATCTAGATATTCCCGGCCTTGGTCATCTAGAAGAGAACCATATTTTGTACGAAGCATATCTGAGGTAATAATCATATTTGCCAATGGCATTTTCATATCGTGTGAAACGATACCAGCAAAATTTTTAAGTTCTTCATTTTTTTCTTTGAGTTCACGTTGAACTTCCATTAAAGTTCTGTTTCTCTTTCTGGCTTCAAATAAATTTACAACCTGGTATGCCAATGAAATGAGTGCGTTTTTTTGAGATTTTGACAAAATACGCGGTTTGGTGTCAAAAACACACAACGTACCCAATGGATAACCATCAGAATTTACCAAGCGTACACCGGCGTAGAAAATAGCCTGCATATCTTTTACAAGTGGATTATTCTCAAAACGTGGATCCTTTCTGGCATCTTCAACGATAAAAATATTTTCTTCACCTAGAATCGCGTGGCCACAGAAGGAAGTTTCACGAGGTGATTCATAAAGACTTAAACCATACTGCGATTTTAAAAAATTGCGATCTGCATCAAGCAGAGTGACCAAGGAAATAGGGACCTCGCAAATACTAGCGGTTAGTGCCGTAATATTGTCAAAATCTTTCTCAGGCAAAGTGTCTAACAGCTGATATGACCGAAGAGCTTCTATTCGCTGCTTTTCATCTACGGGAAACTTGGGTATTATCACGTCTATATATCCTATTAGTTTATAGTGCCAAAAAACCGATCTTGGAACAGTAGGTAAATGTACAACATTTAATAATTATTTGTTAACACGAAGAGGATTGTGTTAATGTTTGAACTAAAACCGTTCAAACACACCCAGTCCGAATAATGCAAAGTCATATTTTACGGGGTCCTTTGGATCAAGATTACGCAAAGCAATATCCAATTCATTTACGGCTTTCGCATCGTTCTGTTTACGATTTAATAATTTAAGCTTGCGCGCAACATTGCCGCTATGAACATCTAGCGGACAAGAAAGAAGGGCAGGAGAGATATCTTTCCAAATTCCAAAATCCACGCCCGCCTTATCATCGCGAACCATCCACCGAAGAAACATGTTTATTCTTTTGGCTGCAGAGTTTTTAAGTGGATCACTCACATGTTTTTCTGTTCTCTTATGATGCTCAAGTTCAAAAAAGATATTTTTAAATTGATGAATGGAAGTTTGCATTGAACTCTTCTCAATGTGTTTGGTAAAAATAGTTTCTAACCCACCGTGATTCTTATAAATATTCTGAAGTGACTTAAAAAAGTAAAATAGATCTTCACTATTGAAAGTTCTGTGAACAAACCCTGAAAGTAAATCAGCATTCTTATCTGAAAAATTCATTACGTAGTCATAAGGCGAATTTCCCATTAAGTCAACTAATCGCTTGCCATTATTAATAATACTCTTTCTGTTTCCCCAAGCAATTGTGGCAATCAGAAAACCAGCGATTTCAATATCTTCTTTTAAAGTGAACAGGTGCGGAATTTGTATTGGATCACTCTCGATAAAACTAGGATTATTGTAGACTTCAACTTTTTCGTCAAGAAATGATTTTAATTCACTTTTATTCATACGAATGTACTTAGACTGCGCTCAGCATGACAAAATTAATTGATTATAACCCCATCTTGCATTACGAGTTTTCGATCCGCCATATCGGCTAACTCTTCATTATGAGTCACAATTACAAAGGTTTGACCGAATTCGTCTCGTAACTGAAAAAATAGATTGTGTAGGTTTTCTGCACTTTCGGTATCTAAATTTCCGCTGGGTTCATCAGCAAGGATTATTGCCGGATTATTGATGAGTGCACGCGCAACTGCAACTCGTTGTTGTTCCCCACCAGAAAGCTCACCTGGTTTATGTTCTTCACGATGTGAGAGCCCTAAAAAGGAAAGTAGTTCCTTGGCTCTTTTGATAGCATCAGGCTTAGGAGTGTTTTTTATCAATGCGGGAATGCAAACGTTTTCAAGAGCAGTGAACTCTGGGAGAAGTTGATGAAACTGAAATATAAAACCGAGGTTCTCATTTCTAAATTTCGCCAATTTTTTGCGTGAAAGTGATCCGATGTTTATACCGTTTATCTGCAATTTTGTTTTGGTATCTTGAAATGAATCTAAAGTTCCCAAGATCTGAAGTAAAGTAGTTTTTCCAGCCCCAGAAGCACCCACAATTGAAACAATTTCGCCTTTCTTTATATGAAGATCAACACCTTTTAAAACATGTAAATCATCATAGTATTTATGAATATTTTGGGCTTCAATCATAATAGGAAATTAGACCGTGAAAGTACTATTTATCACGCTATAATACAATCCTATTATATATATTGTTGGTTTCTCGAATTATCGTTTTACTTTTGAAATATAATTTTAAACAAAAACTAATGTCTTCATATAAATATTTCGAAGAATACGATAAACCAACAACCGATAATTTAATTGAGAATTACAGCCAAATTTTAAAAGGCATTGGAGAGGACGTTTCCCGTGAAGGAATTGTAAAAACTCCTGAAAGAGCGGCAAAAGCTATCCAATTTTTAACTTCCGGGCATTGTCAAGATCCTGAGGCAATTTTAAAGAGCGCCATGTTTGCTGAATCTTACCAGGATATGGTTGTTATAAAAGATATAGAATTATACTCTTTGTGTGAACATCATATTCTTCCTTTTTTTGGAAAGGCTCATGTGGCATATATCCCTGATGGACAAATAGTAGGTTTGAGTAAAATCCCTAGAATTGTAGATGTTTTTGCACGTAGACTTCAGGTGCAAGAGCGTTTAACCCACGATATTCTGGAATGTATTAATAACACATTAAAACCGAAGGGAGTTGCAGTTGTTATTGAAGCCTCGCATATGTGTATGATGATGCGCGGGATTCAAAAACAGAATAGCGTAACTACTACTTCAGGTTTTCGGGGACAGTTTGAGACCATTCAAACTAGAAATGAATTCCTTAAGCTGATAAGTAGTGATTTATCTTAGATAATTTTATTGTTTTTCTGCCGTTTTGTTGGTCATACTTATTTTGGAATGTTTTTTGATTTAAATTAGTCAGAATAAAATTTAAAAAGATGAAAGACGAAAAATATAGATTATTACGCCAAGGACTCCTTTTTGACCTTATTGGTATGGCATCTATGGCTATTCCAATGGTTGGACCTTTCTTAGATATACTATGGGCACCATTTGCTGCCAAAAAAATGAACGATATGTATAAAGGAACGGAAGGTAAAGTTGCTTCCGTAATAGTATTTTTAGAAGAAATTCTACCTTATACAGATATCATTCCAACCTTTACTTTAATGTGGTGCTACACATATGTGTGGAAAAAACAACCAACACCACATACTATTGAAGTAGAAGTAAATGAATAGAAAAAGCCCCGTTTTGGGGCTTTCTTATTAGATTTCTACTTTTAAATTTACATTTATACTTCTTCCAATATTAAAAATTCCTTCCGGCTTAAATCGCGATAGATGCGAAATATACTTTTTATCTGTTAGGTTTGTCCCATTTATCCCAAGCGTAAACATTGCTTTTTGAAGCTTAAAACTGCTTTCTATCCCCGCACTTAAAAGCGAATATCCACCGGTATTTGTTTCAAAATCACTAATATTTTTCTGGTCAAATGTGTTTTCGAGCGTTATAAATACGGAGCTTGATTTTCGTGTTTTTCCATCGTCTAATTCTACTCTAAATGTATTTCGTAATGAATTTGCTGGAATCAGTGGTAAATAGTTAGAATTGCTCAATTTACCGGTTACCGTTTCAAAACTGCTTTCAAAATGAAGCCAGTCAAGAGGATGTGGGTGTAAGTGAAAACCAAACTCTCCACCGTAAAGATTTGCATTGTTTTGAAGGTAGTCATAAACTGGAGTATCATCAATTATCTCATTTGTGGGTGAAATAAAAATATAGTCGTTCACAGCATTATAAAAACCATTTGCAAAAAATTCAATGTGTTTATTTCTGTATTCCAAGGAGACATCTGCTTGAAAATTCTGTTCATTCGTCAGGTTTTGATTTCCTCTTTCGTAGCGATTTGTGCCCTCATGAATTCCATTAGAAGTAAGTTCGGCCAAATTGGGAGCTCTAAATCCACTTGCTAAATTGACACGAGCAGAAAGATTCTCAAACAAATCGAACTTTGCACCCAAAGCGGCAGTAAAACTAGTGAATGTTTTATCTAGCTCTGGAATATAACCTTCATCTGTTGGGCTTCTTGCAGGGTCACTTTCAATTTTTCTAGTATCAAAACGGATTCCAGCTTGTAAATCCAGCTTTTCCAAGTGATAGTGTGAAGTGGCCAAAAGACCAACGTCTGTTGTATTGGCATCTGGTATTAATATTTCTTCTCCTTGATTCTTATTGTTTTGAAACATTCCCTGTAAACCAATTATTGTTTCAAAATTCCCTAATTGCGGAAGATTGTATTTTACATCATAATTAAAAGTGCTCAATTTCATACGTAGTTCCGCCTTGTCTACTTCATCTTCAAACTCACGTCTATCATTGAACAAATAACCCATTTTAATATCCAAGCTGGAATTATTTAAGAAAATAGTATTGTCAAAACTTAAAATATGATTGTCTATTTCTTGAAAAGGGAGCTCCAAATTCTTAGATTGAGTTTGCTCTCCAATTTCTTCTGGAATACCAATGTTTGATCGGTTATAGTTATAACGAAGTGTCGACTTGAACTTTGAACCTAAATATTGAACTCCTGTTTTTAAATCCTTTTCATTAAATCGAGAATTGGTAACGCGATAATCTGCTCCAGTATCATAATCACTAAATGAAGAATAAGATCCACGAGCTAAAAATTTCAATTTTTTACCTGAAGTTTTGATGCCAAGATTAGTTGAAGTTCCCAATGTGTTTGAGAAATAAGTACTGCTTATATCGCCATGTGTCTCTCCTAAAGTAGCAAATTTTTCCGGGTTTAGATAAAGTACACCACCCAAGGCATCACTTCCGTAAAGCAGAGAAGCTGGACCTTTAATTACTTCTACACTTTCAACTCCTGATTCATTTATTCCTAAGCCATGTTCGTCTCCAAATTGCTGGTTTTCCAACCGTACACCTTGGGTATAGGTTAAAACTCTATTGGAGCTTAAACCGCGAATTACGGGCTTTCCAATACCGGTTCCTGTACTTATAATATCCACACCGGCAATATTTTTAATACCGTCTGCCAGGGTTACTGCACCAGAGGAGCTTAAATCTTTTGTGGAAATACGTTCCACTTTCATAACATTTTCGCTCTGCAATTTGTGGAATGGAGTAGAAATTATTACTTCTTCCATTTCTACAGCGCTTTCTTCCATTTCTAGATCTTCGACTATTGTCCCATTGGCAGAGAAGGTTATTTTTTGGGAAATTGTTGCGTATCCTAGTGAAGAGAAGACAACGTTATAGTGGCCATCAGGAATATTATTTAATTGATAATTACCATCAAAATCGGCTACTGTTCCTTTTTCCAATTGCGGAATATAGATAGTTGCTGAAATGGGCTGGTTATACGTTTTGGAAGTTATTGTTCCAGATAAGGAGTTTTGTGCGCTTGCCGCAGTATATAAAAATAATACTGCAAGCAAACATAAAATATTTTTCATGCTTCTTGATTTTTTGAAATTTTTAAAAAATGTGCTTATATAATCAAGAAAGTAGAGGAGGGCCTCTTAGAAAGTAGTGTGCTTCATTAACAGTGAACTCAGGTAATAAGTAGATAGTTTTCGTTTCATAAAAACTATTTACTATCGCATATTCAGAAAGGTTATGTGCTTTAAAGCTAAAGATTGAAAAGTGAAAATCACAAATAGAACAATCTAGTTGTTTTTTGTGAATATGGACAGAGAAGTCTGTACAGACCTCGTGGTCGTGGCCTTCAAAAGTATGTGCAAATTTTATTGCAGTAGGAAACAGTAGAGCCAGCGAGAAAATCGCGGCTAGAATAACTTTAAGTATTTCCTTTTTTAAGATCATTCTTTTAGTAAAAAACCCAATCCCATTCTTCGGAGCATCTTCTTTTCAAAAGTCCAGAAAAATTCAAATTGTCCAAATACCCACCCAAAAAATACCAAGAGAACTTGGTAGGCAGGAAAGATAATTAAAATGCGAAATGGCCAATATATATACCAGCCCATTTCCCTTTTAATCTCAAGGAATTCAGTTATTGGTGCGGCAAGTTTAGCAGCAGAGCTACCAGTGATTGCGAACACCAAAAAAATTATAAAAAGTTGGCTGTTGGTTTTAACATTCCAACGTTCTTTAAGCTTTCTCAATTTCTTCCGTTAATAAATTTTTGATTGTACTTGTTCTGAAAATAAACGAAGTAATTGTAAAGTAGATAATTTACTTCGTATCCATAATCAACTGTTGGATCATAGTTTATTCTTTCCGAATATAACTTTTCGGAATATTTACCTGGATTTGAAACCCGGATATTAAACTCTGAAACAAAGCTTCTATTTTTTGTCTCTAAAACGGATTGACCGTAATATCCGCGTGGTGGTTGTGATGCGAGCCAAGATTCAAATCCTGGTTCAACGATCATAATCTCATAATCTAGACTTTCGTTTCCAATGCGAATTGTATCATTTTTAGTAACTTCTGAAGAAGAGGAACTGTTCATTTTATTGCCAGTTCCACAACTGTAAATGGCAATACAAATTGAAAATAGAAGAATAAGTTTTTTCATCAGAATAAAATATAAAAAAGTTAAAATTCAGGTAATTACGCGGTCTATTTCAGCCTTACCGAATTTAAATATGGCTCTTGAGCCGAATCCTAGCAAAGTTAAACAATGTAGGTTTAATTGCTGTGATTTCAATTCTAAAAAAAATACCGTCCGAAATAAAACGGATGGTATTTTTTATAAATATTGAGATATGGATTTATTTTCCGAACATGCCACCTAGCATTCCGCCGATTCCACCATTATCACCGTCTTTCTTATCATCTCCGCCCGTAAACATACCAGCGATATTATCTAAGACACTACCGTCACCATCAGAATCTAACAAGCTTTCAATGACAGATTGATTTCCTCCGCTACCACCTAGAACAGAACCTAACAAACTACCAATTCCACCTTCCTGTACATTATCTTGTCGCTTCTTATTTCCTAAAAGCCCCATCAAAACAGGAGCTGCCATTTTAATAATCTGTCCTACAGAACCAGAATCAACGCCACTCGCGCGACTAATATTATTCTCAACTTTTGATTGATTTCCACCAAGAACATGGCTTAATATACCTGCGCCATCCTCCATTAAACTTGAATCAGCACCTCCACCGCCTAAAAGACCGCCCAATTTATCTAAAATTGAACCATCGTGACGATTATCCTCTAAAGCACTGTTTAAATTTTTAGCTCCTTCTGGTGTTGAAGCATTTCGTTTCATCGCACCCATTAAAGCTGGAAGAGCCATACTTAAAACGGTTGCTGTTTTATCTGGAGATTGTCCTGTTTGTGCACTGGCACCGCCGATGAGCTGCTTGCCCTTATCGCTACCTAATAAATCTAAAATTGAACTCATTTTGTTTGATTTTTTGATTAATATGCTAAGATAATAAAAACACTGTTAAGCTTTTGCCATTATACTGATTATTTGCTCTGCAAGCTCGATACCTATGCGGTCTTGTGCCTCATCGGTAGCTGCTCCAATATGAGGGCTCAGTGATATTTGCTCATTCATTAAAACTTTTATTGAAGGAGTAGGTTCATTTTCAAAAACGTCAAGTGCTGCAAAAGAAATCTTACCATCTTCAATAGCTTCTAAGAGGGCTTTTTCATTGATGATTCCGCCACGGGAGGTATTGATGATACCAACGCCATCTTTCATTTTTGAAATCTCCTCCTTGCCGATTAAATAACCAGATTGAGAGGGAACGTGAAGACTAATAAAATCACTTTTCTTGATTAGTTTATCAACAGGTGCCGTTTTTATTTTTAGAGTAACCTCTTGACCATCATAGAAACTTAGTGTTATATCTGCTTCACCAACCTCGTGGTCGCTGGCAATTACTTTCATACCACAGCCCAAAGCTATTTTGGCCACCTGACGTCCTATTTTACCAAAGCCGATGATGCCCAGAGTTTTTCCTCTAAGTTCACGACCGCCACTGTAGGCTTTCTTTAATTGCTTAAACTTAGTATCACCTTCTAAAGGCATATTCCTATTGGAATCGTGTAGAAATCGAGCCCCACTAAATAAGTGTGCAAAAACAAGTTCTGCTACCGATTCTGATGATGCAGATGGAGTGTTAATTACTTCAATACCGTTTTTACCAGCGTAGTCAACATCAATGTTGTCCATCCCTACACCTCCACGGCCTATAATTTTTAGTGATGCACATCCGTCAATTATGTCTTTCCGCACCTTGGTGGCACTGCGAACCAAAAGAACTTCAATTTTATGTTCATTGATGTATTTTTGAAGTTGTTCTTGTGCCACGTGAACAGTCAACACCTCAAAACCTTCATTTGTCAAGGCATCTATTCCACTCTTTGAAATTCCGTCGTTTGCTAATATTTTCATGTTTTCTATTGACTATTTATTGAGACGTTACACTGCAACGTTTTTACATATTATTTTTGAGTTGTTGTATTGAAACATCATTATGATCAGTTGTTTTTTTCTTTAAATATGATGATTCTACTGGAATGTTTATTAGAGAACTTTAGGCTCCCTTTTCAACTTCTTGCATTACATCAACCAACACCTGTACACTTTCAAGTGGCATAGCATTATATATGGAGGCTCGATAACCGCCAACGCTTCTATGACCGTTTATACCATTAATTCCCGCTTGTATAAGATGTTCGTCGAAAGTGGCTTTTAATTCATCGTTTCTTAGATTGAAGGTAGCATTCATTGTGGATCTATCTTCCTTATTTGCAACATAGCCTTCAAATAATTGGTTTCTGTCTATTTCAGCATATAAAATTTTAGCTTTTTTGTTATTTACTTTTTCAATTGCTGAAATTCCCCCTAAGTCTTTTAACCACTGTAAAGTCAACATAGAAACATAGACTGAAAAAACTGGTGGTGTGTTGAACATACTATTCTTATCAATTTCCAATTGGTAATTTAGCATTGAAGGGATTGCGCGTGAAACCTTACCTAAAATATCTTCTTTCACTACAACGAGTGTAGTTCCTGCTGGTCCCATATTTTTTTGAGCTCCGGCATATATTAAACTGAATTTTGAAAAATCTAACTGACGTGAAAAAATATCACTGCTCATATCACAAACCATCGGTACTGTGGTTTGAGGGAAGTCTTTCATTTGCGTTCCGAAAATGGTGTTGTTACTAGTACAATGAAAATAATCCGCATCTTTAGGAACTTCATAATTTTTAGGAATAAAGTTGAAGTTTTCAGTTTTTGACGTTGCTACCTCTACAACTTCACCAAAAATCTTTGCCTCTTTTATTGCTTTAGAGCTCCAGGTTCCAGTGTTTAGGTAAGCAGCTTTACGTTCCAATAGGTTATAGGCAGTCATCAAAAATTGTAGACTTGCACCGCCTTGTAAAAAGAGTGCATGATAGCCTTTGTTTTGAAGTCCTAAATGCTCCAATGCAAGATTCTGTGCAGTTTCCATCACTTCTACAAAATCCTTACTTCTGTGGGAGATTTCAATTAATGAAAGATTAGAGTTGTTGAAATTTAAAACAGCGTCAGAAGCCTTTTGCAATACTGATTGTGGTAAAATACAAGGGCCTGCACTAAAGTTATGTTTTTTCATCTGAATGTTATATTTGAAAAATTGAAAGACCTTCCTTTTCAGTCAGTAGGTGCAATGCCCAATTTATTCATTTTAATAAAAACTGAAAAACATGGGCAAACATTTCATTATTCTGAAAATTTTATAGTACAAAGATGTAAATTATGACACTAAAAATGTTATAATTATAAATAATTTATTCAGGAATTTTCAACAAAAAATCAATAGTATCTACCCCATCGGCGTAGTCCCATAATTCGGGACTCTGACTTTTTCCAAAGGGAAGTTCCCCTGTTACACCAGCATTTGCAACGATGCACTGTATTTTGTCAGATTGATTGTTTAATTCATTTTTAATGCTGTCCAAGGAGCTATATCTTTCATAAAAAACAATTGAAATAGGCGAGGAGAAGCCTGTATCTTCCTTAAGTAGCATAAACTCATTATCTAGTAGCGGGAAGCTATCCATTAAATAAACAGCTTTGTTGTAATCGTAATTATTTATGTATTTGTGGTTATGGATTATTTCCTTCCAAGTGTACATAGCTTTAAAGAAGGCTTCAAAATCGTAATTCTCGGGAATGTATAATTTCGAAACATTCCTGCAGCCAAGCCCGAAGTATTGAAAAATGTCATCGGCCAGTCGGTTGAGTTCGCCGCCTGTTTCATTTCCTGTTAAAACAGTCACAGAATTTCTATTTTTACGAGTAATATTTGGATATTTCCCGAAGTAGTAATCAAAATAACGAGCTGTATTATTGCTTCCTGTGGCAATGACTGCATCAAAATCGCTCAATCTTCCTTCGGTAAATTCAATATAATCCTGAAACCTTGGTTCAATCGCGATTAATTGATTAGCTAAAAAAGGAAGTAAGGTTTTATCATTAGAAGATAGTTTTGCTAAAACCTTGTTGCCTGTGATTAAAACTGACAGAAAATCGTGAAAGCCCACCAAGGGAACATTTCCAGCCATAATGACTGCTACTGTCTTCGGCTTGATTTCACCTATTTTATATTTTGAAACCCATTGTTCAAGATTTTCTTCTGAAAGAGCTTTGGCCCAACTGCCTAGTGCAAAACTTATATTTTCCGAAGTGAACCATCCATTTTCTGCTTGGGTTTTGGCTAGAACAGCTTCAAAATTAGTTTGACTTTTTATTGAATCCAGATTGTTATTCTGGTCCATTGCATTGGAAATTTCATCTAGAAATTTTCCTAACTCGATAAAAGCGTTAATTCTGTCTTTTAATTGCATACTTCTCTTGGAGTTACCCTTTATAGGCATTAAATTTGTGCAAAGTTAGAAAAACTAAATCCCATGGCAATTATAATAACAGATGAATGTATAAACTGTGGGGCATGTGAGCCTGAGTGCCCCAATACAGCTATTTATGAAGGCGCAGATGATTGGCGTTATGCAGATGGCACAGACCTTGACGGTAAGGTTGTTTTACCAAATGGAAAAGAGGTAGATGCCAATGAAGCACAAGAACCAATTAGTGATGAAATATATTTTATAGTAGCGGATAAATGTACAGAATGTAAAGGCTTTCACGACGAACCACAATGTGCTGCGGTTTGCCCTGTTGACTGCTGCGTTCCCGATGATGATAATGTAGAATCAGACGAGGAATTATTAGGTAAACAGGCATTTATGCACAAAGAGTGATTCACTAATTATTTAATCGATAAAAATAGCCCCTCAAACCGAAATTTGAGGGGCTATTTAATTTATGTAACTTTTTTAATAAAATTACATTTTATTCTTTTTCATTGTGTCCTTATTCATTTCCAATTTGTAAACGTCAGATTTAACAGCATCAGTTTTAGCATCGTAACGCTCCACTACAAAATTTCCTTCTTCATTAAAGTATCCGAAAGAAGAGGTTCCATCTTTAGATAAAATATAATATCCATTTTGTGTGGTAGGTTTAATGATAGCATATTCCTCTTGAGTAGCGTTGTCTTTAACGGTCATCATTCTATATCCGTTCTCGTCTTTCTGATTAATAAATTTAAAACGGTTACCATCATACCCGTAGCTTACATCGGTGTCAACTTCAGCAGGGCTCATTACCACATCCTGGTTTGTTTTATTGGCATCGGTCTTCTGTAAAGAAAGAGTTTGTTTTTCAGTTTTAGTTTCAGCTTTTGTTGATACATCAACACCTTTGTCAGTTTTAACAGATTCTTTTGTTACCACTGTTTCCTTCTTGGTGTTTTTATTTTCCTGTGCAAAACCAGTTGTAAATGCTGCTAATGCAAAAATTATCAATACTTTTTTCATAATGGTTGTTATTTATTGTTTATTAAGTACAAAACTAACTATAGGAGATGTTAAAAATCTATAAAGACTTTACAATCATTTGCTAAAGTTGTTGTAAATCACTGTTTTACCTTCTTAAGGCACCTCTTTTAAGGCTATCTTTCATCATTTTTTTAAAATGCATATTATATCACTTGTAGAAGTTCGGTGTCTATTAACCCATTCGAGACTTAAATATATAATCATTACAATTGAAATAACTTGAAGACCTTAAACGTGTTATGACATTTTCCTTTTTAAAAACTATCCCTACCTATGTATAATAATTTGATAGCTATTAAAATCTTTATAGAAACACTTTATTTAATTTTATAAAATAAAAAATCCATCCCGATTAATCGAGATGGATTTCCATGAAGTATTAAAATTATAACTTAGTCTTTTTTAAGCTTGTTCATCCCTTTGGGTCTTGCTTGTAATTTTTCTTTTCTTTCTTCGAGTTCCTTTTTCATTTGCAACTCCTTTTCTTTGTATTCTTGCTTTTTTTTGGCAGCCAATTCTAATTGCCTTTTTTTGGACGCTTCTAATTCGGCTTTTTGTTTTTCTATTATCTCACTTTTTAAAGTCTCATTATTTTCATCGATATCTACTTCATCTTTCACGACTTCATTGGCTAGATCTCTTTTGGAGTCTTCGGTATACTTTTGATTGGTGTTACTATTGCCTTCTACCAAAACAGCGCCACTTTCAGTATCTGTACTTTTTACCTCTTTTACCTTTACGTTGCTCCCTTCCTTAGTGACCATACGTTTAACGGTAGATTCCTTTTTCAAGGTTTTATTTTCCTGTGCCTGCATACCAGCTATCGTAAAAGCTGCTAAGGCCAAACTCATTATTACTTTTTTCATAATTATTGGTTGTTTTTGTTTAATCAGTAAAGTTAAGACCTGAGTCGTTAAGTTCTTGTAAAGTATAAGTGAAATATTCGCTAATTTTTTTCTTAAAAGCAATTTCAAATCTACTATTGAAATTCTCTTGTTAAGATGTATATTTGCACCTTCTAAAATCGAAGCTAGTTTTGATAGCAGATTGCCTTTAAAAAAAATAGAATTAATGAAAGCAGGTATTGTAGGATTACCAAACGTGGGCAAGTCCACCCTTTTCAATTGTTTGTCGAACGCTAAAGCGCAAAGTGCAAACTTCCCTTTTTGTACTATTGAGCCTAATATTGGCGTTGTAAATGTTCCAGACAAGCGACTTTTAAAACTTGAAGAACTGGTGAACCCAGAACGTGTTCTTCCTGCAACTGTTGAAATAGTAGATATTGCCGGCCTTGTAAAAGGAGCGAGCAAGGGTGAAGGTTTGGGAAACCAGTTTTTGAGTAATATTCGTGAAACGGATGCTATTCTGCATGTACTTCGTTGTTTTGACGATGAGAATATCGTGCACGTAGATGGTAATATAAACCCAATTCGCGATAAGGAAACTATCGATATCGAGTTGCAGTTGAAAGACCTTGAAACAGTTGATAAAAAACTCGAAAAAGTGAAACGTGCCGCACGTACCGGGAATAAAGAAGCACAAAAGGAAGAGGCTGCCCTTTTAAAGGTTAAAACAGGTCTTGAATCTGGAATTTCTGTTCGTGCAATTGATTTAACCGATGAAGAGCGCGAAGAGTTTATAGTAAACTCACAGTTTATTACTGATAAACCTGTATTGTACGTTTGTAACGTAGATGAAGATGCTGCAGCCTCAGGAAATGCTTATGTTGATAAAGTGAAAGAAGCCGTTGCAGGTGAAAATGCTGAAGTATTAATTTTGGCAGTTGGCACTGAAGCAGATATTACTGAATTAGAAACTTTTGACGAGCGCCAAATGTTTCTTGAAGATTTAGGACTAGAAGAAGCAGGTTCTGCTAAATTGATAAGGAGCGCCTACAAATTGCTAAATTTACAAACCTACTTTACGGCAGGTGTAAAGGAGGTCCGAGCTTGGACTATTCCTGTTGGCGCAACTGCACCACAGGCCGCTGGGGTGATCCACACAGATTTTGAAAAAGGATTTATTCGAGCTGAAGTGATAAAATATGACGATTTTATAACCTACGGAAGTGAAGCCAAAGTAAAAGAGGCAGGAAAAATGGGAGTAGAAGGAAAGGAGTACATTGTGAAAGATGGCGATGTAGTGCACTTCCGTTTTAACGTGTAAAAGTCCCCTCCCAACCTCCCCTAAAGGGAGGAGTTTCCGTTCGATTTCCCCCTTTGGGGATTAAGGGGGATTATTGTTATTCGTAAAGTCGTAATCTCTTTTGAAGTAGATCCATTTCTTTTTCCATCCTTCTCAGTCGTTTCAGCATTTGTTTTATTGCGTCTAATCCTTCAAAGTTTATGCCCAAATCATTGTGAAGTCGAAACATTCTCTCAATTTCATTAATATCACCTTCATCAATAAAATAGTCGTTTTTCTTTTCTTCAAAAGTAATAAGCCCAAATTCCTGAAGGTGCCGCACAAATGAATCTTCAATTTGTGAGTTTTGAATGTAGTGACTTACCAAAATATATTTTTCTTGTGCCATTATCTCAGTTTTGAAAGTTCATTAAACAATTCCTTCTCCTTATCAGAAAGGTCTTTGGGAAGGTCAATTTTGTAGGTTATATACAGGTCGCCGTGTTGGTTTTCCTTTTTGTACTTGGGTAAGCCTTTTCCTTTCAGTTTAACTTTGGTATCGTTTTGGGTTTCAGGTTTCACCTTCAGTTTGACTTTACCAGTTAAAGTTTCAACCGTTATATCACCTCCTAATAGTGCAGTATAAAGTGAAATATTTTCAGTGGAGTACAAATCGCTTTCCATTCTTTTAAATGCTGTATTATTCAAAATTTCGAAAGTAATGAGTAAATCGCCTTTTGGGCCACCGTTCATTCCTTCGCCACCATAACCTTTTATCTTGATAGTTTGCCCATCTTCAACTCCCGCTGGAATAGTTAGTCTTATTTTCTTATCGCCAAGACTAATTGTCTGTTTCTGACTTTTCAAAACATCGGTCAGATTCAATCGAAGGCTAGCGTTCATGTCTTGGCCTTTAAATTGAGAAGTTTGTCTTCGGCCTCCCCCACCACTGAAACCGCCAGGGCCACCACGGCCACCAAACATTGATTCAAAGAAGTCTGAAAACTGACTTTCATCAAAACCTTGGGCGCCGCCGCTATAGCTTCTGCCGCCACCAAAACCTCCGCCACTACGTTGTTGTTGCTGTCTTTGGGCTTCAAAAGCATCGGCGTGTTCCCAATCTTTTCCGTATTGGTCGTATTTCTTACGCTTTTCAGGATCGCTTAAAACTTCATTCGCCTCATTTACTTTCTGAAATTTTTCCTGTGCCGCTTTATCGTTAGGATTTAAATCCGGGTGTAGCTTTCTTGCCTGTTTTCGATAAGCCTTTTTAATATCTGCGGCTGTCGCACTTTTGTCGAGTCCCAGAATCTTGTAGTAGTCTATAAATTCCATTGAAGTTTTTTATTTGTGGTATGAAATTATAAAAAGAAATCGAACCAGTCAATGAGAAGCATCATTCTTCACAAAAGTTTAGCAGTCCGCTCCCAAACTCCTCGGAAGAGAAAAGTAGTGTAAGCGTTTCCCACTGTGGGATAAGAAGAATTTTATCTGAGCCTTCTCTTTAGATTGTAACGCTTCTTCTTATTAGTTTTTTATGTCCAAAAAAAGTAGTATTTTATTCAGACTAGCATGAATATTTATACGCTCGTTGTTGAAAACAAATTACTAACAATTACAATCATCTTATTGTTAATTACTTTCCTAAGTATTGGTTTCACAAGTGCTAACGTATATTTATATTAGCAACCCTACACCAAATCTTTATGGCTGAAACACAATATACCGAAGATAACATCCGCTCGTTGGACTGGAAGGAGCATATCCGTATGCGTCCTGGAATGTACATCGGGAAATTAGGCGATGGTTCTTCGCCTGATGATGGCATCTATATTCTTCTAAAAGAGGTGCTTGACAACTCCATTGATGAATTTGTAATGGGTTCAGGAAAAACCATAGAAGTACGCATAAAAGAGAAAGAAGTAAAAGTACGAGATTACGGCCGTGGAATTCCTTTGGGAAAAGTGGTTGATGTGGTTTCAAAAATGAACACTGGTGGTAAGTATGATAGCCGTGCATTTAAAAAATCTGTTGGTCTAAACGGTGTTGGTACTAAAGCGGTAAATGCACTCTCCTCATTTTTTAAGGTGGAATCTGTCCGTGATAATCAATTAAAATCTGCGGAATTTTCCCTTGGGGAACTTACAAACGATCTTAAAGTTGAGGAATCATCAAAGCGGAAAGGGACAAAAGTTGTCTTTATTCCAGATGAAGGCATCTTTAAAAACTTTAAATACAGGAATGAGTACGTAGCAAAAATGCTAAAAAACTACGTCTATCTCAATCCTGGACTGACGATAGATTTCAACGGTGAAAAATTCTATTCTGAAAATGGTTTGAAAGATCTTTTGAAGGAAACTATTTCTGAAGAAGATATGACATATCCTATTATCCATATTCGCGGAGAGGATATAGAACTAGCAATAACACACAGTAAGACTCAGTACAGCGAGGAATATCACAGTTTTGTGAATGGACAAAACACTACGCAAGGTGGAACGCATCTAGCGGCTTTTCGCGAAGCTTTGGTGAAAACTGTACGAGAATTCTACGGAAAAAATTACGATGCCAGCGATGTTCGGAAATCCATAGTTTCAGCGATTAGTATAAAAGTGATGGAGCCCGTTTTTGAAAGTCAGACAAAGACCAAACTCGGTTCTACAGATATGGGTGGCGATCTGCCAACGGTTAGAACATTTATCAATGATTTCGTAAAAACCCAACTAGACAATTTTCTACATAAAAACCCAGAGACTGCCGATGCAATTCAACGTAAAATAGTTCAAGCCGAACGTGAGCGGAAAGAATTGCGGGGGATTAGAAAACTGGCAAAAGATCGTGCTAAAAAAGCCAATCTTCACAATAAAAAATTACGTGATTGCCGCGTACATTTGGCTGATGTTAAGAATGATAGAAATTTGGAGTCTACTTTGTTTATTACAGAGGGGGATTCTGCGAGTGGTAGTATAACCAAAAGCCGCGATGTAAATACACAGGCCGTTTTTTCCCTTCGTGGAAAGCCGTTGAACACCTACGGAATGTCCAAGAAAATTGTTTACGAAAACGAAGAATTCAATTTATTACAGGCAGCACTGAATATTGAAGATTCAATGGAGGATTTACGATACAATAATATTGTAATCGCGACAGATGCCGATGTTGATGGGATGCATATTCGTTTGCTTTTAATTACATTTTTCCTGCAGTTTTTCCCCGAACTTATTAAAGAAGGACATTTGTATATTTTGCAAACTCCACTGTTCCGCGTCCGAAATAAAAAAGAAACTATTTATTGCTATTCCGAAGAAGAAAGGAGAAATGCATTAGAGAAATTAAAGCCAAAGCCAGAAATCACACGATTTAAAGGTTTGGGTGAAATCTCACCAGATGAGTTTGTACATTTTATAGGAAACGATATCCGCTTAGATCCAGTAATGCTTGATAAGTCTATGAGTATCGAAGAGTTACTCTCGTTCTATATGGGCAAAAATACACCAGATAGACAGGAGTTTATTATTGAGAATTTAAAAGTGGAGTTGGATAGAGTAGAAGCGTAAAAAAGTGTTCAGTTGGCACTACCAATAAGCAGTAGGTTGGTGATTTATCGCGAGTATTTGGATAAAAGAAATTTTTGTGAACTGTATTTACACAAGGCGAAAAATATAAAAACGATTACGGATAAAGGATTTATTATAGTTTATAAGAATGATTAAATTGTTTCTCAAAGCGAAACATTGGCAGCTTTTTATCTTAATGGTAGGTGTGCCTTTTCTTTTTCAAATTTTTACAGTCGTATATGTTATCGCGACTGATAGCCCTTTGTTGGCTTTATCAACTTTTCCAATATTTATGCTACTTTTTGTAGTTATATTTTTTGGTTGGTTTTGGTCAATTGGAGTTGGATTGCATAGGTTTTTACCGGAACATCACGGTCTAAACCTCAAAAGGTTTAAACTCTTTTTTTTCATTCCGCTTTTATACATAATTGCCTTGATGCTTTCAATGATGGCTTTTGGTGTATTCAGTGAATTTCCACCAGCAGAGGAGATGGTTTTAATAGGTTTCGCAGTAATTTTACCACTGCATCTATTTTCAATGTTTTGTATGTTTTATATGCTGTATTTTTGCTCAAAGACAATTAAATCAATTGAATTAAATAGAGAAGTCGATTTTTCAGATTACGCAGGGGAATTCTTCCTATTGTGGTTTTATATGGTAGGAATATGGATTTTGCAACCGAAAATCAATCAATTATATGCAGAAAGAACACTTACCACCTTGTAAGTTGTATATGTGGATTAAAGACAAATGAATTATGAAAAGAGTGTTTATTGTAATTTTGGGTTTGATGTTTTTCGCATCTTGCAGTGATAAATATAATGAATGCGACACTCTTTACCCTGCACTGCCAGAAGCTGCCATTTCAATTGTGGATAATGACGGTAACTCCTTAATTGGAGAGGATAACCTTTACAAACCATCTGAAATATCATTGACTCGGGAGGAACAAAACATTCCACTTGATTTTTTTGAAAATGATGGAAAGATGATTATTTTCTTTTATTATGGTGAAATTCAGGAGGGGACAGATTATTTTTTAAAGTTGAACTCTGAGGAGACAGATGTTATCAATCTCGATTTAAGAATAGACGAAGGTGTGTGTTTCGATATTTTAAAAATTGAAACTTTTTTATATAACAATCAAGAAATACATTCAGATATGGGAAGTATTTATACCGTCCATAAGTAAAACACCAGTGAGACCCTCTTAATATCTTTGCATTATAAAGATACCAGGAAGAGCCGCAAAGAGTTACAGGAAAGCACAAAGAATAAGAAATTAAAGAATATAGAATATATAATGAGTGACGAACTCGACAAGAACGAAGACGATTTAATACCACATGAAGAAGTTAACTCTTCTGAGGAAACCATAACCAAAGTCACTGGAATGTACCGCGACTGGTTTTTGGATTACGCTAGTTATGTAATCTTAGAACGTGCAGTACCTGCTATTGAGGACGGATTTAAGCCCGTTCAACGTCGTATTATGCAGTCTATGAAGGATTTGGACGATGGACGCTATAATAAAGTGGCGAATATTGTTGGGCATACAATGCAGTATCACCCACATGGGGATGCAAGTATTGCCGATGCCATGGTTCAGATTGGCCAAAAGGACTTATTAATTGATACTCAAGGAAACTGGGGGAATATCCTTACCGGCGATAGCGCAGCAGCATCTCGATATATTGAAGCACGTCTTTCCAAATTTGCTTTGGATGTAGTTTACAATCCAAAAGTAACCACTTGGCAAGCGTCGTATGACGGACGTAGAAAAGAGCCCATCAATCTTCCTGTAAAGTTTCCATTGCTTCTAAATCAAGGAGGAGAAGGAATTGCCGTTGGACTTTCCACAAAGATACTTCCACATAATTTTATTGAATTGATAGATGCATCTATAAAGCATTTACAAGGGAAGAGATTTCAGATATATCCCGATTTCCCTACAGGAGGTATTATGGATGTGGCTAATTATAACGATGGTTTGCGTGGCGGAAAAATTAGAAGCCGAGCACGTATCAGTCAGCTTGATAAAAATACACTTGTAATTACCGAGATTCCTTTCGGAACCAATACTTCATCGCTTATTGATTCTATTCTAAAAGCGAATGATAAGGGAAAGATAAAAATTAAAAAAATTGAGGATAATACTGCGGCGGATGTGGAAATTCAAATTCATTTGCCCAGCGGTCTTTCTCCAGATAAAACCATTGATGCACTCTACGCGTTTACCGCATGCGAAACTTCTATTTCGCCACTTGGGTGTGTAATTGAGGATAATAGACCTCTTTTTGTTGGTGTTTCTGAAATGCTTCGGGTAAGTACGGATCGCACGGTAGAATTGCTTAAAAGCGAATTGGAAATCCAATTACGCGAACTCGAAGAGCAATGGCATTTTGCTTCCTTAGAACGTATTTTTATCGAAAACAGAATCTACCGAGACATAGAAGAAGAGGAAACTTGGGAAGGAGTTATCTCTGCGATTGATAAAGGTTTGCAACCACATATTAAGCATCTAAAACGCGCTGTAACTGAAGAGGATATTGTTCGCCTGACAGAAATACGAATTAAAAGAATCTCAAAATTCGATATCGATAAGGCGCAGCAAAAGATTGATGCATTGGAAGATAGCATTGCTCAAGTAAAGCATCACTTAGAGCACTTGATCGAGTATGCCATTGACTATTTTAAGAGGCTTAAAAAAGAATACGGAGAGGGAAAAGAGCGTAAAACCGAGATAAGAACTTTTGAAGATATTGAAGCTACCAAGGTAGTTATACGCAATACAAAATTGTATGTAAACCGCGAAGAAGGCTTTGTTGGAACTAGTCTAAAACGCAATGAATATGTAACGGATTGTAGCGATATTGATGATATTATTGTCTTTACAGAAGACGGTACGATGATGGTCTCAAAAGTGGATTCTAAAATCTTTATCGGTAAGAATATTATCCATGTAGCTGTTTTTAAGAAAAAAGACAAGCGTACTATTTACAATATGATTTACCGTGACGGAGCCCGCGGTGGGAATTATGTTAAGCGGTTTGCCGTGACGTCAATGACTCGAGATAAGGAATACGATATGACCAAAGGAACAAAAGGTTCCAAAGTTCTGTATTTTACGGCTAACCCCAATGGCGAGGCGGAAGTAGTGACAATTTATTTACGTCAGAGTGGAAGCATTAAAAAATTAAAATTCGACCTTGATTTTGCTGATCAATTAGTTAAAGGGAGAAATTCAAAAGGAAATATTGTAACCAAATACTCTATAAAAAGAATTGAACTGAAAGAAAAAGGGTTATCTACACTAAAGCCTCGTAAAATTTGGTTTGATGATTCTGTTCAACGCTTGAATGTGGACGATAGAGGTGATCTTTTGGGCGAATTTAGAAAAGAAGATCGTTTACTTGTCATAAATCAAAAAGGGGTGGTTAAAACTGTTTCTCCGGATTTAGCGCTGCGTTTTGATAACGATATGATAGTCCTAGAAAAATGGGATCCCAAAAAGCCAATTAGTGCTATTTATTGGGAAGGTGAAAAGGAATTGTTCTACGTAAAGCGTTTCTTAATTGAACATCCAGATAAAGAGGAGACTATTATTACCGAGCATCCAGATTCATATTTAGAAAAAATATTCACCGAACATCGTCCAATGGCCGAGGTGGTATTTACCAAGAAAAGAGGGCAGGAGCGAGATGATAATTTGGAGTTAGATATAGAAGATTTTATTGCTATAAAAGGTATTACAGCAATGGGGAACCAGCTTACCAAAGAAAAGGTTTTGGAAATAAACACTATGGAGCCACTTCCTTACGAACCGCCAAAACCTGCGGAAGCAAAAGAGATGGACGTAGTGGAAGAAGAGGATGTTGCATCAGGAAAAGAAAAGTCAAATGAAGAAAAAAATTCAGATGACTCTAAAACAGATGATGGCGGACAAGGACTTTTATTTTAAGATTTATTTACTCCGCCTTCTGAAATTTTAAAACTTCCATTCCATTAACATCGTAGAGAAGCAACTGTGTGTCTTCGAGCTTATAGGTTTTAGTAACTCCTAATGCAGCAGTGTATTTGAAAGATAGTTCCATATTTGGACAAGCCATTTCGGTTCCACCTATATCAGTGAGTACAATCGAATTTTCGTTTAAAGCCTGTATTTTTCCAAAAATACTGTTACAACCATCATTTCCGAGAACTCTCATTTCATTGAGATTAATCTCCAAAGCTGGTATTTTGTTAGCTTCTGTAATTTCATTTTTGTTTATTTCTTTACCGTCAATAGCTAATATTGACCACTTATTATTAATGTTCCATATTGGGTCTTTATTTTTATCAAGAACTTCGAGCAAAGAATATTTAATCGAAGAACCATCAGCAGGCACGCTAGCGGGATCGAGTTTTTCCTTCTTAACGGAAAGCTTATAGATGAAACCTGGTTGATATTCAAAACCTTCAATCTGATCATAGAAAAACTGCCACTTTTCTGGATCCAAGGTGGGAGATTCTTGAATTTGTAAACATTTCATCTTGGCAACCCCCGTACAGTCAACTTTTAGGCTATTGACAAAAATTGTAGTCCCCTCTATTTTATCGGATTTTTCAGAAGAATTATTCTCGCAAGTAGCTAGTGTAAGAGCGGAAATGAGGAAGGTGATTAAAAATTTCATAATTTATTTTTTGGCGATTGAAGTTCGGTAAAGATAAACACGTAATACTCAAGATAAATATTTTATGAAAACTTTAAAGATCTAGCGATTTAAAGTTTTGAAAATCAAATGAGAAATAGTATTTTTGCACCCCTCTTAGCGACGAGTCAAGATAAAGAGGTACTAAAACAAAACAAAAATAAACCCTTCTGTGGGATAATCGCATTAATATCTTGTAACAAAGCAGAATACAAACGATTTGAGATTTTTTTCTTTTCCGCGAAGGCGGAAAACTTAAATTTCAAACAATATTAAACAAATGGCTGATAAAGCAAAAGAAGTAGCTGAGGAAAAAGCTGCAAAAAAAGAAGAACAAGCTGCAGTTGCAGAAATGACAACTGAAGAGACTACAAAACCTAAAAGAGAAGTTTCTCTAAAAGAAAGCAACCCTGAAAAATTCCTAGAAGAATTCAACTGGCACAACTACGAAGAAGGAATTGATCCTATCGACGACGGTAAGTTAGAAGAATTTGAAAAACTAGTAGCTGAGAATTTCGTTGACACTCTTGATGACGAAGTTGTTGATGGTAAAGTGGTTTTCATTACAGATCGTGATGCAATCATTGACATCAATGCTAAAAGTGAAGGTGTTGTTTCTTTGAACGAATTCCGTTACAACCCAGATTTAAAAGTTGGTGACACTGTAGAGGTGTTGATCGATGTTCGTGAGGACAGTACAGGTCAACTTATTCTAAGTCACCGTAAAGCTAGAACAATTAAGGCTTGGGATCGCGTAAATGCTGCCCACGACGAAGCTACTATCGTAAATGGTTACGTAAAATGCCGTACGAAAGGTGGTATGATCGTAGACGTATTCGGTATTGAAGCTTTCTTGCCAGGTTCTCAAATTGACGTTAAACCAATCCGTGATTACGACATCTACGTTGGTAAAACAATGGAATTCAAAGTGGTTAAAATTAATCACGAATTCAAAAACGTTGTTGTTTCTCACAAAGCGCTTATTGAAGCAGATATTGAAGAGCAGAAAAAAGAAATCATCGGGCAGCTTGAAAAAGGACAAGTACTTGAAGGTGTTGTTAAAAACATCACTTCATACGGAGTATTTGTTGATCTTGGTGGTGTTGATGGACTTGTTCACATTACAGACCTTTCTTGGTCACGTATCAACCATCCAAATGAGATCGTTGAACTTGATCAGAAATTGAACGTTGTAATTCTTGATTTTGATGAAGATAAAACACGTATCCAATTAGGTCTTAAGCAATTGAACCCACACCCATGGGAAGCTCTTGGAGAAGAGTTGAAAGTTGGTGATAAAGTAAAAGGTAAAGTAGTTGTTATTGCAGACTACGGTGCATTTATTGAAGTTGCTGAAGGTGTTGAAGGTCTTATCCACGTTAGCGAAATGTCTTGGTCTACACACTTGCGTAGTGCACAAGATTTCGTAAATGTTGGTGACGAGGTAGAAGCTGTAATCCTTACTATGGATAAGGAAGAGCGCAAAATGAGCCTTGGTATCAAACAAATGACTCCAGACCCATGGACTGATATTACTACTAAATACCCAGTTGGTTCACGCCATAAAGGTATTGTTCGCAACTTCACTAATTTTGGTGTTTTTGTTGAACTTGAAGAAGGTATCGATGGTCTTATCTATATTAGCGACCTTTCTTGGACCAAGAAAATCAAGCACCCAAGTGAATTCACCAATATAGGTGACACACTAGAAGTGGTTGTATTAGAATTGGATGTTGAAGGCCGTAAACTTAGTTTAGGTCACAAACAAACTGAAGAAAACCCTTGGGATAAATACGAGGCTGAATTTGCTGTTGGAACTAAGCACACTGCTTCCATTGACGAAGTAGTAGACAAAGGTGCAACTATTAAATTCAACGAAGATATCGTAGCATTCGTGCCAAGCCGTCACCTTGAAAAAGAAGATGGTTCTATGGTAGGGAAAGGTGAAGAGGCAGAATTCCAAATTATTGAGTTCAATAAAGAATTCAAGAAAGTGGTAGCATCTCACATGGCAATCCATAAAGAAGAAGAAGCGAAGATTGTTAAGCAAACTGTCAAAAAACAGGCAGCAGCTGCAGAAGAATCTAAAACTACTTTAGGAGACGCTAACTCTGCGCTACAAGCGCTTAAAGACAAGATGGACGGTAAGAAATAATCCAACCATTTATAAATAATGAAAAGCCTTCCCATCCCGATAACTATCGGGAGGAAGGCTTTTTTTATTGTCGAAAATGAATAGTTCTTCAAAAGCTTTCTCTGCTTTTTTCAAGGGGAGGTACCGAAGACGGAAGGGTGATGTTTCACTAAAAATCTTTAATCGGATTTGTATAAAAAAATTGTACTTTTGCTCTCTGAATCCAATTCAGACTTTCCTATGAGCCAAAAAGTGTTACTAAACGCAACCGAGATAAATATTGCGCTTAACCGCTTGGCTTGCCAATTAATCGAAAAACACGACGATTTTTCCAAAACCGTACTTATCGGAATCCAACCGCGTGGCGTATTCTTAGCTGAAAGACTTAAAACACTGCTGGAAACCGAATACAAGATCAAGAATATTAAACTTGGTTATTTGGACATTACCTTTTTTCGTGACGATTTCCGAAGAGGAGTACCATTGGAAGCAAATAAAACGAATATTGATTTTATAGTTGAAGATAAAAATGTTGTCTTTATCGATGACGTTCTTTTTACCGGAAGAAGTATTCGTTCTGCCTTAACAGCAGTTCAATCCTTCGGAAGACCTTTGGAAATAGAGTTACTAACCTTAATAGACCGACGTTTCAGTCGTCATTTACCAATTCAGCCCGATTATCGCGGTAGACAGGTAGATGCCATTAATGGAGAGAAAGTAAAGGTTTGTTGGGTAGAAAACGATGGAGAAGATACCGTGTATTTAGTAAAGAATTAATATCGCTTCAACTCCGCTCAGCAAAAGTACCCTGAGCGAAGCCGAAGGGTAAAATATAAGAAAGACCAAATGAGCGAATTAAGTGTAAACCACTTACTGGGAATAAAGTACATCACCGAGGCTGATATTCAACTCATCTTCGAAACGGCAGATCATTTTAAGGAGGTTATCAATAGACCTATCAAAAAAGTACCCTCTCTTCGCGATATAACCATTGCCAATCTTTTTTTTGAGAATAGTACCCGAACAAAGCTTTCTTTTGAGTTGGCAGAAAAACGACTTTCTGCAGATGTTATCAATTTTGCGTCCTCAAGTTCTTCCGTTGCTAAAGGTGAAACCTTAATAGATACCGTAAACAACATCTTGTCTATGAAAGTAGATATGGTAGTTATGAGGCATCCAAATCCGGGGGCAGGAGTTTTCCTTTCAAAACATGTCAACGCTAGTATAATCAATGCTGGAGATGGCGCTCATGAACATCCAACGCAAGCTTTGTTGGACACCTATTCCATCCGTGAAAAATTAGGAGATGTAGCTGGAAAAAAGGTGGTTATCGTTGGTGATATTTTACATTCTAGAGTGGCTTTGTCAAATATTTTTGCACTTCAAAAGCTTGGAGCAATAGTTAAGGTGTGCGGCCCTAAGACGCTTATGCCTAGACATATAGAAAAATTAAATGTGACGTTTGAAACCAATCTTCGTAAAGCATTGGAGTGGTGTGATGTGGCAAATATGCTTCGTGTGCAGAATGAGCGAATGGATATCAGTTATTTTCCAACAACAAGAGAATATACACAACAATTTGGATTGAATAAAAAATTGTTAGATTCGCTAAATAAAGAAATTGTAGTAATGCACCCAGGACCTATAAATCGTGGGGTTGAAATTACTAGTGATGTGGCAGACAGTAAACAATCAATTATTCTAGAACAAGTACAAAACGGCGTTGCCATACGTATGGCGGCAATTTATTTATTGGCGTCAAAAATTAAACATAATGAAGATTAAGAATCATGAAAAATTCGTTGTCCTTGAAGATGAAAAGGACGATATTAAGGACTTCGCTTCTTTTATTGAGACGCAAGTTCCAAAAAGATATAAAGGTCAAAATGTAGTTTTGAACTTATTAAAATACCAATCCTTAGAGCTTCCTGAGCTCTTACAGTTTATTAAAACCTCTACCATTCACCGTAAAACAAAACATTCTTTTGTAATAGTGAATGATGCCATAAACATCGATGATGTTCCCGTTGAAATGACAGTAGTGCCAACCCTTCATGAAGCTGAAGACATCATTGAAATGGAAGAAATTGAACGAGATCTCGGGTTTTAAAATGCTCATTGTTCAATGTTCATTTTGTCCACTATAATTTTAAAACTTAAGTCTTGAATTTAACAATCCTAGGATGTCATTCTGCAACACCAACAGCCACCGCGCACCCAACGTCGCAGGTTTTGGAGATGAAGGGGCATTTGTTTTTGATTGATTGTGGTGAAGGTTCACAAATGCAATTGCGAAAGTACAAGGTGAAATTTTCAAGGATAAAGCATATTTTTATTTCACATTTGCACGGTGACCACTTCTTTGGCTTGCCTGGGTTGATTTCCACTTTTCTACTGTTAGGAAGGGAAGCCGAGCTTCATATTTATGGGCCGAAAGGAATTAAGGAAGCTATTTTACTTCTTTTAAAGCTTGGAAAAGCCTACACCAATTATCCATTGTATTTTCACGAATTGGAAGGAACTTCTCCTGAAGTTATTTTTGAGGACGATAAGCTGACCGTGGAAACAATTCCACTAAAACACAGGGTTTATACTAATGGTTTTCTTTTTAAGGAAAAACCGGATGATCGCAAACTAGATGTAGATGCAGCTAGAGAAGCCAATATAGACCTTAGTTACTACAATAAAATTAAACAGGGTTTCGATGTTGAAAATAAGGATGGGAAACTAATTCCGAATAAGGATATCACTTTTGATCCACCAAAACCAAAGTCGTACGCCTATTGTAGCGATACTGCCTATAACCCAGAAATGGTCCATCAAATTAAAGGAGCCACTGTTTTGTATCACGAATCTACTTTTCTGGAGGAACATTACCATCTTTGTGACAAAACCAAACACAGCACCTCCAAAGAGGCGGCTGCAATTGCAAAAAAAGCGAATGTAGGCACCTTGATTCTTGGTCATTATTCCGGTCGTTATCGTGATTTAGAGCCCTTTAAACACGAAGCGCAAGAACTTTTTCAAAATGTTGAGCTAGCCAAAGACGGAAAAATTTTTTCGTTTTAATCGTTCATTTTCAAGTCGAAACTGCAATTCGATTTCAACTTCAATTTCGATTTCATTTCTCCATTAAATTTAATACATATTTAATATTGGACTATTTCAAAGAAAGTTTAAAACCCTTAACTTGCATTAAAACTTGAACTATGGGTGAAAAGCTTCACGACTACCGAAAATCATACGAAAAAGGAGAACTTTTAGAAACCTCGATTGATGAAAATCCGATGCAACAATTTCGCAAGTGGTTTCACGATGTAAAGGATCGAGGCGGTGTAGATGAAGTAAACGCTATGACGGTTTCTACTATCGGAACTGATGGTTTTCCAAAGGGTAGAGTAGTTCTTCTTAAAAAATATGATGAATACGGTTTTTATTTTTACACGAATTACAATAGTGATAAAGGAAAAGCTATAGCCAACAACAACAAAGCGTCTTTGTCTTTCTTTTGGCCCAATATGGAGCGACAAGTAATTATTAAAGGAATCGTTGAGAAAACATCGGAAGCAGATTCTACCAATTATTTTCATTCTCGTCCCAAAGGAAGTCAGATAGGTAGCGCCGTTTCTCATCAAAGTAGCGTTGTGGCATCTCGGGAGGTTTTGGAAGAAAATCTTGCTGCGCTGGAAAAAAAGTATGAAAATAAAGAAGTGCCAAAACCAGACGAATGGGGGGGATATTTAATTAAACCCATTTCAATAGAGTTCTGGCAAGGCAGACCAAATAGACTTCATGATAGAATCCGTTATACACTTAAGAATAATGATTGGGTGATAGAAAGATTGGAGCCTTAAGCATTTCCTAAAGTATTATTAACCGGTGGCTGAGTAATTTTTCGCCTAGAATATGACAAAATAAAGGCTATGTTATTTCTCATAAAATAGTACCGAAGTCACCAACTCGAAAACCTCGAATTAACGAAAAAATGAAAACATTATATTTAGTTAGACACGCAAAATCATCCTGGAAACACGATGTAGATGATCATAAACGCCCTTTAAAAAACAGGGGAGAGCGCGATGGCAGACTAGTTTCAGATAAAGTGAAAACTGAAATCGATCCACCACAAAAAATGATTAGTAGCGATGCAACTCGCGCATTATCAACTGCTCAATTCTTCAAAAAAGCCTTAGATATTGATGATGCAAACTTTGAAACGAACCACGACCTATACGATTTTAGTGGCCAAAACGTAATGCGAATTATAAAATCATTGGATGACGATTTGGATTCAGTTATGATTTTCGGACATAATCATGCCTTTACATCCGTTGTAAATATGCTGGGAAACCGTTATATTGACAATGTTCCTACCTGTGGCTTCGTAATGTTGCAGTTTGACGAAAATAAATGGGGCGATATAACGACAGGTAAAACTGTAAAAACAATTTTCCCACGGGACCTTAAATAATGATAGAAAAAGTTGGTACACATACTCCCGTTCACAATCAATATAACAATAGGGAATTAAGCTGGTTACAGTTTAATGCTCGCGTGTTACAAGAGGCAAACGACAAAAAACTTCCATTAATTGAACGTCTTCGATTTTTGGGAATCTTCTCTAATAACCTAGATGAATTTTTCAAAGTGCGCTATGCTACTATCAAGCGTATTGTAGAAGCCCGCAAAACTGGCCGAAGTTTTCTTGGTGGTATCTCTGCCAAGGATCTTTTGGAGGAAATAACGCATATGGTTATAGATCAGCAAGCCCACAGTTTAAAAATTCTGAGTAATATTCAGAAAGAGCTACGGAAAGAAAACATTTTTATCATAAACGAAACTGAAATCACACCAACACAGAGCAAGTTTATTTCAGAATACTTCGTGAGAAATGTGAGTCCTGCAATGATGACTATTATGATTGGTGAGCTTGAGGAGTTTCCAAGTTTGCGCGATAGCGCTGCATATCTTGCCATAACAATGGTAATGAGCAAGGAGGATGATACTTTTGAAGCAAAACATAACTATGCCCTTATAGAAATCCCTCGAACCATAGATCGGTTTGTAGTGTTGCCACAGGAAGGAGATAAACAATATGTGATAATTCTTGACGACCTTATACGGCATTGTCTTCATAACATTTTCAGCATTTTTAAGTATGAAAGTATTTCGGCACATATGATAAAAATAACACGTGATGCTGAACTCGATATCGATAGTGATTTAAGCCGAAGTTTTATTGATAAAATCTCAAAAAGTGTCAAAAATAGAAGTACAGGAGATCCTGTCCGTTTTGTTTATGACAAGAGTATCGATAAGAAAACATTGGACTTTTTATTGGATAAAATGGGAATTGACTCCACAGATAGCCTTATTCCCGGGGGACGATACCATAACCGTCGCGACTATATGAATTTTCCTAATTTGGGAAGACCAGACCTGCAATACGAACCAAAAGAACCACTGCCAATTCCTGGTTTAAGCCTTCAGGGAAGCTTATTTGATAAAATTGTTGAAAAAGATTATTTGCTCCATGCACCCTACCAAACCTTTATGTATGTAGTGAAGTTTTTAAGAGAAGCTGCTTTGGATCCTAAAGTGAAAGCCATTAAAATAACCATCTATCGTTTAGCCGAAGTATCCCATATCGCTAGTTCGCTAATCAATGCGAAGAAGAATGGAAAAGACGTAACTGTGCAAATAGAGCTTCAGGCACGTTTTGATGAAGAAGCAAACATTAGGTATGCCGAACTGCTCCAAAGCGAGGATGTACGTCTTATTTTCGGTGTAAAAGGCTTAAAAGTTCACTGTAAAGCTTGTTTGATAGAAAGACTTGAAAATGGCAAACTGGTGCGTTATGGCATATTGAGTACCGGAAACTTTAATGAATCCACAGCGCGAATTTATACCGATTATACTCTTTTCACAGCGGATCAAAGAATCTGCAAAGAGGTAAACAAAGTTTTTGACTTTTTTGAAGTGAATTACCAAGTAAAAAAATATCGCCATTTAATAGTCTCACCACACTATACCAGAAAAGCACTTTACAGTTTGATTGATACAGAAATAAAGAATAAAAAAGCCGGCTTACCAAGTGGGATTAAGTTGAAACTGAACAGTCTTTCTGACCTGAAAATGGTTGATAAACTATATGAAGCGAGTAGAGCAGGAGTGAAGATAAAAATGATTGTTCGCGGTATTTGTTGCCTCATTCCAGGAGTTAAAGGAATGAGCGAAAATATTGAAGCTATAAGCATTGTGGGTAAATTTTTGGAACATCCACGATTGTTTATCTTTGAGAATGCTGGTAATACTAAGGTGTACATATCATCGGCAGATTTTATGAGAAGAAATCTTGACAACAGAGTTGAGATTACCTGCCCTATTTACGACGAAGATATTAAGAAAGAAATTTTAGAAAATTTTGAAATAGGATGGACTGATAATGTAAAAGCGCGCGTTTTCAGCATTAAAAATGATAATGCTTATAGAAAAAACAAGAAGCCAAAGGTGCGTTCACAATTCAGAATGTATAATTATTATTTAAATAAACTTGAAGTAAACTGATTTGTTAAACATTGAAAAATACGGTGCGGTAGATATCGGCAGTAACGCGATTAGATTATTAATTGTTTCTGTAATTGAACAAAAAGGGAAGGATACAATTTTTAAGAAAACATCCCTAGTTCGGGTGCCTATTCGTTTGGGAGCCGAAGTTTTTCTTGATGGGAAAATTTCAGAAGACAATGCAAAGCGTATGGTTGACGCCATGATTGCTTTTAAACTCTTGATGAACACACATGGAATCAAACGCTTTCGAGCTTGTGCTACTTCGGCTATGCGAGAGGCTTCAAACGGAATGCAAATAGCCAAAACCATTGAAAGTAAAAGTGGACTTTCTATCGATATTATAGAAGGAAAAGATGAGGCAGAGATTATTGCTTCTACAGATTTGAAAACCTTGATCCAAGATGACAAAGTATTTCTATATGTGGACGTTGGTGGGGGAAGTACAGAATTAACCGTTTTTGCAAATGGTCATAATATCGGTTCTAAAAGCTTTAAAATTGGTACTGTTCGCCTTTTGGAAGGCCTTGTTGATGAAAATTTATGGGACGAAATGAAGCTATGGATAAAACAAGAAACTAAGGATTTTAAACAAGTTTCAATGATTGGTAGCGGTGGAAACATCAATACTATCTTTAAAAAGAGTGGTAAGAAAATAGGAAAACCACTTAGCTATACATATATGTCTGCCTATTTTAAGAAATTAAAATCGCTTACATATGATGAGCGTATTACAGAACTAGATATGAATCCAGACCGTGCAGATGTTGTAATTCCTGCAACACGAATTTATCTTTCGGCTATGAAGTGGAGCAAGTCTAAAAATGTATTTGTCCCCAAAATTGGGCTAAGTGACGGGATGATTAAAAGTCTTTATAATGAGAAAGTTGTATCCGAAATAGAGGTTGAATAACAGATATTGGAGTAGGGAGAAATTAAAAACGAATACTTATGAAAAAATCAATCATTTTAGCAATTTTCGGATTTTAATGTTTAACCTCTCCTTTGGCCAAGATGAAGAAAAATATTCTGAATTAACAAATGAAGCTTGGAGTTTATATGAAACGAAAGATTATAAACAATCTGCCGAAAAATACTCCGAAGCCTTTATTGCATTAGGAAACACAGGTTATGTACCGGACCGATATAATGCAGCCTGTTCTTGGGCTTTGGCTAAAGAAATCGACTCTTCGTTCGTGCAACTGCTTAAAATTGCCGAAAAAGGAAACTATACAAACTACAATCATATTTCTACAGATTCAGATTTGGATATATTACATTCAGATCAACGTTGGCGTGAAGTTCTCGCTCTGGTTAAGACAAATAAAGAAAAGGAGGAAGCTAATTTCGATAAACCATTAGTCGCGGTTTTAGACACCATTTACGAAGAAGACCAAGGTTTAAGAAAGCAGCTTGGTGAAGTTGAACAAAAATATGGTCGAAATTCAGAGGAAATGAAGTCCTATTGGAATACCATAGCTGAAAAGGATTCCATTAATTTAATCAAAATTCAAAACATTCTTGATGAGCGTGGCTGGTTAGGTCAAGATGTAATCGGTCGCCGTGGAAATACTACCTTATTTTTAGTTATTCAACATTCCGACCTTCCGGTTCAAGAAAAATACTTACCAATGATGCGGGATGCTGTAGCAAAGGGAAATGCAAGAGCTAGTAGCTTGGCTCTATTAGAAGACAGAGTTGCTTTGGCACAAGGAAAAAAACAAATTTACGGCAGTCAGGTTGGACGAAATCCAGATTCTGGAGTGTATTACGTATCGCCATTGGAAGATCCTGACAATGTGGACAAAAGACGGGCAGAGGTAGGGCTTCAGCCTTTACAAGATTATATCTCTCATTGGGATATGACGTGGGATGTTGAAAAATACAAAAGAGAACTTCCTGAACTAGTAAAACAACGGAAACAATAGTTTAAAACTTGTTTGAGATAGAGAGGTTGTTCCGAAATATTTGTTTGGTTACATATTTCATTAGTAAAAACAATCGTGTTTTATTCGGTTACAAATAGTATTTATCACTTCTTCTTTCTTATAGATTTCGTGCTGTCCATCTCTAATAATTTCTACGTCCAAGTCTAATGTTTTAAACCAAATATCCTCAGGTTTAAACGCATCCTTTTCTCCGAAAAAAGCTTGAATAGAACAAGTTGGTTTCTCTGTTTCGTAGCGCAATCTAGTAGACGAAACCACATATAGGTTATTTATTTTAAGACCATTGAGCGCAGCTTTCCAAGCGATTGTACCGCCAATGCTAAATGCCAGGACGTCTATTTCTTCATTTTCTAGTTTCAACAATTCCTTGACGGCACTGTCTATTCCACGATTTACAAATTTTGAATGTAATTCGTTTTCAGACAAATTAGTGCTGTCGATTCCAGCGAGTTTGCATGAATCATAAAAAATCAAATGAAAATCTAATTCTAATAACTCCACATATTTATTAATCCAAAGTGAATTCTCAAAACCGAATAAATCTGATAAAATATGTAATTTCGGTTTCATTTAAAATCGGATACAAGTAAAATGGGTTTTCAAAATATTAAGAAAGCTTTGTTTAAGCTTGTAATGAAAATAGTGTTTAATTTACGCTGTAGTTGTCTGGCGTAATGGTTTCAACCGATTTAACTTCAACAAGATCTGCCATACCATCATAGTCTTTTGCGAAGGCTTCTTTTGTAGCATCACTATTTTTTAAAACTAATTCTGCCATCACAGGAGAATAAGGTTTTTCTTGGTTTTTTGTTTTCTCCTTATAAAGCTTAGCTAGGCTTGCATCTTTTGAATCTTTAACCCAATATACTTTTGAAGATCCTACCGGTTCAAATGAGGAAACTTCGTGCCCCATTATAAGAAAACCTTTTACTGGAGTATCGGAAAATTCAACGGCTGCATCTGATAATTTAGTTAATACATACTTTGCAGCTAATTCAGAAGAAATTTCCTTTTCTTCTGTGCTTAATTTATTTGAGTGGTTTTTGTCAAAAGTATATACAAGAGTATCTTCTCCAGAAATCATGGTGATCTTACTGCCATCTTCTGCAAAAGTGAAGGTTCCTTTTTCCTTAAAGTAACCGTCTTTGGAATCTAAATAGAAATCTGATTTTTCAAAGCTTTTGTCATCGTTAAGCTTTACAGTAGTAAGAATCCCTGGACAACTTGCACAAGGTACAAGCCCTTTATAAGTCCCATTCCAGTTTAATAAATCTTTAGAAGTATCGCCATCAATTACTTTTTCGGAGTTCGCTTTACTGTTCTCTTGATGGTCATTCTTTGGGTTTTCTTTACATCCTATTATACTAAGAGGAATTGATAGAAGTAATATGTATATTTTTTTCATTGTTCGCTATTTTGGTTCAAACTTCACCTTTTACAAAGTGACTATTTATTTATGGTATACGAATATATCCAAATTTCATTAAAGAAAGCAGTTATCAATATTCTTGTTATCTAATCGACTTAATCAAAAGCTGTTTTTTCATCATTGTCATTAATTATTACCGATTATACGTGAAATTTTACTTTTTGATTATTTTTTCAACGTAAACTTGATCATCCGCTATTATTTTCAATATATAAATTCCCTTGCTGAAGGTTGAAATGTCCAATGTAAATTCGGCTAAATTATTTACTGACCTTTTTAAGATAGATTTTCCTGAAAGATCTGAAATGACAATACTTATTTCCTTGTACGTTTTATCATACTTTAGATTCAACTTTTCTGATGTAGGATTAGGATATACGCTCAGCACCTTATGGTTGAAAGCTTCTGTGCTTAAAAGAGTAATATCTAGATTTTTAGTTTTTGTATCCGTTTTTCCACATTTAGTGATTGTTTGGGAAACAGTATAAATACCACTTTCGGTGTATGAGTGAATGGGGTTGGTTTCGGTGGATGTGTTCGAATCACCAAAATCCCATAATATAGTATCAAAGCTGCTGCTTGTATTTGTAAATGATACTTCCCCACTATTGATAACTTCGGAAAAATCTGCAACTGGATTTTCCGTAAAATCCCAATTAGAAATTTCATCGAAAACAATCGTCTTAGCAGCGGTTTTTATGAGATTGGCTTCATTTTCGCATAATGTTGAATTCCACGTAATTAAAGTCGGATCCTTTTTATAAATCATAGCGTAAAATGCGCAGGCCACAGCATAGGAACCTGCTAAGGAAGGATGTGAACCATCAACAGTATACAAATCTATTTCAGGGTAGTTTTCTCTAAGATATCTCCAAACAGCTCCTGCAGGTGCAATTTCTGCTTCATTGCTTTCAGCCATAAAAATATAGGTCGCCCTAATTACATCATCCATTTCCTCATAAGTACATACCCAAGGTCTGATTTCACAATTAGCAGCATCACCATTTTCTCGTCCCCAAGTCATATAAAACAACGGTTGTGAACATTCATTATTCCCTCTAATTGCATTACTCAATGATTCCGCGTAGGGAAACACTTCGGCTTCCATTTGTGATTGGCTCAATGATGTTTCTTGACTTTGTGCCTGTAAGCTAACATAATCCCAATCGTTTGAATTTATTTTAGAAAGCGTTGTTGAATTTGAAGCGTGATCCATCAATCGGTAGCCTCCAGGAGTTCGAGAATCGTATATCAAAATATCTCCGGTGCTTGTTGCCATATTGCTTACTAATAATGAAAGGTTGTTGACGGCGGTATAGCTATTACCGAGAAACAGTACTTTTTTGGTAGTTTGAGCATGAACTGAAAATACAACTAAAACTAGGGAAATAAGAAGAAGTATATGTTTTAGTCTGTCTTGGGAATTTAGCCTCATTATAGGTCTTATTTGTTTATTTAATGTGAAGGATTATTTATCGTAATACCACAAAAAATGTTTAAATGAAACAGCTACTTGGGTAGAGCTTATCGACAAGATATCTAATTTATCTGAATTCTTATTCACGTAATCTAAAAGAGCTTTCTTTTTATCAAACTCTTCCACTTTTAGTTTTTCCCCATTTTATACAATTCACTAGGTTTGGGAAAGAAAGATACAAGTTCTATAATTAAACAGAGAATCAGTAGTCATTAACAGACTCGTCAGCGAGAAGATAAATAGGTAAAGCTTCATTACGTTACGATAATAAAACTTACTTGATTCCTTATTTCTTTTTATCCGTTTGGTGGTCATAACTCAAGCTTTTACTCAGTTTCCACTCTCCATTTTCTAGAAGCCAGACATGCGTGAATTTTGCAGCACTTGCAAATCTCTCTTTTTCACCAACTATTGTTTCATAAAATTGATGTCTACCAACCTGAATTGCACCATAAATACTGTCATTATTATAAAGCGGATATATCTCTGTGCTTCCTTTTATCAATTCTCTTCGAGACTGATATTTATCTGGTGAAGCACATAAACCATTTTTTAGATTATATAGGAACTCTTTTTTATCAGAAACTCCATCCTTGTCGTGAAAGAATTCTAAATTGTCACTCATCAGTTTCTCAAATTGACTAATGTCGCAGGTGTTGAAGCCTATATTAAAAAGTAAACTGTCCTTTGAAATGATAGTTTTATATAAATCCGAATCTTGTTTAACCTGACCAATTAAAGAAAATGATACAAGGCACAATATTATAAGTGAAAGTGATTTTATCATTTTATGTGTTTTTCAAATTGTTTTAGGATGGTTCAAGTTAACTTAAATTTGATTAAAGTCAAGCGAGGCTATATAATTTTTTATATAAAAAAGCCGTTGAGAAAAATTACTCAACGGCTTTTGGTTTTATTATTTAATGCAACTTGACATTAAATATCAGATTTCGGCTCACCACCGGATAAATCACTTGGTTTATTTGATGGGGGAGTAGGTGGCAGAGGATTACTGTCACCCTTATCAGAATCGTCGTTTCTAAACTTCTGAATAATTTCACGGAAATGTTCACCAGCAGCATCGCGACCACCAAGACCATAACTAAGTGCAACTGCAACAGCTATTGCTCCTAGAATTAGTCCAAAGGCAAGTTCTACAATTTCGTTCGCAATTCCCATTGTTCTTAGAGAAATTGCTAAGAATAAAGCTAATGTCGCCCATCTAACTACACTAGCAATAAAATTATTAGCGCGCGAATTAGACATCGTATTGTAAATAAGTAGCGAAATGAAATTTCCAATCGCCAATATTACCAATCCGAATAAAATCTGTCCGGTAACTTGCAGTACTTCATCCAAGATAGCCGTAAGCTGATTTAAATCTAAAATTTCAACAGCTGTTATTATTCCAATAAATACCAGAAAGAAATACAGTATGTTGGCGATAATCTTAGAAAAGGATTGATTTGGACCAATCATCTTGTCTATTTGAATTTTTTCTGAGGCCTTATCAAGTCCCATTGATCTGAAAAGGTCTTCCAGAAAGTTAGTAAGGAAGCGTCCACCCCAAATAAATATGGCTACGATTACACCTGCAAGAATTATATTACCAATCATGCCAGTGAAATTGTTTAAAATATCATTGGCTGGCCTGGCTATAGCATCCAGTTTTAAGGCGTTAATTGCCTGAATTATAAAAGGGATAAAAATTACAATAAATACAATCTTCTTTAGAATATTTACCAGTTTAGAAGTATCCTTAAACCCTGTTTTGTCCACGAGTTTATCCAGAAAGCTTCCACCAATGCTCACTAAATTGGAAACAAATTTTGCAAGGATATATCCCACAAAACCTATTATTCCAGCAGCAACCAGATTAGGAATAAATCCTAAAAATTTATCTACCATGTTTTCCAATGGTACCAATACCTGATTAATACCAAGAATTTCCAGTACGATTAGCAACACTATTATCATAATAATGTAATAGACGATGCTACCAAGTAACTTATTGGTGTCGCCAGTTTGGCTTTTTCCAAGCATGCGCTCATCCCAATTAGTTTTTCTTAAAAGTTTTGTTACTAAGGATTTTATTCCTTTTGCGATTAGCCAACCAATTAGAAGTACCACCAATGCACCAAGCAAGTCGGGAAAAAATCTGATACGCGGTTAGCAATGTTTTGTAGTTGATCTCTCATATATTAAAGGTTATTTTTGTTATCGCGATAAGTTAATAGAATTTTAGGGCAATATCACGTTTTACAGCCAAATATTTGCGGATAATGCACATTCCCGCATAATATCAGAAGAAAACATGGTGTACTCATAATTATAGAAGTTGACCTATAAATAAAGTTAGGATTTTATTCTACTATGTCCAGATTACTAAGTCACCTTTACAAAGGTTGGAAAGAAGGGTTTTTATTTAAATACTGCCGTAAATTACGTTCCAAATGGATTGCCTCGGGCGAGGTAAAAACTGGACTTAATTCTCTTATGTGCGGTATAGAAAGTAAAGTTTTAATTAATTTTGAAACTTCGATGACTCTGTTTTGTATAGGTTTAATTGAAATACTTTCGAATAGCAATAAAAATAAAAACCATAATAGTATAAACTAGGAAAAATGGCAGAATGAAAGTTTTTAAACCTAATACAAGAAAAACTGCAATAATTAGCAATTGGAAACCCAAACCAAACGTAGAAACACAAGTCATAAACCAATTTGGTAATACTTTAGCCTTATTCGCATTGCTATCAAGCGTATAAATAATTTTATCAAAAGCACCATAAAACAATTTATACAAGCTAAAAAGAAAATCCACATGCTTTTGTTTTTCGCCTTTTAATGCTACCGGTGTTTTGTTCTCAAACACGCGGCTTGTAGTATCACCATTGAACCTATTCCTCAAAATAACATAGTAGTAATTGTAAAGTGTACCTTGTAGTTGCAATCCCAAGAATGCTGCAATGCAAATCCAATTGGAAGTGTCAGTAATATTCCAGATAGCAATAAAAATTAAAGCATTTAATATAATGTCTGCTACAGAATCTAAATACCGCCCCGTATAAGATGGTTCTTGCTTTATGCGTGCTAATTCACCATCTGCAGCATCTAAAATAGACTTGAAAATCAAAAAAAAAGCAGCAAGCCAAAAGTAACCTTGGATTATAAAGTAAATACCGAAGAGACCTGAAATTATAAAACCAATAGTAACATGAATAGGAGTGACCCTAGTATTTTTTAATGAGTTTGCGATAACTTTGGCTACAGGTCTTCCATAGTCAGAAAGATCAATAAATTTATGTTCTTTTGGTAATTTGGACATTTAGCGAAGTAGAAAACTGTATTGTGAAATAAACCATTTTGTTACAAATATACCGCTAATCATAGCTTATGAATAGTTTTTGAAGATGATAAATAAGGAAAAGCGTTATTCCATTTTGAGCTTATCTAATGATGAAATATTTACCATTTTACACTTAATAAGATCCCGTAAAAGTGTACAAAATCACTCTTTCCGTATTAGTTGAAGGGAATCTAATCGTACGCGCGCCTTTTTTATTAGTATTGATAATTTTTCCCGTTCTTCAATTGCTTCCTCAATTTCATCTATCCTAATGTGTTTATTTTTTTCTTGTAAAGCGGTAAGTCGATCTATTTCATGATTCAGTTTCAGATGCATTCGCTGTAAACCTTTTGTTATTTCATTTTCTCCCAATTCCTTGGCGTTTTTTGTTGCTGATGAAATCATATTAGGCAGTATCTTTTCTACGAAAACCTCATTTTCCAGCAAGGGTTCTATGTTGCTCGGTAATAATTCTTTGTTGAGCATTTCAACAGAATACGTATCTGTTACTTCATTTCCTGTATGATCTACTATAATCCTTAATGGGGTATGGGGAAGAAATCTTTCTATATCTATACTTTCTTTGCCGGCTGTTTCTAGAACAAAAATAAATTCAAGAAGTAGAGCAGGATCGCCGGTTCCTTGAATAACCCCACAACTAGCACCGCCAATTGTTGAACTTAGTACCTTATCAATAGCTCCGGTAGCCATGGGATGATCCCAACTTAGAAAACTAATGTCTTCCCTACTAAGTGCCCGTTTTCTGTCGAACGAAACGTGTATTCCTTCTGGTGGAATTGACGGAAATACCTCTGAGCTAAAAGAAGCTGGATGCAACAAGTAAGTTCTAGGAGCAATATCTTCCATTTCTATATCGAAATGCTGAAAGACTTTCGTTAAATAAATTTCTAGACCGCTGTCTCTATCTTCAGCTTTAATTTGCGCAATGAGTTTTTTTGCTACTTTCGGACGAAATGAATTCATTTCTAGTAATCTATCACGACCTTCAGCAAGGCTTTTCTTAAGTTCTTTTTGAAAATTAGCTGTTTCAGCAATTAATGTGTCTAGTTTGGAATCTGCATCTTCAAAAGATGATATTTTCGTGATTTTTAGCAATCGTTCACTAAATTTTTTAGAAATAATATTTCCACCTTCTAGGTTCGAGTTAAATGCATTCAAACCTTCATGATACCATCTAATAATGAGGCTCTGTGGGCCTCCAACAAGAAAAGGAATATGAATATGAATATCTTTTTTCTGTCCTATTCGGTCAAGGCGACCTATGAGCTGCTCCAATAATTCAGGATGAAGTGGCACGTCAAAAAGTATGAGATGATGCGCAAATTGAAAATTCCGGCCTTCACTTCCTATTTCGGAACACAGGAGGATCTGAGCACTATCAAGGTCTGCAAACCGCGCTGCGTTTCTATCGCGTTGTACAAGCGAGAGGTCCTCATGAAAAACAGCTACCTTAAACTTAAGTCGTTTACTTATGGCAGCTTCTAATGCCAAAACCTTTTCTTTGGAGCTGCATATAAGTAAGATTTTTGCAGGATATAATTCCTTCATTTTCTCTAAAATCCAGTCAACTCGAGGATCTTTATCAAACCAAAATTTTTGTTTCTTTTTTACTTCTGAAGTAGTATCAATATTATAGTTAAACTCACTCGTAACACGTTCAATCCAAAGACTGTGATTTTCCTCTACCTCAATAGGCACTATATGAGCTATTCGCTTTGGAAACCCGCTCATTGCTAGTCGCGTATTTCGAAATAAAACGCGACCTGGCCCGTGTTGATCGAGTAAATCTTCGATAAGGTTGAGCTTCGCAGTTTCATCTTTATTAGCTAATGCTGCAATTCTTTCTTTTGGAAAAATAGCTTCCAATTGCTTTAAATCTCTTGATTTTAAGCCTTTACCTGCGGATAACTTGTCAACAATAGTAGCAATGTCTTTATTACCCTGCGATTCGTTTAAAAAATCTTTGTAATTATTATATCGATTTGGATCGAGTAATCTAAGACGTGCAAAATGACTTTCTACACCTAATTGTTCCGGAGTAGCGGTAAGAAGAAGCAATCCTTTCGCCACCTTACTCAATAATTCTACAATCCGGTATTCACGGCTTACCTCATTAACAGACCATTCTAAGTGATGTGCTTCGTCAACAACAAGCATATCCCAATCTGCAGAAATAGCTTGATGAGCTCGTTTTTGAGAACCAGCCAAAAACTCGGTACTACAAATTATAAGTTGATCATCAAGAAACGGATTTCCATCTGGGGCACTGTCTTCAAGAGCCTCGCAACGCTCTTCATCAAAAATATTAAACCACAGGTTAAACTTTCGCAACATTTCAACAAACCACTGATGTATCAAAGATTCGGGGACAAGAATAAGCACTCTGGATATACGTCCAGTAACCAATAAACGATGCAAAATCAAACATGCCTCAATGGTTTTTCCAAGTCCTACTTGATCTGACAACAAAACTCGTGGTGCAAATCGAGAACTCACCTCATGTGCAATATAAAGTTGATGTGGAATTAAATCTATTTTCCCACCAACAAATCCATGTACTGGAGATATTCTTCTAATATAATTGTTAAAGAGCGTTTCTCTGCGCAAAGCAAACAGTTCAGGCGAATCAACATCGCCCATAAATAGTCGATCATCAACGCCATGAGTAATAGTTCCACCGTCAAGTTCCGCCTCAAGCAGCTTTCTGCCTTTCCCATAATATTCATAAAGCCCATCTATGAGTTTAACTTGTTCAATCAGTAATGATTGTCCTAGGTTATCTACTACCGTATCTCCGAGTTTAAAAATGGTACGACGCAAAGGTGCACTTTCTGTTGCATAAAGTCGCGATTCGTCTGAAACTGGAAAATACATCTGTACCTTTCCTTTGCTTACTTCTGTTACAATACCTACTCCAAGTTCAGGTTCTCCAGAACTGGTATATCTTTGATCAGGAAAAAAATCGCCCATATTTACTATTTCTTATTAATTGAGGTGTGATCTTATTACTAGTTGTTGGCATTTTATTTAAAGGATATTCTTAATGAACCTTTATATTTCTAATTCCCTCATAAACCACGATGCCAACAGCATTCGCCAAGTTTAAACTTCGAATATGAGGACTGTAAAGCGGTATATTATAAACTAAATCTGAATTTTCTTCTACTAGGTTTTTAGGTAAGCCAACGGACTCTTTTCCGAAAATTAGAAACATCTCATCTTTATAGTCAATCGAGCAGTAATCCCGCGTAGCATGACTTGATAGGTATGAAAATTTTCCATCTTTATTTTTGGAGAAAAAGTCATCAAGATCCTCATAAATGAAAAGGGAGATATGCTTCCAATAATCCAATCCAGCTCTTTTTACTCGCTTGTCATTTAATTCGAAACCAAATGGTTTTACGAGATGTAATTTCGATCCAGAGGCCAAACTTAATCGCCCGATATTTCCTGTATTTGTAGGTATCTCAGGTTCAATTAGTACAATATTAAATCCCATACTTTTTAGTTATTGCATCACAACATGTTGATACGCAGCAGTCTTACTGCGTAGATCCTACAAATGTCTATAAGGCTTCGTTTTCCTTCAAATATACCGCTAAACCTGTTCTTTCAGCATTTTAATAAAAGTAATTATAAACAGAGTTGCAGTGAGAAATTAAATAGGAGTGAAGCTTCATTGCTCTGATATTTAGTTTGAGTAAGCTTTTGACCTGATGGGTTTTTTGGAAAAACAAACGTGACGATCTAACCACCGAGGAGGGTTGCTAATTGATTTATAAAGTCTTGTCTTGATTTATTTCCCATATTATAATATCTCTATCATCCCCAGCAGAAATCAAATAATCATTATAAGTGCTCCAAATTAATTTATTTACAGAAAATTGATGACCATCATATCCTTCTTTGTCAATCACTTCTAAAAGTTTAAATGTTTTGGAATCCCATATTTTTAGTGTTTTGTCACGACTGGCCGTAGCAAATAAATTTGAATTCGGACTGTAAGCAATATCATAAATTGCCCATTCATGTGCAGGAATTGATTTTATTAATTCATAATCTCCCACTTTCCAAACGTTCAATTGAGCATCCCTACCACCCGATAAAAGCAATTTTCCATTGGGACTAAAACGCACAACATTTGATGAAAGCTGATGTCCAACAAAAACCTTTTTTTCCTGTAAAGTTTTTAAGTCAAAAATACGAATGTTCCCATCTCCTGAAGCAATGGCTATTTCAGAAGTGGCGTAATAAAAATCAAGACTGCGTACTTTTTCGTCACATAAATTTTCAATCTTGATCAAGGCAAAAGTATCAAGGGAATAAACTGCAAAATTACCGTCTCCACCAGCTGTATAGATACAATTGGTTTCTATAGAATACTTAATATCAAACACCTCCGAAGTATGGTCACTTAGAGCCGTTACTTCTTCATTCTTTTCTAAATCCAATATATGAACCTTGCCATTTGCAGTTCCTCCCAGTAGTAATTGTTTTTCAGGAATGAGACAAATGGAATATAAAACGGCAGGAAAACCAGCTACAATTTTTTTAGGTTGAAATGTTTCTAGATTCCATTGAGCGATTGTTTTATCGCCACTACCAGAGAGAATAATATGCTCCTCTGTTCCTTTATCCAAGGTGTATATTGAGCTTCGATGCCCTGTGAGTTTGGCTATTTGCTTTACCTCTAATTTCATTTATCTTGAAGGGTGTTTATTTGGTGATTTAGCCGCTATTGATAGGATGTTGTGGATATACAGCACTAAAATTATCTTTATCCAAAACTATTGACGGGCATTCTTTTCTACAGTTCAAACTCACAAATTATTGGTAAGTGGTCGCTAATTTTAAGCCATTGGTTTACATCTCCGATCTCCATTTTCCTTAGTCCGTTTTGAAAGTCAATACTCCCAAAAATATAATCAATATGATATGGCTTTTCTACGTTCTTCTGAAGAAAAAGTGTAGGCTGAGTTTCCTTACCTTGCTCTTCATTCCAATATTTATGATATAGGCTTTCAACACCAACTTCTTTTAACTCTCTAACAACGTCCGAATGATTCCACCATCTACGTGATTTATCCCAAAAAACATTACTATTAAAATCACCCAAAACAAGGCATTTGTCGAGTTTTGATTTGTGAACTTGGAGGTATTTCCACAATTGTCCAATGTAACCGTAAGAATGTGAATTATTACTGTGAGTCCAAACGGCTAGTAAATCATAATCCTGATTTACAGTACAAGGTAAAAAATGTTTTACTTTTTGGTCTTCATAATTGTCGGACCAATCTAGTTTTTCAAGTTGTATGTCCTTATCTGCAAAAACCCCAATTCCTTTGTTTTTAGTATCTCCAATCCAAAGATGATTTTCAGCCCATTCCTTGTATTTAGGGTCTTTGGTTTCAATTGGATTCTCACATTCTTGTATTATATAAATATTAGCATCTAAGTCCAATAAGTGTTCAAACTTCTTTCTTAATGCTCCATTACAATTCCAAGTTAATATTTTCAATTAGATCAGTTTTAATACATAATAACACATATATTCTATAAATGTTTAATGGTTCTTTCGCATTCAAATATACCCTAAAGCGCATTTATTCAAGGCCTGAAGATGAAGTAATTCTAAACAGAATTCTCAACGACGAAAAAGAGAATATTTGCTACTCTGTAAGTTTTCCGGGTTTACTTTTCACTTCTTCTAATTCTTCTTTTTCCATTTGTGCTCCAATAAAAGGAATACGTGGTGCGAGGAAATAACCAGTTAAACTAGCGAAAAGAATAGGGATAAAGTAGGTGAATCCCGTGAGCGTAGCTAAAAGAATAGTGGTACTCATGGGTGTGCGAGTTACACAGGCATTTATAGCTGCCATACAGCTTACAATAGTCAAGGAGAGGCTGATTGATGGAAAAACAGTGTGAAGAAGCAAGCCAAGGGCTGTACCACAGAAAAATAAGGGGATAATAAATCCACCGCGCCAACCAGAGGTTACGGTTATAGCAATTGCAATAATTTTAAAGACTAATAATCCTATAAGAAATTGGACAGTTCCATCTTCCTGTAAAAGGTGGTTAATTTCAAAATGGCTAAAGTATCTTGTTAAAGGAATATAAAAAGCAATGGTTCCCAGTAAAATACCGCCAATCATTGTTTTGATATATATAGGAGTTTTTAGTTTTTCGAAGAGTTTTTTAAAGAATTTAGTACAGAAAATAAATCCCCATCCAACAATAGTTGCAAAGATGGCGAACAAGACTGCCCATCCAAAATCAAAATAGCCTGCCATTTCATAGGCGGGTAGGTGCCACATTGGTCCCCAACCTAACTGCACGATTATCGCAAAAACTATATAACTAAATCCACTGGCTACAAGTGCAGGGATAATAGCTTGATAGTATTCTACTGCGTGTTTATGATGAAGTATTTCCAAAGAGAAAAGACTACCGCCCAAGGGAGCACCGAATAAAGCAGTAAAACCGGAAGCCATACCTGCAATACTCAGAGAACGTAATTCCTCCCCTTTTAATCTAAAAAGTTTTCCCATCCAAGAACCAGTAGAGCCAGTAACTTGTACCAATGGTGATTCTGGTCCTAGACTTCCACCAGATGCCACACAAATGAGGGAGGAAAGAATCATGGAAGGATTGTTCTTTGGATCCAATTTTCCCTTATTAAAGCGAATGTTGTTTACTATCAGCTGCATTTCTCCTGGATCACCAATAAAATAAATTATCAAACCTGCCAAGAGGCCAGCAATTGCCATGACAGGAATTACCAACCAACCTTGATAGACACCAATAGCATCTGTGAGAAACATAAGTACCACCCAATAGAGTCCAGATATTATTCCACCAATTAAACCGAGCAAGGCCCAAAGAAGAAACATTCTGCTAAATACAAACGGATTAAACCGAATGGGATAGTCTAGAACATCGAGATATTTAACTAATTTTCTTCTTCTTTTAAGTTTCATTTGGAGGAATATATATTATCCGTGAATGGATTGGTGTTTACTCAAATCTTTCATTACATCGGCTTCAAAAGAAAGCAGGTCACTCCATTTTTGATCTACTTCTTTTCTATCGCCATATTGCCGCGCAAAGCTAAGAAACATAGTATAATGGTTTGCCTCACTAACCATTAATTTTCTATAAAATTCCGCTAATTCTTTGTCTTCAAGCTCTTCACTCAGTAATCTAAAGCGTTCACAGCTTCTAGCTTCAATCAATGCGGCATATAATAATCTATGTACCAACTGTGTAGTCCTACTTCCTCCTTTGGGAAAAAACTGTACAATCTGTAAAACATACTCATCTTTTCGGTCGCGACCCAACACCCAGCCACGCTCCAAAATCCTATCGTGTACCATTTTAAAGTGGCTGATTTCTTCTTTTATTAAAGAAATCATTTCCTGAATAAGATCCGTGTATTCCGGAAAACCTACAATTAAGGAAACCGCTGTGGAAGCGGCTTTCTGTTCACACCAGGCGTGATCTGTAAGAATATCTTCTATATTTTTTTCAACAATATTCACCCATCGTGGGTCTGTGGGAAGTTTTAAGCCTAACATTATGATTTATATTTTTTTTAATTCTTTGTTTTTAATTTTTATTTGGTCCCAATAGCTGTCGGGATTGGAATTTGCGAAGCTAGATATCGAGATCAAATTCTTGCCTAAGTTTTTCAATAAGCGGATTCATTTCTTTCATCCTTTCAAATTTTTCACGAGTGGTGTACGCATAGCGTTTTTCAAATACTTCGTTCACTGTTATATCCAGATCAATATCATAATTCTGAAGTTTTTCGCGTAGGAATATAAGGAGTTCGTATTTAGCACGTTCCACCTCAGTTTTTATAGTCTGATTAGGAAACTCAAGATGTATAATTGAGCCTTCAAGTTTTGGAGTGCCCATCGTTAAATGTGAAAGAAGGTTATATTTTCCCTCCCTTTCCACAGCTGCGGTGTATTCTTTCCAGGCTGCTTGCATTTCTTCTTCGGAAAAAGCTTCTACAGGTAGGTTTTTAGTATCTGGTTGGTTTGCAACCAATTCCTGTTTTATTTGCTTCTTTTTCTGAATGCTTTTTAATGAAAGTGCAGAAACTCTTTTGGCATTTCGCTCCGCTATAATCTGCGGACGTTCACTGACTTTTTCTTGTTCTCCGTTGTTGGTTTTCTCTGGTGGTTTTTCTTTGGAAATATTTTCTGAAGGCTCAGATACCTTTCTTTTATGCGCTTCATTTTCATTTTCAACTTCTCCCGAGACTTCGGGATCAACTTCAACAGTTTTTATTGGTTTTGGCACAATACTTCCCGCAGAAGTGATTTTTTCTGTAGTATATTCTTCACTCTTAAAATAGGAGGGAGGTATTACGAAACGTTCGCCGTTATTAGCGTTTTTTTTTTCGCCTTGAAAAGTCAAGGAAGCAAGCTGCATTAGGCAAAGTTCAACAAGGAGTCGTTGATTTTGACTGTTTTTATATTTTAGATCGCAGCTATTTGCTATTTCAATACCTTCAATGAGAAATTTAGGACTTGTTTTTTGCGACTGTTCAGCATACATCGTTTTTACCTGCTCGCCAACTTCTAACAGACTAATCGTTTCCTGATTTTTACAAACCAACAAATCGCGGAAGTGAGAGGCAAGACCCATTACAAAATGGTGCCCGTCAAATCCTTTTGAAAGAATATCATTATAGGTTAACAAAACCTGTGGAATATTATTTTCCAGCAGTAAGTCAGTAATTTGAAAATACCAAGTGTAATCCAGTACGTTTAGATTTTCGGTAACTGCTTCTCTTGTAAGGTTTTTTCCGGCGAAACTTACAACTCTATCAAAAATTGATAATGCGTCACGCAGTGCTCCATCCGCTTTTTGAGCAATGATGTGCAGGGCATCGTCTTCAGCCTCTATTCCTTCTGCTCTGGCAACTTCGGCTAAATGACCTTTTATATCATTAACGCCAATTCTTCTAAAGTCGAAAATCTGGCAACGCGAAAGTATGGTAGGGATTATCTTGTGCTTTTCTGTAGTCGCTAAAATAAAAATAGCGTGTTTTGGCGGTTCTTCCAAGGTTTTCAAAAATGCGTTGAAAGCCGCAGAAGACAACATATGGACTTCATCAATAATATAAACCTTGTACTTTCCAACTTGTGGTGGAATTCTAACTTGGTCTATCAAGTTTCTGATATCATCTACCGAGTTATTAGAAGCGGCATCCAATTCAAAAATATTGAAGGCAAAATCTTCATCTTCCTTTTCGGTTCCGTCCTGGTTTATCTTTTTCGCAAGAATACGAGCACAAGTGGTTTTACCAACACCACGTGGACCAGTAAAAAGTAAAGCTTGAGCAAGGTGATTGTTCGCAATGGCGTTATCCAAAGTATTAGTAATGGCCTGTTGCCCAACCACATCTTTAAAAGCGGCGGGACGGTATTTTCTGGCAGATACAATGAAGTGTTCCATTTATTAAGTAGTCAGTGTTCTGGAGTCAGTTTATATTATATAGACTTGGAAGCAAATATAGATATGTACAACGGATTTCTAAAAAATAGACCTTTGTATTTTCCCATAATTATTAACATTGGAGTACTTTTGCGCTGCAGGCCGCCTTATCGTCGTCCCGACCCCGATAGCTATCGGGATTTGGGAGGGAGGAAAGTCCGGGCACCATAGGGAAGCATAGCGGCTAACAGCCGTCGGTCCAGAACTAGTTTCAGGGTCAGGACAAGTGCAGCAGAAAGTATGTACAGGTAATGCTGTAGTGAAACCAGGTAAACTCTATGCGGTGAAATGTCACGTAAACCTGCGTCCCGATAGCTATCGGGAGAGGGTTCCCGCCCGATGCAGGAGGGTAGGCAGATTGAGCGTTTTGGTAACGGAACGTCTAGATAAATGATAAGGTACCGTCCCGATAGCTATCGGGATCGGTAACAGAACCCGGCTTATAGGCCTGCTTTTTTTATACCTGCGAAAGCAGGTATCTTTTCCATACTGTGAGAGCATCATTGACTAAATCACATTATGTATAAGAATACTAGATTTATAGTTTCTATTGTATCAGAAGCGAAAGGCATAATTATACAGATCGTCTTTTTTCTTTTCTCTAAAAGTGAAGCGGTCTTTTCTCTTTAACCAGATACGAAGGATTACAAATAACTTTTTAACCAGTTTACAGCTTCATCGTAATCTCTGAAAACTTCGAAGGGTATTCTTTTAAAAAATTCTTTTTCAAATTTCGCGTTTCGGAATGAAGCATCATTATAGCAAACAGCTGCGGAAGCTATTAAATTTTTATGAAAGGCTTTATACAGTGTCGGACTTAGATCGACAGAAAAATCATTTGTACGATTAGAGAGAAGAAGAAACTTTTTATTCGGAAAATAAATGTCACAAAGTTCAAACACGGTCTGTAAATCTTCAGTTTTAAAGTTTATACCTTCCGTAAATTTCAATTCGATGATACCATCAAAAATTTTTGCAGTTCCAAATGCTAAATTTATAATTGTCTCACCCATATTCTTTATTGAAAAAAACTGAACACGTTGCCTCCGTATTTACGAGCTTCGGTAAAATGTTCTAATTCTGAAAGATTAATTATTTTTGAATGTTCTATAACAAGTAATCCATCTTCGTTTAATAGGTCTCTTTCAAAAACTTTGGATAGTATACTGGATAATTGTGATACCTCGAAATCATAAGGAGGGTCGGCAAAAATAACGTCATATTTTCCTGTAGCGTTATCCAAAAATTTTGAAACATCAGATTTTATAGTTTGAATGGGAAAAGAGAAATCTTCCGAAACCTTTTCTACAAACTGAATACAGCCATGGTTGGCATCAACCGAAGTTATGTTAGGTACGCCACGTGACGCAAATTCGAAACTAATATTTCCAATTCCTGTAAAAAGATCGAGAACGCTTAGTTCATCAAAGAAATAACGCACTCTAAGAATATTAAAAAGAGCCTCTTTGGCAAAATCGGTAGTAGGCCTAACGGGTAGGTTTTTTGGAGCTGTAAGTCTTCTTCCTTTGTGTGTCCCTGAGATTATTCGCATTTAAACCGTGCTTTTAAGAATGATGTGTTGGTGGGGTTTGTCGTTGGAAGTAATTTTTTTAATGAAAGAATCACTTTCAGCGAATTCAATATTTCGAATAAAAGTATATGCTATTTCATAGTTTTCATCATCCTTTTCTATTTCACCACAAAGAAATACAGGAAGGTTTTCTGGATTTAACTTTAGTTGCTCCATACAAAAGAGTGTGTAATAGATAAAATCTTCAGGAGTTTTATAGGAGTAACTGTTGCAAAGCTGAAGTTCGCCATTCTTTAAAACAACACAATCAAAACTATTTTTCTGAAAGTGAAGATACATTTTAGGAAGTGAATACTTTTCATTTTCTAGAATAGACTTCAGTAATATGGTAGTGGAGTGGTAGTAACTGAAAGATCCATATTTCTCAAAGAAGAAGTTATTGATGTTCATAAACGGAACATATACCACGACTATATCCTGATCTTCCAAAATATCGTGCGCCATATAATCATTGGCCAATATCTTAGAGTTGAATTTTAAGTATTCACTCGCTTTTGTTTCATCAAAAAGCGAAGCTGGAACCAAGCTGTAAATGGGGGTGGAGTAAACTAAAGAAACTTCTTTAAAGTCTGAATTGAGGATTTTATTATCGAACATTATGGATTCTATTTCCATTAATAGTTCTTCTGGAGTAGTGCTGTAATCCAATATTTTTTCTAGAAAAAAGACTACCTCTTTATTTTGAGGAGTTGTTACCAAAAAAGAAAGCCCGTTCAAAGAAACTTGAACGGACAGTCTGTTTTGTATTGTACTTTGTATTTTATTTGCCGTTTGCAGAGTCATAAATTTTAGGCCAGTTTCCAGTAGTGTTTACTTCGTCCATAGAACCTACCTTTATATCTGGTCCGTTAACACCATCTACTGATTGAACTTGCAACTCTTGTGCTAAAAGATCTTTATCTCTGTCTCCTAATAAAACCTTTTTAGAAACTTTCGCTTCAAATACAGAGTAGCTAACATCGTTTTTTACAAGATTTCCGGATTTCAGTTCAAACTTAGCGTCAATTCCTTTCACAGGAACATTCATCATAGTTTTGTATCTGTCAGATCCGCCATATAGCGAATCCTTAATAGGTGTAAAGCCTAAAGTATCTATCAATGACTCTACTATAAAATAACCTTCATCAATCCCGAAAGCTTTGTTTCTTTCTACATCGGCGTAACTTGTATCACGTCTTTGTGTAATTGCAAATTGCGCAGTGTCAACAAATCGTACCAGGCTATCCCAGTCTCCTGTAAAAGCTCCTGTTATTTCTTTATGCGCAAGTTCTGCGGCTTGAATATCCTTTAAACTCTTAATTACTTTCGCGTAACGTGCTTCCTTAACTTTATTGAATTCTACAGGCCCCATAATAGAGCTCCATAACTTCCAGCCTAAAAAAGCGATGACAATCCAAAGAGCAATCTGAATTACTAATTTCATTATTGATTTTATTTAAGTGTTGATTTTACCAAAAGGTCTATCGCAAATCTACAATTTTTTTTTGTTCGTAAAAGTATATTGCGAAAAAATCATACCTATCTTTAAACCCTCATAGACAGTAGTGAAATATGAATGTATCAGAATTTTATCAATTTTTAAAGAATGATTTCCCCCATAACACCACTCCCAAGCAGGATATAGCGCTTCAGTTATTGGCAAAATTTGTGCTAGGAACGAATAAAAATGAAACGTTTTTATTAAAAGGATATGCAGGTACAGGAAAGACAACAATAGTAGGAGCTTTGGTAAAAAACCTCGGAAAAGTAAAAAAACGCTCCGTTCTGTTGGCTCCAACGGGAAGAGCAGCGAAGGTTATCAGTAATTATTCCAACAAACAGGCCTTTACAATTCACAAAAAAATATATTTTCCAAAAAGTGAAAAAGGCTCTGTTTCCTTTAACCTACAGACCAATAAACATCGCGATACCATTTTTATCGTGGATGAGGCCTCGATGATTCCAGATATAAATCAAGACTCAAAACTTTTTGAAAACGGCTCTTTGCTCGATGATTTAATGCAATATGTATATAGCGGTCATAATTGTAAACTCCTTTTAATTGGGGATTCTGCGCAGTTACCACCAGTGCATTTGTCAATTAGTCCAGCTTTAGACGCAAGAGTATTGGAGATGCAATACGATCGGGAAGTCACTTTATTAGAGCTAGACGAAGTGGTGCGCCAATCACAAGATAGTGGGATTCTTGTAAATGCTACAAAAATTAGAGAACGCTTAGATGATGAATTATTTGAAGCATTTAAATTTTCGGGGATTAATTTTCCAGATGTTATTCGCCCGGTCGATGGCCAGGAAATAATGGATGCCATCGGAGATAATTATTCCTCCTTAGGAAATGAAGATACTGTTATTATAGTGCGTTCCAACAAAAGAGCGAATCTATACAACCAAAGTATTCGACAGCGTATTTTGTTTCAGGAATCGGAACTTTCTTCAGGTGATTATTTAATGGTGGTAAAAAACAATTATTTTTGGGTTGATAATACAAGTGAAGCTGGATTTGTTGCCAATGGTGATATTGTAGAGGTCTTGGAGATATTTTCTTTTAAGGAATTATACGGTTTCCGTTTTGCTGAAGTCTTAGTGCGTATGGTAGATTATCCAAATATGAAACCTTTGGAAACCGTACTTCTTTTAGATACGTTAACTTCGGAAAGCCCCTCGCTTACCTATGAGGAATCAAACTCACTATACCAGGAAGTAATGAAGGACTATGCAAATGAAAGATCAAAATACAAGAAATTTTTAGCTGTAAAAAACAATAAATACTTTAACGCATTACAAGTAAAGTTCAGTTATGCCATAACTTGTCACAAGTCGCAAGGAGGGCAGTGGAACACCGTATTTGTGGAGCAGCCATATCTTCCTAACGGAATAGACAAAGAATATCTACGCTGGCTTTATACCGCCATTACACGTGCTCAAGAAAAGTTATATTTGATAGGGTTTAAAGATGAGTTTTTTGAGGAATTGAACGAGACGGATGCTTAGTAACAGATGCTGGATGAAATCCAAAATTCAAATTAAAAATTTTATAACTTCGTAAACGAGATTAAACCATTTAAAAAAACATCTCAACTAACAAATGGCAACTATCGAAATAATACTTAGCATTTTTCTAGGCATCGGCCTTGCGGCAGCAGTTGGTTTCCGTGTGTTTCTACCACTACTTGTTTTAAGTTTAGCTGGGTTTTATGATGTTATTCCATTAAATGAAAGTTGGCAATGGGTTGGAAGTCTCACTGCAGTAATCACGATGGGAGTTGCGACTGGATTTGAAATTTTTGGTTACTACATTCCTTGGTTAGATAATTTATTGGACACTATTGCTCTCCCATTGGCTACTTTGGCCGGAACGGCAGTTATGGTTGCCACTATTTCTGATTTAAGCCCTGTTGTCACCTGGGCATTGGCAATTATCGCTGGTGGTGGGACGGCTGCGGCTATTAAAGGTAATACCTCGGCAGCTAGGCTTACTTCAAGCACAACAACTGGTGGACTTGCAAATCCAGTTTTGACTACTGTAGAAACTGGTACTTCAATTGTTATGGCTATCGCCTCGATTTTTGTGCCCATTATCGCTTTTGTATTGGTGATATTTCTATTTTTTGTAATATTTCGGTTTTATAAAAAGCTTCGGAAAAAACGAGCTTCAAGAACTTAATCTTCCTATTTTTGGAATAATTTAAAATACTTTACCTTGAAAATAATTGCAATGATTCCCGCCCGTTACGGCGCGTCTAGATTCCCTGGAAAACTTATGCAGGATTTGGGCGGAAAACCCGTGATAGTTAGAACTTATGAAGCTGCTAAAGCCACAGAACTTTTTGATGAAGTTTATGTGGTGACCGATAGCGAAGTGATTTTTGATGAAATTGAAAATAATGGTGGAAAAGCCATTATGAGTCAAAAAGAACACGAATGTGGTAGTGATCGAATTGCGGAGGCTGTTGAAAATATGGACGTTGATATTGTAGTGAACGTTCAAGGAGACGAGCCGTTTACAAGTAGGGAAGGCTTAGAAAAAGTTTTAGCCGTTTTCAATGATCCGGATGCAGAAAAAATAGATTTAGCTTCAATAATGGCCGAAATTCACGATTGGAAAGAAATTAGTGATCCTAATTGTGTGAAGGTAATAGTAGATAAAAATGATTTTGCACTTTACTTTTCACGCTCACCTATTCCATATCCACGCGATAAAAATGTGGAGATGCAATATTATAAGCACAAAGGTATTTACGCCTTTAGAAAGAGTGCTATTATGGATTTTTATCGTTTGCCAATGCGTTCTTTGGAAGCCGTAGAAAAAATTGAATGTATCCGATATTTGGAATATGGAAAAAATATAAAAATGGTTGTTTCTAATACTTCAGGAGTTGAGATAGACACCCCGGAGGATCTTGTTAGAGCTAATAAGTTGCTTAAACAGAAAAAGCCAGATACAGTTAATAATAAATTCAGAAACTTTCCAATGGTGCCTAAAGTAGTGTTTGGAAGTGGATGTTTTGACCAGCTTTCATCAATTCTCTCTTCTCAGAAAAAAGAGAAAGCACCTTTTATATTTTTAGTAGATGATGTTTTTGAAGGGAACACGGCATTTTTAGACAGAATCAACCTTCGTTTTAATGATAAGTTGATATTTATTTCTACCGAAGAAGAACCTAAAACCTCTCAGGTAGACGATTTAGTAAAAGATATTAGAACGGAATTTACGCATACTCCTTCTGGAATTATCGGAATAGGTGGTGGTACCGTTATGGATATGGCGAAAGCGGTTTCTATAATGCTTATAAATAAAGGAAGTGCGGCCGATTATCAAGGATGGGATTTGGTTAAGCAGAAAGCAGTTTATCACGTAGGTGTTCCAACAATTTCAGGTACAGGCGCCGAGGTTTCTCGTACAACCGTACTAACTGGACCGGTTCGGAAATTAGGAATCAACAGTGATTTTACACCCTTTGACCAAGTAATACTTGATCCAGAGTTGACATCAGGTGTTCCAAAAAACCAATGGTTTTATACAGGAATGGATTGCTTTATTCATTGTGTAGAATCTTTGAACGGTACTTTCTTAAACGCTTTTAGCCAGAGCTACGGCGAAAAAGCCTATGATTTGTGTATGGAAATATTTTTAGGTGATGATGATCTTTCCGAAGAAGATTCTCAAGGTAAATTAATGATGGCGTCCTGGCATGGAGGAATGAGCATTGCTTATTCACAAGTTGGTGTAGCACACGCTATGAGTTATGGTCTTGGTTATGTTTTAGGTACAAAACACGGAATTGGTAATTGTATTGTTTTTCAATATCTAGATGAGTTTTACCCAAAAGATGTGAAACTTTTCCAAAAGATGGTTGAGAAACACGGAGTTGAGATTCCGCAGGGAATTTGTAAAAACCTTACCGAAGAACAAATGGAAACAATGATTACCGTTGCTTTGGGAATGGTTCCACTTTGGGAAAATGCACTAGGAGATAATTGGGAAGACACAATTACTCGTGAAAAACTAAGAGAACTATATTTAAAAATGTAGTTTAACAGCTTACCGCTAACAATGGGAATCACAAAATTTGTTTTTGAAAAAATGATGGGCTGGCGCATAGAAGGTGCTTTTGACCCAGCAGTTAAAAAAGCCGTCATAATAGTAGTTCCACATACTAGTTGGCACGATTTCTACCTCGGGTTATTCACACGTAGATTGACCAAAACTCAGATTAATTATATTGCGAAAAAAGAACTCTTCCGGTGGCCGTTTGGTTGGTATTTTCGTTGGACGGGAGGTGTAAAACTAGATAGAACACCAGGTCAAAATAAAGTTGAAGCTATTGCTGATATCTTTAAGAAAAAAGAGGAGCTTCGTCTTGCAATGGCTCCAGAAGGCACCCGAAAAAAAGTAACAGAATGGAAAACAGGTTTTTACTATATAGCAATGGCCGCTAAGGTTCCTATTATATGTATTCCATTTGATTACAAGAAAAAAACCATAACCATAAACGAGCCATTTTACCCTACAGGGAATATCGATTTAGATTTAAAGAAATTACGAACCTACTTTAAAGGTGTGCTTGGTAAAAAAGCCGAATTTTCTTTTGATATCGAATAAATAATCTATTATCTCTTCTCATTTTTTAATTTGCTAGTTACAGCTAAACCCTGTTAAACATTAGTTAAGCATGCCTATTTGAAATCTCCTTTTAGAATCTTATTATTAGAATTGCGTAAAATAATAACTATGAAAAAAATGAAATTTATTTTAGCCACTTTAGGCTTAGCAACATTGTTGGTTTCTTGTAGTCTTGATGATGACATGTCTGGCGGGGGAGGTCCAGGCGGCGGAGAAGAAGGAGAGCCAGGAACTTTAATTGCTAATCTCTTTGTTACTAGTAACACAAAGAATACAATCATTTCTTATGATTTCACCACTACAGGTATTTTTGATCGCCCTATGAAAGTGAGCTCAAATAATAATGAAGGCTTATTTTACGACGATGATTCAGATGAAATGGTGGTAGTTTCTGGAGCTCATGGAGTCTTAAACACTTATATAAATGTAAGTGAAACACCCAAAGATGGAATATTAGATTTATCTTTTTCTAGCGATGCTACTCTTGAAGAGCCAAGAGACTTAGTCGTTTATGGTGACTTTTATATTGTTTCTGATACAGCGGAATTAGATGGAGATCCATCAACAGATGAGGGAAGATTCTTTATTTTTAAAAGAGAGAGCAATGGTTTTACACTAAGAAATACGGTTAGCGTAAATTATGCGGTTTGGGGAATTGAATTAATAGGAAACGATCTTTACACGGTGATGGATAAATCTTCTGATGTAGCGGTTCTTAAAGATTTTCTTACAACCTACACTACTGATGTTACAGCTATACCGGACAAGAGCATTGAAATTGGTGGTCTAACACGAATTCACGGAATTACCGAAGATAATGGAACTGTGGTTCTTACAGATATTGGAGATACAGAAAATGATGCTGACGGAGGATTCCATATAGTTGAAGATTTCACAAATAAATTCGATGCCTTGCAAGATGGCGATATCTTGCAGCTTTTAATAGGAAACCAAATAAGAGTTTCTGGTTCCACTACTCAAATGGGTAATCCAGTTGCCGTAGCTTATGATGATGACAAGAATACAATTTTTATTGCCGAAAATACTAATGGCGGTGGAAAAGTTCTGTTTTTCGATCAGATAAGAGGTAACGGTGGAAATATACAACCTACATTAGTCTCAGTATTTGAGGGAGCCTCCTCGCTCTATTTTAATGAAAAATAGTAAAAGAGGTTAATCGATAAAAAATGCCATCTGGAAATAAGTCAGATGGCATTTTTTATTGGATTATATTTCAATCCATTTATTCTTCGGAAGATTCTTCCATTGTGTGATAGACGTTTTGAACGTCATCATCTTCTTCAATTCTTTCAAGCAGTTTTTCAACATCTGCTGCTTCTTCTCCACTTAGTTTCTTAGTAACTTGTGGAATACGATCGAAACCAGAGGATAGGATTTCTAGTTTGTTTTCTTCTAAATAAGACTGAATATCACCAAAGCTTTCAAATGGAGCATAAATCAAGATTCCATCCTCATCTTCAAAGATTTCCTCAACACCGTGATCAATTAATTCAAGCTCAAGTTCCTCGATATCTAGACCTTCTGGATTTATTCTGAAGTTACAAGTATGGTCAAACATAAAAGAAACAGATCCAGAAGTACCCAAACTACCATCACATTTATTAAAATGCATACGAACATTGGCAACGGTACGTGTATTATTATCTGTAGCGGTTTCAATCAAAATAGCAATTCCGTGTGGGGCGTAGCCTTCAAAAAGCACTTCCTTGTAATCACCTAGACTTTTGTCACTAGCGCGTTTTATGGCACGCTCAACGTTATCCTTAGGCATATTTACAGACTTTGCGTTCTGGATTACAGCCCGCAATCTGGAGTTGGCATCAGGATCTGGTCCGCCTTCCTTTACGGCCATTACAATATCTTTACCAATACGTGTAAAAGCTTTGGACATTGCAGACCAACGCTTCATTTTTCTTGCTTTCCTGAATTCAAAAGCTCTTCCCATAGGTTATTATTTATTACTATTAATTATTTTCTATTACTTAAAAAGAGGTATCAAATATAAAACTTCAAAGTGGAAAACTTTTTGATCCCGATAGCTATCGGGATGGTGTTTCTTATCCAATAAGCTCATCAATTATACCAGCTAATTCAAAATCTTTTTCCGTAACGCCATCGGCATCGTGTGTGGATAGATAGATTTCTAACGAATTGTAAACATTACTCCATTCTGGATGGTGTTGTAATTTTTCGGCTTCAAAGGCAATTCTGGTCATTGCTGAAAATGCCTCTTTAAAATCATCAAATTCGAAAATGGTGTGTAATGCACCCTCGCTGTATTCCCAACCTTCAAATTCCTTTAATTTCTCATTGATTTCTTTTTCTGTTAGTGCTTTCATGGCTTTTTTTGTTTTGCGGATGGATACGAAAGATTCTACGTCCCTACCTGATTGATATAATTTCTTCGTTTAAGCTAGATTCCTCAACTACTTGTGAAATAGGAATTTGAAGAGTATTTGGCAACTTGTTTTCCTTTGAAATAATTGCATTGTAACTATCTTCATTCCGACTGAAAACGCTTTTAAAGATAGGCATTTTATCACCTATTTTTGAAGCGATTTCGCTAAAAAGTTCTTCGTGGTGAATCATATCTGAACTCGCCAAATGGTAAATTCCATGAAGTGATTGGTTGACTATATAATGAACTTGTTGGCAAAGCTTATTTTCAGTCGTTGCAGTAATAACCAAATTTGGAAAAACTTCAAATGTAGCTTGATGACGAATACATTGACGAAGATGAACAATTCTAGGCGAATTGATTCCCAAGACAATTGGGAGCCTTAAAATTGCAGTCTGGGAAGGTATTTTCTCCAATAATAGTTTTTCAATTGAAATTTTAAACCTTCCAGAAGAAGTTTCCGAAATGGGTAAATCACTCTCATAAGATGGAAGTAGAAACTTGCCGTCAAAAACTTCCGAAGAAGAAATATATAAAACCGAGCAATCTACGTGTAAAAAAGCATAATTTACAAGATCTTGATGCGCAATAAAAAGACTTTCGTGTTCCCCACGCATTGCTGAAATGACTACGGTAGGTTTAATTTCATTCAGTAAGAGAAATAGAGAATCCTTTTCAGTACAAAATTTATGAAATACATGATTTTCAGAAAAAGCTCCATGCTGCGTACAATAAGTGCCATGTACGTCATAATAGGAGAGGAGTTCCTTGTAAATTGCATTACCTATAAAACCACTTCCTCCTAGGATTAAGATTCGTTCCTTTTCTTCTTTCGTTCTCATTAAGATTCCTTTTTCGTTTTAGAAAATGGACAATTTCGTTTTTGAAGTAAACAACTCAAGCGCCATCATTCCCAGATATGAATTTCCTTGCGGGTTAAGTGCTGGGGCCCAAGTTGCAATTGTAAAACAATGTGGCAGCAGAGCCACGATTCCTCCGCCAACACCACTTTTTCCGGGTAATCCAACTTCAAAAGCAAATTCGCCGGCTTCATCATAGAAGCCACAGGTAAGCATTAACGCATTAATCCTTTTTACTTGGCTGGGTGTAAGGTGCTCAACACCTTTCATACATTTTCCTTTGTTTGAGAAAACGAAAAAAGCATTGGTAAGTTGCCTACAATTCATCATAATTGAACATTGATGAAAATAGAAATCCAAAACATCTTCTACTTCATTTTGAAGATTTCCAAAAGACTTCAGCAGATTGGCAGCAGCGTAATTATTAAAACCAGTCTCACGCTCAGATTCGGCAATTGTATCGTTGTATTCAATACTTTCATCATGAGCCAACTCCCTAACAAAATTTAAAAAGTCTCGTTTGGGATGTTTTAAATGAGTCACCAGAATATCAGCAATGACGATTGCTCCTGCATTTATCAATGGATTTCGAGGTATTCCATTTTCCAATTCCAGAAGTGAAAGATGGTTAAATGGATTTCCTGAAGGTTCCACATCTACGCGTGCCAAAAGATTATCACCTTCCAATTGAAACGCTCTAGCTAGGGAAAGTACCTTAGAAATACTTTGTATGGAAAATTTCCCTGTAGAATCTCCAGCTGAATAATTTTCACCAGTAATCAATTGCAGGTGAATCCCTAAATTATCTTTGGAAACCTTAGCTAATTCAGGGATATAACTTGCAACCTTACCAGTATTCTCGACATTTTTCAGCGAGTGATGAATTTCATCTAGAATGGTTTGATAATCTACCATTAGCCTTTATAGAATGGTGTTTTTACAATTGTTGCAGCAACGGGTTTCTTTCTAATTTGAATAAATATTTCAGTTCCGGGGCTGCTATTTTCAATAGTTACGTATCCTAAACCAATTGCTTTTCCTAAAGATGGTGCCATTGTACCGCTTGTTACAATACCAATGTTATTCCCGTCTTTGTCAACAATTTCGTAATCCTGTCTTGGAATACCGCGTTCGGTCAACTCAAAACCGATAAGTTTTCTTTTTAAGCCTTCTTCTTTTTCCTTTTTCAAATTATCAGAATTGACAAAATCTTTGGTGAATTTTGTAATCCATCCCAAGCCTGCTTCTAATGGGGAAGTAGATTCAGTTAAATCGTTTCCATAAAGACAGAAGCCCATTTCAAGACGAAGCGTATCTCTTGCCGCAAGACCAATTGGTTTTATACCGAATTCCTTTCCTGCTTCCATCACTTTATTCCAAATTTGCTCAACCTCGCTGTTCTTGCAGTAAATCTCAAAACCGCCACTTCCAGTATATCCAGTTGCGCTAATGATAACATGTTCGATTCCAGCAAAATCAGAAACTTTAAAATTATAGAACTTAATTGCACTCAAATCTTCTGAAGTTAAAGCCTGCATTGCTTCAATAGCTTTTGGTCCTTGTATAGCCAATAGGGCATAGTCATCAGAAAGGTTGCGCATATTCGCTCCCATAGTATTGTACTTCTCAATCCAAGCCCAATCTTTATCAATATTTGAAGCATTTACAACCAATAAATATTCTTCGTCTTTGAGTTTATAAATAATCAAATCGTCAACAACACCTCCAGTTTCATTAGGTAGGTAACAATATTGCGCTTTCCCATCCTTAAGTTTAGAAGCATCGTTACTGCTTATTTTCTGAATTAGGTCTAAAGCTTTTGGTCCTGTAATCAAAAATTCGCCCATATGCGAAACGTCAAAAACACCTACTCCTTTACGGACTGTTTCGTGTTCGGCATTTACGCCTTCGTATGATACAGGCATGTTGTAACCTGCAAATGGTACCATCTTGGCGCCTAATTGTTCGTGAATATGATTAAGTGCTATATTTTTCATAATAATACGTATTTCGGCTCTGCTCAATATAAACTTGGGCCGGTATCTTTAAATTAATACTAACTATTTTACTTATTCGCAAATGTATCATAATACTTAAAAGTTAGCGAGTGTTTACAGGCTTTGTTATCAACATTCTCAAGTTAAAATCATCTTAACCGGTTGGCATATTCCCAATGTTTTCAATACTTTTAAAATAAAAACGATGTCTACAACAATATCTATAAACCCGTATTCAGGGAAAGAAATAAAATCATATAAAAACCATACTAAAAAAGAAGTTGAAAAAATTATTGACAAGGCCGATAAACGATTTTATAGTTGGCGAGAAACCTCTTTTGACGAACGAAAAAAATTAATGCTTGCAGCAGCAGCTGATCTAAAAGAAAACAAGGAAGAATATGCAGAAACTATGACCTTGGAGATGGGAAAACCAATTTCACAATCTATTGGTGAGGTAGAAAAATGCGCTTGGGTTTGTGAGTATTACGCCGAAAATGCCGAGGAGCAACTTCAAAATAAAATAATCAAAACAGATGCTCAGAAAAGCTATGTTAGTTATGAGCCTCTAGGCGTTGTCTTGGCAGTAATGCCTTGGAATTATCCTTTCTGGCAGGTTTTCCGCTTTGCTGCACCAGCTTTGATGGCGGGGAATATCGGAGTTCTAAAACATGCCTCAAATGTTTTTGGAAATGCGTTAAACATCGAGAAGGTATTTAAACGAGCAGGATTTCCAGACAACTGTTTTACCACTTTATTAGTTGGGAGCGATTCAGTGGCAGAGATAATTGAAAATGAAAAAATAAAAGCTGTAACGCTTACCGGAAGTGGTCCTGCAGGTTCTTCAGTAGCTTCCATAGCGGGGAAAAACATTAAAAAATCTGTTCTTGAATTGGGAGGAAACAATGCCTTGATTGTAATGAAAGATTGCAATATTGATAAAACTGTTGCGACCTGTGTACAAGCCCGTTTTCAAAATACGGGTCAAAGTTGTATTGCAGGAAAACGACTTATTATAGACGAATCCATTGCAGAAAAATTTGTTGAAAAATTAGTTAAAAAGGTCGGCGAATTGAAAAGCGGCAACCCAATGAGTGAGGAAACCTTTATAGGTACATTAGCAAGGGAAGATCTTGCCAAAGACTTAGAAAAACAGGTAAATGATTCTATAAAGTCTGGAGCCAAGGTGGCAGTAGGAGGTAAACGACTAGAAGCGTACTTTGAGCCTACTGTACTGACAAATGTTACGGAAAAAATGACTGCTTTTAAAGAAGAAACCTTTGGACCGGTACTTTCGGTTACAACTTTTAAAAATATGGGTGAAGCGATTTCACTTTCAAACAATTCAAAATTTGGATTGGGTGTATCCATATTCACGAAAAATATTGAAGAAGCTGAAAAATTGGCATTTCGATTTGATGAAGGTGCCGTCTTTATAAATGAATTGGTAAAGAGCGATCCAAGGCTACCATTTGGTGGTATAAAAGAAAGTGGATATGGCCGTGAACTCAGTATCAACGGTATTCATGAATTTGTGAATAAGAAAACGGTTTATATAAATAAGTAACATCTAGTATTCTAAATACAAGTTAGAATAGAATAACACTTACTCTGGAATTCTATGCTTAAATCTACTATTAAGACTTATATTTACTTGAAAATAAAATTATGAAGTTCGGTAGAGTTGACCATCCCGAAATTATAGATTTTACACTTCCAAATGACCATCCTGGAACAAAGGAAGTTCTTTCTAAACATAAAAAAACCAATACTCCAAAACTATATGTAGGTTGTGCAAAATGGAGTAGAAACGATTTAAAAGGCTTTTATCCACGCGGTACTAAAGATGAATTGCCATATTATTCCATACAGTTTAATAGTATTGAACTCAATGCGACATTTCATAGAAGTTTTTCCGCAGCTACTTATACAGGTTGGTATGATAAAACGCCTACAGACTTTAGATTTTTTCCCAAGTTTTTTCAAGGAATTTCACACTGGAGAAGACTAAAGGATTGTGACGCAATGTTGGACGAATTTATATTGAACTCTTCAAACTTAAAAGAAAAATTGGAGATGCCTTTTCTGCAGTTACCTGCTAATTTTGGTCCTAAAAATATTGATAGATTGGAACCATTTTTCAAAATGTTACCTAAGGATATAAAACCAGCTATTGAGTTTCGTCATACGGATTGGTTTAATGACACGGATGTTTCCGAAGAACTTTATGGAGTTCTCGAAAGATACAACATTACCAATTCACTTGTAGATACCGCAGGAAGAAGAGATATACTACATATGCGATTGACAACTCCTACTGCATTTATAAGATTTAATGGTGTAAATCACGAAAGCGATTATACACGTCTTGATGCTTGGCTAGATCGCTTGGAAATATGGATAGCGCAAGGTTTACAAAATATATATTTTTTTATTCACCAAAACTTTGAAAAAGCTCTGCCGCTGCTGTCTGCATATTTTATACAAGAAGCAAATGACAGGTTTGGAACAGACCTACATATACCACAAATGAATAACCCTAAAAACTAAATTTAAAATTATGAACTTTCACACTCGCAAATGGATAAAACCAGAAGATTTAAATCCCAACGGAACGCTTTTCGGAGGCAGACTGCTTGAATGGATAGATGAAGAAGCAGCACTATATGCGATTATTCAGCTTGAAAATCCGCGATCAGTTACAAAATATATGAGTGAGATTAACTTTAGAAGCTCAGCGAAAAAAGGAGATATTATTGAAATTGGAATAGATACTATTGGCTTTGGTAATACTTCTTTAACACTCTGCTGCGAGGTTCGGAATAAGATGACGCACGAAGTGATTATTAGCATTGCCAAAATAACAATGGTTGGACTAGGCGAGGACGGAAAACCCAGCCGACACGGAAAAACGGAAAAAGAGTTTGTAAAGGACCGGTTGGCTAAATAAACCTAGGACCGTCCCTTGAAATCTTGACCTGTAGGCAATTCAAATACTTCTAAGTCGAAGTAAGGCGTGGCCGCCAGTAAATGATCAAATATATCGGCTTGAATGTGTTCGTAATTTACCCAACGTTTGTCTTTGCTAAAGCAGTATATTTCAATTGGTAAACCTTTATCTGTTGGTGCCAAATGCCGCACCATCATCCAAAGGTCTTTATGAATAGCGGAGTTTTCATTTAAAAACGCATCGATATAATGTCTAAATACTCCGAGATTGGTCTGATTTCTGCCGTTGATTTGCACCTCTTTATTGGCTTCGGTTGACTTGTTGTACTTGTCGATATCTTTCTGCCTATGTTCGATATAAGGTTTTATAAGTGAGATTTTTTTAAACCTTTTTATATCATCGTCCGAAAGAAATTTAATAGAAGATTGTTTTATATAAATAGAACGTTTAATTCTTCTACCCTGACTTTCCTGCATTCCACGCCAGTTGTGAAATGAATCGGCAATCAAGCTATAAGTTGGGATGGTGGTATAGGTATGATCCCAATTCTGGACGCGAACTGTTGCCAAATTGATTTCGGTTACAAATCCATCCGCACCAAATTTTTCAAATGTAATCCAATCTCCAATTCGTACGATATCATTTACAGAAATTTGGATACTTGCAACAAAGCCAAGGATCGTATCCTTAAAAATAAGCAGAACTACTGCAGAGGCGGCTCCTAAAGTTGTAAGGCTTGTAACAGAGAACCCTGTGAGTAGATTGACGACTAAAAAGATGCCAATTCCCCAGGCAAATATCATCATTACCTGCACGTAGCTCTCCAAAGGTTTGTCTCCAAAACGTTCGGTTCCTTTTAGAAAATTGCGTGTGGTACGCAATATACTTCTAAAAATAAGGATAAATATAATTACAGAATAAACCTTTGCTATAACAAACAATAGCTTAGTAACCAAAGGTGATTCTACGAAGATAATTGGTATAAGTTGCCAAATAATGATCAGAGGTACTAGGTGAGCAACATATTTAGGAAAATTGCTTTTTATTAGGTAATCATCAAAAGTAGAAATGGTTTTGTTTGTGAATAACTTAAAAAAAAGAATAATAGTTTTTCTAACAGCTATATCCAGAATTGTAACGACAATCAAAACTATAATACTATTGACCAGAACATTTAGGAAAATAGCCCAACCGTGAACCATACCCTGATCAATCAAGTAATCTTGGATCGTGGAACTATAGCGTTGAAGATTTTCTTTATTCATTATAGGTATTTACGTTCAACGTAAAAAGGTCCAAAAGGGAGGATAGAACACATAATGACGATGAACAGATCTTTAATACTCCAGTTGAGTTTTTTAAACATATAAATAGCACCACCAACATAGAGTACGAAAAGAACTCCGTGGGCCATTCCAACAATGCGTACCATTTCTGGCATGTCCCAGATATATTTTAATGGCATTGCAATACCTAAAAGTACAAGAAAAGAAATTGCTTCCAAAGTGCTTATTAGCCTAAACGATTTTACAGAAAGTTCCATAATTTTTTTTAAGATACAGCCGTTATTTTATGGCTGGCGCAAAGATACAAGTTGTCACTTGATCCGCTAAGCTTTAAGCGTAAATAATGGGATGTATATTTTGAAGATAATATATATCTTTAAAGTCAAAACAAGCCTATGTTTATACTTTTACAATCACCTACCCAAACCATTCAGAAATCACTTGACAACTATTATCATGAATTTTTAAAAGTTCTACCCCGAATTGCGTTGGCAATTTTGATAATTATATTAGGTGTATTAATTGCACAATTTATTACAAATTTATACCAAAGACGTTTTCAGCAGAAATCTGAAGATCCCTTAATGGCGAAGTTCTTGGCTCAAGCTATAAAAATAATTTTAGTTATTATAGCTATAATGATTGCTTTGAGAGTAGCGGGCCTTGATGGTATTGCTACAGGCTTATTGACCGCAGTAGGAGGTGGAGCCATAATCTTAGGATTCGCATTTCAAGACATTGGAAAGAATTTTCTAGCTGGTGTTATTCTTGCCTTCAACAGACCTTTTAGTATTAACGATACCATAAAAATAGACAACATTTTCGGAAAGGTTAAAGCTTTGAGTTTTAGGTATTCCCACATAAAAACTTTTGACGGACGCGATATCTATATACCAAATAGCGATGTTCTCACCAAACCAGTGGAAAATTACACAGCAGACGGGTTTTATAGAGTAGATTTCACAGTTGGCGTTGGCTATGAAGATAATATCTCTAATGCTAAAAAAGTGATTCAAGGTATCCTTGATAATAATACTGAGATTGTTCGCGATGAAGAGCACGAGAACTTTGTTATAGAAGATGAATTAGCCGCGAGTACAGTGAATCTTAAAGTATTTTTCTGGGTAGATACAAAAGATTACCGTAGAGCATCTAGAGTTTTAAGAGGTATTGTAATTAGAGAGGTAAAAGAAGAGCTATTTAACAAAGGATTCAATCTGCCAGCAGATATTAAAGAACTTAAAATTTATGGAACCGAAGATGCTATCCCTATTAAGTTTAGAAATAGCCCTGAATTTCCTAAAGAGCAAAAAGAATAAAATTTCACCCGCTTTAAGGCTTAGTCTTGAAAAATAACCGGAGAGGCGCAGAGAAGTCGGAGGTTATATAACTCTTATTGATAGAAAATTAAAAATGACAACTCAATCGCAAGGAAGTGGAACATTCAAAACCTTATAGCTTCGATTTCTCTTATAGTTAAAATGCCACCATTCTGTTCTTATCGGACTAAAACCAAATTTACGCATACCTTCAAAAAGTAATTTTCGGTTGTCTAGTATTTCTTTTGAAAAGTTATAATTATCAATATGTGCCTCTTTTCCGAAGTAATCATAATCACTGCCCATTTCAACATAACACCCGTCTAAAGTTTCCAAAGTCATATCTACAGCAGCACCTCTATTGTGAATGGAGCCATTGCCATACGGATTGCCAACATAGCCTGGTTTAGGTACTTTTGACCACATTTTCTTCTGAACATCTAAAGGGCGATAGCAATCATAGATTTTTATTTTATAACCCAATTCACAGAAGTATTGATTGGCTTCTAATAGTGCCTCGGCAACTTCTGGGCGCAACAGACATTTTGCACAATCATAAAGCGTCTCACCAATAAAGTTATTTGGTGTGGCATAACGTATCTCATATTCAAATTCAGTAGAAAACTCTTCAATGTTGACTAGTGGTTTCTGTGCTTTTACTTCGGGAGAAATACCATAAAGGAGAATAATAAAAAGAGAGATGGGTAATGACTTCATTTGATAAATTTAAGCAGAATTTAATAACATTCGAATTGGCAATTGGTAACTTTGGAAAAAACACAAAAGTATGAATGATTTAGGAACTAAATCCGCTTTAATAACTGGCGGTACAAAAGGAATAGGTTATGGCATCGCAGAAGCTTTGTTAAAAGAAGGTATTAACGTTGCAATTACTGGAAGAAATAAAAAATCTGCCGAAGACGCTGCCCAAAAACTGAATGCGAATACCAATGATAGAGCACAGGCTATAGGAGTTGAAGCAGATGTTCGAAATTTTGAAAGTCAAGAAAATGCAATTAAAGTTGCTGTTGAAGCTTTTGGAACAATTGACATTTTAATAGCAAATGCAGGTTTGGGTCATTTTGGATCTGTTGAAGACTTGACCATAGAACAATGGAAGGAAACAATCGACACTAATCTTACAGGTCCATTTTACACTTTAAAAGCCGGATTAGAGCAATTGAAGAAAAACAAGGGCTATTATATTAGTATCTCTAGTTTAGCTGGTACTAACTTTTTTAAAGGAGGAAGCGCTTATAACGCAAGTAAGTTTGGGTTAACAGGTTTTTCTCAGGCTGCAATGCTCGATTTGCGAGACTATGGAATAAAAATTAGTACTATTATGCCTGGTTCTGTCTCCACACATTTTAACGGCAATGAGCCAGACGAAAAAGGCGCCTGGAAAATTCAGAAGGAAGATATCGGAGAGCTGGTTGTAGATTTATTAAAAATGAATCCACGCACTTTACCTAGTAAAATAGAGGTGAGGCCAACAACGCCACCAACTAAATAGGAAGCTAGCCATTTGGCATTAAAAAAAGGCGATTCAGAAACTGAATCGCCTTTTTTTAATCGTTAACTCGATTATTTTGCTACTTCTTATTTGTTAGAAAGCAAAGCCAAGAACTTATCAAGATTTGGTAAGATTACAATACGCGTTCTTCTATTTTTCGCGCGACCTTCCTTGGTATCATTTTCAGTAAGTGGGTGAAAACTACTTCTTCCAGCTGCAATTAACTTTGCTGGATCAACACCGTAATTATCTTGCAACTTACGGATAACTGCAGTAGAACGGTTTACGCTCAATTCCCAGTTATCTTTAATGTAAGCACCTGGTTTTACAGTTTGGCTGTCAGTATGACCTTCTACCATAACTTCAAGAGCTGGCTCGCTGTTAATTACATTTGCAAGACGCTCTAAAAGGGAATTTGCTTTTGGATTTACACGAGCACTTCCTGAACTGAATAATAGTTTATCAGAAATAGTAATCATTACTACGGTTTCGTCAATATCAATCTTGATGTCGTCTTCTTCCCCTTCACCAATTAAACTACTGTCTAAATTCTTTTTAAGGTTATAAGAAACAATAAGATTCATTGAATCTCTAAGAGTTTTTGCCTGAGCTAATTCTTGGGGATCTACATTAGCGAGAGCATTTCTCATATTTTCCTTGTCATTTTCTGAAATAACAACTCCTTCAATTTCTTGTAGACGATTGTTGTTACTATCAGTCAAAGACTGGATTTTTGAATTATAGTCAGCAACACGATCTTCAATTTTCGCGTATTTGGCTTCTATTTCTTCTTTTTCAAGCTGAGTTTTGGTCAAAGTAGATCGAGTCTCATTGTATTGATTCTCCATTTCTACATACTTCTTTTTTGAAACACAAGAGGTCGCAACTAGCGCTCCCGCAATCATGGTTAGTGCAATAACTTTTTTCATAATTATTAGTTTTTTAAAGGTTTGTAGGGCAAATATAGCCGTAGACCCCACCAAATAATTAGTTAATAAATGCTATTGTTTTGTTAAAACATATATCATAAAACATCAAAAACATAGCCCAACAACCAATAAAGGATGATGAAAACCACAATTGTCCCAATACAGCCGCACTTTCCACCGCCAATTTTTTTTGCGCCCCAACCGGCTGCTAATGCTCTAAGTAATTTTTTCATAAGTTTGTTTTTAAGGTTCTAATTTAATAAAAGTTCATTAATTATTTTTAATGTTAACGTCATTTTCAGAATTTTCTTTCTCTGAAACCATTCGGAGGTTGTTTTTTCCAAAGTCCATCGTTCGAATAGGGAAGGGGATGGATAATCCAGCCTCATCAAAATTTTTCTTTATAAGTTTTATAGCTTTATGTTGCGCCTCTAATTTTGGTTTTGGTTTTTGACTTTCAATCCAAAATCTAGTTACAAATTTAATGGAGCTCTTTCCAAATTTAGTAAAGAAGAATTCAACACCTTCGTTTTGTTTTTGTTCAAAAGCCTCAGCAATCACCTTCAAAACCAAGTCTTCAACATTTTGTAAATCGTCTTCATAACCTATCCTACAGCTTACAGATATTCTACAGCGCTTTGTCCAGGAGTAATTAGTAAAAGGATTTTCTACAAGCGTTTTATTTGGAATTATAACATAGTCGTTATCCGGCTGTCGAAGCGTAACGTTTCTTAAGCTTATTTCCTCCACATAACCACTGATACCTTGTGCCTCAATATAATCACCAATACGCACTTTTGGTTGGAAAGAAAGCATAAACCCTGAAACAGTATTGCTCAAAGTTCCTTGAAGCGCAAATCCAATAGCAAGACCTAAAACCCCAGCTCCTGCAAGCACAGAAGTGAGCACTTTATCTAATTGCATTATACCTAAGGCTATAAAGAAACCCAATAAAATGACAATTGAATAAATCAATTTTGACAGTATCTGTTTAATGGATTCATCATGTATTTTTTTGAAAAGAACTTTATGAGAAAGTTTTCTCAGCCCTTTAGCAATAAAGTAAAAAATTACCATAACAAGTATGGCAACCACAAAATTTGGAAGTTTTAAGATTATAGCGTCTAACCATCCATCTAGTTTATCCCATAAGCTGGAAATTGAATCATGAACTGTAAATTTTTCTATAGTCATTGTTCTAAGTTTAAAGTAACGTGGATAACATTAAAGTTCCTAATATCCAGAGTATGGTGGATAATACACCTCCAATTAGTAAGAAGTGCTTGAATTTATATATACCCATGCCATATATAAGTGTATTGGTTTGGTAGCCCATAGGAGTGAAGAAACTGAAATTGGCCCCAAACAAAACCGAAAGTATAAAAGGTTTCATTGATAGATCTAGTCCAATGGCGACCGCTATTGCGATGGGAGTCATTATAATTGCTGTAGCGTTATTACTAACCACGCTGCTCATTAACATTGTAATCAAGAAAACAAGCCCGATTATAATCAAATTAGACTGACCACTCAAAACATCTAATAATTGCTCTGAAATCCATATATCGGCGCCTGAATTGTTCATTGCAATACCCAAAGGCATCATTCCTGCAAGTAGAAAAATAACCTGCCAGTTAACACGATGATATACATCGTTTAAATCTAAGCACCTAGTGAGTAGTAATAGGCAAACCCCAGTAATCGCACTTATTAAAATAGTTAAAATTCCACTAGCTGCTAAACCTACTACTAATAGAAGTATTACAAATGAAAGTGTTCTCTTAGTGGTATCTACTGATGGCTTAGCTTCATGTTGCCTAAGAATTGCTACATTCTCCATTTCGTTGAGTTGGAGAACTTCATTTTTGGGAACTTCTACAAGTAATCTATCACCAGGCTTTAGAGTAATTTGTTCCATATTCTTGCGCACCAATCGTTCTTTTGTATTTCTGATATTCCTTCTCTTTTTTATTGCGATAGGAAATGCATTTTGAAATGTTTGCTTTCTAAGCTGCTTTAATGTTTTACCAATTAGTATGGAGCCGGGGAGGATCAATAACTCAATATATTGCATTTCCTCAACTTTTTTTGTTTCAGTTTCTTCTTCGCTCTCTCTTTTCTCTTTTTTATCCTTTTCTCGATCCTTATGTACACTTATGCCCTCGGCTTCATTTAATCTAGCAAGATTTTCTAGATCGCACATCAGCACCAATTTGTCCTTCTCCTTTAAAGTTATATATCTTCCCGGTGCATTTGTTATTTGTTTATTTCGATTGAGCTTTAAAATTGAGATTTCAAGATTTTGGTATAGAAAAGTATCACCAATTTTTTTATCGATTAGATCAGAGTCTTTTTTTATTGTTACAGTCGTAATATAATTTTCCAAATCATAAGCCTCCTGTAGATCTTCTTTGGAGTCTGTTGGAAGCCATCTTGACAAAATGGTAACGACTATAATTCCAACAATTAGAAATACACCTCCATATAATGAAAATTCGAAGAAACTGAATTTTTCAGCTCCCAAATCGAGGGCTACAGAGTTTACGATTAGGTTAGTTGAAGTACCCATTAAAGTACAACTTCCACCCAAGATTCCAGCAAAGGAAATAGGTAACAATAATTTTGATTGTGACAGATTAAAGCGTTTGGACAATTCTGCAATAATCTTTATAAAAACAATAACAACCGCTGTTGTGTTTATAAATGCTGAAATTCCCCCGGTTATTAACATCAAGACGGGTAATAATAAGAAAAGTGGTAGTACGTGAAGGTTTTTTAGAAAACGGGCCAAAGAGGCAATAACACCATTGTCCTCAAGTGCCAAAGCCATTATCATTAAAGAAAGTACAGTAATGGTCGCAATGTTTGAAAACCCAGAAATTGCTTCCTCTGGCTCTACTAATCCAGTTAAGGCCAAGGTAGCGATTAGTAGCATTGCAATTTTATCTACCGAAAATACTTCAAAGGCAAATAAAACAATCGTAATTAATAGAATAGAAAAAACGAGTATTATTTCTGTGGTCATTGTTAGTTAGATGGTTGATCTTATAAAGATAACCGCAGAAGTAATACTCGTCAATAAGAATTTCACAAAATATTGTATAAAACAATATTTTTAACACTTTGTGCTTAGCCTAGATATTTTTTCAATATGTGGCTTTTTGAAGTTTGGCGTAATCTACGAATTGCTTTTTCGCGAATTTGTCTGACGCGTTCACGGCTCAAATCGAAAGTATCTCCAATTTCTTGCAATGTCATAGGTGGCTGACCACAAAGACCGAAATTAAGTTTTACAACATCTGCTTCGCGAGGCGCTAAAGTATCTAATGCTCTGTTAATTTCAATACGCAATGATTCGTGCAACAAACTTTTGTCTGGAGTAGGGCTCTCACCAGAACTCAAAACATCGTAAAGATTATTGTCATTTTCACCTTCTTGGAACGGTGCGTCCATAGAAAGACTACGTGTTGAGTTTTTTAAAGAGCTCTTCACTTTAGATTCACTGAAATCCAACTCCTTGGCTATTTCTGCCGCAGTTGGGATTCTTTCATACTTTTGTTCAAGATGAATAGATGCTTTTTTTATTTTATTGATGTCTCCAATTTTGTTTAGAGGAAGCCTTACAACTCGCGATTGCTCCGCGATAGCTTGTAAAATAGCTTGTCTAATCCACCAAACGGCATAAGAAATAAATTTAAAACCTCGTGTTTCATCAAATCTTTTAGCAGCTTTGACCAAACCTACATTCCCTTCATTAATAAGATCGGGAAGACTTAGGCCTTGATTCTGATATTGTTTTGCCACAGAAATCACGAATCGTAAGTTTGCCCTACTAAGTTTATTTAGCGCAGCCTGATCTCCTTCACGAATCCGCTGGGCCAACTCCACTTCCTCTTCCGCTGTTATCAAGTCAATCTTGCTAACATCCTGTAAATAACTGTTTAAAGATTTGGTTTCCCGATTGGTTACCTGCTTCGTGATTTTAAGTTGTCTCATATATTCTTACATTTTTTTAATAACACGGCATAATATGACATTTTATCCTAATTTCCAAATAGTTAACAAAGGATGTTAAAATTTGACCCACATTTCCTTTTTTTATAACTAAAATGAAGGTACCTGAAATTCATATCTTAGCTTTACATTATTGTTATAATTACTAATTTTTATATCTATGAAAACTCAAAAATACTCTTTACTCATATTTTTTTCGCTAGTGGTGGCAAGTCTTTACGCACAGAAACCAACAGAAGTTCCTAAACCAAGCGATACTCCTATCGATTTATCTAATCCAGCCGATGTTATAATATATATTATCTTACCGGTGTGTGCAATTTTACTTTTCATCATTTATTGGAGAAAAAAAAATAAACAGAAAAAGTAGTATTGTTAGGCCTATAATTAAATTTTTATTTTTTGAATACTAATTTCGTTTTGGTGCAGTTGTTGTTATCAATTGTTGAAATCTTAGAATATGTTGAAGAAATTCTTTTTAGCTGGTTTTGTTGTAATTTCTGGAAGTGCATTTGCGCAACTTGAGTTACCCGATAATAATTCGGTGCGTTTCGATTCGCCTAATTCAAATATTGACAACCCTACAGGTTTTGAAGTACCAGCTGTAAAAGCGCCTACCTTATCTAATAATAAGAACCCAAATAGTCCGTACAATTCCGACTTGGGAAAGGAAAAGGAAAAGCAGATTGATATGCAAAATGGGGATGGCCTGATAGATTACACCGGCACAAATAAAACCCCAAAATACTTCACAAAAGACAAAGAAGCGAAAGCTGAATACGGAAAAGATCAATATCTAGGAGATCTCAAAACCGATGCTAAGCAGGCAACAATAATGTATCGTGACCATGAATATGTTGATGGTGATATGATTAGGGTGTGGGTAAACGGCGAAATTCAGATACCTCGCGCTAGACTGGAAGGCAGCTTTAGAGGGTTTGATTTGAAGCTTCAAGACGGTTTCAATAAAATTGACTTTGAGGCTTTGAACCAAGGTACATCGGGACCAAATACAGCACAGGTAAATATCTATGATGAAATAGGTACTATACTGGCATCGTATGAATGGAATCTACTTACAGGAAATAAGGCCACTACGATTATAGTTAAACAATAGCCTTAAAAGTTCTGTACTACTTCATTTAAAGAAATACAAAACCTATTCGAAAGTGAATGTAGGTAAGCAGTGTCTTTAATAGTTCCGGATCATATTCATTTATTTTACCATTTAAACCTCTATTTTTCAAACTTTAACATTGCTCTATAGTAATATTTAATAATGTAAAGTTAACTTTACATTATAGAAAGTAAGCTTGTCTTATTTTTGTACAAACGTATTATTAAAATTTTTTATTATGAAAGAGCAAAAATTTTGCGACGGAGAAGAACGTAGGTTAGATTGGTTAATAACCAGAAGATTACCTAACTCATGGAAGAAAGTTGGATGGGGAATTCTTTCATTAGCTTTAATTCTATTAAACCGATTTTTAGAGATAGATCATCTATTATTTAAATCTATTTTAAAAAAGACTATGCTCATTGGGTTATTGATAGTAACCATTTCGAAAGAGAAAATTGAGGATGAACGTGTTGAAACACTTCGAAGCAAGGCATTTTCATTTGCCTTTATTGTAGGGGTGTGGCTTGGGTTCTTGTTCAGCCGCTCTTAAATTATATAGTTTCTTTTCTTCTAAAGGCTCAAAATGTTACTTATAAAGATTTGGGAGATTTTCAAATCCTTTGGATTTTACTTATAATTTATTTGACTTCATTCTGGTTCTTAAAAAGGAGTAATTCATGAGATGTTCAACAAATCTTTTAAATCAAAATAAGATGTGTTTTCCTGCTATTACATGCACTTATCAATCGGGTAGATCGTCCTATTTATCAATTTTTTTTTTCAGATGAAGAACACTATAAAGGTAGAACGCGCAATTCTTGATCTAACGCAGGAAGAGCTGGCCCAAAAAATCGGGGTTTCTAGACAAACGATTAATTCGATTGAAACAAACCGTTATGTACCCTCTACAGTTTTGTCTCTGAAGCTTTCAAAGCTTTTTAATAAACCTGTAAATGATTTTTTCACGCTAGAGCCAAACGATTAATACTTTTTCTATTTCAGCAATATAATCACCACTTTTATGGTTCAAACATTCTTTTGAGCGTTAAATAATTCATAATTAATAAAGATAGCGCTCAAAAGATCTTTAAATCTCAATTTGGTATTTTAGTTTTACAGGGTGATTAAAGTACATACGCATCCAAATAAATTCTTAAAAACATAGGTATACCCTAACTCGGGGTTATAACTAATTATGCGTCAATTACTTAATGCAGATGTAGGTCCCAATCATGCTATTACCACCTTAACTGCATGCCTGAATACTATTTATTTTGAAATACAAAATGAGTTTGGCTAAGCTAAGCTTAAGTTGAACGAAATTACATTTGGAGATAACGGCGGAAAAGAAATAGAAATTACTGAAGGAGATAAAAACGTACTTTCACTGTCCAAAAATAGAAATTAAAAAACAACAAATTATGAAAGAAGCAATTAGGTTTACATTCATTGCCTTAATACTGGTTTTAATTATTATTGCTACGGCCATGTGGCCAATTTATGGCTTTTCCATCATAGGAGTTTTGATTTTTGGAATTGGAATGTATGATTTATTTCAGAAAGAACACGCCGTGCTACGTAATTTTCCAGTTTTAGGTCATATGCGTTTTTTGCTCGAAATGATCGCTCCAGAGCTACACCAATACTTTGTTGAATCTGATACTGACGGGAAACCAATCGATAGAAATCATAGAACTTATGTTTACACACGCGCTAAACTTGGAAAGGAAACGCATCCGTTTGGCACGGAGCTAAACGTGGAAGCAGAAAACTATAAATGGATGCAACACAGCATTTATCCATCGCCAATATTGACTGAAGCACCAAGAGAGATTATAGGTGGAAATGATTGTGAGCAACCCTATAGCGCAAGCATTTTTAATATATCAGCAATGAGTTTCGGGGCGTTGAGTAAAAATGCGGTTATGGCTCTGAATTTAGGAGCTAAAGCAGGTAACTTTTTTCACGATACTGGTGAGGGTGGAATTTCAGAATATCATTTAAAGGGAGGTGATTTGGTCTATGAAGTAGGAACTGGATATTTTGGTTGTAGAACCGAGGACGGAAATTTCTCGCCAGAAAAATTTAAGGAGAAAGCGGCAATTCCAGAAGTTAAAATGATTGAAATAAAAATATCCCAAGGCGCTAAACCTGGACATGGTGGCGTACTTCCTGCAGCGAAAAATGATGAGGAAATTGCAAAGATTAGAGGTGTAAAACCACATACCGCTGTAATTTCACCTCCTGGACATACTGCTTTTAGCGATGCAGAAGGTTTACTGCGCTTTGTACAACAAATGCGTGAACTCAGCGGTGGAAAGCCTATTGGTTTTAAACTTTGTATCGGAAGCAAGCAGGAGTTCATTGATATTTGTAAAAAAATGGTTGAAACAGGTATAAAACCAGATTTTATTACTGTTGATGGGGCAGAAGGAGGTACTGGAGCAGCCCCAATCGATTTTTCAAATTATGTTGGGATGCCTTGGGAGAAAGCGCTCGTGTTCGTTGTGGATACCTTAAATGGGTATAATCTAAAAAAAGATATTAAAGTGATAACTGCAACCAAAATCATTACGGCATTTGATATCTTTAAGGCATTGTGTATTGGAGCAGATGTTTGCAATTCAGCACGTGGAATGATGTTCGCTTTGGGGTGCATACAAGCTTTGAAATGCGATACAAATGAATGTCCTACAGGAGTTACAACAAACAATCCAAGTTTAATGCGCGGACTCGTTGTTGAGGAAAAGTGGAAGCGAGTAAAGAACTATCATGAAAAGACAGTTGCCGAGTTTTTAGAACTTTTTGCCGGAGCAGGATGTATAAAACTTTCAGATCTAAATAGAAGCTTTATCTTTAAGCAAGTAGAAACGGAAGTAAAATGCTATGAGGATTTATATCCAACAGTCGCAAAAGGTGAGTTTCTAGAACAAAATTGAATTAAAACCCTTAAATAATTAGCCATGAAAAAAGTAATAATTACTCTAGACTATAACCCCAACTCGGAGAAAGTTGTGCATATGGGCCACGAACTTGCAAAAATGATGCAGGCTGAAGTGTGTCTATTTCATGTATTGGCAGAAGTGCGTTACTACGGTATGCAATACGAACCTTTTATGGGGTATGAAGGCTATGCTTTTCCTGCAGATTACAGAATGCAAGAGGAATTTGTTAAGGTAGCCCAAGATTACTTAGATAAAACAGTTGCTCATTTGGGCGATAACAACATAACAACCCACCTTACAGAAGGCGATACTGCAAAAAAGATTTTAGAATATGCAGAAGAATGGAATGCAGATCTAATTGTTATGGGAACGCATAGCCATAGTACCTTAGAAAAAATATTCTTGGGAACAGTGGCCTCTAGTGTTTTGGAGAATACAAATGTTCCGGTTTACATGGTGCCAACCGGAAAATGAATTTAAGTATCATTTCGAATTCTTTGGATTATCCTCAATGCGTGGGTTATCCTCTTCTAAATTATCTTTATCGTCGCCACCTTGGCTGAAAAGCTGGTTTTCTTCATCACGATATCCGGTATTGGATTTTTTGGCTTGAGTACGACCAGGCACATCTAATTCATTACCCTCAAAATCAATTTCCGTTTTACGGTCACGGAGTTGTTGGTCATCACCTCCGTCACCGTGTACATTTTTTTGGGCTAGAATATCTTTATCATGCTCCGTAATATTCGGATTGTAATCAAGTTTCTCTTCTTTCTTTTTAGATTCTGAAGAAGTTTTCTCTTTTGAAGGTTTTTCTGAATTTTTCATAGTTTTTATTTTCAAGGTAAGAATAAAGCTATTTTATTGGACATTTATTATAATAAAATTAGCATAAAAAATATTTGAACGACACGGTTTTCTATTGGTAATGAAGGTTGATTTAAGTTGCTTACATTTGCCCAAAATTTTATTTTAAGTAACTGAGATTATATGGACAAAAGTATTTGGACGAAACTAAAAGAAGAACTGTTAAATTTCTTAGTCGAGTTTGGCCCCAAAGTGATTTATGCCATTGTGGCCTTGGTCTTTGGAATATTTTTGATTAAACTCATTATGCGCGTGCTTCGCGGTGTTCTGAGGAAGGCAAACGTAGAGCCATCTTTAAAAACTTTCGTTCAAAGCTTGAGTATATTTACGCTCTATGCTTTATTGATTTTTGTTGTTGGTATTCTTCTAGGGATTGAAGCATCATCGTTTATGGCGATGTTTGGAGCTGCCGCTCTCGCTATTGGTTTTGCATTGCAAGGCAGTTTATCAAATTTTGCAGGTGGAGTACTTATTTTAGCCTTCAAACCTTTTAAGGTTAATGATTTAGTTGAAATCAATGACAATATTGGTTTTGTTCAAAAAGTAGACATTTTATATACTCAGATTAAGACCTATGATGGAAGGATAGTCACCATGCCAAATGGTAAGGTGGCTAATAATGATGTAGACAACCGCTCAATGGAGCCCTACCGCCGTGTTGAGATAGGTCTTAACTTCTCCTTTGAGGAAGATTTTGACGAACTGCGCGAAATCATTACGGACGCCTTAAAACCACATCCTAAGCGGGTTAAATCAGAAGGTATAGATGTTTGGTTGATTGAGATGGGGGATTTTGCGATGAAAGTTTCAGCCAGATGTTGGGCAAAATCCGATGAATACTGGGACGTGTATTTTGAACAAATGGAAGCCGTAAAAAAGGCACTTGATAATAATGATATCCACCTAGCTATTCCTAAACGTGCTATTTATCAAGAAGAACTTAAAAAAATCGAATAGATTCTTTCAAATGTTTCCCTTAGATAAATTGATAGGTGTTTATAAACATGAAAGTCGAAATGTGCACACTAATTTCTGATCCTAAATAGGCAGTCAATTAATTGCGATTCAAAAACCATAGAAAGCAATTTCTATTTAACAAGAAATGAATAAAATAGAACAAGCATTTAAGTTTTCCTGCTTAAATTGTACCTTCGCAGTATAAAACCTCACTTGAAAAAATAATTATGGCACTTACCAATAATGATATAATGAAAAAGCTGCGCGTAGCTCATAAATTTCGTGATGAAGACATTGTGAAGATCTGCGCCCTTGTTGATTTTGCCGTAACAAAAAGCGAATTGGGGGCTATATTTAGAAATGAAAACCACGAGAAGTATATGGAGTGTGGCGATCAGTTTCTACGAAATTTCTTGAATGGGTTGGTAATTCACCTAAGAGGGCCAATGCCTGAAAAGAAAATGGCCAAGCCTGAGTCTAAACCTAAACCAGTTCGAAAATACAATCCAAACTCTAGAAAATAATAAAGCTGAGTTAAATTTCTTCAACCCAACTCTAATTATTTTTCCTTTTTCCATTTATCAATATGCATATCGGTATGTTTTTCTGATTGTAGGATCCTCAAAAAGATGTTTTTCATTGTACAGTCCCAAAGTGTGTTGCTTTTGGGAGTCGCATTTAATTCGCTTTTGGATATTTCTCAAGGTTTTCATAAAGCTTAATTTTCGGTGAAATAATTTATTTAAAGCGTCTTTTATTATTCCAAGTATAAGCCTTAGAGTTTTGAGGTCTGTGTTGTTTCTGATTACTGTCTAGTGTTCTCATGATAATTTGTTTTTTGGGTTATATTTAAAAGACGGATTAGTTGCGGTTATGTTACAGTACTATGTATTACAAAGTAGTAGTTTAACGTAATTTTAACTTTTAGACAGTTTCAAAAGCTAATGAACCTTGGGTCAAAAAAATTTAACATAGCATTAACCGCTAATGAAAGATTAAATGATTGTTATGAAAGAGTTTTCAATATATATTTGCACTTGGTTAGAGCGAAGCCATTTACAGCTTCCATTTAACTGAAATATGAAAGTAAATATTTAGCATCTGGAATTGCAATGAATACCGTGAGAAAATCTGAAACAAATAAATTTAAGCGTACCCACCTGTACTATAAGTACACTGGGTTTTATTCATTTGTGGGAAAAACTCTCAAAAAAGCAATTGTACCTTTAATTCTTATAGTTATAGCGCTTGTCGTTATAGATACTTACGTAATAGATTTCGGTAATTTATTCACGTATATTACTGAAACTTATGCACCTTTAAATATTTTACTTGTCTTTCTTCTTTCTGAATCATTTCTAGGTTTAGTACCACCAGAAATATTTATTGCGTGGAGTAATAAAATGCCAGAGCCTCTAGTTTATTTAACACTCTTGGCTACTTTATCATATATTGGTGGTATTATTTCTTACTTTATTGGTAGATGGATTTTTACCATTCCAAAGGTTTATGCCTATATGGAAGGGAAGATGAAAAAACACTTAAAGCAAATTCGCAAATGGGGTGGTTTCTTGATTATTGTTGGTGCTTTATTGCCAATTCCGTATTCTATGACGAGTATGGCGGCTGGAATGATTCAATATAAATTCAGAAATTACTTATTGTTTGGATTACTTCGCTTTGTGCGATTTTACCTCTATGCCGTTGCCATATTCAGTTTGCTGTAGTACTTTTGATGTAACATAGCAACTTCCTTGGGAAGCATTCGCTTTTACAAATCAAAATTTACCTACTAAGTCTTCATGAAGAAAACGGATCCCTACGCTGCATTAAGATTTCGGGAGTTTAATATCTTTCTTATGGTTCGCTTTGCAATGGTATTTGCTTGGACCATGCAATTTGTTGTGATAGAATGGGAAGTTTATAGCATTACTAAAAATCCACTTTCTTTAGGAATAATCGGTTTGATGGAAGTAATCCCAGCAGTATCAATGGCTCTTTTTGCCGGACATATTGTAGATCAGCGTGAAAAAAGATCTCTCTTGTTTAAATGTATTTTCGGCTTTTCCGTAGTAAGTCTTGGCTTATTTCTGATCACTTGGCCGAGGATTATAAAGGGATTTTCTACAGATACTATCCTTTATATCGTTTATTTTTTAGTGTTTTTAGGTGGAATTGTTCGTGCATTTTTAGGACCAACTATTTTCTCTTTGTTCTCTTTATTGGTTCCCAAAAGAATATATCCCAATGCCGCAACCTGGAGTAGCTCTGTTTGGCAAATGGGTGCAGTTGTTGGTCCAGCAGCAGGAGGCTTCTTTATTCACTGGATAGGTGTACACTGGTCTATGTGTTTCGTTTTTGCCTTTTCACTGATGGCTCTGCTACTGCTACGTCAGATTCCGAAGAAACCAATTTTAAACCCAAATATTGGGGAGCCGATTATGCAGAGCCTTAAAGAAGGAATTAAATTCGTTAAAAATACAAAGGTAATTTTAGGAGCGCTTACCTTAGATATGTTTGCCGTACTTTTTGGTGGGGCAGTGGCTTTGCTTCCTATTTATGCACAAGATATTCTTAAAGTAGGGCCAGAAGGTTTTGGAATCTTACGAGCAGCTCCGGCTGTAGGTGCACTTATTATTATGTTTACTTCTGCATATTTTCCGTTAAATAAAAATGCTGGATACAAATTGTTGACAGCCATCTTTGGCTTCGGAATTTGTATTATTGTCTTCGGGGTTTCAACCTGGTTCTGGGTTTCGGTAATTGCACTTTTCTTAAGTGGAGTTACAGATGGTATTTCGGTAATTATTCGCCAGACAATTTTACAACTACGTACCCCAGATCATATGCGTGGTCGCGTTGCTTCCGTAAACTCTATGTTCGTTGGGTCTTCTAATGAACTCGGAGCCTTTGAAAGCGGACTTACAGCTAAATTGATGGGTACGGTCACCGCTGTTGTTTTTGGTGGTGGAATGACGATCCTCACAGTAATAGGGACTGGAGCATTTTTCCCCCGCTTGCGAAAACTAGACCTTCGTAAAGATTTAGAAGAGCACGAGCGGGAGGAAAAAGCCTAATTCTTTAACAACATCCACTTTTTGGTTCACAGCAAGATTCTGAACTAATATCTGCTAGGTTTTGCTTTGGCTTATCTTGTTTTTCTCCAGGTTTTTCCGCGTAAACGGTGATACTAAATATTCCTGTACCTCCATTGTTGAAAGCATTGGCTTCCTCTTCTGATAAATATTTTACAAGAATATCTTCAGGAATGGTTATTGGTTTTTCCTTTTGAATTTTCACTCCTTTAAATCCAACTTCTTCAATAAGGCTTAAGTATTCTGGTTTCTGAATTGCTCCAGCAACACAACCTGCATACATTTCGGCATCCTCTTTTAGCGCATCAGGAAGGTTTCCTACCAAGACAATATCGGAAATACTAAAATGTCCTCCGGGTTTAAGTACACGATAAATTTCGCTTATCACTTTTTGTTTGTTAGGAACTAGATTCAGAACGCAATTACTCACGATTACATCAGCTACGTCATTACTTATTGGCATTGCGTCGATATCTCCTTCTCTAAACTCTACGTTATTATAGCCTAGTTTTTCTGCGTTTATTCTTGCTTTTTCAATCATAATAGGAGTAAAGTCAATCCCTATTACTTTTCCTTCAACTCCTGTTTCGTGGCGTGCAACAAAGCAATCGTTTCCTGCACCTGAACCAAGATCAATAACGGTATCGCCTTTCTCTATTTTTGCGAATTGAGTAGGTAGGCCGCACCCTAATCCTAAATCTGCCTCTTCGTTATAACCTTCTGTTTCAGAATAATCATCCATCATTATATTGTACACTTTATTTGAAGGTGTAGTTGCACCACAACACGAAGAAGCATTTTCAGCTTTTCCTTGTTCGGCAATTTTTGCATAACGTTCCTTTACGATGTCTTTTAACTCTTGTTCTTTATTCATGACTTTTGATTATTAAGTATATTAAAAAGTGATTTTATTTTTTAGCAACAATTTTCATCTGAAATATCTTGGTCTAAAAACTGAAACATTACCTCTTTCATTTTGGTCCAATTCTCTTTGTGAATACAGTAGCAAACGCTTGTTCCAGTAATATTTCCTTTTATTAACCCCAATTGCTTCAACTCTTTTAGATGTTGTGAAATAGTCGGCTGAGCGAGTCCAATTTCGTTAACTAAATCTCCACAAACACAAACATCAATTTTAAATAGATGTTGTAAAATTGCCACTCTGGCCGGGTGACCAAATACCTTTGCAAATCGGGAAATTTCGTTTTGTTTATCGTTAAATATCTCTGTTTTTGCTAATCCCATTTTCTCTCAATTGTTACATTGCAATATTACGATGAATAGATAAACTAAGAAAGAAATTTCTTTATTTTTTTTAATCATGTTCATATTTTACTGAACAGCCACATCCAAGAAATTACAAAATCCAGGATTTTAAACAATGGTAATTAACCGCAAAGTCATTGATTGATATTAGAAGAACGTAGAGTATCCCAAGTCCTAATTAGCATAAGCTTACTAACTAATTTTATCTACTCTTCTCTGTTTATATTTCCTTTTAGTTTTGATTAAGCTGAATCTAAGATCATCATAAAATAGACTCATCATTAAAACGATAGCTCCTAAAATTAAAGTGTTTATTTTTAATCCCAAGGTAGAATAACAGAATCCTCCGGCCATTCCACCAAGAAAGAAAAAGGAAATAATAAATCCTCTCAATTTTATCTTGGCTTTATTCTTTTTTCTATCTGGATAAGAATTAGGAAAAAACAAATGGGAAAGCTCTATACCCAAATCAGTAAAAAGCCCAGTTAAGTGAGTGGTTCTTACTATTTCATTCGAGATTTTAGTGACAAAAGAGTTTTGCATACCCATAGCAAAAAGCAACATACAGGCCAAAGTATTGGGGTATTGCATTTCGGTAATCTGTGCTATAATTGCAGCACTAATTAAAATAATTGATTCCACTATTGTTGGTATAGCAAAGACATTCAGCTTTCTATTTTCCTTAAATTTTTCAATGAGAAAACTGGAGGAAAATGAACCAAAAAGAAATGAAAAGATATATACTAAATATACAGTTCCCTTCCAGAATTCAAATTTCTCAACATCGAACATAAACTGGGCAAAATGACCAGTTACGTTTGTGGTAAGTTGTTGAATTGCTAAAAACCCCGTAACATTTACAATTCCCGCTACAAAAGATAAAACCGTGGCAATTTGCAGATTGTGTTTTAAGGTTCTGCTTTTGCCCTGATGCCTAAACATTATATTTTCATTTGATTTTCAAAAGAATACGGAAATAATATAGGTATGCATTCTTATCAAGTGCAAATTTAATGCTTTTGTCAAGACGGAATGACCTTCTCTAAAACATCTTTACCGAAAGAGTATAGTAACGATTCTTTTGTCGAAATACTATTCAAAATAAACTTTAAGACCATTGCATCCGCTGTAGTCTAATTGCATTTAGAATTGCTAAAAAAGCCACACCAACATCTGCGAAAACAGCTTCCCACATTGTTGCAATTCCACCCGCACCGAGGATTAACACAATCAATTTAACTCCAAAAGCTAGAAAAATATTTTGCCATACGATTCTTCGTGTAGAGCGTCCTATTTTTATAGCACGTGCAATTTTTGAAGGGTGATCAGTCTGTATTATTACATCGGCAGTTTCAATTGCAACATCACTTCCCAAGCCTCCCATGGCAATTCCTACGTCGCTGGCAGCAATTACTGGAGCATCGTTTATTCCATCACCTACAAACGCCACCTTAGTTCCAGGAATTCTCTTTAATGCTTCAACCTTATTTAGTTTATCTTCTGGCAACAATCCGCCAATGGCTTGGTTAAGCTTCAATTCAGAACCAATTTTTTCAGTGATTGAAGCTTTGTCGCCAGAAAGCATAATAATGTTTGAAATCCCAGCTTTCCGCAGTTCTGCAACTGCTTGATGAGTGTCTTCTTTCAATTGATCTGCAATTACTACAAAGCCGGCAAATTCCCCATCTATTGCCACCATCACTATAGATTCTACTACGGTTTCAGTTTCGGTAGGAACCTCAATATTATTGTAAGTCATTAATGACTTATTTCCTACATACACAGTCTTGGCATTTACAGTTCCTTTTAAACCTTTTCCAGCTATTTCGGTAACTTCAGAAGCTTGGTATAGACCATTATTATCTTGATATTCCATGATGGCTCGTGCAATAGGATGCGTAGATTGCGCTTCCATTGCTAAAAGGTATTGCATCATTTCTTCTTCTGAAACATCATAGGTTTTGACCTCCTTAATTTTGAAAACACCTTTAGTAACTGTTCCAGTCTTGTCCATTACAACCGTATTTATTTTGGTAATGGTATCGAGAAAAGAAGCTCCTTTAAAGAGAATTCCATTTCTAGAAGCAGCTCCAAGTCCACCGAAATATCCTAGGGGAATAGAGATTACCAATGCGCAGGGACAGGAAATAACAAGAAAAATCAAAGCTCTATACAGCCAGTCTTGAAACACATAATTTTCAACAAAAAAGTAGGGTAGAAGGGTTACTCCAATAGCTAAGAAAACCACTATTGGCGTATAAACTCTTGCGAATTTTCGAATAAAAAGCTCTGTCTTAGACTTGCGAGAAGTAGCATTTTGAACTAGGTGCAATATTCTTGCTATCGAACTATCATTAAACACTTTAGTTGACTCAATCTCAATAACTCCTTCAAGGTTAATACTTCCTGCATATACATTGTCACCTTTATGTATTGTATCGGGTTTGCTCTCACCAGTTAAGGCTGCTGTGTTTAGAGAAGCTTTATCTGAAAGCAGTTCTCCATCCAAGGGAATTTTCTCCCCTACACGTACCTGTATTTTTTCACCAATTGCAACATTTTCAGGATTCTCCGAAACGTAATTATTGTTACGATACACCAAGGCTACATTCGGTCGAACATCTAATAACGCCTTAATATTTCCTCTTGCTTTTTCAACTGCTGAATGTTGGAACAATTCTCCTACTGCATAAAAAAGCATAACGGCAACACCTTCTTCGTAATGCCCAATAGCAAAGGCACCGATAGTAGCGATTGTCATCAAGAAAAACTCGGTAAAAAAATCACCTTTTATAATACTGTCCCAACCCTGTTTCATTACCGGAAGGCCTACTGGAATGTAAGCGATTATAAACCAAGCCAATCGAATCCAGTCTTTAAAGAAAGCTGGCTCAAAATAATCCATAGCGATTCCAGATATAAGCATTACAAAGCTTATAATTGCTGGAAGATATATTTTGAATTTGTTGGTGCTGTGTTCGTGGTTGTTAGTATCATTATTACCACAACAACCTTCCTCAGCGTTTAGTTCGCTAAGATTTATCTTTTCATTTATCATTGCTATTCTTTAATTACCCTTCAGAATCTAAAAACCATTCTTCGGCTCTTTTAATTCCTTTCTTGATAGCCTCATCTTCAGAAATCCCTCCCTTCTCCATAAGTTTATGAGCCATTTGCAAGGCTATTTTTCTAACTTCTGGAGTTAAATTATCGAGATCTGCTTTAAAGTTTTCAAATGTCCATTCCATAGGGTTTGTATTGAAGTTGCAAGGTAATTAAACAGTAAGTGCAACAGAAGTGCATTAACTTTGGCATTTATCGCAAACCCCTTTTATTACAAGGTTTGCATTTTCTGCAGTAAATCCGCTGGGAAGATTGATTTGTGGAATTTTGTGATCTGTAAGGCAAATTGTTTCGTCGCAAACATTACAGTGGAAGTGAAGGTGTAAATCCGTTTCCATTTCGCAGTTACAGCCTTCTTCGCATAAGGCATATTTTGTAGTGCCCGTACCATCATCTATTTGGTGAACAATTCCCTTTTCTTCAAAAGTTTTTATTGTTCTGTAAAGTGTAGTTCTATCAGATTTTGCAAAATGATTTTCAATATCCGTAAGTCCTTTAGCTGCTTCGTTTTCTAAAAGAAACTTATAGACAAGAATACGCATAGCCGTGGGCCTGATATTACTTTTTTGGAGTAATGGCTCTATTTTGGATGGATTTACTTTCTCAAGAGTTTTCATTTTGTAGTTTTATCTATATCTCTAATTTCTGATAAAAATACCATTTTTAATTGTTCTTTTGATTAGTACTGAAATGATATTATTGATTTAGGAATCGGTAATATTGTATATAAGAATTAGATATTCTAAAAGCTGAAACATCTATATATGAACGAGCTTAGTTTTAACGCATACATCGCGCAGGCTGCTGGCATTTCTGAGGAAGATGCGAAGAAGCTCTACAATAGTCTTCAAAAAAAAGAATTCAAAAAAGGATCTATTCTTTTAAGAAAAGGTGCGCTGTGCAAGCATTCTTTTTTTGTAGAAAAGGGCTTGCTACGATCATATATGCTATCTGATGATGGCAAGGAGCATATTATCCAATTCGCACCGGAAAATTGGTTTATCGTAGATAGGAGCAGTGTTTATTTTAACGATCCTTCTGAGAGTTTTATTGAAGCAATTGAAGATACCGAAGTAGTGTTAATCAATGAGGATTTTTTCTGTCAAGCAAATGAAATTAGTCCTGCATTCAGTCAATTCAACGATAAACTATTGCACAACCACATTCGCCAAATGCAGAAGCGAATCAATCTGTTGCTGGGTGCTTCAGCAGAAACCCGTTATCTAAGTTTTATAAAACTTTATCCAGATTTACTACTTCGCGTTCCACAATGGATGATCGCTTCTTATCTGGGAATAACTCCTGAAAGTTTAAGTCGCGTTCGGAAAGAATTGGCTAATAAAGATTTCAAAAGGAGTTAATTACTTACGGTATTTTATCATTCTAGATGTCCAAACTTCCCCATATTGAAGTCAGACATAGCTTGAATAAGTTCCTCTCGAGTGTTCATAACAAAAGGTCCCTGAGCAGCAATCGGCTCATTAATTGGTTCTCCGCTTAAAATTAACACTACTGAATCTTCAGTAGCTTCAATACTAAAAGTTTCACCTTTATTTGAAAGCAATCCCAAACTGTCAGTTTTTATTTCTTCGGAATCATTCACTTTTATATTTCCTTCAATAACTAAAACGGCAGTATTGTAATTTTCGGGAAAACTAAAACTTGCTTTTCCACTCTTGTTCAATTTTGCATTGAGAAGATGAACCGGAGTAAATGTTGAAGCACTTCCTTTCTCACCGTTGTATTCGCCTGCAATTACTTCAACTATACCAGAATTATCAGGAAGTTCAAACTTTTTTAATTCGCTGTTTACAATTCCTTGATATTTTGGTGAACTCATTTTGTGCTTGGCAGGAAGGTTTACCCAAAGCTGTACCATTTGGAAATCGCCTCCTTTTTTACTGAAATTCTCTTCGTGATATTCTTTGTGAAGTATTCCAGACGCGGCCGTCATCCATTGCACATCGCCTTCCTCAATAACACCGCTATTTCCGGCACTGTCATGATGTGCAACTTTTCCTTTGTAGGCAATGGTTACAGTTTCAAATCCGCGATGTGGGTGAACTCCGACACCACGTGGCTCATTAGTGGGAGGGAAGTAAAACTTACTGTTGTAATCCATTAATATAAAAGGATTCATTCTTTCAAAACCAACTCCCAATCCAGAAGGAATATAATTATGAACCCTAAACCCATCACCGACCATATGTGGGGCTGGTGGAGTTACTATTCGTTCTGTTTTTCGTGTGCTCATTGTGTTTAGTTTAAAAATTATACTCCTTTTTGTTTAATAAATTGAAGCGATGCTATCAGTTTTACTTTGTCACTAACAACAACGCTTCCCGCTTCCGTTACGGTGTTCCAAGTCAAGTCGAAATCTTTCCGGCTTATTTGACCTTCAAGTTCAAAACCGGCCTTTGTCTGCCCGAAAGGGTCAACTGCGTTGCCATTATATTCTGCTGAGAGTGTTACTTCTTTTGTTATACCTTTAATAGTTAAATCGCCAAGCATTTCGGCACCATCAAAAGATTTTGAAATGAATGTAAGTTTTGGATGATTTTCCGCATCAAAAAAATCTGCTGATTTTAAATGATTGTCGCGTTCCTCACTTTTTGTGTTCACTGAATCAATATCAGCAGAAAAAGAGAACTGTGCGTCTTTAAAATCATCATTGCTGGTTTCCACCTTTCCTTCAAACTTTTCAAAAGCACCTGTCACGGTAGAAATCATCATATGTTTAACTTTAAAATTTATTTCAGAATGTGCTCCGTCTATGTTCCAAATTGTTTTTGTCTTGTTATCCATGATTATGTTTTTTAACTATTAATTAATTCTAGAACAAAAGTAAACCTCATAAACATTTTCTACATTGATGTATGATAAGAAATAAGGTGTTGTTCAATCTTAATGCATATTTATAATAGATTAATACATTTTATCTCTCGAAAAGATAGAATACAGTTTTAGATTTGAGTTAAAATTTAACATGAGTTCAGGTGTATACTCTCTAATACAGAAGATTTTCCAGTTTTCTCTTGTAGAATTTTCATACTTTTGAACGCTACCAAAAACTGCTTTGGAAAAAGAAGAAAAAAAGAAAAATAAACCGAGAAAATACAGGTTTTTAAGAATCATTGCGAGGATTATCGCAGTTCTTATAATCTTGTTTGTTTTGCTTGTGCTATTCATCAGAAGTCCTTGGGGACAGGATGTTATAGTTCAGCGTGCCGTAAAATATGTTTCTGGGAAAACTGACACTAAAGTTGAAATAGAAAAACTCTTTATCACTTTTGACGGAAATATAATGCTCAAAGGTTTGTATTTGGATGACAAAAAAGGCGATACGCTAATTTATTCCAAATCCTTGGAGGCAGATATACCTTTACTTCCAATAATCCGTGGTAATGGAATTGGGATTAATAATCTCGATTGGGAAGGTCTGCGCGCTAATGTTATTCGGAAAGATTCCGTTGCGGGTTATAACTTTCAATTTCTTATTGATGCCTTTGTAACCCCAGATACTACCACGGTTGAAACAGATACTACTTCTTCACCAATGAATATAATGTTAGGTGATATCAACTTTAAGGATTTTGATATCGTATTTGATGATGCTGTATTAGGGATTGACAGTCAGTTTAAAATTGGAACACTAGCACTTCAAATGAAGAAAACTGATTTAGAAAACATGGATTTTCGTGCTTCGGAAGCTTCTATTTCCAATGCTCGTATTAAATATATTCAATCTCCCGTTCCACCAACGCCTTCTGAAGAAACCCCATTACCATTTTTGGAATTGGATAAAATCGATCTTAAAAACGTATTTGTCGATTACCAATCTTACGGCGATAGAATTGCTGCAGATTTAGAAATTTCAGATTTCTATTTAGAACTTGAAAAAGCAGATTTAGCTAATAATGATATTTCAGTAGGAGATTTTAGGTTGAAAAATTCGATTATAAAAATAAATACCGAAACTGAAACGAATGCCATAAGTCAAAAAGCGGAAAAGGTAAAAGATGATGTAAAACAAGATATCAAAAAATTTGAGTGGCCTGATTTCAAGATCGCCGTTGCGGACATCGACCTTGAAGGTAATAACGTGAGCTACTTTGTTGGCAAAGCCAAAGTGAAGCAAAACGAATTTAATGCCAATGCTATTGTTCTTCGGGATCTTAAACTAAAAGCGAATAATATATTTTTAAAGGATAAAAAGGCTGGATTGAAATTAGACGCATTGACTTTTAAAGAAGGTTCTGGTCTAAATCTGAAAGAATTGGCCTTAAACCTTGATGCAACTGACCAAATTTTGAAGGTAGATAATTTAAAACTCGCACTCAATAATAATAAACTTAAAGGAAAAGTCCGTTTAGATTATCCTACGCTTGCGGATTTAATTGAAGCTCCGGACAAATCCAAAATCGCTTTGAATATACCTTCCTTTCAAGCCGACTTAAAAGATGTGTTCAAGTTTCAGCCAGACCTCAAAAAGAATGAATATCTAAGTGCTCTTAGCGAAAAATACCTCACCGGAAATATCAATGCTTCGGGGTATCTTTCAGCAATAAAAATTCCTGATTTAAATGTACGATGGGGAAATACTACACACATTTTTGCCAACGGATTTATTCAGAATGCAACCGATCCTGATAATTTAAAATTCGATATTCCAAGTTTCTCAGCTCAGACCAAACGTAGTGATCTCATAAAATTTGTTAGTGAAGAAGATCTAGGAGTCAGCTTACCAGAAGATGTTGCTCTCAAGGGTAATGCGAAAGGTAATTTGGAAGATGTTTATGCAAAAGCTGAATTAACAACTTCACAAGGAATTGCAATTGTTGATGGACATTTTAAAAATGATTCACAAATAGCTTTTGATGCTGATCTTGAAATAAAGGAATACAAACTAAACGAACTCCTTAAAAATGACCAGTTAGGCGCATTAAGTCTAAGCATAAAAACGAATGGTTCCGGTAGCGACATAAACAGTCTCGATGCGGTTTTAGATGCTAATATTTCCAGTTTCCAGTTTGACGGTTATGCTATTAAGGATTTGGCTATTAATGGAAAAATTAAAGATGGAAAGGGAGATATTGTTTCAAAATACAAAGATGAAAACCTAAATCTAGACCTGTATGTAGATGTGGTTTTAGATTCTGTTTGGACTAGAGCCAGCGCACATTTAGATATTGTTGGAGCCAATCTCCAAGCTGTGGGATTGATGGATCGTGATATACGTACAGCCCTAAAACTAGATGCCGATTTTGAAGCTGGTAAAGATGGCTTCGATGTTATTTCAACCATTGGTGATGGGGTGGTGGTATACGATGATAAAACCTATTTATTGGGTGATGTTTTAGCTACAGCTCATGTTAGAAGTGATACTACTTCTATTTGGGTAGATAATAAAATGATCAACCTGAGTTTGGAAAGTAATACGGATCCAGGAACTTTTGCAACCGCTATTCAGCATCATATTGGAAGCTATTTCTCTAAAAAAATAAAATTGTCGGATACAATTAAACGTCCGGTAAAACTATTTGTTAAAGGAAAAATTGTTGAGGCTCCAGTTTTAAATGAAGTGTTTTTAGTTAATGTAAAAAAGCTTGATACGGTTAAAATTGCTGTGGATTTTGATGAAGCAGCACGAAAACTCAATGCAGATATTCGTGCACCTCATATAAATTATGGTGGGAATGAACTTGACAGCTTGGCTTTTACGATGGATACCGATAAGGAAAAGTTTGTATTCGATTTAGGCTTTAATAATTTAAAAGGAGGTCCTTTACATATTCCGAAAACAGAAATCACCGGAAATCAAAAAGAAGGGGAGTTGAGCTTAAACTTCCATTCGGTTTACAAAGACACAACCTTAATTAATATTCAGTCACAAATAACCGGAACTGCTGAAGAACTTCGTTTTCATGTAATTCCAGAAGATCTAATTTTAGATAGAAATGACTGGGTAACACCAGAGGATAATGAGGTGCTTATCTCCAAACATAATCTGGTCTTCAATAATTTTAGGTTTACGAGAAATGAGGAATCTGTGGAAATTACCGATAAGCTAGCTGATGTCTCAAAAAATCATTTTGCTGTTGAATTCGAAAATTTCAAACTAAGTGAAATTCTAAATTATTTAAACCCAGAAGAAGAACTGGCAAAAGGTAATTTGAATGGAAATCTAGTGGTGGTAGAACCTTTTGGTAATTTGGGACTTTTGGCAGATCTCTCTGTGAAACAACTCAATCTCCTGGATGTAGATTTGGGAACACTTACTGTTGATGCAAAATCTTTGGGAGGCAATAGTTATGACTTCAATATGGCGGTAAAAGAAGGGGAAGTAGATCTAGATTTAACCGGAGATTATGTAGCTACAGAAAGAGACGCAAAACTCAACTTAGATTTGAATATAAATGAATTCAAAATGCGTGCGCTGGAAGGATTTTCAATGGGTGAAGTAAAAGATGCTGATGGAAGTTTTTCTGGAAAGTTCAATGTTACCGGCAGTCCTACAAAACCTAAATACGAAGGGAATTTCCATTTTAACGATGCAAAGTTTACGATTACAAAATTAAATGCCCCGTTTGAATTAGCAAACGAAACCTTAAAGATTGATAATAAAGGTTTGTATATGGACAACTTCACAGTGCGTGATGAAAACCGAAACAAACTGGTTTTGACCGGGAAAGTAGGGACAGAGAGTTTTGTAAATCCTACTTTTGATATAAAGGTGAATGCTAATGATTTTCAGGTGCTTAATGCAACTAAAGAAGACAATGACTTTCTCTACGGAAAAGCTTCTTTTGATGCTGACGCAAAATTGACTGGTGACCTTCAGATTCCAAAACTAGATGCAAAAATAACTGTAAATGACGATACCGATTTAACTTATGTTTTGCCTTCATCCTCTGTTGCAATTGAGGAAAGAGGAGGGGTCGTGATTTTTGTAAACCGTGAAAATCCAAATGCTATTTTAACGCAAACCAAAGAAAAGACTGCCACTGTATCTGGGATTGATGTTAAGGCCTTTCTAAAAATAGGAAAGAAGGCAAAAGTCACCATGATTATAGATAAAGAAACCGGAGATAATTTTGAGGTTTTTGGAGATGGTGAATTTGATTTTACCTTAAATCCGAATGGTCGAATGAATTTGAGTGGTGTTTATGATATTGCTGGTGGACATTACGAAATGAACCTTTACAACCTTGTAAATCGTCGTTTTGAATTGGCAGAGGGCAGTAGAGTAAGTTGGTCTGGAGATCCTTTTGATGCAACATTAGATGTTAAGGCAATGTATGAAGTTGAAGCTTCAGCCTCAGCATTAATGGCACCTGTTAGTTCAGGTTCAGATCCTTCAGCAAAGAATAAATACAGACAGGTCCTACCATTTTATGTGTACTTAAATATAGATGGTGAACTTACCAAGCCAGAAATCTCTTTTGATCTCGATATGCCTAAAGACGAACAAGGTGCTATTGGCGGACAAGTATACGGTAGACTACAACAAGTTAATCAACAAGAAGGTGAACTGAATCGTCAGGTTTTCTCATTGTTGGTATTAAATCGTTTTTATCCAGAACCAGGTAGTGACGGAAGTGGCGGTGGATTTGCAACTGTAGCTAGAGATAACTTAAACGATGCGCTTTCAGACCAGTTGAACACTTTTTCTGACAAGCTCTTAGGAAATTCTGGCGTCGAATTGGACTTTGGTCTAGATAGCTATACAGATTATCAAGGAGAGACGCCAGAAGAGCGTACCCAACTCGATATTGCAGCACAAAAGAAGCTATTTAATGACAGATTGATTGTTCGTGTTGGTAGTGAAGTTGATTTACAAGGTAGTAGTTCTAACAATGAACCAGCGCCACTAATTGGAAATGTAAGTTTAGAATATCTTCTTACGGAAAATGGTCGTTACCGTTTAAAAGGATTTAGAAGAAATGAGTTTGAAAACGTTATTGATGGGCAGACAATTGTCAGTGGGATTGCCTTGATATTCACACAGGAATTCAACAAATTTGACGAGTTGTGGCAAGCTATTCTACGTGGCGAAACCAAAGCAGAAAAAGAAATTCGAAAAGCTTCCGAAGAGAAATTGAAGAAACAAAAAGAAGAAGAAAAAGCAGAGAAAGAGCGTGAAAAAATGGAAAAGGTTAAGAAAGATGAGACCATTGAGTTTAAGAAAGAAGAGGAAAATTAATCATTGATTTTAAACCGAATTATAGAATTGATTTATATCTTTTGAAAATACAATTAAGCAACAAGAATCAAGTGAAATTTACATTTAAAATAGGGATTGTTTTTACTGCGATTATATTCGTACTGCAGTCTTGTAGTGTGAAAAAATTTATTCCTGATGGCGAACGTCTTTATACTGGCGCCACTGTTGAAATAAAATCCGATTCGCTAATAAAGAATGAGGGACAGTTAAAATCCGTCTTGGAAGAAGCCTTACGTCCAAAACCTAATAAGAAAATATTAGGAATGCGTCTCGGGCTCTATTACTACTATAAAATGCAGAAAGAACACCCTGGATTTATCAATAGGTTTCTCTATAAAAAGATGGGTGAGGATCCTGTTTATCAAAGTGACGTAAAACCCTATGATGTTGACGACATATTGATAAATAGAATGGAAAATAGAGGCTTTTTCTACAGTGAGGTTACTTCAGAATTTGAGGAAGACGAAGATAAAAAGGAAGCTTCCATAGAATACACGGTTAAAGCTGATTCCCCTTACACCATCGCAAGCTATAAATTAGACAGCTTATCTTCTCCGGTTTATTCTGAAATCCAGAAGAGCGTGGCGGAAACTAAACTTTCTAAAGGAATGCGATTCGATCTTTCCAATATGAAAATGGAAAGAGAGCGAATAGACAGTGATTTAAAGAAAAAAGGATATTACAACTTCAATCCAGGCTTTCTCATATTTGAAGCAGACACCAATCAATACGATAAAAAACGATTTGATCTTTTCCTAAAGTTAAAGAATGAGGTACCTAAAAAATCCATTGTTCCTTATAAAATTACGAAGGTAAATGTATACGCAAATTATGATGTTCAAGATTCAACGGTAAATGATGTAGCACGTTTTAAGGAGAAAAACTATATAAATAGTGAAGACTTCTTTAAACCAAAATATTTGGATCCATTTATTACTTTGGAAGAAGGACAGCTCTATAATCCTAAAACCTCAAAAAATACAGCCCGGAGGCTTTCTACCATTGGTGCTTATAAATTTGTGAACATCCAATACACTGAAAAAGATTCGTTACTTTCAGATAGTCTGGGATTCTTAGAGGCTAATATATTTCTTTCACCCCTAAACAGACGTGCTTTAAGAGCGGAACTACAGGCGGTTTCAAAATCAAATAATTTTGCTGGTCCGGGACTTGCTCTTACGTATAGTAATCGCAATTTATTTAAAGGAGGAGAAACTTTAAATACCACCGCAAAAGTTGGGTATGAATTACAAGCTGGTGGAGGAGGAAACAGCGGAAAAACTAGTGTTGAAGTTGGTCTTAAAAATGAGCTCATTTTTCCACGTGTTATATTTCCAATAAAAGTAAATAGTGACTTTTTTAAATATTCGGTTCCAAAAACAAAAACTAGCTTAAGCCTTGATTATTTGGCTAGAACAAAACTGTATGCATTGCTATCTGCTACAGCGCAATTTGGATACATCTGGCAGGCTAATAGGTATGTTACTCACGAGATAATTCCTATTTCAATAAATTATACAAAACTCTCGAATACCACAAAGGAGTTTGATTCCATTCTGCAGCAAAACCCTTATTTAAAGCGCAGTTTTGAGCAACAGTTTATTTCAGGTTTAAATTATTCCTATACTTATAACGGGATGATTGATGTAGCAAAAAAACATCAGGTTTATCTCAACGCAACCTTAGATGTCGCTGGTAATAGTATAAGTCTTTTTGGAAAGGATAATGGTACCGGAAGAAAGGAATTTCTAGGCTTAGAATACGCACAATACGCAAAAGCCGATGTAGATTTTAGATATCATTTCAATTTTGGAAAAGAGCAGGTTATTGCCACTCGACTTTTTGGAGGTTATGGACATCCATACGGAAATTCAAAGATTATGCCTTTCGTGAAACAGTATTATTCTGGAGGGCCATATAGTGTGAGAGCATTTAGAATACGTTCTCTGGGACCAGGTACTTATAGCGATGAAGAAAATCCGCAAAGTAATTACTTCGACTTAACAGGAAATATTCGTTTGGAGGCAAATATTGAATATCGCTTTCCTATTTTTTCATTCTTTAAAGGCGCTGTTTTCGTAGATGCCGGAAATATTTGGAACTCTAAACCAAATGAAGCATTCGACGGAAAAGATAAATTTACTTCCAATTTTATAAATGAATTAGGAATGGGAGCAGGAGTAGGAATCCGTGTAGATGTTCAAGGCTTTGTACTTCGTTTTGACTTTGCAGCACCATTTCACGACCCTGCCAACGCAAAAAGCTATAATTTTGATGTAAATGAAACCGTCTTCAACTTTGGGATTGGTTATCCTTTCTAACTTGTTTATATCTTGGTTGTCAACTTCACAAAAATCATTTATTAAAACCTTAATAAACTCAATCTATCTTTAACAAGACTTTATAAAGGTATGTCTAGCCAGTGCTTATCTTTGGTATATAAAATTCAAAGAAAGAAATGGAAAATAAAAATTTAGAGCAGATGACCGTTGGTGGAGGCTGCTTTTGGTGTACCGATGCCGTTTTTGACCAAGTCAAGGGAGTTGAAAAAATAGTTTCTGGATATTCTGGTGGAACTGTACCCGGAATACCTACTTATCGTGAGATTTGCAGTGGTCTAACTGGACACGCTGAAGTAATTCAAGTATCATTTGACCCCGCAGTAGTTTCTTTTGAAGATTTAGTGGTCATTTTTATGACCAGTCACGACCCTACAACCTTAAACAGACAAGGAGCAGACAGAGGAACGCAATATCGCTCTGTTATCTTCTATCACGATGAAACACAAAAGCAAATTGCTGAAGCAGTTTTAAAAGCGATGACACCGTATTATGAAAACCCCATCGTTACTGAAATAAGTCCTTTGGAAAAATTTTATCCAGCAGACGGAGATCACCAGGCTTATTACGCCAATAATCCTTCAGCAAGATATTGTACAGCTGTAATTTCCCCAAAGTTGGCGAGACTAAGACAAATGCATGCAGATAAATTGAAATCTGCATAAGAGAAAACTCAAGGCTTTTTAATTCTTTAGGAAAATCTTGGCAAACCAACCGCCCTTAATCTGCGTATATGATATAAGAACTCATAAAAACTAAATCTATGCAAACCTATTTATTAAAAACACTTGCACTTACATACGGGTTATTGGTTAGTCTTTCCCAAGTCTCTTGTCAAAACAACACGAATAAAGATTCTGAGAACCCAACGAGTTTATCTCAAAAAACAGCAATGAGCAGTAAATTTCCCGAAGCGAAATCAGATGCGGAATGGAAAAAAATTCTCAATGCTGATCAATATGATGTTATGATTGAGAAAGGAACTGAAACTCCTTTTGATAACGAGTACAATGGTAATCATGAAAAGGGCGTTTATGTGAGTGCTGCAACTGGAGAACCACTATTTCGTTCAGAAGATAAGTTTGAATCTGGAACTGGGTGGCCATCCTTTACACAACCAATAAATGAAGATGCTGTACTTTGGGTTAAAGACAACAGTCTTGGAATGACTCGTGACGAAATAGTTGAAAAATCTACAGGGCTACATTTAGGTCACGTTTTTAATGATGGACCAGAACCAACAGGTTTAAGATATTGTATGAATTCCGCAGCCTTAAAATTTATAAAGGATAAGGAGTAATTCATTTCAAAATATCAATAATATTCAAAGATTTCAAGTAAATTTTCACATAAATACGGACCAATAAATAGGAGGGAAGCGTTCTCTCATTCATTTAACTCCTTTTTATGAGGATAGACATTTAATTTACCGTATCTTTGTGGCTTCAGGGCAATTGAACATTTAAACCCCAGTAAGGTAAAACAATAAAACAATTAGTAACATATAACTAAGAAAAAAGTCATCTGCCCATAGCCGATGGCTTTTTTTTATTCAAAAATCACAATGGCAAAATCGCAACAGACGTACAGCAAAAAAGAAAAAGAAAAAGCAAAACAGAAGAAGAAGGAGGAGAAGCAAAAGAAAAAAGAAGCCCGTAAGGCCGACAAATCTCCTGGAATCGACTTCGTATATGTAGATCATAACGGGAATCTTACAGATACTCCGCCAGATCCATCTTTAAAACCAGAAGTTGAAGCTGAGGATATAGTTCTTGGTATTCCACCAAAAGAGGAAGGGGATCGCGAAGAGTTTGATCCAGTAAGAAAAGGAAAGGTTTCATTTTATGATTCTTCAAAAGGTTTCGGATTTATTATCGATAACGAAAATAACGAGAAATACTTTACCCACGTTAGTGTCATCATAGATGAAATAACCGAAAACGATAACGTTTCTTTCGAACTTGAAAAAGGACAGCGGGGAATGAACGCTGTTAAAGTGACTAAGATCTAAATTTCACTTCTTTTAAAACACAAAAAATCCCGTTAAAAACGGGATTTTTTTATTTCTATTATCAAGTTATTTTTAACTTGTAATGTCTTTTACTTCTTGTTTAAGATCGTTTGCTTCTCCTTTAAGATCATCTGCACCTCTCTTAGCAGTGTTTTTAAGTTGGTCATACTTTCCTGAAATAGTATCTTCCATTTCACCTGCTTTTTCCTTGATTCTTTTACCAGTTTTGTTGGCTTTATCTTTCAAGTTTTGTTTCTCTTCTGGCGTCATAGTTTTGTACTTCCAAAATGCAAGTGCTCCACCTGCTGCCGCTACTCCTAGCATAGCTAGTAATCCTTTTTTATTGCTCATGTTGCTTGTTTTTTTTTAGTTTATGTGAAGATACATCTTTTGATAGCTGCTCCAATAACTATAAGCCGACTTTAATATATATTTAATATTAAAGCATTCAATAATAAAAAGTATTCATAAAATTTTAAGAGAAAAACAGTAATTCATCTTTTATTCCGAAAGAAAACATGTTCGATTATTGTAGACTATCAAGCTATAATATCTTCAATCAGTTTAATAGAAGTCAAATTCAATTTTACATCCAAAATACTTAATGTTTTTCTATTTACACTTTAAATGTTTTATACACTGAAACTGTGACTATATTTGCCGAAAAATTAATTATGTCGCAACAGACAAATGAAAAGGAAACCTCCACGAATGATGAACTAGGAAATTCTAGGACAAGAAGTATTGATTTTGAAGGCGGTAATGAAGTGTATACTGAAGAAATTGCTAAGTGCATTGCAATTCTCGAACATTTAAATAACAATACTGATCAAATTTTCGAAATTCCAAAAGCGCAACGTACGGCTTTAATAAAAGCTTCTGGGCAGCTTTCACGTCCTAATCGTGAAGAGTTTTCGCGTAGAAAGAAAGATGCTAAAAAAGCACAAAAGAGAAAACAAGCAGCCAGAGATAGAACTGCTCGCAAGGAAACCGGAATTCGAAGCGCACGTGAAAACGTTGTGTTTGTAGCACCCAAAATGCTTGAGGCTGCAGATTTGACCAGCTCCGAAACTCAGGAGTTGGAGTCTCCACGTAATTGTTATGTGTGTAAAGCTATGTTTACCAAGCTGCATCATTTTTACGATACTATGTGTACAGAATGCGGTGACTTTAACTATGCAAAACGCTTTCAATCTACAGATTTAACAGGGCAAGTAGCCGTTATGACAGGCTCAAGACTAAAGATTGGATATCACATTACCTTAATGTTATTAAGAGCGGGAGCAACCGTTGTGGCAACTACAAGATTTCCTGCAGATTCTGCATATCGTTTTGGTCAAGAGGAAGACTACCATCAATGGGCAGACCGTTTGAAAATACACGGCTTAGATCTTAGACATATTCCGAGTGTAGAAATTTTCTGTAACTATATAGAGCAGAAATATGATAATTTAGATATTCTTATCAATAACGCAGCGCAAACAGTGCGAAGACCAGCGGGTTTTTATCAGCATTTAATGCCTAGGGAAGAAATGCCTTTTGAGGAACACCCACAATTTGTAAAAGATTTGCTTCAGGATCATATGTATTGTTTGCAGGAATTGAAAAGCCTTTCGGACGATATAGGAAAAGATCCAAATAAAAACCTTCCTGTCACATGGCACGGTTCTGAACCAGGAATAGGAATTAGAGCTTCTGCAAAGCTTTCACAAATTCCATATAGTTTTGACAATTCCATAAGTGCCAGCGAGGTATTTCCGGAAGGAAAACTAGATGCAGATTTACAGCAAGTAGATCTTCGGAAAACAAATAGCTGGCGTTTAAGACTTGGTGAAATTGAAACTACTGAAATGATAGAAGTTCAGTTAGTAAACTCAATTGCCCCTTTTGTACTTTGCAACCGTTTAGGAGAAGTCATGAAGAAGGAAAATACTGGAAAGAAACATATTATAAACGTTTCGGCGATGGAAGGGAAGTTCCATCGATTTTTTAAGGAAGATCGTCATCCCCATACAAATATGGCAAAAGCATCATTAAATATGTTGACGCATACTGCAGCCGGAAGTCTTGCAAAAGATGGGATTTACATAAATGCTGTAGATACTGGTTGGGTTACGGATGAAGATCCTGCAGAATTAGCAAAACGAAAAATGGAATTACACGATTTTCAACCCCCATTAGATATTGTTGATGGAGCCGCCAGAGTTATGGATCCGTTGATAGATGGTATAAATACTGGTAAACACTGGAGTGGTAAATTTCTAAAGGATTATAGACCTATAGATTGGTAAATTTTTAATTAATAAGTAGAAAGAATAAAGAGAATCCTCCTTCGCTAAAGCTTTGGAGGACAAAGGAAGAGAAAAGATTTTATGGACGACGCGAATAAAGAACAACCAAATAACCCTTTGCACGGAGTAAAACTCGCCGATATCATGGAATATCTCGTGGAATATTACGGGTGGCATGAATTGGGTGGGATAATAAAAATTAACTCATTTAACACGGATCCATCTATAAAATCGAGCCTTAAATTTCTTCGGAAGACGCCTTGGGCACGTGAAAAAGTAGAGCAACTTTATTTGAAAACCAAGTCTAAATAGTCCCGAATAAAATACTTTAGTAATATTCCTTTAATTCTTGGTCAAAAGCCTACAAAAACCTGTATTTTTGCAAACCTGCACAAATGAGGATTTTTATGACCGATATTCAAGATTCAATCCAAGAAAAGAAAACTGACAAAGAGCTATATAGTTATCAAAAAGGGGCTATTAATAGAATTTTTGAAAAATTCGAAACTGCACCAGTTGATCATCATTTGCTTTACCAATTACCAACAGGTGGTGGAAAAACAGTAATCTTCTCTGAAATTGTACGACAATATTTAAAACATCACAATAAAAAAGTGCTTGTAATGACGCACCGCGTTGAATTATGCAAGCAAACTTCAGAAATGTTAACCAGTTTTGGAGTGATAAATAAGGTAGTGAACAGTACTGCCGATCTTTCAGACCAAGCTAAATACAGCTGTTTTGTGGCTATGGTTGAAACTTTGAACAACCGTTTAAATGATGACAAACTCGATATCTCTGACATCGGATTAGTGATTATTGATGAGGCTCATTACAATTCATTCACTAAGCTTTTTAAGTTTTTTGAGAAGTCGTTTATCCTCGGAGTTACTGCAACACCTTTAAGTTCCAATAGAAACCTTCCTATGAAGGATAACTATGATGAATTGATCGTAGGTGAGAGCATTCAGTCATTAATTGACAACGAATTTTTGGCTGAAGTAGATGTTTTTCAATACAATATGGGGCTTACATCCTTGGAAATTGGTTCTAATGGTGATTATACCGTAAAATCTTCTGATGATCTTTATTCCGGAGTGGGAATGTTGGATCAACTATATCAAGCCTATTTAAACCATTCCAAAGGTAAAAAAACCTTGATTTTCAATAATGGTATTAATACTTCCATCCAGGTTTATTATCACTTAAAAGCAGAAGATTTACCTGTTATGCACTTGGACAATACTGCTACCAAGAAGCAACGAAAGCAGATTTTAAAATGGTTTAGGGAAACGCCGGATGCTATTTTAACCTCAGTAAGTATTTTGACTACAGGTTTTGATGAACCTACAATTGACACTATAATCCTAAATAGAGCAACCCGCTCCTTGACGCTATACTTTCAGATGATTGGTCGTGGATCTCGAATTTTGAACAACAAATCGCACTTTTCTGTAATCGATTTAGGAAACAACTATCAACGTTTTGGTCCTTGGGAAGCTGATCTAGATTGGCAAGCTATATTTACATCACCGGATTTTTATATGGATCGTTTGGTGAGTGATGAAGAACTTGAGAGCAATTTTAGATATGAAATGCCCGAGGAACTTCGCGCAGAATTTGCTAATAGTGAAGAAGTATATTTCGACATAAAATCAACGTATACCGATGCTACTTTTAGAGGTGAATCGAGTAAAGTGGTGTTAGAGCGTTCTATTGAACATCATGCCCAAATCTGTATTGAAAATAGTGAAGACGTTTATGATGCGCTTGGTTTAGCAAAAATGCTTGGTGATGATATTGACCACCGAATTGATAAATACTCCAAATGTATTAGTAAAAGTACGCATAACTTTATCACTTGGTTAAAAGACGATTATCGCTTGAAATTGAGAAGTTACTTGCGCGATAATTTCGATACTGTTTTTGAAGAAATACATGGTCATCCACCGGAGGATTAGTTTCAGGTTTCAGGTTTCAAGTTATAGAAATTACTCTATTTTGCTCTTATAAGTCCATTGCATAGATGAATTCAAAAATCCTGAATTCGCTAATTAACAATTCACTACTTTTACACCAAAGAAACACCGATGGAATCATTTAACGAACTCAAACTTTCCAAACAACTTCATTACGCAATTGATGACCTAGGCTTTGACAAGCCCACGCCCATTCAGGCACAATCATTTTCTGTAATTATGTCTGGGACCGATATGGTTGGGATTGCCCAAACCGGAACAGGAAAGACCTTCGCATATATGCTTCCCATTCTTCAGGATTTAAAGTTTTCAAAAGAAGTACATCCTAGAGTAATGGTTTTGGTTCCAACGCGAGAATTGGTTTTACAAGTTGTTGAGGAAATTGAGAAATTTGGCAAATACTCGTCCATTCGAGTTTTGGGAGTTTATGGTGGTACAAACATCAATAATCAGAAAGCAGCTGTGGCTCAAGGAACAGATATTATTGTTGCAACCCCTGGGAGACTTTATGATTTAATTATTAGTAGAGCCATTCAGTTGAAGTCTATTAAGAAGATGGTGATAGACGAAGTGGATGTAATGCTCGATCTCGGTTTCCGTTTTCAACTTACAAACATTTTGGAATTACTCCCTACAAGACGTCAAAACATAATGTTTTCCGCAACTATGACGGATGAAGTAAATGTTTTTATTCACGATTTCTTTCTAGATCCCGTTACAGTATCAGTTGCTGTTAGTGGAACTCCTTTAGAAAATATTTCTCAGTACGCTTATTCGGTTCCAAACTTTTATACAAAGGCAAATCTCTTACTTAATCTGCTTCAGAATAAAACCGACTTTAAAAAGGTTCTTATTTTCGTTCCAAATAAAAAGAGTGCGGATTTACTTTTTGATCTTTTGGATGATTCCTTCGGAAGTGAAGTAGCTGTAATACATTCAAATAAAACTCAAAACTATCGAATTCGTTCTATAGAAAATTTCAATAGTGAAAAAACACGTATTCTAGTTACTACTGATGTGATGGCACGTGGATTGGATCTTGACAAAATTAGTCACGTAATTAATTTTGACTCACCTCGCTATCCCGAAAACTATATGCACCGAATTGGTAGAACCGGAAGAGCAGAGCAGGAGGGAACTTCAATTTTACTTTATACCGAAAAGGAAAAAGAAGCTAAAGAAGCTATCGAAGCCTTGATGGATTTAAAGATTGAAGAATTAGAGCTACCAGAAGAAGTAGAGGTTTCCACACAACTAACTTATGAAGAAAAGCCTCAAGTTTTTGAAATAAACAATCCCAATAAGGTTGAAGAAGTAGGTCCATCATTTCACGAAAAGAAGGAAAAGAATAAAAAAGTGAATCAGGGTGGTTCTTATAAACGAACTATAAAGCAGAAGTATTCGAAACCAAAAACCCGAGGTGACAAGATCTACAATAAGAATAAAAAGAAGAGAAAGTAGGTTTTAGTGCTCTGTATTTTGTGATCAGATAATGCGGCAGTAGGCATTGGTGTTGATCGATATAGAAATTAGTTAGAAAAATTCTTCTTGCGAATAACTGATTTCTCAAACTTAAAACTCCGGATCAAGATAATTATCCCGAACAATAAACTAGATACTAGTAATTATAGCGAGGGTCCAGACTTTGATTTCAAAAAAGAAAACATAGCTTTAAAAATAAAAGGAAGTATAGAGAATACTAATTAGACACAAATAACAACGATAGAAGCTTTATTATTTGATATAATAAAAAAAATCTTCTAGTGTGAGTGTGAGCTATTGGCTAATTAGGTACTCTCTAAACATCCCTTTCAGACATAAAATATTACATTTTTCTGCCTGTTAGTAATTTGTAAATGATCATTATAACCGCTATTACCAGTAAAATGTGGATGATACCACCTATTGCTGGAAATAGAAAAAAACCGAATATCCACCCTAATACGAGTAGAACTACTATAATCCAAATAATGTCTCCCATTGTTTTGTTGTTTAATTGTTAGTTATTAATAAAGTAAAAATACCTTTATTAATTAAAAAAGTTTAACTCAAATAGCTAAGTATTTAACATAAAAGATGATTTTAGAATAAATAACAACTAAAATAACAAAAAAAAGCTGCTTCGTACGAAGCAGCTTTATAATTTTAATACAAATATTTTTTATCCTCTATTTGGATTTTTAATTCTTTCTTTAGCTGTTGAAGAAGGTAAGAATACCTGAACTCCAAAGTTCAGACCTATTGCATTCTGATAAGTTGTGTTACCACCACCAACAAGTCCGTTATACTTTAAAGTTGATTCCAAAGCTACAGTATCACTTACAAAGTAAGAGTATCCAGGTCCAACGCCAAAAGCAAAACCATTGGTCGTTGGTCCGTGTTTAACGTTTACTCCAGCAACACCTGCATTAGCCTCAACAAAAAATCTACCTTTTTGAAGGTAATTGTTAACACCCTCTTCGCCTGGTCTTAGATAATATCTAGAAAGTGCTTGCACACCGTAAGAAGTAGTTTGTGTAGAAATACCTCTGCTTTCTGGTGATTTTGAAAAACCTAAGTTCACTACGGCACCAAGCATAAAATTATCTTTTATAAAATAACCAACTTTTGGACTAATACCAACATTGTAGCCAGCGCCTTCATTCAGTCCAAAATTAAGACCAAATAAGCCTCGGCTAGCGTTACTTACCAATCCGCTACCAATGTCACTACCTAACATAAGGTTTCCTTCTTTAATCTGTGCATTTGTCATTGAAGTAAACCCAATAAATAAGAGTGTACTTAAAAGTATTATTTTTTTCATAATGTTTTTTTTGGGCACCATTAATAGTGTGGGGCCAGTTAATAATTACGCAAAGTTAACCACATGCGGAAATGTTAAATCTATTTTCACAATTCATTAGATGCTTTTTGGCTAAACTTTATATGATGTGGAAAATAGGTTCGAGTTTTATATAATAATAAACTATTATTTACTTCACTTAATTGATTAGCAGACAACCATTAAGGGGTGAAAACCACTAATATCAATCTTTTAAGGGAATATTAAGTATTAACAACGTATTAACCTAGTCTAGTAGAGGTCATAAGTATCTTTACAGAGCTTTCATATAATTTTCAATCAGAATCAAGTAACAAAAACTATATAAGTACCATGACTATAACCACAAAAGCATTTGGCGTTTTAAAGGAAAAAGAGCTATTAAAACCTCTTGATATCCAACGTCGGGAAGTTGAAGATGACGATGTAAAAATAGAAATCACTTATTGCGGTGTTTGTCATAGTGACATCCATACCGCTCGGAATGAATGGGGAGGATCAAATTATCCTGTTGTTCCAGGTCACGAAATTATCGGTCGCGTTACTGAAGTAGGCAAAAACGTAAAAAACTATAAAGAAGGTGAATTAGTAGGTGTGGGTTGTATGGTGGATTCCTGCCACGACTGTGAACAATGTAAAAACCACTTGGAGCAATACTGTGAAAATGGAGCTACTTTCACCTATAATAGTAAGGATAAACATCTTCCAGAACAAAGAACATTTGGAGGCTATTCTACGGAAATAGTGGTTGACAAAGAGTTTATACTAAGGATTCCTGAAAACATCGATCCTGCTGGAGCAGCACCTTTATTGTGCGCAGGTATTACAACTTGGTCGCCTTTGAGACATTGGAAGGTTAAAAAAGGAGATAAAGTTGGTGTTATCGGTCTCGGTGGCTTAGGCCATATGGGTGTAAAGTTTGCAAATGCTCTGGGCGCCCATGTAGTTATGATTACCACCTCTCCATCAAAAGCCGAAGACGCCAAAAAACTCGGAGCTCATGAAGTGCTTATCAGTACGGATGAAGAGGAAATGGCAAAACACAAGGCTTCGTTTGACTTTATCCTAAACACAATTCCTGTAGGTCATAAAATGGATTCCTATATCACACTTTTAAAAAATGATGCCACAATGGTACTCGTTGGTGCAATAGAACCCTTAGACCCTTTTAACGGTGGCGGACTTATTAGAGGTAGAAAGCGTATTTCAGGTTCTTTGATTGGTGGAATTAAAGAAACCCAGGAGATGCTCGATTTTTGTGGGGAACACAATATAGTTTCAGATATAGAGATGATAAACATTAAAGATATAAACGAAGCTTATGTACGCGTGGTAGACGGAGATGTAAAATATCGATTTGTAATTGATATGGCTTCACTAAAGAAATAATAATTTTAGAGTTTTTATAAAAGGCGATTCGTTTGAGTCGCTTTTTTTATGCTTTGTTTTGAGTTATAAATGATTTAATTATTCTAAATTCTATAGGATGATACGGTATTCCACAAAAACTACTTTTTAAAAAGTCCTATCTTTGGGTATTATCATTTGACTATAAAAAAAGACGTACAGATGAGTCGTCTCTATTGTTGCATTTCCACAGATATGCTGAACATCTTTGTGTATCTGTTCGTATAAATATAAATTTACCATCCACAATAAATCTATTGCATGAAAATCCTTCATACTTCCGATTGGCATATCGGAAAACAACTCCATAAATATGATCTTAGTGCTGATCTCGACCTCTTTTTTCAATGGCTGATTGACTATATCAAAACGGATAATATTGATGTACTATTGGTTTCAGGAGATATTTTTGATCAAGCAAATCCTTCCCAAGCTGCTTATAAACAGTATTATGATTTATTGAAGAAACTTATAAGTCTGGATTGTAAAATCATTCTTACAGGGGGGAATCACGATTCGCCTGCGGTATTGAATGCCCCTGCCGAATTGCTAAAAGCATTTGATATAAGTGTTATTGGTGGCGCAACGGACCAAATGGAAGATATGTTTGTAAGCGTAGAAAAGAACAACGAAAAATTAGTTGTGGCAGCCATTCCATTTCTAAAAGATCGCGATATACGAAAATCGGTTGCCGGGGAAACTTATGCAACTAAAATTGAGCAGATAAAATCCGGATTGCGTACTTATTTTTCTAATGTAAACGAATATTATAAGGAGCATTATTCAGATGAAGTGTTTGTTTTAATGGGACATTTATATGTGCAGGGAAGTGAGCTTTCAGAAAGTGAGCGTGATATACAAATTGGGAATCAAGCAGGGGTAGAGGCAAGTATGTTTCAAGATGTTCCAAATTATGTGGCCCTAGGGCATATTCACAAACCTCAAGTTATTTCGCGCGAACAAAACATCCATTATTGTGGTTCTCCGGTTCCCTTGAGCTTTTCGGAAAAGGAAGATTGCAAGCAAATTAATGTGATTACTGTGGAAAACAATGAAATAGCTAAGTTGGAAATTGTTCCTATTCCAAAACACAGAAATCTCGTTACTTTTGAAGGAAATCTACAAGAGGTCGCGAAAAAACTAAATGATTATACTGAAGAAACCACTTTACCTTCCCTAGCGGAAATAATCGTAGAAGAAGAGAGCGAAAGTTTGGAAAGACGACAAGCTTTTGAAGAACTTACTAATTCTCAACCCAATACGAATCTTGAAATTGTAAAGTCTCGACTTAGTTTTAAGACTAAAATCCGCGGTGCTAGTGATGCCTTTGCCGTTGGTACAGATGTAGCAGACGTAACGCCTATGCAAATGTTTGAAAAGAAACTGGAACTCCAAAGTGGGATGGAAAATACCGAAGAATTAAAAAATGCGTTTCGTGAAATTCTACAAGAATTGAATCTATAATCTATGAAAATTCTAAAAATAAGATTTGAAAATATACATTCTTTAAAAGGGGAACACGAGGTAGATTTTGGAGATGGTCCTTTGGCAGAAGCCGGATTATTTGCAATCACCGGTCCAACAGGTTCTGGAAAATCCACTTTATTGGACGTAATTACCTTAGCACTTTATAACCGAATTGCACGAGTAGACAAAGCAGTTAGTAATAGCATTTTAGAAGATGACGGTGGTATTATGACTCGCAATATGAAAAACTGTTATGCCGAGATTGAATATCGTGTAAATGGTAAAGATTATCGCAGCTATTGGTCTATTGAGCGCAATAGGAATAATAATTTAAATCCTAGAAAACAAGAATTAGTAGAAGTAGCAACCGATCAGATTCTGGAATCTGGTACAAAAACTCCAGATAAAAACCAGGAAATTATCGGCTTGAGTTATGATCAATTTGTAAAAGCTATGGTTCTATCACAAGGAGAGTTTAGCAAATTGCTGCAAGCTCCAAGAAACGAGCGGAATAAGCTACTTGAGGATATTACTGGTGCCCGATCTTATCGCGAAATTGGGAAAAAAGTCTATTTCAGATATAAAAAAATCGAAAAGGAAATAGAATTAAAAGAAGCAGGGCTTGAAGGCATTGAATTATTGTCTTCAGAAGTTATCAGTGAAAAGAAAGCAGAATTAAAAACACTAACGGATTCAAAACCAAAAATAGAGAAGGGATATCAAACAGCTTCTGATAAGATAAAAGTACGCCAAGAGCATGAAAAGAAGCAAGCAGAAGAAAAGGGTTTAGAAGCGGAAAAGCTGAAATTAAAGAAGGATTTTGACGTTTTCAATCCATTTAAGTTCGAATTGGAAAAGCACGAAAAACTTTCTAAATACGGCGTAAATCTAAGGGACTACGATACGACTCTCAAAGATGTCAATCAACTTAAGGAAAAACTTGAGCGACTTGGCAAATCAAAATCTGAAGTAGAAAAACTACAGGAATCTTATTTGGATAGTGTTTCTAAATTAGTCAGGGAAAAGGTTGATACCAAGACCGCCAATCAGAAGTTAGAATCTTTCCGAAGCAAAATAGTAGAACTTCAAGCTGAAGAGAAAAAGAAACAAGGAGAAGCCACGCTCTATCAAAATCAGGTGAACAGCTACGTTCGGAATATAAACCAGTTGGGCTATAATCTTTCAAAAGCTGAAACCTCAGAACAATTTAAACCACACTTTAAATCGTTTAAAAACACAGTTCAGGAAAGTATAGATCATTCAGGTGTGAACTCTATGGAGGAGCTGAACTCCAAATTGAACAGCAATCGTGATTTAAATGAAAAAGCAGGTAATTTACTGATTAAGAAAGAACAATCTTTAAAACTTCAAAAGAATCTCGATACACAAAAAAACAAGCTAAAAGCCACCAACGAGAGTCTTGAAACTGATAATCAAGCGATAAAATCACTGGAGAAAGATGTTTCAGAATTAAAAAAAGAAGTTGAAACCTTAGAAAAAAACTTAAACCAGCAACGCAAACACCAAAGTCTAGACGAGTACCGCTTACAATTAGATGCTGATCAACCTTGTCCGCTTTGCGGTTCCATACATCATCCGTATGCTTCAGAGGAACCTTATTTTGATGTTAAAGAGGAATTACTAAAAGAGAAAAAGAATTCATTAGAGACAAAATCGAAGCACGTTGTCACTTTAGGCGAAAAAAACAGATTCCAACTAAAAGAGATTAACGAGCTACAAGCTAGTATTGAGACACTAAAAGAGGAGAAAATACACAACTTGGACATACTCTCAAAACTTGCCAACGAATTAAACTGGTATTATAAAGAGGATTTAGAAAAACTTAAAACCCACCGAGCCGATTTAATCCAGAGCATTCAGAAATTGGAAAAGTCGAAACAGGCATTTCAGGCACATTCCATTTTAACAGATTTGGAAGAGAATTTAAAGCAGTGGAAGATAGCTTTAAAAGCTTATAAAAATCTAAACCAAGAGTGCACGGCACTTTATGACGGACCCAATATAAATGAAAAAGCCAATGTCTTATCCTCGCGACTTACACGTTCTATTTCTGAGATTTTCTCATTGGCAAAGCAATTAGAGGATAATGAAGAAAAGCAAAAAGACACTACTTCAGAGAAAGTTAAAAAAGAAGAAGAACTAAATAACATTGTTTTGAAGGAAAAATTAGAAAACCTTGAAACTTTGCGAAAAGCTATACTTCCAGAGGAGCGCGCTAGTAAAATCCGAAAACGTGAAAGTGAGCTCAAGGAGCAAAATACGCGAATTTCAGAAAAGGAAAACTCCCTTAAAAAAGCTTTAAAGGAGTTGCAAGAAAAAGACGACGCTACTATTTCAGTTGAAGCCTTAACAGCACTATTTGATGAATCAAAAGAGCAGTGGGATGCGCTTTCAATCAATATTGGTAAAATCACCCAAAGCTTAGAAGATGATAAAAAAGCCAAGGAGCGCCAACAAAAAGTAGTCGACGAGTTAAATCTTTTAAAGAAAGATCTCGCGCTATGGAAAACGATGAACGATTTAATAGGCGATGCTACGGGAAACAAATTCTCGAATTTTGTTCAGGATCTCACATTAGAACAGCTTATTAGTTTTGCCAACAAACGTTTGTCGGAATTTAGCGATCGTTATCTCCTTGACATTCCCACCGCAGATGAAGCCGAAAAAAGCGATACACTAAAGATTTTTGATAAATATATGGGTAATGCTCGCCGCTCCGTCCGCACCTTATCGGGAGGGGAAACCTTTTTGGTGAGTTTGGCTATGGCTTTTGCACTATCAGACATTGCCGCTAGAAATGTAAAAATCGAATCTCTATTTATAGACGAAGGCTTTGGAACCTTGGACCCAGAAACCTTGGACCAAGCAATTACCATTCTTGAAAAAATGCAAAACGAAGGTGATAAATCAGTTGGCATAATCTCACATGTAAGTGCATTAAAAGAACGAATTACCACCCAGATTAAGCTAGATAAAGGGAGTTTGGGGTATTCTACTTTGGAGATTGTTAGTTAGGGCTCAGTGATCGGTTGTCGGTAAAAGTTATAAAGAAAATAACTACAGACTTTTAAAAACACTAAACGGGGGGGTCATTCTGTAATTCATCACTCATAGTGCATCGCAAACAACAATCTACATCTTTGTGTACTTTGTGCCTCCATAGCGTCCTTTGTTGTTAAAATATATTGGGCCCTTCGATACACTCTCCTTCCGTCTGCCAATACCGGGCCCTTCGATACACCTTCCTTCGTCATGCACTCAGGGACCTAAGCCTAGTACTTGTTTAAAAGCAGAATCAAAGGTGTCCGAGTGAATTTTAGCAAGCGGGAGCGAAGCAAAATTTGTATCGAGGATACCGATTGAAAAAGCTGGCTCTTCGACACACCCTCCTGCGTAGGGCACTCAGGGACCTAGGATGGGGCTTACTTAAAAGTAAATTGATACCTATTTTAACATAGGGGCGACCTAAAAACATAGTAGTTTTACATCCATTCTAAAAACAATTCTATGAGACCCTTTTTTTTCTGTCTTTTCCTCTTCTCGATTTCATTACAGACTTCGGCACAAGTAAAAAAAACTAAAGCTTATAAAATTACCTACTTAGCGAGTAGCAATAGAAAAGTGACTTCTGAGCAAGATCCACAGGTCTTATTGGTTAGTGACGACTTAGTGAAAGGAAGCTCGGAAAAGAAACTTGCTGGAGAAGCAACTTATCCATACCAAGAGTTTTTTATAAACTGGAAAGCATCACCAACAGAATATATAAAAACGGCTTACTTTGCTCCGGAAGAAGCTACGAAAACCGTCGATACAAGTTTTATAGGTCGGTACGATTATAAACTAACCGAGGAAACCAAGGAGATTTTAGGATATACTTGCCATAAAGCAGTAACTACAGTCAATTCCAATACCGTAGAACTTTGGTTCACTAAAGACTTGCCTTTTAAAGCTTCGCCTGTAGAAATGGGACAAGAAATTGGGGTGGTTTTGGAATATATAAGAAATGGTAATACTGCAATCACGGCATCAGAAATTGAGAAAGTAAAACGAACTATTGTGTTACAAGAAGCAACAACAATCGATGCGATGAGCTATCAAGATGAGCTATGGAAAAGTAGGTTTATCCATATTCCGGTATTCGAGAAAGAGCAGATAAACTTTGTAGACAATCCAAAAACTTCTGATGAAGTGTTGCGTTTTGCAAGCGGAACAGTCATTTTAAGGAAAGTGCAAATTCCAGAACTAGAAGCTGGCAGTCTTGGCTTTCTACAAGCTACACAGCGTTCGCTAGGAGATGCTTATGACAGAACGGCTTCTATATTTTTAATACGTGAAAGTGAAAAAGAAACTTTTTTAAATGGTATGGAAGCAGGAATGGATCAGATTTCCACTTATGAAAATGGAAATGGCACTGCCTATCGCGGAATGGTGGCAAATGAGAGTTTTGAACCAAGCATTGAGCTCATGCGATTTTTCACTCCTTTCGGTGTAGATCATTTCAACGAAAAAGTAAAATTAAAAGGTAAAAAGTGGCAAGATTCAGTTATTTATCGACAGGATATCTCAGAGTTTGTAAGCTCTTTGTCTAACGAAGAAGTATATATAGGCGCATTTATAGGTAATTATGATGGAGGAGGACACGAATTGAGTTTGGAACTAACTTTCCATCCAGGTTGGACAACCGATGTACCCAAAACACAGATAATACCATTATTTAACACCACAAGCGTAATGGAAATGGGCGGACAAGGATATCCAACTATGTTTGATACCGAGAAAGGTTTAAAAGTAAATTTTGAGCTAGAGGAAGATGCAAAAGACGTACAATTGAGATATATTACTACTGGTCACGGAGGCTGGCTAGGTGGTGATGAGTTTAATCAAAAAGTCAATACTATTTACCTGAATGGTGAGCGCGTATCTAAGTTTATTCCTTGGCGAGTGGATTGTGGTTCCTATCGATTGTACAACCCAGTTTCGGGAAACTTTGAGAATGGCTTGTCTTCTTCAGATTTAAGCCGATCCAATTGGTGCCCTGCTACAGTTACGCCTCCAGAATATATTGCTTTAGGCAATTTACCGGCAGGAAAACACAGTATAGAAGTAGATATTCTCCAAGGAGATTCAGAAGGCAACAGCTTTAGCTATTGGAATGTTTCAGGAGTGCTTCTGTACACCTCACCTTAGTAAAAGCTTGGTATTAATAAACAACAGATCTAAATAATTTACATTGATAACAACGTTGTTCTCCATAAGTGTCATATTCGATTATATCACAATAAATTATGAAATCAAATAAATCCATAGCCATTTCTCTGGGTATTTTATCAGCTTTATTTTTTGCTGTTACTTTTGTATTCAACAGGTTGATGTCCGTTGAAGGTGGATCTTGGATATGGAGTTCTTCGCTTCGTTTCTTTTGGATGGTTCCATTATTATTCATTTTAGTGCTTTCAAGAAAAAATTTGAAACCATTACTAAAAGAAATGAAACAAAAACCTTGGCAATGGATACTTTGGAGTACCATAGGCTTCGGGATTTTTTACGGTCCCTTGACTTTTGCCGCTGCCTACGGACCTTCATGGCTAGTAGCAAGTACTTGGCAAGTGACTATAGTGGCGGGAATGCTTTTGGCACCAATAATTAATAAAGTAAGTTTTAAAAAAGCCATGTCCTTTCAAGCTCTTGCATTCTCACTTATTATTTTTTTGGGGATTTTGATTATGCAAATAAGCCAAGCTAAGTCTATTTCAACCAATGAACTATTACTGGGCACTATCCCAGTTTTAATTGCTGCTTTTGCATATCCATTAGGAAATAGAAAGATGATGCAAGTTTCAAATGGGAAGCTTAATGCAATGCAAAGAACTTTGGGAATGACCATAGCGAGTATGCCATTTTGGATTCTATTATCAATATATGGAGTTACAATTAATGAATTGCCAAATGAATCTCAAGTCTATCAAACCTTAATAGTTGCGATTTGTTCTGGAGTTATAGCAACTGTTTTATTTTTTATGGCTACCGATAGGGTGCAAAAAGACGAAGAGGCTTTGGCTTCGGTTGAGGCAACCCAGTCAGCGGAGGTTCTATTTGCTTTATTTGGAGAAATAATTATCTTGAAAATTGCGCTACCAGACGTGTATTCAATTATAGGTATGGTTTTGGTAATTATAGGAATGATGCTACATAGTTTAAGGAAAGATAAAGCGGCTATAAAAAATGTAGCTAAGAAATAGGGTAGAGGCACACGCAAAAACTACATATATTCTAATACGAAACTTTAAAGATTTAGAATTAATTACATATTGTTTCGGCAATTGGAGAGGATATGAGATTACATAAATAACAGGTGATGATTCCGCGTATACTCACATTCTTAACCAAATATAAAGGTCTCTCTTCATAATTGATTTAATAAGGAATATATTTAAAAATATTATCCTTATTTCAACGTAAATAGTTTTATTCTGAATATATTGTATTAAAGCATAAGGAATCTTTGAATAAAAGAATCTTTTCTTGTTAATATGAGTTCCGATTGAGACAAGGTCATCCCCAGACTATTGACATATTGGACCTGGTCTATAAACCTATATTGACGATTTATGTGAATCCCCAACAAAATACATCATTCAATAAGTATTACAGAGTCTCAAAACAAAGCAGATTTTATAGTAGGGTATGGGGGAAAGTATGCGGTTTTGAAATATTGTAACGTGCAAAAGAAATAGTATCGGGTAATAACTATTTAGATTAAAATCGAATTGAAAATATTTAATTTTTTAATAAATACTTACAGAAACAATCCTAAAGCCAATCAGGTGATTAGATTGTTCTCTGTTACCTTAATTACTATCCCAATAGGCATCGTGATTAGTATTTTCTTGACACGATATCTTGGTGTGGAAAAATACGGCGATTTCACTTTCATAACGAGTATTTTTAGCTTCGCCATGGTCTTCTTTACATTTGGTTTTCTCCAAGCTGGCAATCGAACCTTGGTTTTAAATCACAATAAAAAAAGAGCGAAAGAATATTACGGAGCCTTGCTAATAATTCTTGGAGGTGTGTTTATAATCATGTCATTGTTTCTATATATATATGGTGTTTTTGATGAGAATTTAAAGCAGAAGTCTTTACAGAAATTATTTCTACTGACTATTCCCGTGGGATCAATATTTTTATTAATGAAATACTTTGAAACATTATTTCAAGCTGACAACCAAATCAAGTTGCTTTCTCAATCAAGATTAATCCCAAAAGTAGTCTTTGGACTTGCAACCTTAGCTCTTTATTTGCTTTTCGAAAATACGAAATATGACAAATTAGGACTCGTGTGGATTGTCTTTTTTAGTACGCAAATTCTTGTTTACTTATTTATTACACACAAGACCAAAGTTTCATTTAAAAATTTCAAAAAAAGATTTAAAGAGATTTGGATTTATAATAAAGCATTTGGGATAAATGTATATTTAGGTAGCTTATTTGCTGTTGGATTTTCAACACTAACCCAAGTTTTAATCGGCTATTTTGGAAGCGATAATACCGGGGTTGGCTTTTACTCTTTGGCACTATCTTTATCATTACCCTTAGCCTTTATTCCAAACACTATTGCTACTACTCATTATAAAGATTTTTCCCGCTCTAATGCTGTCCCTAAAAAGTTATTATTAATTACTTTAGGACTAAGTGTAGCAGCATTAATCGCGATTTGGTTACTTGTGCCACCATTTGTAACTACTTTTTACGGAGAAGAGTATGCACCCGTTATCGGAATTAACTTTATAGTTAGCATTGGTGTAATTTTATATGGAATGGGAGACTTTTTTAATAGATTTTTAGGAGCTAATGGACAGGGAAAAGCACTTAGGAATAGCTCTTTTTTTGTGGGTGGAGGCCTATTGACGGCAAGTTTATTATTAATTCCCAAATGGGGTGAATACGGTGCTGCTTATGCAAAATTAGTTGCCGGTGCAGTCTATTTACTTATCATAATATATCACTACTTTAAATTTAAAAATTCTAGAAAATGAGTAAAATCTTATTAATTACTGGCGGTACTGGATCATTTGGACATGCAGTTTTAAAACGTTTTATGAAATCTGATGAGTTTACTGAAATTAGAATCTTCAGCCGTGATGAAAAGAAACAAGATGATATGCGTAATCGCCTCAATGATCCAAAAGTGAAATTCTTTATTGGCGATGTTAGAGATAGATCAAGTGTAGATCAAGTAATGACAGGTGTTAACTACATCTTTCATGCAGCGGCTCTTAAGCAAGTACCATCTTGTGAGTTTTTCCCTATGCAGGCGGTAAAGACAAATATTTTAGGCGCGGCAAATGTTCTAGAATCTGCAATAAGCCACGATGTGGAAAAAGTTGTTGTTTTAAGTACCGATAAAGCAGTTTATCCAATTAATGCAATGGGCATTTCAAAAGCAATGATGGAAAAAGTGATGATTGCAAGATCTCGTGATTTAACGGGTAATTCAAAAACGACAATTTGTGGTACACGCTATGGAAATGTAATGGCCTCGAGAGGCTCTGTAATACCATTATTTGTAAAACAAATAAAAGAGAGAAAGCCTTTGACTATTACCGACCCAAATATGACGCGTTTTATGATGACTTTAGAAGAAGCCGTTGATTTGGTGCTTTTTGCATTTGAAAATGGTAAAAATGGAGATATTTTCGTCCAAAAAGCGCCGGCAGCTACTATAGAAACATTAGCCAAATCTTTAATCGATCTTTATAAAAGTAAAAGTGGAATTAAAATTATTGGAACCCGGCATGGTGAAAAACTATATGAAGCCCTTGTAAATAGAGAAGATATGGCTAAAGCAGAAGACATGAAGGATTATTATAGAATTCCGGCTGATAATCGCGATCTAAATTATAATAGATTTTTTACTGAGGGTATTGACATTATTTCAAATGTCGAGGACTACCATTCTCACAATACACATCAGCTTAATATTTCGGAAATGAAAGATTTGTTACTTAAATTACCGTTTATACAAAACGATTTAAATAAATGAAAAATAGATCTAATATAATTAATGGAGCTAAGTATGTTGATGACAGAGGTGAAATCCGTTTTGTCAATGAATTTGAGACTTCAACTTTCCGGCGATGCTATCACATCACACATGATAGAATGAGTGTTATAAGAGCATGGCAAGGTCATAAAAAGGAAAACAAAGCATTTTGGGTAACCAAAGGTTCATTTTTATTGCAATGGATCCTTATCGATGATTTTAAGCAACCTAATGAAAACCTGAAAATTGAATCCAGTGTCTTCAACTTTGAAGAACCCAAGGTTTTAATTTTACCAGGAGGAATTGCAAATGGATTTCAAGCCCTAGAAAAGTATTCTTCTATAATGGTGTTTTCTGATATGTCAATTGAAAATTCAAAAAATGACGATTATAGATGGGATAAAAATTATTTTAAGAATGCACAATGGAAATAAGCAATGGAAAAGATTAAAATAGGCATTACTGGTCAAAATGGTTTTATAGGAAGTCATCTAAAAAATACACTTGAGTTTTTATACGATAATTTCGAGCTTGTAAACTTTGAAAAAAATTATTTTAGGCAGCCCAATAAAATTGAAGTATTTGTAAAGGAATGTGACGTAATCGTCCACCTTGCTGGATTAAATAGACATGTCGATAAAAAAGTTATTTATCAAACAAATATTGATCTAGCAGAACGATTAATAAATGCGTGTAAAGTAACGAATGCTAAACCACATATTCTTTTTTCTTCTTCTACTCAAGAAGAAAGAGACAATCCTTATGGAAAATCAAAGAAAGCCGCTCATCAATTGTTTTTAAAATGGGCCCAAAAGGAAAAGGCTTCATTTACAGGCTTAATTATTCCTAATGTATTTGGTCCCTTTGGCAAACCTAATTATAATTCAGTTGTAGCAACATTCTGCCATCAACTAACGCATGGCGAGCAGCCTAAAATTGATGTAGATGGAGATCTACGTCTCATCTATGTAAGTGAACTAGTTGATATAATCATAAAGCAAATAAACACTCCGGAAGAACATTCAGAAACATTTAAGGTTAGTCATACTTCTGAACTTAAAGTTTCGGAACTATTAGAAAAGTTGAGTTTTTTCAAAGTAAACTATTTAGAAAATGGAATTATACCAGATTTAAGCGAAACCTTAGATAGAAACTTATTTAATACGTACTTATGTTATATCGACTTTGAACAATTCTTTCCTTTTCATTTAACAAAACACAGGGATGATAGAGGTAGCTTTGTTGAAATCGTAAAGTTACATTCTGGAGGACAAGTAAGTTTTTCTACCACAGTTCCTGGTATAACTAGAGGTAATCACTTTCATACCAGAAAAGCAGAACGCTTCGCTGTAATTCAGGGAAAAGCAAGAATAAATATAAGAAAAATAGATAGTGATAAAGTTCATAGTTTTGAGCTTGATGGTGAAGAACCTTCATTTGTTGATATGCCTATATGGTATACGCATAATATTACTAATATTGGAGATGACACTTTATTTACATTATTTTGGATTAATGAGCATTACGATTCAAAACATGGCGATACTTATTTTATAAATGTTTAAGTGAAAAGAGAATGAAGAAATTAAAAATAGTAACAATTGTAGGGACTAGACCCGAAATCATTCGTTTATCAAGAACTATGTCACTGCTTGATAAATATGTTGATCAAATTATTGTTCATACTGGTCAAAATTATGATTATGAATTGAATGAGGTTTTTTGGAATGAATTGGAATTGCGCAAACCTGATTATTTCTTAGATGCCGACAAGAGCTCATTAGGTGCCACAGTTGGGGATATCATTAAAAAAACAGAAGGAGTTTTAAAATCAGAAGCCCCAGATGCTTTACTCGTCTTAGGAGATACAAACTCCTCTTTATCAGCTTATATTGCAAAACGAATGCATATTCCTATTTTTCATATGGAAGCAGGTAATAGAAGTTTTGACATAAATGTTCCTGAAGAAACAAACCGAAAAATTATTGATCATCTTGCAGACTTCAATTTAGTCTATACGGAGCATGCAAGAAGGCATTTACTCTCTGAGGGTTTACCACATAGAAGAATCTATTTAACCGGTAGTCCAATGAAAGAAGTATTGACTTACTATAAAGCTAAAATAGATGCTTCTAAAGCTCTACAGATATTAGACTTAAAAAACAAAAAATTCTTCCTAGTTTCGGTACATAGAGAAGAGAACGTAGATAATCCAGAAAAATTAAAGCAAATACTATATATATTAAATGAATTAGCTGAAAAATATAAATACCCAATTATTGTTTCAACACATCCACGTACTAAATTACGTATTGAAAATTTAAGAAAGGAAACGGAAATAGAAAGCAATAACTTGGTTCGATTCATGAAACCATTTGGTTTTTTAGATTATATACATTTACAAGAAAAAGCAAAATGTGTAATATCTGACTCGGGAACAATTTGTGAAGAATCTTCAATATTATCATTTCCAGCTATTTCTTTACGGCAATCTATGGAGCGACCGGAAGCACAAGATTCAGGCACGATAATTCTAACCGGTTTAGATCTAGATGTCGTGCTCACTTCAATAGATTATGTTATTAAAGAGTTTGAACGTAACAAAAGATATAATGCTATCGTAACAGATTATGAAATTGATAATACATCGCAGCGTGTAGTAAAATTAATTTTAGGTAATACTAAATTGAGTAACAGATGGGCAGGAATAGGTATTTAATATCTGTTTTTAGTATACCATAAAACCGACGTATGAACAGAGTAGTTTTCATAAGTTATATTAATTTTAATGCATCTTCTGCAGGAGCTGCAAGAGTTAGAATGTATCAAAAGATGTTCGACTTTAATAATACAACCTATCAACTATTTTCTATTGAAGACTATTTAAACCAGAGCAAATCACGATTCGTAAAGCTTTTACATGTCAATAAATATATCCGTTATTTTAGTTACCCCATAAGGACTCTTTTATATGTTTTAAGTTTAAAGCAATTTATTAAACCAAACGATAAAGTTACTTTTTATTTATACCCATCAACAAAGCCACTACTGGATTACTATTTTGTTTATTATTTGAAGCTTTTTAAACGTCAAAAAATTTTTTGCGAAATAAACGAAGTACGACGATATGGTGCAAGTATTAAAGAAAAATCACTCGAATATTATAACTATCTATTTCATGAAAGATTAAGTAAAAAATATGATGGCTTAGTATGTATATCGACTAATATAGAGGCTTATTACAGGAAATATAATCAAAACACAATTAGAGTCCCAATTATTTGTGACACTGATATTGATTTTATACCGAATATTAGTTTTAAAAAAGAAGAGGTATTTCAAATAGGGTTTACTGGTTCTGTTAATATCGAAAAAGAAAATTTAGATATTTTTTTTTCCGCTTTAAAAAAAATAAAAGCAAAAAATTATAGGTTTCAGCTAAATTTATACGGTACGGTTTCTAACCCATTAGCATTGAATAAGCTCATTAAAAAATATGGCTTAGAAAGTCATATTGTTTCTCATGGTTTTTTAAAACAAAGTAAAATTCAAAATATTCTAACATATCAAAATCTACTAATTCTTCCTCGTCGAGAGAATAACCAAAATAAATACGGTTTTTCTACTAAACTTTCAGAATATATTACAAGTGGCGTGCCCATACTATTAACGGATGTTAGTGACAATATGCTGTATTTTACAGACCAATTTGATTGTTTACTTGCTGTTGCAGAAAGTGACAATAGCTTTGTAAATAAAATAGAATATTTAATTAATAACTACGAGATAATAGGTGAAAAAATGGCTTATCATGCTTTTGAAACTGCTAAAAGGAATTTTGATTACAAAGTACATGCTGAAAAATTCATGATATTTCTAACAAAAGAAACCACTAAATAATGGTAGAAGGTAAATACATAAAAAATTTTTATCTAGCTTTTGTCATTCTCTTTTCTGGGTTATCCACTACTTTCTATAGAAGTGAACTAGGACTTATAGTACTATTTTTAGTCGGTTTTTTATTTTTCCCTAAATCATTCCTTTATAAATCATCCTTAAGGAAAGTTTGTTATGCCCTTTTAATATGGGGAGGATATTTTGTAATTAATACCTTAATTATAAATAGCTTTCATAGTTACTTCATGATTACCTACGTCATAATGATTATTATCGCGTGGTGGTTAATTGGTTATTACAAGTTGTCGGTTTTTAAAACATTTGAGGATATTATATATATACTGGCGATTCTTAGCCTATTTTTTTGGGTTTGGCAGTTGTTTGAACCTAATTCATTAGATAAATTAATGACAGTTTTAGATCTAAGTGGAGATGGTACACTATCCAAAAGCATTATAATCTATACATCTCATTATCAATTTGTACCTGGTGATATTCCAAGAAATGCAGGATTTACATGGGAGCCGGGGCCTTTTGCTAGTTATTTGGGCTTAGCTATATTTTTCAATTTAATTAGAAACGGAGTTGTCCTAAAAGAGAAAAAAAGATTATTAATTCTTTTAATTACAGTAATTACAACTCAATCGACTACGGGATTTTTACTTTTATTGGTTATTCTTGTTTGGTATGTCTGGGTGCATTATGACAATAAATTGTTTCGCATATTTTCAATCCCAGTCGTAATGAGTGTCGTGATTCTCATATTTATTAATGTGCCTGAACTTCAAGAAAAAATTCTATTGGAATCACAACAAAATATCGAGGATGTTATAGACACCGCAAGTGTTACTGGCAAATCGTACAATCCGGGCAGGTTTGCTAGTTTTCAGCTACGGTTGGAAGATTTTAAAAATTACCCTATCGCAGGTTATGGAGGAAATACATCCTTACAGTATGGTTACATTGGTGAGGATAATGTGGTTTCCGCTGTAAATGGATTAGGAACAATTCTTGGAAGATATGGTGCCATAGGCGCTATAATCTTTTTAATATTAGTCATGAAGTCGGGAATTTTTTTATCAAAAACCTTCGATTATAGAGGATGGTTTATTTTTCCAGCCTTATTACTTATTCTAGGTTTTTCCTTTGGAATTATTGAAGCTCCTATTTTAGTGGTCTTTTGGCTTCTACCTGTCTTTCTTAAAATAAAAACCGTCAACCCCAAAAAACTAACATGAAGATCCTATACCTAATAGAAGAGCTTGGAGGAGGCGGGAAAGAAAGACGGTTAGTTGAACTCTTAAATGGTTTAAGTAAAAACAAGAACATTGACCTTCATTTGATTCTAACAAAATCAACCAATAAATATCCTGAAGTAAATGAATTACCCATTAAAATCCATCTGTTAAATGGTTTTTCCAATTTTGGACTAATACGGCAATACTTCTTACTTCTTAAAAAAATCCAACCAGATATTGTACATACTTGGTCCTTCAAAACAAGTTTTTATATAGCGCTTTTAAAACCCTCTTTTAGCTATAAATTTATTGCTGGTTTTATAGGTGATACGTTTGGTTTTTCAAAAATACATTCCATTATTGCTAAACAATTAATTTTTAAAAGAGCAGAATCAGTTGTAAGTAATTCTCAAGTCGGATTAGAAGCTTACCATGTGCCTAGTAAAAAAGGAAACATTATTTATAATGGTTTCGATCCAAAACGAATTTCAACAATAAGTGAAAATAAACTTACAGGTTTAGGAATAGATACTTCGCTAATAATAGTAATGTTAGCAAATGTTACTGAGCACAAAAACTATCGTCTCTTCATAGAAATTGCTGAATATTTCACTAATTTACAAAGCGACGTTACATTTATATCAATAGGAAAGATAAAGAAAGAATATAGAAGCTTAGTTGAACCATATACAAATAATAAACACCCCCAAATTAAATTTTTAGGGTTTAGAGATGATGTAAACGATTTGATAAAAGACTGTAACATTGGCTTGTTGTGCACTTATACTGAAGGAATATCAAATGCTATAATTGAATTAATGGCTAATGGAATTCCTGTAATTACAAATGATTTAAAAGGAGGAACAAACGAAATAATTTCTACTGGTATCGATGGCTTCATTTGTAAAGATGAAGATATGACAGGAAAAATTAATGAACTTATTAATGATGAAAAGCTCAGGTGTAAAATTTCAAAAAATGCTATAAATAAAATAGTTTCAGAATTTTCACTTTCGGAAATGGTGGCTAATTATGTCAAAATTTATGTCTAACTTAAAAATATTACAAATTGGTCCTCACTCTTACGTTGGCGGTGTTAGCATTCATATTAAACGTCTAACCAAAATCCTGAATGAAGATTTTGAATTTAGTTATATTGATGAGTCTCCTGCGAATATTAGTCCACCAAAAAAATTAAATGTACGTAGGATATTGGATCATCAAAAAATATGGTCCACAATTAGAAAGCAAGACATAATACATATTCATAGTGGAAATTGGTTACTTAGACTTTATTTCATATTCGTTTCCTTTCTATTAAGAAAACCCATTATTGTAACACTTCATTCATATAGGCTCAATGGCTATAAAGCAAAAGTTACTGAGCGCTTTTTATCAAGACCAAAATTGATAATAGCCGTGAGTAAAGAAATAAAAAGGAAATTATCTCTGAGCTTAAAAGAAAAAACTATTATTAAGGAGGCCTTTATCCCTCCCAATATGCAGGATGAACCTGTACTTTCACAAGAGGTTTTAGAGGTATTAAGAAGAGTTGATTATCAAAATAAATTTTTAATATCAGCTAATGCATATAGATTAACTAAATTTAATAATAGAGAACTTTATGGTTTAGATCAATGTATTGATATTGCTGAACTAGCAAAAAAAAACAAATTAAAGCTTCATATAGTATTTATAGTAGGAACTTTAGGAGTTGATGACACTGAATATTATGAAAGCTTTATTAACTTAATTAATACCCATAAATTAGACAGTTATATTACTATCATTCCTAAAAGAATATCTTTTGTTCGGTTAATACAACATAGTAACCTGGTGCTTCGTCCTACACTATCTGATGGAGATGCAATAACAATTCGAGAAGCTTTATTTCTAGGTAAAAGAGTGATAGCATCTGATGTTGTAAAAAGACCGGATAATGTAGTTTTATATAAAACAGGAAATGTCAATGATTTATATTCGAAGATAGAAAAAGTTATACATGATAATTCAAAAGTTAATTCTAATTTAATCGAGAAAAATAACTGCAAAAAGCAATACACTGAAATTTATAACCAATGCAACAACTAACACAAAAACTCGGTTCTGGAGACATGGTCATTCAAGAACTTCCTTATCCACAAGTTGGAAAAGGGATGGTCGTTGTTAAAAACCACTATTCAATCATTAGCGCGGGAACAGAAGGCTCCACGGTGACCGCCGCTAGAAAAGGTTTGATTGGTAAGGCTAAAGAACGCCCACAACAAGTAAGACAAGTAATTGACACTTTAAAAAAACAAGGTCCAATACGAACTTATCGTGCGGTAATGAAAAAATTGGACGCCTATTCACCATTGGGTTACAGTTGTGCAGGAGAAGTTTTAGAAGTAGGAGAGGGGGTTACAGAGTTTAAAGTAAGCGACAAAGTTGCGTGTGCAGGAGCAGGATATGCTAATCATGCAGAAATTGTTGCAGTACCCGTTAATTTATGTGTAAAGTTAAATATTGACACCAACTTAAAAGACGCCGCTTACAATACACTCGGAGCTATTTCGATGCAAGGTGTAAGGCAAGCAGACATGCGTTTGGGCGAGACTGCTGTAGTTATTGGTTTAGGACTATTGGGACAATTGACCTGTATGATTTTAAAAGCTGCAGGAATTCAAGTCATTGGAATTGATATTTCAAAAGCGCCTATTCAACAAGCGTTAAGAAATAAAGTTGTTGATGCCGGGTATACACGAGAAACTGCCGGAATCGAAGATAAAATAAATACATTAACCAGTGGCGAGGGAGCTGACACCGTAATAATTACTGCGGCAACCTCAAGCTTAGACCCCATTAATTTTGCAGGGGCTATTGCTCGTAAAAAAGGAAAAGTTATTGTATTAGGTGTAGTTCCTACAGGTTTTGAGCGTGACCCGCATTGGTATCGCAAAGAGTTGGAACTTAAAATGGCATGCTCTTACGGTCCAGGACGCTATGATTTAAATTACGAAGAAAAGGGAATCGATTACCCATATGCTTATGTACGATGGACAGAAAAACGTAATATGGAAGCTTTCCAGCGTTTAATAGAAACAAAAGCCATTAACTTAGACTACCTAACTACTCATGAATTTAATTTTGACGATGCGCCAAAAGCATTTGATTTAGTGGTTAATAAAACAGAGCCATTTTTTGGAATCGCTTTAAAATATTCTGTAGACAAAGTGGCTTCAAAACAAGCTATTTCAGTAAATAAACTAGAAGCGAATGGCAAAGTGGCAATTTCATTTATTGGTGCAGGAAGTTACGCACAAGGAAACTTACTTCCCAACATTCCAGAAAGTAGTGATATAACTAGGGTTGGAGTGTTAACCAATACAGGGACAACTTCAAAACGTGTTGCCGAGAAATTCAAATTTGGATTTTGTGCAACCCAAGAAGAAGACCTTTTAGACGATAAAACCAATACGCTTTTTATTGCGACACGCCATGATTCGCATGCCGAATATGTATTAAAAGGATTAAAAGCGGGAAAAAATATTTTTGTTGAGAAACCTATTTGTCTAACGGAAAAAGAACTCGATGAAATTATCAAGTTGCAACAAGAAGTTCAAAAACCAGTAATGATTGGTTTTAACCGTCGTTTTTCACCTTTAGTAGCTACTATTAAAAAGAAATTTGGAAACGGTCCAATGAGCATGATTTATAGAGTGAATGCCGGGACCATTCCAAAAGATAATTGGATTCAAGATATAGAAACTGGAGGAGGTAGAATTGTTGGTGAAGTCTGCCATTTTATTGATTTACTAACGTACTTAAATGGTAGTTTACCAAAAATGGTAAGTGCAATGGCGCTTGCAGATCCCAAGGGTTTAAATGACACCGTAAATATTAATATACAATTTGAAAACGGCTCAACAGGTGTTGTGGCATATTACTCCAATGGATCTAAAAGATTACCAAAAGAATATTTAGAAGTATTTGCTTCTGGAAATACGGCTATACTTTCAAATTTTAAAGAATTAAGAATTTATGGAAAAGGTAAACCGTCTAAAAAGAAATTATTCAATCAAAATAAAGGTCAAAAAGAAATGGTGAAAGCCTTCGTAAATGGACTTTTAAAAGACGGGAAGTCACCAATTCCTATGGAAGATATTTTTGCCATAACACGTGCAACATTCAAAGTTTTAGAATCCATCAAAAATGGAAGTCAACCCTATGGCATTTAAATTAGATAACGTCTTTAATTCACTCAAAGATTACTGCGAAACGGAAAACTTTGCGGGATGGGATCCTTATGATGGATTGAATTCTAAAATATTTAAAGCGACACCCCTCAAACATTGGGATTTGGCACGTTTAGCATGGATTCAGGCCTTTAAACGAAGCCCCGTCAACTTTAGAAAGTTGTTAATGGTTCCGAAGCAACACAATGCAAAGGGAATCGGATTGTTTTTAAATGGTTACTGTAACATCTATAAAGTAGCTGAAAAAGATGATACTCGTTTTGGCACAAAAGAAAACATCCGCAGTCGTATTGACGAATTGGCCAAGATGCTTTTGGAGATGCAAAACAAAGACTATACTGGTGCTTGTTGGGGGTATAATTTTGATTGGCAAGCCCGACGCTTATTTTTATTTCCAGCATATACACCAACTGTGGTAGCAACTTCCTTTTGTGTGACGGGTTTATTGAGTGCTTATGAAATCACAAATAACCAAAGCTATTTAGACACGGCTCTCTCTGCAGGTGATTTTATTCTCAACGACTTAAACAGAACGGAGTATAAATCAGGTTTCTTATTTTCTTATTCTCCTTTAAACGGCAACAACACAGTATTTAATGCCAGTTTATTGGGAGCCAAAGTTCTAAGCCAATTGTACAGTTATAATAAAATTGAATTATATAAACTGACTGCTGAAACTGCGGTAAAGGCCTGCGTAGAAGCGCAAAATGATGACGGGTCCTGGATGTATGGAATGTTGCCGGTACAGTCTTGGATAGATTCTTTTCATACTGGCTATAATTTAGATGCTATTCAGACCTATCAAGATAAAACGGGTGATATACAGTTTGATGAAAGCATTGAAAAAGGCTTTAATTATTATATTGGTAATTTCTATCTTTCTAATGGCACACCAAAGTATTACCACAATAAAACTTATCCCATAGATATTCACTGTCCGGGTCAGTTATTTGTTAACCTATCCGCAAACAGGAAGTTTAGAGAAAATAAAGACCTAGCTTATACGGTCTTTAACTGGACAGCTAAAAATATGCAAGCTCAAAAAGGCTACTTTTACTACCAATTGAAAGTAGGTACGAGTTCAAAAATATCATATATGCGTTGGAGTAATGCATTTATGTTCAATGCGTTGAGCTATTTAATACTAGAAGATAATGGTCTATAAGGAACTCAACGGTATAAAAACTTACGCACCACAATCTCGTGAAGAGTTAATCTGTTATGCATTTGAGAAAAAAGCTATTCTTGTGGCTATTAATGCGGAGAAGATTCTTCACGCAACAGATGAGACTCGAAGTGCTATTAATCAAAACTTAGGTTTTCCAGATGGTGTTGGTGCTGTTTGGGCCTTGCAAAAAAAAGGCTGTAAAAATGTGGTTAAAATAGCTGGTTGTGAGTTGTGGTTAGACATTGTTAAAAAGTATCAGCATAGCGAAAGTTTCTATTTAGTCGGTGGAAAAGAAGCCGTAATACAACAAACTGTTGCGAAATTAATGCAAGACTTTCCTAGTATTCAAATTGAGAATTTTAGAAATGGATACATTAAGGATGAAAGAGAAAAGCAAGCCTTAATAACTGATATTGTTGATAAGAAACCATCTATTGTTTTTGTAGCTATGGGTTCACCCAAGCAAGAATTATTAATGGAAGACCTTCAAAAACTACATCCTGCACTTTATCAAGGTTTAGGAGGAAGTTTTGATGTTTATACAGGTCATGTGGAGCGCGCTCCAAAGTGGTGGGTAGATAATCAGTTGGAATGGGCGTATCGTTTAATCAAACAACCTTCTCGTATAAAACGACAGAAACACCTAATACAATTTCTCGTAAACCTTAACCTCAATAAGTACTAATACAGAACAAATATAAAATATTACTATCTCTTAGAGGTTCTTGATTTATCTAAGTGAGAAAAGCACAGTCAATTAATAGTCAATTACAAGTATTATAAAAATGAACAAACGAGTTTTAGTGTCTATTTAAGCTTGGGATTCTTACTTGGCATACTGAACAGTTTAGTAAATTCATTATTAATTAACGATTATCACACCTATATACTTATTTGTTGGTGTTTTTATTTAGGCATTAAGAGAAAAATCTCTTATATTAGTTATTTTTATGAAGATAGATGCCATAAAAATTAAAGCTATATAACGGAAGGCGAAGGGCGTTTAAGAACGAAAACACGAATTAACCTAGACCATATCTTATGATTAAACATAGACGTATTCAATTTTTTGTTGGTGTTATATGTAGTATACTATTAAGCAGTTGCGTAAGTAATAAAGAAATTTTATACTTTCAAGATGCTGATAAATACAAAGAAACAGCAATTATTTACCACGATAATACCGTACAGCCAAACGATATATTATCAGTTTCCATAAGTGCTGGAATGCCTGAAACAGCTATTCCTTACAATCGTAATCCAATTTCAAATGGAGGGGTAAGCCCGAGCTTGGAGGTTTTAAAACTCCAAGGTTATTTGGTCAACTCAGAAGGCTCTATTTCCATTCCTGTTCTAGGGAAGGTTCCGGCTAAGGGTCATACAACTATGGCCTTAGAAGATATAATTGCTAATCTATTGGAAAAGGGGGGGCATTTGGTTGATCCAGTGGTAACCGTACGTTTGCTTAACGCTAAGGTTACCGTTTTGGGAGAGGTAAAGAATTCAGGTACCTTTGGTTTTACAGAACAAAACTTAACAGTACCGCAGGCTTTAGGCTATGCTGGTGATTTAACTATTAATGGCCGGCGAGATGAAATTATATTGATACGTGAGTTAGATGGGAAACGTAAAATTACTCATGTTGATTTAACAACAGCTGACTGGATGGATAATCCTGAATATAATATCAAACCAAATGATATTTTGGTGGTACAACCTAATAAAGCCAAAATAAAAACTGCCGGGTATATTGGTAATGTAACCACAATTGTGGCCATTGCTTCTCTTCTTTTAAGTGCTACAATTTTAATTACTCGATAAAAATAATCTTTATAACCAGATGGAAATCGATTCTGAAAATGATCAAGTAGATATTCAAGGTGTTTTACATCGCTATTTGGCATACTGGCCATGGATAGTAATGAGTATTATTATAATGCTAGTTGCCGCATTTTTGTATTTAAGATATACTCCAAATAGTTATAATACGACCGCGAAAGTTAAAATTTTAACCGACAAGGAAGCTACGGATTTGGCGTTAGATCTAGATAAAATATTGGGTAAGAGCAATGTAAACTTAGAGAATGAGAGTGCAGTCTTAGGTTCATACCGTTTGAACCGTCAGGTAGTTGAACAACTTAACCTACAGGTTGCATATTTTCAAACAGGACGTGTTAATCAAAAACAAACATTCAACGCTCCATTTACTGCTATTTACGCTCCAGAGATAGACACTACAAATGTTGAATTGGAATTTGAGATTACAATTACTGACCGAGGTTATCACCTCTTTAATTTTGAGACTGGAGATACCATGGAAGTTTCAAATTATTATTTTGATAAACCAACGTCCCAATTTCCTTTTACATTAGTGCCACGTGAAGCTGGAACAGTCGAACCAAGTGAAGTTCCAGAGTATACTATAAAGATATCCAGTGAAAGTAAGGCCACGCAAGAATTGGTCAACAATATTAAAATAACCCCAGATGGGAAAAATAGCGATATTTTAATATTGAGTTTGGGCGCTACAAACAGAGATTATGCACAAGATATTTTAAATGCACTTATCGATGTGTATACCGAAGATGGGATTTTAGATAGACAGGAGGTTTCTAAAAGAACCATTTCTTTTATAGATGATCGATTTCAATATCTAGCTACCGAATTAGATTCTATTGAAAGAGCTAAAGGAACTTACAAACAAAGTCATAACCTAAGTATTTTTGAAGCAGATGCTGCCTCCATTATAGAAAAACGTTCAGTGAAAGATGAACAATTATTTGAAGTGGAAACGCAACTACTATTGGCAGAAGGATTGCAAAAAAGTATAACAGACGCTGAGAGTTTTCATTTACTACCTGCCAATATTGGCTTAAATAGTGGCGCAGTAAATAATTTAGTTGGTGATTATAATACCGCAGTATTAGAATATAATAAATGGAAGGCAAGTGCAGGAGATAACAATCCAAAAGTCAAAATTATAAAGCAAACTATTTCCGACTTAAATTCGAATATTAGCACATCACTAAGAGGCTATAAAAACCAATTAGAGCAATCATTAACGCAAAATAAAAGCGCTCAAAACTTGGCTGAAAGATCGTTTATGACCTTACCCAATAAGGAGAAAATACTACGTAGTATTGAGCGACAGCAACAACTAAAAGAAAATTTATATCTGTTATTATTACAGAAACGTGAAGAAGCTGCCATCAATATGGCAGTAACTTCAGGAAATGTTAAGGTTATTGATTATGCAATAACCAGCACCGAACCTGTGGCACCTAAACGTAAACTAATTTTATTGGGTGCTCTTCTAGTGGGTATATTTATTCCTGTAAGTTTTCTTTACCTGAAATTTTCAACTAACAATAAGATATACACGAGTAAAGATGTAGAAGATTTAAATGTAGATGCACTTGTAATGGGTGAGATACCAGTAATTCCAAATATAAAAAAAGAACTTACTGAGGTTTCACTAAATTCACATACCGAGGAAGCCTTTAGGACCTTGGCACATCATATGACTTTTATGCTAACTGACAATTACCCATCAGAGAATGGTCACCTTATAGCAGTAACGTCTTCCGTAAAAGGTGAAGGAAAAACAACCGTTTCCTTCTATGTGGCACAAACGTACTTTCAATTAAAAAAGAGAGTGTTATTGATTGGTGCTGATTTAAGAAACCCACAGTTACATCCATATGTTAACGAATCGAAAAGTAAATCTGGATTATCTAATTATTTAGCTGATCAAGATACCAATTGGAAAGACTTCGTTATAAATGTAGATAATGAAGGTTTTGATATGCTTCTCTCAGGAGTTATTCCACCGATGCCAAGCGTTTTATTATCGAGTCAACGATTTAAAATATTTTTAGAAGAGGTCCAAAAACAATACGATTATATTATCATCGATACGGCTCCAACTTTACTAGTGGCAGACACCTTAACCTTTATGAATCAAGTAGACTTTACGCTTTATGTTGTTCGTTCAGGAGTTACAGAAAAACAACTGATCTCATATTCCAAAAAATTAGTTGACCAGAAAAAAATCGGTGTCATGGGATATGTTATTAATGATATTACCTTTAAAGGTTCCCGCGGCTATGGTTATAACTATGGATATGGATATGGATATCATGCGGAAATGGGGAAGAAGCCGTGGTATCAGTTTTGGGGTTAGCTAAGTGCTTTTTGCTCTTGGAAACATTTAGTTTCTGTTTATTCCGGTGCTTCGACACCCCTCCTTAATCCGCCAATGCCGGACCCTTCGGATACACGTTCCTTCGTCAGACACTCATGGACCTGGTTTGGGTCTTTTTTAAAAGCGAAATCAAAGATGTCCAAGTGATTACGTCCCGATAGCTATCGGGAGCCATCGGGATTGTATCGAGGATATCGATTGCAGAAACCGCCCCTTCCTCACATTAAGCCCTCAAGTGCCAAATTGAACCTTTGTAACTCTATTAAATAGTTGTATTTTTAAAGTTCGCGTTTTAACAAGATTCAAAACGCAGAATATTAAGTAATACTAATCAGTTAATACAATCGCAAATGGAAGAAGAAAAGAAAAAGCTTACATCGGTTTCAGGTAGACCGATAGCCGAAAACCAAAACGTAAAGACAGCTGGAAAAAGAGGTCCAATGCTCTTAGAGGACTTTTGGTTTCTTGAAAAACTTGCTCATTTTGACCGTGAAGTAATTCCTGAAAGAAGAATGCACGCCAAAGGATCAGGAGCCTTTGGTACTTTTACGGTTACTCACGATATTACCAAATACACAAAAGCTAAAATATTTTCAGAAATTGGAAAAAAGACCGAGATGTTTGCTCGATTCTCAACCGTTGCTGGAGAACGTGGCGCGGCAGACGCAGAAAGAGATATTCGTGGTTTTGCTCTTAAATTTTATACTGAAGAAGGGAACTGGGATTTAGCAGGAAACAACACACCTGTTTTCTTTATGAAAGATCCTTATAAATTTCCTGATCTAAATAAAGCTGTAAAACGCGACCCAAAAACCAACCTTCGAAATGCAAATCACAACTGGGATTTCTGGACATTACTTCCTGAAGCACTTCATCAAGTAACCATTTTAATGAGTGATAGAGGTATTCCTAAAACATACAGAAATATGCATGGTTTTGGGAGTCACACCTTTAGTTTTATCAATGCTAATAATGAAAGACATTGGGTAAAGTTTCATTTTAGATGTATGCAGGGTATTGAAAACCTGAGCAATGAAGAATCAACAGAAATCATTGGTAACGACAGAGAAAGTCATCAACGGGATTTATTGAATGCTATTGAAAGTGGAGATTTCCCAAAATGGGAGCTGAAAATTCAGATTATGCCGGAAGCTGATGCCAAAACTTATCGCTTTGATCCGTTCGATTTGACTAAAGTCTGGCCACATGGCGATTATCCTCTAATAGATGTGGGTGTAATGGAGCTGAATAGAAATCCTGATAACTATTTTGCACAGGTGGAACAGGCCGCATTTAATCCAGCAAACGTGGTTCCAGGAATTGGTTTTTCTCCGGATAGAATGTTGCAAGGCCGATTATTTTCTTATGGAGATGCCCAGCGTTATAGACTGGGTGTAAATCATTATCAAATTCCAGTAAATAAACCAAAATGTCCATTCCATAATTCCAGTCGAGATGGTGCTATGCGGGTAGATGGAAATGAAGGTTCAACAATCCATTACGAACCAAATAGCTACGGACAGTGGCGGGAGCAAAAAGAATACGTAGAGCCTCCTTTAGAATTAGAAGGTGATGCATTCCATTATGACCATAGGGAAGATGAAGACTACTACACACAGCCCGGAAATCTATTTAGACTTTTAACGCCAGAGAAACAACAACTATTATTTAAAAATACCGCTGCTGAAGTTGGTAGTGCTGAAAAGTTTATTCAGGAAAGACATATTTCTAATTGCTATAAAGCAGATCCAGACTATGGAATGGGCGTTGCCAAGGCTTTAGGAATTGATATTAATGGACTGAAGTTGTCGTAATAGAAAAAACCGCTATCGCTATAGTATTCCTTCTGAAAATAGAAGTATTACTTAATTTTTTTAATCATAAACTTCACAATCCCATAGCTATCGGGATTGTGAACTTCGTGCTTTCATGGTGTTCCTTGCGATTATTTCGTCCACATGTTATACTCGAAAATTTCATTTGAATACATTTGAATAACCTATTACAACTGAGCATTATGCCAAGCATTCAAAATAAACTCGAAGATTAAATGACCTATAAGAAAATCATAGAACATTTTTATGAATTGAGAGACCCTGAAAAAGTTATTTTTAAGGAGAAAAAATTTGGAATAATCTCAAACAATTCTTTAGGGATTTATCACAAAGATTTAGACAAGATTGCTAAAGAAATTGCCCAAGATAATGATCTTGCATTACAACTCTTTGATAGCGGAATTTACGAAGCACGATTGCTCTGTAGCAAAATGTTTAAACCCAAAGATGTTACTGAGTCCTTAATGGAGAAATGGGTTAAGACCTTTGAAAACTGGGAGATTTGCGATAGCTTCTGTATGGGCCTTTTTTCCAAAAGTGAGTTTGCTGTTCCTAAAATAATAGAGTGGACGCAAAGAAAACCTGAATTTGAAAAAAGAGCCGGTTTTACAACTTTGGCTTCGTATTGTATGGCAGATAAAACCTCCGGAAACGAAATTTTCGAACGGTTTTTTCCAATAATAGAACGTGAGGCAAATGACGAAAGATTATACGTCAAAAAAGCAGTCAATTGGGCGTTGCGAAATATAGGAAAGCGAAACATCGACCTTAATAGAAAAGCTATAGAAGTAGCTTATGAAATATTAGAGTTTGAGAGTAAATCGGCTAAATGGATTGCAAAAAATGCTTTGGCAGAATTACAAAAAGAAAATGTGAGGAAGTCTGATTATCCAAGAGTTGAATACAGAACTTAGGTCTTAAAACATTAACATCAAACAATTCAAGCCGTTTAATTAATTCTTATTCTATTTTTTTTATTCCTATTAGGATAGTCACTCCACAGTTATTACAATAATTATAGAGATTATCCTCTAACTACAAAGTGTGCACAAATGCATCAGTGATATTATATTTTTCCGTACATTTATATGATAGCCAACTAAATAAGAGAATTATGGGGAAAATTATACTTTTTACTACGATTTTCTTCACTTTTATTTTTCAATCGAGCGGACAAATCAATCCTATTTCCAACCTCACTTGGGAGCATTATTACGTAATGCCAAATAATTATTTTGAACTTAGTTGGGATGAGCCAGTATTTCCTCACGATGAATTAATTGGATATAATGTGTATCGGGAAAATGAACTTTATAGATTTCAAACAGAAACCTTCTTATATAATTTGGAACAAGGTTCAAATTGTGACATCGACTTTTTACTTTTTGATGATGGTTTTGGCTTTAATGTGCATGTAACTGCAGTTTATAATCCGGGACCGGTAGAATCGAGTTATTCTGAAACTATCTACGTAGAAGGTGCAATGATAAAAATTGATGATTATAAGAAGCCAAAAGTAATGGTATATCCTAATCCTACAAAAGGAATACTATTTATTGAAAATGTGGATTTAAAGAAAATTGAAGTTTATAATCCTGAAGGAAAGAAGATCAAAGAATTAGCGCCAAAATCTGAAATCGATTTATCGGATATTTCTAAAGGTCTTTACTTTGTGAAATTGATTTCCGAAAAAGGAATTTTAATGGAGAAAATCATATTAGAATAACTTTAATAATTATTCACATCAAAGAATAAAAGTCCAAAGCTAATTTGCCGACGAAAGTCATTCAAATCTCAGAAATCGGATAACTATTTAGTCTGTTTATCTTTATCCGGTTTAGGCTGGGTACCTTTATTCGGCATTTTGGGAAGTTTTACATGTTCTTTACTTTGTTCATCCTCTTTAACCACTTTGCTGTATGAATGTTGCCTCCTTTTTTTCTTGGGTCCATCTTCTGTAATCCCAATAATAGTAGATTTAAATTTACTCTAATTTGATGTTTTAGCTTATCGGCAAGTGCAAATCCATTTTAATGGGTTTTCAAATTCTAATAGTACAAATACACTTCGATATCATATTTCTTAAATTATATTAATCACAATTTTAAACCGCTTAAGTTAATCTATTAATAATTTTTCAAATAAAACATTTCACTATTACAGTAATAATCATAAAATCAGTATTTTTAAGGGAATCCTATTTCGACTAAAAAAAATGCTATGAAAAAGAAAGATAATTCCTCAGAAAAGCCAACAAAAAAGATAGAACAACTGCAAAAAGATACATGGAAGGTAGAAGGTTCTACTATGAAAACCAACCAAGGTTTGAAGGTGAACGACACTAATAATTCTCTAAAAGCAGGAGAACGTGGAGCAACATTGCTGGAAGATTTTCTACTTCGGGAAAAGATAACCAGTTTTGACCATGAGCGCATTCCAGAACGTATTGTACACGCACGAGGGAGTGGAGCGCATGGATATTTTGAATTATATGAAGCGATACCACAATATACAAAGGCAGGTATATTTAACGACACCAGCCGCCAGACTCCAATGTTCGTACGATTTTCTACAGTTGCCGGTTCTAAAGGTTCTCCCGATTTAGCTAGGGACGTTCGTGGATTTGCAACAAAATTCTACACCGAAGAAGGAACTTGGGATCTTGTAGGAAACAATATGCCTATTTTCTTTATTCAAGATGCGATGAAATTTCCAGATTTGGTTCATTCCGTCAAACCTGAACCAAATAACGAAATCCCCCAAGCGGCTTCTGCCCATGATACCTTTTATGATTTTGTTTCTCACGCAACAGAAACTTTACACAACCAGATTTGGGCCATGAGTGACCGAGCCATCCCTAGAAGTTTTAGAATGATGGAAGGTTTTGGTATTCATACTTTTCGTTTTATCAATGAGAAAGGGGAGTCCCATTTCGTCAGATTTCACTGGAAACCGAAACTGGGTGTTCATTCTTTTACTTGGGATGAGGCCGTGAAATTAAATGGAGCAGATTCAGATTTTCACCGTCGCGATCTTTGGGAGGCTATTGACGCTGGCCATTTTCCAGAATGGGAATTTGGAATACAAATAGTGCCGCAGGAGGATGAGCATAAATATGACTTTGATTTGCTGGATCCAACGAAACTAATTCCGGAGGAAATGGTTCCCGTAAAGATTATCGGAAAAATGACATTAAATAAAAACCCAGATAATTTCTTTGCCGAAACAGAACAGGTAGCATTTTTGCCAGGACATATTATTCCGGGTATCGATTTCACCAATGACCCTCTTTTACAGGGGAGGTTATTCTCTTATCGCGATACGCAGCTTTCAAGATTGGGAACGCCTAACTTTCATCAAATCCCTATCAATAGACCTGTGGTAGAGTCGCACAATAATCAACGCGACGGCCATATGCAAACGGAAATTCCAAAGGGACAAACGGCATATTTTCCCAATTCAATCAGCGGCGGATGTCCACATTTATCCAAAATGGCAGAAGGAGCTTTTGGAAGTTATGAGGAACGTATAGATGCCAGAAAAGTTCGAAACCGAAGTGAGAGTTTCAGTGATCACTTTTCACAACCTGCACTTTTTTATAGGAGCTTGGCCAAATGGGAACAGGAGCATGTTGCTGGTGCTTATACTTTTGAACTAGGAAAATGTAAAATGGATCATATAAAGGAACGTATGTTGTTTATGGTTGATCAAATAGATAGTGATCTGGCAAAACAAGTCGCCAAAGGATTGGGATTGAAAGTGCCGAAAAAAATAGACCAACCAATAAATCAATCTATTGGGGCGGATGCAGATGTCCAAAAACATCAACCTGGGCCCAAGAAAAATTATCTTGACAAATCTCCAGCTTTAAGTCAGGCAAACACAAAATTTGATAGTATTGAAACGCGCCAAATAGCCGTATTAGCCGCAGATGGGTTTAATATGAAAAATTTAGATAAAATGAAATCAGTATTAGAAGATGGAGGTGCTTCAATAAAAATAATCGCTCCGATGGGAGGAACAATAACCTGTGATGAAAATATGGAGCACAAAGTGGATGCTTCTATAATGACTACGGAAAGCGTACTTTATGATGCGGTTTATATTCCAGGAGGTATGAAATCTATTAATGCCTTAGGAGAAAACGCAAAGTTTATTAAATTCGTAAATGAAGCCTTTAAACATTGTAAAGCAATTGCAGTGGATGGTGAAGGAAAAGAGTTTCTAAAGAAAACTTATGCGGGGAAACATACTGATGACAAAGCAATTTTAATAAACCAAGATGCGAATGCTTTTAAAGAAGCTATTCAAAAACACAGAAATTGGGATAGAAGGGAAATCGCAGATCAGATTCCAGCCTAATGATACTTAGCAATTGATTCCTTTAAGAAAAAACTATTAGAATCAGGATATGTCGAGAAAAAATGATTCTCGACAAATTCCTGATCTTAGAGAGTTCTCGTTAGATAGTTAAAAAAGTTCAAGTTGGGAAACTTCTGATTTTTACCTCTAAGATGGACGGGGATTAGGTGCGGATGATTAAGCCTATTTCTTATTCATTAAACCTCAATGATGAATTAAATTGTAAATTGTTATTTAATAAAAATCTACTGGAGCCTATTTTCATTGGCTCAACTGAATTTTCAAGTTTTTTAGTCAGACACAAATGATTTACAAAAGGAAAAGATTTTTCTTTAGGTTTGCCGATCCTTTTTCTTAGATACGCAGTGGCATTAATTTTATGAAAAATATCCTCTTTTTAGTTTTACTTCTTCCAATTGGAATATTGGCGCAAATAAGTGAAAACGCGGAATCAAGAAACGAGGATTTCATTACGACAGATATTGTATCGCCATTTTACTTTAACTACGGAGGAGGACATGGCACACCCAGATGGAGAGTAGGCTATATTAAAAACCTAAATGAAAAATCAAAACTGGGAATTGGTTTTGGATACGGAAATGAGACTATCTCATTTCTCAATACTGGAAATAAATACTCACTCTGGGAAATAAGACCAGAATTCTATTACATTATAAATCCGAATAAAAAAACGATTAAATATTTCTCATTAGAAATGTTTTATATAAATCAGAAAGAAGAGATTCTTAACGAACCATTTTATTCTGACCAAAATGAATATCTAACTTTTGACAAAGCTGATTATCAGCGACAGAAACTTGGAATCCTCCCAAAGTTTGGGATGTTCATCAATCTAGGCAACCGAATAGGATTAAATTTTTACACTGGAGTTGGATTAAGATATAGAATAAACAAGTATAGCAATTTTATAGGTTTAAAAGAAAGCCCTTCACACGAGGAACATTTTCCACCTTATTACAGAAGTGAAGGAAATAAATTAGGGGTTGAATTTAGCATTGGCTTGAAGTTGTTCTATCGAATCAAAAATTAATACTTAGATATATGGCTTCATTTTAATTAGAGCAATGAAATTCCTAATCTTTTCTTTTTTTGATTTCTTATCTTCGTTCATAGATTTCTACATTCTTTAAAAGCAATCTTTTCTAGTGCTATTGATCAAAGATTATCCGTAGTAAACAAATCTTTAAAGTGAACGAACTTATGACTGAAAAAAAGAAAATGCTCAATGGAGAATTCTATGATTCTAGAGATTCTGAATTACTAGACTCATATCATAGCGCCCGAGCACTATTGAAAATATACAATTCACTTGATTCAGAATTAACCCAACAACGAGAGGTTATTTTAGAAGAATTGTTTCAGTTTAAGGGATCAAAAGTTTGGATTGAAGCTCCGTTTTTTTGTGATTTTGGTGAGAATATTTCTATTGGTGATAACACTTTTATAAATATGAATTGTGTGTGTTTTTGGACAACAATAAAATAACAATCGGAAAAAACGGGCTTATCGCTCCCAATGTACAGATTTATACGGTAGCTCATCCCATAAAAGCATCGGAACGTATTATAGATGGAGAAAATGGCACTACATATAAAACTTTTTCAAAACCAGTAACTATTGGAGATAACGTATGGATTGGTGGAAATTCAGTAATCCTATCTGGAGTAAGCATCGGAAATAATGTTACCATAGGAGCTGGAAGTGTAGTGACAAAAGATATTCCTGACAATCATCTGGCCTTTGGAAATCCTTGCCAAATACACCGAAAAATCTAAAATTGAATAGAATAGATCCGATTTTATAACAAATATGAAAATTTCGATAGCCCTTCGGGTTTAGATTCTTTTTGCTTTTTAACTAGGCTATACTTAATTTAGCCGACTAAAATTTTAACTGAAATGACGAAGATAACCATAGACATTGATTGCGAAAACATCCCTGAAAAACAGTTTATAAAAGAGATAAATATTGCCTTCGCAACAGGAAATGTTCAGTTTTTGACTGATAGCGTAACTGAGAAAATTGTGTGGAATATGATTGGCGACAGAAAAATTACAGGAATAGCACAATTCACTGAGATTTTAGAAGAAATGAAAGAGGAAACACCTTTAGAGCTAATAGTTGATAAAATTTTAATCTGTGGAAAAGATGGTGCTGCCAGCGGAGTAATAAACTCTCAGAGCGGAAAAAGTTATGCATTTTCAGACTTTTATGAATTTAGTGATGAAAAATGCGATAAGTTGAAGTCAATCTCATCCTTTATCATCAAAGTGTAAATAAACTCTCCTTAGTTTATTACTCTTAATGATACTTGAAGCGTAAACTATTATTACATCAAATTATGAAAAGAATTTTCCTTCTCCTGTTATTAGTCTTTCCATTAATTGGAAACTCTCAGGACATGTTCGAATATGAACGGGAAGTCTCCAATAAATCAAATTATGATTTTCAAGAAATTGAATTTCAAAATTCCGAAGAAAACATTAAACTTTCTGGAACCCTAATAACACCTAAGTCAGATTTCGATAAGATTGTAATAATCGTTCCTGGAAGCGACCCAAGCACAAGATATGCACATTTTATCCTGACAGAGGAATTTTTGAATCAAGGAATTGCTGTTTATCGTTTTGACAATCGTGGTTTGGGAAAATCAGAAGGAAAATCTAATGATTCTGCCATAAAATTATCAGAGGATCTATCTTATGCGTATAGGACATTAGAGGAAAAATATAAAAGTAAAAGCATCGGAGTTCTTGGTCATAGTCTTGGAGGTATGGCGAGTTTAGAAATGGTGCAAAATGGGTTAAATCCAAAATTCTTGATACTTATTGGCACCCCTGTTGTAAAAAATGGTGCCTATTTAATCAATCGTTTAAAAACTGATTATGAAAACAGTATTGGCTTCACTATTAAAGGAAAAAGTAAGGAAGAGGTAATTGAATTTATAGAAGACCTATTTACAATTATCGCAAAAAATAAGGATTCAGAAAAGACACAAAAGCAAGCTAAAGCCTTAATTAAAGAACGAGGTTTTAAAAATAGATTTATTCGTCTTTTGGACGATGAGGAAATGATAGAAAGAGTTCAAGCAAACCATGAAGAAGTACTTAAAAATATAGCTATTCCTACTTTGTACCTAGTTGGCTCTAAAGATGAAATTTTAAACTACAAGCAAGAATCCAATTTGGTTAGTTACCTAAAAAACCCAAAAATTAAAGTTGAAATATATGACGACTTAAACCATTATCTAACTGAGAAAGATGCGCCAGTTGGAACTTCCCTTTACAAGATGGATAAAGCACCATTGTACGAAATACTGCATTGGACAATCGAGCATTAATAAGTCGACTTGTGTATTGATTGACGTAAACAGGATGAGCATTTGGTTTTTGAAAACTTAATTGTACGCTGTTAAACAAGGAAAGAATATAAGAGAAAAGATACATCTATAAACGTGAGACTTTGCCAAATAACAAATTCAATTATTGATTAAGAAGCTTAATAATAATGACCTAGAAATGGCAAGTGAAATCCAAAGGGTTTTTCAACGATCCTATGCAGTAGAAGCAAAAATACTGGGTATCGTAAATTTCCCTCCACTTCAAAGATCATTAGAAAGTTTCTCTAAAATTGAACACCTATTTTTCGGATATTTTGAAAAGGACAAATTAGTTAGTGTTATTGAGCTAGAACAATTCACTACTCATATTGATATTAGTAGTTTGGTAGTAGATCCGCTGTTTTTCAGACGTGGAATTGGCGGCAAATTATTAAGTTTTGTTTTCGAGAATTTTGATACTAAACTTTTCACCGTAGAAACTGGAATTAAAAACGCACCAACGGTAAAACTTTATGAAAAATTCGGATTTAAAGTGGTTAGACAATTTGATACCGACTTCGGAATAAAAAAAATAGGACTTGAAAGAAGAATAATTAACTAAAAATAAGTGTTACTGCCTCAGTAAAATTCCCAATCACACCTTTTACACCAAAAGCCTGCCTATCTTTGCCGAAAATACCTTTTATGCCCAATACTTTTTCCGATTTAGGAATTAACACTGCAATACAACAAAGTTTAACCGAGTTAAACATTGCCGTACCCACAGATATTCAACAAAAAACAATCCCAATCATCTTGACCCAAAAGAAAGATGTTGTTGCCTTGGCAAAAACGGGAAGTGGAAAAACAGCTGCTTTTGGATTGCCATTACTGCAACTAATAGACACTAAAAATACCAATATTAAAGCGATAGTTCTTGCACCCACCCGCGAACTGGGTCATCAAATACACGCAAACCTAGTTGCCTTCGCCAGCCACAGTCCTGAAATCTGTATCGCTTCGCTTTGTGGTGGAATTCCCATAAAACCACAGATTGAACGTTTAAAAAGCACTACCCATATTGTAGTGGCAACACCAGGAAGGTTGGTGGATTTAATAAACCGAAATGCTATTGATCTTAAGAATGTATCATATCTAGTTTTAGACGAAGCCGATGAAATGGTAACTGCTTTAAAAACTGATTTGGACACCATCATTGATGAAATCCCAAAAGCCACAAGAACACTGCTGTTTACAGCTACCATGCCCGGTACTATCAAACAACTGGTTCAAAACTATATGAGTAAGCATGTGGTGCATATAGAAGCCGATATGGAAACCAAGGGGCATCAAGGCATAGACCATCAATTTATGGTGGTAGAGCCAATTGAAAAACTAGACATACTAATGCATTTTCTAAGCTCCAAGGAAGGGGAGCGAGGTATTATTTTCTGTAAAACAAAGGCGGCAGTTAATAAACTAGCAAAAAACTTAGCAATCAATAAATTCTCATCTGGTGCTATTCATGGGAGCCTGACTCAGGCTATTCGCGACCGTGTAATGGGACAATTTAGAGAAGGGCATATTGATATTCTTGTAGCGACAGATCTTGCAGCTCGAGGCCTAGACGTTAAAGAAATTAGTTACGTGGTCAATTACCACTTGCCAGATACTTATGAAACCTACGTACACCGAAGTGGTCGTACAGCTAGGGCAGGAGCAAAGGGACTTTCAGTTACTATACTTCAACAAGAGGAAGTTTTTGAAATCCCAGAGTTTGAAGAAGAGCTAGGTATTGTTTTCAAAGAAATGAAAAAACCAGATGCCCAAAGTACGGAGGAAAACAATACACTTTTATGGGCGAAAAAAATCTTTAAGACAAAACCGAACCGGACTGTCTCAGCAGAATTTAAAGAAAAGATAAGTACGATATTTCATCACTTGACAAAAGAAGAGTTGATAGATAAAATCCTTGCGCATCAATTGACGCAAACGGCTATTATACCTCCAAAAGAAGATGTGTCAACAAAGAAAAAGAAGAAACAGAAATAATGGCAAACGAAATAAAAGATCAAGAGGATATCTTAGCAAAGCTAAATATAGCTAGCTTAAACTCTATGCAGCAGGAAGCCATCCCTGTAATTGAAAAAACAGCAAATACTATTTTATTATCCCCAACTGGAACGGGAAAGACATTAGCTTTTTTATTGCCCATTATCAAAAATCTAGACATAGATAATCCTGAAGTTCAGGCTTTGATTGTAGTTCCTACCCGCGAGCTCGCTATTCAAATTGAGCAAGTAGTGCGCGATATGGGATCAGGCTTTAAAGTAAATGCAGTATATGGCGGTAGAGCAAAGAGCAAAGACAAAATAGAATTAAAACATACTCCCGCTATATTAGTTGGAACGCCAGGAAGAATCTTAGATCATTTTGACGATGACCGGTTTTCAAAAACAAGTATTAATACCTTGGTGCTAGATGAATTTGACAAGTCGCTAGAGATAGGATTTGAAAGTGAGATGAGTGAAATATTATATGCATTGTCAGGTGTAAGTAAACGAATCTTAACATCTGCCACTCAAGGAGTGGAAGTTCCAAAGTTTGTAAAATTGGACAATCCGACAGTTTTAGATTATTTATCAGAAAGAAAAGATCCAAAGCTTGCGATTAAAACGGTAATCTCTCCAGATAAAGACAAATTGCAAACTTTGTTAAAACTAGTTCGATATCTAGGGAACCAACCCGGAATAATTTTTTGTAATTTTAGGGATAGTATTGAAATGGTGAGTGACTTTCTATATGATAATAACATAAGCCATACCTGCTTTTCTGGCGGAATGGAACAAAAAGAAAGGGAACAAACGCTTATAAAATTTCGATATGGAACAAGTCAGATATTAGTAGCCACCGATTTAGCCGCCAGAGGAATTGACATACCTGAATTAAAATTTATAATTCATTATGAATTGCCACATTCTGCTGTAGAATTTACGCATAGAAATGGTAGAACAGCGAGGGTAAATGAAAAAGGTACGGCCTATGTCTTAAAATGGAAAAATCAGCTTTTACCAGATTTTATTGAAAAAACAGAGCCAATAGAGATTCCCCGAGCAGCACCTAATACGCCACAATATTGGGAGACGCTTTTTATCTCTGGTGGGAGAAAAGATAAAATTTCCAAAGGTGATATTGCTGGGCTTTTTATCAAGCAGGGAGGAATAACTCCTGAACAATTAGGCACAATAGAGTTAAAGCAGGATTGTGCATTTGTAGCTGTTCCATTGACACTTGCAAATCAATTGATAAATAAATTGAACAACAGTCGTCTTAAAAAGAAGAAAGTACGAATTTATATTCTTTAATTTGTATTTTATATTTCGGTAGAATAAGTAAAATTTCTAATGTGACTTCTAGATAAATTGACTTGGATATTATCTTTTAATCCACAATAACTCCAATAGGTTATTTGAAAAATTATTTTAGAATAGTTATATTAGGCACAAGGCAAACACGAATTTTTTAATCTAAACAAAATAGAAACAATGTTAAAAGCATTTATAAATAAATTAATGAATAATAAAAAGCCGGAAGTAATGAAAGAAGGTACAGTGAAATTTTTCAATGTAACTAAAGGTTTCGGTTTTATAAAAGTGAAAGACACCGATCAAGATATTTTTGTCCATTCATCTAATCTTATTGACAAGATTCGCGAGGGCGACAAAGTACAATTTGATGTAGAGCAGGGTGAAAAAGGTCCTAGTGCAATAAAAGTGAAATTACTGTAATGCACCATAGTAAGTAAAAATTAAAAAGACCATCTTAAAAGTAAAAAGATGGTCTTTTCTTATTCAAAAATCTACTTGTTCAGTTGGGGAAAAACTCTTGTTTAATCTACCTATTCTTAAAGTATACAAGTTTGTTTAACTAAAATTGGAAATCCAATTAAGCTTGATATTCTTTGTCTTTATGACCATCAGCCTAACTAATACGTTCCAATTATCCAAGTAAAAATTGAATGGTCATTAATAGTCTTCAATAAATTTAAACTTTCATTATTCCGCTATAGGATTGAAGATTTATTAAAAAATATCACCCGCAAAACAAGTTTTTAATTGGTTAATAGTTGGTTAACTTGATGATGCGGGTGCTCCCTAATATATGTTTAAAATAACTCTTTTATTCTCTAGAGTCTATCCTCTTGTCAACCAACCACTTTTGCTGGCAGTTGCGATAGCGTAAGGAGTAATCCAGAATAAGGCAAAGGTGTAAATTACACTGTAAGAATATGCCCAAAAGGATTCTGATAGATTGTATCGTTTTGCGTAAAACAACATTGGGAAACTTGAGAATATAAGGATTCCAAATAGTGTTGAGCTAAAGAACAAGATCGGGTGCATTACTATAAAGAACATCATAAACAATAGGAAAGGGTAACTCATGATTATCTTTAGCGATTGGCTTAAAAATAGTAGACGAGTTCCAGCTTTTGATCCTTCTTTAAAGTTGGTGAAAACATATTTTGACATTTCAATATTCTCACGAACATTACTACGACCCCATCTAATAAACATTTTATAAAGTCCTGTATAATCTTCTGGCACATTAGTATAAGCATAAGCGTTTCTCTGAAACAATACTTTGTAACCTTGTTTCAAAATCATATTCGTCATTGCGCGATCTTCACCAATATCTGAAGGTTTCCCCATAAAAGTTTGGTTAATCCATTCTGGAAGACAAGCAAAAACAGCTGTTCTTCTATATGCAGCTAAAGCTCCTGGAGTACATAGTACAGAATTAAGGCTACTTTCTGCAGAGCGAACAAATTCAAAGCTCAATACAAAACTCACATCTAGCATTTTTGGCAAGAGTGCTTTCTTATTGTTCAGTACGCGAATGTTACCAGCTACCGCGCCACAATTTTCATCAACGATAAATGGACTTACTAGATTTCTTAGCGTGTTTGTGTTTACAACAGAATCACTATCTACTGTAACAAAAACATCTCCAGAACCTAAGTTAAACCCACGGTATAGCGCGTGACGTTTTCCTTTGTTTTTTGGTTGTTGGTAAATAGAAACTCTATCTCCCAATATTTTTTTCGCCTCCTTCATCCAGTACCAAGTATCATCCTTACTACCGTCATCTATTGAAAGCAATTGTAATTTAGCTTCAGGATATTCACTATTTGCTAAACTCATCAAGGTATCATATACTTGTTTACCTTCATTATATGCGGGAACAATTACCGTACAAGTTGGTAATTCTTCATCAGTAACAGACTCAATGGCTTTATATCGGAAATATCTGTATAGTGTATATACAAAGAAACCAGCCTTAAAAACAAATAGTCCAGTAGCTAATACTAAAAATGCATAACCCCAAGTTGAACTTAAACGTTCTTCTCGAAATGCCGCAAAATCACTATCCAATAAGAAGAATAGATAAGTTGCTCCAATCATTAGTAAAAAAGTACTTACCAAAACGAAAATACCCCAAGGGTTAGATCGCTTTTTTAAAGGCTTTTCAATCTTATCGATTTTCGCCTCGACCTCTTCCATAGAATGTTCTATTTTTTTTGATTCCGAAGAACCTGTCAGTGTTTGAGTACTTAAATTATTTAAAGTTTGTGTTTTCGTGTCCATATTCATTTAGGGATAATTTTTTATTTCTAATTCAACAACCTATTGGCAACTCATGTGCCACTAGCTATTTCGCTGCAAATCAAATTGATACGTTAATTATCAAATTTAAAGGTGTGTAATTTTTACACATATTGTATAAGCGATTACACAGTTTTGTGGCAAATGGGAGAAACCAAAATAAGTAGATCTAAAAAACTTTATTTTATTTTTTATCAAAGTGGAATCTTTAAGTAATTAAAGTGTAATTTCGCGCCTCCAAAAAATAGAGCATGAAGCGCATCAATGAATACAAGAAACTCTTTGGGGTTGAAAAAGAAATAGAATTAAAAACTCTAAAAACCAGTTACCGCAATCTGGTAAAAGAGTGGCATCCCGATAAATTTCAAGATGGTGATGCACTACGTGAAGAAGCAGAAGTAAACAGCAGAAGAATAATCGATGGATATCATTTTCTTGTGAGCATTGCGCCAGAAACCAAAGAAGCGAACCTTCCAGAATACAATGAAACTATTACCAACTCAGGAATAGCGGATTTTCAACACAAGGGAATGCTATTAGAAGTAACCTATTTAGATGGCAACACGTATGAATATTTTGGAGTGACAAGAAAAATATACATAAAGATGGTTAATAGCGATAAACTTAACCGTTTTGCCAAACGCACTATTTACCCAAACTATTTATACAGAAAGTCAAAACGAACTGTAGAAGAGGTTTAGAACCTCGAAAAAGCTCTCAAAACGCAATTCAACATAAAAAACAGCTCTTCTTTCCATCTATATTAATGAAACATTTTCACTCAAATACAATTTATAATATACATAGAGAAACATCTAAAGTATAGGAGCGATTATATAAAAGTTATAAAAGCGTTCCTCCCCAAAGAGAACGCTTTTTTTAGTTTAACACCATAATTAAAATGAAAAACTCATCACCTTTTAATTCTATCAAACGAAGTATGCCAAAGCATATAAGTAAGCCTATGTTGGTATATCAAAGTGAATGAAACAAAGTAATAGAACCGTTTTATATCCCTTTGATAATCTTAAATCAAAGGGATTTTTTGATTTAATGAAAGAGGAGATTTTCACACAAGAATTATTTAAGTAAAGTATTTGTATTACAAACCAAACAATATAAAACCCAAGAAATTAAAAATGAAAAATGTTTTTGCCCTTAGATTAGAAAAGCAATTAGTAATTAGCGAGCTAAGAAGCTATACTCATGTGCTTTTGGGTTCCACACTCTTATCAGCAGCATACGCGTTATTGATAATCCCACACCATATAGTTCCTGGTGGAATTTTGGGGTTGAGTATTGTAATCAAAGAATTGACTGGCTTTTCAATTGGTTGGGTTGCGCTTTTGATTAATATACCTCTTTTGCTTTGGGGCACTAAGGTTCTTGGAGCCAAAACAGGAATAAAAACCTTGTTCTCTATGGTTTTAGTGTCATTCTATATTGATATTATTTCTTCAATCACTGGTGGAAAGGTCTTTGTAAATGACGTATTGATGTCATCTGTGTTTGGCGGAGTAATTATTGGTTTTGCAGTAGCCCTCGTAATGAATGCAGGTGCTACTACAGGTGGAAATGACATTTTGGTAAGGATTCTTTCCACTAAAATACGACTGCCTTACAATAAGCTAATATTGATTGTAGATGGTGTGGTTATTCTTTTGGGAACTATGGTATTTGCAGATTTTACCATGGCGGCGTATAGCATTGTGGCTGTAATAGCCATCAGTAAAACGATTGAATACTATATGAAGAAATCGGTACAGAATAAAACCATCTTGGTTTTCTCAACTATGAACCTCTTAATTCAAGAAGAAATCTTACTAAACAGAAAAAGCACCGATGGAATCTTAAAATTGATTCATCACGACAGCAATGAAAAAATGATTTTGGTAACTCGAAACACCAAGAAACTTGGTGTCGTTAAAAAAATAATTCACAAGATCGATCCTAAGGCACAAATAACAGTCTTAGAATCTAATAATACTTTAAGCTGAGTTTCAAGTAGCCCCATGTGTATTTCGCTTTTGTAAGTCTTATCTTTACAGTTTAAAAATAAAGATTTATGAATCCTACTATCCCCAAATCTGCCTTCGACTTCCTTTTAAAACTAAAAGAAAACAACGATCGCGAATGGATGAAAGAGCACAAAAAGGAATACTTAGCCAATGAAAACAGATTAAAGGAATTTTATTCTGCAGTAGAGAAAGATTTAAATATCACAGATGAAATTGCGAAAACCAAGATATTCAGGATAAATCGTGATATTCGTTTTCGAAAAGATAAAACTCCGTATAATTCACATCGAAGTGCAAGTTTCAGTAGGGCAGGAGCACATCGCCGCGGTGGTTATTATATGCGCTTAGAATCTGGAAACAGTTATATGGCTGGAGGATTTTTTGATCCAGAACCGGCAGATCTTTTAAGAATAAGAAAAGAGTTCGAAATGGATCCTTCTGAAATTCGAGAGATTCTAGAACAAAAAGACTTTAAAAAAGCATTTGGAAATTTCAATCAGACAAAAGCGGTAAAAACAGCACCTAGAGGTTTCGACAAAGAAGATGAAAATATAGATTTAATTCGGCTTAAAAGCTTTACCGTTAGACATGATTTTACCGATGAGGAGGTTTTCGCTCCAGATTTTAAGGATAAATTAATCCATCATTATTCCTTGCTTCGTCCATTCTTTAATTATATGAGCGATGTATTAACTACCGATTTGAATGGGGTATACCTCCTTGAATAAGGTTTAGAGAAATAGAAGCCATCCTTTGGTAGCACCAAAAGTTATCGAGATTTCTATTCTGGTCAATTGTTATTGTGCAATTGACAAACTTGCACGTTCAAAATACAGTAAATTGTCTTTTAAACGTTCTTTCACTATATCCATCATCCGTTTGTTCAAAGCGGAAGAGTTTTTAATATAAATTTCGAACTCTTCAATGGTAAATTGGCCGATGATCATCCCTTTTAATGAGTTTCGGAATTTCATGTCTTTGTGAATTGCGTTTTCAATATAATCCAACTTTTTTTCAACATTCAGATCATAAAACACATTCTTGTGCTTATTAACGTAATTCTTAAAAGCCGCGAGCAAAAGATCGTTTTGAAGTTTTATGACCGGACGCAAGGTCTTATTTTGAAAACACTCGTCCGCAGACATATTTGAAGTGATTTTTGCAGAAGGAATTTCGGGGCGCATACTAATTAGTGAGCTTTCTCTAGTTTCCATAATGTGGTTTTCACTAAAATTAGAAAATCTATATCGTTTTTCTGAGAGTTTTGCATATAGTTATAAACGTTCTTTTCAACAATACGCGAGAATCTTATTATATTTGAAGAAACGTATTTTAATCAATGCTATCTATAGCTAATAAAATACGATTACCCATACTTCACTTAAATCTTATAAAGCCACTTATGAAAATATTCTCTGCAGAGCAATTATACGAAGCCGACAAAGCCACCATTAAAAAACAAGAAATCACTTCCGAAGATTTAATGGAGCGTGCAGGAACACAAATTTTTAATTGGCTCCACCAACAATTAAACGGGGCGCAGGTTCCAATACGTATTTTCTGTGGAATTGGTGACAACGGTGGTGATGGACTAGTAGTTGGTCGTCTTTTGGTCGAGAATGGTTATAATGTTATTGTTTACGTAGTGAACTGCAGCGATAAACGCTCGCAAAATTTTCTCTATAATTATCAGAAAATCAAAGCTATCACGAAGACTGATGAGCGAATTTTAATGAAAGGGGAGAATGATTTTCCAGAAATTAACCAAGATGACATTCTTGTGGATGCTATTTTTGGGATTGGCTTAAATCGCTGTCCCGATGGTTGGGTTAAAAAACTGATTCAATACCTAAACGAAAGTGAGGCGTTTAAATTGGCTATCGATGTGCCTAGCGGTCTATTTCCCAATGCACCGGTCAAGGATCCGGATGCAGTCTTAAAAGCAAACCATACATTGACCTTTCAAGCACCAAAGCTTTCGTTCTTTTTACCCGAAACCGGTCCATTTATTCCAAGTTTTGACGTTTTGGATATCGGTTTAGATGATGAGTTTCTTAATTCACTTGAACCAGTAGCCCAACTTATTTCGAAAGTGGAAGCACAGCGTTTCTATAAACCACGTGATAAATTTGGATATAAAGGAACTTATGGGCATGCATTGATTGTTGCCGGAAGTTATGGTAAAATTGGCGCAGCAGTACTTTCAACAGCAGCTGCTTTTAGAATAGGTGCAGGAATGCTAACTACTTTTATACCAAAATGCGGGTATACAATTCTACAAATAGCAATTCCAGAGGCAATGGTCATTACTGATAAAGAAGAAGAATTCATAAGTGACATTTCAATGGATTTTGAGCCATCCGCAATTGGAGTTGGTATGGGAATAGGAAAAAATAAGGCAACCGTTAAGGCACTTGAGAAACTGTTTAAAAATAATAAAACGCCATTCGTTATAGATGCCGACGCATTAAACCTTATCTCAGAAAATAAGGAATTGTTGAAACTACTTCCAAAAAATTCAATCTTAACTCCACATCCTGGAGAACTGAAAAGGCTCGTTGGAAAATGGGACGACGATTATGAAAAAATTGAAAAAGTAAAAACCTTCTCAAATAAACACGAGGTTGTTGTGGTTATTAAAGGTGCTTATACTATCATCGTTTTTGGAAACCAATTATATATAAACACTTCAGGAAACCCTGGAATGGGTACCGCAGGAAGTGGAGATGCACTTAGTGGTGTTATCACAGGTTTGCTTTCACAAGGTTATGATCCATTATTAGCATCGGTTTTTGGGGTTTATATGCATGGACGCGCTGGCGATATTGCTGCTGGACAAATGGGTTATGAAGCAGTACTTGCGGGAGATATTGTAGATAATCTACCGGAAGCTTATATAGACCTATTTCAAAGTGAGGATGTACAAGAAGCTTCACAGGAAACAGAAGAAAAAGAAAAGCCACGAACTCAAGAATGATTATTCTTAAATTCATGGCTTAATAGTTTAAGCGAAAATATTACATCAAATCGTCAAAAGTCTTTCTTAAGATAGGGTCTGAAGGTCTTGGAGCATCCGCAGAAACGATGTTTCCTTCAGGATCTATCAATATAAATCTTGGGATTCCCAAAATTGCGTAGTTTTCAACAAAACTAGATTTCCAGTTATTGTCTGCCATCAATTGAATTCCGACCAATTCCTTTTCATTAACCATTGTTTTCCACTTGTCGTAATCTTTCGGCTCGTCTATTGAAATACTCACAAACTGAATATTTTTATCACCATAATCCTTTTCAACTTCTTTAAGTGAAGGGATTTCACGTAGGCAAGGTCCACACCAAGTAGCCCAAACATCTATATAAACGTACTTACCTTTTAGATCGGTCAAAGCTGTAGTTCCTCCTTTATAATTTTCATAATCGAAAGTAGGGGAAGGGCTTCCTTTAGTAATCGCTTTTAGTTTATTGTAATGTTCAGTGATTCTAGCAAGGTTTTCGGTGTTTGGGTTACTGTCTTTATAGATATTGTAAGCCTCATCGAGAGTTTCATCTGGTTTTAAACCAAATTGTAAATGGGAGCTCATAATTCTATCTTTCGCATAACCATTTGGCAATGCCTCGTCTACTTTATTTAAGTATAAAATAGTTTCATTATTCTCATCACTTTTCGCAGTTTCCTCATTTACTAAACGGTTGAAATGGGCATTCAATAAATTCTGGTAGGCTACAGAGTTTCGGTATGCTAACGTATCTGAATAATTTATTGGTTTTAATTTGTCATAAAAATTATCCGAAACCTTATAATCTTTATCTCCTGTAAAATATCCGTGGGCATCGTTATAATTTTCAACTAGGATAGCTTGTGAATAAATATCTTCGTCTGCAAGTATCTTTTTAAAATTATCGTTTGTCACATTATTTGCAGCATAAAGACTGTCGAGACTTTTTTGCTTTTTATCTACTTGTTCTAAAAAGCTCGTTTCATCTAGAGAATAAAGCCCTTTATAGTCCGTGTTTTCTTCCTCCCAAAGAAATTTTGCTGCTAAAAGATTATTGGTATTTGCTAAGTCACCAGAGTACTTTATGGTTTCATCAAATCCGTCTGCATTAAGCGATACTGAAAGATTTTTTCCCTTTTCTAAATAAATTCCAGTTCGTTCTCTACCAATATACATTTCATATAAACCATCATTTTTAATATGAAGTGTATCAGAAAAAGCACCACTTCCATCAATTGGAACTCGAGCTTCAAAGTTATTACCTCGAATGATTGCATTATCAGCCGCGTTATTTTCTACTGCTCCAGTAATTATAGAATATCCATCAGGCTTTTCTTCCTGTTTGCAAGAAACGATAGCAAGTACAGAAGCAATTAAAATTAATTTTTTCATATAAGAATGTATTTTTAATATGCTTGTAAAATTACATATTGCCTCAGCATTTTCTTCCATTGCAGCTTGTTAATTTTTTATTGTCAATAAGAAATATCGAATAAATAACAAGAATTTGCTTTGAAGCAGAAGAAAACTGGTACAACGATTAAAAATCTGTACTTTTGCAGAAATAATAGATTCCCCATGCAAGAGACCCATTATATAAGTACTGAAATTCTAGATTTATCTTTAGTAAAGGATATTATTGAAAGTAATAAAACCCTCGAACTTTCTGAAGAAGCACAACTCAACATAAGAAAATCCAGAGAATACCTAATCCATAAAATGAAGGATAACGATACCCCCGTTTATGGAATAAATACAGGGTTTGGATCTTTATGTACCGTAAAGGTGTCTTCCGACAATCTTTCGCAACTGCAAGAAAACTTAGTGATGTCTCACGCTTGTGGTACTGGTGAATTCGTTCCAAAGCCTATAATCAAACTGATGCTTTTACTTAAAATTCAGTCCTTGAGCTATGGATATAGTGGAGTACAGATTGAAACAGTTCAAAGGCTGATTGATTTTTACAACAATGATATTTTACCTGTAATATATACTCAAGGAAGTCTTGGTGCTTCTGGAGATTTAGCCCCTTTGGCACATCTTGCTTTGCCATTACTTGGAAAAGGAGAAGTTTATTACGGTGGAAAACGGATTCCTTCTGAAAAAATGATGGAAAAGTTCAATTGGGAACCAATCACCCTTCAAGCAAAAGAAGGATTGGCACTTCTTAACGGAACGCAGTTTATGAGTGCTTATGGAATTCATTGTCTTCTGAAGAGTTATAAATTGTCATACTTGGCAGATCTTATCGCTTCCATTTCCACAGATGCGTTCGACTGTAATATGAGTCCTTTTAATGCATTGGTACATTTAGTTCGTCCACATAGAGGACAGGTAAAAACAGCAGAGCAAATTCTAGAATTTCTAGAGGGAAGCGAACTGGGACTTTCCGAAAAGAAAAATGTCCAGGATCCATATTCTTTCCGCTGTATTCCTCAAGTTCACGGAGCAACTAAAGACACTTTAAACTTTGTACATAAAACATTTAAAACCGAAATCAATTCGGTAACAGATAATCCTAATATTTTTATAAAGGAAGATTTGATAATTTCCGGTGGAAATTTTCACGGACAACCTTTAGCACTTAGTCTTGATTATTTGGCTATTGCAATGGCCGAGTTAGGTAGTATTTCTGAAAGAAGAACCTATCAATTAGTTTCTGGACTTCGAGAATTACCTGCGTTTTTAGTGAACAATCCAGGACTTAATAGTGGGTTTATGATTCCACAATATACTGCGGCGAGCATTGTAAGTCAAAACAAACAATTGGCTACGCCAAGCTCAGTAGATTCTATTGTTTCTTCAAATGGACAGGAAGATCACGTAAGTATGGGAGCAAATGGTGCCACAAAATGTTTGCGTGTTATTGAAAATATTGAAACTGTTCTGGCAATTGAACTGATGAATGCATCACAGGCACTTAGTTTTAGAGAACCAAAAAAATCATCTTCTTTTGTGGAATCGTTCTTAAAACCATATCGTTCTATAGTCTCTTTTATAGAAGACGACAGAGTTATGGCAAACGACATTCACGCAAGTGTTGCATTTTTGCAGTCGATGGATATTGATTCTGAAATATTGTTTGGGTAAAATAAATAAAATCTAAAATTATGAAACAGAACCTAATCCTTGTCGGCCTTTTCTTTTTTAGTGTTTCTGTTTTTTCACAGAACTATAAGCCACTGCTGGATAATCTCAATGAATGGCATGTGACGGTTTGTTATTCTGGTTGTCATACCGATGTTTATTTTACAGATGGCGATACCATTGTAGATGGAAAAAGTTATAAAATCCTAGATGGGTATCATTACATTTCACGTACCTTTTTGCTTCGTGAAGAAGTGGAAAACAGAAAAGTATATCTAAACATAGTAAGTCCGGACCATAATGAAGAGTTTTTGCTTTATGATTTCTCATTAAATGAAGGAGATACCTTCAATATGAAAAACCCCATCAGTCCGTTTCCTCAGGATGGCGGTCCATTTTTACTGGATTCCATTGTCGCAAAACCATTGGCAGACGGAAATGATTACGACCATTTTTATTTTTCGCCAACCTCTGGAAATACAACAAGCATAGACAATGCTGTTTGGGTAGAAGGAACAGGGTCTTTATCTATAATAAACGCTCCAGGAGGAAAACCAGACATAAATGGGGCAGGGCACTTAAGTTGTTTCTTTAAGGATACCGAAATATTTTATGCAAATCTTGATTCTATAGAAGATTGTATCCCGGTACATTTGGATATCAAAAAGAACCACTTGCAAAGTGTGGTTGCTTCAAAACAAAACAACAGTGACAAATGCGTTTTGAGTAATACGAAAGATGTGAAAAACGTAACTGTTTTCGATCTCACAGGAAAAACACTAGAGAAAATTAACAATAAAGGAAACAAATCTCTAATTGTTGATCTCTCGGGATATCAAAAAGGAATGTATATTATTGTAGCTACAGGTCCAGCAGATTCAAAGAAGGTTTTTAAAATAATCAAATAAAAAGCATCAAACTAAGTTGGTGCTTTTGTCGATTACAGTATTTATCCAATTTTTTGCATCATCCAAATTGCTAAAATGTTTTAGAGGTTTTCGCAAGAATATTTTCTCCACCTCTAGATTGCTTGATCCCAATCCATGGCTACACACAACTGCAAAAGCAGCCAAGTTTTTAATTTCTGAAGTTTCTAAATATACCAATGGGTTTACGCCATAGCTATATTTACGATAAGTTATATACCCAAACAATTGATTTTTGAAGTACGTTTCTGAAATCTTTATCAATTCGTCATTATGCTCTGGTTTCACGGTAATTCCTTCATTCATGATAACCACGATAAAATTTTTAAAAACACGAACGTCAGCAAAATCTAGATCTAATGCTACTATCATAATTATCTGATTATTACACGTCTAAGATATAACTTTTTTAATGAGTTTTATTAAAACTATTATATAAAAAAATCTTCCCTAGAAAGTCCAGGGAAGATTGGTATTAAAAATAATATCTGATGACTACGATTCAGTAGTTTTCTTCTGTTTCTTTATTTTAATTGTTAGCTCATTGGTTTTTTCATTAAGGTCCATTGTTATAGCATCACCTTCTTCCAAACTACTGTTGATGATTTCCTCAGCCAGCGCATCTTCAATATATTTCTGAATAGCCCTGTTTAAAGGTCTTGCCCCATACTGTTTGTCGAAACCTTTATCGGCAATATAATCCTTAGCTTTATCAGTAAGTTTAAGCTCGTAGCCCAACTCAGATATACGCAAGAACAATTTATTCAATTCAATATCAATAATTTTGTGGATATCTTCTCTTTCCAAAGCATTAAAGACCATCACGTCATCAATACGGTTTAAGAATTCTGGCGCAAAGGTTTTCTTTAATGCGTTTTCTATAACACTTTTTGTATGTGATTGTTCTTGATCCTTCCTTGCAGAAGTTCCAAAACCAACTCCTTGACCAAAATCTTTTATCTGTCTGGCTCCAATATTAGAAGTCATTATAATAATAGTATTTCTAAAATCAATTTTTCTTCCGAGACTATCAGTTAAATAACCATCATCTAAAACTTGAAGGAGCATATTGAAAACATCTGGGTGTGCTTTTTCAATCTCATCTAAGAGAACAACAGCATAAGGTTTTCTTCTAATTTTTTCAGTCAACTGACCACCTTCTTCATAGCCCACATATCCTGGAGGTGCTCCCACTAAACGCGAGATGGCAAATTTCTCCATATATTCACTCATATCAATACGGATCAGCGCATTTTCTGAGTCAAACAATTCCGTGGCCAATACTTTTGCCAACTGTGTTTTACCTACACCAGTCTGTCCTAAAAAAATAAAGGAACCAATTGGTTTGTTAGGATCTTTCAATCCAGCGCGATTTCGCTGAATAGCTTTCACCACTTTTGCAACCGCCTCATCTTGACCAATCACTTTTCCTTTAATTCGGTCGGGTAGGGCGGCAAGCTTTTTACTTTCCGTTTGTGCAATTCTGTTTACAGGTACACCGGTCATCATTGAAACTACTTCTGCAACATCTTCTTCGGAAACAGTTTCCTTATGAAGTTTTGAGTCTGCTTCCCACTTTTCTTGTTGAGTTGCTAGTTCCTTCTCAAGATTCTTTTCGTCATCGCGAAGTTTTGCGGCCTCTTCGTATTTCTGTTTTTTAACTACAGTGTTTTTCAGTTCCCGTACTTCCTCCAATTCTTTTTCAAGTTGTAAGATTTTTTCGGGAACATGAATATTAGTTATATGTACGCGAGAACCGGCCTCATCCAAAGCATCAATCGCTTTGTCTGGAAGGAAGCGCTCCGTCATATATCTGTTTGTAAGCTTTACACAAGCTTGAATAGCATCTTCTGTATAAACAACATTGTGATGCGCTTCGTATTTATCTTTTATATTATCGAGAATCTCAATAGTTTCCTCAACTGTTGTTGGCTCTACCAAAACTTTTTGGAAACGTCTTTCAAGCGCTCCATCCTTTTCAATATACTGACGATATTCATCTAAAGTAGTTGCACCAATACATTGAATTTCACCTCTGGCCAAAGCTGGTTTGAACATATTTGAAGCGTCCAATGAACCTGTTGCGCCACCGGCACCAACAATAGTATGGATCTCATCAATGAAAAGAATAATATCATCGTTCTTCTCGAGCTCATTCATTACAGCTTTCATTCGCTCTTCAAACTGGCCACGATATTTTGTTCCAGCAACTAAACTCGCCAAATCTAAGGTTACAACTCTTTTATCATAAAGAATACGTGAAACTTTTCTTTGAATAATTCGCAGAGCTAGTCCTTCTGCAATGGCAGATTTACCAACTCCGGGTTCACCAATTAATAATGGGTTATTCTTTTTTCTTCGGCTTAGAATTTGAGAAACGCGTTGTATTTCACTTTCACGTCCCACAACTGGGTCTAATTTCCCTTCTTCGGCCATAGCCGTTAAATCTCTTCCGAAGTTATCCAAAACAGGAGTCTTGGATTTTTTGTTCGTTTTTGAGGAGGCTCCAGAAAACAAGTTCTCTTTACCGCCATCTTCCGCAGATGCATCGCCTTCATTTGGGAATGACTCAGCACTGGGAATATCTATATAATCGTCATCATTTGTTATCATAAGTTTAAATTGGTCTTTTACCGCGTCATAGTCTACCTTCATTTTGTTCAACAATTTTGTTGTAGGGTCATTTTCATTCCGAAGAATACACAAAAGTAAGTGTGCAGTATTAATAGAATTGCTCTGAAATAGTTTAGCCTCCAAAAATGTGGTCTTCAGTGCTCTTTCCGCTTGACGCGTGAGATGAAGGTTCTTTTTATCGTTTGTGTTTGTTGTAACACCCGGATTTGCTGGGCTTAATATTTCAACCTTTCTTCTTAAATGATTTAGGTCTATTGCCAATGCATTGAGAATAGTTACCGCTTTGCCGTTACCATCTCTTAAAAGCCCGAGCATTAAATGCTCAGTACCAATAAAATCATGGCCTAAGCGAAGGGCTTCTTCTTTGCTGTAAGCAATTACATCTTTTACTCTGGGGGAAAAATTATCATCCATATCTTAAATATCCTCTCTTCTTAAACTACTAAATTAACCAAAATAGGACAAAAACTGTTCCTCTTTGATATCATTTTAGTAAAAGGACAAAATATATGCTGTAACTCAAAGGTTTTGGGTAGATACTTATTAACGATTTCCACCCCCTTTTTTGTTAATAAAAAAGCGAATATAAGCTCGCAAAAACCCTGTTAAACCTGAGAAAAAGTGTATCTTGCTTCATTAGTTTAACAACGAAATATAAATTTATTTTTTATGACGGAAGGTGAGAAATTAATCCCTATAAACATTGAAGATGAAATGAAATCTGCCTACATCGATTATTCGATGTCGGTCATAGTGTCACGTGCGCTGCCAGATGTGCGGGATGGGATGAAGCCTGTGCACAGAAGGGTTTTATTCGGAATGCATGAACTGGGAATACGAGCAACGGGCTCACATAAAAAGTCTGCTAGAATTGTAGGTGAAGTTCTCGGTAAATATCACCCTCACGGTGATACATCTGTTTATGATGCAATGGTACGTATGGCTCAAGAATGGAGCTTGCGTTATCTTTTAGTGGACGGGCAAGGTAACTTTGGTTCTGTTGATGGCGATAGCCCAGCAGCAATGCGATATACGGAAGCACGTATGCAGAAGATTTCTGAAGATATGCTAGCGGATATTGATAAGGATACTGTAGACCACCAATTAAACTTTGACGATACTCTAAAAGAACCTACCGTTTTACCAACACGAGTTCCTGGACTTCTAATAAATGGAGCTTCTGGAATTGCAGTGGGTATGGCAACCAATATGCCTCCCCACAACCTTACTGAGGTTGTAGACGGAACAATAGCATATATCGAGGATAATGATATAGACATCGACGGACTGATGCAGTACATTAAAGCTCCGGATTTCCCTACAGGAGGAGTTATATACGGATACGAAGGTGTTCGTGAAGCTTTCCACACAGGCCGTGGCCGCGTAGTGATGCGAGCAAGAGCGACTTTTGAGGAAGTGAAAGGCAGAGAATGTATTATTGTTACGGAAATTCCATATCAAGTAAATAAAGCGGACATGATTAAAAAGACCGCTGATATGGTAAACGATAAAAAAATTGAGGGCATTGCCAATATCCGTGATGAAAGTGATAGAAATGGAATGCGCATCGTTTACATCTTGAAACGTGATGCTATTCCTAACATTGTTTTAAATACCTTATATAAATATACTGCATTGCAATCCAGCTTCAGCGTAAACAATATTGCGCTTGTAAAAGGAAGACCGCAAATGCTGAACCTAAAAGAGCTGATCCATTATTTTGTGGAGCATCGCCACGAAGTTGTGGTTCGCCGTACGGAATATCTACTCCGAAAAGCAGAGGAGCGCGCTCATATTTTGGAAGGATTAATTATTGCTTCGGATAATATTGACGAAGTTATCCGTTTGATCCGTGCTTCTTCTAATGCTGATGAAGCTAGAGGGAAATTGATTGAAGCTTTTGAGCTTTCTGAAATCCAAGCCAAGGCCATTGTTGAAATGCGTTTACGCCAATTAACAGGTCTGGAGCAAGATAAACTGAGAACCGAGTATGAAGAATTGATGAAAACAATTCAAGATTACAAGGATATTCTTGCTAGCAAGGAGCGCAGAATGCAAATAATAAAAGAAGAACTTGAAGAAATTCGCACTAAATATGGCGATGAGCGTCGTTCTACTATTGAATATGCTGGTGGTGATGTGAGTATAACCGATTTAATTGCAGACGAACAAGTGGTGATAACCATTTCGCACGCAGGTTATATTAAACGTACGTCGCTTTCAGAATATAAAACACAAAATAGAGGCGGAGTTGGTCAAAAAGCTTCATCTACACGAAATGAAGATTTCTTGGAATATCTATTTGTTGGTACCAACCACCAATATATGTTGTTTTTCACTCAAAAAGGAAAATGTTTCTGGATGCGTGTTTTTGAAATTCCTGAGGGAACTAGAACATCTAAAGGAAGAGCAATTCAGAATTTAATAAATATTGAACCAGATGATAAAGTGAATGCTTTTATCTGTACCCAAGATTTAAAAGATGAAGAATACATAAATAGTCACTTTGTTATTATGGCCACTAAAAAGGGTCAAGTGAAGAAAACACCTTTAGAACAGTATTCAAGACCACGAACCAATGGTATTAATGCGATAACAATTCGTGAAGACGATGAATTGCTTGAAGCAAAACTAACAACTGGTGACAGTCAAATAATGCTTGCAGTCCGATCAGGAAAAGCGATTCGCTTTGAAGAGGAAAAGACAAGACCAATGGGTAGAAATGCTTCCGGTGTTCGCGGTATCAGATTAGGCAATGATAAAGACGAAGTTATAGGAATGATTGCGGTTAATCCTGGCGACTCAGATATACTCGTAGTTTCTGAAAACGGATACGGAAAAAGATCGTTGATAGATGACTACAGAATCACCAACCGTGGAGGAAAAGGAGTAAAGACTATTAATATTACAGAAAAAACCGGTAAATTAGTAGCCATCAAAAATGTAACTGATGAAGATGATTTGATGATTATTAACAAATCTGGGATCGCTATCAGGATGGCAGTATCGGATCTTCGCGTTATGGGGCGCGCCACTCAAGGTGTTCGCTTGATAAAAGTAAGAGAGGACGATGCCATTGCTGCAGTTGCAAAAGCGATGAAAGAGGAGGATGAAGAAATTGAAATTGACGGTGAAATCATCGAAGAAGACAATGATGGCACCACTCTTGATAATAATGAATCTCAAACCGAAAATAACGAATAAACATTAACACATGAAAACACGAATTCTAATAACAGGACTGGCTTTTGTATCTGCTATTTCATTTGGACAAAAAAGAGAAATCAAAAAAGCTGAAAAATCAATAAAATCTGAATCGTATAACGAAGCATTAGATTATCTAAATGAGGCCGAGCTTAAACTCAACTCAGCGGATGATTCAATGAAGGCACAATTTTACGCTGCAAGAGGCCAAGCACTTTTAGGTACCGCAAATTCTGATTTTGCAAAATTAAAAGGTGCTGCATCAGCTTTTGCTGAAGCAATTTCACTTGATGAAAAAATTAAAGAGCAATTAGCAGCCCCAATGCAAAACCTACGTGCCGCTTTGATAAACGGCGCAGTATCTGATCAAAATGCTCAGAAATATGAACAAGCAACTGAAAAGCTTTATACAAGCTATACAGTTTCTAATGATGGTTCAGATTTATACTTTGCTGCTGCAAATGCGGTAAATTCCAAAGATTATGACAAAGCTTTAGAATACTATCAAATGCTATTGGATGCGGACTACACAGGAGAAGAAGAGCAATTTGTTGCAACAAATAAGGAAACTGGCGAAGTAGAAGGTTTCGAAAACGAAAACATAAGAAACATGGCTGTAAAATCAGGAGAGTTTATTAAACCTGAAAAGCAAGTTTCTGAGTCAAAAAAAGGTGAAATACTACGTAATATGACCTTAATCTATATCGAAAATGGTGATAGTGAGAAGGCTACAAGCTTAATGAAAGATGCTCGTGCTGAAAACCCGAATGATGTTTTTCTTATTCGTGCTGATGCCGATATGAGCTATAAAATGGGTGATATAGAAAGATATAATAAATTAATGAATGAGATTGTTGCATCTGATCCAGAAAACCCAGAGATTTATTTTAACTTAGGTGTTGGAAGTGCAGAAATTGGCAACAAGGAAAAAGCTATTGAATATTATAAAAAAGCTTTAGAATTGAAACCTGATTATGAAGGTGCGTTGATAAACTTGGCAGTTTTAAAACTTTCGGGAGAAAATGACATCGTGGAAGAAATGAACGGTCTAGGAAACTCTGCTGCTGATAATAAGAAGTATGATGCGCTTAAACAAGAACGAAAAGATCTTTACACTGAAACAATTCCTTACCTAGAAAAGGCTCTAAAACTAAATCCAAATAATACGGAAGTTGTTAGAACCATAATGAATATGTACGGACAACTTGGTGAAGATGCTAAGTTTCAGGAAATGAAAGCAAAGCTTGAAGCCATAGAAGCTAAAGGATAATATCATTGCAATATAATAAAGTAAAAAACCCCTGAGATGTTCTCAGGGGTTTTTGCTTTTTAAGAAATTAGCATTGAGTAATAGCTATTGTATCAACTTAGTGGTTTTAAAACTATCTTATTAAATAACACGTTTTATAACGCGAAGCTTGTGAGTATGATTTCGCACTTCATAATTAAAAATACCACTGTGGTCTAGTCGATCAATGCGAACTTTTCCATGGGCATGGATTATGTAATTATCCTTCATTATTATACCAACGTGCGTAATCTTTCCTTCTTCATTATCAAAAAATGCCAAATCTCCTGGCTCACTCTCTTCAATAAAACTTAAGGCTTCCCCTTGAGTCGCTTGTTGACCGGCATCACGAAGTAATCTGTAACCATTAAGCTTGTACACCATCTGTGTAAAACCACTGCAATCAATTCCGAAAGGAGTTTTGCCTCCCCATAAATAAGGACTGTTAAGATAGAGTAGGGCAGTTTCAACTAAACCTCCCTTTGGAAGCGTTTCTGAAATTGATTTTCCTTCAAAATTATGCTTTAAGTATTCCGAAGCAGAAATAGTACTCCCCAAGCAGATCGAAAACAACTGTTTGTCTACACCGGTAACAAAATCGACCAAATCTGACGATAGTCCAACATTCTTCTCCTCAAAGCTTGAATAATCCTGTTCAGAAATATTTACATATTGCTTATTGTCAATCCAGCCTTCATAATCATCAAAGGCCAACCGAATCCGACTCCACTTTTTACGGGTTTCAAGTATTTTGAAATGTTCTCCGTAAAGTATCTGCGTCACCATTTCACTCATATCGGAAGCCTCCGCTCGAATTGGAACAATGCTTAAATTACAGATACCGTAATCCATCTAGAAATTATTGATAATAGTTACGGTTTATTTAGATTCTTTCAATTACCATCGCAGATGCACCACCACCACCATTACAGATTGCTGCAGCACCAACTTTGGCATCGTTTTGTTTTAATACGTTAAGAAGTGTAATCAAAATACGAACTCCACTACAACCAAGCGGGTGACCTAAAGAAACAGCACCACCATTAACGTTTACATTGCTATCGTCGAGACCTAATATTTTCATATTAGCAAGGCCCACAACTGAAAAAGCTTCATTAAACTCAAAGTAATCAACATCTTTAATATCTATACCTGCTTTAGCAATTGCTTTTGGAAGGGCTTTTGCTGGTGCAGTTGTAAACCATTTTGGCTCTTGAGCAGCATCGGCATATCCTTTAATATAAGCTAATGGAGTAAGACCTAATTCTTTTGCTTTTGCTTCACTCATCAAAACCATTGCTCCTGCACCATCGTTTATTGTTGATGAATTTGCCGCAGTTACGGTTCCATCTTTAGTAAATGCTGGACGTAAAGAAGAAATTCTGTCCATTTTTACATTTTTAAATTCTTCATCTTCAGAAACTACTACTGGTTCTCCACGACGTTGTGGCACTTCAACTGGAACAACTTCCTCATTAAACTTTCCATCGGCCCAAGCTTTTGCTGAACGCTTATAAGACTGAACTGCAAAAGCGTCTTGATCTTCACGTGAAAATGTATATTCTGTGGCACAAAGATCTGCACAGGTTCCCATCGCATTATTATCGTAAGCATCTACCAAACCATCTTTTTGCATTCCATCCGTCATTGTTGCTGGGCCAAATTTTGTCCCTTTACGCATATCTACATAATGTGGAATATTACTCATGCTTTCCATCCCTCCGGCAACCACTATATCGGCATCACCAAGAGCGATAGCTTGTGCAGCTTGTATTACAGCCTTCATTCCTGAAGCACACACTTTATTAACTGTTGTAGCAGGGACATCATCAGACAATCCAGCACCTAAAGCAGCTTGTCGTGCAGGAGCTTGCCCTACGCCAGCTTGCACTACGTTACCCATAAAAACTTCCTGTACCAATTTTGGATCAAGATTTATTTTTTCCAAGGAACCTTTTATTGCCGCGGAACCCAACTGAGTTGCGGTTAATGAAGAGAGACCTCCCATAAAACTTCCTATTGGAGTTCTGGCTGCGGATACTATAACTACTTTATTACTCATGCTACTATTTTTTATAATTGAAAATTGAAATAAGGACTGCGAAATTACATATTTCTAACTTAAATATCAATCTTTGCAGGTATTGGTTTTGGGATAACTCATTCCTTATTTATACCTTTACTACAAGTTATAATTCTATGAAGAACCTTTTTTCTTTGTTCGCAAAAAATCAATCCCTTATTTATAAGGTTTTTCTTTTCATATTTGCCACGCTATTAGTTATTTACTTCCTTCCAAAAGGAGGGCAATTTAAGTACAATTTTCAAAAAGGAAAGCCCTGGCAGTATGAAAACCTCTACGCGCCCTTCAGTTTTACAATTAAAAAGAATGAAGATACTCTTAAAAAAGAACGGGAAGAGATTAGACTTAATGCTATCCCATATTTTGAATATAACAGTGATGTACAACCAGAGGTTTCAGAAGATTTCCAAAACGATCTAAAATCAAAATACGTAGACAGCCTTTATAGAACTTCTGAGAGAACCGTTGCAAGATTGGGAGAAACCTTAATTGCCAATGTCTATAAAAATGGTGTTACTGACCAAATCCACAACTACGATTCTAATAGGCTTATTTACATAAAAAAAGGTAATGAGATTCAAGAGCGTACCTATTCTCAAATTTTCAAAAAAGACAATCTAAATAAAAAAGTTCGAGAATTGGTAGAGAAGAATAGCGCTGAGGATGTTCAAGCACTTCTCTATAGTATCTTAAAGGGTGTATTTCAATCTAATGTAGAACTCAATTCAAAATTAACAGAAACCGCCATTAATGCCGAAATAAAAGCACTAAATCCTAATAGAGGAATTATTGAAAAAGGAGGTAGGATAATCGCTAAGGGGGAAGTTGTAGAAGGGGATAAGTTTCAGATTTTAAATTCCCTAAAAGCTGAATTTGATAGCCAAATTTGGAGTAAAAATAATTATCTATGGCTGCTGGTTGGGTATTCTATGCTTGTCATGCTGGTATTTTTGATGCTTTTTCTATTTCTGAAAAATAATAGACCCTATATATATAACAACAACACAAAGGTCACCTTTATATTTATAACCATATTTCTGATGGTTTTTCTCACAACATTAGTTGTGAAAGTTCATGCAGACTATGTTTATGTAGTGCCTATCTGTATTCTACCACTTATATTGAAAGCTTTTTTCGATTCCCGTGTGGGTCTTTTTGTTCATGTTCTAACAATTCTGTTACTCGGTTTCATTGTTCCGAACAGTTTTGAATATATGTTCTTACAATTTATTGCAGGTATCGTTACTATTCTTACTGTTTCAGAATTGTACAAAAGAGCAAACCTCTTTATTTCTGTTGGGCAGATAACCCTGATTTACATCATCGGCTATTTTGCTTTCTTTGTTATTCAAGAAGGAAATATTCAAACCATGGAATGGCAGAACTTTCAATATTTTATTCTCTGTGGTTTGGCGACACTTTTTGCGCACCCTTTGATTTATTTCTATGAAAAGATCTTCGGTTTGGTTTCAGATGTTTCCTTATTGGAATTAAGTGATACCAATTCAAAACTATTAAAAGAACTTTCAAACAAAGCTCCAGGAACATTTCACCATTCACTAAATGTGGCAAATCTTGCAGAAGCTTCTGCAAACGAAATTGGTGCAAACAGTATGTTAGTTAGGGTAGGAGCACTTTATCACGATGTTGGAAAAATGTTAAACCCTACAATGTTTACTGAGAACCAAGCAAATTCAATCAACTCTCATAATGAACTAGACCCGAAGGAAAGCGCTAAAATAATAATTGACCACGTAATAAAAGGAATAGAGATAGCACGTAAACACAACCTTCCAGATAGGGTGATTGATTTTATAAGAACTCACCACGGAACAAGTTTAGTATATTACTTCTATAAAAAGGAAAGAGAGCAGCAGGGAGAGGCTAACAAAGAGGATTTTACTTATCCGGGCCCAATTCCCTTTTCAAAAGAAACGGCTATCCTGATGATGGCAGATAGCGTAGAGGCGGCCAGTAAAAGTTTAAAGGAACCTTCTTCAACTATTATTGATGAATTTGTAGAAAAGATAATTGACAACCAAATGGCACAGGGTCAGTTTTTAAATGCTGACATTACCTTCAAGGAAATTGAAATGATAAAGAAGGTACTTAAGAAGAAACTGAACAATATATACCATTTGAGAGTGGAATACCCGGAATAGGATATTTTTAATTAATTTTTTTAGCTTGTAATTTACTCATAACGAGAACGGTCAGAATTTATAATAAAAAACGTCGTTTTTTGTTTGGGTTATATCATTAATAAATCTATATTTGCACTCGCATTTCAGGATGCACGTTCATAAAAAGAATTGGAGAGGTGCCGGAGTGGTAACGGAGCAGATTGCTAATCTGTCGACGGGCAACCGTCGCCAGGGTTCGAGTCCCTGTCTCTCCGCATTGACATAAAAACTAATAGTATTTCTAAGTTGCCGGATTTAGAATATGTTTTTAATGTTAGAATTGTTAAAGTTCTAAAAAACTTTTTCGGGGTGTAGCGTAGCCCGGTTATCGCGCCTGCTTTGGGAGCAGGAGGTCGCAGGTTCGAATCCTGCCACCCCGACAAAAAGCCGGACAATTAAACATTGTTCGGCTTTTTTATTTTTTAATGGCCGCATAGCTCTCTTAGAGCACCTTTGGAAAATGAAATATAACATTGTAATGCCAATGGTCGCATAGCTATCGGGAGAATAGAGAATCTTGAAGTAAGTTCAGGATGTTTATAGAAAAGTTGAAATAAATAATAGTTGCGTAGCTCAGCTGGATAGAGCATCCCGATTTCTCATCGGGACGGTCACAGCAGAGTTTGATTAAGAATAATAAAAGGTCGCATAGCTCAGCTGGATAGAGCACCTGCCTTCTAAGCAGGCGGTCCCAGGTTCGAATCCTGGTGCGATCACTTAGAGTCCTCTTTTTTAAGAGGATTTTTTGTTTAAATAAGAATTTAAAAACAATTAAAAAGCATGTGAAGGTTCGGATCAAGCACAATTGTTGTGTTTATGCAAAAATTGTAGTTAATCTATAGAGGA
>JBQEAY010000003.1:0-219005 GCA_052105975.1 Aequorivita sp. | reverse complement strand
CTAAAAGGTAATCAACAAAGTTATTAAGAAAGGGAGGTTATTGCGCAGTCTGACGGTAGGTATATAGTTTAAAAGAAATATAATAAGGCCCCAAAAAACAGGAGCATCAACCCCTATTATTGACAAGGCTATAGCACTTAAAGCACCAGTTATTAGGCTTACTAGGGTTTTTACACCCAAATAGTCTGAGATAGAGTACTCTAACTCGCGAAGTATCCCAGCAATACTGTGGTACTTTTCTTCATTTTTAAATATCAGCTTTAATTTAGTGTCAAAATTTGACTCTTCTAAGAATAGAAATAGGATATATATTAATACCATAAAAATATTTCCTAACATACTTGTCAAAGCTGTTACAATAGGTTGAATTAAATTACTAAGCCACTTACTTGCATCAGTATTCTTTAGAAAGACCTCTAGATCTATTCCAAAAGTTTGATTTATTTTATAAATCAAAGAAGAAAAATTTTCTTCGTAGACCTCATACCTATCTACCATTCTTGTAATATTTGATGAAATTATAGAGCCTATAAAATAGAGTAGGGAAAAGATAATTACTGTAAGAATAATATTTTTTAACCAATTAGGAACATAGCTGTCGATTACACTAATTTTATTTAGTGTTTCCTTTAATCTTCTAATAAGTACCCAAAAGATAAATGCGAAAATTAATGGTATAAGAAAGCTCTTACCGTAAACCAAACCAGTCACTACAATGACTATCAATATGCTTACCTGGGTGAATTTCGATAGGTTTGCCATTCAGTTTTCTTTGCTATTTTAAAATTAATTAAGCTGTTGGGGAAATATAATAATAACTATCTATTTGGTTAGGGTATTGATCTTTTTTTATTTTCAGCCTCTTTCAAAAGGGGAGGAGCTTTTGACGGATTAAAAGTAAGATACCAAGTAGTATGCGTAGCTAGTTCTTTTGGGATTGTTACTTAGCCAAGATTGGATATCTTGAATTAGCTCACACCTTACAATGAAAAGTCCACACCGCTTAAAAAGCGATGTGCTTTTTTTATTTCTAAATCCTTATAAAAGCAGAAAAAGCTTTTGACGTGTTTGGAAATAAAAAAAGTCCGCACTTTCGTGCAGACTTTTCGCTCTATGTGACCTTGCCAAGATTCAAACTTGGAACCTCCTGAGCCGTAATCAAGAGTTCGTGTGTTTGTTTATTACCTGTACTTTGCTTAAATACTCGTGAACCCTATTGTTTTCGGGTATTTTGATTATATGATTAAAATACAATACCTGTTTATTCCTCTTTAATACCGCGAAAAGTGTGAAAATTGTGTGAATACATATATATTTGTTTCCAAATAGAAAACATGACTTATAACATTTCAATTTATCACGAGACAAGGAGAATAAAAGAAAATGGTAAATATTCAGTAAAAATAAGAGTGTATAATAAAAATGAAAACGTCAAAAAAGTAAGATACTTCACTACGGGAATAGATTTGACGGAAAAAGAGTTTGAGACCATTTGGTTAAACCCTGAAAACAAAAAATTAAGAGGAGCCAACAAAGAAATAGAATTAAAGTTAAAGGCTATTGAAAAAAGAGCGAATGATGAAGCCAACGCAATGTCTGTTTTTGATTTTTCAAAATTTGAATCTAAGCTATTTCGAAAATCAACTGATAAAAACAATTTAAAATATCATTTTGATTTAGTCATCGATAAACATTTAAGAAATAACAAAATAGGCACAGCAGAAAGTTACAGAAATACCTTTAAGTCCTTGTCAAAATTTAGTGAGCATAAAAAATGCAGTATAGATAAATTATCATTCAATGAAATTACAATTGACTGGCTGAAAAACTATGAGAATTTTATGATAGCTAATGGTAAAAGTTATACTACTGTAGGAATTTACACGAGAACATTAAGAGTAGTCTTTAACAATGCCATTCAAGAGAATGATATAAGCAATGACATATATCCGTTTGGAAAAAATAAATATAAAATACCCCGTACTAAAAAAGTTAAAAAAGCTTTAAACAGTACTCAGCTTAAAGTCTTATTTAATGCAAAAGGAGCAAATGAAAAAGAAGAAGAGGCTAGAGATTATTGGTTTTTTAGCTATGCCTGTAATGGAATGAATTTAAAAGATATTGCTTTACTCAGATATTCGGACATAAACAGTAATAAATTCACTTATTATAGAGCAAAAACTTTTGATAAAACCTCCGAAAAAATTCCAATCACGATTTATTTAACCGACTTTACAAGAAGTATAATAAAGAAATATGGCAATAAAAAGAAAGAAGGTTTTGTCTTTAGCATTGTAACTCAATCAGAAGACAGCAACACTCAACACAAAAAAATAAAAAACTTCAATCGTTATATAAATGACCATATTAAAAGAATAGCGAAGGCAAACAATCTGCCTGTAGACTGTAGCTTTTATTGGGCAAGACACTCATTTGCAACTAATTCCATTCGTAAAGGAGCAACAATGGAATTTATTAGTGAAGCACTAAATCATAGTGATCTTAATGTCACAAAAAATTATTTTGCAGGTTTTGAAGATGAAGCAAAAAAAGAGTTTGCAAATTCTTTACTAAATTTTTAAAAAAAATAAATTAATTTATAAAATGAAAGAATTTATTATAAATAAAACACTCTTAAATCTCTTTAAAACAAGCAAAGGAACTTGGACATTTGACGATTGGGGAGGAGCTCAGGACATAGTATTTGGAGCATTAAATCATACACATCTTATACAAACAATTAAAGTTGATATGATTATCACCGATTATTATGTAGAAGATACAGCAATGCTGCTACCACCTAACCAGTTTCACGCTATTCCCAATGATTATCGCCCTTATATAATTAGCCATAATCTTGCTCCTTTCTCTTATATTATTTCAGGAGCTCCACATAGCAGATATAATTTAGTAAAGAAAATAGAATCCCTGATACAGCCTGACCATGAAATATATTTATATGGGAATAAAAATTTACTAACTCTTCATGATTTAAAACCTTATTTTAATGAATACGCCGTTGGTTTCAAGGATGGTTTTAATGATTTCATAGCTGACAATATAGAACCTTATTTATTAAAATTAGAAAATGACAATAGGATTGAATTTGCTAATAGAGTATTTAAATTTATAACTAATAATTTATCGGAAAAACCAAGAGCGACTAGTAAGAAAGGTTTTGATTTTGGAACTAATGGTAATGGCGGAGAGATAAGGAATATTTATCAAGATGGATTATTAGAAGGGTATTTATATAGAGCATGGAGTATTATATTTTCAGAAAACGAATTATTTCTACCCATATTTAAAAAATATAGAGACGATATAGAAAAAATTAAAGTTTTAGAAAAAGATGTTATTCTGAAAATGGACAATAATCTTATTCCAAGGTTGAAAATAGAATATGTATATGAATTTTTTAGTGTATTAACCGAACCTAATAAGAAAGGAGATTCCTATTTGAGCGAACAAAAGTTATTAACTTTTATTGAATCAACTTTTGTAAATAAAGATCCAATACGACAATCTTTTAATGTTTCTCTAAGTAAAGAAAAAAAGAATATAAGGACTGTATTTAGAAGGTTTCAAGATAATTGTGATCAATATGAGAATAATCAAAAGCATTTAAAGAAAAAGTATTTCTCTATAATGTTCGAAGGGTTCGAAGGGTTTTCAATAGACCAAGACTATAAAAGATGGAGTGAGACTAATCCTGATATAGACACAATTGGTAAACCAAAGGAAAGTTTATAATTATTATAGTCTCAAATAATATTTTGTTTTTAGAACTACATTTAATACACTTACTACACTAAAAAAACTCAAAACATTTATTTAGAGACTTAATCAATAATTGGTAATCTAAAATAATTGTTTGTTTTAAAACTACATATGATACACTTACTACACAAAAAAACATAAAACATATGTTTTGAGACACCAATACTATTTGGCACTCTAAATATAATTGTTGGCTCTAGAACTATATTTAATACACTCACTAATGTAAAAAGGCACAAGACATATATTTAGATACACTAATAACCAAAGCCAAAAGGGCAAAAACAAGGAGGAAAGGGTAGATTTAGGTTTTAAGAGGTAAAAAAGGGGCGTCAAGGGGTAATCACTTTAGAAGAGAGCAATAAACCTATACCATTGCAGTAAACATAATCACAAAACTGCTATGGAAGTACCATCATTCACACAAACGCAACTAGATGTTGCGGAGATTAAAAATGGATATTTAAAAATATTAGATCAGCTACAGCAAAGGGTTAAAACATCTACTGAGGACAAAGACCCTAAAAATATAGACGAAATTGCAAAGCTAACCGGATATACAAAAAAAACCATCTACGGTTATTGCCAAAAAAACACTATTCCACACTACAAGAAAAACGGTAGACTTTTCTTTTTCAAATCTGAAATAGTTGCTTGGATCCAATCTGGAAAGCAAAAGACCATTAGTGAAATAGAATCTGAAAGCGATGATTTTTTTGCTTTTAAAAAGAAAAGGTTGAAGTAATGAGAGAGCATTACAACAACCTTAATAGAATTCAAGCACAAGATAACAAATCAAAATCACAAACCGAAATAGAGAATAATTATTTTTTGAAAAATCTCTATAACCAATCGATCATTTTAAGGCTTAAAATTGGGGCTTTGAGAATCCTTGTGTACAAATATATGGCAATCATATGAGCGCACATATATCTACTATTAGTATTGAAGAGATACTAAATGAAAACGGAACTCTTTTGAAATCCGTTAATGATCCTTCAGAAGGAACAGTAAGAAACCGAATTAATCACATTTTAGAAAAAATAATCGATTGTATTAAGCCTGTTGATTTTAGAGAATATTGTGAACAACCGGAGGATAAAGGTAAACTTCAAAAAAAACACTTTTTGGTTTCTTGTGTAGAGATATTATTAAAGGTGGTAGATGATAATGGCTATAGCTTTTGTCGTAAAAACAATTCAATCTATTTGTTTAATTCCGAATATTGGGAAGTTATAAGCGAAAACAACTCAAAAGACTTCTTAGGAGATGTAGCCTTAAAAATGGGTATTTATAAATTTGATGCTAAATATCACATATTCAAGGATGATTTGCATAAACAATTTCTTTCAGATGCTCGACTAAAAGAAGCTGAGAATAAAAGTCACACTACTCTAATAAATCTAAATAATGGAACTTTTGAAATAACATCTCAGAAACAAATTTTGAGACCATTCGATAAATCAGATTTTTTAACCTATCAATTACCTTTTATTTACAATAATGAAGCAGATGCACCGCAATTTGAAAGGTTCTTAGATGAAGTGCTACCAGAACCTGAGCTACAAAACATATTGGCAGAATATCTAGGATATATTTTTGTCAAAAATAGTGTTCTAAAATTAGAAAAAGTTCTGCTTCTATTTGGAACTGGAGCTAATGGAAAAAGTGTTTTGTTTGAAATACTAATGGCCTTGTTAGGCAGTCAAAATGTTACAAATTTTTCCCTAAATAGATTAACTGATGACCAAGGAAATGCAAGGGCTCAATTAGGAAATAAACTCCTTAACTACTCTAGTGAAATCAATGGAAAACTAGAAAGTAGTATTTTCAAACAGTTGGTGTCAGGAGAACCTGTGGAAGCACGGTTGTTATATAAGGATAGTCAAATTATCACCGATTACGCCAGATTTATGTTCAACTGTAATGAGCTTCCTAAAGAAGTTGAAAACACCAACGCCTTTTTTCGGAGATTTATAATTCTTCCTTTTAGAGTGACAATTCCTTCCCAAGCACAAGATAAAGAACTTTCAAAAAAAATTATACAAACAGAACTGTCAGGTGTATTTAATTGGGTTTTAAATGGATTGACTCGATTACTTAAAAACAAAGATTTTACTCATAGTAAAATAGTAGAGGACGAAGTTCTGCAATATCAAAAAGAAAGCGATAGTGTATTAATGTTTATTGAGGACGAAGGGTATGCCATATCAATTCAACAAACTAGACCACTCAAGGAGATTTATTTTGAATATGAGCACTATTGTAAAATCAATCATTACACAATTTGTTCTAGCCGAAAATTTTCAGGAAGCCTAAAGAAAATCGGCTACAAGTTGGGAGATAGAAAGAGCTATGGTTTTCCTCTCTTTATTGAACAGAATAATTCACGCTAAAAAATAAAAAAATGAATTGTAAAAAAGCAAAAACGATAGATATCCTTTCATATTTAAAAAAACTAGGATTGGAGCCAGACAAGAGTTATGGAAACTACACTATGTTTTTTTCGCCAATAAGAAATGAAACAACAGCTTCTTTAAAAGTTGATCATGCTAAAAATTTATTTATTGATTATGGATCAGGAAAAGGCGGTTCGATTATCGACTTAGTAATGTATCTAAATAATTGCTCGATACAGGAAGCACTTAAAATTTTATCGAACGATATTTTTTTATTTCATCGCCCAAAAACAATTGCAGTAAAAGAAAAAAGATATTCAATAGATAAAGTAGTTGAATTAGAGAATAAAAATCTGCTAAACTATCTCGATGAAAGAAAATTAAATCTTGAGTTTGCGAAACGATTTTGCTGCCAGGTACATTACACTTTTATTGGTAAAAAACAAGCCTACGGAATTGGATTTATGAATGATCGTGGCGGTTTTGAAATTAGAAACGAAGGCTTTAAAGGTTGTCTTGGAAAAAAGTCAATTACTTCAATTATTCAAAATTCAAAAACCGTTTCGCTTTTTGAGTCCTGGTCTGATCTCATTAGCTACCTCACTTTAAAAAATGAAATACCTAATGAAGATTTCATCATTCTTAATAGTACGACTATGGTTAAAATTGCGATAAAATCATTATCAAAATACACTACTACTAAGGTGTTCTTTGATACGGACGTATCCGGAGTCAAAGCCTTGAAATTTATTCAAGACAATGTTGAAAATAGCGTGATAGACTGTAGTGCACACTATTCAGATTTTGATGATCTAAATGACTTTTTAGTAAATCGAAAAGTTTAAGGGTGCTGGGCTTAGCCAGTCGTGGGCAACGTGACCACTTCGTTCACACTTATGCCCAAGCCTGGCTATTCGCAGCGAAAAGCTGCTCATAGAAAAAAACCAATTAATAAGAAAATTATGAATTCAAAAAATAAAGATAGAGTGATATTTTATTTAGCATCCGAAGACAAAAAGTTGCTAAATAATCAATGCGAATTACTTCAAATAAAAGCCTCTTTCTATGTTAGAAATTGCGTCTTGGAAAAATTAGGGAAACCAATTTTTGAAGTAAGCAAAAAGAATTTAGAAGTTACAAATTACACTTCACAACTAATAAAGATCGGTGTCAATTTAAATCAGATTTCCAAGAAATTAAACTCTGGCGCCAAGTTTATGATTGCAGATCAAAAAGTTGTTTTGGATGAAATCGAATCCATAAAAGCTCACATTCTTGAAATTAAATCTCAACTATAAATACACTAATTATGGCAGAAAATAATGATGATATAATTCTAAACCTGATGCAAAATGTATCAGATAAGTTGGAAGACATTTCGATCAATCTCGGTAAATCTAAATCTCCTGAAATAGACAAAAATTTAGTGCTAATACAAGAAAACAATATAAAAGATATCCTAAAAAATCAAGAGTCATTAAAGCGCAGTTTAAATGTTTCAAAGGATAATTTTAAAGAAGTCATAAAGGAAAACCCAACAGTTGTCAACCAAAATTATAAATCTGAATACATGCTTTTTGGTAAAGACACACCATTTACTTCTAAACTTCTATTGTCCTTAATTTTTGTTTTATTAATAAGCTATCCAATTTTTAAATACATCCCACAATACATAACTGCAAACAGCAGCATCAAAGAGGATAGGGATAATTACGAACTTTTTTATAATTACGTTTTTCTCCAGACTGCAACTAAGAATAACGGTACTGCTGAGCATTTACAAAAGACATTGGAACGAATTAAATCAAGGGATACAGTTATAATAAATCAAATCGATCTCTTGACCGTTGAATTCAGAAAACAGTTAAAGAAGGAATCATTAGAAGCGGAATTAAAAAAACTTGACAAATGATAGCAAAACTACAGTCCATTTCGTACACGAGCAATGCACTTTCTTATTGTGAAAAAGGAGGGGAATTATTAGTTAGTAATGAATGCTTAGGAAACGCCAGTCAAATTTACGATCAAATGAGAGAGTTGGAAAAACGCAATGATCGTTGTGAAAAAAAAGCCTTTCATATAAAAATCAGGATAGCTCCTGAAGATAAAGGGAAATTGAATAGCCAGAACTGGATTGACATTTCAGAAGACTATGCCAAGAAAATAGGGTTTCAAAATAATATGTATGCAGTTTATATACACGAAGAAGGCTCAGAAAAAGAACATATCCATATAGTCGCCAGTCGTATTATGGACAATAACCTAGCTGTACCCGATAATTTTACACATTACAAGAACCTTGATTTTTGCCGTGAAGTAGAAAAGAAATACGATTTGAGAAAAGTGGAGCGGAAACTTGAAAAGATTAAAGCACAAGAAGAGTTCATCCCGACCGATAAACGTTCAGTCGATTTGAAGGAAGCCATCTTTTCGGCTATAGATGTTTCTGACTCTATTGAAGACGTCGTTTTTCATCTTAAAAACCAGAAGATTAAAACCAAAATAGGAAGAGGAATTTCATTTATAGACCGCAATGGCGTAAGCAAAAAAGGTTCGGGTATTGACAGACAATTATCTCTAAAAGGAATCGAAAAGCTTTTAAGCTATAAGCATCAGGAAATCAATTTTAACAACAATAGATCAAGGTAGTTATATTATGGCAAAAATTATTTTAATTACACATCAAAAAGGCGGGGTTGGAAAATCTACGCTCGCTTTTAACCTAACCCAAAACATTTCACGAAATGCTAAAGTAGCTATGCTTGATATGGATCTACAAGGCAGTTTGGCTCAATTAAAAGAGGTTGTTTCAAGCTTTGACATAATACCACTCCAAAATAACATTGCTGATATTACAGAGCTCAATTACGACTTTATATTTATTGACACGCCCCCTTACTTATCAAATCATCTACCTAGCTTAATTAAAATGGCAGATTTGATACTCATACCTACCAAAGCAGGAATATTGGATCTCTTGGCCATTAAAAACACTGTAGAACTTATTAAAAACGAAAGCAAAATAGATAATACTATGGTTGTTTTTAATATGGTAAAAGCCAACACCACATTAACCTTAGATATCCTAATTGGATTGGCAGAATACAATGTAAAAATTGCAGAAACTCATATTTCAGACTTAGTATCTTTTACAAGATCTGTTTTAGTTGGCGGTGTAAGCAAGGATAAAAACGCACAAAATCAGCTTGATAAACTCACCCGGGAAATATTGAATACCCTCATATAATTATATAAAACTATAAATCTACAATTATGGAAAAAGGAAATATTAGCGATATGATTTCAAAGGTTATGTCCAGCAATCAACCCAAAACTATTCAAAGAGTTGTTCCAATTAAGCATCAAGACAATAAAGAGGTTCAGTTTTCATTTTACCTTTCTAAGAACCTTTTAAAGCAAATGAAGCAAAGAGCTTTGGACGACAATGAGAGCATAAAATGCATTATCAACAGAGCGTTAGAATCATACTTAAATACTTAATAATATTGACTTTCATAGTGAATATAAAGTTCAATATCTCGTTAGGCTTTTTTATCATTTTCTAACAAAAGCATTAAACTATAAAAGATCGAATGAAAATAAAATCCCTAAATTTGTGGAAAGGAAAATTAAACAGATAATAAAGGAAAAACAAAAATAACATAAAGTGTAAGCTTCTGATTTGGTTTCAAAAAACCGCCAGTTTTTTAAATCTCACCAATATCAAAGCAAGGCACCCACGTTTCGGCGTGGGCTGTTTTGTTTGTATGGTGGGCGGCTCCTGGCGGTGCCTTTGAAATCTACAAACTTCAGTCCCACGCTTTTTTTATACCCAATTATGAAACAAAAAGATATAGTTATTAATGGTAAATTCAGTATCGAAGCAGAAGAAATGATTTACGAATATTTCGCAACTGAAAGAGTAAATGGAATCGAAGGTTTCATCTTTTCTGAAATAGTATTTTATAAAAATCATCAAAATACATATGCTTTTCAGGAATTAAAATATGGACAGTATTACGCGGTCTATCAAGTTGGCAGATGTGATATGTGCTGGATGCCATTTGATGTAATTATCAATGATAGAGCCCATTTGTATAGATATGCTCAAACAGAACTTAAGTTGTGTTTAAACTGTAAAGGATTTCATTATAAAATGGACGAAATAGGACCAATTCAACTTGCAGGAGATATCGCTTCTTAAAAATACGAATTAGTATCTATAAAGAAGAGTTTAAGTATGAAAAACCAGAACTTTAAAAATCTTAAAAGGAGACTAATCATCATGGAAAGGAAATAAACCACTCAGATTAATGTTGACGATTGAATAAAGTGACAAATATACTAACAGTTCCAAATTTCACCGTGGCTGTGACATTCAAAGAACGTAATGTAATTGAACCTAATGTGGAATATTCTTTTGCACAATGGGAACGTGCGAGATCATTTATATTTAACCCACCTACCAATTGAAGAAGTTTATCCAGCTCCAAATCAAAGACCAATTTCTAAACTCCTAACGTCTTTATAGGATGGTATTCAAAGTTTTTTGCAGCGTATAAAGTCTAAGTCGTTAGTTTAAATTTTGGAAAAGTTTTATTGACTTTGCAGTGTAGTTTTTTATTCTTCCTCATCCTTTTTATATATGTTCTGCCAATCATCTGAAAGCGATTTCCAATCCACATTTCTTTCAGATTTACCAGTCCAAACATCCCAGAAATCAGGATCTTCAGATTGAGGCCTATGTTCTTTTTTAAGATTATTCATTTCTACCAAAATTGGAATTGGTGTTGCCCAACCTAGTAGAATTGCTTTTCTCGTTGGTAGAATTGGAAGTTCATTTAATAAGCCACCAATATTGTCTGGAACAAGTTTTTTTACAAGTTCTTGGTCTCTGTCATTTACAATTCTATGAAGCAAAAATGTATTGCATTGTGATAAAACGGTAGGAGATAATTCTGATGGTCTTTGAGATGACAAGGTAAGACTTAAACCAAATTTTCTTCCTTCTCTTGCTATTCTCTCAAAAGATTCTGTACAAAGTTGAGAGGCTGAAGTCTCATCGCCACTTTCGTGATATCTTTTTATGAAATTATGGGCCTCTTCCATAACTATATTCGTTGGAAGTAGTTTATTGTTAGTTCGTCTATATCTCTGCAATGATTCAAACACAACTCTTGATATTACGGAAACAACAAGATGAGTGATATCTGAAGGAACTAATGAAAGATCAATTATAGAAATACCATCAACATAACTTTCTAGCCAATTTTCTAATGAAATATTCTCATTCTGAACAACGATAGAATTCATTCTTGTTTCGGCTAGCATTGTCCTCATTCTCATTACTAAAAAATCAATAAATTGAATAACACCAGCTTCTTGTCCTAAATGCTCAATATGGTCAGGAAAATCGGTAATGTTAAAGGGAACAGGAGTATCTTCATTAGGTCCAGTATAGGCAAGAACCCCGCCTAATGGTTCAAGTAATTCTTCTATTAAATCAATTGCTTCTTCAACATCTGCAACATCAAAATCCTCATAATAAGCTATAGTTTCACCAGCTTTTACAAAACTTTTGAAATGCCTATTAATAATCGCTTCAAGTGTTTGAGAAGTATTTTCTAATGGTTGCTTTAGCTCACCTTCTGCTTGGTTAGAAAAATGTAAAGCATCATTTGATATACTGTTTAACTTTTTCCCAAACTTTGTAGATTCAGTTTTAAATGAGGAAGCACCAATTTTTAAATCTAGTCTAATTGTAGTTAAACAACTTGAAAAATAGCTTCTTATTTTTGTATTAAATTCATCTTTGTTACCTGAATGACCAGAGCGTAAATCTCGTAATGCTCTCTTCAAAATTGGTTTTTGCGTTCTGCCACTAGCATTTGAAAAAGAACTCCATTCACTGCTATTCCATAACCACGCAGGAACTTTTAGTTCTTTAAATATATCCTTTTCTTCTTCGGATATTTCTACTTTGAATTTCTTTACTTCACAGTTTAAGTCATTGAATGCATTTGTGTATTCTCCATTTGGATCGAGAATAATGAATCTTGAATTTAATTTTTTACCTGCCTCTAAATTCTTGGATGCTTCTTCTAAAGACCATCGTATTACACCAGCAACACTACAGGATTTGCCACTCCCAGTATTACCCAAAATAGCTATATGTCTTCCAAATAGTTTATCAGGGTTAATTTTGACGTTTGCATTTCCTGCAATTGGTGCAATTCCAATTTTTACATTAGCATTTTTCTCCTTATTCTCGACAATGGATTTAAGTTGAGTATCTGAAGGTAAAATAACACTATCCCCAACCGAAGGGAAACTATAGACACCTCTTTCGAGTTGATATTCTTTATTTTCAATCTTACCCACTTGTTTAAGTGTTCCCATCGGAGTAATGGACATTTTTCTCAATGGGAATGGTAAATCAATTAAGTCAAAATCTCGAAATCCTTTACGTTTTGGATATTGACTATGTTCAACCCCAAGCCAACTTATTAGACCAACTAAGGCACCGTTTTCATTGGGTATAAGTACAAAACCGTTAATTCTAGGAAATAATGTGGGAACCCCTGTATTTAAAGCAGTATTTTGAGGTGCTGATATATCTAATACAACTCTAATTTCGTTTGGCGAAACATAGTCAACTGTACCAATAGTTAAATTACGTAAATGGTCAAAATCAAATTGCTGTAATTTCATTAGGCTTCGGCTTTTAGTTCAGTTTCGCCTTCTCCAAATCCAGCTTTATTGTCTCCTCTGTTATCTTTTATTTTCTGCATTTTTACCGTTAATCTATCAATAGCTGATTTTGGTAAATAGTGCTCAACTAGATTTTCCAAATCCCCAAAATGTTCTCCAATCATAAGAGTACATTGAGCTGAATTTTTATCTTCTAAAAATTTAACAATTCTTTCTCTACCTGAACCGAAATTAGGTGCTTCCTCTTCTTTAGAGTAGTTTCTATCCCAAGCTATAACTACTAAATGAGTTGATGGAATAGTCATCATATCTTCAATCACTCTATTGATATGACTATCTCCAAAACCATAGCCATAAGTTATTATCACAGAGTTTGGTTGACAAATCGCAGAAGAAAAATCTCTAAATAACTCTGCATAAGGATAAAATGCAGTTTCTAAGTCTTTAGATGAATTAGGATAAATAACTACCTGGTCAGTTATGTTTTTTGGTATAGCGGGATGACTACCATCTGCACCAAACGGTAGCAAGGTTTTAATTATTCTATCATTATCAAAGCACCAGTCAATAGAACCGTGAAGCTTATTAATTCGTGCGACACCTTCTGCGTATCTTGGTTCCCCTCTTATACCTGGTGGATTATAGTGATAATCCAATTCTAATCGAGTATTTCTAAATATAGGCTGTATCTTTCCTCTGAATCTGTCAAGTAATAGGACACCTGTTTCATCACAAGCTAATTCTATGAATCTATCATAATTTGTAGTAAAAAGATTTAATCGTTCGCGAGATGCCGACCGACTTGTAAAACTTAAAACAAAACTTTTTAAGAGATTGAACGCCTTTATTGCTCCTTCTTCTTCCTTATGAAGTTTTTCAAAAAACTCCTTTTCAGTTGAAAGTATAGAGGATATGAAAGTTCGAAGTTTAGCATTTAGTTCTTCTGCCAGTGTTGTAGCCCTGTCGTCATCAATTATTTTAAGTCCATTTATTAATTCTAGAGTAACTCGAATGTCATCTTCAATATTTGCTTCACCACGATTCATATCGACCGCAGATTTATCGGCTTTTGCTTTAATCTTGTCATTTAATCCGTGTTCAAGAGAAAGACGCCACATTTCTTGAGGTTTTACACCAGCGATAAATGAAACAGAACTAGTCAAACCAGAACCAATTAAAACAGACAAATGTTCACTTTGAAAAATTGCAGATAGCCAAGGCTCTACTTCACGTCTCAATTCATCCGTTGCTATATCTTCTTCTTCTGAAGTACAGATAAGTTTTGTGTTGGTTTTTAGGATGTGTTTCTTACTCCAATCTATTCCGAAAAATTCCATTTATTATTTTTTAGCTTGATGGCAACATATAAATAAACTTGACACTCCAAATAAATATATCTATACATTTCTATAATTATATAATACCCAAACTTATACCTTTTATTAAAGCCATTTTTAGAATATCTCATTTGGTTGTCAAATGTTTATCAACATTCATTTATATAAATCTATAATTATATAATAAATGTTTTACATAATTATATATCAACACATTTCGCTATTTTAGATGTTTTTTTCAAATTCCTTATAACATTCTGAAATTCAAAAATGATTAAACATTTCAATAACAAAACGCAAAAAGTTGGCGACGATTTAAAAGATACCATAGAGAAAGGCAGTAAAATTAGTGTTGCAGCCGCTATCTTTTCGATATATGGATTTGAAAGCCTAAAAAAAGAGCTTAAAAATATTGAAGAGTTACGCTTCATATTTACCGATCCTACATTTATTGAAATGGATAAAAAAAATCGCCAAGAAAAAATGTTTGAAATTTTGGCGAATGACAGAAAAAAATCTATCAGTGGTTCACGCTTCGAAATTAATTTAAAAAATGAGTTAAAGGGGAAAGCAATTGCTAAAGAATGTAGAAAATGGATTGAAGAAAATGTTATTTTCAAAACAAACTCTAAAAATGGTTTTATACAACCTCAATTTATAATTAAAAACCCCGATAGTAATTTTGCCTATAGTGGAATAAACGAATTTTCAAGTGCAGGCGTTGGCTATGAAAAAGATAACTCTATTCTGAATATGGTTACTCGGTTTGAAGATTTTTCTACTACCGAAGCTTTCTTGCAACAATTTGATGATGTTTGGAATGATAAAAAAATATTAAAAGATGTCACTAAAGAAGTAAGCTCATATATAGACAACTTGTATAAAGAAAATGCTCCAGAGCTGATATACTACATTGCTTTGTTTCATATTTTTGATGAGTTTTTAGAAAATATCACAGAAGATGAATTAGCCAACGAACAGACAGGCTTCAAAGAATCTGTTGTTTGGAATACTTTATATGATTTTCAAAGAGATGCTGTCCTTGGAATAATCAATAAATTAGAACGCTTTAATGGTTGTATTTTAGCCGACAGTGTTGGTTTAGGTAAAACTTTTTCTGCGCTTGGTGTCATTAAATATTATCAAGAAAGGAACAAAAGTATTCTGGTATTATGTCCTAAAAAATTAGGTGATAACTGGAAGACTTTTTTAAGTAATTACGAGGATAATATATTATTTAAAGATCGCTTCAATTACGATGTATTATATCACACAGATTTATCAAGAGAAAAAGGAACATCTGGAGATATAGATTTATCTCGTGTAAATTGGGGTAATTATGACCTGGTTGTAATTGATGAATCTCACAATTTTAGAAATAACGACCCCCGTAAAGATAAAGTAACAAGGTATAAAAGACTACTACAAAATGTAATGCAAGCTGGTGTTAAGACTAAAGTTTTAATGCTATCTGCAACGCCTGTAAATAATAAGTTTACAGACTTGAAAAACCAAATTGCATTGGCTTATGAAGGAAAAACAAATGTTGTTGATGAAAAATTAGGAACAGAAAAATCTATAGATTCTATATTAAATAAAGCGCAACGTACTTTTAAAGATTGGTCTGAGCTACCAGTAGAAGAAAGAACCAGTAAAACGCTTTTAAAAGAGTTGAATCAAAATTTTGATTTCTTTAAACTCCTTGATAATATTACTATTTCTAGAAGTAGAAAACACATCACAAAATACTACGACACCGATGCTATTGGTAAATTTCCAAAAAGACTACCTCCAATAACCGTAGAATCTGAAATCACGCACTTAAAAGATTTTATGAAAATAAAGGAATTGTATGAAAAACTAGCATTGTTATCGATGTCCATATATACTCCTTTCGATTATATTCTTGAAAGCAAAATCGAATTTTATTCAGACGTTTACGATACCATAATTGAAGGTAGAAGTAGCCTAAAGCAAACTACAAGAGAAAAAAGTTTACAGACACTAATGCGTGTCAATTTGTTGAAGCGTTTAGAAAGCTCTGTGGATTCATTCCGCATTACTTTAGAAAAATTTGTAAATGCTATTAATGACACTATTAAGAAAATAGAAAAATTTGAGAGTTCTGGCAACGATTCATCGGCAGAAATAACTGAAATTGATGATGTTAATTTTGATACGGAAAGTGATGATTGGTTAGATGATGAATTTAGCACTAGCGGAAAAATTAAAATCAACTTAGCCGATATGAATACTAGCGGTTGGAAGCAAGATTTACAACAAGACTTATTTATTGCTCAAGATATTTTAGAAGAAATGAATTGGGTAACTCCCAAAGAAGATGCAAAGCTAAACAATTTAAAAAAATGTATTACTCGTAAAATCGAAAATCCTATTAATGCAGGTAACAAAAAGATTATAATCTTTACAGCATTTGCAGACACAGCAAATTATTTATATAAGCATATTTCAAAATGGGCATCTACTTATCACAATTTAAATACTGCAAAAATTACGGGAAGTGGATCAAATGCGTGTACACTTAAAATAGACAGACAGTTTAACAACTTATTAATTAATTTTTCACCACGCTCTAAGAAAAGAAAGGAAAGTAAACAAAACAATCCCGAAATAGATCTATTAATAGCAACAGATTGTATATCTGAAGGGCAAAATTTGCAAGATTGTGATACTTTGATTAACTATGACATTCACTGGAATCCTGTACGTATTATTCAGCGTTTTGGGCGAGTTGATAGAATCGGCTCTATAAATACAGAAATTCAGCTAATTAATTTCTGGCCTCAAATATCACTCGATGATTATATTAATCTAAAAGGACGTGTTGAAGGTAGAATGATGATGGCAGATATGACTGCTACTGGAGAAGATAATGTGTTAACTAACAAATCTAGCGACCTCGATTTCAGAAAACAACAATTAGAAAGGCTAAAAGATGAAGTGGTTGATATTGAAGAAATGGATTCTGGAATTTCTATAACCGACTTAGGTTTAAATGATTTTAGAATGGATTTAGTGAATTATATTAATGAAGGTAATGATTTGAGCGGTATTCCAAACGGAATGCACGCAGTTTGCCCTAAAGTACCTGAAAAAGGTATCGATGAAGGTGTTGTCTACGTTCTTAAAAATATTAATTCAGAAATAAATATTGACAATACCAATCAACTACACCCTTTCTATTTAGTTTATATAAAGCGAAATGGACAGATACTTTCTAATCACTTAAATGTAAAAAATACATTAGACATACTACGTGGTATTGCAAAAGGGAGAACAGAACCTATTACAGAATTATACGAACTCTTTAATACCGAAACTAAAGACGGTAAAGACATGAATACCTATTCTTCTTTATTAGAAAAAGCCATTGAATCTATTATTTCGGTAAAAGATGAATCTGTTATAGACAGTCTATTCTCTAAGGGAGGAACAGCTAATGTATTGGGCGGTATAAAAGGATTAGAGGATTTTGAGTTAATTACATTTCTGGTTATTAAATAAATTCAAGAAAGCTATGAATACATTTAATTTGCCAAAAGAAACACTTGTTAATAGGTTTATTGCAAAGTCTAAGTTTTATGAAAAGGCGAAGGTTACCAGTAAGATACAGCAAGAATTCACCGATACTATTGCACGTATAACCTGGGCATATAAATTAGCAGAAAGCACCATAAATATTTCTGGCACAGAAAATATGGAAGAGTTACAGATTTTTAATGTGCAATTAAAAAAGCAAGAAATCCCTAAGAACGCTCTCAAAGTTATTGATAAAGCCATTCCTTTTGCTATTTTATACGTTTTTAAGTTTGAAAAGAAATTTGCTTACGGTATTACAACTAAAGAAAATGCTGAACAACGCTATTTTTTTTCTGAATGGAACAAAGAATTATCTTTCGATTTTACAGGAAATACAATTGAACACATTTACCAAAAAACTATAAAATTATTTATAAAAAACAAAACAGGTTTAGTTACAAAAAACCAAAATTTTGAAGATGTCTTAGCAAACGAAAAACAATTAGCCGCATTAGAAAAAGAAATCGCAAGCCTTCAAAAAAAAGTGCGCACTGAAAAACAGTTCAACAAACAAGTTGCTTTTAATAAGGTCCTAAGAGCTAAGTTAAAAGAAAAAGAAAACCTAGAAAAGGAAGTTATCTAATTTTAAACATACTATGGAGAAAATTACACCGCAAACCAAAGATATTACAAATCAAAACATTAACCAGATAGCGCAACTTTTTCCGCAGGTTATTACAGAAAAGGAAGACGCCAACGGTAATATCATAAAAGCTATAGATTTTGAGTCACTCAAACAACATCTATCCACAGAAATTGTAGAAGGTAGCGATGAACGTTATCGTTTAGACTGGCCAGGAAAAAGAGCCAGTATTTTAAAAGCAAATACACCTATAACCACTACCCTGAAACCAGATAGAGAAAGCTCTGTAAATTTTGATACTACCGAAAATCTATATATAGAAGGTGATAATTTTGAAGTTTTAAAAATATTACAGGAAAGTTATTTGGGTAAAATTAAAATGATATACATAGACCCGCCTTATAATACAGGGAATGATTTTGTGTACAAAGATGATTTTAAAGTATCTAAAGACGATTATGAAGTTGAACTTGGTACGGAGGACGAAGAAGGTGGTAAACTCTTTAAAAACACCGACACCAATGGGCGTTTTCATAGTGACTGGTTATCTATGATGTATGAGCGTTTATTAGTTGCTAGAGATTTATTGACTGATGATGGTGTTATTTTTATGTCTATTGATGATAACGAAGTACACAATTTACGTAAAATTAGTGATGAAGTTTTTGGAGAGGAGAATTTTGTTTGTGAATTTATCGTGAATTCTAATTCAACTAAAAATAATGCTAAGTTAGTCTCAATATCTCACGAATACATAATTTGCTTTTCCAAAAATAAAATGGAATTAAATGATGATTGGGAGATTGAAAAAAATAATGTTAAAGAATATACTAAGAGAGCTAATCAATTAATAAAAAAAGGACTTTCGTTAGACGAAATTCACCTTGAATTATTAGAGTTAGTTAAATACCCAAGGTTTTATGATTTAGACCATTATACGTATGCCGATGATAAAGGTGTTTATCAGACAGATAATCCGGGTGGTGTAAAAAACGGAAATACTTCAACTAAGATAATACACCCCGTAACAAATAAAGTATGTACCCAACCTAATGGAGGATGGAGATATAAAGAAGAAGATATAATTAGAATGTTGGAAAAAGATGAGTTTTCATTTGGTGAAGATGAAACTATTATACCAAGACCTAAAAGATATTTAAACGACTATATTTTTCAAATACCTAAATCCAATTTGTTTTTTGATTCTCAATCATCAACAAAGTGGTTGAAAAGTGAAAAATTACCTTTTGATTTTCCTAAATCCATTGATCTCGTTTCTCATTTAATAAAAATGATTAAAACTGATGATATAATTCTAGATTTCTTTTCAGGTTCTGCAACCACAGCACATGCAATTATGAAATTAAATGCTGAAGATGGAGGTAATCGTAAATTTATTATGGTTCAATTACCAGAACCAATAGATATAGAGAGTGAAGCCTATAAAGAAGGTTACAGTACTATTCCTGAGATAGGTAAAGAACGTATGCGCAGAGCATCTAAAAAAATATTAGAAGAAAACACTTCAACATTAAAAGAAAGAACAACACCTTTAGATATTGGGTTTAGAGTTTATAAAACAGCCCAAAGTATTTTAAAAAATGTAGCCAAACATCCTAACGAGGTAACCCAAGCTTCGTTGTTTGAAAGCCAAGATAACGTAAAAGACGATGCCACAGACGAGGATATTTTAACATCTGTTATTTTAGATTTTGGCGAAAAATTAGATCATCCAATAGAAACAAAAACTATTGCAGGATCTAAAGTTTTTGTAGTAGATACAGATGCGTTGGTAGCTTGTTTTAGTAAAAATATAGATATGCAAGTAGTTGAAGAAATGGCGAAAATGCAACCCCTAAGAGTAGTTTTTAGAGATGCTTGTTTTAAAGATGACAAAGATCTTATTAATACGGTAGAATCTCGTTTTAAGCAATTAGCTCCTAACACAAAAGTTCACGTTATATGAGCCAACCAATGGAATTACAATTTAAACAGCAACAGTACCAAGCAGATGCAGTAAGTAACTTAGTGCGTATTTTTAGTGGGCAAACCAAAGGTACACGTAAAGAAGTAATTGGTAGAGAAGGCACGTATGTACAAGAAATTTTTTCCAATAAAAAAATAGAGCTTTCAGAATCAGACATTCTTAAAAATGTACAAAACTTACAACGCGAGCAAAATATAAAACCTGCAAAAAAATTAGATGGTGGCTACAATTTTACCGTAGAAATGGAAACAGGTACAGGTAAAACCTATGTGTACACCAAAATGATGCTAGAAATGCACAAATTGTATGGCTGGAACAAATATATTATAATGGTGCCATCTGTAGCTATTAGAGAAGGTGTACACAAATCTTTAAAAATAACAGCCGAACATTTTCAAGAAACCTACAATAAAAAAATACGTTTCAATATTTACGATACTAAAAACAAATCTAACTTAGTAAATATTAAACAATTTGGTAATAGTGGCGAAATTGAGGTATTGATAATGAACTACCAAGCCTTTGCTACCAAAGGAAAAGAAGCTCGTAAAATTTATCAAAAATTAGATTCTTTACAGTCAGAAAAACCAATTGATATCATAAAACGCGCAAGGCCAATTCTAATTATAGATGAACCACAAAGATTTGGAGATACTGCCGAGAAAATGTTGCAGGAATTTAATCCGTTATTTATAACTCGTTTTTCTGCTACCCATAAAAAAATAAAATCAAAATCTAAAAATTTACAAGGTAAAACAGTTACTACGGAAAGAGAAAAGTATAATAAAATATATCGCTTAGATGCTGTAGATGCTTTTAATCAAAAACTGGTAAAAAAAATAAAAGTAAAAGGGATTGAAGTAAAAGAAAACACGGGTACAAATTCCTTTTTATTTTTAGATAGCATAACCGTCTCTAAAAACAAATACCCAACTGCAAAAATAGAATTTGAAGTAAAACAAAAAACCGGAATTAAGAAAACTACTAAGAATTTTACTCAAAAGGATGATATTTTTCCACAATCTGGAAATTTAGAGCAATACAAGGGCTATGTGATATCAGAAATAAACGCAAAGACAAATACGGTAAGCTTTACTAATGGCGAAGTGCTGTCTGTAGGTCAAGTAAGTGGTAATGTTACAGAAGAACACGTGAGGCGAATACAAATACGTGAAACAGTATTATCGCACATAGAAAAAGAACGCGAGCTATTTAAAAAAGACATAAAAACCTTGTCTTTGTTTTTTATAGATCAAGTTTCTAAATACAGAAAATACGGCGAAAAAGGAGAACAATTAAAAGCTGAATACGAACAAATTTTTGAGGAGGAATATAATAGTGCTATTTCTCAAAAATCACTTTTTGATTCAGAATATAATGCCTACTTAGAAAAACATGACGTCACTAAAGTACATACTGGTTATTTTTCTATTGATAAAAAAGGAAAAGCCATAGACTCTAAGGAAGCTCGTGGTCAAGGCGGAAGCGATGATATTTCTGCGTATGATTTAATAATGAAGAACAAAGAACGTTTGTTAAGCTTGGATGAACCAGTACGTTTTATTTTTTCACACTCAGCATTACGCGAAGGTTGGGATAACCCTAATATTTTTCAAATATGTACCTTAAAACATAGTCAATCTACCATTTCTAAACGTCAAGAAATTGGACGTGGTTTGCGTATCGCTGTAGACAAAAAAGGTAATCGTATGGATTCTGAAACTCTAGATTCAGAGTTTTTTAATGTAAATACACTAACGGTGATTGCAAGTGAATCTTATGATACGTTTGCTAAAGAATTACAAAATGAAATTTTAGCATCTTTATCAGGAAGACCTACTCGATTAGAAGTCTCGGTATTTAAGGATTTAGAGTTAAAAAACAAAGATGGAGAAACCTTTGCATTTGATGAAATGACAGCAATGCGTGTTATTATGGACTTTACACAAAAAGGCTATATAGACAATGACTTTAAAGTAACCGATACATTAGTAGAGGCTATAGACAAAAAGACATTTAATACAATTCCAGAATTAGAAAACCATAAGGAAGAATTTGCAGAAATTATTATTAAAATACACGAAGTAGACAAATTTAAGGCCAGCTCAAATGCTAAAGCAGACAATTTACCTAAAGAACTAAAAGTAAACGCAAACTTTGCTAAAAAAGAGTTTCAAGCGTTGTGGGGCAAAATAAAGGTAAAAACATTATACGATGTAGATTTTGACACCAATGAACTGATAAGAAATAGTGTTTCAGCTATCGATAGCCAATTAAACGTGCGTAAAGTAACTGTACATATTGCTACAGGTGAACAAACGTCAACTATAAGTTCAGAAACATTAAAAACAGGAGGTAGTTTTAGTAAAACAAAACAACAGACGTACAAAACAGCTAGTATTTTAGGAAACACAGCCTACGATTTAATTAAGGAAATAGCTAAAAACGCACATATTACTAGAAAAACAGCAACTAATATTCTTACACAAATAAGACCTACAAGTTTTGTACAGTTTAGAGAAAATCCAGAACATTTTATATCTGAGGTATCTCGGTTAATAAATGAAGAAAAGGCAACAACTTTAATAAACAACATTACTTATCATAAGACAAATGACACTTATTCTGATGATATTTTCACCATAAATAACTTTAATGGTTCTTTACAAGAAAATGTTTTAGAAGTACAAAAACATATTTACGATTATGTAAAAACAGATTCTAAAACAGAACGCAAGTTTGCACAGGAACTTGAAACGGGTGAAGCAATTGTTTACGCTAAATTACCTAGTGGTTTTAAAATACCAACACCAGTTGGAAATTATAATCCAGACTGGGCTATTGTTTTTGAAACTAAAAAAACAAAACACGTTTATTTTATAGCCGAAACCAAAGGGTCTATGAGCACTATGCAATTAAAAGGCGCAGAAAAACTAAAGATTGAATATGCACGAAAGCATTTTACTAAATTAGGTACAGAAAATGTAAAGTATGATGTAGTTGAAACTTATGAGGATTTAACTAATAAAATATTGAGGTAATTTAATGAGTTAAAGAGTGAAGGCTTTTATTATAGTGAAGAGGCAACACTTAAGAAGACGCAGGAATGAAAAGTTATTTCCGAAAAATTTTCTGAGCTTTTAAGGGCTCAAAGTTTTTCAGAATAACTTTTGGGTTAATCACCTATTTTTTTTCAATTTTTTCCGTTAATAACTTTAAACAATTATTATCAATTTTTATTACAACTATTCTTTATTTTTATATATTTGTAATTGTAAAAAAAACTCTGTTCGAGCAGAGTTCTTTTTATTTAGTTCTTTGATTTAAGGTGTCACTAAAACAATAATTACAGATGACAAATATAATAACAAAAGTTGACTCCACAAGTCGAAGTGGAAAAAGAAGACAAGTATCTAAAGATGAATGCTTGTATGATTTAAAGAAAGATTTACCTAAAGTTTTTAAAGCTTTTAATAAAGGAGTTAAGAAATTTAATAAAGTTTCTTCAATGTTTAATCCAGAGTCAAAAGTTCGTTTTGATGCATCTGTTTTAAATACTTCGATAGTTGAAAGCATACAAAACGAATTTTCAAATTACTGGAAATGGGGTAAATACAAGAGGTTTATTTTAAGATTGAATGATTATATTTTCTTAGTGAAAAAATTCAACAATAACAATATGCCGATGAATATTAAAACTAAGCACGTAAATACAATTTCAAACCAATTAAGTTTACCATTGTTTAGCAGTGAAGTTTATCAAGATGATCCAATATTATTTTTTGGATATAAAGTTGATAGAATGGGTGAAATCATATCGCCTCAAATTGTGTATATTGATGAAAACCAAGTCAAATGGATTGTTTCTGAGAATGACGTAACAGCCACTGAAACTATGTTTAATCCTCGTACACGGAATAATGAAGTAAAAGTCTCTTTAAAAGAGCAAATAGTTAGAAAAAAAGCTTCTAACGGATAATTAATAATCGACACCTTGAATCTCAGAATAAAATTTTTCAAAATTTTAATATTATGAAATTTAATCACTCACAATTTATATTTGCCAGAGAATATAGAGGAATAGGTCAAACGGATTTATCAAAAAAAATCAAAGGCTTATCTCAATCTAACTTATCAAAGTTTGAAAAAGGATTTGATGTTTTATCAGAAAATGTTATTTATGAACTAATTAATTTTCTCGATTTTCCTTTAGAATTCTTTACAAAAACAATTAATAATGATATCGATATTGCTCACTACAGAAAAAAAGCTAGTATAACTAAAGCTGTAAAGATACAATTAGAGTCCAATAATAAAATTATAGGCTATTTAGTAGACCAATTAAACGATTCAGTTGATTATCCTAATTTTTCTTTAAGGCCATTAGACCCTGAAGAATATACTCCTGAAGAAGCAGCTAAATTTACTAGAAAAATAATGGGGCTTAATAAACGAGAACCCGTTATAAATATTTTTTCGCTGTTTGAAAGCAGTGGTGTAATTGTTATAGAGTTTGACGATTTAACAGATAAATTCGATGGTGTTTCTTTTATAACTGATAGTGGCAACCCTGTCATAGTTATTAACAAAAATTTCCCAAATGACAGAAAAAGGTTTACTCTTGCGCACGAATTAGGACACATTTTAATGCATAGTATCGGCGATTTCCCTAATCCAGCGCATCGCGATGAAAAACAAAAGGAAAATGAAGCTAATCGTTTTGCCTCTGAATTTCTTATGCCTGCTTTTGGTATTCAAAATTCATTGATTGGATTAAGTCTATATGATTTAGCTCCATTAAAAAAGTATTGGCATACATCAAAGCAATCCATAATAAGGAGAGCCAAAGATTTACGAGGTATCCCAGATAATAGAGCTACATATTTTATGATTGAATTAAGTCGAATGGGAGAGCGTAAAGTTGAAAAAACACTTGTTGACATAGATAAGCCTGTCATATTTAGAAACGCTTATGAATTACATAAGAAAGAATTAAATTATTCTGATGAAGATTTGTCGAGAGCTTTTTCATTACCCCAGGATGTTATTAAAAAATATTTCAATTTTTCGGATAAATCAAAATTGAGGGTAATCGTTTAATTCAGATTGCTACTAAATTGGATGTTTAGTATTACTTCTACAAGAGTTTTATTCATTTGTATTTTCAAAATTATCAGTAAAATAATCCTCAAGAACATATTAACTATTCCAACGTTTCTAATTAATTGAGGCTATAAGTTTATAGCCTCAATTTTTGCTTAAAAAAATATAAATCAACACTTCTAGGTTATTACTCTTCCTTAATCACACAATTGAGGATTAGATATTTATTCTCTAAAAGCTCAATATAATCATTCTGCATATAATCGCTCAAAAAAGAAGTTTTAGTCAAGGCAACAGCTTCTCCTTGCAAGTCAGTAAAACGCTTGTAAACACTATTGACTTGCTTTTTGGACAAACCTAGATCTATCCCAAATTCAGTGAGTATTTTCTTGGTTATTTTTTTTCTTTTACCAGCAATAGTCAAAGCAAGTTCCTCCGTATCTTGTGGGTTTACGATTGCTACATTTAATAAATCGTAAGCCGGAGATAATGCCCATCCATACGACGTTTTTAGCATCGAAAAATTCTTTAAATGCATATCGTTGTTCCCTACCAAATAGCTAAAAACAGTCAATTCATAAAAACGGAGAATATCTAAATAGGTATTATCAGCATACTTATGAATTGCCTTTCCTATTCGCTCCATAGAACCCCGGTATTTGTCAAATGCTTCAACTACTTGAAACATATCAATCATATGTATTTTTGAGCCATCCTCATTTCTATCAATGCGTTTTGTAATGTAAGACAACTCACCAGACGCTAACCTGATGAGGGAATGAGGTACAACATCAATATTGAACAATTGAGCCATTTTCATCGTTAAATGTTCATTGGCAGGCATTTCAGGATAATCTTCTGATGGTGGTTTGAAAATATAATTTCCACCTAGAGCACCAACTACTGTTAGTCGTTGATCTTTCTTATTCTCCGTATTAAATGACATTGAAAGTTTAGGTTGAACTCCAGGAACAGAAACACTACGTTCAACAACTTGCTGCGCTAATACGGACATTTCATCAAGAGTATATTCTATTTTCGGAGCTTGTTCAACTCCAAAAAAAGACAGACTACATTCAATGTGAAAATCTTCGCCTGAAGCAACTTTTTTATAACAGTATAAACACTTACTCATCTTTTAAAGTTATTGGTTCCACACTTACAGCTCCTATACAATTTTGGCAACAGGCCAACAGAAGCCCCATTCTATCATTGGTATTTATTTTCCAATTTTTTGAAGCAATATCCAATAGCCATCCTTCGGGTATTAGTCCTTCAAAAAAAGGGAATAAACGCTTATCTCGATACGTTTCATTCCTTACAGGCATTGTAAAGGTTATAAATTGATTAGGAAATTCCTTTACATAATTTTCATCATATTGAAACGTGAAGTCTCCATCATCAGTTTCGGTCAACAATCCACAATAAACGCTGTTATATAATATCTTAGCTTGTCTCATTTTCTTTTATGTCTTTAAAACTAACAGGTACCAGTTTATGTCCGAACATCTTTAAAACTTGATTTACTTTCTCGAGATTCAAATTGGTTTTATTTTGTTCAATTTTTCGGATCACCGTTAATGCTACTCCTGCTTTCTCAGCAAATTCTTCTTGAGTAAGATTAACCTCTTTTCTTCTTGTTTTTAAAAATTCTGCTAATTCCTCCATTATATGTAATTAAATATAAACTTGTACGAAAATACAAAATTATACGTTATGGCATACAATTTACTGAAATTAAATCTTATTATATGCTATTGCATATATATATATTAACACTAAGGTCGTTTGATGATTATATTTTCGATTATTTGATAGAAAGATATGTTTGATGAATATAAATTTAATTTCAGAACAGTGTAGTAAGTGTATTAAATGTAGCTCTAAACAAAAGAATTATTTTTAGAGTCGCGTACAGGAAATTTGAAGAGATGGAATATTAGGAGACGTTCGAACCGTCTTAATTCAGAAAAAGTGTGAAAATAGTGTGAATATTGAAAACAAAAAAGGGTTTCAATTTCTTGAAACCCTTATAAACACTGGTGACCTTGCCAAGATTCAAACTTGGAACCTCCTGAGCCGTAATCAGGTGCGCTATTCAGTTGCGCCACAAGGCCATTATTTTTGTATTTTTTTAACTTCCCAGTTTTAATCTTCGCTTTTAGCGGAATCGTCCTAAGGTTGTTTTAATTCGCTATAAGCGGCTGCAAATATATTTCTTTTTAAATTGCAAGACAAGTTAAATGTAAAAAAAATCGATCTTATTGAATTCTTCACTTTACAACTGTAATAGTTTAACTTATTTGAACTAAATTTTTCTGCAAATAAAGCTATCTTAGAATTTTTCAATCTGAAAACTATAATTTCGTACAAAAGCACATCCAAGTTAGGCTGGACAATAATGCGATAGATGAAAAATTAAAACTACAGGCGGAAAACGATACCGTAGAAAGGATAAAGGTTGGGGTCCAAATAAAGTATTAGAAAACAAGAAAAGATAGGAGATAATATATGGAAGAAATTGAAAAATATATCCGTGAAATTGCTGATTTTCCAAAAGATGGAGTGAAATTTAAAGATATAACTCCATTGTTGGCAAATCCAGAGGCCTCAAAACTATGTTTAGATAAATTAGTGGAAATGATTGGCTCTGAAAAAATCGATAAGGTTGTAGGGATAGAATCTAGAGGTTTTTTCTATGGGACGTTACTTGCTCAAGAACTAAACGCAGGTTTTGTACCAATACGGAAACCTGGAAAACTTCCTTATAAAACTATTATGGAGCCTTATGAACTTGAATATGGTCTTGACTCATTGGAAATGCATGAGGATGCTATTCAAAAAGGAGACCGCGTTCTCCTGCACGATGATGTTTTGGCAACCGGTGGTACTGCTCGTGCCGCTTGCAAAATGATTGAAAGTTTGGGTGGGGAAATTGTGCTGTGTAATTTTTTGCTTGAATTGAAATTTTTAAATGGAATTCAAAAATTGAAAAAACAGAATGTTCGCTCACTTTTGAAATACTAATCCAATGCATTTTTTGTCACCCATAACTTATAGCCGAAGATAGCCATTTGCAGTTTGGAGGCTTTTGCTAAGTCTAGTTCTTGCTTTGTATAGCTCGGTAGCACTTTGCGATTAACTTTAGCTAGGAATTTGAAAAACTTTTTCTTCACGTCTATTAAGATTTGTTCCCAAGTTAATCATTTTAATATCACAACTTTTTAAATTCAAGTTAAAAGACTATTCCGTACTTTTCATAATCGTATGTTCAGAATCTACGCCAATTGAAACGCCTTTAATTGGATCTTTCCCGTTTCCAAAACTAGATGTTGAAATAGAGCCTTGCCCATTGTTTACGGTGATGGAAATATACGTAATCAATTCATTGGAATCGCGTTCTAGCTGGTTATAAGAAAAGCTTATGTTTTCAGATTTATAAACCTCCTTCAGTTTAAGTAATTCTGCCTTAGAAGTGTTCTTGGTTATAAGGTGATAGTTTCCATTAAAATTTTGAGAAGTTTTTGTTTGATGGTCCTCGAACATACTATTTCTTTCATTTTCCATTCGTGCCCGCATTTTATTGCTTCTTTCCTTCATTTCCTGCCTACGAACTGCCATTCTCTTGTCCATTTCATCCCTTCTTTTTGCCATTTCTACCTTGCGTTCTGTAATGTTTTTTTGATGATCCTTAGAAATCCGATTGCCACTACTCTGGCTTATGGATGACTGGTTTCCGCTACCATTGCTCTGTATTATGGTTGATTGATTTCCACCGCCTACACTTTTTACTGAAATCTGACTTCCGTTTGAAGTTATTAGAATATTATTTATTGGGTTTTGGCTACTTACACTGTAATTTCCAGCGTTGTTATTAGCATCTTTATAATTTATGGAAATAGAGATAATCTCTTTACTATCATTATAAACAACATTTGAATAATTAAACTCAAATCCCTCGTTTACCATTTGTTCCTTTATTTCCTCAAGTTCCTCAAGGCTCGTCTTTTTGGTAATTTTAATGGTAATCTGTTTTTCCATTCCAATAATATTTTTAGTTGATTTTTCAATTAGTTCTTTGGCGGTTATTGGCGAAAGTGAAAATATAAAGAAAGCAAAAGCCGAAAAGAATAAATATCTTTGAATAGTCTTGTTTTTAAGTGTTTCCATAATTAAGAATAGATTAAAAAAGTTGTCCAAAAAGTAGAGCTTTTGAACTATTAGAAGCGAAATATTTTTATGAGGATAGTAACAAATATACAACTAATTATTTCTTTCATTTTGTATCTTCGCAATCTTTATAAAGCTATATGGATTACATTTTTGTTTTCTTGGGTCTTGCATTGCTTGTAGTAGGCGGCGAATTTTTGGTTCGTTCCTCAGTAGCATTATCTTTTAAACTGAACCTTTCAAAAATGGTGATCGGTTTGACTGTAGTATCCTTTGCAACCTCTGCACCTGAGCTTTTAGTGAGTCTTCAGGCCGCTTTAAGAGGGTTTTCTGATATTTCTTTAGGTAATGTAATAGGTTCTAACATTGCCAATATAGGTTTGGTTCTAGGTATTACTGCAATTATTTCTCCACTTGCAATTGATAAAGGCTTTTATAAATTGAATTGGCCTGTAATGATGATTCTTTCCGTTGGGCTTTATTTTATTTTGAGAAGTGGTAACGAAATTTCTCGTTCTGAAGGTGTTGCATTGTTACTTATGCTTTTGGTCTATCTATGGGTTTTAATCCGGAAAGCTAAAAAGGATAGAGGAACGGAGGCCGTTGATGAAGAAGTAGATGATAGCCTTTCTAAAACTTCAAACTTTAAAATAGTTGTCTGGTTACTTATCGGTGCGGTTTCATTGTACTTCGGAAGTCAGCTCCTCGTTGATAGCGCGATTAATATTGCAGAATTTTTCGGCGTTAGTGAACGTGTAATAGCGGTTACAATGATAGCAGTAGGAACAAGTATTCCAGAGCTTGCTGCTTCGGTAATCGCTGCTCTCAAAAAAGAGAAAGCTATTTCATTGGGAAACCTTATAGGTTCAAACATATTCAATATTTCGTCGGTATTAGGTATCACGGCTATCATTCAGCCAATTGCTGTTAAGAGTAAGGAAGTGCTAACCAATGATATTTTTTGGATGCTTGGGTTTTCCGCAATTCTACTTCCATTGGCTTTTCTTCCTACATCATACCAACTTGGGCGTAAAAGAGGTGTCTTTTTGGTAGCGGCTTATGCAATTTTTATAGGGATAACTATTTTGAAATAATAGTAATTTAGAAACACCCCCGTCTTCTAATAGGGTGCAGTCATAAAGTTAGCCATGTTTATCCAAAAAAAATATTAAAATCAGGGGGTGTGTTTGTGTTTTTTGTATTTTTGCACGGTCAAATTATAAAAATACAAGATGCCTACACTAAGATTTTTTGCAATTAAGGAGACCTTTAATAGAGTTCCTGTTCCAGTTATCGAACCTGAACGTCGATCTGAAATCTTCGGAAAAAACGTTTTTAACAAGGCTGCCATGCGGCAGTATCTTACAAAAGACTCCTTTAAAAGTGTTATGGATGCTATTGAAAACGGCACCAAAATAGAACGTCACATTGCTGATCATATCTCTACAGGTATGAAGGAATGGGCAATTGCCAAAGGAGGAACGCATTATACACACTGGTTTCAGCCACTAACGGGAGCTACTGCCGAAAAGCATGATGCATTCTTTGAGACAATGGATGATGGCCATGCGATAGAAAAATTTGGAGGTGGACAACTAGTACAGCAAGAGCCAGATGCTTCCAGCTTCCCTAATGGCGGTATTAGAAATACTTTTGAGGCCCGTGGTTATACAGCATGGGATCCAACCTCCCCAGCATTTATTTATGGAACAACTTTATGTATACCTACTGTTTTTGTTTCGTACACAGGTGAAGCATTAGATTATAAAACTCCATTACTTCGAGCATTGGCATCGATAGATAGTGCAGCGACGGCGGTAGCAAAATACTTTGATAAAAGCGTAACTAAGGTAAACGCAACTTTAGGTTGGGAGCAAGAATATTTTTTGGTCGATAGTGCTTTGGCAGCTTCCCGTCCAGATATTTCCTTGGCTGGAAGAACTTTATTAGGACATTCGTCTGCAAAAGGACAGCAGTTGGACGATCATTATTTCGGTTCCATTCCAGATAGGGTGCTTAACTTTATTCGTCATTTGGAAACAGATTGTATGCTTTTAGGTATTCCGGTGAAAACACGTCATAATGAAGTAGCACCGAATCAGTTTGAGCTTGCACCTATTTTTGAAGAGACTAATTTGGCTGTTGATCACAACTCCTTATTAATGGACTTGATGAACAAAATTGCAGCCAAACACAATTTTAAGGTCTTGTTTCATGAAAAACCATTTGCTAATGTAAATGGTAGTGGAAAGCACAATAATTGGTCTTTGGCTACTGATACTGGAGTAAATCTACTTGGGCCTAGTACAACGCCAACCAAAAACTTACAATTTCTAACTTTCTTTATAAACACATTAAAGGCTGTTAATGATCACGAAGAATTGCTACGAGCATCCATTGCAAGTGCTGGTAATGATCACCGTTTGGGAGCCAATGAAGCTCCTCCGGCTATCATTTCAACCTTTATAGGTTCACAGTTGACTCAGGTCTTGGATGAATTGGAGAAGGTGACAAATGGAAAGCTTTCCCCACAGGAGAAAACTGATCTAAAACTAAACGTTGTAGGCAAAATTCCTGAGATTTTATTAGATAATACGGATAGAAACCGAACATCTCCTTTCGCCTTTACAGGAAATAAATTTGAATTCCGCGCTGTAGGTTCAACCGCCAACTGTGCAAACCCGATGACTGTGCTAAATGCTATTGTAGCTAGACAATTGATGGACTTTAAAGCGAAGGTCGACGCGCTCATCAAGGAAAAGAAGATGAAGAAGGACGATGCTATTTTTAATGTGTTGAGAGAATATATTAAAGATTCAAAAAGAATTCGCTTTGAAGGTGATGGTTATGGTGAAGCTTGGGAAAAGGAAGCTGAAAAACGGGGCTTAAGCAATAATAAAACTACTCCTGAAGCATTAAAAGCTAAAATATCCAAAAAAACAATTTCACTCTTTGAGGGGCTTAATATAATGAGTAAGGTAGAACTTGAAGCTCGTTATGAAATTGAAATGGAAGACTACGCTATGCGTATTCAGATTGAAGGTCGCGTTCTTGGGGATATTGCACGAAACCATATAATCCCAACAGCAATTCGTTATCAAAATGTTCTGATAAAGAATGTTAAGGGTTTAAAGGACATATATGGGTCTGACTTTAAAAAATTCTCAGTGGAGCAGATGCATCTTATTGAACAAATAAGTGGACACATTGCTGAAATCAATAAGGGAATAACCGATATGATTGACGCCAGAAGAAATGCAAACAAAATTGAGGATGCTGCAAAGAGAGCCTTTGCCTATTGTGATGATGTGAAAAAGTATTTCCAAGTTATTCGTTATCACTGTGATAAACTTGAGTTGTTAGTGGATGATGAAATCTGGCCATTGGCTAAATATAGAGAGCTTCTTTTTACCAAGTAATCAAATCATCTATATATTAAAAAAGGCCGATAATTTTTTATCGGCCTTTTTGTGTTTAGCAAAGAGCTATAATTCTCGTTTTAGAATAAATATTAAAGAGAAATGGATGTCTGTTCTATATTCCACTCAAAATAAAATTTCGCAGTTTAGAAACTTAAATGTGGGGGGTAATGAGGTTTTTTTTGCAGATTTAACAATAAGGAGTCTTGATTATAAGTCTATTATGGTGTTTTTTATAAGAAATAAGTGGTAAAAATTCAATCTCTTATTTTGAGTTAAATATGACAAAATCCTATGTTAATAGGGCTTCATCTGATAAACTGAAGCCTTTAGTAAAGTTTAAAACAGGCTTCAGTACGAAATGAAAAGGACTGTTTAACGTTAAATATGAAAATTAACTAAAAATTAACAGACTTTCATTACAGCCCGTAAATTGTATTTCATCGGACTTATTATAGTTTCATCTATGAATCTTAACGTTATACATAGGGAAAACCACTTTTTAAAATAGGGTTTCCCCCCATTTTACTCATAGAGACCTAGTTGCGTTTTGTTTATTTGTTATTTTGTTGCATCTTTGAGTTGTGATTGATAGAGATGTCAAGAACAACCTCCCCTCAACAAATTAAGAAGTAACAAACCTATCCCCTTGGGTTAATGGATTGGTAACTATGTATTAGTTACATTTTCAAATACACTTTATAAATTCTTCTAATTTCTATTTTTAAAAATGTTCATTACAAGTTCATTTTAAAACTATCCCCATAATTAAATAGATAAATCATATAGGTTTATCGCCCAAGGAAAGTATTCCTTGTCAAAAGCAGAATATTATTTTAACCAAATATTAATCTTTAAATCTTTTAATTATGAAAAAAGTAATTTTATGCGCAATGGCGCTAATGGGGGCAACAGCAATGTTTGCCCAGGGTCCAAACGTGAGCGAAGTTGACCAAACTGGTCTCTTCAACGTTAATGGAACGCTACAAGGGGGCATGTTTAACTATTCCGATGTAGATCAGATAGGAATTTTAAATCTAAACGGACACCTTCAGTTAGGAATTCTTAATGATGCTACAACCTATCAAAATGGTAATTTTAACCTAGGAGGTACTGCTCAAGTGGGTTTCTGGAACTGGTCTGATACAAAACAGTTAGGTGACTTTAACCTTTCTCTTACAGCTCAATTGGGTAATATTAATGATGCTCAAACACTTCAAATTGGCGATGGTAATGGTTCGTTATCACTTCAAATTGGTGACTTCAACGATGCCTATACAGAGCAATTTGGTGATGATAACGTAAGTACCACTGAGCAATACGGAAACGGTAACGTATCTTTCGTTTCTCAAGATGGTGACCGAAACCAAGGTCGTGTAATGCAGCTTGGTAATTTGAATGACTCATATTTACACCAATTGGGTGATGATAACAAGTCTGATGTAGATCAAATAGGTTTTTCAAACATATCTTATGTAGATCAGCACGGAGATCGTAACGATTCTGATGTATACCAGGATGGTGCTTTTAACGAGGCTTATGTTTATTCTTGGGGTGACGATAATATTTCTACTGTTTACCAAGCAGGGCTTGGTAACTGGTCTTTAACTCGTCAAACTGGAGATCGTAACGAGAGCCACGTAATGCAAGATGGTATTTTGAACAAGTCTACAGTTAAGCAGACAGGTGATGACAACTATTCAGCTGTAGGTCAAGTAGGTATAACGAACACTTCTGATGTTAACCAATTAGGAAATGGTAACGGTTCTATTGTAGCGCAAGCTGGAATCTCAAATAATGCTGATGTTGATCAAATAGGAAATGGTAATGGATCTTTAGTGTTGCAGAATGGGAACCGAAACGATGCAAGAACCAACCAAGTAGGAGATGGTAACCTTTCTTTTGTTGGACAAGTTGGTAACGATAACGAAAGTGATGTGGACCAATATGGTCTTGCTAATACTGCCATTACTGTTCAGATGGGTGACCGTAACGAGAGCACAACTTTTCAAGCTGGTGCTTTAAATAACTCTCTAGTAGCTCAATTAGGTGATGACAACACCAGCTTTGTACGTCAATTAGGGATTGGAAATACATCATTGGTGTTACAAGATGGGAATAGCAACTATAACTATGTCGGTCAGTTAGGACTTGGAAATACATCATTAGTATTACAAGATGGTAACAGTAACGCTAACATCGTAGCTCAAATTGGTGTAGCTCAGTACAGTGAAGTTTTCCAAATGGGTAACAACAACCTTAACCTAGTTGGTCAATTCGGATTAGGTAACTGGAGCCATGTTGCTCAAACAGGTAGTGGCAACTTTAATGCTACTTTACAGTTCTAGTAGATAGAGAGTAAAGAATACTCTTTATATTAAAATGTAATTTTTAAAGGTATAAGAGCATCTAAACCATGCTCTTATACTTCTTTAAAAAAAAGATATTTAGTATCGCTATTCGATGAAAACCATATAATTAGGCTCAGTTTTAGTTGTTGTTTTCATATAAAATCAATACTTTAACATGACTATATAAAATTAGAAAGAGATGAAAACCTTTATTGTTATAATGACCCTTCTGGCTTTTACAGCCTTAGTGAATGTAGCCAGTGCACAAACGTATACAGGAGATACGAAGACATCATTAGAAAATCTACAGAATAAAACATCCCTTTTCAATATTGTAGCTTCACAAAATACACGTGCGGTAGATGTAAACAACAGTACTCGTGTACAACAGATAGGGAATCATAATACTGCTTACACACTAACGCGATCAAATTCCAGTGATGTTCAGTTAACGCAACTAGGTAATAGAAATGATATAAATTTAGCCGTTTCTGCAAATAGAATATCAGAAGATGTTCTCCAGGTTGGTAATAACCACAGTTTTACTGACTTTAGTGCTAAGCCTACAAACCTTCATAGTGCAAATGTACTTCAGTATGGTGCCAACCAGAATTTAATTTGGATTGGTGGCCAAAATTCAATTTCCGATAAAATGATGGTATCTATGAAAGGTAGAGATCAGACGGTTATTATCCGGAACTTAAAAAATTAATCTTTGTATAAAAGACTTCAACATACTATTTCACTATTGATATTGACTGTATTTATCTGCAATAGTGCCTTTTCTCAAATGTACAATACTAAGGTAGCGGCTGAGATAAACATGGAAAAATACGGTGATATGTTTAGTATTACCGGATCTGCCATAAACAAGACCGCGTCAAGCCAAAGTTTGCAATATGTGCTCTCTGTTATAAAACACACTTCCAATGATTCAAACACTGTCAAAAATGACCAGAATGGAAGGCTTGTATTGGAAATAGGAGAGAAAAAGAATCTTTCCTCTACTACAATTAATGTTGACGATAAGGATCGGGTGATTATTCTTTTATTAATCTATGATGAAGATGATAAACCTCTAGGCATGGACCGTGTTATTATTAATGGGACAGAAGAAGATCGTGAGCAGGAAAGGCGTGATAGTATTGAAAGAAAAGAAGCAATTAACCCATCTCCAGATGTAACACAAAAAGATGATGATGGCATAATGTTAAAAGGTATTGTTACTGAAGATACCAAAACTAAACCTGGTAGCGATTTTTTTAAAATGTTTTACTCATTATATTCTGCAAATAATCTGAATGGTGAAGAAATAGTAAGTGTAAAGGAGGTGTTGTCATTGAACAACAATACCAAAATTGAAATTTCCGTTGCTAACGAAAAGGTATTGGAGTTTTTTGTAAGACCTCAAAATGAATATTTAAAGGCAATGTCTGAGGTGGCTATTAAAAAAGTCTATTGGTACCTTCAAAAATATAAGGAGAACAAAAATATTCAGAAATACTATTAAAACTGAAATAGGTTGAAACCATATTTTTATAGAATATTAGAATTTAAGATCTGTTCCTATCAAAATATTGAATAATTTCTTTACCTTTTCACAGGCTTTTAAGTTAAAAAGTTAAAATAAATTTTTAGTCTCACAAAAAACGATAAAAATGAAACCTTTTGTTCTTTTTTTATTCCTAGCAGTCTCTTCGTACGGTTTTGGACAACAATTGGTCTATAAGCCCATAAATCCAGCATTCGTTGGTGGAGAGCCTTTTAATTATGCCTGGTTACTCAACTCGGCGAATTCTCAAAACTCTTTCGAAGATTCGAAATATGATGCTTTTGATCGTTTGGGAGATTTTGGTAGTGGTATGGATAAACATGGTTTTGGGAAGGATAACTTACCACCAGATGGAACCAGCATTAGTGGCGATTTTCAATATGAGGTATTCGACACTTCAGATGGATTGATAATTAATGTATTAAATATTATCACCGGAGAAGCGACCCAAATAATTATCCCAAACTAAAAAGCTTATGAAGAATACACTTACAAAACTATGTATTGTATCTATCTCATTTTTACTGGGAGGTTGTGGAGCCTATTTCAATCAACCTCTTGGACCCCAAGAAGCACGTATGGGCGAAATGACTAAACAAACCCAGGAATTAAATAACCTGCCAGAACCTGCAGAACCTATTATCGCTGGGGTTTATAATTTTAAAGATCAAACGGGGCAATACAAGAATATTGAAAATGGAAGCACTTTCAGTACGGCAATTACACAGGGTGCGACTACTATCTTAATAAAAGCACTGGAAGATTCTAAATGGTTTAGGCCTATTGAGCGTGAAAATCTTAGTAACCTGCTAAATGAACGGAATATTATTAGAAGTACGCGTGAAGAATATAGAAAAGCCGATGATCAAACCCCTACTCGTTTAACCCCCTTATTATTTGCAGGAATCCTTTTAGAGGGAGGCGTGGTTTCTTATGACTCCAACATACTTACAGGCGGTGCTGGAGCAAGGTATTTTGGTACGGGCGCATCTACTCAATACAGACAAGATAGAATTACGGTTTATTTAAGAGCTGTTTCAACAAACACTGGTGAAGTGTTAAAAACAGTCTACGTTTCAAAAACGATACTTTCGCAAGCCGTTGACGTTAGCCTTTTTAAGTATGTAAATTTTCAACGACTGCTAGAGGTTGAAACTGGATTCACAAAAAACGAGCCAGCGCAGATGGCAGTTCAGGAAGCGATTGAAAAATCTGTTGAAATGCTGATTGTGGAAGGAATAAAAGATAAGCTTTGGTCTACAAAGGATGGTGAGGAAAAAAATAAGGCAATTGTAGATGCCTACTTAGAGGAAAAAGAAGTAGAAGAATCCACAGATTTATACGAACGAAAATTTTTGAAGAATGATTATTTAAGCGCTCTGTATTTAAATTTTGGAACGGCTTTAGTTGATGGAGATTACAGAACCGGTATACTGGATTATAAGGTGGGCCTAGGTCTTAAGTATAAAATAATCCCAGAGTTTAGGGTAGCCGCAGATTTTCAGTTTTTTAGACTAAATTCCACACCAGAAATAAACCATTGGTGGGCAAGTGAGACCTTAAAATTTGAATATAATATGCTTCCTAATGATAGGCTTTCACCTCTTTTTTACGCAGGTCCAGGCCTCCTACATTTTGCAGACGACAGCCCCGTAGGCCATTTACAGCGCTGGGATACTTTTATGTATTTAAAGCTTGGAGCTGGTCTAGAATATCGCGTTTCAGATAGAGTTTCGTTTGAGCTCGATGGGGAGTGGAATATAACTTTTTCCGATAAAATTGACAACCTACCACAAGGAAGAAGAGATGACTATTATTATACTTTTAGCCTGGGCTTAAATTATTATTTTGGAACGGGACAATCTAAATTTAAGACTAATAAATAAATTAACGATGATGAGAAGAAGTTTTACTTATATAACGTTGAGTGTGCTCTTGATTCTTTTGGTCTCGTGCAATGAAGATAGAATTAGTGATAATGATTTCGGAGTCATTACAGGAAAAGTGGTGGTAGACGGAACAAATACACCTCTAGAAAATGTTCGGATTTCAACAAGCCCTGTTACCAGTACTGTTTTTACTGATGCCGAAGGAAATTTTATTATTGAAAATGCTGCTGCTGGAGAATATTCAGTGGCTGCCCGACTTGACGGTTATCTCGGTAGGTATGAACCGGCTACAGTAATCGCTAACGAAGCGGTTAACGTTATTTTTGAAATGGAGATTTCCACAGCCAATAATAGACCGCCATCAACCCCCGAATTAATAACTCCTGAAGAGAATGAAGTTCTGCAGAGTGTAGAAGCTGTTTTCCTATGGAGTTCGATAGACCCTGAAGATGACCCTATAACCTTTGAGTTAGAACTGAGGAACGATCAAAACGAGGAAGTCCTTCGGTTTGAGGATTTAAGTGATTCAACCTTTGTGTATTCAGAATTAGAGCTTGGAGCCCAATATTTTTGGCAGGTTTCTGCAGCAGATGAATATAACCCGCCAGTATTAAGCCCAGTAGGAACCTTTAAAGTAATGCCTGCTCCTGTAGATAATAGATTTCTCTTCGTGCGAAATATCAACGGCAACAATGTAATATTCTCTGCGGACGAAGAAGGAAATGAATTTCAGTTAACCTCTGAAAACACAAACAGTTACCGACCGCGAAGAAATGTGGCGGCAAATAGAATTGCCTACCTACAGACAACTGGGGCACAAGCTGATATTTATACGATGAAACGTGATGGGACTGATAAGGTTAAAGTCACTTCAAACCTACAGCCTAATGGATTTAATTTAAATGAAATAAATATTAGTTGGCCAGAGAATAGCGACCGAATATATTTTCCAAACCTTGATAAATTATACTCTATTAGATCAAGTGGTCAAGGACTTAATCAGGTATTTCGAACCTTGGATGGCTCTTTGATTTCTGAAATTGCAGTTAGTGAGAATAGTGATTTAATTGTTTTGAAAACAAATAACTTGAATGGATATGATGTTTCTTTCATTACCATAAATAAAAACGGCGATTTCCTAGATACCTTGCAATCCGGACTGCCTGGAGCTGCTAGTGGTCTAGATTTATCAGTTACTAACAATAAAATTGTATATTCCTACGATGTTTCCGAATTCCAAAGTGCTGATTACAGAAGATTGGACTCCAGAATGTTTACATATGATATCAGTACTTCGGGACCAGCGGTAGATATTTCTAATGAAAAACCAAATGGTACAAATGATTTGGAACCCATATTTGCACCAAATGAAGCATTCGTAATCTTTACGAATACCTCGAACGATGGTATTTCTCAAAGGGACGTCTATAACATAGAGGTAGGAGAGGATGAAACGAGAACCTTGCTTTATACAGATGCTTATATGCCCGATTGGGAATAATAACTAAAATATTCAAAAACCCTGAAAGCCCACCTTTGTGGGCTTTTTTTTAATGTGTACTTTTGCAGCTTAACTCCTATTCAATGAGCAAAGAGATTTCAAAGCGGTACGCACAAAGAGGTGTTTCCGCAGGTAAAGAAGATGTGCATAATGCCATCAAAAATGTAGATAAAGGCCTTTTCCCAAAAGCATTTTGTAAAATTGTTCCAGATTACCTTACCGGTGATGAGGACCATTGCCTGATTATGCACGCTGATGGTGCGGGTACCAAATCTTCCCTTGCTTATACATACTGGAAAGATACTGGAGATTTATCCGTTTGGAAGGGTATTGCTCAAGATGCGCTTATAATGAATATTGACGACCTGCTTTGTGTTGGTGCGGTAGATAATATAATGCTCTCATCAACCATCGGGCGTAATAAGAACCTTATTCCTGGAGAAGTTATTTCTGCGATTATAAACGGCAGCGAAGAACTTATAGCCGAAATGCGAGATTATGGAGTTACAATTCATTCCACTGGTGGAGAAACTGCAGACGTTGGTGATTTAGTGCGTACAATTATTGTTGATTCCACAGTGACTGCTCGTATGAAGCGCAGTGATGTTATTGACAATGCAAATATAAAAGCCGGTGATGTTATAGTTGGTTTAGCCTCTTTTGGACAAGCGACTTACGAAAAAGAGTACAATGGCGGTATGGGTAGTAACGGGCTGACTTCTGCAAGACATGATGTGTTTGATAAATCTCTAGCCAATAACTATCCCGAAAGTTTTGATGCTTCTGTCCCTACAGATCTTGTATACTCCGGATCGAAAAAATTACAGGATACGGTAGAAGATAGTCCCTTGAACGCTGGGAAACTAGTGCTTTCACCAACACGTACATATGCTCCAATAATTAAGGAGATCTTATCTCAATTCAGCAATAAGGAGATTCATGGGATGATTCATTGTAGCGGGGGTGCACAGACAAAAATTCTGCATTTTATTGATAATCTACATATTGTAAAAGATAACATGTTTAAGGTTCCTCCACTCTTTAAGCTTATTCAATCGGAAAGTGGAACAGATTGGAAAGAGATGTATCAGGTATTTAATATGGGGCATAGAATGGAAGTTTACGTTCCTGAAGAAATAGCTGATTCAATAATCAAAATCTCAAAATCCTTTAATGTTGAGGCGCAGATTGTTGGTCGCGTAGAGGCTTCGAATACAAAGAAACTTACAATAACGAGCGAAAACGGCAGCTTTACTTATTAAATTGATGGTAATGAAAAATACTTTTTGGATCGTTTTTACTTTATTTCTCATTAGTTCTAGTAACCTATTCGCTCATATAGATTCATTATCCGTTGATACAAAGAAAAAGGATACTGTCTACTTGGGATGGCGTACCATTAAAGAGGTTGGTTTATTGCTTAACCAAGTATCTTTTACAAATTGGAATTCAGGTGGAACAAATTCTATTTCGGGGATTGTTTCTGCTAAATCTTCTACAACTTTTAAACGAGAAAACTGGTTTTGGAATTCGGATGTAAACCTTAAGTATGGTTTAAATAAACAACAAGATAATGGTATTAAAAAAACAGAAGATATTTTAGAGTTGAAATCAAGAGTTGTGGTACAAGCCGATTCAATAAGAAATTTGTTTTATTCCGCAAGATTTAGCTTTAACACGCAGTTTTCTAATGGTTACAAATACCCAAATAAAGATGAAGCTATATCTAAGTTTCTAGCTCCGGGATATATGTTTTTTGGATTAGGAATGGAATATGGCAAAAAGATTGAACACCTATCTTTTTATGCTTCACCTTTTACTTTAAAAACCACCTTTGTTATGGATAGTGATCTAGCAAATAGAGGAGCATTTGGTGTGGATCCTGCTATTTACGATATCGATGGCACTATGTTGAAAGAGGGGAATACTACTAAGCAAGAAGTAGGGATACTATTAACAAATAGATACGAAGAAAATATTTTCGAAAATATTAAGCTCAGTAGTTATCTAGAATTATATACAGATTACATAAATAGTTTTGGGAATATTGATGTTGATTGGGAAGTTAATTTGGATATGAAAGTTAATAAATTTGTTGTAGCAAGCCTAGGATCACATCTTAGATATGACAATGATATTAAAGTAGAATCTAAAAGAAACGAAATCACGAACGAAGAGATTGTTATTGAAGGACCAAGTATTCAGTGGAAACAAATATTAGGCGTTGGAATAGTTATTGATTTTGATAAAATTTCTAGATCAAAAGAAACATCATAATCTTCTTTAAAAACACTTTGAGATAGTTTCAAAAATCAGGAAATTTCTTCATTAAAAAATATCATTTTTTCTATCGAAATATTTTCAACTAAAAAATGGTAAATTTACACTCACTATAAACTCCATATGTTAGACAGACTTCAAATTATAAAACAACGTTTTGATGAGGTGAGCGACCTCATAATTCAACCTGATATTATCAGTGATCAAAAGCGCTATATTCAGTTAAATAAAGAATATAAAGATCTGAGGATTTTGATGGATAAGCGATCAGAATATTTGGAGCTTACCGATAATATTTCAGAGGCCGAAGAGATAATTTCTGACGGAAGCGATTCCGAAATGGTTGAAATGGCGAAGATGCAGCAAGATGAAGCAAATGACCGTATACCTATCTTGGAAGAGGAGATTAAGTTTCTGTTAATTCCGAAGGACCCCGAAGATTCGAAAAATGCAGTAATGGAAATTAGAGCCGGAACAGGTGGTGATGAAGCCAGTATTTTTGCGGGTGATCTTTTCCGGATGTATACCAGATACTGTGAAGGAAGAGGCTGGAAAACAAATGTTATAGATTTAAATGAAGGAACCAGCGGTGGTTTTAAAGAGATTCAATTTGAAATTGAGGGAGATGACGTTTATGGAACTCTAAAATTTGAAGCTGGGGTACACCGAGTACAGCGAGTACCGCAGACCGAAACTCAAGGACGAGTACATACGAGTGCCGCAACCGTAATGGTTTTTCCTGAAGCCGAAGAATTTGATATTGAAATTAACCCAAAAGATGTTCGTGTAGATTTTTTCTGTTCTTCTGGTCCAGGAGGTCAATCAGTGAACACAACCTATTCTGCAGTGCGTCTAACCCACGTTCCGACTGGAATTATCGCGCAGTGTCAAGATCAAAAATCGCAACATAAGAACAAAGATAAAGCGTTTAGAGTACTTCGCTCGCGTTTGTATGATATGGAATTGGCTAAAAAACAAGCCGAAGACGCCCTTAAACGTGGTTCTATGGTAACTAGTGGTGATCGTAGTGCTAAAATTAGAACCTATAACTATTCTCAAGGACGTGTTACTGACCACAGAATAAACCTCACCCTTTACAATTTAGGAAATATTATAAATGGTGACATCCAAGAAATAATAGACGAGCTACATTTGGTTAATAATACTGAAAAGCTTAAAGAAACAGGGGAGAGCTTCTAGAATTAAATACAAATTCCCTAAAAACTCTTTCTTTGAGAGAGCTGCTTATTTGCTGAAGGGTTTTATAAAATTGAATAGGAATTGTTATGACAACCAAACAATTAGTTTCAGAAATAAAAAGTAAAAAGTCCTTTCTTTGCGTCGGTCTGGATGTAGATCTAGACAAAATACCTTCTTTTCTATTGAAAGAAGAGGATCCAATTTTTTCATTTAATAAGGCAATTATTGATGCAACCCATGAATTTTCTGTAGCTTATAAACCGAATACAGCATTTTATGAAGCTTGTGGAATAAAGGGCTGGGAGTCACTTAATAAGACCATAAATTATTTAAACGAAAACTATCCTGAAATTTTCACTATTGCCGATGCAAAACGTGGTGATATTGGAAACACTTCTTCGCGTTATGCCAAAGCTTTTTTTGAAGATATGGAATTTGACTCTATAACAGTAGCACCATATATGGGGAAGGATTCGGTTGAACCATTTCTCGCTTTTAAAAATAAACATACCATTTTATTGGCGCTCACTTCCAATCAAGGAGCATTCGATTTTCAGACTAAAAAAGTTGGTGATGACGAATTATATACGCAGGTTTTAAAAACTTCCAAAGAATGGAAGAACAGTGAAAATTTGATGTATGTTATTGGAGCTACAAAGGCTGAGTATCTTGCTGATATTCGAAAAATTATTCCAAACAGTTTCTTATTGGTTCCTGGAGTAGGAGCGCAGGGTGGAAACTTAAAGGAGGTCTGCAAATACGGCCTTGCAGAAAATATTGGACTACTTGTAAATTCTTCACGAGGTATTATTTATGCTTCAAACAATGATGATTTTGCTGAAGCAGCCGCTAAAGAGGCTGAAAAAATACAGATCGAAATGAAAACCATACTTGATGGAATTCATTGATCAACTAAATAGGACTTTAAATTTTAATACTGCTCCTTCGCGTATAGTTTCCTTAGTGCCTTCCCAAACTGAACTTTTGGTAGATCTTGGCCTGCGCGATCAGATAGTTGGTGTCACTAAATTCTGTGTGCATCCAATGGATCTACGGGCTGAAAAGACGGTTGTTGGCGGAACTAAAGGTGTAAAGCTTGATAAAATAAAATCTCTCAATCCAGATATAATCATTTGTAACAAAGAGGAAAATACAGAAGAAATGGTTGTTCAGTTGGATAAGATTGCTCCTGTTTGGATAAGCGACGTCAATTCTATTCCTGAAAGCATTGCAATGATTTTGGAGTTTGGAAAAATTTTTGAAGTCACTAAAAAAGCTAAAGAAATTTGCTCTAAAATTGAATCAGAATTAGTAGTATTTCGAGATTTTATGAAAGACCAGTCAATACAAAATACGTTGTATTTAATATGGCAAGACCCATATATGGCTGCGGGAAGAGATACTTTTATAAATAAGCTCTTAAGTCTGAATAAATTTGAGAATCTAATTCAAGAACCAACATCGCGATATCCAGAAGTAAATAAGGAGGTTTTTAAGGATGCTGATCTAGTCCTTCTTTCAACCGAGCCGTATCCTTTTAAGGAAGAGCATGTTTTAAAACTACAAGATAAAATAAAGGCTGAGGTAAAATTAGTTGATGGGGAATATTTTAGTTGGTACGGATCTCGATTACAAGAGGCATTTGAATATTTTAAAAGCCTTCACGATAAATGATTTTACTTATCGCCTTGCTGAAGTGAAAGATAGTTGATTTCTTGAAAAAGCTGTAATGCTTGACGATGTAGACTTTCGCTTTTGTTAGAATCCTTTGCGGATGTTTCGTAAGATCTCCTCATTAGATAGGTGTATCTTGCTTTTAATCTTTCAACTCTTGATTTTTTCTTAAACCAGCTCATCATTTCCGTATTATTCTTAGGGCAAAGATAGATTTGAAAAACAAAACTTATTGCTAATGAGCGGTTAAGAGTATCATAAATGTGTCAAATATTGTGCGAATAGTGTTAAAACATAATGTTATTCTAATCCTGTAATGCGAAAACTTGTCTTAAGAGAGAAGTGGTTCTTGCGGAAACATTGTTACGTATATCTTTTTCCTCAACACTAATCATCTTGTAAACGCCATTTAAAGCCTCGCTGGTAACGTAATCGGTAAGGTCTGGGTTTACTTTGGTCACGAATGGTACAGAATTGTATTTGTTGATGATATTGGTCCAGATTCTATCTGCCCCTACTTTTGAAAAGGAGTTTTTAATAACTGGATTAAAGCTTGTGTAAAGAGCCGAGTTGGTTCGTTGCTCCAAGTAACTGGTTGCGGCGTTGTCTGGACCTAAGAGAATATTCTTTGCATCTGTAAAGGTTATTTGTTTTACTGCCTTGACAAATATTGGAGTAGCTTCTTTCACCGCGTCTTCAGCGGCGCGATTTAATACTTTTAGGCCTTCATCGGCTAAACTTCCCAATCCGATATCACGTAATGTCTGATCTACTTTTTGCAATTCTTGTGGCAGCATGATTTTAACCAGCTGATTTTTATAAAAACCATCTGTTTGAGTCAACTTAGTCACTTGTTTGTCAATTCCCTTATCTAAGGCTTGACGCAAACCATTTCCAATTTGAGCTGAATCCATACCAACACCGGTCTGGTTTGGAAGGGTATTGACTACATCCTGTAATTCTGCACAAGAAACTAAAGTAAACAACGAGCAAAATAGAAGGGTTCTTTTAATCCACATAGATTTGATTTTTAATTTTTTCAAATATAGAAAAGGCCCTTCAAAATTGAAGGGCCTTTTGGTAAAAAAGATTTTAAAAAATTCTTATTTAAGAATCTTGATTGTTTTAGAAGTGCTTCCACTAGTTATTTTAACTAAGTAAGAACCAGTAGCAAGACTGCTCGTGCTAATCGCTGGAGAAATTTTTCCAGGGTTTGCTTGAAGAACAACCTTTCCTAAAATGTCATAAATTGTAACATTGTCTACAGAAGTTTTAGATTGAATGTTTAGTACGTCTTTTACTGGGTTAGGGTAAACGCTAAATGTATTTTCTGATACATCGTCAACACCCAATAATCCATAAGCTGTAACAAAATCATCCACGAAATAGTTAGTAAACTCACTAGGTCCGAAGAAATCGATTGCCCCAACATAAGGGTTAATATAATCATTAAAAGGAGTTCCTTCTGGAATAGCTATTTCCCCATCAACATTCATTCCGTAGGTTCTGTCATCCATATCTACAACTAGATTAATATTAAACCAAGCATCGTGAGGGAAAAACCATACTGCTGAACCATCTCCAAGTTGACCTTGACCAGGTGTTTCGTTGTTAGGGTTAAAATAAATGTCACCACTTAAGAAATCACCAGTTGTGGTAGGCATTTGACCTTGAACGTTAAAATATCCTTCATTACCTTCAGGAATATACATGCTAAATTGCATTGAGTATATTCCAGAATCTGGTTGGCTTTCGATTAAAAACAGATTATCGTTATCTTGAACAATATTTAGAGATTGACTTCCAGAATTTGCTTGTTCTGAAGTGACCATTCCATCTTCTGGACCACCTTCATCTCCAGTCCAAGTTGTCCATAAATCCGATTGAGATGCAATAGGGCCTGAAGAGTAGCTTTCAAGATCATCTGTCTGATCAACCTGTGCTTGAACTGAGGAAAAAGTAAAAGCACCAATTGCAAGTGCTAAAATGTAAATTTTTTTCATAATGTTTAAGTTTTTAGTATTAGTAGTTTAATATTGTAGATGCAATATACAAAAATTAAAAAATAATACAATAGGATTAATACTAATTCATTTCATCATTATGGAGGGTAAAGTGTGATGTTCGTTCGGTTTTGATTAAATTTGCGATTCATATTTTTTAAGTAAACAATATTATGCAACAGACAAAACCCTATAAACCAAAATATAAAGTTCGTATTGTAACCGCCGCTTCCCTTTTTGATGGCCACGATGCAGCAATTAATATTATGCGACGAATAATCCAATCCACTGGGGTTGAGGTTATTCATCTAGGGCATGATAGAAGTGTAGAAGAAGTTGTAAATACTGCTATTCAGGAAGATGCAAATTCAATTGCCATGACGTCCTATCAAGGTGGACATAATGAGTACTTTAAATATATGTATGATTTATTGCAGGAAAAAGGTGCGGGTCATATCAAAATTTTTGGTGGTGGCGGCGGTGTGATTCTCCCTTCTGAAATTAAGGAATTGATGGATTACGGAATCACTCGAATCTACACTCCAGATGACGGTCGTGAACTTGGGCTACAAGGAATGATAAATGATCTGGTTGAACAATCCGACTATGCAATAGGCGATAAGCTGAATGGAGAAATTGATAAACTTGCCGATAAAAATATCGGGGCAATTGCACGAGTTATTACTTCTGCTGAAAATTTCCCAGAAGTTGCAAAAGATACACTCGACAAAATTCATGTAAAGAATAAAAAAATAACAACCCCTGTTTTAGGGATTACAGGAACTGGTGGAGCCGGAAAATCGTCTTTGGTTGATGAGCTTATAAGAAGATTTTTAGTTGATTTCCCTGAAAAATCAATAGGAATAATTTCTGTCGATCCTTCTAAAAGAAAGACAGGAGGAGCATTGTTAGGAGATCGTATTCGTATGAACGCTATCAATTCACCACGTGTTTATATGCGAAGTTTGGCCACCAGACAAAGTAATCTTGCACTTTCAAAATATGTGGCCGAAGCTATTCAGGTATTGAAGGCTGCAGAATATGATCTTATTATTATAGAAACCTCTGGAATTGGACAGAGTGATACCGAAATTATAGAGCACAGTGATGTTTCATTATATGTGATGACTCCCGAATTTGGTGCCGCTACGCAACTTGAAAAAATTGATATGCTGGATTTTGCTGATTTGGTAGCTATTAACAAATTTGACAAAAGAGGTTCTTTAGATGCATTGCGCGATGTAAAAAAGCAATATGTGCGCAACCACTTGTTGTTTGATACGCCTCATGACGAACTTCCAGTTTACGGAACAATTGCTTCGCAGTTTAATGATCCGGGAATGAATAAGCTGTATAAGGCTATAATGAGTGAAATAGCAGAAAAAACTAAGGCTGACCTTAAAAGTGATTTTCACGTTTCAGAAGAAATGGAGGAAAAAGTGTTTGTAATACCACCAGCGCGTACACGTTATCTTTCTGAAATTGCTGAAAACAATAGAGCTTACGATAAAAAAGCTTTGGAGCAGGCAGAAGTGGCCCAAAAACTTTACGGTATATACAAAACGATGGAATCCATTTCTGGAGAAAAACCAGAATTTGACAAAGGTGGGCTTGTTTTTGAATCGATTAAATGTTCAGAAAAAAATGAAGATTTATTAAAGTTATTACTTGCAGAATTTGATCGTGAAAAGTTGAATTTAGACCCATATAATTGGGAAGTAATTACTGGCTGGAGTGATAAAGTGGAAAAGTACATAAACCCAGTCTACAGCTTTAAAGTACGTGACAAGGAAATAAATATAGACACGCATACTGAATCACTTTCGCATACTCAAATTCCTAAGGTATGCCTTCCTAAATATCAAGCTTGGGGCGATATTTTAAAATGGACGCTTCAAGAGAATGTGCCAGGGGAATTCCCTTATACTTCCGGTTTGTATCCATTTAAAAGAACGGGTGAGGATCCAGCGCGTATGTTTGCTGGGGAAGGCGGACCAGAACGTACTAACAGACGTTTTCATTACGTGAGCATGGGCTTGCCAGCAAAACGATTATCTACTGCCTTTGATAGTGTTACTCTCTACGGAAACGATCCAGATCACAGGCCAGATATCTATGGAAAGATCGGGAATGCCGGAGTTTCAATTTGCTGTCTTGATGATGCAAAAAAATTGTATTCTGGATTTGACTTAAGCCATCCTATGACTTCGGTAAGTATGACAATCAACGGTCCTGCACCAATGTTGCTGGGCTTCTTTATGAATGCTGCAATAGACCAAAACTGTGAGAAGTACATTGTTGAAAATGAAATGGAGGCAGAAGTTGAAAAGAAAATTGCCAAAATTTACAAAGAAAACGGAATTGAGCGCCCAAAATATCATGGAAAAATGCCGGAAAGCAATAATGGCTTAGGCTTGATGCTTCTTGGTGTAACCGGGGATTTAGTTTTGGATGCTGAAGTTTACAACAAAATTAAATATGAAACTCTGCAACAGGTTCGTGGTACCGTGCAAGCCGATATTTTAAAAGAAGATCAAGCTCAAAACACTTGTATATTTTCAACTGAATTCGCCCTTAGATTGATGGGAGATGTTCAAGAGTATTTTATTGAGAAAAAGGTTCGAAATTTTTATTCGGTTTCCATCAGTGGTTATCACATTGCGGAAGCAGGCGCCAACCCTATTACACAACTGGCATTTACGCTTTCTAACGGTTTCACTTACGTTGAATACTACTTGAGCCGTGGAATGGACATCAACGAATTTGGACCAAACCTTTCTTTCTTTTTTAGCAACGGAATAGATCCGGAATATGCGGTAATAGGAAGAGTTGCCCGTAAAATTTGGGCAAAAGCCTTAAAGGAAAAGTACGGTGCAAATCCAAGAGCACAAATGTTGAAATATCACATTCAAACTTCAGGTCGTTCATTGCATGCCCAGGAGATTGATTTTAATGATATTCGTACAACCCTACAAGCTTTGTACGCTATTTATGACAACTGTAATTCATTGCACACCAATGCTTATGACGAAGCAATAACTACTCCAACGGAGGAAAGTGTACGTCGCGCTATGGCAATTCAGTTGATTATAAATAAGGAGTTAGGTCTTGCCAAAAACGAAAACCCAATTCAAGGATCTTTCATCATTGAAGAACTGACTGATCTTGTGGAAGAAGCCGTTTTAAAAGAGTTTGACAGTATTACAGAACGAGGCGGAGTTTTGGGTGCTATGGAAACAATGTATCAGCGTAGTAAAATCCAGGAAGAAAGTTTGTACTATGAAACTTTGAAGCATAATGGCGAATTTCCAATAATAGGTGTGAATACGTTCTTGAGCAGTAAAGGTTCGCCTACAGTTCTTCCGGCAGAAGTTATTCGTGCTACGGAAGAAGAAAAGCAGATACAGATAGAGACCTTACAGAACCTTCAAAAGATGTATGAGGAAACCGCCTCTTCCACTCTTGATAAAATACAAACAGCTGCCATTCACAATGAAAACATGTTTGAAGAACTAATGGAAGCGACTAAGGTGTGTTCTCTTGGACAAATAACTGAGGCTCTGTTTGAAGTGGGAGGTCAATATAGACGAAACATGTAAAAAAGTGGGTGTAAATTTTTAAAACCCGACAAAAATACGTATATTCGTGTCAAATGTCGTTATTTTGAAAACATACAAAAACCATAAAGACGTAAATTTAATAAAGGAACCAGAAGTTTTTTATCTTCTGGATAACCCTTTTGATAGAATCGTCGGGGTTCTAGGAGGTGTAGGCCAGGTGGGCCAGGTAGTAAATAGTGATATAGATCTTATCCACATTACCAGAAAGGGCCTACCCAAATGCGTCGTTTATTCTGTGTGCGAAGTCTTAGATATATCTATGGATAAGCTAAGTGAACTTTTACATATATCTCACCGTACCTTACAGCGAAAGGCAGATGATGACCTATTGACCGTTTCAAATTCAGAACAACTTTTTGAGATTGCCGAGGTGGTTTCCGAAGGGATCGAAGTTTTTGAAACACTTGATAATTTCAGAAAATGGTTGCATTCTACTCCATATATTTTTAACGGGCAAAAGCCACTTGATTTTTTAGATACGCGGTTTGGCACCCAATATGTCAAAAATATGATGGGTAGAATTGCTCATGGAATCCCTTCTTAGTTGTGCGCATTTATAGAATAGCCAAAACGCAATATATAGATGATTTGTCTGGGGAAGGCGCTAGACTGTACGGTGGTCGATGGAATAAGGTGGGGGATGCAATGCTGTATTTTTCTCAAAACCTATCTTTGAGCCTATTGGAAATTATTGTCCACGTTGACTATGTGGGGCTTCCTTTGGACTATTCTTTTGTAGAAGTTGAAATTCCCGATCCATCCATTAAAACAATTCAGTCCATTGATTTTATAAAGCCTAAATGGGGAACTGAAGCAGCGGTAAATCAATTACAGATGTTTGGTTCAAATTGGCTGAAAAAAAATGAAGGTTTGGCCCTGAAGGTTCCTTCAGCGGTCTTGCATCAAGAGAATAACATCTTGATAAACCCTGCTCACAAAGATTTTGGAAAGCTTAAGATTATCCAAACTGAAAAAATGGATTTTGATCCGCGCTTATTGCGCTAATTACTCTTCGGAGTCGTCATCTCCATCCCAGTCTTCTTCAATATCGTCGTCATCGTCTTCGTAATTACCAAAGAATTCTTCGGGAAGATCACTAGGGTCAAATGGAATGTCATCATCTGGGTCGTGATCGTCATAATTGACGCCTGGCGGATTAAATAATCCCCAGCGGTCAATGATGTAATCCCAAGGGTCGAAAGTTTTTACCCATTCAGCAAAAAGAATGCGGAATTCTTCTACTTCCTTTCTCAGTAAGTCTAAATATTCAGTATCCTTAAAACCGTGCATTTGAATACCTCGAACATCTAAGATGATTTCCCGAGCAGCCGTGCGAATTATAGCAGCATCTTCCATTTTAATATCATAGAGATCGACACCTTCGGCACCGGCGATTTTGGCAGGAATTATCATCGAATTTTCCATCAAATAATCTAGGTTGTGCTCCAACATTTCCTTTTCGCCTTTCCGCTTAAATTCGATATCGGTATTTTCTACAGATTGGACCAAATGTCTTACCAGCTCTGAGATTTCTTCGGCTTTTATAAATAAGGGCATTTGGCGTACACGATTGTGCCGCTCCATTGGATCGAAATCATCTTCTTCCTCAAACATATTTATAGTTTGTTACGTTGTATACAAATGTACCAATTGGATTCAGATTAATAAAGAGAATGTGCGTGGAGTGGAGTTTAAAGCGTTAGCCTCCAAGTATGCTGTAGTTTCCTGAATTTTTTAAGCTCTTTGCGAAGTAAGGGTAAGAAGTCTTTTCCGTTGCTATTTGCTCTTTCCAAACGTTCACAATTTTTATATAGCAAGTTTGAAAGACGCATTACCGAGGCTGCATACTTATGCTTCTCTTCAGAGAATGACTGGCTTTCTGCTTTAAGAATTTCTGGTCCTAATGAAACGGATTGTTGTACAATATCACCAGTAAAATAAATATTCGGATCTTCCATTCCATTTTTTTGAAGCTGGGCCAAATCTTGACTAAGATAATGGGAAATACTTCTACTTAAAGAGAATATATCTAAAGCTTTATTATAAATAGCCGAATGTGAATTGTTTCTAAAGGTATGCGATGACATTATTTTCTTTTTTAAAGCGTATCAAATTTAAGGACAAGTAATGGTTTTATGCAATCGATATTAAAGTGAAACTGTATATTTGCTTTAAATATGATGTTAACATTTAATTAATACTTTAATATGAGTATCGATAAATTGAATTGGAAAATTTTAGATTGTCTACAGAAAAATGCGCGGCAACCAAATACCGAGATAGGAAGGAAAGTTGGTATGAGCTCTCCTGCCGTTTCCGAGAGAATAAAGAAAATGGAGGATTCAGGTATTATTCATGGTTATAATACCTTGGTTTCACCATTTGAAGCCGGTTATCAATTTAAGGCAATAATTACGCTTCGTGCTTTTATGGGGAAGCTGAAACCTTTTCTTGAAATTGTAAAAACCTATGATGAGGTTCTCAATTGTTACCGAATAACTGGAAATGAAAATATAGTGATGGAAGTTGTTCTGAAAAATCAAAAACACTTGGAGGCTTTCATTGATCAACTTATTATTTATGGTGAAACGAAAACTCAGATTGTACTTTCACACGTAGTTAAGAATAATGATTTAAAACCTTAGAAATAATTTTAAAGTGTTAAAAATCTGATAATTGGAGTATTTTTAAGATAATCGGCCCGCTATCAGATTATCTTAGCGAAACCATTAACTAAATTTTAATTTGAGATGAAGAAATATACCTTTCACTTTTTAATAGTTACTATTATTTCAGCAGTACTTGGATTTACGGGATTGGACTATTCCGGAGCTATGTTCATTAGACTCTTATGTCTTTTTGCAGGGATTGGGCTTATAATCTCTTGCTTAGATGCCGTGATTGTCAGTCGTAGAAATCGTAAGAACGTCGAAACAGAGGAAGTTAATAGTGATTCAGATATGTTTACTTTCTGATTTTCTCACTAGAAAATAGAGCCAAATAGTTAAGCCAGCTATCAATAGCAAAAATATTGAAAATATGTTCCAAGTGCTAAAATAGCCAAAGTTATCAACCATATTCATTCCACCGTTGTGGCCAATTAGGTGTGCTATGCTGAAACTTATACTATACAATCCCATATAACTTCCCTTTCTTCCTTTCGGAGCCATTTCCAGTGCAAGTGCATTGGAAAATGGGAATCCAATCATTTCTCCCAAAGTCATTAAGAGCATGGCGATTACCAAAACCCCACTCCAGTTTGTGAAGTTCAAGACTAAAAAGCTGAGTCCGAGAAAGAATATTCCCCAGAAAGTAGCCATAGTTTTTGAAATTTTTTTCCGATCCAACCAGCTGATTAGTGGCATTTCGAAAATCACAATGGTAGCTCCGTTGATAAACATTAACCAACCAATAAGATCTTCTGAAAGAAAATGCACCTTTTCATAATATATAGGCATCACTGAAAAATATTGTACAAAGGCTAGGCTGTTCGCTACCATAATTACGAAAAACAGAATAAACAGTTTATTTAGATAGGGCGGAATGCCTTCTTTTATAATTGTCGATTTTACAACATTTGTTTCTTTTTGCTTCTTCGGTTTCAGAAGAGCAATAACCGCAAAGGATGCGATTATACATGTTATTCCATCAATCCAAAAAAGAGAAGAATAACCGATGTGTGCAATTATCAATCCGCCAACTAAAGGCCCAACTGAAAAGCCCAAGTTTATGGCCAATCGAATAAGCGTGATGCTTCGGGTTATATTTCCTGGTCGGCTATACGTATCTGCAGCTACAAATATTGCAGGTCTGCCAGAATCGGTAACCAATGTCAATAAAAATATACCGAGACAAAAACCGTAAAAGCTATCTATAAACTGTAGTAACACAAAGCCAACTCCGCCGAAAAATAAACTGAAGAGAATAACTTTATAAAAGCCAATACTATCTGTCAATCTACCACCAAAGTATGTTCCAACCAGAGATCCCAATCCAAAACAGGACATAATCCAACCAACATGTGGCAAATCAAAGCCCTCTACATTTATGAGGTACAACGATAAAAACGGAATTACCATTGCTCCAGCTCGATTAACAAAGGTAACTAGAGCCAAAAGCCAAATTTCGTGGGACAAGCCTCGGAAATTTGCAATATAATTGGAGTATATTTTTTTCATCTGTATTTAAAGATGTGGTATGGAATACTTAATTTCTCGTCTTCGTTTATTTGAATTGAGAAGAGAGGTTTCGTCCGTGATTCCTACTATTAAAAGTAAAACGTCCCGATTTAAATCGGGACGTTTTTATATTGAATAATTTTATATCTATATAATCAATACATACCTCGCCGACATTTTATGCTATAAAAGACCGGAGTTGATTGGCGGATGTATGTTCTGTTTTGCATTGGTAATTTAATCTATTATCAAATGTAGTGAAAAAATATTTTACACAGAGAAAAACTTAATCTACTACTCGCTTCAAAGCTTTTGCTAACTTGTAGGCGGCTTTCTGATAAGCTTTACGCATTCTGTTTAAGCTTGGTCCCGCACCTTCACCATCACCATCACGCATATTATATTTAGCCATAGCCCTACTTATTTCTGTAGAAAAAATTACGGCCTTCGGATTCTTTGTCTCATAAAAATATATTTGAAGTGTAACCTTAGCAGGTCTGTCTATAATCCCTATATCATAACCAAAATACATCCAACTTGGAGTTATTTTTAGAGTATAGGTTGCTTCTGTGTTGTCCATTTCAAAATGAGGTGCGTTTTTGTATTCTCCTATTTTTTCGTTTAGCTGCGTTGTAAATATTTCCGGCCAGATTTCATCTTTATTCTTTTTGTATGCGGAAATCCAATTACTCGCTTCCTCAGGAGTGCTTTGGCGAATAATCTTCTTTCTCATTTTTTGGATGAATTCCGTTTCATATACATCATCAATCATTAATAATGAATCTTGAACAAACACGATATTCATCTCCTTCTGTGAAGCCAAAAAGGAAAGTGCTTTTTTATCAATATCAATGTGTTGTGCAAAAAGGAATGGTGCAGTAAAGCAAATAATTAGGGTAGAGATGTAGCGTTTGAACATATTTTAATTTTGGTTAAAATTAAAAATAATAAGCAAGTGGGACCCACTCTTTCCCATATATTAAACGATCTTAGAGTAAATTATAGACATTTTACCCGCATGACGACTTGCAGATAGTCTTCAAGAAAAACTATATAAAGATGAAATTCTTTTCTATTTTTACGAAAAACGAATTATGAAAAACCTATTTCTCCTTTCACTTCTATTTTTCAGCGCAATAATTACTGCGCAGAATCAAGCACTTATTTCTGAAAGCCAAGCTGCCCAAACTGAATTGAACGAGGAATACACAAATCCTGAGACTTCAATTTTGGAGCCTGAGGATTTTAAGGACTTTGAAGGATTAGAATTTTATCCAATAGATTTAAATTACAGGGTTGAGGCAGAGTTTGTACGAACGCCAGACGAGAAACCTTTTTTAATGCCAACCACAACTGAGCGCGTGCCAGAATATGTAAAATATGGGGAAGCGCATTTTACCTTGGAAGGAAAGGATTTTGTAGTTAACCTTTTTAAAAGTGTCCAACCTTATGATGAATCTGGATTTGATGATTATCTCTTTTTGCCATTTACAGATTTAACAAGTGGCGATGGCTCTTATGGTGGTGGAAGATATATAGATCAAAGAATTCCAGAAGGAGACACAATTGTTATTGATTTCAACAAAGCTTATAATCCCTATTGTGCATACAGTCCACGTTATTCATGCCCGATTCCGCCTAAAGAAAATGATATTTTAGTTAGAATTGAAGCGGGTGTAAAAGACTTTGAAAAGCATTAAAAAAATTTTACTAACCACATTCCTAAAAATACCATAGCAAACCCAACTACAAAACTGGCAATGGTGTAAAGTGCGAATGGCATAAAGGCACCAGCCTTTAAAAACAGATGGTTTTCATAAGCAAAGGTGGAGAAAGTTGTAAATCCACCACAGAACCCGGTAGCCAAAAATAATACTGTATTCTGGGATAGCGAATTATTCTTTAATGCGAGTCCGAGTATGAGTCCAATAAGAAGGCTTCCTAAAATATTGGCTGCAAACGTTCCATAAGGAATTCCATTTTCAGAATCATTTAAATAATTGGAAATTACGTATCGCAAGGAACTTCCTAATCCGCCGCCAATAAATACGAGTGCTAATTGCTTCATCTAGATTCCTTCTTCTAATAAAGGATCTGGGCTTGAAATTATAGGTATGTAAACCTCAGTTATCCAATCGGCTGGATTTGGAACTTTTTCGGGATCAGTTAAATAAACCTCAAACATTTTTCCATCTGGATCTACTTGAAAACCATTCTTTTCGATGTACTGTCTCGTTTTAGTATAGGCTTCGGCAAGATGTTTATAATTTCCTTTTAAGGTAGTTTTTACAGCAGATACAGGATCCATAAAGCCGCATACTACAGGACTTCCTTCGGGCGTAATTACTTGTTCTCTAACAGGTACTCCTGTTGAAAAAATAACCGTGTTGTTTGCATCGTCAATTTGATTGTAAATTGTGAAGGGATCTCCTGCCGTGTTTAGCTTGTTTCTAGTAACAAAGCCCATGACTTCATTCATCATCGGTTTTGTTTTATTATCGAGCTCGTCTTGCTTTGTAACTGAAGTAGTGTACATATAATATCCGCCTCCGTATTGGGTTACACCATCTACATTAATTGCGTAGCGTTTCATGTCTTCCGTTACTTCCTCATCCAAACCTTCAAGGCCAGCTTTATTCATTTGGTGGACTCTTGAATCATAATCAGATCCCATCAAGGAGTTATAGGCCTTGTCTATCAATGTGTGTTCACCTTTTATTCCCCAAGTTACTTTTGTTCCGTTCTCAACTTCATCAAAATTCCAATACATTGTGGAATTGCGTTCGCCTAAAGGAGTATTTTGCGTTACTTTTTGTTCTATTTCTTTGTTCGGAATAACTTTCGTCGTGGTCATTGAACCTTTTCTATCACCACTCCATGAATAGGAAGCGCCTTCACCTGAAGTCTTTTCAGCATAAGTAACCGTCATGTTTGGGTCTTCTTTTTTCCAAGGTCCCCAAGTTTCCCAGCTTTTATAATCATTTACTTTGCTAAAAACAACCTCTGGCGGAGCATTAATTATCGTAGAGTCTTGAATATCATAGGTTCCATCTTTTGTGCCAAAATAAATGGCGCTACCGATAATAATAATGAGGATAAGAAAAAGTAAGTACTTTAATATTTTCATTTGCTAGTTGTTGATTTGCGTTGCTAAGATAGTTAAAATTCATAAATCCTTTTGAAAATCGACCTTTGCAATTCTATTTCAATTTATCTTAGATAATATCGCGAAAATTATTTTAGTACATTTGCTAAAATCAAAAAAATATTTAAAATGAAGAATAGCTTTTTAATTGCCATGGCAATGTCTGGAATGCTGTTTGTTTCTTGTAATGAAAACAAAGAGAATAAAGATTTAGCCCAAGTGGAAACTGTAGAAACTACAGATACAGAGTTTGATTATAACGTAGAGCAGTTTGGCGACGTAAGAATCTTACGTTATCAAATTCCAGGTTGGGAACAACTTACATTGAAAGAGCAGAAGCTTGTATACTACCTTACTCAGGCTGGATTGGCAGGAAGAGATATTATATGGGACCAGAACTACCGCTACAACCTTACTATAAGAAAAGCATTGGAGAATGTTTATAATAACTATGAAGGGGATAAGTCTGCAGAAGATTGGAAAAACTTCGAAATCTATTTGAAACGCGTGTGGTTCAGTGGTGGAATTCATCATCATTATTCAAATGCTAAAATGAAACCAGATTTTTCTTCTGATTATTTAAAGCAACTTTTAACGGATACCAATACCGAATTAGAAGGTGAAGCTTTTGATGTTATTTTTAATGATAATGATACAAAAAAAGTAAATCAGGCAAAAGGTGTAGACAATGTAGCTGAAAGTGCAGTTAACTTTTACGGACCAAACGTTACCAATAAAGATGTTGAAAATTTTTATGCAAAAAAGGAATCTCCAGATCCTAAAAAACCACTTTCTTATGGTTTGAATTCAAAACTGGTAAAAGAGAATGGAGAAGTTAAGGAGTTGGTTTATAAATCTGGCGGACTTTACGGATCAGCTATTGATAAAATCACTGAATGGCTTGAAAAAGCACAAGGTGTTGCTGAAAATCAGGCTCAGGGAGATGCAATAGGCATTTTAATTAAATATTATAAGACAGGAGATCTTCAAACGTGGGACGATTACAATGTAGCCTGGACTAAAGCTACAGAAGGTAATATTGACTATATAAACAGTTTTATTGAAGTTTATAATGATCCATTGGGTTACAAAGGTTCATATGAAACTATTGTACAGCTTAAAGATTTTGACATGTCAGAAAAAATGGCAGTCGTTGCTGAAAATGCACAATGGTTTGAAGATAACTCTCCATTAATGGAAGAGCACAAAAAGAAAAATGTTGTAGGTGTAACTTATAAAGTGGTGAATGTTGCTGGTGAAGCTGGAGATTCTTCTCCAAGTACGCCAATTGGTGTGAACCTTCCAAACGCAAACTGGATCCGTGCTGCCGTTGGTAGTAAATCTGTTTCCTTAGGAAATATCATTGAAGCTTATAACAACGCAGGAAGCACTGGCAGACTGAAGGAATTTGTAAATGATGAAGAAGAATTGGAGTTGGAAGAAAAATACGGCCAACAGGCTGATAAACTTCACACTGCGCTTCACGAAGTTATCGGGCATGCTTCAGGGCAATTGAATCCTGGAGTTGGCGAAACAAAAGAGACGCTTAAAAACTATGCTTCTACATTAGAGGAAGGTCGTGCAGATTTGGTTGGACTTTACTATTTGTACAACCCAAAACTTCAAGAACTTGGTTTGGTGGATGATTGGAAAAAAGTTGGAATGGCAGCTTACGACGGTTATATCCGCAATGGTTTGATGACGCAATTGATTCGCCTAGATTTAGGAGACGATGTTGAAGAAGCGCACATGCGCAACCGTCAATGGGTTTCGTCATGGGCTTACGAAAAAGGAAAAGCTGATAACGTTATTGAAAAAATAACACGTGATGGTAAAACCTATTACAACATCAATGATTATGAAAAACTACATGATTTGTTTGGTCAGTTACTTCGCGAAACACAACGAATCAAAAGTGAAGGAGACTACGCTGCAGTGGAAAAATTAGTTGAAACCTACGGTGTAAAAGTTGATCAAGATCTTCATAAGGAAATTTTGGAACGCAATAAGCAGTTTACAGCTGCTCCTTATAGTGGTTTTGTAAACCCAGTGCTTGTTCCAAAAATGGACGACAATGGTGATATTGAAAGTTTTAATGTTGAGCAGCCAAAAGATTTTGCTGAACAGATGTTATACTATTCAAAAAACTACAGCAATTTGCCAGCTGTAAATTAATAATCTCTTTATTGAACAAAAAAAAGCTCTTCAGGAATCTGAGGAGTTTTTTTTATGTTTCGAATTTTTAAGTCAAGCAATCGTCAATAATAGTGCTTTTACGATTATTTTTAAATCGATATTTTAAGGCTTGAAATAGGTTTTCATGGCGATTAAAAAGAGCACGAAAATGATAAAACCTACTAGTACCCAAAGACTTCCTTTGTAGTATTTTTTATGTAGCCTTTTATCGCCTCGATAACTAAAGAACATTATAAAAATGAAAGCAATAAAGAATAAAATGGCGAAAACCATTTGGCCCGTACTAAACATAATATTGTAGTTTTACAATTGTCAAAAATACAATAGTAATTTAAAAGATAACCTCCTGAATATATAATTATGAAGAATAAAATTGACGCAGTTTCTGAGTTTCATAAGGCATTTGGTCTTGGAATGAAAGAAACTCCAACAGCCGAGCTAGATATCAAAAAAAACCTATTGCGCTATAAGCTTATGCGCGAAGAAAATGAGGAGTACCTTGAAGCTGCAAATACTAATGATTTAGTTGAGGTTGCAGATGCCCTTGGTGATATGCTTTACATTTTGTGTGGAACGATAATCGAACATGGAATGCAACATAAGATTGAAGAAGTTTTTAATGAAATTCAACGGAGCAACATGAGTAAACTTGGAGGAGATGGAAAACCAATTTACCGTGAGGATGGGAAAGTTTTAAAAGGTCCAAACTATTTTCAACCTAATATTAAAGAGATATTGGGGAAATAAATTCCAAATTAGTATCAAAAAAGAAATTCCAATTTTCAAAGGCTATAAGCTTTTGAAAATTGGAATTTCTTTTTTGTTTGGTATTTGAAGTTTGAATTTTGTGTTTTACACAACTTCATATCTCCAGTCAAATGGATCTTCACTCATGTTATACTGAATTTCTAGTAGTTCTTTCTTGAATCGAGTAGCATAGCTGTCTTCGGGCTTAGTAAGCTCGTAAACTTCTTCTTTATGACCAAAAGCACTCACGGGGCTTATTACGGCTGCTGTTCCAGCTCCAAAAATTTCTTTTAGACTTCCGTCTTTAGCGGCTTCTACCAATTCTGAAACTAATACGGGACGTATCTCAACATTTACACCGCCGTGTTTCGCGATGTCTATCACACTCTTTCGCGTTACCCCGTCCAGAATTCTATCACTAACAGGGGCAGTTACTAAAGTATCGTTTATTCTGAAGAAAACATTCATTGTACCAGCTTCTTCAAGGTATTTATGTTCGCTGTCATCAGTCCATATTATTTGCTGAAAACCTTTTTCACGAGCCAAATTGGTAGGGAAAAACTGCGCGCCATAATTTCCAGCTGCTTTGGCAGCTCCAACCCCTCCATTTGCAGAACGGCTGTAATGATCAGCAATAATTACTCTAACGTCACCAGTATAGTATGCTTGCGCCGGCGCCATCAAAATCATAAACTTATATTCTGTTGATGGGGAAGCCCCAACCCCAACTTCTGTAGCCATCACAAAAGGACGGATATAAAGTGAATTGCCTAGGCCTGGTCTAACCCATTCTTTGTCCATTTTTACCATTGTGGTTAATGCCTCAAAGAAAATTTCTCTCGGAAATTCTGGAATTGCCATTCTTGCCGAAGACTTGTTGATTCTCAAAAAGTTCTGTTCTGGTCTAAAAAGCCATACTTTGTCAGCTTCATCTTTATAAGCTTTCATTCCTTCGAAAACCGCTTGTCCGTAATGAAAAACTTTAGCAGCTGGTGAAATAGTCAAAGGTCCATAAGGTCTAATTCTAGCATTTTCCCACTTGCCATCTTTGTAATCGCACTCAAACATGTGATCACTGAAAATTTGTCCGAAAACAAGGTTGTCGAAATCAACTTCTCCAACTCTTGAAGATTCAACTTTTTCTATATCGATTTTTTGGGTGGTAGAACTGTTCATGAAAAGAATTGTTTATTTTGCAAAAATAGACAAAATTTACACCATATAAAATTCAAAAAATTATTAAACTTGCAACATGTTATTAATCAGTAAATTATTAAACTACTTGAAATGAAGAAAATTCTATTTGTCTTAGCACTATCATTTGTTGCCTTTAGTTGTAAAAATGAAAATACGGAGGAAACTACCCCTGTCGAAGCTGAGGAGATTGCAATAAACTACCAATCTTTTGGTGATGAGATTTCTGATGAAATGGTTATGACCGAAGAAGACATGGTAGAAAAATATAAAAATCTAAAACCTGGAGACACAGTCGCTGTGAAATTTGCTTCTAAGGTGAAAGAGGTTTGTCAGAAAAAAGGATGCTGGATGTATCTAGATATGGGCGAAGACCAAGCAATGGTTCGATTTAAGGACTATGAATTTTTTATGCCAAAAGACATTACAGGCCAAGAAGTTATTGTAAACGGAAACGCTTATGTTGAAGAAATGAGCGTAGAAGACCAACGTCATTACGCTGAAGATGGTGGTAAATCTGAAGATGAGATTGCCGCAATCACAATACCAAAACGCACCCTTGCTTTTGAGGCTAACGGAGTACTTATTCCAGAAGTGGAAAAACAATAACATTTTTGAAACGCACTTTATTAAAGACAGGCGACGGTTCTTATACCCTACATATTCCCGAATGGGATGAACAGTATCACTCTAAGCATGGTGCAATAGCCGAAGCTCTTCATGTTTTTATAAAAGAAGGGCTTTATCATTGGCTTTCAGAAAATGCAGCCACTAAAGCTTATATTTTAGAAATTGGTTTTGGAACAGGTTTAAATACGTTTCTTACCTATTTGGAAGCTGAAAAACATTCTTGGAATATCAATTATACGGGCGTCGAAGCATTCCCGCTAGGTGAGGAGGAGTATCAGAAAATGAATTATGCTGAAATGCTAAAGACTTCTGATGAAGTTTTTTCAAAACTGCACAGTTCTCCTTGGGAAGAGAAAACAACTATATCTAAAAACTTTCAGCTACTCAAAGAACAGAAATCTTTCGCAGAGATTTCAGCAGTAAATAACTACAATCTAATCTATTTTGATGCTTTCGGAATTCGGGTACAGCCCGAGCTTTGGACAGAAGAAATCTTCGCAATAATGTACAACGCTCTAAAACCAAAAGGAGTATTGGTGACTTACGCTGCAAACGGCAATGCAAGACGAGCCATGCAAGCGGTTGGATTTAAAGTTGAACGACTTCCTGGTCCTCCAGGAAAAAAAGAAATGATGAGAGCTACTAAGAAAGCTACTAAGAATTAGAGCCATGACTTTTGGTTTTAAACATTAGACAATGGCAGTAAGCAGCCTATTTATTAGCTACTTGGTATTCTTATCTTTCTCCGAACTAAACTCATCCACATCTCAACTTCTAGACTATTTTTCTGTTTCCATAAATGCACCCCATATCTGCAACTCACTATATGATACGGTTGCTGAGTGAATTATAATTTCAGGATAAAACAGAAAATTGGATCGAAGCCCAAGACCCAAACTCACAATCTTCCGTTAAGGCTCTTTGCTATTTAAACCTGATGTTTTACATTTAGGATATGATGAAGAAAGTGCTGATAACAGGGGCTACAGGGCTTATTGGAAGTGAGTTGGTGAAACAATGTCACAGCAACGACATCGCTGTTAACTATCTCACTACCAGTAAAGAAAAAATAGAAAACACAGAAAATTATAAAGGTTTTTATTGGAATCCCCAAGAAGGGGAGATTGATGTTAATGCTTTTGAAGGAACAACGGCTATTATTAATTTGGTAGGCGCTTCCATTTCTGAACGCTGGACAGATAAATACAAAAAGGTTATTCTGGATAGCAGGATTGAGTCTATGAATTTAATCTATGAGACTCTTAATACAATGGATCATAATATTAATCATTTTATATCTGCCAGCGGGGTGAGTATCTACCCCAATTCCAAGACTAAATTATATAGCGAAGAAGATGAAGAGGTTGACGATTCCTTTTTGGCAGAAGTCGTTGTGGCTTGGGAAAAAGCTGCTGTAAGGTTTAAAGATTTGGGAATGGAAGTGAGCAAAGTCCGTACAGGAGTTGTATTGGCCAAAGATGGCGGTGCTTTTCCTATGTTGGTTAAGCCCATAAAGTTAGGTGTTGGCGCACCCTTGGGAAGCGGAGATCAATGGCAGTCTTGGATTCACCTTGAGGATATTGCTGGGATTTACCTTTTTCTACTTCAAAATCAGTTGGAAGGGAAATACAACGCAGTGGCACCAAACCCTGTTCAGAATAAAAAAATGACTAAAATGATTGCGGCAAAAATGGAAAATCCACTTTGGATGCCTAATATACCAGCTTTTGCACTTAAGCTTTTATTAGGAGAAATGTCCGTTTTGGTATTGGAAGGACAATTGGTCAGTTCCCAAAAAATTGAGCAAGTTGGTTATCAGTTTAAATTCTATAACTTAGAAAATACATTACAGGATTTATTATAAGTAAAAAGAGAGACGAATTCGTCTCTCTTTTTACTTATATTTCTTTTTCCTATTTTCCAAGAATTTTCATCTTTACTGGAATTCGGAGTTTTTTATACTTACGCCTTTGTTGCAACCAAAGAAAGAGTAATAATCATAGCGTCGTTAATAAACTTATCTCCTATGTTAGGGAAAACAGATTTTGAACCGAAGTTAATACCCCATTTAGTTCTATCAAGTTCAAAAGTTTCACTCTTAAGCATCATTTTGTCGCCTTCCATAGTTACAGTTGCAGGAAATTCAACAGCATTGGTTTTATCTTTTATAGTTAGGTTTCCTTTCACCACATTATTTTCAATGCCTGTCATTTCAAATTTTGCCGTTGGGTATTCCGTCGCGTTAAAAAAGTCGCCTTCTTTTCCTTCGGCAGTACCTTTTAAGTGAGCTTCTAATCCAGCTTTGTCATCACCTTCCAAGTCTTCAACATTAATTGAATTCATATCAATAACAAAATTTCCAGCTTCAACGTTTCCTTCATTTACATGAAAGACTCCAGAAGAAAGATTTATTGTTCCGTTGTGTGTTTTGGTTGGTTTAGAACCTTCCCATAAAATTTTTGAAGCGGCTGTGTCTACTTTGTATTCCACTGCCATTTCGGTTGGTTCAGAAGCCGCTTCGGTTGCAGCTTCAGTATCCTTTTCAGCGTTTTTGCAAGAGAATGCTCCTACAGCCAAAAAGGCTAACATTGTAATTTTAAGTGTCGTTGATTTCATGTCTAATGGTTTTTTATAATTGAGGGCAAACATAACTTTTAAATAAACAGTTTCTCTTAAAGAATTATTAAATTAAAAGCCGTGACATTTTGACATTTTAGCACAAATGGCAGTACTTTTGCTCCCTTCAGAAAAAATGAAAGAAACGCTATTATGAGCAAAAATGATAAATTCAAAGAAACGGACCACGAAGAAGAAGTTGGTTTTGACGATAATGGAATGAACGAGCAGGAAGTGGCCGAAGAAAAGGTGACAGATGCACTTTCAGAACTGCAAGATGAATTTCAGCTTGAAAAAGATCGCTATTTGCGTCTTTTTGCTGAATTCGAAAATTATAAGAAACGCACATCTCGCGAACGTGTTGAGATGTTCAAGACAGCTGGTGAAGATGTAATGGCTTCATTGCTTCCAATATTGGACGACTTTGAGCGTGCCTTAAAGGAAATAGAAAAAATTGAGGACGACAGCCACTTTAAAGGTGTTGGTCTAATCAATAACAAACTTCGCGAAACTTTACGTTCCAAAGGATTGGAGTTGATGAATGTAAAACCTGGCGATACGTTTGATGCAGATTCGCACGAAGCAATTACGCAAATCCCAGCTCCAGAAAAGAAACTAAAAGGAAAAATTATTGATGTAGTGGAAAAAGGCTATACCCTTGGCGATAAGATAATCCGCTATCCAAAAGTAGTTATAGGACAATAAATATGAAGGAAGATTATTACGAAATATTAAAAATCTCAAAAAGCGCTACGGCAGCCGAAATTAAAAAGGCCTACCGGAAAAAGGCGATAAAATATCACCCTGATAAAAACCCCGATGATCACGAAGCAGAGGCCAAGTTTAAAAAGGCGGCTGAAGCTTATGAGGTGCTAAGTGACCCCAATAAGCGTTCTCGTTATGACCAGTTTGGTCACCAAGCCTTTGAAGGCGGTGGTGGTTTCGGCGGCGGTGGCGGCATGAACATGGATGATATCTTCAGTCAATTTGGAGATATTTTCGGTGGTTTCGGCGGCGGCGGTGGCTTTGGTGGTGGCGGTTTTGGTGGCGGTGGCCGCAGAACCGTAAAAGGAAGCAATTTGCGAATTCGCGTGCAACTTTCATTGGAAGAAATAGCCAATGGCGTTGAGAAGAAGATAAAAGTAAAACGAAAGAAACTTGCAAAAGGAACAACTTATAAAACTTGTTCCACTTGTAACGGACAAGGGCAAGTAACGCGAATCCAAAATACAATTCTAGGACGGATGCAAACATCCGCAACCTGTAGTGCTTGTGGTGGTCTAGGTCAGACTGTTGATTCCAAACCACCAAATGCAGATGCCGAAGGTATGTTGTTGACGGAAGAAACCGTATCAATTAAAATACCTGCTGGAGTTGTTGATGGAATGCAATTGAAAGTTTCAGGGAAAGGAAATGATGCGCCAGGTGAAGGAATTCCAGGAGATCTTTTGGTTGCCATTGAAGAAAAACCACATGATAGATTGCAGCGTGAAGGCGATAACCTTCATTTTGATTTGTATATCAGCTTTTCTGAAGCAGTCTTAGGAACTTCGAAGGATATAGAAACTGTAACTGGAAAAGTTCGTATTAAGATCGATTCTGGTGCCCAAAGTGGTAAAATTTTACGTCTACGCAATAAAGGAATTCCGAGCATTAATGGGTACGGAACCGGTGATTTGCTGGTTCATGTAAACGTGTGGACTCCTAAATCTCTTTCAAAAGAACAAAAAGATTTTTTTGAAAGAATGAGTGATGACGAGCATTTTGAGCCGAAACCTGAAAAGGAAGACAAGTCATTTTTTGAAAAAGTAAAAGATATGTTCTCTTAATTAAACGTTAAATAAATAATTTTACATATATTTGAAAGGTCGCTTCGTCTTAGAAGTGATATTTTTCTTTTTCATAGCAATTTTTTTTCCCACCCAAGAATTCATTTTTTGGGTGGGTTTTGCTTTTTATTAGGCTTGTCTCTAAAATTTATTTTTTCTTTTAACTTTAGAGCCATTTATTTTTGCAAAAGAAATCATAATTCTACTCTCTTTGGAAGTAGAGAAACTATCAAATCAATATATTTACATACTTCAAATTAAATCTATGGAAAAACTTTTAGTAGTGGACAATGTTTCCAAAAGCTACGGTAATTATAAGGCACTCGATAATGTGTCTATAGAGGTGGAAAAAGGAAGTATTTTTGGATTGTTGGGCCCAAATGGTGCAGGAAAGACAACCTTGATACGGATTGTTAATCAAATCACTATGCCAGACACGGGTTCGGTCATTTTGGATGGTGAGCCACTGAAGCCTCATCACATTAAATACATAGGTTACCTACCCGAAGAACGAGGGCTTTACAAAACAATGAAGGTAGGGGAGCAGGCACTTTATCTTGCGCAATTAAAAGGACTTTCAAAACAAGAAGCAAAGCAGCGATTAAAATATTGGTTTGATAGATTAGATATTGGCGATTGGTGGGACAAAAAAATACAGGAACTTTCAAAGGGAATGGCACAGAAAATTCAGTTTGTGGTTACCGTGCTTCACAACCCAAAACTATTGATCTTTGATGAGCCTTTTAGTGGGTTTGATCCTATAAATGCAAACCTTATTAAAGATGAAATCTTAAAACTTCGCGACGACGGAGCAACCGTCATATTCTCGACTCATAGAATGGAGTCTGTAGAGGAAATGTGCGATCATATAGCCTTGATTCATAAATCGAATAAAATATTAGATGGGAAGTTGGTAGATATTAAGCGTCAGTACAAAAACAATATTTTTGAAATTGGTCTGCAAACACCAGATCATATTGCTACCACAGCGAGTTTGAAGGAGAAATTTGAAATATTTCCAGCTACTTTTAAAAGTATAAATGACGAATTGCAATACAGGGTAAAAGTGCCGGATTCAATTGCTACAAATGACCTTGTTAACTATCTTACCTCACATGGGCAGTTGACTCATTTTGTTGAAGTAATTCCTTCGGCAAGCGATATTTTTATTGAAACCATCCAAAAAAATTAGACAACGATGAATCATCTTCCTCTTATCATAAAAAGGGAATACCTTACTAAAATTCGCAATAAATCTTTTATTGTAATGACCTTTTTAAGCCCGCTTATTTTTGTGGGTATTTTTGCGCTGGTAGCGTATTTGTCTAGCTTAAACAATGACACCGTTCGAAAGATCGTTGTTTTGGATGATAGCGGGATGTTTGTTGATGAATTCAGCAGCACACCGCATTTACAGTATAAAATTCTTTCTGATAATACCGCTTTTTTGGATGCCAAGAAAGAGGCTGAAACCGAAGATATTTATGGGTTCTTACATATTCCAAAAACTCAAAATTTAGAAGATCTTTCCAATAAAATAACATTTTACTCTTCAGAATCGCCCTCACTTTCTATGATGGGAGATATTAATACTTTGCTTGAAACCAAGGTAAATACTATGAGGTTAAAGGAAGCGGGAATAGATTCAGAAACAATTAAAAATCTTCATATAGATATTAGTACCAATCAAGAGACTTTTGGAGGTAAAGAAACGTCAAAGCTTGGCTCGGGTATCAAATTGATATTTGGAGGCGCAGCGGGATATTTACTATTTATGTTTATCATTATTTATGGTAACATGATTATGCGTAGTGTAATTGAGGAGAAAACCAGTAGAGTGATCGAGGTAATTATATCATCGGTTAAACCTAGAGTACTACTTTTAGGAAAAATATTTGGAACTACTTTAGCGGGGATCACACAATTTTTAGTTTGGGTAGTTTTAATTTTGGTCTTGATGACTGCCGTAACATCAATTTTTGGAATAGATCCTACTGCTGGATCACCTTCTGCACAGGCTTTGGATCAAGGTGTGGATGGCGGAATGCAACAAGTTATGCAAGATGTAGTTCTGGAAATAAACAATTTACCGCTCACAAATCTTATCGTTATGTTTATCCTCTTCTTTGTAGGAGGGTATTTATTATATGCATCGCTATATGCTTCGGTAGGTGCTGCCGTTGATAGTGAAACTGATACGCAGCAATTTATGATGCCTATTTTAATGCCACTTATCTTAGCTGTGTATGTTGGATTCTTTACAGTTATAGATAATCCTCATGGTACCGTGTCACAAGTGTTTTCATATATTCCTTTCACTTCGCCTGTGGTTATGATGATGCGAATACCTTTTGGAGTGCCTATTTGGCAACAAATTATTTCGGTAGTACTCGTTTTTATCACTTTTGTTGGAATGGTATGGATTGCAGCCAAGATATACCGGGTTGGAATATTAATGTACGGGAAGAAACCAACTTATAAGGAGATATTTAAATGGCTCAAGTATTAATAAAGATAGTTTTACTGAAGTTCGTCTTAAAACTGAAATAAATTTTGACATCGGTTCGTTGTTAATAGAAAACAAAATTGCTATTGTATTATAGCACATTGAAGTTTATTTACTTCATAATCTGAGAGCATAGACCTTTTACAGGCTCAATAAAAGAAAAATATGAAAAGACCCTATTTATTAATTTTGCTCTTTGGACTTTTGACCATGGTAATGACGGCTCAAACAACAGATTTGGCCCGTATAGAGTACATGAATCTTCCTTTTTCAAAATCTGATAATTCAATAAAAAGATATCGGGCTCTGGCTCAGGCACCAATTCGTCTCGATAAAGATGAGAAAAGAATTTTTGTAGTAGGTTTTGATTATCGCTATTTAGATATAAACATCGCGGATGCCGAAGATGTTTTTGCATTGGATAAGAACTTAGTAACTTCTGTCCAGCAACTGGATACGTACTTAGGTTATGTCTGGAAACACAATGAAGATTGGCGTTTCGGAGTTAAGGCAGGTGTAAAAACCCAAAGTGATTTTGAAGGGAAATTAATTAGTGATGACTTTGTATATGAAGTGGGGGCCTTCGCTATCAACGATATGACGGATAACGTAGCCGAAGGTGAAAAACCCTATCGCTTAATTGTAGGCCTTCTATACTCCACAATTCCAGGAAGATGGTACCCATTGCCAATTATAAATTACTATAGAGAATTTCACCCCAATTGGACATATACCTTGGGAGTTCCAAAATCAAGCATTCGGCATTATCTGAACGATAGGCATAAAGATGCAATTCAAGCATTTACTACTTTGGATAATTTTTATGCAAATATGCAGAAAAATTTCGTTCCTCTTATAGATCAAGGAGAAGAGGGTAAGACTGCCCAAAGTATTGAGATGACTACTGCAATTGCAGGATTGGGTTACGAACATTTTTTTACCGAGCACCTAGTTCTTTATGGCTATGCTGCGCATTCCGTTTATACTGACTTTAGACTTAAGGATGGGGATGGTAAAAAAACATATAAAATAAATACAGAAAACTCGCCTTATTTTAGGGCTGGACTTAAATTTAAATTTTAAAATGCCAAGAATACTTATAATAGAAGACGAAGCTGCAATTAGAAGGGTTCTAGTGAAAATCCTTACCGAAGAAAACAAAGGATACGAAGTTTTTGAAGCAGAAGATGGGCTTGCTGGAATGGAGATTCTTAAAGATGAAGATTTCGACCTTGTTCTTTGCGATATCAAAATGCCAAAAATGGACGGTATTGAGGTTTTGGAAGCTTTAAAGAAAATAAAACCAGAAATACCTATGGTTATGATTTCAGGTCACGGAGATTTGGATACTGCTGTAAACACCATGCGAATGGGGGCTTTTGACTATATTTCAAAACCGCCAGATTTAAATCGTTTGTTAAATACGGTACGAATTGCATTAGATACCAAAGAATTAGAAGTAGAAAATACGCGTCTAAAGAAGAAGGTTTCCAAAAACTATGAAATGGTAGGGGAATCTGCGGAAATAGAGCACATAAAAGAAATGATCGAAAAAGTGGCGCCTACCGAGGCCCGCGTTTTGATTACTGGTCCCAACGGAACAGGAAAGGAGCTTGTGGCACATTGGCTTCATCAAAAAAGCGATCGTAGCAAAGGGCCAATGATTGAAGTGAATTGTGCAGCTATTCCAAGTGAATTGATTGAAAGCGAACTTTTTGGTCACGTAAAAGGAGCATTTACCTCTGCTAATAAAGATCGTGCAGGTAAATTTGAAGCTGCCAATGGTGGAACTATTTTTCTCGATGAAGTTGGTGATATGAGTCTTTCCGCTCAAGCTAAAGTACTCAGGGCATTGCAAGAAAATAAAGTGCAAAGAGTGGGAAGCGACAGAGATATTAAGGTGGATGTTCGCGTTATTACTGCTACTAACAAAAATTTAAAAAAGGAAATAGAAGAAGGTAATTTCCGAGAGGATCTGTATCACAGATTAGCCGTTATACTTATAAAAGTACCTTCGTTAAATGATCGTCGAGATGACATTCCACTCTTGGTTGAATATTTCACTGGAAAAATATCAAATGACCATGGGATCACACAAAAAAAGTTTACTCCTAAAGCCATAAAACAATTGCAAGAGTACGACTGGACAGGAAATATTCGGGAATTGCGAAATGTTGTGGAACGTTTGATTATACTTGGTGGTAAGGAAATAAGTGAGAAGGATGTAAAATTATTTGCGAGCAAATAATGTAGAGACGAACTGAGTGCGTCTCTATAAAACAGTCTCAATAAAACAGCGCAGATATACGTCGCAATAGAGCAACAGTGGCTGATACACTTTAATGAAAATATGAGTTGAGAAGTTTATAAGCCTGTCTAGAAGGATCCAGAATTTAACACCTAGAAATAACAATATGAAGGATATAAAAATTGAAGATTTTAAAGTTTCTGAAAAAATAAAAATTGAAGAAACAAGGACGAGTATAGACCTCGATGCTTCAAAAAAGAAGTTAAAGAAGCAATTAAAAAAAACGCGTAAGGAATTAGGTGATCTTCAGGATAAACTATACGCCCACGGAAAATATGCTGTTCTTGTTTGTATTCAAGGAATGGACACTGCGGGAAAAGATAGCCTGATTCGTGAGGTCTTTAAAGATTTTAACGCTCGTGGAGTAGTAGTCCACAGTTTTAAAACTCCCACCGCATTAGAGAAACGTCATGACTACCTTTGGCGTCATTATATAGCCTTGCCCGAACGTGGAAAGTTTGGTGTGTTTAATCGTACACATTATGAGAATGTTTTGGTAACAAGAGTTCATCCAGAATATATTCTTGGCGAAAACTTGCCGGACATAAACAGTTTGGATGATATCGATGATGAATTTTGGGATAAGCGTTTTGAGCAGATCAACAATTTTGAAAAAACAATTCAGGAAAACGGAACGATAATCTTTAAGTTCTTTTTAAATCTCTCAAAAGATGAACAGAAACATCGCCAACTGCGTAGATTGGACAAACCGAACAAAAATTGGAAATTTAATCCTGGAGATTTGGACGAACGCGAACTTTGGTACGATTATAAAGAATGTTACGAAGACGCTATAAATCGCACTTCAAAGCCAAATGCGCCTTGGTACATTATTCCCTCTGATGATAAAAAGGCCTCACGTGTGATTCTTGCAGAGATTATGCTTCAGGAACTTAAAAAATACAAAGATATTAAAGAGCCAGAATTGGATGCAGATATCAAAGCCAAGATATCAGAATATCGTGAACGGCTTGAAAATGATTAATTATTGTCAGTTCGAGTTAGTCGAGAACAAACTATTCTAAAATACTTATAATGAAAACTTATTTTCTCCCCACATTACTTTTCACCCTTCTTTTTTCACAAATTGTCGTTTCACAGTCGGTCGTTCAGGATTCTACAATGCTAAAAAAGCTTTATACAACAGCCTTGACTGATGGACAGGCTTACGATTGGCTAGACTATTTGTCGAATGAAATAGGTGGAAGACTTTCTGGTTCCATTGAAGCAGAGAGAGCGGTTAAATACACGGAAGAGCAATTGAACGAACTCGGTTTGGACAAAGTATGGCTTCAACCGGTAATGGTGCCAAAATGGACTCGTGGCTTTAAAGAATACGCTTATATTGAGACAAATACAGGAGAGAAAACAGTAACCAATATATGCGCTCTTGGTGGTTCTGTACCAACACCTAATTTAGGTATAAAGGCTGAAGTAGTAGAGGTACAAAACTTTGAGGAATTGGAGAAATTGGGCGAAGAAAATATCAAAGGAAAAATTGTTTTCTTCAACCGACCAATGGATCCAAGTTTAATACATACAGGTTCCGCGTACGGCGCAGCTGGAGATCAGCGTTATGCTGGCGCTGAGCAAGCGACTAAATATGGCGCAATAGGAGTATTAGTACGTTCGTTGACGCTTATACAGGATGATTCACCTCATACTGGTGCAATGAGTTATGGAGACACGCCAGTATCTAAGCGAATTCCAGCGGCTGCAATTAGCACGAATGGCGCAGAATATCTAAGTAGCCTGTTGAAGCTTCAACCAGAATTAAAATTTTATTTTAAACAAAACTGTAAAATTTGGGATGATGTACCTTCATACAACGTTATTGGTGAAATTACGGGAAGCGTTCATCCTAATAAATTTATGGTTGTTGGTGGTCACTTAGACAGTTGGGACTTGGCAGATGGCGCTCAAGATGATGGAGCGGGTGTAGTGCAGAGTATGGAAGTACTCCGATTGTTTAAAAAATTGAATTATAAACCAAAACATACAATTCGCGTTGTATTATTTATGAACGAGGAAAACGGTTTGCGCGGCGGATTAAAATATGCCGAAGAAGCCAAACGAAAAAAAGAAAAACATGTTTTTGCTTTAGAAAGTGATAGTGGAGGATATACCCCTCGTGGGTTTTCACTTGAAACTGACGCTGCCAACGTGGCACAGATACGATCTTGGGCACCACTCTTTGAACCTTATTTAATCCATTTATTCGACGAAGGTTACAGTGGTGCAGATGTTCGCCCAATGAAGGGTAATATCGATGTACTGGCGGGACTACAGCCGGATTCACAAAGATATTTTGATATCCATCACTCGGAGAATGATACTTTTGATCAAGTAAACAAACGTGAATTGGAGCTTGGGGCCGCAACTATGGCCAGCCTAATGTATTTAATGGATATGCACGGAGCGAAGTAAGTGTTTAGTGCTCTCCTTCTTCCCTAGGGCTACTGAGGATAAGAGTAGCAGTTTTTAGTTTAATTCCTTTTGTCTTAATGAGTAGGGCTCAGTTCTTTGTCCGTTTTTTGGGAAAGCATTATATATGATTCAAAACAATTATAAGTAACTTTGAGTAAGCTCGTTGAGTTCTAATTTGAAGATTTTTAATCTAATTACTTATAATTTATATAATCATGAAGACTATACTTGTGCCTACCGACTTTTCAGAAACGGCCAAGCTTGCATTAGAAGTGGCTGTACAATTGACCAAAAAATACAATAGCAAGCTTGTATTGCTACACTTGTTGGAAATTCCGAATCATCTTTTGCCAGTAGGCGATAAGACTAATGATGTTACTTCTGCCCAAACTACCCACCAAGATGATTTACCGGCCGCCCTGTTTTATATGAAACTGGCACAAAAGCGTTTTGCCGAAATAGCCGAATTACCATTTATGAAAGGAGTGGAGTACGAGGAAAACGTACAAAATCATTTAGATTTTAAAGCTATCATAGACTCCGCCCATAAATATGAAGCAGATTTAATAATAATGGGATCTCACGGAACCACTGGGTTTATGGAAATGTTCGTCGGTTCCAATACGGAGAAAGTAGTACGGACTTCAGATATTCCTGTATTGGTGATTAAAAGTAAAAATGAAAATTTTGAAGTAAAAAACTTTGTTTTTGCGACAAATTGGGAAAAAGAGAGTAAGCAATCTATAATCGATGCCTATAAATTATCTCAAAAGCTCGGTGCCAAATTGAATATTCTCTACGTAAACACGTCTGGTAACACTTTCTTGACCACTGCAGAGATAGACAAGAAGTTTGAAGCTCTTTTAAAGGAAACAGCAGTAAATCCTGATGCCGTTACTACAAGTATTTATAGCGACAAAACTATTGAAGAGGGTATTCTCAATTTCAGTAAAAAAATGAATGCGGATCTTATTGGGGTTACCACTCACGGTAGACGTGGCTTAGCGCACTTTTTTAACAATAGTATAAGTGAAGATATAGCCAATCATGCTGAAACTCCAGTAGTTACTTTTAAGATTGAGTAGTTTATACTCACCACCAAACCACAAAAAATCGCTCTGTTTTATTGAGCGTTTTTTTATAGATTAAAGGTGACTTCTTATTCTGAATTTGCCTTGTGACCTCTTTTTTTACTTCGGAAAAGGAATGCCAAGCTTTAATACTCTCTAATGGTAAAAGCCATTCCTTTTTTGTTGGAATAGCGTAAGAAGCAGTTTCGTCTTCTTCGTTGAAATCTTGATGTTTAATCCAATATCCAACAATGCAAGCTACATAATTACTTGAAAATTCAGTGCTTTGCATTTTCTTCGGAAGAAATAAAAATGCTTTTAAACATACCACCTGAGTGGTAGGAATTTCGATTTCAAGTTCTTCTAGTTTATCAATCGTTTCAGGTTTACGAAGAAGTGGAAATTGCTTCAACTTTACTTTTTCCAATTTATCGTAAAGCCTATCTTTCCTGTTTGGACCAATCCATTTCTCTTCTTTGGAAGCACCCGCACTTACATCATATAAATAGAATTTACAGGCCAGTTCTATATGAATAACTTTATTGGTTTTAAGATTTTGGACTATATAATCCAATTCTCCTAAGGTTTCTTTTTCACCATGTACTTGAAAATTTCCGATGAGTAATTTGTAATTTTTAGATCGTTTTAAATACGCTTCAAAACAGGCTTCGGCTTGCATTCCTAAAATGGAATTTTTTGGAAACCGAAATTCGCCTTCAGATATTTCTTCATCTAAAAATTCGAAATTTTCAAATGGATACATTTCCGAATTTATTTTTAAATCGGGAGCATTTATAAAATTTTGTAGAATATGAGTTGTTTTGATAATTATCGTTTAAATCCACTTTCATATTTCGCAATCCATTCATCAACAGACATTTTTGTCGTGAGCGTCCCCAGCAATTCAAAAGGAATGTTTTCCATCTTTTTGAATCGAATACAGCTTTTGCCCATATCTAGTTTTTCTTTGGTGTGTTTTGGGTATTCATCGGTAAACCATTGTAGTAATTCTGGGTCGCTATATATACCCATATGGTGAAATCCTACATGGTTTTTCATCGAGGAAATACTCATAAATGGAAGTGCATTCGTCGGTTTGCAATGATAGCCATCAGGATATATACTGTGTGGCACCACGTAGCTTATCATTCCGTATTGCATGGTTTCCTCGAAACCCTCAGGAAGGTTCTTATTAATAGTTTCGCGTAATTTTTGCATAACTACCTTTCGGTCTTCCGGTAATGTAGCTACGTATTGGTCTGACGTAGTGTCTTTGGATTGCATCTTATGGAAATTTAAAGTTTAAAATTTTAGATGAGGTATTTTAATTGAGGTTGATGATAAACCTTTTCGTCACAAAGAATTATAATTGTAATTTACGAAGAAATATAATAAGATTATGAATAGACTTGTAGCATTATCAGTAGTTGCCCTATTTCTTTTGTTTAGCGTGGAAGGGTATTCTCAAGAAATTACAAAATATAGTTTTCTTGAAATAATTATAGTTCAAAAAGCAAACAACCGCGGGAAGGTAAAACGTATAAAGGTGGAAGAACAAACTGCTTTATTAGGGCAGAATATTACAATTAAGGAAATAGAGAAGATTGATCAGACTTCAACTTTATTGAATTATATGAACGCTCACGACTGGGAGTTTTTAGATCGCCAATCTGTTGTTTCTAGTGATAACGATCCAGTATGGATGAGTTATATATTTAGGAAACGAAAGTAATGGAATGATTAATTTTTAATGAATATTGAGTAATTTGGTTATTCTCGAAAAGTCCAAGCAATAAAACGGCTTTGTTTATTGCCTTGTTCCATCTCAATTATTCTCACTTCTGAAGGCTTTGTTTTATTGATTGCTCTTTTAATATTTTTTAGGTTTTCTTTTTGAGAAACTATAGCTGTAAACCAATGCACTTGATCTTTAAATTGAAGGCTTTCTTCTGCCATTTTCTTAATGAAAGCTTCTTCGCCTCCTTTATACCACAACTCATTACTCAGCCCACCAAAATTTTTGGTTTCTTCTTCGTTTAATTGAAGGTTTTCAAACTTTCGGAGGTTGGTTTTTTCGGCGTCGGTTCGATTTTTAAAGAAAGGTGGATTGCAGATAACCACATCAAATGAGTCCTCTGGTTGGATTATATGTTCCAAAATATGACTTTTAAACTGTTGGTGCCGCAGTTCAATATCCTTTAATACAGTATTTTTATCAATAATCTCCTGTGCATTACTAAGAGAATCAAGGTTCACTTCACTTGCAGTGCATTTCCAATTAAAATGGCGGTTGGCGAGTATTGGATAGATTAGATTAGCTCCGGTTCCAATGTCTAATAAATGAATGTCCTTTTTTGAAATTAAATCTGCAACGTGTAATAGATAATCCAATCTCCCCGGAACTGGTGGACAAAGATTGTTGTCCGGAATATTCCAATACGTGATGCCGTAGTGTGCTTTTAATAAGGCAGTGTTTAAAGCCTTAACAGCTTCGCGATTTGCAAATTTTATGGTTTTTGTATCGTATTCGTTTACAAAAACGAATGGCTCAAGTGGCGGATACTTAGCTACAAGATTATCAAAATCGTAGTCTTTGCTGAATGGATTTTTTGGATGCACAAGTTGGTTTTTAGGTGCGTAAAGATACTACAATCATCTTCGTTCCCTCATTTCTCAAACTATTGTTCTACATTTTCGTGAATCACAGCTGGTGCTTTGGCTTCTTCACTAGCTATTATTGCGTTTTTCACTGCTCTAAATGTAATATCCTTGGCTTCAGCATACGAAATATTATAAACGCGTTCCACATTTTGAAACTCTTCTGGAAAGTGCTCTAAAAGTGAATTGTAATATTCATCCAATTGTTCATCGTTTGGTAAGACGAACTTTAATTTCAGTTGGAATCTTCGTAAGAGTGCAGTATCTATTACTTTGGAATGGTTTGTAGCAGCGATCAATAAAGTGTCATTTGGCAATTCATCTATCAATTGGATAACCGTATTTACCAAACGTTTCATTTCGCTGGAATCCTTGTCGTTGTGGTCCCGAAGTTTTCCGATGGAATCAAATTCATCCAAAAACAAAACTGCTTTTTCGCGATTTGCTTTTTTAAAGACATCCGTTATATTCTTGGCGGTTTCACCTAATCGGGAAGACACGATATTCCCTAAGTTTAGGGTAATGATTTTCTTTTTTAATGCTCGTGCTATGGCTTTGGCAGTAGTTGTTTTTCCACAACCTGTATGACCAAAAAGAAATATTTTATTATCGACAGGAAGCTTATATTGACTTAAAACTTCAATATGTGTAAACTCTTTTAATAATTGGTTTAACGTATTTTTGTTGGCTTCGCTTAAATGGATTTCATCCAAGCCAATAGTCGTTTCGTTGGAATTGAGTATAAAATCTGATAGTGCCATGTTCCTCCAAGTTTAAGACTGCAAAAATAGCGAAGCTTTTTGAATGATTGGTAGGTTTTTAGATAAGAAAGAGGTTAACTATTTAACTTCTATCTGAGCAAATTGGTAATTGTAAGCCAGAAACCTTAGCTAGCGGGATTTTCAATTTATTTTAATTTTTAAGCCTTCGATTTCGATTTGAACTTCAATTTCATTTTTACTGATACCCCGCCGCCTGCAACTTAAACAGCTCCGAATATAATTTAGGATTTGCCATCAACGCTTCGTGAGTTCCAAGTTCTAACACACGACCGTTTTGTAAAACCAAAATACGGTCTGCCATCCGTACCGTACTAAATCGGTGGCTGATGATTATACTTGTTTTACCTTTGGTAAGCGCAATAAAACGTTCAAAAACATCGTATTCTGCTTGTGCATCCAGAGCACTTGTAGGTTCATCGAGAACCATAACATCGGCGTCTTTCATATAAGCACGTGCGAGCGCTACTTTTTGCCATTGTCCGCCGCTGAGTTCCTGTCCTTGATAGAAACGTCTTCCAAGACGTTGTTCTAAGCCATCTTCCATTGTACTCACTACTTGTTCTGCGAGACTTTTGTTGGCTGCGTAGCTTATTGTTTCATCATTATCTATTTCAGAAATATTTCCTACAGCAATATTTTCGCGAAGGGTAAATTCATATTTAAAGAAGTCTTGAAAAATTACTCCAAAACGTTTTCGGTATTCGTCAACATCAAATTTATTAATGTTGATTCCGTCCAAGAGGATCTCACCTTGAGTGGGTTCGTAAAAACGGAGGAATAGTTTTATCAATGTAGTTTTTCCCGCACCGTTTTGTCCAACGAAGGCCATTTTTTCACCGGCATTCATTTTGAAAGTTATACCTTTTAGAACTTCATTTTTACTGCCAGGATAACCGAAATGTAGATTGTTAACTTGAAAACCATCTACAATAGTTTTGGGAATAGGAGTTTTTGCTTCCGCAGTTTGCTCAATATCGAGATCCAAGAAATCAAAATAATCCTGAAGGTAGAGCGCACTTTCAGAAATACGTGTAAAACGTGAAAAGAAACCTTGTAGGTTGTTTCGCAGCCTGTTGAAAGATCCAGAAAGGAAGGTAAGCTCACCAATTGTAATTACTCCTGTAAGCACTCTCAGAATAATATAAACATAGGCCCCGTAGTAACTGAGTACGCCTAAAAGATTGAATAATGAACCGTATAGACTTTGTTTTATCGATAGCTTTTTATTCATTTGGTAATAATCATCGGAAAGAATCTTAAAACGTTCGGCGATAAAATCGGTTAACCCGAAAAGTTTGACTTCCTTGGCAGTTTGGTTGTTGGCACCAATAAAACGGAGGTAATCTAATTCGCGGCGTTCTGCGGTCCAACTTCTTGCCAAGGAATATCTTGTGCTACTGAATTTTGCTTCGTTAATAAACGATGGAATTATACTGAGTATAAGTATCAATATTAAAATAGGCTCAAATACCACTAATCCCGCAATCAGTGTAACAATCGAGATGAGACTTTCGGCTTGTCCCATGACGTTACTCATTAAACCTACTCTGCTATTGGTTTGTGTTCTGGCGCGTTCCAGTTTATCATAAAACTCGGGATCTTCTAGTTGGGCGATAGTAAGTTCGGCGGTTTTTCGAATAATTTTTTCAGAGGAATCGTTGGAGTAGAGGTCGCCTAAAAGTCCATCGGTAAGGTTTATTAATCTTCCCAATAATTCTGAAAGTATTGCTAGGGAAAACTCTATAAGCACATAATTCCAAAGTTGAGTGAAGTCTTTGTCTTCTAAAGAAACTTGGAGAATGATTTCGTCAATAATCATTTTCCCCACCCAAAGAATTACTACGGGTGTAAAAGCGTTTAGTAGTCGGCTTACTGTATTGAGTAAGAAAAGTTTCGGACTGCTGCGAAATATTTCTCTAAAAAAACGAGGTATTGTTTTTAAGGCTTTAAAAGAGTCCTTAACACTGGTTTTCTCTTTTTTGTCGGTAATGGATTTTGGTGTGGGTCTTGCCAATATTTAATAAGTATTTAATTAATGTATGAGATTTAGACTCTTATAAAATGAATAAGTTTAATATGAAAATTTTGGAGTGATTTAATTCACTTACATAGCTATTCTAAAAGAGCCAACAACTATCTTTGCGCAAAAATTTTAATATTGGCTCTTTCAGATTACACCCGTGAATTCAAATACAATACCAAACTGGCAACACCGGTGATTTTGGGTATGCTTGGTCATCAAGTGGTTGCTTTGGTGGATAATATAATGGTGGGCCAATTGGGAAGTGCTGAACTTGCAGCTGTTTCATTAGGGAATAGTTTTATGTTTGTTGCGATGAGCATTGGCGTTGGGTTTTCTACAGCAATAACTCCTTTGGTAGCTGAGGCAGATGGCGAAGGGAATCGTGAAAAAGGAAAGTCTTCGTTTAAACACGGTTTGTTTTTATGTATAATATTAGGCTTGGCACTCTTTGCAACGGTAATGTTCGCCAAACCATTGATGTACGTGATGAGCCAGCCGCCTGTGGTGGTAGATTTGGCAATGCCGTATTTAACATTGGTGGCAGCTTCTTTAGTCCCCTTGATTATTTTTCAAGGCTTTAAACAGTTTAGTGACGGAATGTCTATGACACGCTTCCCTATGTATGCGACAATTATAGCCAACTTAGTAAATATATTACTGAACTATATGTTCATCTTTGGGAAATTTGGTGCGCCAGAATTGGGTGTAGTTGGCGCTGCAATCGGTACGTTGGTTTCTCGTGTTGTGATGGTGGGCTATCTTTGGTATTTGTTGAGCAGAAAAGAAAAGTCTCGCTTTTTTGTCACTGAAATTAAAATTTTCACACTGAGTAAAGCAATGCTCAAAAAGTTGTTAAACCTTGGTTTTCCTTCGGCGATGCAGATGTTTTTTGAAGTGGGGATTTTTACTTCCGCAGTCTGGCTTTCTGGAATTCTTGGTAAAAATGCACAGGCAGCAAACCAAATTGCATTAAATCTTTCCTCTATGACTTTTATGGTTGCGATGGGTTTTAGTGTTGCCGCTATGATTCGAGTTGGAAATCAAAAAGGCCTAAAGAACTTCAAGGAATTGCGACGTGTTGCAATTTCAATCGTTTTACTTACTGCTCTTTTGTCATTGGTGTTTGTGGCTGGTTTTATTCTTTTTAGTGACGATTTGCCGAAAATGTTCTTGGATTATGATAATCTTGCTCAGTTTGCAGATAACAACGAGGTAGTAATTCTGGCTTCACAATTGTTGATTATTGCGGCTATATTTCAATTTACCGATGCCTTGCAGGTGGTTGCTCTTGGAGCACTGCGTGGAATGCAGGATGTGAAAATACCGACAGTGCTCACATTTATAGCCTACTGGATGATCGGCTTCCCAGTTTCGTACTATTTAAGTATGCATACTTCATTAGAAAGTATGGGTATTTGGATTGGCTTGTTTGCAGGACTAACAGCGAGTGGGATTATGTTATTCATCAGATTTAATTACCTTTCGAAAAAATTGATTCGACAAGAATTAGTCATTAATAATTAGTCATTAATAATTCTATATATGGATTTCCCAAAATACTTACTAGGCGACAACAGCGATTATCCTACAGCGATTTTCATAATACATACTGAATTTCCACGTTTTATCATCAATCTTGAAGACGATGAGGTAGAATGGTTGGAAGATTTTGATAAAGAAGATCAAAAGGAACTTGAAGCAGAAGCGGAAGGTTTGATTCAAGGTGCCAACGATTTTTACGATCGTGAGATTGCTTTGTATGATGCCGATTAATTAACCACCACGAATACACGAATAATTATGCAAAAACATTTGTGTGTTTTTTGTGGTGAAAAAATTAGCTGTATTTTTAAAATAGAACTAAAATAATGCTAGACCAACTCCTAAATTACGACACTCAACTTTTCCTCTTTCTCAATAATCTTGGAAGTGAACCTTGGGATGGACTATGGTTGTTTATTACCCATAAATTTTCGTCAATTCCTATTTATGTACTCTTGCTATATCTTATTTATAGAAATTATGGTTTAAAAGGAACACTCGTTGTGGTTGTTTGTGTTGCGTTAATGATTACTGCGACCGACCAGATTGCAAGTCTATTTAAATATGGTGTTAGAAGACCTAGACCTTGCCAAGTGGCAATGTTGAAGGAACAAATGCGTTTTATTGCAGGTGGATGTGGTAGGTACGGATATTTTTCAGCACACGCTGCGAGCTCTATGGCTGCAGCAGTGTTTTTGGGATTGAGCCTTCAAAAATGGTATAAATATATACCGTTTTTATTACTGATTTGGGCAGTAATTACTGGCTATAGCCGAATTTATTTGGGTGTTCACTATCCATTGGATGTAATTACAGGAATGGCTTTTGGTGGTTTAACAGGTTGGCTTTTCTTCTTATTGCAGCAATGGGGTCAACGAAAGTTTAACTCTTAAATGATGTCAGGTTGAGCGTAGTCGAAACCTCTTTTTAAATTCGAAATTTCAAATCAAGAAACCCCTCGACTGCGCTCGGGGTGACATTCCGATTATTTCTTTGTCACAATAAATAAATCTCGATACAGTCTGTCTTTGTGCGTTCGGCTTTCAGTGCCTTTTGGGTTCATATCATAACGCACAATAAATTCTTTGTCAAACTTTGAAAAAGTCTTCTCAAAGTTTTCATGATTATTTTCAGAAACCATCACTCCGAATCTATTTTCTTCGGGAATAGTGACTTCATCACCTACTTTTAAAATTGCCATCTTTTCGCCATAATCCCAGATGAGCTCTGGCGTCATATCAGAGAATTCATAGATTTTTATGTCTTCTTTTTTTCCGAAGATATTCAATTCTGAATATGATTTATACTCTGAGTTATTAGTTATGGCATTGCTCAGCGGAAGTCCGAGCCATATAATAGCAATGATAAATACAATCGTCAAATAAAATACGGTTGCAATATTTCTTCGGAAGAGGTTTCGGTAGATAAAAACTGCGATGATAAATAGAGCAGCAGAAAGCAACACAAACCAAATCCAGTTTCCAGCAAGTCCGTCCTTTAGAAAAATATAACCTCCGATCGGGAATATAATTCCTATTAAAGCAATCAGGCCGAAGTTAAAATATACGGGAAATGTTTCCCTCTTATCTTTTAACTCTTTAAATCTTCGGAAGAGATATTCAATATAGAACCCAGTGTTCAGTGCCATTGGAATAAGTACCGGCAATAAATACCTCGATTTTTTCTCCGGGATTATAGATAATAGCACAACCGAAGCCATTGTCCACAAAAAAGTAAACAGATATGCTTTCTTATTAAAAACTCGATTTTTTAAATAAGGGTAGAGTAGGGCTATAAATGCCGGAATAGTCCAAACCCCACTTTGTGTAAAAAAGCTCCAATAATAATAAAATGGTTTGGTCTCATAGCTGATCCAATTAGTAGTTTCATTCTTGGTTATTTCTGCAGCTGCTGGATCAAATTTTATAGTGTACCAATGCCACCAGCTTGATAATACTGCTGCTACAACTATAAAACCGAATAGTGGCAGCCAGCGGGTTTTAAAGTTCTTATACTTATAAACTATTCCGAAAGCAATCAAAAATGGTAGGAGTAAGGCGTAAAAGGATACTGGACCTTTGCTTAAAAACGAACAGCTAAAGAAAAGTCCAGCTAAGAACGCATTTTGATATTTGTGTTCCTCCTTAGTGAAGAATAGATACAAAAGGTAAATACAAACCATCATAAATCCGTGGGTGTAAATATCCCACTGTCCATCGCGCGCAGAGGCTACGATATAAAAGGAAGTCGCCATTATCAACGAACTGATAAAAGCGTACAATTTTTGAGAAGTTAGCTTTTTGGCGAATTTATAGGAAAACAAAACTAGGATAAGCGACAATATTGCAGCTGGAAGTCTTAGTGCCCAAACACTTTTTATCCCGAAAATGGCAGCTGAAAAAGCCGTTAGCCAAGTGGGCAATGGTGGTTTTTGATAGCGCGGCTCCCCGTTTATAGTCGTTAACAACCAATTTTTGTCAGTTAGCATTTCACGTGCCGTAATGAAGTTTCGCGCCTCCATAATGTTTACTGGAAGTGAATCTAAGTTCACAAAGAAAATAGCAACGCAGGTGAGCAGTAGAAGCCATAAATAGTTTTTTTCAACTTTCATAGGTAAGCTGTTTTTTCCAGATAAAGATATTTCGAACATAAATAACTAAGCCAGCAATATGGCCAACAAAAAGAACGGGATCTTGTCTAAAAATTGCATAGGTCAAGATCAGGGATGCTCCCACGACGCTCATTCTCCAAAAACCGACAGGTAATTGTGAGGTTTTAGTTTTTTCAGAAATAAACCATTGGTAAATAAACCTAAGTGTAAAAATTACCTGTGAAACAATCCCTAGAACCAACAGCCAAAGAGGGATGTTTTCATTGTTAAAAAGTTGATTTATATCGTATTCGCCATTATTATATGCGTAAATAACGATGAAAATAGGAAAGACCAAAAGAAAAATCTGGATCCACTTTGGCGATTTCTGCCACTCCCCTTGTAACTGCAGATTTCGAATGTAGATATAATACGTGAGTGCCTGGCCGAGCATAATGGCAAAATCGTCACGTAAATATCCGTAAACGAAAAGCAGAAATGATGCTAGTAAACTAAGCTTCCAAAAGGCCGAAGGAGTAATTATTCGTTTGCTTTTTTCGGAAAGTATCCATTGCACCAAAAGCCTTCCGCTGAAAAGAATTTGAGCCAAAAAGCCAATGCCATAAACAATCCAATCGCTCATCCTTTGCCCTTAATCTCGTAGTTGATGTATTTTTTCTTCATCCAAAGATAGGCGAAACAGTCCATTAAGGGTCCAAATAATCGATTCCAAAGTCCAAACTTGGCAGTCCCTGCCATTCGTGGAAAATGTTTTACAGGAATTTGGACTATTTTCCCGTTTTGCAATAAAATCATGGCAGGCAAAAAGCGATGGAGCCCTTTAAACATGGGGATTCGTTTGGCGTAATCTGTTTTGATTACTTTTAAAGGGCAACCGGTATCGTCCATGCCGTCGCTTGTAAAGGCACGGCGGATTCCATTGGCAATTTTAGAAGACATATTTTTTACAAATTTGTCTTTTCTATCTGCGCGAACGCCAGTTACCAAATCGTATTCCCCAATATGTTCTAGTAGTAAATTAAAATCTTCCGGATCGGTTTGTAAATCGCTGTCAATATAGCCAACCAACGGACTTTCTACAGTATCAAATCCTGCTTTAATGGCGGCACTCAACCCTCGGTTTTCTTTAAAGGAAATAAAGTGGAAGACTTCACTTCTTTTACAGATAGCTTCAATCAAAGCTTGGCTATTATCTTTAGAGCCATCATTCACAAACAAAATAGAAGTTCTTTTGGTTGCGACTTTGGTGTATGCCAACAGTTCCTTTTCTACTCGTTCCAGGTTTTCTTCCTCGTTATAAACGGGTACAATGATTGTAAATTCGTACATCTATATAAATGAAAAGGTTTCTGCAAAAGTAATTTTTTTTAGTTGAGATGATTGTCGGTTTAAAAGTAATTGTCGCAAATGAGTGGAAAATCTGAAATTTTGAAAGTGATTACTTGAAAAAGATGTTATTTTGCGGGGGAAATGGAAACGATTCCGATTGCTATCGGAAGAAATTGAAATCGAAAATGAAATTGAACTCGAAAAAGAATAAGGTTAAATGTATCTGATTGATTTCTTGTGGTTCTTTTTTACCCTAAAAAATGGGGATTGACTTTGATTCAAAATTATACTTAATGAAAATACTTGTTACGGGAGCCGCCGGATTTATCGGTTCACATACTGCAGAAAGACTGAGGATAATAGATCATGATGTTATTGGTGTTGATAATTTTTCACCTTATTACGACCTACAATTGAAGCAGTTAAATGCAAAAGCATTAGCTGAAAATGAAATTGAAGTTCTTAAAGTCGATTTGCGAACTGATGATTTAATAGAAAAGCTTCCGAAAGACCTAGATTATATTTTCCATTTCTCGGCACATCCCGGTATTTCCAATACTTCTACTTTTGAAGATTATTTCAGCAATAATATTTTAGCTACTCAGCGATTATTAGAGTTTGCTGAAAGTCTAGAGAAGAAACCATTTTTTGTAAATATTGCTACTTCTTCGATATACGGTTTGGAAGCTACTTTTGCTGAAAGTGTACCGCCAAAACCAGCTTCTTGGTATGGGGTAACAAAACTTGCTGCAGAGCAATTAGCACTGGCAAAAAGCCGAGAAAATAAATTACAAGCAACCTCTTTGCGATTGTTTTCAGTTTATGGACCAAGAGAAAGGCCTGATAAACTATACACTCGCTTGATTGATTGTGGCCTTAATAAAAAGCCATTTCCCCTTTTTGAAGGTAGTGAGAAGCATCTTCGTAGTTTTACATACGTCCAAGATATTGTGGACGGAATTGTTAGCGTGATAGGAAAGGAAGATGTTTGTGATGGAGAAATTTTTAATTTAGGAACCGAAACGGAATGTACTACGGCAGAGGGAATAGAAACGGTTGAAGCCATTCTCAAGACAAAAATAACCATTGAAAAAAAGCCGGCTCGCGCTGGTGATCAATCGCGTACCAAGGCCAATATTGATAAGGCTAGAAAATTGTTGGACTACAATCCAAAAACAAACCTACGCGGAGGTTTGGAAGCACAGGTATATTGGTTTAAAAAGAGCCTTGAATAGCTCTATTTAAGCTTTAATAGCTTTTCAGCAGCTTCAAAAGGTGTTGTTCTGTTATCATCTAAGGCTTTTAACTGAATTTCCAATTCTACTTTCACTGAAGGATTGGCATAAAATTCGCTTTTCAATCTACTTTCAATAGTCTGCTTTAACCAGAACTTATTTTGTTCTTTTCTCTTGTACTGAAAATATCCATTGTTTTGTGTTGTTTCGAAGTAATTTGAAACAACTTCCCAAATTTCAGGAATACCTTCATTGTTGATTGCACTACATAAAAGTGTTTTAGGAGCCCAATTACTTTCCTTGGCTGGGTAGAGATGGAGTGCGCGGTTAAATTCGTTTTTGGCGAGTTTAGCGGCCTTTTTATTGTCGCCATCAGCTTTGTTGATTACAATAGAATCTGCCATTTCCATAATTCCACGTTTTATTCCTTGCAATTCATCGCCAGCACCGGCAAGTTTTAGCAATAAGAAGAAATCTGTCATGGAGTGGACGGCAGTTTCGCTTTGGCCTACACCAACGGTTTCAATAAGGATTACATCAAAGCCAGCTGCTTCACAAAGGATAATGGTTTCCCTAGTTTTTCTTGCTACACCTCCCAAAGTATCTCCACTAGCTGAAGGGCGGATAAACGCATTTTTTTCCTTTACCAGCTCCTCCATTCGGGTTTTGTCACCCAGAATGCTGCCTTTACTGATGCTACTACTTGGATCTACAGTAAGTACTGCCACTTTTTTTCCTTCAGTAATTAATAATTTTCCGAGGCTCTCAATAAAAGTACTCTTACCAACCCCCGGAACTCCTGTTATACCAATACGAATGGATTTGTTGGCGTGTGGTAAACATTTTTCAATAATCTCCCTTGCTTGTTGTTGATGTTTTTGCGCGGTACTTTCAATAATGGTAATAGCTCTACTTAGAGCAGTCTGGTCTTTTTGAAGGATATCTTCTATCAATTCTTTAGTAGAAGGCGCTTTTTTCAGCTTAGATCTAAACGCCTTGATCATTTCCCTGTTTAAAGTTTCAGGATGCGAAACTCCTTTCTTTTCGTGAAGTGCACTTCTATTTTCTCTCTTTTTAGTCACAGCGTGAATTTAGGACAAATTTATGAATATGTTCTTTTAAAAACGGGTTTAACATAGTATCTTGAAATTTAATAAATTTAAAACCCATACAAAAATGAAAAAATTATATGAAGCTTCATCCACAGCGGTAGGCGGCAGAAAAGGGCATGTAACCACGGACGATAAGAAAATTGATATGGAACTTTCTGTTCCCAAAGGCTTGGGAGGCGACGGTGGAAAAGGTACTAATCCAGAACAACTTTTTGGTAGTGCCTACGCAGCTTGTTTTGGTGGAGCAATTCAAATGGTAGCCGAAAGTAAAGAGGTGAAACTGGGTGACAATATGAGCGTAACTGCTAATATTGAAATTGGAAAGACCGAACAAGGTAATTTGCAGCTAAAAGCAATTTTAGATTGCTATTTGCCAGGAGTGGATGTAGAAACTGGGGAAGATCTAGTAAACAAAGCTCATGAAGTTTGCCCTTACTCAAGAGCCACACGAGACAATATAACAGTGACTTTAAACCTACTTTTGGACGAATAAAATCCCCAAGAAAGTCAAAACTGAAAAAAGCCCTGAACTTCAGGGCTTTTTTATTTATATCGCTTTAAGCTTTATCACCTTACCGTGTTCATCTTCTTTTGGTGGCTCTTCTTTCTTTTCCTCCTTTTTTTCAACAAAAGGGTTTTTCTTGGTTTGTTGCGCAGCCTGCTTAGCGTACCACTGTAGTTGGTATTTATGTTTCTCTAAAAGCTCAAGGATATCATCAGGGAGTTCCCGACGTTCCAAAAGCTCGTCATATCTCTTGATGTTGTGTTTGTCGCGACTTATACATGAGTTTACAATAGCATCTGCATCAAAGTGCTCTAAGGCTTCTTTAACTTCCTGCCAAGTGCGATCTAGATTTCCTTTATCAGAATCTGTTTTTAGTGGTTCAATATCTCGGGAATGAAGTTCATTAGAGATATCGTGGCTCATGCGGTTACGTTCCACAGCCATATAATTCAAAAAGCGTTTTAAATCTGTTGTGTGTGCATCTTGTGCAGCATTGTAATACAATTTTTCTGCTTCAAAGCATGCCACAAGCAAGCGGTTCAACTTATCAAAATCTGCGTATTTCTTTTCCATAATCGTATGATTTAACCAAAGTTACTATAAAATTGGTTGATTAAAAATTCTAATTCTCAAATATTTCAAAAAAAGTCAAGTTATACTGCAACATCTTGCGTTTCTTGTCGTCTCTTAAGAGAACAGCAACCAAAAAAACATCAAACTTGTCCGATTCACTTCTTATCGAGCAATGCAAACAATGCAACCGAAAGGCGCAAATGACGCTTTACGGAAAATATAGCCAAGGCATGTTTGTCATAGCCAAAAGATATTTAAAGGACACCGCTGCGGCAGAAGATGCAATGCAGGAAGCTTTTATAAAAGCATTTCAAAAACTGAGCCAATTTAATGGAGAAGTCACTTTTGGGGCTTGGATGAAGCGGATTGTTATCAACACATGTTTGGATACCATAAAAGCAACCAAAATGGAATTACAATCCTTAAATGAGGAAATCTTTACTATTGTCGATTCAGGTGATGATTGGCCCATTGCAGATGAAACAACAATTCCAGAAGTCTTAGCTGCTATAGAAGAATTGTCTATCAATTATAAGACAACGGTAAAATTGTATTTATTGGAAGGCTATGACCATCAGGAAATTTCAGAAATAATGAATATTTCAGAAAATGCTTCCAGAACCTACTTACATCGGGGGAAAACAAAATTAAAGGAGAAACTAAAACACTTGCGCTATGGCACGGGATCTTAAAAATATGTTTAAAAACTACAGCTCGGAATCTTCGAAACTTCCGGAAGGGCACGAGGCACGTTTTGAGGCGAAATTAGAAAAGGCTTTTCCTGAAAACCTTCCGGAAGATACGCCAGTAAGAAAAATTAACACGCACAAATCAAGATCATGGTTAAAAATGGCAGCGATGTTTGTGGTACTTCTTGCTGTAAGTTTCTTTGGATATCAACAATTGACTAATTCCGATTCAAATATTAATACAGATACTAATAAGTCTGTAGTAGTTACAGGTTCGGAAAAGGTTGAAAACAGTGAAACACCAAAACTTACATTGGCAGATATTTCGCCAGACTTAAAAAAAGTGGAGGAATATTATATGACAGGGATTAATGTGCAGTTGGCGTCATTAAAAATCAATGAGGAAAACAGAGATTTGGTAGATGGTTATATGCAAAGACTTGCAGAGTTGGATAAGGAATATACTTCCCTGAATGTTGAATTGGCCAAGGTTGGTCCAACCGAAACTACTGTAACTGCCTTGATAGATAATTTGAAGTTGCGTTTGGATTTGTTGTTCAAACTAAAAAATAAACTAAAAGAACTTAAAACTCAAAATAATGAAGATTTTAAAGCTATTCAGTCGTAAAACAACGTTTTTGTTGTTGCTAATAAGTACATTTTCCCATTCACAGAACATTTATCTTGAAAGCTTTAAGGTTATGGATAATGTTGAGGTTTCCGTGAATACTTCCTATACGAACATCATTTTTGAAACTTGGAACAAAGACAAAGTAGAGGTGGAAGCCTATATTGATGGCGAAAAGCTTTCAGAAAATGAAAAGCAGGGTTTAATGAAAAACTGGAATCTCAATATTACAGGAAACAGTAAAAAAATAGACATTAGTTCTGACTCTGGAAACCAAAGTTTCGCAATGAATGATATGCCAGCATTGGATTTTATTGGGCCTTTAATGGAAAATATGATTATGCCTATGATTCAAAACGTAAGAGTACCGCCCCTTCCAGACGATTTATTGGAAAACCTGGGTAACGTTCAATTTGATTATGAAGCCTATCAAAAAGATGAAAAGGGTTATATGAAAAAGTTTGAGGCACAAATGGATAAGAAATTTGGAAAGGATTTTCAAAAAAAGATGGAGAAATGGGGCGAAAGTTTTGAAGATTCGTGGGACGATAAAAGAACCGATAGCATTGGTGTGGCTTATGGCAAAAGAATGGATGCTTGGGGCGAAGCCTACGGAAAGCGCATGGAAGCTTGGGGTGAACAATTCGGAAAAAAAATGGAGGCTTGGGCAGACCAATTTGATGAGGACAATGAGGATGAAAACAGCAATTACACAAAAACTGTAACCAAAAGCCCAAACGGTACTTCTATTGTTATTCAAGGTAGCCGAAGTGATAAATCAAGTGGCGGAAAAGGCAAAAAAACAATTATAATCAGGATGCCAAAAAACACAAAAACCAATGTAAACATTCGTCACGGCAATTTAAAGATGGCAGATGCAAACAATGTGCGCGCTAATTTGGATTACACACCTTTTAAAGCAAACAGCATTGATGGAGGACAGACCTCCATCAATGCTTCTTATGCTTCAGTTGTTGTGAACACTTGGAAACAAGGTTCGCTAAATGTGAAGTATGTTGATAATTGCTCCATTGAAAATGTACAAAACCTAAGCCTGTCAGCCAATTCCAGTGATGTTCGCATAGGTAATATTACCAAACAAGCCTTTCTTTCTGGCTCGTTTGGAGATTTAAGGATTGATAAAATTTCTGATGGTTTCGAAACTTTGGATATAAATTTAGAAAATACCGACGCAAGAGTAAAAGTGCCAGTTGGTGCGTTTTCTTTTTATTTCAACGGAAAAAAATCTACTTTAAAATTTCCAAAAACACTTCAACTTAAAGAATCTAAAAACGCGGATAGGGTTTTGGTGAAAGGGTTTAATCAAAATAGTGGCTCTAATAAAACAATTACGATTAATTCTACTTATAGTAATGTTTCGCTTCAATAATTGCTTTGCTTCGCCTTGTGAGATTGCTTCGCTAAGCTCGCAATGACAAAACCCCTTTCCAAAATATGAAAAGGGGCTTGCACCTTAGTGCATAAAATTAGGGAGTCTAGTTATTGCTTCACTACTTTTAAATTTTCTACACTGCCATTGCTAGTTACTTTTACTAAGTACACGCCAGTGGCTAAGCTTGAAAGATTCAATTCAGTTTTATTTTCACTATGAGTAATGTTTGAAACTAGTTGACCTGTAATCGTGTAAACACTTACAGAATCAATCGCTTCTTTTGAGTTTAGATGAAGTATGTTTTCAACAGGGTTTGGAAAGAAAGACACTGTGTTTTGTGAAACATCTTGGGTTCCCAACACAATCATATCATCTAAATAAACTATCCATCCTTCGGCAAACATTGGTGGGCCATTTAACCATCCAACAACGTAATTGCCATCATCAGAGATTTTGTAGGCTGTACCCAACATTCCATCTGGGGTGTCTATGTCAATCCCCAAATCTGATAGTACATCTTTAAGAAATAAAGGTTGAGGGCCTAGATTTGGATGATAGATGATTGCCTCCCGAACCTGAAAATCTGTGTTCTCGTAGCCTATTGCAACACCAGTGTTTGAAATATCCGTAAAAGTCGCACCATTTCCTTGGGGTGCATCAAAAGTTGTAAACGTTTCTGTTAAGGAGTCAAAGATAAAAGGTTTATTGTCAAAATTTCCTACTATTAAACCGTTGTCATTCATATCCGATACTTCCCCATAGGTGGAAGATTGTTCATCGGGAATTAAATTTAAATTTCCGTTTTTATCAAAATATGCAGGCAGACGTACTGTTCCACCTCCCAACTCATCCCACCAGCCGGCCATGATCCCTTCATTGGAAACAGCATATCCTGTAATGGCATCAGAATTACTGTCAAAAATCTCAAATAATTCCTCGGTTTCAGTGTCATAAAGAAAAGTACCATAATCGCAACAACCATCAGACATTTGACCAGTTACGTATTTACCGTTTGATGATATGCCATAAGTTGTAAATCCCGAATCGGCAGGATCGGAGCCAGGGAACCAACCTATGGGGATCCATAAACCATCTTTTTTTACTGCAGGTTGCATGATACCATTAGGTTCATCAAAATACATATTCCCAGACACATCTCCATTGTTATTAATAGCACTCAAACCAGTTGCCTCAGGTTCCATATTTGTAAGCTCACCAGTTGCGAAATCGTAATATTGGCTTTGTGTAATGCCAAGTCCGGAATCATTAACATCATTAAAGCGCGTTCCAAAACCTGTAAGTTGTCTAAATTCAACTTGAGCATTCATGGCGGTACCACCTATTAGAATACAAACGGCAAAGCAACATTTAAGTAAATAGGTAATTTTTTTCATTGGTTCAAATTTAAAAGGATTAATATTATCTGAGGTCGAAAGTATGTAATATATTACCTTAATAAAAGGAGAGGCCTTTTCAAATTCACGAATTTTGAAAGCTTAAAAATAACGCAAAGTTTTGACATACTTGGTGTTATGTTCTAAGATTTAAATTGTGATTTTTGCTTCATAGTTTCTAATCTAACCTTCGCTTTTCTGTATTTATTGCGATTTTTGAACGCTAGACTACCCACAATGAAAAGTATAATTATAGAAAATAGTAAAAAAGTCCATTGGATTTTTCTTAGTTTGGAAAGTTCGTTGTTAGTCTTTATTTTAATGTCATCAATTAGATTGTTAATGGAATTGTTTATAGTTTTTTGTTCCTTTTCATTTATCTGTTTTTGTACGTTCAGATATTTGCGGAAATATGTTTTATACAATTCTCGATCTCCCAAGGCTAAGTAATTGTCAGAAAAATTTTTATAAATACTATGGTTTAATATTAAATCGCCTACACTGACAGATGCTTTTTCGGCTTCCTTTAATTCTTGAATTGCTTGTTCGTATTTTCCCTCTGCAGTAAATACCTCACTTAAGCCTTTTTTAGCAAAGGCAAATAGACTATTGGCACTTATAGCCTGTGCATATTCTATGGATTTTTGAAAATTTGCTCTCGCCGAATCAATCTGGGAAATCTGTAACAGGCAATTCCCTTTATTGTAGGTTAGTATGCTGAGGTTGGCGTTCATCGTCTTGTTTGCAAGTTTTTTTTTGTATTGGGCAATTGCTTTGTCTAGATAATTTAACGCAATCTCGCAACTCATCTGTTCGCGATAAATAAATCCACGAATGGCATAATTGTAACCCATAATTCCGAAAAGAGAATCTTTGTTGGACGATTTTTCTGCAAGCCGCAATGCTTCATCTAAATATTCAATGGCCTTGTCATAAATATGCAATTGCTGATATTGCATCCCCATGGCATTAAAAATATCCATTTTAGATTTTGTATCGCTAATCTCTTTAATATATTGCTGAGCCTTAAGGGAATATTGAAGTGATTTTTCGTTTTCGCGTTTTGAAAGATATGCCGCAGAAACCAACATCAATGCCTTTGATTTTGTCTCCGGTGAAGTTGCTTTTTCGAAAATGATCTTGCCAGACTCTATTACTTCTGAAGGGTTTTCGAAAACCTTTATATAAGCTTTATTTATAGTACTGTCCAAGTCCTTTTGCGAAAAGACTACGGTCGTAAAACAGCAAAAAAGAGTAATCAAGGCAATCTGATATGTTTTGTGTTTTTTCATGCCGTTTCCTGTCTTTGTTGAAGGAGTTCCATAAACTTGCTGGGTGAAATTCCTGTAACCGATTTAAAAACCGTGGCAAAACTGCTGTGCGATGAAAATCCGCACTCTTTGGCCAGATAACTTACTTTATAATTAAAATAAATAGGGTATGTTTTTAATTTTTCAATAATATAATTTATTCTAAGTTCATTAATATAACTGTTGAAGTTTTTCCCCTTTTGACGATTTATTACCTCAGATAGATATTTAGTATTTGTATCAAACTGTGAGGCTAACAACGCAATACTCATATCTTGATTGGTGAATTTTTTTCCAGCTTCAAATTTTTTGAGCTTTTGCAGTAGAGCAGCTTCTATCTCTTCGGGAACAATAGAACTTTTTTCAAGTGTTTCTCTTGGGAGATTGGATGCTATGATTGGTTCTTTTGGTTGTACATATTTCCAAATTGCATGGTATTCCTTGGTTTTGGAAAGGTATAGGTAGTTTACAATTATACCTGTAATAAACAATATCAGAAAAAAACCTCCCGAAATATAAATCCACAGATACCCTTTGTGAAGTCTGTTCTTTGAAAATTGCTTTTGAGAGCTATTTATAAAATTATAGACCGAATTGATTGCCAAATTTTTATCGGCTTCCATTTCGGTTGCACTTAGGTTCGCTCTTTGTTTGTACGAGTAGAATCTTTTTGTATCTTCTAAAGCTAAATAGTTAGTAGTCAATGCTTGTAAGCATTTGTTCTCATATTGTTTATTGGGAAGTTTAAGAGAAATGGCCAATGCCTTCAGAAAAATCTCCGATGATTTAATGTAGTTTTTTTTATTGAAATAAAGAGTTCCTAAAACGGTCAAGGCTTGAAGATTCTGAAAACTTTCCTCTTCTTTATTCTCAAGGATCTTAGCTAAAGATATTTTAATAGAATCTAATTGATTAGTTTTTAAATAAATTTCAGCAGATGCAATGTCAATTTCCTGATTAGCAAGGGTATCCTCGATTTTTAAAAAGAAAGTTTTTGCTTCTTGAAGTAACTTTTTGGCTTCTAAGAAATTCCCTTCCTGGAAATTAACTAGAGCGCTATCCTGTTTCATTTTTCCCAAAATCCGGCTAATTATTCTTTTGTCCTGAATTTTATTTTCCAAGGTTCTAAGTTCTTCCGAATAATTTAAAGCAACCGTTTCTAGCCCCAATTTCCGCATCATAAAGATTGCGAAAATATCACTTTTCACTTTTAAGTGGATATCAGTTGCTTTATCTGCCAATCTTTTAGCTTCCAACGCATTTTTTGAAGCTTCGTTGTAATTGCCGCGCACGTAAAAACTTTGTGCTAATAAAAGCTGTGCTTCGACATTTATCGCTTTACTTCCATTTTGATTTAATATGTATTCTGCTATTTTACCCGATTGCGTGGGCTGGTAGTAACGTTTTGCTTTCGCTTCTTTTAAGAGGTCTTTAATAGCGGTGTTTTCTTGTGCAGGAGCTGCCAAAGGAAAAAGAAAAAGAATCCATAATTTAAATAAAAACTGCATAGTTTAATAAAATACTAGCCCAACGAGCTCAGAACAAAGTTACAGTTTTCAAAAATGCTAGAGATTATTTCTTCCGAACAAAAAATGCAACAATAGCTGCTGTTGGAATTCCAAGGCCTAGTGCTCCAAAAAAAGATTGCAAGATGTAATTGTTTATGTTTAATAAGTCATTCGCCAAGGTTTTTGTCATTAGGTCGTTTGTAACAGAATGTTCTGCCACCGTATTGAAGTATTCCGTGGTAATATAATTGTGTGAAATGTATTGCGCTAAGGGAGAAAGCAAGGCGATAAAAATCGTGAGAATTACACCCGAAATAAAACCTTGTAACCAGGTCATTTTTCTATCGTACACTCTTCTTCTTTTTTCGCGCATGGCCGATAAATAGAGCAGCAATGCGAAAGGGACAAAGAATAATGTAAACCAGTAACGATCCACGATTTGCTCCTCGTGCCAACCCATAGTTTTTTCAAGCAACATCCAGCATAGAATCGCAATGGTGAATATTACAGCCCATTTAAGTTCAATATATATTTTTTTCATAGCAGTTTTGTATTGAACAAGGTCTTCGTTCAATTTCGATTAAAGGTAGCTTTTTTTAGTGAAAAATCCCGAAGCAGCAGCTTCGGGATTATAAACTTTTTGAAAACTATAAAACTCTTAAATTAAGTAGTCTTACGTCCTAAGTCATTCCGTCCTACGTTAAAAGTTTTATTCATCCACCAAAACCCAATCGCCCTTGTCAAGAATAGGAAATTGGTAGCCCGGAAAGATTATCTTACAGCCAGCATGGTCTTTTGGTATTATCTAAGGTAGATTTATTGAGGTTGAACTCCCCCGTTATGGTCTTCTTTACAGCGGGATCGACAGAGCTTACCATTTCAGCGGTAAAGGTGCCCACCAATATCCCATACCCACTGTCATACGCGGTAACTTCAATAGTTCCATTGGAGGAACTTATATAGGTATAAGTGTTGCTGGCTTCATCTTCGATAAACAGTGAAGTTACTTCAGCACAAGAGATTGAAGTATGGCCCGGATCACCTATTGTAGTTGAATAATTTCCAATTTCCATAATATCTACAAGATAAAGATAGAGATTTAGACCATTTTCTGTGTTTATTGATAATATCCAGGAATTGTCAGCAGGTGAACACCTTTGTAAGTTCAAAGTATATAATCCAAATCCCCCCCCCTGAACATAAAATGGTTCCATAGTTTGTCCATCAAATTGCGCCTCAAAAAAGTTTTCATCCTTTATACAATCTTGATCCCCGTTTTTATTGTCATCGTCCTTATTACAACTGGATAATAATAGGGTAAATATTATTAAGGATTTTAAAATCAAGTTTGTCTTCATTTTTTCAATATTAACGTGTTAATAACTGTTGTTCCGTCTTTCGCGGTAATCTTCAATATATGGAAAATATAAAGTTCAAACAAAATTAAATAAGATGATTATATCTAATTTGATAGTAATCAGCACTCTACATATTAAATTTAACATTTCTACCTCCCTAATTTTGAATTTTCAGTACTTAAGAAGTAGTTTCGCGTGTAAGAGGTATAAAATTTGATTTTTTGAATTTGAAAAAATAAATCCCGAAGCAGATACTACGGGATTTATTTTCCTATTCTAAAAATGTTTAAAATCTAAACCTTCATCTTACTCATCCACCAAAACCCAATCCCCCTTATCAAGCATTGGGATTGCTTGTTTAAACTTCATCGTTTTGTTTTCTCCGCTCATAACGTGTTTGATAGTCACTTTATCATTACGGTTAATTTTTGGACGTTCACGGGTAATGGTTTCCGTTACCTGCTGGCGTTGTGGTTGCGTATTTCCGGCGGCACGGGATTCTGCAGCACGCTCATCCATATTAGGAATCTCTTCTTTTTGCTCGCTTAGGTTATCCTTACGCTTAACCTCACGTGCTTCTTGAATTTGCTCCTGATTCTCCAATGGTAATTCTCCTTTGAAAAGGAATGAAACTACATCTTTATTTACCTTTTCGATCATTGCCTTAAAAAGTTCAAAAGCTTCAAACTTATAGATTAGCAATGGATCTTTCTGCTCGTGTACGGCAAGTTGAACAGATTGTTTCAACTCGTCCATTTTACGCAAGTGCGTTTTCCAAGCGTCATCTATAATAGCTAAGGTGATATTTTTCTCAAAATCGTTGACTAATTGCTTTCCTTCAGTTTCGTATGCTTTTTCAAGATCTGTGGCAACGTTTAGAGTTTTAACGCCATCGGTAAATGGCACTAAAATACGCTTGTATTTATCCTTTTGTGTTTCGTAAACGTTTTTGATTACCGGGAAAGCCATTTCGGCATTGCGCTCCATTTTGTTCTGATAGTGCACATACGCAGCTTTGTAAATTTTTCCAGCAATTTCCAGGGCGTCCATTTTCTCAAATTCCTTTTTGGTAATTGGAGAACTCATAGAAAAGAAACGGATCAATTCAAATTCAAAATTCTTATAATCCTGAGCCATTTTATTGCTTTCCGCAATTACTTCAGAAGTATCAAAAATCATATTTGCAATGTCTACACGAAGACGATTTCCAAACAATGCGTTATAACGACGTTTATAAACAACTTCACGCTGTGCATTCATTACGTCATCATACTCCAGTAAACGCTTACGAATTCCAAAGTTGTTTTCTTCTACTTTTTTCTGTGCGCGCTCAATAGATTTTGAAATCATGCTGTGTTGTATCACTTCGCCTTCCTTTAAGCCCATTTTATCCATCATTTTCGCAATTCGCTCGCTTCCGAAGAGGCGCATCAAGTTGTCTTCCAATGACACATAGAACTGCGAGCTTCCTGGATCTCCTTGACGACCGCTACGACCGCGCAACTGTCTGTCAACGCGTCGTGAATCATGCCGCTCTGTACCCACAATTGCAAGTCCGCCGGCATCTTTTACTTCTTTGCTCAATTTAATATCAGTACCACGACCCGCCATGTTTGTGGCTATAGTTACGATTCCGCTTTTTCCTGCTTCGGCAACAATATCTGCCTCGCGTTTGTGGAGTTTCGCGTTCAAAACGTTGTGCGGAATATTTTGAATACTCAACATCCGGCTTAATAGCTCTGAAATCTCTACGGAAGTAGTACCAATAAGTACAGGCCTTCCAGCTTTCGAAAGAGCTACAACTTCTTCCCCAACGGCATTATATTTTTCGCGCTTTGTTTTGTAAATTTTGTCCTCACGGTCAAATCGTGCAATTGGTCGGTTGGTAGGAATTTCTACCACATCAAGTTTATAGATTTCCCAAAGCTCACCTGCTTCTGTTACCGCTGTACCTGTCATCCCCGAAAGTTTGCGGTACATTCTAAAATAATTCTGAAGCGTAACCGTCGCAAAAGTTTGGGTTAATGCTTCAATTTTAACGTCCTCTTTTGCCTCAATTGCTTGGTGAAGCCCATCACTGTAACGACGACCGTCCATAATACGTCCGGTCTGCTCATCTACAATCATAACTTTATTATCCATCACCACATATTGGTCGTCTTTTTCAAAAAGCGTATAAGCTTTTAAAAGTTGACTCATAGTGTGGATACGTTCACTTTTTAAGGAGAAATCACGAAAAAGCTCTTCTTTTTCTGCAACTTCTTCCTCGGTAGGAAGTCCTTTTTCTTCAATCTTAGCAATCTCAGCTCCAATTTCTGGCATTACGAAAAAATCCGGATCGCCTTCACCAGAAAGATATTCTACTCCCTTATCGGAAAGCTCTATCTGGTTGTTTTTTTCATCAATTACAAAATAGAGCTCTGCATCAACCTTTGGCATTTCGCGATTGTTATCGCTCATATAATGGTTTTCGGTTTTCTGAAGAATTTGTTTTATACCTTCTTCTGAAAGATATTTTATCAGTGCTTTGTTTTTTGGTAAACCACGGAAAACACGTAGTAATTGGAATCCACCTTCTTTGTGGTCGCCTTCTTTTATAAGTTTTTTGGCTTCCGCTAAAACACCCGTTAAATACTTTTTCTGAACAGAAACAATATCGCTGATTTTTGGTTTTAGATCGTTAAACTCGTGGCGGTCACCTTCAGGAACGGGTCCTGAAATAATAAGCGGTGTACGTGCATCATCAATTAAAACCGAATCCACCTCATCCACAATTGCGTAGTGGTGGGGACGTTGCACAAGATCGTCTGGCGAATGTGCCATATTATCACGTAAGTAATCAAAACCAAATTCGTTATTGGTCCCGTATGTAATATCAGATAAATAAGCTTTTCTACGTGCTGCAGAGTTTGGACGGTGATTGTCTATACAATCTACGGTCATTCCGTGGAACTCAAACAAAGGAGCCATCCAAGCGCTATCACGTCTTGCAAGGTAGTCGTTCACTGTAACTAGGTGTACACCATTTCCTGCTAAAGCGTTTAGGTACATCGGCAAGGTAGCCACCAATGTTTTACCTTCACCTGTCTGCATTTCGGCAACTTTTCCTTCGTGAAGCACTACACCTCCAATGAGCTGTACATCATAGTGAACCATATCCCAGGTGATTGGTTTTCCTGCGGCATCCCAAGAGTTTTGCCAAGTAGCTTTATCATCGTCTAGAGATACGTAGTCTTTTTCTGCGGAAATTTCGCGGTCAAAAGGACTAGCGGTAACTGTAATAGTTTCATTGTTTTTAAAGCGTTTTGCTGTTTCTTTCATTACGGCAAAGGCTTCCGGAAGTATTTTTTTAAGTGTCGCTTTTTCAATTTCGTAGCGATCGTCCTTTAATTTGTCAATCTGGTTGTAGAACTCTTCTTTCTTATTGATGTCTTGCTCTTCTTCAGATTGTTTTTCGAGGGCATCAATTTGATCTTGAACTTCCTTTTGGTCTTCTTTTATTATATTTCGAAAGTAATCTGATTTTGCACGAAGCTCATCGTGGGAGAGTTTTTCAAGGGCTGCTTCGTGTTCTTTTACTTCATTTACCAGTGGTTGCATTTGACCAAGATCTTTTTTTGATTTGTCGCCTACAAAAATTTTAATTACGTTATCTAATATTCCCATGATTATATATTTTGTTCAAGCGCTTTCAAACGCTTTGCTTGTTTTGGAGTGTTGCTAGGCAGCACTATTTTGTCAATTTTAGTTTGTTTGGTCCCGAATAGAGCAATTGTATTTAAAAAGTTATTCGTAAATTCCTGGTGATCTTTTTAAACAAAAAAAAGCCTCCTAAGAGACTTTTTATATTATTTTAAATTTTCCCCAAGATTAATGGGATTAATATTCATCCTCGTTCCAAAGATAATCGTCGTCGGTTGGGTAATCTGCCCAGATCTCTTCAATAGAGTCATAAGAGTCGCCTTCGTCTTCAATTGCCTGAAGGTTTTCCACTACTTCTAGTGGAGCACCAGTCCTGATCGCGTAATCAATCAATTCATCTTTGGTTGCGGGCCAGGGTGCATCGCTTAAATACGATGCTAATTCTAATGTCCAGTACATAGCACTTTAGGTTTTAATTTTCTGCAAAAGTAATTTTTTAGATTAGAAAGTCAAGTAAAATCCAAATTATTTCTGCTATATTTTAAAGAACGTTTTTTATACCTTGATAATCAGATAGTTGTGATTCATGCTGTTTATAACTTATTTAAGCTAAAGCACTGTTTTTGTTCTGTTTCCAGATATTTCAATAACTTGAGAATTACAATTTCTTTGGAATCCATTGCGTTTCTTCCGCGTTGGTATCTTTAGACAATTTTCGTGCCAGCACAAAGAGATAGTCAGATAGTCGGTTTAAGTATTTTATTACATGTTCCTCAAGTGGTTCAGTTTCATTTAAAAGAGTTGCACGTCGTTCTGCGCGGCGACAAACTGTACGCGCTATGTGACAAGATGACACAATCGTATTTCCACCAGGAAGCACAAAATGAGTAAGTGCCGGCAGTTCTTCATTCATCTTATCCATTTCGGTCTCCAGAAGCGTAATGTCTTCCTCATCGATTTTTGGAATATTTAGTCGGTCTTTACCACTTTTAAGAACGGCCTTTTTTGGGTCTGTGGCCATGGTAGAGCCTATGGTAAACAAGCAATGTTGAATTCCGACCAATATTTCTTTGCTGTGAGTATCAATCTCATGGCTGCGTATCATACCAATGTTTGAATTGAGCTCATCTACAGTACCGTAGCTTTCAATTCTCATATTGTGCTTTGGCACACGTGAACCCCCAAAAAGGGCAGTGGTACCTGCATCACCGGTTTTAGTGTATATTTTCATGTTTACTGTTTGTCATTTTGGGTTTATGGTTCCCAAATTTACGAATTACTAATATAAAAATAGGCGTGTAAAGACACGAAGACGCAAAAAATTAAAATGAAAAGTAATATTGAAAATAACATCAAAATCCTAATAGCCACGAAGGAAATCGAAGCTTACTTTATATAGATTAAATTATGTTGTTTAAAGCTTTGACGTATGTGGGATAATTACATAATACGAATTTGAAATATTACTTTCTTAGAAGGATTTTAAAAACAGACAACCTGCGCTTAACCACCCACAACTGACAAACGAGAACTCACATCTGGCAACTAACCACTCTTGGAATTCACGAAGTACTTTTGTTATTATCGAAGCACGCGATGAATCGCAAGCCTACTGATTCTATTCTTTTTCACGCTCTTTTTTTCGTTCGTAATAACTACTTCGGAAATTTTTGTTTCTGCGCTTGCGTTGATTGGAAGCATTGCGTTTGTTCCAAAAATAGAGAATGGCTAAGAGGAGAATTCCGCCAATGATTAAAACGATGGGATTTGTGAAGCTCATATTTAAGGTTCAATGTTCAACATTGTGATGAACAGTTTTGTTAGAGTACAAATTAAAGAATAATGGATTAACAATCAAAGAAAATGGGAGGGTTGGGAATTCTTAAGATGAATAGGAAATGGGTTATGAAATTGCTTTGTACGCCTGTGGCGCATCAATGACGTTTATTAAAACAACATTTTCTACATTCTCAACTATCTACTGCAGCTGCTTACTGTCAACTTTCTTTTTTGTGTCGCTTTCTACCATACCGTCGCGTAGGCGGATAATTCGATGTGCATTTTCGGCAATTTCCTCTTCGTGGGTAACCAAAATTACTGTATTTCCCGCTTTGTGTATGTCTCCAAAAAGCTTCATTATTTCATCTGAAGTTTTGGAATCCAGGTTTCCCGTGGGCTCATCGGCTAAAATGATGGATGGTTTGTTTACCAATGCTCTTCCAACCGCCACACGTTGTCGCTGTCCACCAGAAAGTTGGTTGGGTTTGTGGTCCATTCGGTCTGCTAATCCAACGTCAGTTAGAACTTGCTTTGCGCGTTCAATACGTTCACTTTTAGAAGCTCCTGCATAGATCATTGGGAGGGCAACATTTTCTAAAGCACTGGTTCGAGGGAGAAGGTTAAAGGTTTGAAAGACAAATCCTATTTCTTTGTTTCGAATTTCTGCTAGTTCGTCATCAGTCATATTGCTGACGTTCTTGCCATTTAGATCATAACTGCCAGAAGTTGGCGTGTCCAAACACCCCAAAAGGTTCATGAGTGTAGATTTTCCAGAACCAGAAGGTCCCATTAGAGCCACGTATTCACCACGCTCAATGTCTAGATCGATTCCTTTTAAAACTTTGACTATTTCCTGTCCAAGCGGAAAGTCTCGTGTGATATTTCGAATTTTAATTACTAAATCCATAAGCCTCAGATTACCTTAAAAAGGATTCTTTTAATTTATCAGTATTGATAAGACGCAAATATAGTGTTCATGTTACAAAGTAGAAACAAATTCCAAATGACAAAACCCAAATACCAAATACCAAAGGTTAAATAAATAACAAAGCCTAAAAGTCAAATTCTCAGCAACTTTCTGAGAAAAAATTGCGCGCAAAGCCGCGAAGACACAAAGATTTTTTGATTTTTACTGACTACTGACCACTAAACCCTTATCGTAAAATGCTGCTTTGGTTGTTCTTTTCTAAAAAACACGATTCCCCATTGAAAAGTGTCGATGCTCACCGTCACTTTTTCATTTGCGATTATTTTCTGCCAAGCCGAGGTCATGTCTTTACTCCAGTAAATATCATCAAAAATGATAAGAGAGTCGTTATGAACGTTGTTTAAAAGTGAATTGAAATAACCCAAAGTTCTTTCGCCATTGTGGTCGCCATCAATAAAGATTAGATCATATTTTTCATCAGAGTGCGTGGAAAGATACTCCTTGAAAGTTTCTTGATGAATCTCAATGTTTTTTAAGTTGAATTCTTTAAAATATTCCCCAGTCTTTTTCGCGGTATTTGGGCAGCCTTCTACGGTGTTTACAAACGCATATTTGTTTGAAAGTGATAAGGCGATAGTTCCCAGACCGAGAGAGGTACCTAGCTCCAACATATTTTCAGACATAAAGTAATATCCTAGTCGCAAGAGTAGCTTTTGGCGTTTCTTTTTCAAGCCGGCGTTTTTTGTGACGGCAGCAACCTTTCTGGCGGTTCCTTTAAAGACACGTGACCCTTGACCAAAATCTTTCATTTCAATGGTGGAGGAATCGGCTTGTAAATTCTTTCGGTATGATTTTAAAGTTTGATATTCGGGGTATTTGGTTTTATCGTTAAAACATTTAGTCACCAAATCATACACAAAAGGGGAGTGTACCCCGTGTTTGTTTTTAGAGAGACGAACAAATTTGATAAAACTTTTTGCCTGATGAATCATCGCTCAAAGTTAAGAGATTATTGTTTATGGTTTGGAGGTTGAGCTTTCCTTAATACTGAACACTTTTTTCACCACAAAGGCACAGAGGACACAGAGAAATGTTTTCCCTTAATTCTTAGCAACTTTGTGATAAGAAAATGCACGCCAAGTAGCCAAGTTGTTTTTAATTTTCCATTGAACATTGACCACATCCTTAGCCCCCTTCGGGAGTTGGGGGATTGGTTTCAGGTTTTGGGTCGTCGGGTCGGTTTTGTAGGTCTTTTGGAGAGAGTTTTGATTCTTTTGGTAGTTGGACCTCATCTTCGGGAATATCTTCAAAAAACTCACCTTCATCTTCTGGAAGTGGAATCCCCGTTATCTTGGGAAGTACTGGTGCTGGCTTTCCTTTAAATAAATCTTCAACACTTTTTAATCGCTCATCGCCACGCCATAGAAAACCGGGTAGAAGCCTTGCGTTTTCAGGAAGCATGGAGGGTGGATATACTTTTCCAGCTGCTTTATTTATAAAGCGTATTCCAGTAATCTCTTGGTCTTTCAAATACATCTGAATAGAGCTGGAAACGGTATTGTTGATACCGACTAATTCTTCTTTATCATTTCGAGAGTAATAGATTACCTGTGTATTCTTATTGATATTTACGGTGTCCAACTCGTTGTCAGTGAAAAGCCCGATAAGCCGCTCTCCTTTCACCTGATTAAAGCCCATGCTGTCTTTTTGCACCAAAAATGCATTGTTGAAAACCTTTAAAGTATCAAGTTTATCTGTGAGCGTATCAGATAAAATATGAATAGTGTCTCCAATCATTTGACTTTCACCACTCCAAAGAACTGGGTTTCGCAGTAGTTTGGTAATACCTCTTTTTTCGTTTACGTAAATGGAATCACATTTTCCACTTGTTGGTTCATCATCATTTTTGCCAGGTTTGAACATTCTGGCTCTGTAAAAACCTTTAAGTATTCTATCTTCGGGTTTTCCTGTTATTTGCAGCGTATCTGCGTGCACATAAATGGAGTCGTTATCTCGAACGGTAATTGCAACAGCTCTTTTCGTTATAAATACGGAATCTTTTTCGCGAAAGACTTCTGCGTAATGACCACGAACCAAGCTTTTATTTATGGTATCTAGCACCCGAATGTTGTTGGTTGCAGATGCAAAACTCTTGTTACGGTCAAAATAAATACTGTCGCCATAAAGTGTCCTGTTTTCATAATCCACCTTGGAGTTTTTTACGAAATAACCGGTGTCGCCACGAGTATCGTAATAGCCGCGTTCACAATAAACAGTACTTGCTTCACTAACTATGGTTGAAGGACCGTAAAGGTAAGCCGCCCCTGTTTCTGAAAAGAAATCGAGCTGATTGCTGTTTACGGTGTATTTTGGGTTTACGATTTTTACGTCCGAAAGAAACTGATACTTTTTACTTTCAGCAAAATATCTTCCTGATTTGCTTGTAAGGACACTTGCGGTATCGCGAACCGTACCACCTGTCCTGTAATAGCCTTGTTGTTTAATTCTGTCGAAGTAGAGGGTGTCTGTTTGAAGCGTGGTTTTAGGTTCGGTTAGAACAACATCACCGCTGGCAAAGGCAAATTGAGTATTACCATTGTATTCAGCGTAATTGCTATCCATATTAATAGTATCTCCTTGTGAGATACGCACGTCGCCATAGGCTTTAACGAAGTTGTTTTTTAGGTAAACAAAGGCTTGATCGCACCACATTTCTACACCTTCGTGAATAATGTAGACCTGCCCGGTTTCGTCTTTTGTATAAATTGCAGCGTCGGGAAATTCTGGACGTCGTTCCAGATAACCCGATTGAATATCTACCTTTTGCTTTTCCTGTGCAGAAAGTGTTGATCCGAAGAGGAAAAGAAAAAGAAACAAAAAATTATATACTGAAATCTCTTTCAAATGTTTTGTAGGTTTTTAAAAACTTCCAATCTGCCTCTTGACGTAGTATACCAACAAGGTTTTGAAAGCCTCGAAGGATTAATGAAAACTAATTTCTAATCTCTACGAATAGTTTGTTTTCTATCCGGTCCAACCGAAACAACTTTAATTGGCACTTCGAGTTCTTTTTCAAGATAATCTATATAATCATTCAGTTCCTTCGGCAACTGAGAAATCGTATCCATCTTTGTCAAATCTGCTTTCCAACCTTTCATTTCTGTATAGATTGGAGTAATGTTTTCCGCTTCAATATTGTATGGTAAATGCTCGATAGTTTCTCCCTTATAATTATACGCGGTACATATTTTAAGTGTATCAAATCCGCTTAAAACGTCTGCTTTCATCATAATGAGTTGTGTAACGCCGTTTACCTGCACTGCATATTTCAAAGCGACTAAATCTAACCAGCCACAGCGTCTTGCTCTACCGGTAACTGCTCCAAATTCATTTCCAATCTTTGCCATTTTCTCTCCAACTTCATCAAAAAGTTCAGTAGGGAAGGGGCCGCTACCAACACGGGTGGTGTATGCTTTAAAAATTCCGAAGACATCTTTTACTTTATTTGGAGGAACACCCAAACCAGTACAAGCACCTGCTGCCGTTGTGTTTGAGGATGTGACAAATGGATAGGTCCCAAAGTCAATATCAAGCAAAGAACCTTGGGCACCTTCAGCTAGAATAGTTTTACCGTTTTTTTGTGCTTGGTGTAAATATTCTTCACTATCAATAAACGTAAGTGTTTTTAGTGTTTCAACTGCAGCAAAGAATTCTGTTTCAAGGTCAGCCAGGTCATACTGCACATCTACGTTGTAGAAGTCGATCATCGCCTCGTGCTTATCTGCTAGAGCGCGGTATTTATCTTTCCAGTTTTCAAGTTCCAAATCACCTATACGGATACCATTTCGTCCAGTTTTGTCCATGTAAGTTGGACCAATACCTTTTAATGTTGAGCCAATTTTAGCTTTTCCTTTTGAAGCTTCTGAAGCTGCATCCAACAAGCGATGCGTTGGTAGAATGATATGTGCTTTTCTTGAAAGAATTAGATTTTTCTTATAATCGAGATTATACTTGTCCAAGCCTTCTAATTCTTTTACAAAAACCACAGGATCTATAACTACGCCGTTTCCTATAACGTTCATTGCATTTTCATGAAAAATCCCTGAAGGAATTGTACGCAAAACGTGCTTAATTCCGTCAAATTCCAACGTATGTCCCGCATTAGGACCGCCTTGGAAACGAGCGATAATATCATAGTTTTTAGTTAGGACATCGACAATTTTTCCTTTGCCTTCATCGCCCCATTGTAGTCCAAGTAGTAAGTCTACTGCCATAATTTTTTAGGAATTGTTCCCGTCTGAATTTTCTTCGGGATTCTTCTTATTTCCGTAGAAATAAAGTGAATGGTTGGTTATTTCGATATTAAAAACCTCTTCAATGGTTTTTTTGATACTGTGTATTCGTGGATCGCAAAATTCGATTACCTCGCCATCTTCAAGGATAACGTGGTCGTGATTGCGGTCAAAGTATGATTTTTCGTAATGCGCTTGGTTCTGGCCAAATTGGTGTTTACGCACCAAACCACATTCCAAGAGCAATTCAATAGTATTATAAAGAGTGGCGCGGCTTACGCGGTAATTTTTATTCTTCATATTAATGTACAACGATTCAATATCAAAATGATCGTCGTGGTCATAAATTTCTTGAAGAATAGCATAACGTTCCGGCGTTTTACGGTGTCCTTTATCCTCAAGAAAACCCGTGAAAACGTTCTTTACTATTGCCTGATTATTTGTGTCTGTTTTTGAACTCATAATTAAGGATACAAAGTTACTCAAATTTTGGTTCTTCCATTGTTCCGAGCAAAGAAAAAGAACTTTTGTAGATTTGATGTAAGCCAAAAGGACTTTTTAGAATTTACCGAAGGGAGACTAAACAGTTATAATTATGTACAGCTTAAACTTAATTCTTCTAAAAGTTATAATAAGAACTTAGTGATTTGTTGATTGGACGACCAGCTTTAAATGCAATTAATATACTCAAATTCAGGATGTACCTTATTTATTAAGTGTGTTATTTCTCTTTTCGTTCTCGGTTTTTAAGAATATCTTCTTCTATCTTAAGATTGTCTTCTTCAATTTCTCTCGCTTTTGACAATGCACTTGCAACTAAACCAGCTGGAATAGTAACAATACCTACACCGACTAGAAGCATAAAAAAGGTGAATATTTTACCGCCTATCGTAATCGGAAAAACATCTCCATAACCTACTGTTGTCAACGTCACAATTGCCCACCATCCACTGTGTAGAACTGAAGTAAACACCTCTGGTTGCGCCTCATTTTCAAAAAAGTAAATTCCAGCAGATGCTAGAAAGATGAAAATAGATGTAACAATTAAAAATAAGACTATTTCTTCCTTGACAATTCTGGCCGCGATACTAAACCTATTGAGTGCTTTATTATATCTAATCAACTTAAGTGCTCTAAAAACCCTGAAAATCCTAAACGCTCTTAAAACTCTAAAATCATAAGCGCCTCTTAGGTAGAAAGGGAAAATGGATAAAAAGTCGATAATCCCGTAAAAACTAAAAATATATTTCAAAGGCTTTTTTGCGACATATATCCTCAATAAATATTCTAAAGTGAACAGCATGACGCAAATAACTTCAAAATTGTATAAGAGTTTGACCGTCTGTGGTGAATTATCAGGGAGCGTTTCAATTGTAAATGCAACGAGAGACAAGAGAATTAGAACTTGTATAGAATAGTCAAATATCTTCCCTTTTCTAGTGGTGTTATCTTCAATGATGCGTCGAAGTTTTTCTTTCATCTATTGTTTATGTGAATTGAGTACAACGTTTTTAAATGGTGAGGCACCAAAAAAATACTAATTTGGAATTATAATGAGGTAGTTAATGGCTCGATATAGTATAAAGACGCTTTTTTATTCAATTTAATTATGGAAAACGATGCAAAGATAATATTAGTTTCTAGCTCCTTTGATAAAAAATATTGAAAAAACCCTCTTTTATTCTAATTTGTCAAAATTAAACGTTTGTGGGTGAAATCATCAATGTTAGATAACTACGCACAGAATATTAGTGATATCCGCTTAAAATCTGAACTCAAAAAGCTAAAGTTGTATAAAGGAAGTGAAAATCAGTTTTCTTAAATTCCGAGTGTTTCCAAATGTTTCACATCGTGGTATATCAATGCTGCTTTTATACATGCTTTCAACTCTTCTATAGGCAGTTTCTGATTTAATTGAAAAACTATGGCTCGTTTTCCTTCGTATTGAAATTTGTGGTCAAAAACCAACCTAAATGTATCAACCAGTCTACTGCTACATTGAAAATACATAGCGTATTGGTCAGGGTTTTTTTCCTTCCAATCCATTCGAAGTGTACTGCCATTTTTGGTGACAAAACTTGGTTCTCCCCATTTTAATGTTTCTTCCAATTTTGAAACATCTTTTGTTTCTTCCGCTGTTTCAATTACAAGTTCTCTAAGAAATTGCATTTTATCACGAACAGAGTCTGGATAATCGGCAAATACCTCTTCTAGTTTAGGGTTTGTTTTTATTTCAAATTTTTCTGCTTGCATCGCACTATATTGTTAACGCTTTAATCGATGTATGGAAGTCGATTTCTACAACTATATTGGTTTTGTACTTTTTTGACAAAGAATTAGTTTGTCAATATATTCCTCCATTCGCTGAGGTAAACCTTTAGCAATTTCGTAAATATACAAATGCTTTTTATTTTTTAATAGACTCTCTGGACTCTTCAGGGTTTTCAAATTGTGAATATTTCGGTTTTAATTCTAAAGGTTTGTTAAGGTAAATCGCATAGAAAAGTGATGTAATTAATCTTTTATTAATATTTAAATAATTGGATAAAATTAGACTGAGTTTAAAATACTCACTTAAATTTCATTAATTTTCTTTTTCTAATTGTTTCAAGAATTAATTTGTAATTTGCCTTTTACTTTACTCATTTTCAAAACACTGATTATTAATTAATTAGACTTTAAAAAGCTATTTTTTTCTTATAAAGGAAGCTCGGAATTCAATTAAACCTCTATTATGCGTACTCAATTTTATATTATTTCGACTATTTCATTGTTGATAACGTTTGGATTATCCTATTTCTTAAGTTCCAATTGGTATGTGCTTTTTGGAATTGTATTAGTCTTTACTATTTTGGGATACTATGACGTTTTCCAAACGCGACATACTGTTATGCGTAATTATCCTGTATTAGGGAGACTGCGCTATGTACTTGAAGAACTACGACCTAAAATGTATCAGTATTTTATTGAATCTGATATCGATGGTCGTCCATTTAATAGGGTAGATCGTTCTACAGTTTATCAGAGAGCAAAAGGAGTACGTGATACTATTCCTTTCGGAACTCAACTTGACGTTTATGCTGAGGGTTACGAATGGATTTGTCAGTCTATCGCTCCAAAAGCCTTTGAAACATTAAATCATGACCCGCGAATAATGATAGGTAATAAGGATTGTAAACAACCTTATTCTGCTAGTATTTTGAATGTTTCAGCTATGAGTTTTGGTGCCCTTAGTGCCGCAGCTGTAGAATCCTTAAATGCTGGTGCTAAAATCGGGAATTTTGCCCATAATACGGGAGAAGGAGGTTTAAGTGATCATCATTTAAAACATGGTGGAGATTTGATTTGGCAAATTGGTACTGCCTATTTTGGGTGCCGAACTGAGGAAGGAAAGTTCAACCCTGAACTCTATGCAGAAAAGTCGAAACACCCTCATGTGAAAATGATCGAACTTAAAATTTCACAAGGTGCTAAACCTGGTCATGGTGGAATTCTACCAGCAGAGAAAAACTCCGAGGAAATTGCGAGAATTAGACATATTCAACCACATACTAAAGTAATGTCACCACCTTTTCATTCGGCTTTTGATAATCCAATTGGAATGGTGAAGTTTATTAAAACCCTTAGAGATTTATCTGGAGGGAAACCCGTCGGCTTTAAGTTGTGTATCGGTTATAAAAGTGAATTTATTGCCATTTGTCAGGCAATGGTCGATCTAGATATATATCCGGATTACATTGCTGTTGATGGAGGTGAAGGAGGAACAGGTGCTGCACCACCAGAATTCAGCAATTATGTAGGTGCTCCTTTGATTGATGGTCTTGATTTTGTCCATAATATTCTAAATGGAATGGGTATAAGAAAACATATTAAAGTTATCGCTTCAGGTAAAATTAGTTCTGCATTTCACATTGCACGAGCTATTGCCTTAGGCGCAGATGCATGTTACCAAGCACGCGCCATGATGTTATCATTAGGATGTATTCAAGCCTTGCTCTGTAACACAAATAGGTGTCCTACGGGAATTACAACTCAAGATCCTAAGTTGACCGTAGGCTTGGTACCAGAAGATAAAAAGGTTCGAGTAGCTAGTTATCACGGAAAAACACTTAAAAATTTCGTTGAGCTTTTGGGTGCTACCGGTTTAGATGAAGCGACAAATTTAACGCGTTCTCATATTTATCGCCGTATTTCTTTTAATGATATGATTACTTATGAGGAACTTTTTCCATCCATAAAGCCAGGTTGTATGCTTAAAGGGGGAATTCCAGAGAAGTATAAACTGGATTTCCAATTTGCGGATAAAACTCGTTGGGGAATCCATCCGGATGTAGTATTCTAAATCAGATTATTTCTAGGTTATCTTAAGAAATTGCTTTTTTGTAGTAGTATATCTCTTAAACATATAGGGTAAAGTGTGCTGTAAACATATGGAGCTCCATTGTAAGTTTTAACCATTCTCTTTAGAGTGGTTAAACATTACTTTGTTGTGGCAACTTATTTCTTTGGTAAGAGACTCCTTATATTTTTACAATTCAAGAGTCAATTTCCATTTAAAAAACTCATCTCGTTAATTTTTTTCCGCAATCGTTACAAAAACTATCGATTCTACTTAGTCTTAATCTAAATAAGGCTTAAATTTGCACCAAAATTTAAAAATCAAATTTAATGAAGAAATTAGTTTTATTTAGTGCGCTTATTTTTGGAATGGTATTTTATTCCTGTTCCAGCGATGACGATAACGTCGAAGAAGAAACAGTTAATTTAGTAGGAGATTGGCGATTGACCAATGTAGATTTCACTAATATGGAAGAAGGCGGAGTACCTGCTAGCGACGCTTGTATAGTTGAACTTATTGCAGGATATGAATTCCATGCGGATTCTAGTTTTTCTTTTATTTTGGGAGAAATCGATTCACCTATCAATTTTGATGGAGATTATTGGACCTGGGAAGGAGATATCAACGATTTTAAAATTGTACAAACCAATCCTATGAGTCCTCCTTACAACTTTGGTTTAACTCCTTCAGATCTTGAGGTAAAGAAAGTAAACGGTAAAGCGACAATGACCTTCCATTCAGAAATGTCTAATGGTTCTGCTGCTAACTTTACTTTGGTTAAAGAGGAAATCGATACAACCAAGTTACCAGTCTTGACTCAACCTGATGGTTCTGCATATCACTGTGGGTTTTTTGAATAATCCGTAATTTATAGTATCCAATAGAAAGCCCTAATCTGGGCTTGAATTGTCTGTTCGGGCGCATCTTTTACTTCATCTCTCCAACTTTGAGATGATATAGATGCGCCCGACATGACAAAATAATTTAGAGATTTAAACCTCTCCACCTTGATATGTTAAGGAATTTCACAAGCTTCTTTTTTTTACTATTCTCCCTGTTTTCCGTTGCGCAAAATACGGGGACTCTCCACGGGAAAATAGTAAATTCCATAGACGATCAGCTGGAAAATATTGAAGTGTATTTGGTGGAAACCAATGCACGGACGCTCACCAATAAAGAAGGAGAATTCATTTTTGAGAATCTTAATGCAGGAACCTATAACATCTTTCCAACATACGACGGCTTTCAATTTCCCATTGAAACAGTGCAAGTTGCAGAAGGTGAGGAGCAGGAAGTGACACTTTATATTGGGACAATGAGCTATAGCTTGGATGAAGTGAAATTGCGAACCCTTAGCTTTAGTGAAAAATTAAAAAATAGTGCTATCAAAGCAGATATTATTCCAGTGGAAGCGAATACTAGACGTGCTAACTCTGTAGAAGATCTAGTAGATAAAAGTCCAGGAGTTAAAATACGGAATGTTGGCGGGCTCGGTTCTGCCAGCAATATTATTGTAGGTGGTTTTACGGGAAATGCGGTTAAGTTTTTATATGATGATATTCCAATTGATTATCTAGGTTCTAACTATGGTCTCACCAAAGTTCCTACTAATGCCATCAGTCGCGTGGAAATTTATAAAGGGGTGCTTCCCACCAAAATTGGAGTAGATGCACTAGGGAGTGCTATAAATATTGTTCCCAAAACAAGCAATAAAACGAATGGTACGGTTTCCTACGAAACGGGATCTTTTAACACCCACATCGCAACCGCAAATGCCAATATAAAATTAAACGAGCATCTTTATTTTGGTGTCAATAGCTTTTATAACTACTCAGAAAACAACTATAAAGTAGATAATCTACCCTATAAAGACCCTGGTACCGGCCAGGTTAATTATATCCGGGAACGTTTGTTTCACAATGCATTTAATCAGCATTCGTTGGAATTATCCATCCAGGCTCGCGACTTGTCATGGGCTGAATCTATTGAGTTTAAAGTGAATTCATACGGTTTGAAACAGGATATTCAAAACGATCCATTTTCTAGAGCTAGACCTTTTGGAGAGGTTTACAGAAAGGAACATGGAGATTTTATTCCTTCCCTTAAATACAAAAATCATTTTTTCGAAAACAAATTGAGTCTCAATCAATTTTTAGTATATAGTCAAATCGATTTCGAAGTTTTTGACGAAGCCAAAGATGTTTATTACGACTGGAAAGGCGTTGCTCATACTACCAATTCTGGTTCTGAGATGGGAAATATGCTCCTTGATAACGGCTACCTTCACAATGACTTTCAGCAGTTTACTTCTAGGACCAATCTTAATTATTTGATTAATAATTATTTCCAAATAGAGAATAATACGGTGTTCAGCCATTACAACAGAACATCAAACGTAGGCCTCAATCTCAATGGCACTTCCTATGATAAGCTTATCACGAACTTTGCTTTAAATGCTCAATTTTTTGATCAAAAGGTGGAGTCCAATACTCAGTTCAAATATTTATATGGAAACTTCGCAGGTCAGTATGATGCTTCAGACAATCCTTTGAGTGAGCGAATTATCGATAAAGAAGTGACAAACACGGGTTTGAGTTTTTCACAAGCGTTAAAATATAATATCAATGCGAAAAGCTATGTTCGCATTTCGTATGAAAACACATTCCGACTTCCTGAACAACAGGAGCTATTTGGCGACAACAACTTTATTGTGGCCAATTATGAATTGACTCCCGAAGAGAGTAAAAACATAAATTTAGGATACACCTACGCTTCGACCAATTTCGGCTTTGAAATAAATACTTACTATCGCGACACAAAAAACCTGATTCGTTTAAAAGATCTTAATCAATATCAAGCTACTTACCTCAACCTTGATAATGTGAAAGGCTTTGGCGTGGAGTTGCAGGCCAATTATGAGCCAGTAGAACATTTACGCTTAGGAGGAAATTTAACATGGAATGACTTCCGCTTACAGTCCTCGAGAGATAAATTCTTAAATAACCAGCATTTTAAGGATGCACGGATTGCGAACATGCCTTTCTACTATGGAAATATTAGTGCGAGCTATAATTTCATGGAATTGTTGAATCTTTCAACTGACCTATCCTTTTTCTGGGATTATTCCTATGTGCACCAGTATTATCTGGATTATATTGAAAAACAATTTGAACCAGATGGGTTTTTAGGATTGTTTGGGACATCAAAAATAAATACGAGCCGGATTATTCCAAACCAACATACCCATAATATTGGGTTTATCTATGTCCGTGATTTTTCAAAACAAAGTGTATCTTTTAGTGCAGAACTTAAAAATGCATTTAATGAAGATATTTACAACGAATTCAAAATGCAAAGCCCTGGCAGACATTTTAGAATGAAAATAACGTATAGTTTCTAAGCCTATGAAGTTTCCAGTTATATATAGAACTCTTGCTTGTCTCCTAATGTTGGGACTGTTTTCTTGTGAAGTTGACAATTTAGACGACGAGAATAAAAACCCAAAAACAGATTATTCCTCTTTTAATTATATACTAGCAACAGAGGATGCTTCCACGGCTGATATTACTCGTTTTTTTAGCTTTAATCTGGATGGAATAGATACTGAGAGAACCTATGATTTGATTGATGATAATCAAGACTTCGTTAATTCAGATCCTTCAACCTCTTCAGGACATCATTCTTTTAAGAACTACATTTTTAGTATGGCTAAGGATAAAAGAGGTTATTCATCCACTCCGGGATTGTTTCGGCTTACCTTGAATACTTCAAACCAATTGTTTATCGATAGTGAAATATATATAGGGAAGGAGAATCTTTTTCCATCGCGTAAATTGGCTTTGGTAAACGAACATCTGGGGTTTTATTATAATGAAGATAGCGGTGGACAGACCATCCAATCTTTCAATCCATTAACTATGAAGTTAATTGAAGAATTGGATTTACGCCCCTTTATTAAGGCTTTCCGCCCCGATGCTCAATTTGAGGATGACTACGGGAATAATCTGGTTAGAACGGGTTCTTTAGTCATGGAATATAAAGATGATAAACTTTACGTGAGTGTCGTGTTTCTAGAGGCAGCCAATTTTAATCTGATAGCCGAGGAAGAAGAGAATTTTTATTTGGCCGTAATCGATATTCCTACTTTTAGTTTCGATAAAATCATCCAATATCACGGAGCAAAGACTGTAGGATTTTTTGTTTCTGAAAACAATCCCACTACTAAAGACGAAGATGGAAATCTCTATTTCTGTTCCTGGGGATGGAATCAGTTCAATAATCATAATCCTTCAAAAGTATTCAGAATAAAAGCTGGTGAAACTGACTTTGACCCAAACTGGGAAATCGATATAGAACCACTTTTTGGAGAGGGAAGAATCGCTCAATCCATTGCGTCTTATAACAATAAATTGTATTTGCACATTTCCGAAGAACCCTATTTGTTTGAATCCAGTGAAGAGGTGGAAACTAGAAATGGTCTAAAGCTTAATTATTATGAGTTTGATACCAATTCTCCAGAAAACTATACCAAATTAAATGTGCCATCTTCAAACCCAGCTTCACGAATGAATGTTTTCAATATTGTGGATGACAAGCTATTTATGGCAGTTCCAAATGCCATTTCTCCCAATTTTAACGGTGTTTATTCCCTCGATCGATTGGGAAATATTAAAAAGGAGCTGCAGATAGCAAATAAATATAGACCTACACGATTTTATAAGTTGGGGGAGTAAACTTGGAATGAGTTTGGAGAGATTACATTTTTTACTTTTCGATATTAAAATTTTAATGAAGAACAGACTCTTTGTTTATGCATAAAACAGATTCGAATCGTTGGTTTATCGCGATAATGGGAACCCTTCTTCAGGTTGTATTGGGTACTGTTTATGCTTGGAGCTTTTTTCAAAAACCAATTATTGCCGAATATGGTTGGACTAATGTACAAACCATGTGGATATTTAGTATTTCTATTCTATTCCTTGGGGGAGCTGCCGCTGTTGGTGGGATGATTCTACCTAAATATGGACCTCGTAAACTCGCTATAATTGGAGCGTTACTTTATGCCGGAGGTTATTTGATTAGTGCCTATGCCATGTCTATAAGCAGTTTGCCCCTTTTCTATATTGGTTTTGGGGTAGTGGGTGGAATCGGTTTAGGGCTGGGCTATGTAACTCCAGTGGCAACGGTTTCAAAATGGTTCCCAGACAAAAAAGGTTTTATCACTGGAATGGTTGTCATGGGTTTTGGTTTGGGGGCACTTGTAATGTCTAAAGTTATTGCACCGATCTTTATGGAAATAGCTGGTGGTAACATGGTTCAAGTGTTTCTATACATTTCAGTAGTGCTTATGCTTATCGGTGTTTTTGCTGGATTATTTATGAAGAATCCTCCAACAGGTTTTATCCCTAAAGGTTATAGCCCTTCGGTAAAAAGTGCAACGAACCAAGGATTGGAAGATAGCTTAACGGTGAAGAAAAGTTTATTGTCATCTAAGTTTTTAGGCATGTGGTTTGTCTTTTTCCTTAACATATCAGCTGGGATTATGTTTATTAGCTTGCAGTCGCCTATGATACAGGATTTGCTAATAATCAAGGATAATACTATGAGCACGGGAGCTCTCGCAATGGCAGGAGCTACACTTATTGCTATCAGTTCGTTATTTAATGGGATTGGTCGTTTTCTTTGGGGTGGATTATCGGATAAAATAGGAAGAATTCAGGTTTTTCGACTGATTCTTGGGTCTCAGATTCTTGTTTTTATCCTTATGATGTATACAGGCAGCCCTTGGCTTTTTGGTGCTCTTGTATGTTATGTATTACTCTGCTATGGCGGCGGCTTTGGTGCAATGCCTTCGTATGTGCTTGATGTTTTTCACGCAAAATTAATGCCTGTTGTTTATGGTGTAATTCTTACCGCTTGGTCTATTGGCGGCATCATTGGGCCACAACTCGCGGCATTTATTAGAGATTTTTATATGAAAACTCCTGAAATGATCGGACCGAGAACCTATTTGGCTGGTGCAATTTTGTTGAGCCTTGGATTTGTTGTAAGCCTTATGCTTACAAATAAATCGATCACTGAAGGAGCAAGATAATTCTCTTAACTATTAAAATTTATATGGTTTCTGAATTCGGATAATTATCAGATGAGATATCACTATTTTCGTCAAATTTCTCTTGGTTCTAGCATCCATTCGTCTTACTATTACGCTTAAATTTAATATCCGATTGGGAAGGGAAATATCATAATACCAATTAATTTAGAGCTTAGTAAGTATAATGGAAGTAGTACTTTGCCAGAAATACTTGCCCAGTGAGTTCATTTTTAAAACTTAATCTGCTGGATTTGCCTCCAACCTTGTTCACAGGTTTTTGGTCATTTCACCCAAATTTATTTTTTCCGCTCTTGTGAATTTTATCTCTCTTATATATTCCATGTTTTTCCACATATAGGTATTTCCTTTGAGTCCTTTTGTTGCTTTCATCCGTCTATTTAATCGGCCGATCTCTTTTTCTGTAGCTTTTCGCTTTTCTCCCAGTTCGCCATATAATTTGATTGCTGGATAATCAGAAAAAGTACCTTTAAACAAAGACTTTATCCAGAATATACGGCCACTATTTACTCCCAAAAGACATACGTTTGGATTTTCCTTTGCGTGTTTAGGTAATTTGAATGGAAATTTTTCAAAATAAAATCCAGTTTGATTGTCATTTAAGAACATTGATCCAATTGGTGTAACTGTTGGATTGTTTTCTGAATCAACCGAGGCGACGGAAATGTGAAAGTTTGAGCGAAAGCTCTTGTTGAAATGCTTTCTTATTTTATCCCAATCTGATATCAAGTCCATTCCATGCTTATTTTAAATTCGGTTCGATCGTTTTCCATTTGCTACCAACGAGTTTGGCAATAGTAAAAAGATATATGAATTACCTTAAAGGTACAAAGCATTTGTGTTTTCAATGCCTTGCACTAATCTTTATCTAGACAGTTCTGTCTTCGTTAATTTTTCAGCAATTACATTCGCTGAATAAACTGCCCCCTCCATATATCCTGGAAATTCTGAAGCGGCTTCAGAGCTAGAAATTAATAATCTATCATCATAAAAGGATTCACTAAAAATGGGGTTTCCATTATTTTGATGGGGAAAAAGGAAACTATTGGATTCCTCAAAGGTGTTTTCTTCATCGCTCCAGATACATTCCTCATAATCAATAAATTTCTCAGCTTTTTCACCAAAAATACTTCTTATTTGATTTATAACTTTAGTGCGTCTTTCTGAATAATCTAGGTTTTTAAATGAAGAATTTATAAAGCCACAAAGTGCGTATTTGGATCTTTCGTGATTACAGTGATCATATAGCTCAGTTATAGGCCCTATATTACTGAATAAAGTTCCAGAGAGATTTGATTGTTGCCAGAAGGGTTCACTATAAGTCATAGCAAGCTTAATAGAGTCTTCCATCCAGGTCTGCGTTTGTTTAGCTAGGTTGATTAATTTATTTGGTAGCGGAGGTTCAAACGTTATTTTTTTGGCCCATAATTTAGGAGGAATGGCCAAGACCACCTTATTTCCTTCAAAGACTTCATTCGTAATTACTTGAGCGGTACCTTTGTGAAACCTAATCTCCTTCACAGATTGATTGAGTAAAACATCACTTTTATCTAATCTTTGGTACAATGTGTTTATAAGGTTGGATGTACCGCCAGAGATTCTGTAACTAGGCGCCTGACTGGGCATTTGTATAGCTTCTGCTGCTGAAGTTGCGTAGGGCTGAAAGAATACTGTGCCACTCATATATTGTTTAAAATAATCGATTCCTAATTCTTTTCAGAAGGGCTATTAGGTGAATATGTTGATCACCAAACCAAGTTGCGCCCATTTCAACTGGTGTATTGTTTGTTCCATATAAAGTATTGATTCTTCCGCCAATTCTTGGCCTTGCTTCTAAAATCTTAAATGGAATACCTTCTTTTTTTAAACGGTATGCGGTTAAAAGTCCTGATAAGCCTGCTCCAACTATTAGTATCATTTTGTAAAAATATCGAAGTGGCTACTGGATTCCCATGTCTTTGGTTATTAATATTTAATTTTTTCTCTTTAGACAGCGTCCTCTCGGCTCATTTCCCTCGTGAAGCGCAATTTCGGAATGTAGAAACCTTGCGGCCTCTGCTGAATCTTTCACTTTGGAAGCACTACGAGCTAACATTTCTGCTTCAAACTCAGTTAATACACTTTCCCTTATTCCAACCTCTCTCCATTGGGATAATGGTCTACATCCTTTTGAAATTCCACGAGCCAGTGCAAGGGCATCTAGCAGCGCTTGATTCGCTCCCTGTCCTTTAAATGGGCTCATAGGGTGTGAAGCATCTCCTATTAAAGTTACTGGCCCTCCATTATCCAATAATTCTGGTTTTAGTAACTCTCGGTCGTACACAGGGTATCCAGAAACTTGAGCTTCTTGGGTCGCTACTAAAATCTGAGGAATAGGATCATGCCACTGAGTTCTACGACAAGCTTCTTCTTTAAGGGCATGAGCTCCTTTTGCACTCAAGGCCTTAGCTTCATTTTCTGGCATTGGAAAGCTAAGCTGCCACATCACTGAGTCTGACGTATAAGGCATCGTATAGATCCGTTCCTTGCCATTAGCGGTTTGAAATACCGTAGCCGAGTCCAGCAAAGGACTATCAATTTCTTCGAGCGTACTCAAAGGACAAATACCCAATATCACAATACAGCCGAGGTAATGTAAGGGAGTGGCTTTTTCTCCAATCAGCAATCCCCGCACAGAACTTCGAATACCATCGGCGCCAACTACGAGATCTGCCTTGGTATTCTTTATCTTTCCGTTCACTTGAAAGCTCAGATCTACACTATGATCATCACATTCCTTAAAACCTATTAACTGATGGTCCCAATGCACCGCATCTGGACCGCCCAGTTGTTCTAGTAGAGCTAGGCGCAATGATTGTCGAGCAATATGCACATTTGTACGTTTTGGAGACGTTTTCGCATCTTGATGCATCCACTTTCTCATTCCCCATTCTCCAATTACTTTTCCTTCTGAAGTGTGAACCACATGTCTGGTTGAAATCACGCCTTCCTTTAAAGAGAAAATCCCCAAGCCCTCAATCGCTTTACTGGCCTGTTGCAAAGTGAGCCCATATCCCTGAGATCGAGTGTCGAAATCGCGGTCGCGTTCATAAATACTGAAAGGAATTCCACGATGCAAACAAGCCACAGCCAGAGCTATCCCGCCAATGCCGCCACCAATAATAGCAACATGGGGGTAGTTTTCTGTATTCGCAATAGGATGGCTTTCAGAACGAATTAGTCCAGATCCAGAGCAGTTTGAGCATAAAAATAAGGGTGCCTTGGGACGAACTGGTGCTATCCCTTCGCCATTCGATTTTTCAAATTGATCAAGTGCGTTCTGGTAACGGAGTCGCACTTTTTTGGGCAGCCGCTGACTCATTTTGCCACGTCCCTGACATTCTGGGCAGATAGTCCAGTTAGTTTTTTTATCTTCCACCTTTTTCACTTCTTCTTTGTTTTATGTAGTCTCGACATTTGGATAATAAGATAAAACCAACAACATTCGGTTGGGCACAAGCGAATTTAAAACTTGATAATCTCGTAAATATATTGTTAGCTAGCTGTTCGTTCTGTTATTTGTTAAACGTTTTTGCACTGATACGTATTCATCTTTGACTTTTGTTTTTTTAAATATTTAGCAACGTTTATACTCGTGTTTAAATAAGCATTCATTTTGGGTTGTACCGACCCCACGAATGCTTAGTTATTGGCAATAGTTTTTAATCGTTAAAGGAGTTCGTTATCAATAAACATAACTCAGCATATTCTTTGTCATCATAAACTTCTGGACTATTTCTGGTTACAAGATGGTATCTATCATTAATTAAGATTTCCAAAATCCATTCCGCTCCGTCAAGTATCATATTGGGGTCGTGAGTTTCAATATTCCAAAAATCAATATCATCGACCTTTAATATGATTTGTTCCCACTTCTCTAATTTAATATCTTTCGTTTTGTGTTCAATTCGCCTCCCTGCTTTATATCCCCCAAATCCTCTTGTTTTATTGTAAGTTATTTTCACTTTCTCACTGTCTTTCTCTATCCTATATGAAAAGGGTTTAGACCAGGTGCCTAAATGCGTGAATCTTATAATCTTTTTTTGATTATTCGTCTTAGTATATAAGATTGGTTCATCAAGGCTATTAAGATGTTTGGAATACCATTGATTAGTAAATTCACTTAGAGAATCATTAGGGCCGGTATTAACCCATTGATTAATTTTCCCAGATTCCTTTTCTTTCTCTTTAAACTTTACCTCATCATACGTTGGGAAATAGAAAGTTCCAAATTTAATAGGCTCATATTTAATATCAGGATATATTATTCTACAGCTTGAAAGTAAAAGGAGAAATATCGAGTATTTTAAAATGGAATTCTTCATTCAAATTACTGGCAACATGCGTATATATAACATAAAGTGACGAATATCTCACACTTGTACGTCATGTTAATTTGTGTTTTTCCTTCCGGAACGCAGTTGATTTATATAGCGTATTTGTTTGAAATATTTGACCTCACAACTTATAACCTCGTCACTTTGTCAATTCCGTTTATTCTCTTGATGTTATCTACCAAATTGTTTAAAATGGTTTTATTTTTTACAATAACGATGATTTTTCCTGTAAAAATTCCGTCGTTACTATCAAAATGAACACTCTTCATATCTATATGTAGATTGCTTGAAATTACTTTTGTCACTTCGTTTACTAGGCCGATGGTGTCAATTCCACTAATGGTGAGATTCGCCTTAAAGTCACGTTGGGTGGAGTCAATCCACTTGGCGGGCATAATCCGGTAGCTGTAGTTACTTTGGAGCTGGATTGCATTTGGACAATTGGTTTTATGGACTTTAATACCTTCGTTAACAGTTACAAAGCCAAAAACATCATCTCCGGGAATCGGATTGCAACAATGGGCCATCTTGTAATCTAGTTTGTCTTCGTTTTTTCCAAATACAAGTTGATCATATTTTTCGGTGATTTCTTCTTTGTGAACATCGTCGGGTTTTTCGGGTTTACGAATTTTATTTTTAAAGAAGCTGATGAAGGCATTGCTACGGGAAGCAGCGAAATCCTTCAGTTTTTGGTTGTCGATAAGTCCTGCGCCAACGCGGTAGTATAGATCGAGACTTGTTTTTACTTTAAAGAAAACCACAAGTTGATTTAGCGTAGTCTCGTCCAGATTTATTTTTAAGGATTTTAGTTTTCTGCCCAATATTACCTTTCCTTCTTCGGCAAGTTGTTTTTTCTCGTCTTTTAAAGAAGATTTTATTTTTGATCGCGCGCGTCCGCTGGTTGCATAATTTAACCAGTTTGCTGTTGGTTTAGCGTTTTCTGAAGTAATAACTTCAACTTGATCGCCACTTTTCAGCTCAAAACTTAAAGGCACTAATTTTCCGTTGACTTTTGTGCCACGGGTGTGCATTCCAATTTCGGTGTGAATATGAAATGCAAAATCCAAGGCTGTTGCGCCTTTTGGAAGAGAATATAAATCTCCTTTTGGTGAAAAGACAAATATTTCTTTGGCGTATAAATTTAGTTTAAATTCTTCTACAAAATCTACCGCGCTTATTTCGGAATTTTCTAATGTATCCTGAAGCTTGTTTAGCCAGCTTTCCAGTCCGCCGTCGTCTTTTTCGTCGTTTTTATATTTATAATGTGCGGCGAATCCTTTTTCTGCAATTTCATTCATCCGGTTGCTTCTAATTTGTACTTCTACCCAACGACCTTTGGGCCCCATAACGGTAATGTGCAAAGCCTCATAACCAGTAGATTTAGGTGAAGAGATCCAATCGCGTAAGCGAATAGGGTTGGGGCGGAAATGATCTGTAACAATAGAATAAATTTTCCAGGCTAGGAATTTTTCATTTTCAGGTTTACTTTCATAGATAATCCGAACTGCAAATTTGTCGTAAACCTCATCAAAGGTTACATTCTGGGCGAGCATTTTCCGGTGAATGGAAAATATGGATTTTGGACGACCTTTTATTTCGTACTCTAGTTCCTCGGCATCCAAGGAATCTTTTATCACTTTATTAAAGGCTTCAATATATGCGTCTTGTTCTTCCTTACTTTCTTTAATTCGGCTTAATATGTCATTATAAACCTCTGGTTCGGTGAATTTGAGACCGAGATCTTCAAGTTCACTTTTAATGTTGTAAAGACCAATTCGATGGGCGAGAGGAGCATAAATATAAAGTGTTTCCGAAGCGATTTTGCGCTGTTTATAACCCGGCATGGAATCCATGGTCTGCATATTATGCAGTCGGTCTGCAATTTTTATGATGATTACCCGAATATCTTCATTCAGCGTAAGCAACATTTTTCGGAAGTTTTCCGCTTGCATGGAAACATCTTCAGACATTGAGATGTGTGCAATCTTTGTTAAGCCGTCTACAATTCGCGCTACCGCCTTGCCAAACAAGCGCTCAATATCTTCTAAGGTATAGTCTGTGTCTTCAACTACATCGTGCAATAGTGCAGCGGCGATAGATGTAGCGTCTAAGCCAATCTCTGCTGCTACTATTTTAGCAACCGCAACGGGGTGGAAAATATATGCCTCACCACTTTTACGACGTTGATCTTTATGGGCATCAACGGCAAGGTCAAACGCACTGCGAATCAGTTTTTTATCTTCCTTGGTAAGGGTGCGATAACTGATTTTAAGCAACTCTTTGTACTGCCTGGCTAGCTCCTTATTTTCCTTTTCTAATGCGGCTTCTGTCATAAACCTAAAAGTACTTATAAGTATTTTAATTGGCAAGAAAATTAATGGAGCCGTATACTAGAGATGTAAAATGAAATATGAAATGAAGAATACAGCTATCTGCAATTAAGATAGAACGGTTTTTAGCCTAAATCTTCGTTGCCTGAAGTATTATATCTCGCTAAAAGTTTATTTGAAACTTTATAGGTTGCGGAATACGAAAGTCCATCTTGGCGAGATTTAAATGTTAAAAAGGCTTTGTTATACCATCGTGGGTCCGTCGCTTTCTTTTTAAAATCTTCATGTGTGGCAACTTCAGAAACTTTGCCATCGAGCCAAGACTCTATTTTATAAACACCAATCCCAAAATGTTCAACTCGTTGAAGAACGATTTCAAAATCTGATTCAGAAAAATATTGAACAGTCTCTTTGTCGGAGCCCTCATTCAAGTTTTTCAAATCAGTAAATATATTTTTTTCTAAAAATTCAGCTTGTTCCATGGTGTTGTACGATTTGTTTTGATAACTTTTTTTAAACGACTATTACTCGAGGTTCTCGAGCAAAGATAACCGAAGTATATTCACAGTTAAAGCCAATTCGACATAATCATAAGCATCACTTCAAAATAAGCTTTTTAACGATAGATCCTCTAGCGTTTTTAAAAACAGCTTCATAAACTCCACTTTCCAAAAAACCCAAATTTAAAGTATTGGTTTTGTACCTTAAAGAAGAGCTGTAAACTAGATTTCCCAAAGCATCGTAAACTGTGAGAGCTACATTATCATTAGAAAATGAGTTTAAATTCACGGTTAGCTTTCCGTTGGAAGGATTGGGGTATATTTCGATATTTTCAGAAAAACTATCTTCCGAAATATTTAAAGGTTCTATACCAATAGCAAAATGCAAGGCCGAGGCAAGCGCACCTTTGGTGACTTCATAAACATAATCGGGATCCATGTTTTCTAGAGTATCAGAGGGGGTGTGTGGATGGGTAGATTCGTTTTTTTCGTATAGCCCGGTTATCACTTCACCATTGTTCTCAAAGGGCATATAGTCTGAAGCGTAGGCATAAGATAATTCTGTTTCAAGACTGGAATAGAGGCCAAAACAGTTTGCCATTTCTTGAGTTGCAATTGCCGACGCCTCATTATTGGAACTGGGTGGAGAACTTAAATCGCGTTCACAAACAATGGTATTGTTGTTCATTCCTGCAACGCCGCCCACTTCGTCTATGTTCAAAACTAACTTGATATCCATATTTTCTGGAATAACAGTATTTTGTACATAATATTGGCTACCAATCAATCCTTCTTCCTCGCCACTAAAATGGATAAACTTAATAGAATATTCAGTGTTCACGTCTTTTAATAATCTTGCCAACTCCAGTAACAATACGGTGCCGCTGCCATTGTCATTGGTGCCAGGACCGTAAACTGTGTCATAGTGGCCATCAATTATCAGAAAGGTATTGGGGTAAACACTACCGATTTTGGTGATGATTATGTTTGATGTTGGCTCTCCATAAACAGTAAAGGCCTGTGTTTCAATTTCGGTATAGCCTAAATCTTGGTAGCGGTTTAGTATCCAATCTTTTGTGTTATCAATTGCAACTGTTCCAGGTTCTTTTACACCAAAATTTTCAAAAGTGTTTAGATCGTCAAGAATGTTTCCAGAAGAAACGTTTTCAACTATTCCGTTATAATAAGTATTGTAAACTTGAGCGTTACTTGATAAACTCGATAAAAGAAAGAAGCAGATTGTTAAGCGGATGAAGGGTTTCATTTAGTAATTATTTGAAATTTTTATGAGAACCCTTTAGTAATATGCCGTCATGAGTGATTTAAAATAAAAATAGAATCAACCAAGGCTTTTGGATTATCACAACTGATTAAATATTTTTTATTTGAAGTGGTTATTAGTTGTATCATTTGACTGCGATCTTTTACAAGACTTACAGAACCATCCATCGCAGAGCCGTTAAAACCAAAAAACCCTTTGCTCCCAGTAGTCATTGTGAGTGCGGAAGATGATACATTTTTTGCCGATTCTATTTCTGAAAATTTAATTACAATCTTTCCGATATTCTTTTTGAGAATTATGGTTTTATCCTCAATAATCACTTCGTTTAAAGAATTTGCATAGAAATAAAAAAATGTACCTAATACAATGATTCCGAGGATAACTCCAGTGGTCAGGCCATAGTTCTGTCTTATAAAAATGGTGCTTATTGACACTAAAATAAGGATGAGGATTCCCCCAGCAGTGATTACTTTCACTGAATTTGAACTTCTGCTGGGATAGGATACCATAGTTAGGAAATTCTAATTATTCAGAAACTAGGAAACGTTTTTGGGTAACAACATCGTTATTGTTTATGGACATAAAGTACATTCCAACAGGAAGTTTGTCAATTTGAAAGTCTGATAAATTAATTTTATTCAATCCTTCATTTATTTTAATCTGTTTGGTAGCTAGAATTGCACCGTTCACATTCATTACAGAGAAAAGCGTCATATCCGTTGTTTTGCTATTTATTTCAAGAACACTTTGATCTGTGATTGGGTTCGGATAAATTGTAAGTGAAGACTCGTTAGCTTCAAAACTATTTACTGCGAGTGGCTGTGTAACTCTCACCCTATTCATTACTACTGGAGTTAAGGGTCTGTCATTTGGGTTAACAGGAACATTTTCAATCAATTCAACAACATCCCAACCTGTTATAACTTTACCAAAAACTGGATGTGCAGAGGTGTAAGGTGGTTTATCATAGTCTAAATAGACATTGTCTTTTAAGTTGATAAAAAATTGACTTCCTCCGGTATTTGGTTGTCCTATATTTGCCATAGAAATAGTCTTTTTTAAATTGGATATGCTTGGCTCAAATTCATCATCAATAGTATATCCAGGGCCCCCGCTTCCGGTTCCTGTTGGGTCTCCACCTTGAATCATAAAATTTGCAATCACACGATGAAAAATAATACCATCATAGAATTCTTGATCTACTAAACTTAAAAAATTACCCACCGTAATAGGTCTCTCTGCATCATAAAGTTCCACTTCAAAATCACCGAGTGTTGTATAAAAGGTAACGACTGTTTGAGAGTTTGCAGTTCCGATAGAACCAATAATAAAAAGAAAATAAAGTAATGCTTTTTTCATGATGACTGAGTTTAGTGTAATGGAATAAAAGTATATGATTTATTTGTTACAAGGAAGGGATGCGACAATAAATGTTATACAGCTTGCAATACACTGGTTAACAGTGTGATTCTTAAAGCAATAGTTAAGGGTTTTGAATGTAAGATTAATGAAATATAGTTAATAAAGAAGTCTTCAACTACAGTTAGGTAGAAGAAGACTTTTAGCTATTTTATGGATTAGTTTATTGCTTTACTAAATTTTTTACAATCGAACCATTAGCACCAGTAATCCGAACTATATATATTCCAGGAGCTAAGGATGAAATATCCACTATTTTTTCGTTTGAAATTTCCCGCAAATCTAACTTGCAAAGCATTCTTCCACTTACACCATATATTGTCAATTTTTCCAAGGGCACATCAGATTGTATAGCGAATTGGTTTTTTGCTGGGTTTGGATATATTTTAACAGCTGTTTCCAGAGAATTAGAATTAGTTTCAAGAGTCTCGTTAAAGGATATATCCATCAGCAAATCTGGACCATAAGCTAGGCTGCAATTTGTATGGGGCGACCAAATAAGACAGCCAAAACCAAATCCTCCAGGGGGATTCTGCCAAGCATAAATCTCTCCGTTTCCGTCAGTTGCAGTATTCCAATACCATTGTCCTGCTATAGTAGCATTTAATATCGCCTGTACACTTAGCCAATAGATAGTACCGCCCGTTAATGCAGGTCCTCCGGTTAATTTTAAAATGAAATCCCCATCATTGTTATCGTCAACAGTTCCAGGGAAATTTTCATTATATATCAGTGCTCCTGGCAATTCACCATCATTCTCGAACAATCTAAATACAATTTCACTATCAGGATCTCCACTAAAACCAATCCCGTCAAGAACTCCAGTTATAAATATTTCACAAATTGTGGATTCGCCAGAGCCGGGAGCTACAAAATCATCTGCCGCCATATTGTCATAGGCATTAAAGTTGATATCAAAATCTTGTGACGTTACCATTCTTCCACCATTTGGAATAGCGTTGGTAAAATTAGGAAGAATGCCATCACATGAAATTAAATGGGAAGGTGCAACATGGTGGTTGTGTGAAAACGCAACAGAAGAAACTACTGGATTGCTTTTTTTTGCAGCTTCTTGCCCAGACATTGAGAGGGTCAAGAATACGCAAAATACGAATGGAAAAGTATATGTTTTCATAATTTCTAGAATTTAAGATTAGTAATTGACTGGCTATATTGCTATTGCTCAGTTAATATTCACAGAATATGCTGTGATGGAATGATAAAATCATTCTGCATGTAAGCATCTTTTTATAGGGAGTCAATTAAAAAATTATTAAATGATTCTGCTTTTATCATCGACTTATAAATCAATCTGCGATAATAAAACCAATGGATTTTTTAATATTTTCGGATTTCAGCTTAAGTATGTAGGAGCCAGTAGATAAATGCTGTAGATTGATTTCGGAATCGCTGGCGCCAGCAGAAACTTCTAGAACATCTTGATAAACTCGTTTTCCCGTTAAGTCATAAACTGCAACTTGCGAGGTAAAACCATTTTTAGCATTTTCAACCCGTAAAGTTAAGAGTCCATTTGAAGGATTGGGATATATAAATATTTCTGTCGCCAATGGCTGATTATGTTCACTAATGCTCAGCCAGGTAGATAAATCGGCTTCGTCAGAGCCTGTGCTAATAGGCACCGCAAGTTCAGCTGCGGTTGCCAAAACGGCCTTCACAACATTTTTCATAAATTCAAAATCAAGGGTGCCGATGGTATCGCCGGAAGTGTGATAATTAGGATTTCTAAAATCGGCAGTATCTGTGAGCATGAGTGCTTGTAAACCTGCATCCCAAAAAGCAGCATGATCACTTCTGCGAAGATCAGGAACGCTTTGACCTGTACCAGCCACAGAAACGGTAATTAATCTTAATTCGGGAACATAGTTTTCAGAAGCATTAATAAAAGCCGATAATAGCGGATTTGAATTCGTATTGCCAACGCCAAATAAAAAATTACCGCGGAATTCGTCATCTGTAATCTCCTGTACGGCTTCGGGGAAAATAATTTCAAAACCCGCTGGCAGCATTTGTGAATTTATTTCATCAGAATAGAACCCGATCATCTCCATATTTAAAGTTCCTTGTAAATCTTCAAATGGTTTGATACCATTGTAAATGTATCTATTGGCTCCACTCGGCCATAAACTTTCCTCAGCATCAAATCCAATAAAGCGAAGGGAATGCTCGAAGGAGTATTGAGATAATATACGAAGAGCTTCCAGCGTTCCTGCAACCGCCGAGCCGTTGTCGTCTGCCGCTGGACTGCCAGCAACCCCATCAAAATGACCATCAATAATATAGGTAATAGCTTCATCTTTAACACCGGGCTTGCGACCGAGAATATTCTGCATCATTCTATGGTAATGAAGGAAAAAATGGCGCTCAGTCTGTAAATTTGCATCTAAAAAAGCATCTTCAATAAATGTCCGCACTTCTTCCAAATGCCCAGGTGCCGTTAAATAATGTCTTTCACCTTCTATAAATTGTAAGTTGCTTAATAATTTTGCTTCATCTACTTGACTGACCATTTCGGCTATATCAACAACTTGGCTATCTGAGGCAAATAATTTGAGGTCCACGTTTCTAATTCCTACAGTTAAGTCTGAGTAATTCCAGGTTAAAATATGGTTGATGCCCGGAGGTATACCGGGACCCATATCACCGCTAATGCGGATTTCTGGCACTGGTTCATAATAAACACCATCGTCTATGGACATTTTAAGCCATACTTCACAGGCATTACTTTCAGCATCACTTAAATCGTAATTGATTGTAATGTGTTTTTCGACCTCATCTTATGTTATGTCTGTAATCTCTATTTGGGGTGGGATGTTTTGACCGAAACAGATTATAGTTAAAAGTCCTAGAATAAATGTTAAATAGTTCGCATTTCTGCACCGATACTCTTTTTTACGAGCATCAGACCTATGATTGTCTTTTAATTGGAATGGAGTAGCGTGATTCGCAAAGTGGTTTTTGCATGTTTTTGCTCCGTAATGGATAAAGTTTAGATGTCCCATAATGATAGTATTAAAGAGGTTATTATTCCTTTTTTAAAATCAATTGTGGGAGCGAAGAAGTTTTTTCAACTTTAAAAGTATTTATAAAACTCTATAGCGAGTTGTATAAAACCGCCCTTTGTTAGCTGTATATCAGCAAATTATCGTGTGAGTAATTTTATAGTGGTGGGTTGTTAAGAACTTTTGAAGCCATTAGTTCTTGAAGAAATTTGAATTTTTCAATATGAAATTGGGAGGGACAGGTGCCACAGTACTTTTTAAAATCCTTGGTGAAATGGGAAAAATCATAATAATTGTAAAGCGCACTCAATCCTTTGCAGTCTATGGGAGTATCTATCTCAATTTCAGCAAACATAAAATTAAAACGTACAATGCGCTTGTAAGCCGTGGGAGTGATACCAACCACCTTTTTAAAGTTTTTTTGAAAATATCGTTCGCTAATTCCTAATTCCTTTAAAAATTTGGTGATTGAGCAACAGCCATAGGTTTCATTTATTTTTTGAACTGTTGAATCAATAACATTCAATTGTGGTTTGGAAGTTGCCAATTTATTGAGCAAAAGATTTTCAATGAGTTTTATTTTTGAAATGGGTTTTTGTTTAGCATCTAATTGTTTTGTAAAATCCTGAAGATTACTTCGGAATAGAGAAGATGTTGCAATAGCTTTATCTGTAATTGATGGCATATCCAATTTAAAAAGATGCCATAATCCCGTTGGTTGAAATGTTACACCATAAAAATCTACGAGATCACTGTCTGAATTGATATAATATTGGTGCGTTTGCTGCCCAACGGTATAAAACCTCGAAAGTTCTTGTTTCTTATTTTTTTGAACTATATAAAAAGAACCGATAAAGTGAAATCCCATATGTCCAAATCCACTGGGCAGTGCGTATTCGCTAATTTTTTGGTCATAATTAGACCTTTGGCATTTTAAGGTATAATAAAATGCGATGTAGGGTTGTAGAATTCTGGATGGAACATAAGACTTAAACATTATATTTAATTGAAGATCAGATGCTTTCAGCTAATTTCTTCAACTTTAAATATACGATAAATAAATTAGTTGTGGTTGGGGTAAACCCCTTAATGAGAGAGAGTTTTCTCCTACTTTAGAGCGTATTTTTTCCATCCGTGGGAGGTTTATGAAATATAATTCCAAATATTTCTATATTTCACCAATTGTGCGTAGGTTTCCTTTATAGGCGCATTTTCATGAGAAGAAAGGTTCGGGTCTGCTTTTAGTACTTGCGTAGCATAGCTGCGAGCAATCTTTAGTATCTCTGAGTCTTTTACGATGTCTGCAATGCGAAGGTTGAGGACACCACTTTGTTGCGTGCCCATCATATCACCGGGACCGCGGAGTTTTAAATCTACTTCTGCAATCTCAAAACCGTCGCTCGTGCGAACCATAGTTTCCAATCGAGTTTTGGCATCTGCAGAAAGTTTGTGGCTTGTCATTAAGATACAATAACTCTGCTCGGCGCCACGACCAACACGACCTCGTAACTGGTGTAGCTGAGAAAGCCCAAATCGTTCTGCACTTTCTATAATCATTACACTCGCATTTGGAACATTAACTCCAACTTCTATAACGGTAGTGGCGACCATAATTTGGGTTTCTCCTTTTACAAAACGGTTCATTTCATATTCTTTGTCGGCAGATTTCATTTGTCCGTGTACGATGGAAACTTGATATTCTGGTAAGGGAAAATCACGTGTAATACTTTCGTAGCCGTCCATCAAATCTTTGTAATCCATGGTCTCGCTTTCCTGTATTAAAGGGTACACAATATATACCTGTCTCCCCTTGGAAATTTCATCTTTTATAAAGTGAAAAACCTTCAGTCTATTTGCATCAAAACGGTGTACTGTTTTTATGTCTTTTCTACCCGGTGGAAGTTCATCAATTACGCTAATATCTAGGTCGCCATAGATGCTCATTGCGAGGGTTCGGGGGATGGGGGTGGCGGTCATAACAAGTATGTGTGGGGGAATGGCCCCTCCAACCTCCCCCGAGGGGATAGCCCCACCAACCTCCCCGGAGGGGAGGCTTTTTAAAGTTGTTTCAATTGTTTTTAATGCAGTATCGATGTTGCCTATAATTTCTTCATTTGTGAACCTGATTACTTTAAACTTGAGTTCTTTTAATATCTGAGTTCTTAGTTCATCAGCTTCTTTGTGTTGTGGGTGGTTGTGATAACCTCCGTCTACTTCAATCACCAGCTTTTTTTCAAGACAGACAAAATCGACAATAAACTCATCTATAATATGTTGTCGTCTAAATTTATAATCAAGGTTTTTATTTCTTAGACATTCCCATAAAATTGTTTCCGCCTGGGTTGGTTGCTTCTTGCTTTTTTGCTGAAGCTCTTTCAGTAATTTATAAGCAGATGGTCTGGCTGTCATATATTTTTTTCGTAAACTGGCTGCTTCCTCCCTTAGGGAGGATTGAGGAGGGCTTCCTTTGTGCCAAAGTTTACTTCTTTGTTCCACTCCAAAACGATGTTGTTCATCTACAATTGCAAGTCCTAGATTCTTAAATTTTACCTTATCTTCTAGCAGCGCATGAGTACCAATTAGGATGTCTAATTCGCCATTTTCAAGTTTTTCATGAATTTCTCGTCTCTTTGAAGTTTTAGTTGAGCCAGTAAGTAATTCTATACTGGTGTTCAGTTCTTTACATAGTTCTAATAATCCCGTGTAATGCTGAACTGACAAAATTTCAGTCGGAGCCATTAAGCAGGCTTGAAAACCGTTGTCAAGTGCTATTAACATTGACATTAACGCAACTATGGTCTTTCCGGAACCTACATCGCCTTGCAAAAGTCGATTCATCTGGGCATTACTACCTAGATCATTACGGATTTCTTTGACAACTCGTTTCTGTGCATTGGTTAATTCGAACGGTAAATGTTCTGAAAAAAAGGTGTTAAAGTTATCTCCAATTTTATCAAAAGTGTATCCCTTTATTTTAGATTTATGGAGGAGATTTTTACGGATTAATTGAAGTTGAATATAGAACAATTCTTCAAATTTTAATCGGTATTGTGCACGTGCTAAATGCTCCTGACTTTTGGGGAAATGTACATTGAAAAGAGCCTCTTTTTTTGAGACTAATTTAAGCTGTTCCAAAAGAGGTTTTGAGAGGGTTTCTGCGAAGGCATTTTTGCTCTCAATAAACAGCTGTTGCATCAGTGAATTTACCACCCGATTTGTGATGCCGCTGTTCCCTAATTTTTCGGTGGAAGGATAAACAGGTTGCATCGCTGAACGGATACTTTTTTCGTGCGTCTCAACCAATTCCATTTCTGGATGTGGCATTGAAAAGTTGCCATTGAAAAAGTTTGTTTTTCCGAAAATCACATACGGTTTATTGATTTTTAGACTCTCACGAATCCATTTTTGCCCACGAAACCAAACTAGTTCCATTTGCCCAGTTTCATCTCTAAAAGTTGCGACCAATCGCTTTCCACGCTTCTGTTCTATTGTCTTTATGTGGGTGATTTTTCCAACTATTTGAACCTCGGCATTGGTCTGTTGTAATTGAGCGATTTTGTAATATTGGGTACGATCCAGATACCGATTGGGAAAGAGGTTGAGTAAATCTTGAAAAGTGTGGATTCCAAGTTCCTTTTTTAGCAAATCCGCCCGATTGGGGCCTACGCCTTTCAGATAAACGATAGGGGTTTGCAGGAAATTGGCATTCATAGGTTAGTCTTATTTTTTAATAAAAAGTGTTGAGTAACTTTTGGATTAAAGTTTAAAAGATATATTTGTTAATAATATTTTGCTAATTTAAACAATCCATTCCTTGAAACGCTAATCAATAATCTATAAACCATCCAAGGAAGAATATTTTGGCGCGCTATCTTCCTTATAATTAAATACTCCCTTTAAATGAAAAAAAACTACTTCTTATTTGTACTGGCAATATTGCTACAGATTTCAGCCTTTGCTAAATCCCTTACTACACCCGAACTTACAACCCGATTGACGGAAGAATACCCTATTGAGATGCCTACTTTAAAGGCCTATCCTATTTATATGAATGCTTCGGTGGAAGAGCCCGAAACCATTTCAGAAGTAATAATTAACATTGACGGCACAGAGTTTCAGGCTGAAGCTGATACAGGGTTCTATTATTACTTATGGACACCAGATAGCTATGGAGACCACGAAATAGTAATCACCGCAAAAACTGATAGTGGCGATGAAACGACTATCACGCGCAACGTTGTTGTTACAAGCGATGCTACTACTCAAATGGTTACAAGTTTGGAGGATGTGGTTATTGAATTTACTGGTGAAAATGATCGTTGGTATTACGGTACGCACACATTTCCTCAATTTGTTGGGGCTTATAATAATATCAATGCTTATTTAGATGTTGCTTGTCCTAGTATTCCTGGGGGTTGCGACGATTGGGATCGTTGGGCATTTATTGATGTAAAAGCTCCTGATGGTAACTGGATTCAATTGATACGTTATATAACTCCTTATGGGGTTGCATGCGATCATGAATTGGATATAACAGATTATAGGTCGCTACTTCAAGGGGAAGTAGAAATACGCGTATTTATCGACACCTGGGGAACAGGTGGGTGGCAGTTAAGTTTAGACACTAATTATACAGCTGGAAGCCCTGAGTATGCTTACAGTAATGTGGTGGAGATTTGGGATGATGCATATCCTTTTGGTGATATGGCTAATTTAGAACCTGTTGAAACTTTTAATGTTGAAATCCCAGAAGGTGTTCAAGCCTCACATCTACGTGTTTCTAACACTGGTCACAATTGGGGTGGAAATAACACTGGAAATGCTGCTGAGTTTTTTAATGCAACGCATTATATTGACGTAAACGGTACCGAAACATTTACACAGCATCTATGGAACGATTGTAATCCAAACCCTGATGGCTGTACTGGTCAGCAAGGTACTTGGCAGCATGATAGAGCAGGTTGGTGTCCAGGAGCTATTTCACCGCCAGATATTTATAACTTGACTTCATATGTTGGTACTAGCATCGACCTTGATTACCGTTTCCATCCTAGCTACAAGGATTATTGTCACCCAAGTAATCCAGATTGTGTTTCAGGGCAGACTTGCGCAGATTGTAATGACGGTTCTAATCCAATTTACTACGTGGATACTCATATCATCAATCAAAGTAATAACCCAATGGTATATGGTAATACGCTTGGGGTTAAAAGTATAGACAACACCCAAATTTATGATGTAAGGGTTTATCCGAACCCATCAAAAGGAGTTTTTCAGATAAAAACTGCATATCCAGAGTCTATAACTAGAATGACAATCAATACTGTGGAAGGGAAGTCGGTAAAAGCCTATTATTTTCAAACTTCAGCTCAGTTACATGACTATTCTTTTGATGTTTCTAACCTTTCAAAAGGAGTTTATTTTATAAACATCGAAAACTCATACGGAACTGGTGTGAAAAGAATTATTTTAGAGTAGGAGTACTAATTAACTCGTTGTGCATTTTGACAATAATTCAAATGAATAATCCAAAATTTTTATTTTTTTACCTCGTTCCTAAAGGATGAAATGAACATTTTGATGATAATCCCTTTAGTCCCGATAACTATCGGGAGGGTAATATTGTCAAAATCTGAACAAAATGCACAACGGCTATTACTTAAACTTCTAAAAAGGTTATTTTTGAATATCAAGAATAACCTTTTTTTATGCTTTATTTTTTGAAATTTAAGTTGAATGGAGAGTCGCGAAGGCTTTCTTTCTTACTTTTTTCTCTGCTTTTTATAGGATATGGTTTGAATGGCGAACTCGCCGCGCAACAGACCGATATTGTAGATTTTCTAAAGATTGAAGCTTCAGTAGAACCGAAAACCGCTGAAAAAGAAGTGAAGGGTCAATTCCTAGTCAATTTTGAAGTTTTAAAAAAAACCGATTCTATTTTTATGGACGCGGTGAATATTTCAATTGAAGAAAGTAATGCCAAAAATTTCAGAATAACTTCAGATGATAAGAAAATGTGGTTTGTAGGTGATTTTGAAAAGGGAAGAACTTACAAAGCAGATTTTCAATACACGATGAAGCCTAAACAAACGCTATATCTCTTCGGAAATGAAACCTGGACACAAGGGCAGGGTAAGTACACTTCTCATTGGTTGCCGAGTATTGATGATGTTAATGAGAAAATCGAGTTTGATTTAACCATAATTTCTCCCTTGAATAAAATTGTAGCCTCCAATGGAAAATTGGTCAATGTTCAAGAAAATAACGATAGAAAGTATTGGCACTTTGATATGAAAGAGCCAATGTCCAGTTATTTAGTTGCTTTCGCTATAGGCGATTTCGACAAAAGAGAACTTGTTTCTGATTCTGGAGTTCCGATCGAATTGTATTATAAATCATCAGATTCACTGAAGGTAGAGCCTACATATCGTTACAGCAAAAAGATTTTTGATTTCTTGGAAACTGAAATCGGAATTCCATATCCGTGGCAAAACTACAAACAAGTTCCCGTTCGTGATTTTTTATACGCTGGAATGGAAAACACTACTGCAACATTTTTTTCTGAAGCTTTTATGGTTGACTCTATAGGTTTTAACGACAGGAATTACATAAACGTAAATGCTCACGAGTTGGCTCACCAATGGTTTGGAAATATGATTACTGAAAAAACGGAAAACGACCACTGGCTTCAGGAAGGCTTTGCAACTTATTATGCCTTGTTGGCAGAAAGAGAGATCTTTGGAGATGAATATTACTACTGGCAATTATATCAAACTGCTGAGCAATTAAAAGCCGCAAGCGATGAAGGAAAAGGAGAATCACTTTTAAATCCGAAAGCTAGTTCCCTTACTTTTTATCAAAAAGGAGCTTGGGCATTACACATATTACGCGAGCAAATAGGAGATGAGGCATTTAAAACTGCGATTATAAATTACTTGGAGAAATATAAATTCAAAAATGTTTCTAATGAAGATTTTTTAAATGAAGTGAAAGCTGTTACTGAAACCGATATTTTAGAATTTGAAGAGAATTGGCTGCACCAAAGTGCTTTTAAAGCCGAAGAAGCATATCAATCATTGCTAAAATCCCTGTTCATAAATGATTATTTTGAAGTATCCGCGCTTAGAGCAACACCTCTAGCTGATAAAAAACTTCAACTGAAAACTGCACTTACTTTCCCCAATGACTTTATTGGTCAGGAAGCGGTTTATCAATTAATGGATGAGCCAATTTCTAAAGTACTTCCACTTTATAAAAATGCTTTTGAAAGCAATAATCTTTACGTTCGTCAAGCGGTGTCTCATTCTCTACAAACCATTCCGAAGGAGCTACAGACAGAATATGAAGACTTGTTAAATGATGATTCCTATGTAACAATGGAGACGGCCTTGTATCAGTTATGGATGCAATTTCCCGAGAAACGAACCGAATATCTCAACAAGACAAAAGGAATTGAAGGTTTTCAGAATAAAAATATTCGTCAGTTATGGCTTGCTTTGGCCTTGATAACGGAAGAGTATGAAGATGAAGAAAAACTCAGCTATTTAAATGAATTGAAAAACTACAGCTCAACGGGCTATAGTTTTGAAATACGTGAAAAGTCATTTGAATATATAGAACAGCTTAATTTATGGGATACTGAAACCCTTAAAAATTTGGTTGAAGCTTGTGTGCATCCTACTTGGCGTTTTGCAAAAACTTCAAAAGAAATACTGAGGAATTTGTTTTCCAAAAAAGAATATCATGAGCAGCTAAAGATGTTGGGAAGAGAAGTTTCAGAAAAAGCTGCAAATTATTTAAACTCAATAGTAAAGGAATGAGAGCATTGGTGATATCTGGTGGAGGGAGTAAAGGCGCATTTGCAGGAGGAGTGGCCCAATACTTAATGGAAGAGTTACACAATGATTACGATATTTTTGTGGGCACCTCCACGGGGAGTTTGCTCATTTCGCATTTGGCACTAAACGAGGTGAAAAAAATAAAAGAAGCCTTCACATCAGTAAACCAAAAGAGTATTTTTAATAGCTGCCCTTTTGTAATTAAGAAGGATAAGTTTGGCGGTAAGCAAATAGCTATAGATCATTTTACTGTTGTTAAAAATTTCCTGAAGGGTAAAAAGACCTTCGGTGAAAGCCAAAACCTACGGAAACTTATTGGTAAAACATTTACCGAACAAGAGTTTAATACTTTAAAAGAATCCCATAAAGAAGTTGTAGTAACGGTTTCAAACCTCTCTTTGAATCAAGTAGAGTATAAATCTGTGAATGATTTTGAATATGAGGATTTTCTAGATTGGATTTGGATTTCTTCAAACTTCACCCCTTTTATGAGTCTTGCGAAAAAGGACGGCTGTGAATATGCCGATGGTGGTTTTGGTAGCATGGTACCCATTGAGGAAGCTATAAAACGCGGAGCAACTATGGTCGATGTGATCGTTCTGGAAACGGAGGTAACCTACTATAACCGACTACCCTCAAAAAATGTATTTTCATTGCTCACCAATATGCACAGTTACATGGCGGATCGTATTGAGAAGCAGAATATTCGTATCGGGAAATTTGTGGCAACCAATAAGGACGTTATTATAAACCTTTATTATACACCCACAGTTTTGACAACCAATTCTTTGATTTTTGATAAAGAAATGATGACCATGTGGTGGGAGCATGGCTACGATTTTGCAGATCAAAAGAATGCTGAGTTAAATGAACTGAGAACCAAGGACGATTAATCTGTAATCTTCTTACGTCTTTCCGAAACCAAATAATCTAATTTTTGGGCGTTTTATGCTAGGGGGAATCCCCTTTCTTTTTAAGTGTTTTCCCTTAATTTACATAAGAAACATGTATTATATGATTGATAATCAGTTGTTAAAGCCTATCTTAACGTGAAGTTGCTAAACGGACACTTTTAACTTTACCTGTTTGTAACTACATTTATATCACAACTTTAAAATCAACCATTATGAAAACAAAAATAATTAACCCGTTATTGCTATTGATTTTTATCAATTTAATGTTTGTCGGTTGCCAAGAGGTAAGTGATGATCAAGAACCAGGTCCTGTGAAACCACCACAGCAAATAATTTCTGTTGAGCGCGCTACTGAGATGTATGATAATTACAGTTCGCGTCGGGTTCCAAGTATTAAAAAATACGAAGACAGTATCGCCTCTGATACTGCTCCTTTCACACCAACACGTTATGCAGAGTATGATTTAGAAACGATAAAGCAATACGTGGCTTATGTAGAATATCAGGCAAAACTGGCAAAAGTAGATGTCAAAACCTTGCGTTTCTATCTTTCAAATTATCCAAATAGCGAAAAATTTGCTAATGGTGATAAAGTTAGATACCCTAGAAGAAACAGTCTTTTTGTACTTCCAACAATGGAGTATAAGGGAGAAAATGTTGGCTTTTCAATAGAGGAAATTGATGGTAAATATTCGGCTGTGGCCATTAACAAAAGTCATGCCAGTGGAGACAAGAACCAAAATAAGGCTCAGAACAACTCCGATGGACAACTTAATAAAGCTGGCTTCTTTATATCGAATAGTGCTCCAGTCCAATTAGGTACGGCAAGTTTGATTTTGAATGATGGAAACCTGATGCCACCTCCACCAATAAATGACTTTGGGAATAACAATTAATAATGGCGTCTTTTGGAAACAATAATAACAATTTTACAAACTACGTTTATGGCTTTATACGTCATAGTTTTTGGAATTGCAATTTTTAAGTTTCCGTTTTATAAAGATACTTCGCTAAGATTTATTCCGTTTATTCTATTACTAACTATAATAACCGAATTTTTTGGAGGTTACATAAAAAAAGAATACAGCGATTTGCTTTCAAATGTTGTTCTATTCAACGTTTACTACCTTCTATATTTTTCATTTTTCTTCTATATCTTTATGAAGATGATCGAAGAGGAGAAATTCAAAAATTATATTAAAATCGGGATTGGTCTTTTCTGGGTTTTTTATCTTAGAGACTTCATTTTTATCGGATTATCTCAAAATTCCTTCACAATATCTTATCTTGCAGGATCGGTAATATTGATTTATTGTATAATTCTCTATTACATTCACATATTGCAATCACCACTAATATTAGTCGTAAAAAACGACTTATTGTTTTGGGTGAGTGTTGGTTTATTTTTATTTTATATAGGGTATATTCCTATAAAAATAATCAAAACCTGGTATTATGAACCGGGTGTTTTTTTCAATCTGTTAATATTAATACAGTTTTCACTTATCGTAGTCATGTATTTGTTTTTTCTGATAGGTTTTTTATGGATGAAAAAGAGATAATAATAATTACAGCAATTGCCATTCCAATAACATTGGTCATAATTGTTATTGTATTATTTAGCGTTTTTTCACGAAGAAAGAATCGGTTTTTACTAGAGCAGGAAAACGCAAAGAAAGTTTTTGATCGTGAACTGGCTGAATCTCAAATTGAAATACGAGAAGAAACCCTTCGCAATATAAGCTGGGAATTGCATGATAATATTGGGCAACTGATGACCCTCGCCAAAATACAGGCGCAGATGTCGATTGAAAAACCAGAAATGATGACTGAAGTTTCAGAAACTATCGGCATGGGGATAAATGAATTGAGAGCCCTATCAAAATTAATAAATCCGGAAGCTATAAAAAGCCTGACTCTTGAAGATGCCGTAAACCTGGAAATAGAAAGGTTTAATCGTTTAAAATTTATGGCGGCGAAGGTAGATGTAAAAGGCCGTACCGCTCCTATTGATGGAAATACGCAAATTATCCTTTTTAGAATATTACAGGAGTTTTTCTCGAACACAATGAAACATTCTAAGGCTTCATCACTTAATGTCGTTCTTGATTATAATGACGAATTCTTGCTCATTACGGCAGAAGATGATGGGGTGGGCTTTGAAAATAATGATAATTTTCTGGGGATTGGTTTGACAAACATGAAGACCCGAGCAGAGCTTATAAACTCAACCTTAGAGATAAATTCAATAAAAGACCAAGGAACGACATTGAATCTAAAATATAAATATGCTTAAGAGTGCAAAATCGATAACATATTTTTAAACGGAATTAGATAATGGATTATTCAGTAGTAGTTGTAGATGACCATGTTTTATTATCTCAGGCCATTGGCGGGTTAGTCCAAGGCTTTGAGGAATTTAACGTCCTTTATTTATGTAAAAACGGAGCTGAACTTTTAGATAAGTTCCAAGAAAATCCAAAGAATATTCCAGACTTGGTACTTATGGATATAAAAATGCCCATTTTAAATGGAATAGAGACTACCGAAAAACTTAAAACTAGTTATCCCGATGTAAAGGTACTCGCTCTTTCCATAGAGGAAGATGAATATACTATTTTGAAAATGCTACGTGCTGGAGCCAAAGGGTATCTAATGAAAGACACGAAAATGGATATTCTCCAAAAAGCGCTGTTGGAAGTGATGAAAAGTGGACATTATTATACAAATACAGTATCGCAAATACTTATGGGGTCCTTAGAAAAAGATGTGGATACCAACATAAAGGAAAGAGAACTAGAATTTATAAAATTAGCTTGTACTGAAATGAACTATAAGGAAATAGCCGAAACCATGTTTTGTAGCTATAAGACTGTTGAAGGATACAGGGATTCTCTATATAGAAAATTGGGTATAAAAAACAGAATTGGGCTCGTGCTTTTTGCTATTCACCACAACTTATTTACCCCTTAAGATTTAAAAGAGTTCGCTTACCTCCTTTTTTACGTAGGCTAATGCTTTTTGCGAAGGCGTGATTTCTTCCATGAAATTTTGTAATAACCACTGGCGCATCTTATCTACGTCACCTTCCTTTTCATGCATTGTTCCTTGACGAATCACATGAATTGTCGCATTTTTGGCGGCAATCACCAAATTCCAACATTCTGGAGATATATAGATTTGTTGAGTGAGATTATGCTCGTATTCTTGCTCAATATTTTTAATAAGCAAGTTTTCATAATCCTCCATAGAATCAGAAAAAGGCTTTACCCGTATTAATAGCTTATTTGGATCAATACGTTCTAAGAATAAAACCATGCGTTCATAAGCTTGAAGACGTAATGGTAAAAGCTGTTTTTGGGCCTCCTTTTGAACTAAATATCTACGTCGTCCTTCTTCATTAGCTGTGTGACCTTTAAAGAAAAAATAAGCTACCACACCCACAACGATTGCCGGCAATAGGTAGGCTACATAACTTAAAATTTGGGATGCTTCTTCCATAGTTACTTTTAAAAGTGAACAAACTTAAGTGTTTTGATAATATTGACAAGAGATAAATTCTATTTAAAAAATCAATACCGGACCATGTTTTCTTTCTTCATGGCTTTCACTTCTTTCTTGGCTTCCTTTTCGTGATAGTTTCCCCCAAGATGTTCGCAATGGGAAAGTGCTTTCATGCTTTCAAATGAAACTGCACATTTATGGTACATAAACGATTCTGATAAGGTTTTGATGAGGTTTTTGTCTCCAACGGTTAAGTCTACATCGTCCATAGTAAATTGGCAAGGGTGCTCATATCCACAAGCATGGGTCATCTCCAACAGTTCTTTTCTAAAGTTTTTAAAGTAGAAATGTGCTCTAACCGACTTATCTTGAACATCTATGCCTCGTTGTAGCCACTTATTTTGGGTTGCAACACCACTTGGGCAGCGATTGGTATGACATAACTGAGCTTGGATACAACCGATACTCATCATAGCTTCACGAGCTACATTCACCAGATCTGCTCCCATAGAAAAAGCCATTGCAGCGCGTGCTGGAAAACCTAATTTTCCACTTCCTATAAAAACAATGTGATCGCAAAGGTCATGTTTTTTGAAGATCTTATACACTTGTGCAAAACCAAACAACCATGGTAAAGATACGTGATCTGCAAAACTTGGTGGGGAAGCACCAGTTCCACCTTCACCACCATCAATGGTTATAAAATCTGGGCCCTTACCGGTTTCCTTCATTATTTTAGCCAATTGTTCCCATTCATTGATACGACCGACGGCAGATTTAATTCCTACTGGTAGTCCAGTAGCTTCTGCGATACTTTCAACAAAATCAACTAATCCGTTTACATCGTCAAAAGCGGAATGATTTGGTGGAGATAATACATCTTTTCCTAAGGGTACGTGTCTTATTTCTGCGATTTCAGGAGTGATTTTTGCACCTGGCAATACGCCACCTTTTCCAGGCTTGGCTCCTTGAGATAGCTTGACTTCAATAGCTCTTACCTGTTGATTGTCATTAACTAATTGCACTATCTTTTCCATGGAGAAATTTCCTTCATCATCACGAACTCCAAAATAACCTGTTCCAAAATGGAAAATAACATCAGCTCCAGTTTTGTGATAGGGGGAAAGACCACCTTCTCCTGTGTTGTGGTATGAATAAGCAAGACCACAACCTTTGTTTAGCGACTCTATGGCCCTTGCCGAAAGCGATCCAAAACTCATTGCCGAAACATTAATTACAGAGGTAGGACGATATGGTCTACGACGCTTATTATATTCACCCATCAATTTCGCACATGGTAAAAAATAAGGGTTTTTATAATTGGGATTGTCTTTTTGAACTTTATAAGGAAGTAATGAATTGTTTATAAAAATATAGTTCGGTTCGTAAATATCGCGATCGGTTCCAAATCCTTCATAGTTATTTGCATTTTTCGCTGAGGCATAAATCCAGCCGCGTTCAATACGGTTAAAAGGAAGTTCTTCGCGATTATTAGCAACAATATATTGACGAAGCTCAGGTCCAATACTTTCCAGCATATAGCGGATATGACCTACTATTGGAAAGTTATGGCTTACGGCGTGATATCTATTGAAGAAAACGTCGCGAATAGCAACGAGCAATAAGAATATTAATATCCATGCCCACCAAGGGATTTGTCCTAGGAATGAAAGAATCTCGTTCATAAAATGAATTTTTATAAAGATATTTAAAAAAAAATTGAATCTGAGCAATATTTTAAAGAACGCTTCTGATTCGACTATCTAATAAAAGCACTTAATTTTTACTTCGGAAATGTTTATTTGTCATTAATGAGAAAGACAAGTGGATTCTCTAGTGTTTTCTGAAGGCAAGCTTATTTTTCTTAAATTCCATATTTCTTACATTTCTAGAATTAAAAAAATAATGCTTAAACTTGTGAAAACGAATCTAATGAAGACGGCAATACTATGTTTTATTCTGATTACAGGGTCAATTTTTGGATGTAAATCGCAAAATGATAATAAAGACGAAGAAAATTCTTCTGACCAAGTTGTAGAAGGAGAATTAAATCTTGATACGGAAATTATTGAGGAGGCGAACCATCTTGAATACAACCCCGCCCAAACACTTTACTTTAGCCATGCGTTTATTTATCAATACGGTGATGAAGGTGAGGCGGTAAAGGAGTTCTGGATCTATCACAACCCTGAAAACGGACAGTTAATGTATATGCCGGATGACGAAATGGTGAAGTTCGTGGTTAGCGATACCTTGGGAAACTATTACTTTTTTGGAAATGATGGCCATGGAGCCCAAACGGTGGGTTCTCAATTTGTGGATTGGGTGGCAAGCCCCGAGGCGTATGACGAAGATGCCTCATATCCTATTTCAGATCAATATGTTACTTTAAAGCCAACCGGAAAGAAAAAATCACTTGATGAATCTAGTAAAATTAATGGAAAGCCAATTGTAGGAGAAGAATACAAATGGGAGTTTAGTAAGATGAGCGGTACCCAAAGCACCTACATTACCGAAATGATTCCAGTAAATTTTTATCAGGTTTATGGCTTCAATAAATTGGAAGGTGACATTCGCTTACCCGCAGTCGCATTAGACTTTACCGGTATCTTTGGAAAAAACCAGACCGTCACTCAGTTTACATCTGGAGGTTTTGAGTTGAAGCTAGCTTACTACCAATTTAACCCCGCTTTTGTTGAAGCTGGGGATTATCAATATTCAGTTCAACAAGCAGATGGAAGCTGGAAAGAGGAGGCCTTTCCTCTTTTGGTTCAGGAATAACTTTATTAGAAATAGAAAATACCGGCGCTAGTTTAAGATGGCTGTCATTACTGGAATTTCGAATTTTCGGTATTTTGTCACTCTTTAGGGAAGGAGTAAGAACATAATAGCGAAAATCCAATTATTTTTACCCGGACCCTTCAGGGAGTACTCGAATTTTCTACATTCAGACCGATTTTAAACCTCTTATAACTTTGAATTAAACTAAAATATCAACGGAGGATTAGACTACAGCTAAAATACCTCATCTCAAAAAGAATCAGTTTCTTAAGAAAATCCAATATAGAACTTCATTTTAACAAAATAGCCAAAACTTACAAGTGATTGTCGCAAACTTTGTTTATAATTTGAACCGAATACATGGGGTTAAAAGCCTTATATTGGCTAATTTCACAGCTTTAAAAAATTTGAATTTTGGAAAATTATTTAGAACAACTAAACGAAGCTCAACTTGCGCCAGTGCTACAAAAGGACGGTGCGATGATAGTAATTGCTGGTGCGGGATCAGGGAAAACTAGGGTGCTGACGTTTCGTATTGCCTATTTGATGTCTAAAGGGGTTGATCCATTTAATATCTTGGCCTTAACCTTTACGAATAAGGCAGCTCGTGAGATGAAAAGCCGTATTTCGAAGATTGCTGGTAGAAGTGAGACCAAGAACCTTTGGATGGGAACTTTCCATAGTATTTTCGCGAAGATCCTTCGTTTTGAAGCTGATAGATTAGGGTATCCTTCAAACTTTACAATCTATGATACCCAAGATTCACAAAGTGTGATTCGTGCAGTTATCAAAGAAATGAACCTGGATAAGGATGTTTATAAATATAAGAAGGTCTATTCACGCATATCTTCCTATAAAAACAGTTTGATAACCGTAAAAGCATATTTTAACGATGCCGATTTGATGGAGGCAGATGCAATGGCAAAGATGCCGCGTTTAGGCGACATATATCAGGCTTACTGTGATAAATGTTTTAAGGCCGGTGCGATGGATTTTGATGATTTATTGTTGAAAACCAATGAGCTTTTAACACGGTTTCCAGATGTGCTGGCAAAGTATCAAAACCGTTTCCGTTATATTTTGGTTGATGAGTATCAGGATACTAACCACAGCCAGTATTTGATTATTCGTGCGCTTTCCGATAAATTTCAAAACATATGTGTAGTGGGTGATGATGCGCAAAGTATCTATGCCTTCCGAGGTGCAAACATCAACAATATTCTGAATTTTCAAAAGGATTATGATGAGGTTAAAGTTTACCGCTTGGAACAGAATTATCGCTCTACCAAAAATATTGTAAATGCAGCCAATACGGTAATCGAAAAAAACAAAACCCGATTAGATAAAGTAGTCTGGACAGACAACGACGAAGGCAATAAGATTCTTGTAAACAGATCAATGACAGATGGTGATGAGGGTAGGTTTGTGGCCAGTTCCATCTTTGAGAATAAAATGAACCATCAGATGAATGATGGTGACTTTGCAATCTTATATAGAACAAATGCTCAAAGTCGGGCCATAGAAGATGCGCTGCGGAAGAAAGATATTCCATATCGTATTTACGGCGGACTTAGTTTCTACCAACGAAAGGAAATAAAAGATGTGCTTGCCTATTTGCGATTGGTACTAAATCCAAAGGATGAAGAGGCGCTTAAGCGTGTTATAAATTATCCGGCTAGAGGAATTGGAGGCACAACAATGGATCGTTTAATCGTAGCGTCAAATCATTATAATCGCTCAATTTTTGAGGTGATGAAGAACATTGACAAAATCGATCTCAAGATAAATTCTGGAACTAAAAACAAGTTACAGGATTTTGTGGTTATGGTTGAAAGCTTTCAAGTATTGAATGCTAAATATGACGTTTTTCAAATTGCTGAACACGTTTCAAAGAAAACAGGATTACTTCAAGAGTTTAAGAAAGATGGAACTCCAGAAGGAATTGCTCGTATGGAAAACATTGAGGAATTGCTGAACGGGATGCGTGATTTTGTAGAGGAACAGAAAGAGATTGCTGATTCTACAGGCTCTCTTTCAGAATTTATGGAAGATGTTGCTCTTGCTACAGATTTGGACAACGACAAAGGAGATGACGATCGTGTGGCTTTAATGACCATTCACTTAGCAAAAGGTTTGGAGTTTCCGTATGTCTATATTGTTGGAATGGAAGAAGATCTCTTTCCAAGTGGAATGAGTATGAACACGAGAAGCGAACTGGAGGAAGAGCGACGTTTATTTTACGTAGCCCTTACTCGCGCTGAAAAGCAGGCATATTTAACCTATACACAAAGCCGTTATCGTTGGGGAAAATTAATAGATGCCGAACCAAGCCGTTTTATCGATGAAATAGACGAAAGCTTTGTGGAATATCTAACTCCAATCACCGAAAACCGCTACAAACCTTTACTGGATGCCGATATATTTGACGATGTAGACCGCAGCAAACTTCGATTAAAAAAACCGGTTGCAGGGAGAGCTCCTTCAGGCCCTACAGAAGAACAGCTTCGGAAATTGCGAAGATTAAAACCTGTTGCTAGCGACACCGATAAGAACTTTAACGCCAAAGACGCTAATTTGAATGTGGGTACCATAGTAGAACACGTTCGCTTTGGAAAAGGAGAAATTCGTAAAGTTGAGGGGGTGGGAGCAGACACAAAAGCAGAAATAAATTTTGAAAACGGAGGCTTAAAAAAGCTACTGCTTCGCTTTGCTAAGTTGAAAGTTGTTGAGTAGGCTTCGTTACAATTCCGATGAATCCCGATGGTTAAATCGAGACGGAATCACTCAGCCACCTTTTCTGAGGTCTTTTGTTTAATTGATAGGAATAGTTGTTTGGGTTTCTACCTTGCCTCACAAGTTATAATTTATTTTATCCTTTAATCTAGTTTTTTTCTTTAGCGAAGAACTCTAGGGTGACTGAGCGTTTTGAAAGCACACCGATAATAGTAATTTATTTTCAAAAGTCCATTGCTTTCAAAATGCATCGAAGCCCGAAGTCCCCGATTAAGCAATGAACAAATTCGGAACAATAATTACTCTTCAATTTCCAAATAAGTATCAATGTAGTCGCTTATCTGTGCAAGCATATCTTCAATATCATTTGTAGCCCAAGTGCCATGACCTCCTTCATACACATTGAAATTATGGTCAATTAGTGCTGAATTAAGAGCTGTATTTAATGTTGTTGCATTGGAGAGCGGCACCAAGGGATCTGCATTTCCATAGAAAAGTAGAGTAGGACTGCTACCTGTTGAAACTTGAAGTGCGGGACTTAAAACTTCTGCGTAATCTGTTCCAGGAGGATAGGCGCTTTCGTTGACTAATAAAGTCATCAGAGTTGGAAAATCTGGGTCTCCCGTGTAGAATGAATCAGTAAAATCGGTTGGCCCTACAATGTCTGCTACCAATTTCACTTGGTTATCGGTATCATAAACATAATCATACATTAATGAAAGCTGCGCTCCAGCACTAACCCCAATAAGTGCAAACTCCGGAAGAACTTGTAATTCTTCTTTTTCATTGGTCAACTTGTTTATAACTGCACCTAGATTCAAAATTTGATTTGGGAAAGCGGGAGTATTTTCATCTGCCAACACGTAGTTTATATTTACAATTGCATAATCTGGATGTTTTTGTTTAATGTAGGGAATAAGAAATGCCATATAATCCTTATCTCCATCGGTCCAACCCCCACCGTGCACCAATGCTATTACTTTTGTTTTTGTAGTGGAGCGATCTGCGGGTAAGTAAAGATCGTATTTTTCTTGAGGATTACTGCCGTAAGAAACATCTAGAAAAGTTTCTGCTTCAACGCGTATTTCTGAAATGTTTTCACTGTCTTTAGAACAGGAAACATAACTAAATTGAATCCCAAGGATCAGTACTATTATAAGCAGATTTCTCATAAATATATTTATTGTACCTATAACGAAGAAAGCTTCAGTTTATGATACAGCAGATTCATAATAAGTTGGTATTTGCTATAAAATGAATTATATTTAAAATTAAAATAATATTATGGCTGAATTTATAAAGATCTACGAAGATAACCCGAACCCTAAGGAAATAAAGCGAGTTGTTAAAATACTCCAGGATGGGGGTGTCATTATCTATCCTAGTGATACAGTGTATGCTTTGGGCTGTGATATTAAAAATAATCGTGCCTTGGAGCGTGTTGCTCAGTTGCGAGGTGTGAAATTAGAAAAAGCAAATTTTTCTTTTGTCTGTGAAGACTTAAGTAATTTGAGTGACTACGTAAAGCAAATAGATTCGCCAACCTTTAAACTATTGAAACGTAACCTACCGGGACCTTATACCTTTATTCTACCAGGAAATAATAACCTACCAACAGTTTTCAAAAAGAAAAAAGAAGTGGGAATTCGTGTTCCAGACAATGCTATTGCTCGTGCTATAGTTCAGGAATTGGGTAATCCAATAATCTCAACCTCGATTAAAGATGAAGATGAGGTAATTGAGTACACTACAGATCCCGAGCTTATTCTAGAGAAATGGGACAACCTGGTAGATGTGGTTATTGATGGTGGTTACGGCGGAAACATCGCTTCTACAGTAATCGATCTTACAGGAAGTGAGCCTGAGGTTATACGGGAAGGAAAAGGAAGTTTAGAGCTGTAGATACTCTAGGAAATTCACTATATTAATGGCTTTGACATATCCCATAAAATATAAAGCTGGATTAGTTTTAAACTAATCCAGCTTTACTTTTTAGCGGAAGAAAAAGATTTTCTATTTCTGAAGTAACTGTTTTAAACCTCTGTATAAATTCTGTTCCAAAATATCCATTTCTTTTCCATCTGCCAGAAATAACTTTTTGATACTCTGAAAAGCTTCGTCTATCTCATCTTTTGAATACTCAAGACGTTCTATGGTATTGTGTATCTTCTGAATTTGTTGATAATCATTATCAGCTTCAAACTCCTTGCGAATTTGTTGATATTTATCTTCACCCACCTTCGATTTAATATATTCCTTTTCTTCCTTAGAAACATTAAAGTCTGCGTGAGCACAGTATAATAATATATATCCTTTTAATTCTTCGTGGGTCCAATTGGTGGTGAATTCTTCCATATCTCTAAAGTTTAGTTTGTCGCTTTGTTTGTGAACTAATATACAAAAAGGTTTCCGAATACGTCTGTGATATATAATACAAAGGCAATAAAAAACCCGGTCTTTCTGGACCGGGCTTCTACTATTTTAAAACTTGAAAATTTTATTTTTCACTAGTTTCAAGATTTTTCATTTCCTTTTCAACCATATCGTAGAACTGATCGATTTTTGGAAGTACCAAAATACGGGTACGTCTGTTTTTAGCTCTGTTTGCAGCGCTAGTGTTTGGCACCAATGGGTCATACTCTCCACGACCGGCAGCAACCAATCTTTCTGGTGCGATACCAAGATCCTGAAGTGCTCTTACAATAGAAGTAGCTCTCTTCACACTCAAATCCCAGTTATCTAGCAATCCACCTCTTGCACCGTAAGGAACATTATCAGTGTGTCCTTCAACCATCGCTTCAAAGTCTGGTTTACCGTTAATTACTTTTGCAACTTTACCTAAGATTTCATTAGCTCTTCCTGAAATTTGGTAGCTTCCAGTTTTAAATAAAACCTTATCAGAAAGTGAAATGTATACTACACCTTTCTCAACATTTATCTCAATGTCTGGATCGTTTACACCAACTTCTTTTTTAAGGCTAGTAACCAAAGCAAGAGTTACACTATCTTTTTTGCTAATTGCATCTTGCAAACGAGTAATTTTAAGATCCTTCTCTTTTAAACTTTCTAATGACTTTTCAAGGTTAGTTGCACCTTTAGAAGTCAACATTGTAAGGTCTTTTGAGCTTTGAATAAGATCAGCATTTGTTTTCTTCATGTCTGCCAAACGCTCTTCAAGTTGCTTAGCGCGAGCATCAGTAGCCGCTCTTTCAGCAAGACAGTCATTAAGTTTAACTGTTGCTGTGTTGAGCAAATCTTGTGTTTTTTGTTGTTTTGTCTCAAGGTCGGCATATTTCTTCTTGGAAACGCAAGAAGTAAATACCAAACCAGAACACATTGCTAGAATCAATAGTTTCTTCATAATTTGTAAGTGTTATAATTAGATTGTTGTTTCAATAATAATAGCCAAAATTATTAAAATACGGCTTGGTCTAGAAACGATTAACAATACTTTAAGTTATAGTTGGTTGTAAAATTTAATTTTCTTTATAAAATACTGATATACAATGGATTTTATTACGAAATATTTTAAATGAGAGGTGTTTTTCTTACGTTTTCTTATAAACTTTGGCAGTAAACTATAAAAACTAAAATGAGCTTTTATGATAGCCATAAAATGTTTTGGTTTTCGTTGCAATAAAAAGAGGAATGCCGCTGCCCCGTCCAAAACCATCCTCATAAAGATTGCAGTATAAGCAGTTCCTCCCCCCACATTTTTTAAGAGATTTAAAAGTGAATTTCGGAAGTTGTAAAAGGTTTTTTTGGGGTTTAAAGCTTCCAAAGTTGCACCGCCAACGTGATATACTTTTGAATCTCCAACATATAGAATTTTTCCACTTTGAGATTGTAATCGCCAACAGAGGTCAATTTCCTCCTGATGCGCAAAATAATCTTCATCTAATCCTCCTGCTTCCCAAAATGCTTCTGCTTTTACAAATAGACAAGCACCCGAAGCCCAAAAAATTTTTTTGACATCGTTGTATTGTCCTTGATCTTTTTCCAGCGTGTTGAAAATCCGTCCCCGGCAATACGGATAACCATATTTATCAATGAATCCACCGGCAGCACCTGCATATTCAAAATATTCTTTGTTTTTTAAATCGAGAATTTTAGGTTGTGCAGCTACAACCGAATTATCTTTCTCAAATTCTGAGATAACTGGACTCAGCCAATTTTCGGTCACTTCCACATCGCTGTTCAGTAAGACGAAAATAGTTTCGGAAAGATTTTTTAAAGCGTCGTTATATCCCTTGGCATAACCACCATTTACTTGGTTTTGAATAATTTTTACACTTGGAAAATTTTCAGATATAAAAGAAACTGAGTCGTCAGTTGAAGCATTATCAGCAACATAGACAATAGCTTCCTTAGAAAACTCCACCACAGAAGGTAGAAATTTCTCCAATAAATCTTTTCCGTTCCAATTAAGGATAACCACTGCTACTTTCACGGCGGCAAATTTAGTTAAAAAGTCGGGGTTTCGATACGAATTTCATCTTTGCTTCGCAGACTGAAATTCACTCAACCACCTTAATAAGTAACTTATATTTACAATCTAGATCTCTTAATCAGGTGTAGCTATGTGATACGGACTTTTTATAGTTATTAGCTGTTGAGTTGAATCAACTATCAAGACAAAGGAGGCTAAGAGATCTCGGTTTTTCATTGGAATTGACTCCTAAGTTAAATTTGCTAACAAGTTAAAGGTGGCTGAGTGATTCCGTCCTAATAGTTATTGGGGTTATTCGGAACTGTATCGAAGCCCTGGATTAGTTAATCCCGCTCCGGAATATCTTCTAAGAAAATATAACGCTCATTTTCAAAATCCATTTTGCAGAAATAGTGTTCCAAGCCATTAGTAACCATTAAGTATTCACTTTCTAGAGCAAGATTGTACCTGGCAATTTGATCAAAAGTGAGTTGGCTGATGTTTATTGATGGTGCTTTACACTCTACAATCAAGAAAATACTCCCGTCATTGTTAAAAACTACTATATCATATCTCTTTGTGGTATTGTTTAGTTTTAGTTGCTTTTCAACGTTTATAAGACTTTTGGGGTAGTTTTTTTCCTTTAGAAGAAATTGAACCGTATGTAATCGCACCCATTCCTCGGGAGCGAGCACAACGAACTTTTTTCTGATTTCATCAAAAACCAACGTTTTATTTTCGCTATTTTTGAAGCGAAATGAATATTCGGGAAAGTTGAGTTTCTGCATTGAACAAAGAAACAGATTTTGTTTTAAACTTTCCTTTGTTTTTTATTTTGAATGCCTCCTCGAGCGCAGTCGAGAGGTAGAAAAGTAGTTCTCGACTGCGCTCGAACCGACAATAAACTTTCCCATGCCTTTAGATAAAGTAAAAACCATCATAAACGATATTAAAAATGGAAAAACTAAGCCTATTTATTTTTTAATGGGTGAGGAGCCGTATTATATTGATGGCATTTCGAAATATATTGAAGAAAACGTTTTGTCTGAAGAAGAAAAAGGCTTCAATCAGATGGTGCTTTATGGTCGGGATGTTTCGGTAGAAGATATTATTAGCAATGCTAAGCGCTACCCAATGATGGCCGAAAAGCAGGTTGTTATTGTAAAGGAAGCGCAGGATCTTTCCAGAACTATTGAGAACTTAGCCAGTTATGCCGACAATCCACAGCCCACCACCGTTTTGGTTATTTGTTACAAGTACAAAAAAATAGATAAGCGAAAAAAGTTGGCAAAAGCTGTGGCTAAAACGGGTGTGGTTTTTGAAAGTAAAAAACTTTACGATAATCAGGTGCCAGATTGGATAAAACGTGTTTTGGCAGGAAAAGGTTTTACCATAACGCCTAAAGGAGCACAAATGTTGGTTGAGTTTCTTGGGAATGATTTAGGTAAAGTGAATAACGAGCTGGAGAAACTGCAACTCATTCTAAAACCTGGTGATCAGATTACACCTCAAATTATTGAAGAAAATATAGGTATCAGTAAAGACTTTAATAATTTCGAGCTTCAGAATGCCATAGGATCAAAGGATGTGAAAAAGGCTTTTGCTATAATACAGTACTTTTCGCAAAACCCAAAGAACAACCCATTGGTAATGACTGTGGCGTTACTTTATAGTTTCTTTTCAAAATTGCTGAAATATCATGCACTTTCCAACAAAGGTGATGCCGCAAAAGCTTTGGGGGTTCATCCGTTCTTTATTAAAGATTATCAAACCGCCGCACGAAATTACCCGATGAAAAAAGTAAGTGCAATCATTGGCGCAATTCGAGAAGTGGATATGAAAAGTAAAGGTGTTGGTGCCGCCAACCTTCCACAAGGAGATTTATTAAAGGAATTGTTGGTAAAGATCTTTAATTAAAAGCATCGTAAAAACTGCAAACTGCAACCTTTTACTGAAAACTATTTCCCATCTACCGAATATCTCCCGGCACCCAAAAGAGCAATTGTAATAAAACCGATTGCATAAAGAATTGCCTTTTCCTTTATTCCTAAAGCGTCATCGGCATGATGCACAAATACCGCAATCAACATGGTAGCAATAACTGGTATGGTTGCCAATCGGGTTTTATAACCAATAATTATTAGAGCTGGGAAAAGCACTTCACAAAGCACTGCTAAAACCAGTGTTGCTGGTGCCCCTATACCTATTGGGTCTGCAAAGGAGAAATCGCCAGAAACGAGTTGCATAAGTTTAGGAATTCCGTGAGTAAGGATCATTACGCTGAAACCTACACGTAAAAACAGCAATGCCATATTATAAGTGCTTGAGCTTTTCATATTTTCAAATTTAAAAATTCAGAAGAGCGAAGATAATAAACATTCAGTATCAGAAGACATATCCGTTTTCCAAAAAATTGGAACAGCCCTATTTAAAACGTATTTTTGTCGCGCTAAACAAAAACAGGAATGATAAAACTTAAGGCTTGGGTGTCTGCCGCTAGATTGCGCACTTTGCCATTATCGATTGCCGGAATTATTACTGCAGGAGCTGCGGCTAAAGAGTCAAATATGTTTTCCTGGAGTATATTTGGATTGGCTCTGGCCACTACTTTAGGATTTCAAATTCTCTCCAATTTCGCCAATGATTACGGCGATGGTGTAAAAGGAACGGATAACCACGAGCGTGTTGGACCAATGAGGGCAATGCAGAGTGGTGTACTCTCAGCTAAGGATTTGAAAATTGGAATGGCTATTACTTCTTTCATTACTTTAATAATCGCATGTTTCCTTATCTATGTTTCTTTCGGTAGGGATAATTTCTTGCATTCTATCATATTTTTTATTTTGGGAATTGCCGCAATCGTGGCTGCCATAACATATACTGTGGGTAAAACTGCCTACGGATATCGAGCCTTAGGTGATGTTTTTGTCTTTGTGTTTTTTGGTCTGCTTGGTGTTATGGGGTGTTATTTTTTATTTACGAAGAGCCTAAATGGATTTATTTTGCTTCCAGCAATTGTAATTGGCTTTCTGAGTACAGGAGTATTAAATCTAAACAATATGCGCGATCGGCTGTCCGATGCCAATGTCAATAAAAATACCTTAGCTGTTTTATTAGGCGGGAATAAAGTAAAAACCTATCACTATTTTCTTATAATCGGAGCTTTTTGCTCTGCGCTGTTATACTTTATCTTAAAAGAAGCAACTTGGTTTCAATACTTGCCGTTATTGGCATTTATACCCTTGTTTATTCATCTGAAAAAAGTGAAACAAAACACATCTCCACCACTTTTAGATCCGGAATTAAAGAAGGTTGCACTTAGTACGTTTCTGTTTTCCCTCTTATTTTTTGTATCTGCTTGGTTTTAATTTTATATTTAAAGAAAAAAGAACGTCATGAAAATTACATTCTACGGACAAAATTGTCTAGGTATTGAAATAAAAGGAAAACATATTCTCATAGATCCGTTTATCACCGGAAACGATCTTGCAAAAGACAAAATTGACATCAAGGAATTAAAGGCTGATTATATTCTACTAACTCATGCCCATCAAGATCATACTTTAGATGCCGAAGCAATAGCTAAAAACACAGGTGCTGTAATTGTAAGTAATTTTGAAATAGCAAACCATTACGAAGCAAAAGGTATTGAAGTGCACCCAATGAACCACGGTGGAAGCTGGATGTTTGAGTTTGGGAAAGTAAAATACGTTATCGCTATTCATACCAGTAGTTTTCCCGATGGTAGCTATGGCGGACAGCCAGGTGGTTTCGTTATCGAGGGTGAACATAAAAATATCTACATTGCTGGAGATACAGCATTGACAATGGATATGAAACTTATTCCACTTCAAACAAAATTGGACTTGGCGATACTTCCTATTGGGGATAACTTCACAATGGGTGTCGAGGATGCTATTATAGCCAGTAATTTTGTTGAATGTGATAAAATAATGGGTGTTCATTTTGATACCTTCGGTTATATTGAAATAGATCATGAAGAAGCAAAACGTAAATTCTACGAAGCTGGAAAAGACTTGATGCTTTTTGAAATTGGCGAAAGTATCGAACTGTAAAATGACAGCGTCCTATAAAAAACACATCCTAAATTTCAAGCGCCCAAGTGGAACTTCCCGAGGCGTTATGAATATTAAAGAAACTTATTTTATTATCCTTAAAACTGAAGAGGCCTTTGCAGTAGGTGAGTGTGGTCTACTCCGCGGTTTGAGTGTTGATGATATACCAGATTATCAAAAGAAATTACAATGGGTCTGTGATAATATTTCCCTTGGGGAAGAAACACTTTACGAGGCCTTAAAAGAGTTCCCTTCCATACAATTTGGTTTGGAAACCGCATTTAAATCAATTAAATCGAATAATCCTTTTATTCTGTTTTCTTCGGAATTTACAAGAGGTGAAAAAGCAATTCCAATAAACGGATTGGTTTGGATGGGAGATAAAGCCTTTATGAAAGAGCAGATTTCTGAAAAATTGAAGCAAGGTTTCGGTTGTATCAAAATGAAAATTGGAGCCATCGACTTTAAAACCGAATTGGAGCTTTTAAAGTCAATTCGCAAAGAGTTTTCCGCGTCTGAAGTGGAATTGCGTGTTGATGCCAATGGTGCTTTTTCACCTAAAGAAGCCTTAGAAAAACTAAAAGTACTTTCAGATTTAGAATTACATTCCATAGAACAACCCATCAAACAAGGCCAGTTGCAGGAAATGGCACGACTTTGTGAAGAAACGCCATTGCCAATTGCCCTAGATGAAGAGCTAATAGGAGTTTATTCAAAAGAAGAAAAAGTGAAATTGATGGATACGGTGAAACCACAATATATAATCTTAAAACCATCCTTAATTGGTGGTTTCCGTGGAAGCGATACTTGGATAGCACTTGCTGAAAAATACAATGCAGGTTGGTGGATTACTTCAGCATTGGAAAGCAATGTGGGATTGAACGCTATTTCACAATATACTTTTACAAAAAATAGTAAATTGCCACAAGGTTTGGGCACGGGTAGCCTTTACACTAATAATATTGAAAGTCCGCTGGAAGTTTCAAACGGAGCGCTACATTACAAGCCAACCGGAAATTGGGACTTTCAGATTTAAATTTCATTATAAAACCTCATTTCTCACGTCTAATATCTAACATCTAAAAATGTATATTCAGCAAGCCTTTAAATCCCTTCACGAGTGGTGGCGCTATCTAGTAGGATTCATAATTATTTTTGTCGCCAGCCAGCTTGGAACAATTCCATTGATTGTTGCGGTAGCTTTAAAAGTCTTTACCGACGGAGGAGACATAGAAGCCTTACAGGATCAAAGTGTGTTGATGTCAGTTCTAGACTCAAATCTCACTCTGTTTTTGATGTTATTCAGCTTTGCCGTGGGCTTATTGGCCGTATATCTCGTGGTGCGATATCTTCATAAACAAGCTTTTGTTGAATTGACAACCTCACGGAAAAAAACTGATTGGGGCCGTGTATTTTTTAGTTTTGGTCTTATAACCATCACCACTCTTGTAGTTACACTTCTAGATTATTACAGCAATCCTGAAGACTATGTGATGCAGTTTGAACTGGTTCCATTTATTATACTTGCCGTCATTGCAGTAATTATGATTCCATTGCAAACCAGTTTTGAAGAATATCTCTTTCGTGGTTATCTAATGCAAGGTATCGGCGTTTTATCCAAAAATAGATGGTTGCCGTTAATAATAACTTCGGTTGTGTTTGGTGGACTTCACATGGCAAATCCTGAGGTAGATAAACTCGGGAATATTATTATGATCTATTATATAGGGACAGGTTTTTTCCTTGGAATTATGACGCTGATGGACGAAGGAATGGAACTGGCACTAGGTTTTCACGCAGGAAATAACCTAATTACGGCAGTTTTAGTAACTGCAGATTGGACGGTTTTTAAAACCCATTCTATTTTTAAAGATATTTCAGAGCCATCTGCCGGCTTTGATTCGATCGCTCCAGTACTGATTTTGTACCCTATTTTCCTAATCATCATGGCATATCGCTATAAATGGAAGAATTGGGGAGAAAAGCTTTTTGGAAAAGTTGAACCACCAATGATTGAAGAAGATTTACAGAGCGTAACTACTGATAATTTTGAAGATAATATTAAATTTTAAAAAACAGTGAAGTCATTACTACATCCAGAGTTTAAATTGAACAATAGAGTGTTTTCTTCAGCGGAAGTCTTAAGGGAATATGCAAATATTTTGATTGAGAATGCCAAAGATGATGAGGTTGCAATCGGTACTTTTATTTTGGAATGGTTGGATGATAATGATTTTGTAATCGTGAAAACTTCAGGATCTACGGGTACTCCAAAGGAAATTAAGCTTCAGAAACAAAATATGTATAACAGTGCCTTTGCTACTGTAACCTATTTTGATTTATTGGAAGGAACGAAAGCATTGTTATGTATGCCTTCTGAGTATATTGCTGGGAAAATGATGCTAGTGAGAGCAATGATTGCCGGTTGGGATTTGCATACGAATACTCCTGAAAAAAATCCTTTGAAAAGAAATCACGATCATTTTGATTTCACTGCGATGGTGCCTTATCAAGTTTTCCATTCACTGACCGATTTGCACAGGGTGAAAAAACTGATAATTGGGGGAGGGGCGGTACCTTGGAAATTAGAAGAGCAACTCCAGAAGCTTTCTACGAATATATTTGCGACTTACGGAATGACTGAAACCATCAGTCATATTGCTGTTCGACCTATAAACGGTAAGGAAAAGTCCGTGATTTTCGCTGCACTTCCTAAGGTTGATTTCTTACTTACAGAAAATGGTTGTTTGCAGATAAATGCTTCTGAAATTTCAGAAGAAACAGTTATTACAAATGATGTGGTAGACTTGGTCTCTCCAACTTCTTTTAAATTCTTGGGAAGAATTGACAACGTAATCAATACTGGCGGGGTAAAAGTACATCCCGAAGCTGTGGAAGAAAAGCTTTCCCGTGATATTAGTCAGCCGTTCTTTATTGCTTCAGAAAGTGACAGTGCTTTGGGAGAACGAGTAATTTTGATAGTTGAAAGTGAAGAACAATTACAATTGAAAGATTATACCGAGGCTTTTAAAACTCTTTCTGTTTATGAAAAACCTAAAGAAATATACGTATTGCCGCAATTTATTTATACCGAGACAGGAAAGATAAAGCGAGCTGAAGTTATAGAGAAGATATTAAGTAAATAAAGTCAATGTCGCTTATTTCCCCGAAATAGTTTGTCGTTTCTCAGATGGATTTTTAATGCGAATTGAAATCACTTCGTATTCCCAAAATAGAATTTTGATTAAAAAAACTCCGCACCCTTTTAAGGGAGGGGTGGGATTTAGCAGAAAAAGCCATCCTCCCATTAAAGAAGTATAGAGCTTTTAATTAATAATTATTAATAGGAGAAGGCGTTCATGCAAGAAAAATAAAAACCCTTCCAACGTTCCAAACACGAGAAGGGTTTTAGCTTATCGATTTATTGTTTAATGACTGTGTATTGCAGAAATAGCCAATAAAAAATAATAATAGAAAATAAATAATAACTTATACCTGAATAACTCCCATATTAAATGGTTTTTCAATTGGAGCGTGATCAGCAGCTTCAATTCCCATTGAAATCCATTTACGTGTGTCAATTGGATCAATTACAGCATCCGTCCAAATTCTGGAAGCTGCGTAATAAGGGGAAATTTGTTCATCATATCGAGCTTTTATCTTGTCATAAAGTTCTTTTTCTTCTTCTTCTGAAATCTCCTTACCTTTTTTCTTTAGTGAAGCTGTTTCTATTTGTAGCAATACCTTCGCAGCACTATTTCCACTCATTACAGCGAGCTCAGCGCTTGGCCAAGCTACTATCAATCTTGGATCGTAAGCTTTTCCACACATTGCATAATTACCTGCGCCGTAACTGTTTCCTATAATAATTGTGAATTTTGGGACAACACTATTGCTAACGGCATTTACCATTTTGGCGCCGTCTTTAATAATGCCACCGTGCTCACTTTTGCTTCCTACCATAAACCCAGTAACATCTTGTAAAAAGACAAGTGGGATTTTCTTTTGGTTGCAATTGGCTATAAATCGCGTTGCTTTGTCCGCACTATCGCTGTAGATAACGCCTCCAAATTGCATCTCGCTAGGCTTGGTTTTCGCTTTTGTAGTTTTTACTAACTTGCGTTGATTCGCTACAATTCCAACAGCCCAGCCATCAATTCGCGCATATCCGGTAAGGATTGTTTGACCGTAACCTTCTTTGTATTCTTCAAATTCACTATCGTCCACGATTCGCTTAATAATTTCACGCATATCGTATTGCTCGGCGCGTGATTTAGGAACTAAGCCATAGATATCTTCTTGTTTTTCTTTTGGTTTTACAGCCTTTTCACGATTAAAACCAGCTTTGTCGAAATCGCCTATTTTAGAGAAAATATTTTTTATTTTATCCAAAGCGTCTTTGTCGTCTTTCGCTTTGTAATCGGTAACACCACTCACTTCACAATGTGTTGTTGCACCACCTAGGGTTTCGTTATCAATGGATTCGCCTATTGCGGCTTTTACCAAATAACTTCCAGCTAGGAAGATACTTCCTGTTTTATCTACAATAAGTGCTTCGTCGCTCATTATTGGAAGATAGGCGCCACCAGCAACACAACTACCCATAACAGCGGCAATTTGGGTGATTCCCATACTACTCATCACGGCATTGTTTCTGAAAATTCTTCCGAAGTGTTCTTTATCGGGAAAAATTTCATCTTGCATAGGAAGATAAACTCCTGCGCTATCAACTAAATAGATAATAGGTAACCGGTTTTCAATGGAAATTTCCTGTGCGCGAAGATTCTTTTTCGCAGTGATTGGAAACCAAGCTCCAGCTTTCACAGTTGCATCATTGGCAACAACAATGCATTGCTTTCCTTTTATGTAGCCAATTTTCACAACCACGCCACCACCTGGTGCTCCTCCGTGTTCTTCGTACATACCATCACCGGCAAAAGCACCGATTTCAATACTCGATTTTTTGGGGTCGAGAAGATAATCAATACGTTCTCTTGCGGTAAGTTTACCTTGTGTGTGCTGTTTGTCGATTCTTTTTTGACCACCGCCAAGTTTAACTTTAGCTAGTCTGTTTCGCAATTCTGAAACTAAAAGTTTATTGTGGTCTTCGTTTTTGTTGAAGTCTAAATCCATTGAAATTATATTGTTTGCGCTAAAATACGAAATGCAGTGAACTCACTTTGCGAATGGATGCAAAAAAATGAAAAGTTTATGGAAATTGAATTTAGGAGAAACAAGAATCAGGATGGAAAGGTTCAAAAATAATATTTAAAATTTATTACATTTTTTGGTTTGATGACGAATCTGCCATGTGTTGTATAGCGAAGCGGTCTTGCATCTTGCTTCTCTTTTTAAACTATGACATTTTGTTAACGAAATTCTACTATATATTGCCGATATTTGTTTTTGCACCTACATTTGCAGCGAAATCATACAAAGAAAAATAAACTATGGGAATGAACAAAAATACGGTATTGGCCTGGGCCACTTTTATAATGATTGTAATGGGCTGTATTTTGATTGCACTAGGTGTTTTCCGCTATGACGATGTTGCAGGTTGGGGTTTTGCCTCTGTTGGTATTGGCTTTTTTGCTATTGCCTGGGTGTTTAATGCGCTGAAAGGAAGAGTTTAATTTAGTGTTCAGTATGCAGTTTTATATAATCATAATTTGATAAGGATTGATGTAATTTGAAGTATAGAGTGGTGCCGGAGTGTTTTGAAAGAACTACGATAAGATAAATGATGAAGGAAATGACCATTTCTTTCAAAATGTAACGAAGACACGAATTCTAAATTAACAAATCTATGTTCGAGGAAATAAAAATACGAGAACGACTTGCGAAACATCTTGAAGGTGGGGAAGCTTTTATGCCCCTAACTGAGATGTTAAATAAAATTTCTTTTGAGGATATCAATACGCGTTTGGATAACCTGCCGTATTCACTTTATGAATTATTTTTTCATATTGTTTTTACTCAGAAAGATATAGTGAAATTCACTTGTTCTGATGATTATACAGAGCCTAAATGGCCTGATTATTATTGGCCCAAGGAAAAAATATGTCGTCATAAAGAAGAGTGGGATACACTGAAAGTGGAGTACAGTACAGACCGAGAGCGTTTAAAACACTTCTTATTGAATGAAGAAAATAAACTCACTGAACCTGTAAAGAGTGGAAAAGGCGAACAAACCTTGTTACGAGAGGTTACACTTTTGATAGAGCATACATCATACCATACGGGGCAGATTATGATCCTTTTAAGATTATTGAATTTACATTAGAATAGAGAGTTAGAATCTATATAAAAAGGTGTCCGAGTGTTTCGAAAGCAAAGTGAAATTGAAAAATTTTGTATTGCTTTCTTAATGTATTAAAAAAAAACAAACTAATAAATATAAATAAGATTATACGGTGTCTGAGTGTTTTGAAAGCACAGTGAAAAGTTAAATGATTGTAGATTATCAAATTGCTTTCAAAATGTACCGAAGACACCAATAAACGAATTAATAAAATAATGAGCGACGATAAAAAAGTAATTTTCTCAATGTCTGGGTTGACCAAAACCTATCAGAGTGCCCAGACTCCAGTACTTAAAAACATATACTTAAGCTTTTTCTACGGTGCCAAAATTGGTATCCTCGGTCTTAACGGAAGTGGTAAATCTACTTTATTACGAATTATTGCCGGAGAAGAAAAAAACTATCAGGGCGATGTGGTTTTCGCACCGGGATACTCAGTAGGCTATCTTGAACAGGAGCCAAAATTAGACGAAACAAAAACTGTCTTAGAGGTAGTTAAAGAAGGTGTACAGGAAGTAGTCGAGGTTCTGGATGAATACAATAAGATAAACGATATGTTCGGTTTGCCAGAGGTTTATGAAAATCCAGCTAAAATGGACGAACTGATGGATAAGCAGGCAAAGCTTCAAGATAAGATTGATGCAACAAATGCCTGGGAACTCGATACAAAACTTGAGATTGCAATGGATGCGCTTCGAACACCAGATTCCGATAAACTAATTGGTGTGCTTTCAGGTGGTGAGAGAAGGCGAGTTGCGCTCTGTAGATTGTTGTTAAAGGAACCGGATATATTGTTGCTCGATGAGCCTACAAACCACTTGGATGCTGAAAGTGTTCATTGGTTGGAGCATCACCTTGCAGCATACAAAGGAACTGTGATAGCTGTAACGCACGACCGTTATTTCTTGGATAATGTAGCCGGTTGGATTTTGGAATTGGATAGAGGAGAAGGTATTCCGTGGAAAGGAAACTACTCTTCTTGGTTGGACCAAAAATCAAAAAGAATGGCCCAAGAAACTAAACAAGCCGGTAAGCACCAAAAAACTTTGGAACGTGAGTTGGAATGGGTTCGTCAAGGAGCTAAAGGCCGACAAACAAAGCAAAAAGCGCGTTTGCAGAATTATGACAAATTATTAAGCCAAGATCAAAAACAACTGGACGAAAAGTTAGAGATTTACATTCCGAACGGTCCACGTTTGGGAACCAATGTTATTGATGCAAAAGGTGTATCAAAAGCCTTTGGCGATAAATTACTATACGAAGATCTAAACTTCAAATTGCCGCAAGCGGGAATTGTTGGAATCATTGGTCCGAATGGAGCTGGTAAAACAACTATTTTCAAAATGATTATGGGCGAAGAAACGCCAGACAAAGGCACATTCGAGGTTGGTGAAACTGCACAGATTGCTTATGTTGATCAAGCCCATTCCAATATTGATCCAGATAAAACCATTTGGGAAAACTTTAGCGAGAGCCAGGATTTAATTATGATGGGCGGCCGACAGGTGAATTCAAGAGCGTATTTGAGTCGTTTTAATTTCAGTGGAAGCGAACAGAATAAAAAAGTTTCTATGCTTTCTGGTGGTGAGAGAAACCGTTTGCATTTGGCAATGACCTTGAAAGAAGAAGGTAACGTACTTTTACTTGATGAGCCAACAAACGACTTGGACGTAAACACATTGCGAGCTCTGGAAGAAGGTTTGGAGAACTTTGCAGGTTGTGCCGTAGTTATTAGTCACGACAGGTGGTTTTTAGACAGAATTTGCACACATATTCTTGCTTTTGAAGGAAACAGTGAAGTCTATTTTTTTGAAGGTGGATTTTCTGATTACGAAGAAAACAAGAAAAAACGTTTGGGCGGCGATTTGATGCCGAAGCGTATTAAATACAAAAAACTGATACGATAAGTTATGTGGAAAAATGTTATCCTGATTGCTATGGTGATTGCTGTTTCTTCCTGTGGAAGTAAAAAAACAGCGGTGAAATCTACGAAAGAATCTAAGGAAATTGTTTTAGGAAAGTCCAACGGAATTGTTTTAGGGAAGAATGAGACCGTCGCCTATAAAAGTTTAGGAAACGGAGTTGCTTCAATTTCGTTGCAGCTTTTTGAAAACGATACTTTCAAATTCGATTTTAAAAGTATTCCACAGCCTAATACAGAAGAAAAACCCATATCCATTTCAGAAAAGGGAACTTACACATCTGATGGAAGTTGGAAGACTCTAAATTTTAAAGATCCCAAGTTTTCATTAGCGGCGATTTTTGATAAAAATTATGGTGACGCGGCACATTATCAGGTGATTGATGAAGAGAATGTAAAAATTAATACTTCCAAAGGTGCATTGCCTATTTGGGGTGTGCTTTGCGAAAAGCAGTAGGAAGTATATTTTATAAAAATAAAGTTGGTACTTAATACAACTGGCATTTCAACCTTCCTTAATATGAAAGAATTGAGATGCCAGTTTTTTTTGGATTACCACTTATACAAAACTAGTCCATCGTTAGTAATATCTTTCCGATATGCTCACTGCTTTCCATAAGTTTATGGGCTTCTGAAGCATTTTCTAGTTTAAAAGTTTTATAAATTACAGGACGTATTTTTTCACTACTAAATAGCGGCCAAATATTCTTTTTAACTTCTTCTGCAATTTTGGTTTTTACTTCTGCCGTTTGTGGTTTTAGAAAACTTCCCGTTAAGATGAGGTTTTTGCTCATGATAGTGCGTAGATTAATACTAACATCATTGCTTTTCATGCCATTAATATTGATAAGACGTCCTTTTTTGTTCAGAATGTCAAGATTTTTTTGTGTGTAATCTCCACCTACCATATCTAAAACAACATCGATTTTCTCATCTTTAAAAACTTCTTCGAAGGCTTCTTTTTTATAGTTGACTACCTTGCCAAGATTCATTTCATTCAGAAAATCTACTTTTTTATCAGTACCCGCAGTAGTGAATATCTTAGAACCTAAAACTTTAGCCATTTGAAGTCCCATGGTGCCAATTCCGCTAGTCCCACCGTGAATAAGTAATTTTTCTTGAGGTTGGAGTTTCCCCAATTGGAACACATTAAACCAAACGGTAAATACACTTTCAGGTATTGCCGCGGCATCGATTAAACTTATTCCGTCAGGGATTGGAAGACAGTGTGAGTTATCAACGGCAACATATTCCGCATATCCACCACTAGCGATTAGGGCGCAGACTTTATCACCAATTTTTTTATCCGTTATGTCTTCCCCAATTTCCGTAACTTCTCCAGAAACTTCTAAACCGGGTATTATTGTCTCGTCAGAACCTTTTCCATAAGTATTCGGGTTTTTACGTGTTACCACATCGCTACGATTTACTCCTGCTGCTTTTACCTTAATTAAAACTTGATTTTTCTGTGGTTTAGGACGTGGAGTCTCTTTTATTTGTAATACTTCGGGTCCGCCCGCTTTTGTAATATGTATAGCTTTCATAAATGTTTATTTTTTCTCATCGCCACTTATAATCCTTTAAATCCAAAAATTGATTGCTATTGATAATGAGGAAGTTGTTAGAATAGGATTAACCTGGGCTAAATGTAGATTTGCTTTTCTTCGATTATTATAACTTAATTAGCTGATTTTAGATTTGTTACTTTTTTGGATACCAATCTAATTGCGTGACCTTAATATTGGGATTGCCCGCTTCAACTAGAGATTTAAACTTGGCAACATCACTCAAACCATTTTCACCGCGATAGTGATATGGGTAAACGTTTTTAGGTTGAAAACCCAAAACTGCTTCTGCTGCTTTTTCAACCGTCATTGTGTAAGGTAGATTCATGCATACAAATGCAACGTCAATATTTTTAAGATTTCGCATTTCAGGAATGTCTTCAGTATCGCCAGAGATATAAACGCGTTTGCCATTTTTTTCGAGCACATAGCCATTACCGCGACCTTTTTCATGAAATTTTAAAGCCTCTGGTCTAAGGTTGTACATAGGAATTGCTTCGATTTTAATTTCATTATTGGCAGTTTTTGCACCGTTTTTCATAACCTCAGTTTTAATCTGAAGTGATTTTGGAAGTTTTTCAAAAACAGCTTGCGGTGCAATAATGGAAGCTTTTTCTCCAACAATTGCTTCTAGCGTTGCAACATCAAAATGGTCACTGTGAATATCGGTAATCAAAAGCATTGACGGTTTGGGATATTTCGCATACATCTCTGGCTCACCAACCGGATCCACATAAATTATCGTTCCATCCCAGTTTAAAACCATACTGGCGTGCTCAACGGGATTTATGATTAGGTTCTCATCGATTACCGGCTTTCCATTATCAGCTTTTTCGGAGTAATTATTAGCCGTCGCAATAGGTTCAACATCCTTTGGCTTGTTTTTACAAGCAGTAAGAATTATACCAATTATTAAAATCTGAAATGTTCTTTTCATAGTGTTTTTATTATAAATGTACTGTGAAATAAGTGTTTATGGCGATTAAATAATCATGAAATAGAATCGCTCACCAAATAAGCAATTGCCTTCCCTACTTGATTTGCGAAAATACCCGCGGAAGGTGAACCTTCGCAAATATGTAGGTAACTAGCATTTTTATTTTTAGAAAAATGTGAAACAAACCTCCTAGCTTTGGTCAAAGAAAATCCACTTGGCGTAATCGCGCTGCTTCCCATCATTTCAATAGCATCCATATCTAGTTCAATTCCAAAATTTTCTTTGCAAGAGAAACTTTCTGCATCGTTTAATGCTTCTGAAAAAGATAATTTTTTCTTTACTGAAATATCTTCAAAAAGATTGAATTTAACTCTTTCAGTGCTTTCTTCCATTGAATTGAAAATAGCTGCCGATGTATAATTTCTATGGAGTCCGAATATGAAGTATTTATCTAAAAACCCCTTTTCAAAAGCATACGAAAATCCGTTGCCGCTATGACGATGTTCCAAGGAGCGAAAATCAGTATGCGCATCAAAATTAATACAGTTTATTGGCTTTTTTAGTGCTTCCGAAGTACCTCTTAAGTTTCCGTAACTGTTGTTATGACCACCACCGATGATAATCGGAAACTTACCAGCTTCCACGATCTTTTTTATGACATCTGTAACTTTATAATCTATTTGTTGAACCAATTCACCTAGTTCTTCTACATAATTCTTTTTTTCCTTAGAAAGATAACTGGCGTTCCTCATTTGGGTATCACAGTCTATTTCACCTAAAAGAATAACATTTTCTGCGTTTGTTAAATCGTTCTGTTGAATATTTAAAAGATTTCCTAAAGCTGCTTCCCAGGCTTTTGCAGTGCCTGGGTTTCCAAAATTGGCACGAACGCCAATATCCTCTGGAATTCCTAAAAGAACGTATTTTGCAGAATGATTTTTTAAATTCTCAAGTTTTTCAACAAAACATACTTTTTCGCCAAACTTGGTTTCACCTGCGCGTTTTTTTATATAAGAAGCAATGTCTTTTTCAGAATATATTTTCATAAAACTCATTTTACTTCTTCACCTTTGATGATTACTGAATCAATCATATTGCTGCCGAATGCGTATGGCAAATATCCATAAGAAGGTATTGGTTTAGTGATGATAAGGTTTGCCATTTTTCCTTTTGTTATACTTCCATGGGTTTTGCTTAATCCCATTGCATAAGCTCCGTTTATTGTGGCAGCGTTGATAGCTTCTTCAGGTGTAAGTCTCATTTTAATACATGCGGTTGCAACTACAAAATTCATATTCCCACTTGGGGTTGAACCGGGGTTATAATCTGTAGCAAGAGCTAACGGCAGTCCAGCATCAATCATTTTGCGACCAGGCGCATAAGGAATACTCAAAAAGTAGGAGCAGGAGGGAAGTGCCACCGGCATGGTATCGCTGTTTTGAAGATCGGCAATGTCTTTGTCCGTCATCACTTCCAAATGGTCTACACTTAATGCGTTGTGTTTAACTGCAGCTTCAATTCCACCGATGCTATTAAATTGGTTAACGTGTACTTTTGGAATGAGGTTGTGTTTTTTTCCTTCGGAAAGAACGCGTTCCATATCGGCTACTGAGAAATAACCTTCTTCACAGAAAATATCTACATATTCCGCAAGTTTTTCCTTAGCTACTTTTGGAAGCATTTCGTTACATAGCAAATCCATATATCCCTCTTTGTCACCTTTATATTCTGTGGGAATGGCATGTGCGCCCAAGAAGTTAGTTTTTACAGTGACAGGATACTCTTCTGAAAGTTTTTTAGCAACGCGAAGCATTTTCATTTCTGCTTCCGTAGTAAGTCCGTAACCACTTTTTATTTCAATGGCGCCAGTGCCTAAACGCATCACTTCTTCCAATCTTGTAGCAGATTGGCAATATAAATCCTCTTCGGAAGTCTCTTGAAGTTTTTTGGCACTATTTACAATCCCACCGCCTTTCTCAGCGATTTCTTGATAGCTTAGTCCTTTGATTCTATCTACAAATTCCTGTTCGCGATTTCCCGCGTAAACAATGTGAGTATGGCTATCACACCAAGCTGGTAGAACTGTTTTTCCTTTGCAATCTACTGTTTTAAACCCTTGATGTGGTCCCATTTTATCCATCGTGCCATAATCTTCGATCACGCCATGATTTATAAAAACCCAAGCATTTTTGAGTGTTGGGAGTTCTTCCATTTCTTTGCCACTTAGTTTTGAAGGACAGTTTTCCCTGACCTGAAGCAGTTCTTTTATGTTGATGAGTAGTAACTTCATTGTATAAATTTTTAAAGCAATAATTTTTTATAAAGATACTTAAAAAGTTAGCAGTTGCAGTTTGAAGTGAGCAGTGAATTGGAGGAAGCTTTATATAAGTACAAAGTGTAAATGATTTGTTTTAGAGGGTTATTTTCACTATATTTCAGGTTAAATATTTTAGGAATATGATAAAAATAGTTGCAGAATACTCGAAATATATAGAAGAGCTTCCCGAGCTTTTAAAAGAATCGCCTTTTAAGACATCACATTTTATAGAGAAACTTGAATTGCCCAAGGCAACTTACTATCGTAAATTGAAAGATAAAAGTTTCACTGTGGAAGAAGTCGAAAAGCTTACAGAGATTCTATTTCCGAATGAAGCTTATTTAGCGGAGATGGACGATCCTGTTGCCGATTCTCGCAAGAAAATCCATAATGTTAAACGCAAACAATACGACAAGTTGATGGATCAAGTTAAAAAGAAATTTCTTGATTCCTAGAAGATATTTTTACCGTTTCTACTCTCCTGAATTTTAATTCTCTTTTGTGTTTACTGTGTCCTTTATTACCCGGATTCTCGAAAAAACCATACCTTTAAACTTTCTGAAAAATCGATTTAGTATGAAACCAAAATCTCTTGGTCTGAACACTATCTGTACCCATGTGGGCGAGGTAGAAGACAAGCAGTTTAAAGGCGCAGTTTCGCCATTATTTATGTCTAGCAGTTATGCTTATGAAGATGTGGAAGTAAAGCGTTATCCGCGATATTTTAACACTCCAAATCAAGAAGCATTGTGCAAAAAAATAGCAATGCTTGAAAAAAGTGAGGCTGGACTTATCTTTGGAAGTGGAATGGCTGCAGTTAGTACCACAATGTTGGCGTTTTTGCACAAAGGGGATCACGTAGTGCTTCCGCAGACTTTGTACGGAGGAACGTATAATTTTGTCGTGGAGGAGTTTGATAAATATGGAATAGAATTTTCCTTTGCTGAAGGTTTTTCGGAAGCAGATTTTTCTGAAAAAATACAGGAGAACACCAAAGTTCTTTTTGTGGAAACTCCTTCCAATCCATTGATGCGCATAACCGATTTGGAAATGATTGCCAAATTAGCCAAGCAACACGGAGTTGTTACAATGATTGACAATACTTTCGCTTCGCCAGTAAACCAAACTCCAGCCGATTTCGGCATAGACATTATGATTCACAGCGCTACAAAGTATATGGGTGGACATAGTGATATTTGTGCAGGTGCTGTAGCTGCTAGTGAAGAACATATAGAAACTATTTGGAACCTTGCTAAAAATTTAGGTGGAAGCTTGAGTGATTATACCGTTTGGCTTTTGGAGCGAAGCATGAAAACGATGGTATTGCGTGTTAAAGCCCAAAATGAAAATGCGCAGAAGATGGCAGAATGGCTCGAAAACCATCCATTGATAGAAAATGTTTACTATCCAGGCCTGAAGAATCATCCAGAACACGAGCTAGCTAAGAAACAAATGAGAGGTTATACGGGGATGCTCTCTTTTGAAATTAATGAAAGTTTAGACACCTCTCTTTTTCTCAAATATTTAAAAATTATCAAACCCTCTATGAGTTTGGCAGGAGTGGAATCAACAATCCTTTCGCCTGCAAAAACCTCACATGGATTGTTATCTCCTGAAGCGCGGGAAGAGCAGAGCATAAGCGATGGTTTACTTCGTTTTTCGGTAGGAATAGAGGAAGCGGAAGATTTGATAGATGACCTAAAAGCTGCATTTAAGAAACTTACAAAAATGGATAAGGGTTAAACTGTCGTATAAGATCGAAATCAAGATTTCAAATAAAAGTTTAGAATAAAATTAAAAGATACCCGCCTACGCGGACATGTGTTATGAAAATTGATATACTCGCCATAGGTGCTCATCCAGACGATGTGGAATTGGGCTGCTCAGCAACCTTAGCCAAAGAAATTAATAATGGTAAAAAAGTAGGTATATTAGATCTTACTCGCGGAGAACTGGGAACTCGTGGTACCGCTGAAATTCGCGAAAAAGAAGCAGCAGATGCTGCGGAAATTCTAGGAGTAGAGTTTCGACATAATCTTGAGTTTTCAGATGGATTTATAGTGAATAATGAAGCCTCTAAGCTTGAAATAATTAAAATTATAAGAAAATATAGGCCTGATATTGTTTTGTGCAATGCAATTGATGATAGGCATATAGATCATGGAAAAGCCAGTCAACTTGCTAGTGATGCTTGTTTCTTAAGTGGCTTACAGAAAATTGAAACTATTCTAGAAGGGAATAATCAAAAAGCCTGGAGACCAAAACACGTTTACCATTATATTCAATGGAAGAATATTGAACCAGACTTCGTAGTTGATGTTACAGGGTTTTTGGATAAAAAACTAGAATCTGTTTTTGCTTATAAAAGCCAATTTCATCAAAAAGAAGCGGATGAACCTGAAACACCCATAACATCAACTAATTTTCGCGACAGTATAACTTATCGAGCCCAGGATTTAGGTAGGCTTATAAGTTCTGAGCATGCCGAAGGTTTTACCACTGAGAGATTTGTGGCTGTAGATTCTCTCAGCGATTTAATTTAGACTCTTAGCCCACAAAGACAGAAACATAATTTTAGAAAAATCTTACTGATTGATGTTGTACAACAATAAGAATTGGTTTATATTTGCGTCCGCTTAGCGGCATTGTGTGTTAAAGCACAATAAATGGTGGTTGTAGCTCAGCTGGTTAGAGCGCTGGTTTGTGGTACCAGAAGTCGCCGGTTCGAACCCGGTCTTCCACCCGAAATGAAAATCCTCCTTTTTAGGGAGGATTTTTTCGTTTATGGCTATTAGTTTTAGGCTTTATCCTTGGTAAATTAGGATCAAGTTCGAAAGTTGTAGGATTTTAGAATTATGTTAAAATTGTTGAAAGACCAATGAGGAAAATTTAAGTTACGAATACTACTGATTCTGATGGAAATCGTGAAGTGCTCTAAATACTTTTTTTGTATTGAATCAACAAATGACGTGAAAATACGAACTATTGTAAGTCGTTTTTATCAGATTTCTGCTTTGAGGATCTATTGTTTTTCTTTAAAGCTTGCATCAGTAAATATTCTATTTGGCCATTAGTACTTCTGAATTCATCAGAAGCCCATTTTTCTATGGCTTTGAGCATATCCTCATTAACCCGAAGTGCAAAAGCTTTCTTTTTGGACATTTTATCGTTTATTCATTTAGATATTTATAATTTCATAAGAATTTAAATCAAATAGGATTTTCTTAAAACATAGAGTTATAATTTATAAATTTTCTCTCTTTCAAGAATGAAAATTGGGATTTATGTTCTCAAAAATACTATTCACCAAAGATCATTCACATATTGAGTTTATACATTTATCAATAGCTGGTTATCTTTTATAATTCTAATGATTTAATGTTCCAGCATTTACTACCGGGGTAGCATCTTTATCACTACATAGAATCACCATAAGATTGCTTACCATTGCAGCCTTACGTTCTTCATCCAGGTCAATGATATTTTTTCTGCTCAATTCTTCCAAAGCCATCTCCACCATACTAACAGCACCTTCCACAATTTTATGTCGCGCTGCAACGATTGCAGTAGCTTGTTGGCGTCTAAGCATGGCACTTGCAATTTCCTGTGCATATGCCAAGTATCCAATTCTGGCTTCCAAAACTTGTATCCCAGCAATGGCCAAACGATCTTCGATTTCTTTTTCAAGTGCTTCACTAACTTCATTCACACTAGAACGTAAAGTGATATCTTCATCGAGACCTTCGTCAGCAAAATTATCGTAAGGATACATACTTGCCAATTTTCTCACCGCAGCATCTGTTTGGACCCGCACGAAATTTTCGAAATTGTCAACATCAAACGCAGCCTTATATGTGTTTTCCACACGCCAAACCAAAATTGTACTGATCATTACAGGGTTCCCCATTTTGTCATTCACTTTTAAGCGTTCGCTATCGAAATTACTCGCTCTTAGGGAAATCTTTGTTTTGGAGTAAAAAGGAATGACCCAGTAAAATCCGTTCTTTTTTACGGAACCAACATATTTTCCAAATAACAATAGAACTCTCGAATTATTAGGTTGAACCATTAAAAATCCAGGAGCTATTAGAAGCGAAACAAAGACAGCGATAATAAACCAGGGGTTTTTTAGGATTATAGTGGTGATAATTCCTCCTAAGAATAGGATCAGAAATAAAAACAGCATTGTGTAGCCGTTAGCTGGGATGATAATTTTCTCTTCTTTCATTTGGTTAAATTTAGAATGATATTATTTTGATATCATAAAGATATAATTAAATATTTGAATTTCCAAATAATTTTAATGAATTGATTTCAGGGTAATTGCTCAAAATGGTGATTTTATTATGCGGTTTTATGCTGCTTTAGACTGTTTAGAGAAACTACTTTACCCATTTAATTCTTCACAACTTTTTGTAATGGGCCAAGCTTATACTGAGCGTGTTAAAGAGTGGAAGGGAAGCCGGTTTTTACCAAAATAAAAATCCTCCCGTTTGGGAGGATTTTTTGGTTTACAGCTCTAGTTTGAAGGGCTTTAATCGTATTTTTATTTAGATTTAACTCTTATTTCTCTTCAGCCGTATCTCAATTATTATTTATCTATTGTAATTCTTTTATCGCGATTGGCCAATTCCCAAGCGGTTAAAAAGATAAGCTTCGCACGCTTTGCCATTAACTCGTATTCAATTTTATCGGGAGTATCTGTTATTTTATGATAATCCTCGTGGACGCCATTGAAATAGAAAATAACAGGAATATTGTTTTTTGCGAAATTATAGTGATCACTTCGGTAATAGAAGCGGTTTGGGTCGTTAGGATCGTCGAACTTATAGTCCAATTCCAGCTTAGTATATTTATCATTTACACTGGTTGAAACATCCTGTAATTCTTGACTAAGCATGTTGCTTCCTATTAAATACATGTATTCTGGATTATTTTTTTTATCTGGATCAATCCTTCCAATCATGTCAATATTTAAATCAGCAACTGTATTTTTCAATGGAAATAATGGATTTTCAGTATAATAACGCGATCCATAAAGTCCGATTTCTTCCCCAGTTACGTGTAGAAATAGAATTGAACGCTTTGGTCCCTTGCCTTCTTTTACCGCTTGTTGAAAAGCTTTCGCCATTTCCATTACAGAAACAGTACCGCTACCATCATCATCGGCGCCGTTAAAAACGTTTCCGTCATCATCGATTCCTACGTGGTCCAAATGTGCAGAAATTACGATAATTTCGTCTGGTTTTTCAGAGCCTTTTATGTAAGCGACTACGTTTTCAGAAGCTTGAGGATCTTTTCTGCCTTCGAAGAAACTAACTGGAATATGTTGAAAATAATTGTCAGTATCGGGTGCGGGAGCAATACCTTCCTTTATATAAAAATCACGAATATAATTGGCTGCCATTCGTTGACCTTTTGAGCCAGTCATACGGCCTTCCATCTCGTCACCTGCATAGATGTAAAGTTGTTCTTTTAGGTCTTGTGCTGTTATTATATTTGAATAATCAACATTCGTTTTTTTTGCTCCCTTTGTGTTTTGGGTTGCATTACACGAGAGTATAAAAGGGGATAGAATTAAAAAAAGTATAATTTTCATAAGGTCATTAGCTAAAGGTTATTCAAAAGAAATAAGTTCATAATCTCTTTCAGACAGACCACCTTCACCTACTTTTTTGTAGTTCATTACGTGTGTCTTTACGACCTCATTCCCATCCCTATCCTGTGATTTTACTGTGACTTTTACAATATATATTACTCCTAACGAGCCTTCTGCCGCCTGAGTTTCTGTTACTTCAATATCTTCATTATTGAATTTAGTGCCTTCTGGAAGGTCTAGTTTTTCAACGATATTTTTCTTAGCAAGTTCACGAACTACTTCATCATTTTTGCTGTCATTGGCGCAAGAAACAATTAGTAGGGTTATTAAGATAAATGCGATTTTTTTCATAATTAATGTATTAGGTTAACTGGTAAAGATAAAAGAAGTTAAAGCTCATAGATGCAAAAATTTTGTGAAAAATGGGTTTTTGGATATTACTTGTGAAATTTAAGGAAAATACAATCCTTATATTTGCATAAAAAGAGAAAAACTATGAAGGTAGAACAAATTTACACTGGATGCCTTTCCCAAGGAGCTTATTACATTGAGAGTAATGGGGAAGTTGCTATTATTGACCCACTGCGCGAGACGAAGCCATATTTAGAACGCGCGGAAAAAGATAACGCAAAAATCAAATATATTTTTGAAACTCATTTCCATGCTGATTTTGTGAGTGGGCATGTAAGCTTGGCAGAGCAAACGGGAGCGTCCATTATTTATGGGCCTCATGCAAATCCTACTTTTGAAGCCCTATTGGCGAAAGATGAAGAGGTTTATAAATTAGGAGATGTTACTATTACGGCAATCCATACTCCTGGCCATACCATGGAAAGTACCACGTATTTGTTGAAAGACGAAAAAGGAAAGGATTATGCCATTTTTAGTGGAGACACCCTCTTTTTAGGTGACGTTGGCCGACCTGACCTTGCGCAAAAAGCTAATGAAATTACTCAAGAAGACCTTGCGGGAATTCTATTCGATAGTCTTCGGAATAAAATAATGCCCTTGGCTGATGATGTAATTGTCTATCCTGCTCATGGAGCTGGTTCTGCCTGTGGAAAGAACATGATGAAAGAGACGGTGGATACTTTAGGTAACCAAAAGCAAATGAATTATGCGTTAAGAGCTGATATGACTCGTGATGAATTTATCAAAGAGGTTACGGATGGCTTGGCACCGCCGCCGCTTTATTTCCCGATGAATGTGAAAATGAACCGTGAAGGCTACACTTCTTTTGATGAAGTAATGGCACAGGGAACAAAAGCTTTGGATCCTGATGCTTTTGAGAGAATTTCAAATGAAACTGGTGCAATCGTTTTGGACGTCCGAAACCAGATTGAATTTATTGATGGTCATATTCCCCGTTCTATTTTTATTGGACTGGATGGAGGCTTTGCACCATGGGTAGGTGCTTTACTGGCTGATGTTGAACAGAAGATTCTGTTAGTCGTTTCGCCAGGGAGAGAAGAAGAAGCAGTTACCAGATTGTCTAGAGTTGGTTTTGACAAAACGCTAGGATATTTATTGGGAGGAATTGATGGCTGGAAGGAAGCCGGAAAAGAGATTGATACCTTGGAATCCGTTGATGCGGAAACTTTAAAAAATAAAATGGAGCGTAATGTTCCAGTTATTGACGTTAGAAACGATGGAGAATTTTCCAACGGCCACATCCCAAAGGCGGTTCATGCACCTCTTAGTTTCTTAAACGACCATATTAACGAATTTCCAAAGAATGAGAAATTTTACCTTCACTGTGCCGGAGGCTATCGCTCCGTTATTGCAGCTTCAATATTAAAGAGCCGCGGCATCCATAATGTGGTAGATGTAGCGGGTGGTTTTGCCGCAATGAAAAATGCAGGAATAACTGTTGAAAATTAAAAATCATCTATTAAAAGAAAGCCCTAAAAAACTTAGTTTTTCAGGGCTTTCTTTATTTTTCTTTGTCAATTTTTGTTTTCTTATTTATCAGCAATGTCTTCCAAGGTTTTAACTTTTGAAAGCGTATTGTGAATTTCCGAGGCTTGTTTATTAAGCACGCTTGCAATGTTTGGAGGGAAGTTCTCTTTTTTCAATTTGGTGTCATATTCATCCCAGCTTGCTTTTTCTCCGCGGATACATTCCTCAAGCACAGCTTCATCTTCATTACCAGAAACAGCACTTTTAATATCTATCCAAGTACGGTGAAGGTCACCTTTAATACTTCCGCTCTCCTTTGGTTCTTCATTGAGGTTGCGAAGTTCATTAGTTAACTCATTCGAGAAACGACTTCTTTGCGCAGCTTGCTTTTGTAGAAAGCCTTTTAGATTTGGGTTTTTAGCTTCTTCCATAGCTTTGGTGAAGCCATTTTGAGCATCGTAGTTTTTTTCTAAAAGTTCCTGAAGGTTATCAACTAACTTATCGTGATTCTCTTCTTTTGCTTTTTCGTTTGTAGTTTTCATAGTTTTTTGAATTTAATTTTCTTAAAGATACTTTTATGAATTTAAAAAAAATCTTATAAAATTCACAATTGAGAAGTGTTTAACGGTTCTTTTTGAAATTTTTCAGAAAAGCTAAACTTTAAAAAAATAATTGACCTTCATTTATAAAATCTAAGTTCAACTTATTGATTATCTTTAAATAAGAAAACATTGGCTATTGCTCCAATGTGGCATTTTCGTTTATCTTAAATCAGCTATTTAAAATATTATAAATTTAACAGATTGATATAAACTAGGATTAAACCCAGCTAATTATGGAAAAATGGTTTGAAGCATCGACTACCTCACTAATCGCTATTATATTAACCACAATAGGAATTTACATAGCTACCATAATTTTCACGAGAATTGCCGGTAAACGCAGCTTCTCCAAAATGAGTAGTTTTGATTTTGCAATGACCGTTGCTATAGGCTCCCTAATTGCTACAACAGTTTTGTCAAAATCTGTTAGTTTACTTCAAGGAATTGTTGGTATAGCCGCAGTATATGTGCTTCAGATTTTTGTGGCGACGCTTAGACGTTTCAAAATAGTCCAAAAGCTTGTAGATAACAAACCACTATTATTAATGGACGGTGAGAAAATACTTCATCAAAATTTAAAAAAGGCCCACGTTACCGAGGCAGATCTACGCTCTAAACTCCGGGAAGCAAATGTTTTGGAGCTTTCGCAAGTAAAAGCAGTTGTATTTGAGGCCACAGGGGATATTGCAGTGCTTCATACAAAAGATAAATCTGTAATAGTTGAGGACTGGTTGCTGAAGGATGTTCAGCAATAGCTGTTAATTCTATTTTAAAATTTTCAGGAGCTCTGTAAAGTTCTGTAACTTATGACTTCAACAAAAAAATAAATGTTATGGATAAGAATGAAAAAAATCTAGAAAAGGAAAAACAAGAGAAAAAGGAGCAGGCTATCAACGAAAGCGCTACCCAAGGTGAAAGAATAAATCATCAAGAAAAGGAGCGCCAAGAAAAACATCAACCAAGAGATAATGCCTAATGGATTTATTTGACAAAAAATAAACCTCACAGAAATTTATAATCTGTGAGGTTTTTTATTGGATCTAAACCGCGTTCTGATTTTCTACTTCTTTGGCTAATGGAAAATCAATGTTAATCTTTTTAAAGTTTATTCCTTGACAAATGACCCACAACCTTCATAAGTTTTAGCGTCCTTATCCGCGTTGCGTTTTATAGATACCTCTACCTTATGCGTATTCTTTTTACCACTCATCCCATCGATACATTCTTGTTCTAAGAGTGCAATTTTTATTGTTTCGTTATCGTTTTCTGAATTGAAAGTAATTGTATTACCCGATGCGTCTACTGTATTCACTGTTGCTGTGATCGATTTAAAATTTTTGTCTGGAGATTGGAAGTACAATTTTTTATCCGCAATTTCTAAACTCCAAAACGGCTCACCTCCACCGCCTTTAAAATCTCGGTTGGTGGTGGTGTTTTCAGGAATCGTGTCTAGCTGGTTTTGATTGTATTCCATGGTAGAACGGGTTTCGGCAGGCGTGATGGGCTCAATTGTTTCCTTTGTTGCGTCTTTGCATGAGAGAAGCGATAAGGAAAGGAGAACTGCTGCTATTGTTAAATTAAGCTTCATAAGTTGATCTTTGGTGAAATATAAAGCTAAGGAAATATTCGCGGTCGCTGAGAGTGCTTATAGTTATTTTAACAAACGAACTTTTATTGGTTCTTCAAAAAGTGGTAGACTGAAACCTTTCCGCGTAAATGCATTTTAGTAGGAATTGAATCTTGATAAGGTCATTTTTTAAAATTAAACTTCGGCAACCGTCGACCGGTTGTTATAGAATGGAAAATGATTAGCAGTATTCTCTAGTTCCAACACGATTTGAGTCCCTAAGGGATTACCACTTTTGTCCTTTTTGTCGATTATTTTAAATTTGATATTACCATCATAGGTTTTGTTATAAAGATCAATGCGTTCCTTGATGATTTGCATCCCCATACTTTTATGCGACTTTATCGTGTTTTGCTCCTTCTTGTTTTGTCTACCAGCGCCATTGTCATCAATAATAATCTTAGTTATATCTTCTTCTTGGAGAATGTGGATACTCAACACTTTTTCTTCGCGTGGGCTAACCAACAGCCCGTGCCAAATAGCATTTTCTAGGAATGGCTGAAGTAGGAGTGGAGGAATGCGGACCTCTTCGATTTCCGGATTATCGTCACCATTGATATGAAATTTAAAATCCTGTTCGAAGCGATTTTCCTCCAACGTAAGATAATGTTCAGCCAATTCAAGTTCTTGCTGTAAAGGAATGAGTTGTTGTTTGGAGGTTTCTAGTACCATTCTAGTGTAATGACTAAAGACTTCAAGATATTGGATAGCTTTGGCGTTTTGCTCACTCTGAACGAGATAGGTGATTGCATTTAGGCTATTAAACAAAAAATGTGGATTGACTCGCAATCGGGTAACAAGTATTTCGGCTTGTGCTAGATTACGTTCATAAATAGTGTTCATTTTTTCCTTTTCTGCATGGGTTAACCGCTCGTTTGTTATTTTCTTGGTGCGGTAATTTTTGTAGGTCAATAGAAAAATGATCAGGATGGCCACCAAGCCGATAGCTAAGAATATGGTGGTGATCTGTTTTCTCTCCAGTTGCTTTTTTTGAGTATTCAGAGTTGCTTGCTGCAAAGCCTTGTCTTTTTCCAGAAGTTGAATATCGTTTTCTTTTTTCTCGAGATTGTATTCCTGAGTCAGTGCTTCTATCTTGACGTTTTGCTCATTTAGTTTTATACTGTCATTATAGATTTGAGATAGTTTGAAATAGGATAAAGCCGACTTATAATCATCTTTTTTTTCAGCTACCTCAGACAGTTTGTAAGCATTTGTACTAATTAATTCTAACTCGTTTAGTTTTTTTGCAAGAGTCATTGATTCTTGATAATATTCCTCTGCCTTTGCAGGCTCGTTTTTTTTAAGATAAGTATCCCCTAGATGAATAAGAAGCTCTGCTTTTTTGTGTTTGTTATTGAGAGAGTCAAATTGATTGATAGATTTTTGAAAGTAGTAAACCGCTTTTTCCAAGTGCTTCTCTTCCTTTAAATAGGAGTCTCCCCAGAATTCGTTAGTAATCGCCAATCCGAACAAATCCTCTCTTTCTTGGTTTAGCTTGAGTAATTTATCAAGGTATTCACGTGCCGTTTGAAAGTTTCCTCTATCAATATAGTAACCGCTGATAGAAAGGTAGTTCATGGCAACTCCCAAACTATTACCTTGTTTTTTTTGTGCTTCTAGGGAGCGTTCAAAATATGGCAAAGCTTCATTCTCACGATTGGGAATATTACTTAGCGTGTTGCCAATACCATTGCTTGAGATAGCTATATTCTTTAAATCATTTTCCTTTTCAGCAATCTTAAGGGCCTGCATATAATAGAAGAAGGCCGTATCGTAATTATGATTATAACGTCCCGCCACACCAGCGTTGTTGGCAATAATCATTTTATTGATAGGTTTTACATCTTTCTCTTTTATGAGTTCATAAGCCCTAGAATGAAGTGCTAGAGCCTGATCGTATTGCTGGTGATATCGATAAAGCAGCCCAAAGTTATCTAGAGCCTTGGCATATAATAAAGAATCTTTAAGAATGAGTGCACGATCAACAGCAGCTTGGGCATGTTCGTACTCTTTCTCTGCATTGTGTTGTGATCGATGAATCTCTCTAGATAATGCTATTTCGGTGAGAACCTTCAGCGAGTCATTAGCCTCTTCCTCGAAAGAACTTCTGAGGCTGTCAAGCCGGGGGTTTGACTGTGCAGATATACCCCAAGATGAGCAAAAAAATAGTAGCAGTAGTATGCTTTTAGCAAAGCATCGTGTTTTATGCTTAGAAAAGTCTGGGGAAGTTAGGTTTCGTTTCATATCAAAATGAATTTGATCTTTTGGGGCAAGGTTTTGAATCTATGGGTTTTTCATTCGGTTTGATTTCTTGACGAAAATTACGAAAAAAATAAACCCTTCTTCATATTCATTTTATTCTTCTGATTAAAATGAAGAGTATTCAGGTGATATCCCAATAAAATATCACGGTGGATTACGCTTCCTTCGACAATGCTTCTACCACTTTTGGGACTCCAGTGGAGGCTTTTTCAGCAAACACTGAAATTCTTTTATTTTCTGAAATGGACGGTTTTGGATCTACAAAATAGATGGGTGCTTCTTCTTTTGCATATTGTACGAGTCCTGCAGCTGGATAAACCTGCATTGAGGTTCCTACAATTATGATTGCGTCTGATTTTTCAACTACTTCGGCTGCAACTTCAATCATTGGTACCATTTCACCAAACCAAACTATATGTGGTCGTAATTGATGATTGTTTTCGCAGAAATCGCCAATGTTTAGATCTTTTTTCCAATCAAAAATTAAATCCTCATCAAAAGTACTTCTCACTTTCAACAGCTCTCCGTGTAGGTGAATAACGTTTGTACTTCCAGCACGTTCATGCAGGTCATCTACGTTTTGAGTTATAATGGTGACTTCGTGGTTTTGCTCTAGTTCTGCCAATGCTTTGTGCGCTTCATTGGGTTGAACTGTTAAAAGTTGTCTTCTCCGTTGGTTGTAAAAATCTAGCACTGCAGCGGGATTACGCTGAAAACCTTCGGGTGAAGCAACTTCCATCACGTCGTGTCCTTCCCAAAGTCCATTACTGTCTCTAAAAGTTTTTATTCCACTTTCTGCACTTACGCCAGCGCCTGTCAATACTGCTATTTTCATTTTAAAACTATTTAGTTACTAAGTTATTCAAAAATCTGGATTCAAGAAACCATCAATTAAACCAATAACTTTTATCTTAGCAAAATATAGAAAAAGAAAGTAATAACCAATAACTTATTAACCCAGTAACTTTTTTCAATTCGGTTACTGAGCGAAGTCGAAGTATGGATTTAGAATTATTAAAACACTTAGAAACCTATTTAACCGACCGCAGAAAAGACCGGTTTAAAAAAGTGCTTTCGGAGAGAACACGACATTTTACGGTTGTGACCGAAGATGTCTATCAGCTTCACAACACCAGTGCGGTAATGCGTACTTGCGATGTTTACGGTATTCAAGATTTACACGTAGTTGAGGAAAAAGTAAGTAAGCGAATCGACAAGGAAATTGCGATGGGTGCCCAAAAATGGGTAAATTTCAACAGATATAACTCTATTAAAGATTGTATTAAAACGTTGAAGGACTCTGGATATCAAATAATAGCAACTACGCCACACAATAATTCTACGATGTTGCATGAATTTGATGTTTCAAAAAAGAGTGCTTTTTTCTTCGGAAAAGAGAGTGAGGGTTTGAGCGATACGGTGATGAATGCCGCCGATGGTTATCTGAAAATCCCGATGTATGGCTTTACTGAGAGTTTAAATATTTCAGTATCTGCAGCGATTATTTTACAAAGCGTGGTTACAAAATTGAAACAAAGTGATGTAAAATGGCAGCTTTCCGAAGAAGAAAAACCTGAAATTGAAATGGAATGGGTTAAAAGAACAATTAAAGCCTCGGATGAGATTATTGAGCGCTTTGAAAGTTCCAGAAGCCAAAAGCCAAATTCCAAATAAAAATCCAAAAACCAAAAACCAAAATTCAACAATCAGATCTCAGATCTCACATCTAAAATCTCATGTCTAAACTCTCACATCTAACAAAATGAAACTCGTCTTCGCCACCCACAACAAGAATAAATTCACAGAAGTAAAAGCAATGCTTCCACACCACATTGAACTCTTGAGCCTAGATGATATTGGTTGTGATGAAGATATAGTCGAAACTGCTGACACAATTGAAGGTAACGCAATTTTAAAAGCAAACTATGTTCGCGATAAATACCACTTAAATTGCTTTGCAGACGATACTGGCTTGGAAGTAAAATCCCTTAGCAATGAACCAGGTGTTTACAGTGCTCGGTATGCAGGGGATACACACAATTCACAAGCAAATATGGAAAAGTTGCTAAAAAATCTTCAAGGCAAAGAAGATCGTTTGGCCAGATTTAAAACTGCTATTGCTCTTTCAATGAACCATTCTAAGGTTATGTTCTTGGGGATTTGTGAAGGAAAGATAACTAAAGAGCCTCGCGGAGATTCTGGTTTTGGCTATGATCCAATATTTCAACCCAAAGACTTTGACAAGACTTTCGCAGAAATGACACTTCAGCAAAAAAGTGAAATCGGTCACCGTGGGAAGGCGATGAGACAGTTGATTGAATATCTATCGAAGTGATTAATATTTTTTGGTTGTCATTATATGATTGATATTTAAATCCATTATCAATCATCTAGTACCTGTCATAAATAAATCTACATTTACATATTATTATTCGGAAATAAAACACTACTTTTGCGCCCTCTAAAAAACTTAGGTCAGTGGGCTTTAAGTTATGAGAAAAGTCCTCAGGGTGAGGAGTGTTATAGTGAAGCTGTCCGTTTTTTATATGTCCAGTCGCTTCCCGTTAGCACGCATATAAAAAATTATATTTAATAAAATGACAGCATTTAAAGCACTCGGCTTGGAAGAAAATCTTCTTAAAGCCATCGCCGACATGGGTTTTGAATCCCCTTCGGAAGTACAAGAAAAAGCAATCCCAATCCTATTGGATCGCGAAACCGATATGGTTTCCTTAGCGCAAACAGGAACAGGAAAAACAGCAGCATTTGGTTTCCCAATGTTGCAAAAAATTGATGTAAATAGTCGTACAACACAAGGTCTTATCCTTTCACCAACGCGTGAACTTTGTCTTCAGATTACAAATGAAATGATAGCTTATGGTAAGTATATGCCTGGGCTTAACGTAACCGCAATTTATGGTGGTGCGAGTATAACAGACCAAGCACGTCAGATAAAAAGAGGGGCACAGATAATTGTTGCGACTCCTGGGCGTATGAAAGATATGATAGGCCGTGGGCTGATTGATATCTCAAAAATTGAATACTGTGTACTAGATGAAGCCGATGAAATGCTGAATATGGGCTTTTTTGAGGATATCACCGAAATTCTTTCACATTCGCCAAAAGATAAAAGCACTTGGCTTTTTAGCGCAACAATGCCGAAGGAAGTTTCTACAATTGCAAAGAAGTTTATGCATACTCCCGTGGAGATTACTGTGGGAACAAAAAACGTAGGTTCAGATCAAGTTTCACACGAATATTACTTAGTGAATGCTCGGGATCGTTACAACGCTTTAAAACGTTTAGCAGATGCTAATCCGGAAATATTCTCTGTGATTTTCTGTAGAACAAAACGCGATACGCAGAAAGTAGCCGAACAACTTATTGAAGACGGTTACAATGCCGCTGCAATACACGGAGACTTAAGTCAAAGCCAACGTGATACGGTAATGAAATCTTTTCGAAATCACCAAATACAAATGTTAGTAGCTACAGATGTTGCTGCACGTGGTATTGATGTGGATAATATTACACACGTAATAAACTATCAACTACCAGACGAAACTGAAATATATACTCACCGAAGCGGTCGTACAGGTCGTGCTGGTAAAACAGGAGTTTCAATAGTTATTGTTTCTAAAAGTGAAGTTAGAAAGATTAGAAGTATTGAAAAAATAATTCAGAAAAAGTTTGTTGCAAAGGAAATTCCATCGGGAATGGAGATTTGTGAAGTGCAAATGTTTCACTTGGCAAACAACATAAAAGACACGGAAATAAATCCTGAGATTAATGCTTACCTTCCGAATATCAACGAGGTTTTGGAAGACTTCACTAAAGAAGAGCTAATCAAGAAGGTGTTTTCGGTAGAATTTACTCGCTTTTTAAATTACTACAAAAACAGTAAAGACCTGAATATTTCAGGAGATCGCGCTTACTCTGATGATACGGATAGCGTTCGCTACTTTGTAAATGTTGGAAGCAAAGATGATTTCGATTGGATGAGTTTAAAAGACTTCCTTCGTGATCTACTTAACCTTGGGAAAGACGATGTTTATAAGGTTGATGTAAAAGACAGTTTCTCTTTCTTTAATACCGATACAAAGCACCAAGAAATGGTAATGAGTGTCTTCAAGGATTTTAAACTTGACGGAAGACAGATAAACGTTGAAATATCCAAAGACAGTGGAAGCAAAGGCAGAAGCGGCGGAGGCGGTGGACGTGATCGTGGCAGAAGAAGAAGTGACAGAAATGATCGCAGTGATGGCGGTGGAAGAAAAGGCGGTTTCAAAAAACGAAGCAGCGGTTCAAGTGGTGGAGATAGATCTGGTTTTAAAGGAAGAAGCCGTAGAACTAACGAACGCCCTGACACAAAAGGCACTGGCGGAAGACGCAGAAGAAAGGGATAATTAGTTGATGAGGAGGGAAGATGATGAGCGATTTTGAAGTTTTCATCGGTAGTTCAGCTTCTAGCAACTTCTCAAAATTTTAGTACGACCTTTAAGTCTATATAAGTATCTTTACGGGCCTCAAATATTGAGGTCCGTATTTTTTTTAGGCTTATGCAAACCTTCAATTTTCTGCAGGAACACATACTGGAAAACAACCGTGTTAGGTTGCGTCCGCTTGGAATTCAAGATTTTGAAAAACTTCAGGGTTTTGCGCTAAACCAACCTGAGATATGGAAGTATTCACAGCAACCAGCAAGTGGTTTAGAAAACCTAAAAGCCTATATAGATTTAGCCTTGGAAGCAAGAAAAGCAGAAACTGCATATCCTTTCATTGTCTTTGACAAAAGTAGCCAGCAAATTGCAGGCAGTACTCGTTTCTATGACTTTCAGAAAAAACATAATAACGTTCAATTGGGTTATACCTGGTATGGCAAGGAGTTTCAAGGTACTGGGCTCAACAAGCAATGTAAATTACTAATGCTGGAATTCGCTTTTGAGAAACTTGGCATAGACCGTGTAGAGTTTCGTGCAGATGCAAAGAATGAGCGAAGCGTTGCAGCAATGAAATCTATTGGTTGTATTGTTGAAGGCGTTTTACGAAGCAATTGCGTAGCACCCAAGGGTAGAAGGGACAGCATTGTTTTAAGTATTTTAAAAGACGAATGGTTTGACGGTGTCAAAAAACAACTGAAGACTAAAATTGAAAATGAAAGGAAGCTTTCGCCTCAGTGAAATTTTTCCGTATATTAAAAAAATTATCCAAATAAGCCTTTATCTTCTCCCTAAAAGATGGGCTTATTTCAAAAATGGATTGGAACTAAAAACTTTGCTTCGCTTAGGGATGGGGCAACCAAAATTTGATTAAGATTGTTCCCTGTAATTTCAGAGCGTGCAATCTCATAAAAATTATGAAGAGATATATCCTACTTATTGCCCTATTCTTTATCGCAGCAAATTCTTTTGCGCAGGATGATACAATGATTAAGGGAGTTGTAATGAACGATGCAAACGATGACCTTTTGGAAAACGTAAACATCGTAAATCTAAATCAGGTAAAGGGAACCACCACCAACGAAAAAGGAGAGTTCGCCGTTAAAGCTGCAGTAAACGACACTTTATATTTTTCATATCTTGGTTTTAAGTCGCTTCGTGTTCGCGTAACCAATGACTGGTTGAGGTTTGGTGATATTAAAGTGAAAATGACCGAATTGGGTATCGCTTTGGAAGAAGTGGTAATAAGACCCATTCAACTAACGGGTTATATTGAAATTGATGCAAAGCTGATTCCTGTTTATGACAATTACCGTTATAGAATTTCAGGACTTAGTACAGGATATGAGGGTGGAAGCAATCAACCTGGCGCCGTTAGCAAGGTGTTGAACTCTATTTTTAATCCTGCGGATTTCCTGTATAATGTTTTTGGCAAACGACCCAGGCAGATGAAAAAACTCCGGCAAATGAAACAAGATGATGAAATTAGAAATCTTCTTCAGAGCAAGTTTGACCGTGAAACTTTGATGGCGGTACTTCAATTGGAACGTGTAGATATTGATGAAATATTAAATAGGTGTAGCTACTCCAAAGACTTTATTCGTACTGCAAACGATTTGCAAATACTAGACGCTATCAGCGGATGTTATGAAGAGTATAAGGTTTTGAATAGGGATAAATAGCAACGAAGCTGATCCTTATAGTTATCGGGATGAAAATGAAGTTTAGTCGTTATTCTTGATATTAGTTATTTTTGAGTTATGTCAGAATATGTACTCTCTTCTAAGTGAAGAAAAACGAACAATATGGATAGAATTATCGCTGCGCAACGCAACTTCTTCAATACACATGCTACAAAAGATATTTCCTTTAGAAGAAAACAACTTAAAACCCTTGAAAAGGCTTTAAAAGAAAACGAAGGCTTGTTGCATGATGCTATCTACAAAGACTTCAAAAAATCTGAGTTTGACAATTACAGCACAGAACTTTCACTTCTTTATAAAGACATAAAAGAAGCCCGTAAAATGATTTTTAAATGGGCTCGGAAAGAAAATGTTCCTACGGGATTACTCAACTTTCCAGCTTCAAGTTATATCATTCCTGAACCTTTAGGTGTGTGTCTGGTTATTGGAGCTTGGAATTATCCGTATCAACTTTCTTTTGCTCCTGTAATTGCAGCAATCGCTGCTGGAAATACCGTCGTGTTAAAGCCCAGTGAATTACCAACCAATACCGCAGCCGCAATTTCCAAAATTGTAAAAGAAAATTTTGATCCTTCTTTTTTTACAGTCGTTGAAGGTGGAGTAGAGGAGACCCAAGAGCTTTTAAAGCAAAAGTTCGATAAGATATTTTTCACTGGTAGTACTAAAGTTGGAAAGATAGTTTATAAAGCTGCTGCCGAAAACCTCACGCCAGTAACTTTGGAACTCGGTGGAAAAAGTCCGGCTATAGTCACAGAAAGTTGCAACCTTAAAATTTCAGTAAAACGAATTGTTTGGGGGAAGTTCTTAAACGCTGGTCAAACCTGTATTGCACCAGATTATGTGTTGGTCCATAAAAATATCGAGCAAAAATTCCTGGAACAGCTTAAAAAAGAAATTATCAGTCAGAATTTCGCTTTTGAGAATGATAATTACTTGCAAATCATCAACGATACCAACTTTGTGCGGCTCACCAAAATGCTTCAGTCCGAAAAAATTTATTACGGTGGAGAAACTAATGCGGAAACTCGTTACATCCAGCCCACAATAATGCAAAATGTAAACTTTGAAGATCCTGTTATGCAGGAAGAGATTTTCGGCCCCATACTTCCCGTTATCACCTATGAAACCTTAGATGAAGCTATAATTAAAGTAAATAGTCTTCCCAAACCATTGTCTTGTTATTTATTTACAACAAGTAATTCTGTAAAAAAGAAAGTTTTAAAAGAAATCTCTTTTGGCGGCGGAGCTATTAATGAAACAGTGATGCACATTACTAACACAAACCTACCATTTGGTGGTGTTGGTTTTAGCGGTACCGGTAATTATCACGGTGAAGCTGGTTTCAGAGCGTTTACACACTATAAAAGTGTGATGGATAAACCAACCTGGCTTGATCCCTCAATCCGTTATTATCCACACACTCCGTTTCGGTTGAAATTGATGCGATGGTTTTTGAAATTTTAAATATTTACCAATACAAGTTTACTAATATGAAGAAATTTGTGATTGCAATTATGTTAGGTTTATTGGCTCTTTCATGTACACCAAAAAAGGAAAAGATTATCGCAATAGATGTGCTTTTAACTCCTTCAGACGAAATGCGTGCGCAAGCTTTTGAGCTAAATGGATTAATGAAGCAGAATAATCCAGAGACGATTACATTAGACGAAAATCATATTCCCCATATCACACTTTTGCAATGTTTTATAAAGGAAGATGACCTGCCGAAAGTAAGAAGATCTTTGCACGGACTCTACGATGAAATTAAAAATGATACGCTCCAGGCGGAAAGTCTTTTCTATTATAAGGAAAAGGAAGAAAGCTTCGCCATGATCGCTGTGGAAGAAAGTGATCAACTAATTAAACTGCATGAAGAAGTAATCAATTTGGTAAAACCATTTATAGTTTACAATGGCAATGCGAAATCATTTATTCAAAATCCTGATGGTAGTTCTATCAGTGAATCTACTGTAACTTATGTACCTGAATTTGTAGAAGAACATAGTTATAAAAACTTTGATGCTCATATCAGTTTGGGGGTGGCGCAAAGAGTTTTATTAGACAGCTTGGCTGAAAACGTTTTTAAACCAATACCATTTAAAGCGACATCATTAAGTGTATATCATCTAGGCGATCATGGTACGGCACAGAAATTACTTTGGAAGTCTAGATAGTTTTATTAAAAATTTCAATAAAAAAAGCACGTGTAACTTACACGTGCTTTTTGATTTGATATATTTTGGACCTTGTTTTAAATCTTTTCTAAGGCTGATTTAATTTGGGTGTCACCCTCCAAAATTTCAAAAGTTTTATTTTTCGCAACCGAACTTTCTAATGATTCAACTAAGGTTTCGGCTACATCTTGACGAGGGATTTGACCGCGTTTATTTAGTTTGTTTTCCAATTGGATTTTTCCTTTTCCCTGTTCATTATTCAAAGCTCCAGGACGCACAATCGAGTATTCCATCCCTGATTGCGTAAGATGATTGTCGGCATTATGCTTAGCTTTTAAATAGTCTTTTAATTCTGTAGCTTCTTCGGGATTATCGGCTCCCATTGAGCTTAACATAACAAATTTCTTTATGCCATCTTTTTTGGAAGCATCCATAAGGTTTTTAGCTCCTTCTTGATCTACTCCAATTACATTTTTTCCGCCTGAACCTGCAGCGAAGATCACACGATCCATTCCTTTTGTAGTTGAACTAACATCTTGTTCTAAATCTGCAAAAACTGTTTTTACGCCATCTTTTTTAAATTCGTCAACTTGCTCTTGTTTGCGAACCATTGCAAAAGGTTCGTATTTATTTGAATTTTTTAATATTGAAACTATTTTTTTTCCTGTGGTACCATTTGCACCTGCTACTAATACTTTTTCCATAGTTTCTAAGATACAAAGATGCAGAAGTCATAGTCAATCATTTGGCAATCTTTAACCCTAGATATGGAAATATTTTAAAAGCTTTAACGCTATCTGAAAATCTAGGAGGTAATATCAGATTCCTCTACCACAAAAAAACCGTCATTACCTTGGCTTTGGTATAGTGGCATAAAAATATACGCGTCCCATTCACTATAAACAGGCTTGCCGTTTTGATGTGCTAAAAGCTCTCCCTTTTTAATTGGTTGGAAATTACTGTAATCGGGCTCCATTTTGAAATCATCATCATCTTTGATTCCATGACGGTATTTAATTTCAAACGTCTTGCGATCTATTCTTTTATCCTCTAGCATTTTTGCTGCATCTGGATAGACTTTTAGTGAATCCAAATCCAATTCACATGCATGCTGAATGGCGATCCAAATCATTCCTTCGTGATTCTTTTCTGAAATTTTACTTTCATGCTGTCCGCCTTCAAAAACAAAACCGGTGATTCCAATTCGGCTTTCATAATGGTCAATACAACCTAGAACGATATCTGAAAATCCGCGTATAATGTAAGTTGGAAACTTATGCGCCCAAGAATCATTATCGTGTACATCCTGAACCGATATATAAGGTTCGCTTGCAGCTGAAGTGGTATGACAATCTAAAAAGTAGCGTTTTGTAAAATCTTTTTCTGGATATTTTTCCAAGACATCAATAATCTCAAACATCTCCTTTTTTTCATGCGAATCTTTTTTCCCAGAAGCGATATTTTCTTTTGTCCAAGTTCGGTTTAAATCCTCATCAATATAGCGAACATCTTTACCCAAAGCTTTTTGATTTCCAGAAACGCCAATCACTTTCCCTTTAATATTTGGCTTCTCGGTTTTTAGAATTTTAAAAACCTTTTCTAAAGCTATAATTCCACTAGGTTCATTTCCGTGAACCCCACCAGTTATAAAAAGTAAGGGGCCTTCATTCCCACTATCATATTCTCCAATAATTCTTGGTATATCGCTCATTTAATTAGCTGTTATTGATTAAAAATTATTCATTCAGAACTACTCCATTGTGGCTAAAACTCTGTTGCTCAGCTTATTTTTATAGTATTTTTTATATTTCATTTTTCGTTCGAGAGCATCTATTACGGTATCTGTAAATGCAGGAAGACCTATGTCCTCACAATAATCCAGGGCACCCGGGCTGAGTACATTAATTTCAATTAATTTATCGTCCACGATATCCAAGCCTACAAAAAAGAGTCCATCTCTAATCAATTTAGGAGCGGTTAAAGAAACTATATGTTCCATTTCGGGAGTGAGTTTTGCTTTCTTTGCTTTGGCACCTAGAGACAAATTGCTTCGAAATTCGCTTTTGTCTGTACTTACCCTTCTTATTACCGCTTTCTCTCCGTTTTCCTCAAGAATTTTTCCGTTCATTAAAATCACGCGGACATCTCCTTTGCTAACTTCTGGTAAAAATTCTTGGGCGATGATGTACCCCTTAGCAATAAGGGTTTCCACAATCTGATTAAGGTTTTTCTTGTCTTTATCAATAAGGTATACATCTTGTCCACCGCTTCCTTCCAAAGGTTTTAGGACCATTTTCTTACCATTGTCCTCCCAGAATTTCATAAGATCATCTGTATTTCTGGTGATGAGACTATTGGGTTTGATTTCCGCGGGTAATTCTTCAAAATATAGTTTATCGATAAATGCGTGGCTCATGGCAAAGGCATCGTTTAGAACGAGAACACCTAATTGTTGAATCATACGTGCGAAAGCGATTCCACTATGTTCAGCCCAATGTCTATCTGAAGCTTCTTCGGTAGGATTATTTCTTAAAAAGAGAATATCCATATCCGTACTTGGAACTGCCTTAGCCTTTAACTTGTCGTCCTGTACCTGCTCCCAAAATTCTTCTACGGTTTCACCTTTTACTGAGGCTGGAATTTTTTTACATCGCAAGCTAATGTCCTCATCGCGGTGGAAGATAAAATCACCAACACCCATTACATATACTTCATGCCCTCTTTCGTAGGCCTTTCTTAATATAACTACCGTGGTCCCGCAGGTTTCGGTTTTAATATCGCTTATTACAAAACATATTTTCATTTTTTCTTGATTTGTTTTAAAGGAAACCAAAATACCCAATATTCTGATTTTCTTTGTTTATGGTTTTCTTGTGGGCAATTCTTTTTTTATATCATTTTTGAAAGGGCAATACCCTGTCTTACTTTGGTCATTCGTTCTTCAAAACCATCTTCACTTAGATATCTTGGTTTTATTATTGGAGGTTGCAATAGTCCTCGATCGGTTAAATCTTTAATTAATGGGACATGCTTTAAGGCAAACTTTCCCGAGAGTAGAAACTCTAGGTCACCGCCGTCAATTAGATAATCGCGAAGCTCGACGAGTCCCTTTAGATATATAATATCTTTTAGAAACCCACCCCCCTGAAATATTCTAGATGTAATATTAAAAGCTGGCTCTTTGGAAAACCCGTGTTTAGAATAAAGTAAATTGAAAACTTCCTGAAAATCGGCATCTTCAAGTAGAGCTTCTCCAGCGATTACTCGTCCGGCTAAGGTTCGTAATCTGTTTCCTGTAAGTCCGCCAATTAAATACTCTGAAAGAACTGCTATTCCTTCTTGTAAGGAATCATAATCTGCAAGACCTTGTGAAAGTTGACTTAATGGTTGTTGGCTACCGTTGTAATAAGTGAGCGCATGCGTGCCAACCTCGTGTTGAATCAAGGCGGAGGCTTCGTGTTTTGTGAGTGTGTAATCTGCGGGAAGATAAAGTTCCCCTTTAGAGACCATCATAACATTCACATCATCCCGAATATAAACTCTGGATTTATAATCTGGAGCCTGGGTTCGAAAGAAATCAAATTCCGATTCTGCCATTTTTCCGAATGCTTTAGCATCAAGTGTCTTTACTTGTTCCTCATATTGATCTTCTGAAATATTCTGAAGTATCATGTTTGCTTCGGAAACAATTTTTTTATCGAGACCTTGATAAAGTCGTACGCTGCGGTAGAAAAAATTCTTGGAGCCGCGCTCCTTCAGCATTGTTAATTGTTGATCAATTTCTTCACGTTTTTCGTCAAAGAGAAAAGATATTGCAGGGTCGTCAATTTCATCTATACGCAAATCATAGAGTTTACGTTTTAGAATATCCGGATCAATTGGAAGAAGCCGGTAATGATATGGGTTTAATTCCTCAAAATTAGATTTAAAGAAACGTTCGCGCATGGACTGAATATTCACGGGCGACACCAATAATAAAAATTGATAGCTGCTCTCTATTTCAGTGAGTTCTCGGTCAATCTTAAAAACCTCTTCGTGTATTTTCTGTTTTCCTAAAGCGGCGAAACTATCTAAATCTGAAGACGTTTGTACTCTTATAAATTCGAAAACGGCTTTTTGCACCGCGTTTGCAAAACCATCTCTAAATTTTCTATAATATAGGGGATAAACTATTCCCTCTGAATTTCTATAAACTGGAGGAACTTCGAGGCCGATTAATGTTCCACCACAATCCTTAATTTCTTCAATACTACAAAACGCCTGATTGTCTTCGTGTTGGCGTTGCTTTGTTTGTTCTATTCTCGCGGTGAGAAATTGGCCACCGTATCTTTTGCTTTCCACTTTATCCAACTCATTCTTTAAAACCTCCAATGAAACCGGTAGTTTATGAGCTGGGCCTCGAATTACAAATTCGGTGCTACCGTGGTCTCCGCTATATATTTCCATTAGAATAAAGGAGCCGAAGCGAGCGCTCATTTTTTTGGTAAGCTGATTTACAAATTCATTAAAATATTCAAAATTATCCTTTCCTATAATTAAATAGGAAGCCCCCGTTCGTGCCAATCGAAGGGTTGCTTTGTCGTCAGGAATATTGCGGTAGATTATCAAAAAAGGCACATCGTGTTCCAAAAAGAGATAGCCATCGTGAGGAAGCTCCTTAATGGTTCTTTCACCAGGCTTTAATTCATCTAGTAACTCTTCTTTTTCTGGGTTAATAGTTCCCTTCATGATGTACTTATTTGAATGGTTTTGTTATTAATCAATGGGGAAGTTAGAAAAAAGAAGGCGGTGCGATTGGAGGTTTAAAGTTTATTTAACAGCGAATTATAGGTTCATTAGAGATTGTCTTATTGTTTTTAGAAGAGTGAAAAGCTACCATAGAAGAAGTTGTTGTTTTATTATATGTATTTTTGCGCTTCAATTATATATTTATGGACTACACTTCAAAAATGCTGCGCGATGATGCGCTTAAAGGAAAAACAATAGTGGTAACTGGTGGCGGAAGCGGCCTAGGAAAAGCAATGGTCACCTATTTTTTAGAATTAGGTGCTAATGTGGTAATCACATCCCGAAACATAGAAAAGTTACAGACAGTAAAAAAAGAACTTGAGGAAGCAACCCGCCAAAAAAGGGACGGGCAGGCTGGAGGGAAGGTACTGCCAGTGCAATGTGATGTTCGAAATTATGACGAAGTAGAAGCAATGGTAGAAGCGTCTATAAAGGAGTTTGGTACTGTTGATGTACTTCTTAACAATGCTGCTGGTAACTTTATTTCGCCTACAGAAAGACTTTCAGCAAATGCTTTTGATACAATAATAGATATTGTTTTAAAAGGAACAAAAAACTGTACACTTGCCTTCGGAAAGCATTGGATAGACAAAAAAGAAACTGATAAAACTGTTTTAAATATAGTTACAACTTACGCTTTTACAGGCTCGGCATACGTTGTTCCAAGTGCTACAGCGAAAGCTGGAGTTCTGGCAATGACGCGTTCCCTAGCTGTTGAATGGGCTAAATATGGAATTCGTTTTAATGCGATTGCTCCCGGACCTTTCCCAACAAAAGGAGCATGGGATAGATTACTACCTGGTGATTTAAAAGAGAAATTTGACCCAGCTAAAAAAGTACCGGTTAAGCGCGTTGGAGAACACCAAGAACTTGCGAATCTAGCGGCTTATTTGGTTTCTGATTTTTCAGCATATATCAATGGCGAAGTAGTTGTAATAGACGGTGGCGAATGGTTAAAAGGTGCAGGTCAAATGAACCAACTTGAAGAAGTGCCACAACAAATGTGGGATATGTTGGAAGCGATGATACGTGAAAAGAAGAAAAAATAAATTTCAAATAATAAGTACCAAATAGCAAGTACCAAATAACAAATAACAATCGAGATTTAAAAGTCAAAAGTCAAAAATCAAAAACAGTTTCGAAAGTTTCGAACAAATAATTAGTGTTATTGCTTTGAATTTTGAAATTTGAACAATTGGATATTATTTGTTATTTGGAATTTTTTATTTGGATTTTCCTCGCAGGGTCGCACTGTTGACTTCCTGTTAACAAAAATGATTTTCTATCCACATAATTAATCGTACTTTTAACTGCTAAAATTCCAAGCAAATTAATGGGTAAAATAATTGCAATTGCAAATCAAAAAGGAGGCGTGGGAAAAACCACGACCTCAGTGAATTTAGCTGCATCATTGGGTGTTCTTGAGAAAAAGGTTTTACTTATAGATGCAGACCCACAAGCCAATGCAACTTCAGGATTAGGTGTTGATGTAGAGGCCGTTGAGTTGGGGACTTACCAATTGCTTGAGCATAGCGCTACAGCGAAAGATGCTATTATTTCTACTAATTCGCCGAATTTAGATCTAATTCCGGCGCATATCGATTTAGTAGCGATTGAGATCGAATTAGTTGATGTGGAGAACCGAGAATATATGCTGAGAACGGCCATAGAAGGCTTAAAAGCAGATTATGATTATATACTTATAGATTGTGCCCCATCATTGGGATTGCTTACCTTGAATGCACTAACTGCGGCTGATTCTGTTATTATTCCTATTCAATGTGAATATTTTGCACTGGAAGGACTTGGGAAACTTTTGAATACGATAAAAAGTGTTCAGAAAATCCATAATGAAAACCTAGATATTGAAGGCTTATTGCTTACAATGTACGATCAGCGTTTACGTCTCTCAAACCAAGTGGTGGATGAGGTGAAGAAGCATTTTGATGAAATGGTTTTTGAAACAATCATTATGCGAAATGTGCGTTTAAGTGAAGCACCTAGCTATGGTGAAAGTATTATTAGTTATGATGCTTCGAGTAAAGGAGCTGATAATTATTTGAGTTTGGCTCACGAATTAATTCAGAAAAACGAAAAAGATTAATGGCAAAAGCGACCAAAAAACAAGCATTAGGCCGCGGACTTTCAGCATTGTTGAAAGATCCCACCAATGATATATCATCAGTTGCCGATAAAAATGCCGACAAAGTTGTTGGTAGTATCGTGGAACTTGATTTGGAGAGTATTGAAGTAAATCCTTTTCAACCACGAACAAGTTTTAACGAAGATTCACTGCGTGAGCTGGCTTCCTCTATTAAGGAACTTGGCGTGATTCAACCAATTACGGTTAGAAAACTCGATTTTGATAAATATCAATTGGTAAGTGGGGAACGTCGTTTCCGTGCTTCAAAATTGGTTGGTTTAAAAACCATTCCAGCTTATATTCGGATTGCAAATGACAAGGAATCTCTGGAAATGGCTTTGGTTGAAAATATCCAAAGACAAGATTTAGATCCTATTGAAATCGCAATTTCATATCAGAGATTAATTGAAGAAGTAAATGTTACGCAAGAAGAGTTAAGCGATAGAGTGGGGAAGAACCGTTCTACAATTGCTAACTATCTGCGCTTATTAAAACTTGATCCAATTATCCAAACTGGAATGCGTGATGGCTTTATCAGTATGGGCCACGGTCGTGCCTTGATAAATGTTGATGATCTAAGTGATCAACTAGATATTTACGAAAAGATCTTAAGCCAAAACCTTTCCGTTCGCGAAACAGAAGCTTTTGTTCGGAATTTTAAAGATCCAAATGAAAAAGCAGCACCACAGAAAGTGAGTGCACCAGCATTCGCCAAAAAAGCAAAAAAAGAACTGACAGATATTTTTGAAACTTCTGTAGATGTCAAAGTTTCTAAGTCGGGGAAAGGGCAGCTTGTAGTTCCTTTTAAAAATCAAGAAGACTTCGAACGTATTTTGAAGCTGATAAAAAGTGAAAAGTAACTTCCTATATATTTTTTTCTTAATCTTCGCCACATCCCTGTTTGCGCAGACTCCTGATTCCCTAACGGTAAAAAAGGACGAAAAAGTAATCGTGGTAAAAGATTCAATTTTGCCAAAAGATGAGTACAACCCTTTGGCTCCTGCAAAAGCAGCGTTTTATTCAGCGGTTTTACCTGGATTAGGTCAGGTTTACAATAAGAGATACTGGAAAATTCCAATAATTTATGCTGGAATGGCTGCCGGAGTTTATTTTTATAAGCAGAACGATGATGACTATAATCGTTTCCGAGATGCATACAAAAGAAGACTTGCAGGCTATACAGATGATGAATTTGAAGGAATCTCAAACGATCGTTTGATAAACGCCCAAAAATCTGCTCAAAAAAATAAGAGTATCAGTATTATTGTCTCCGCCGCATTTTATTTGCTAAATATAATAGATGCCAATGTAGATGCGCATTTGCGTCAATATGAAGTTAGTGAAGATCTTTCATTGGAACCTAGTTTTGATTACAACCACTTTAATGCCCAACCACAATACGGAATGTCGTTAACCTATCGGTTTAAGTAGTTGGTAGATTTTAGACGGGAGTTGGTAGAGAAGAAAGAATAAAGATGGAAGAAATAAAAAGCATGAAACATGAGACAGGACACGGAGAAGGTCCTTTTCTTTTTTTGCTTCATTTTGGAAAAAATCAACTTTGCGCCGTTGCGCCTTTGTGAGAAATTATATGAAGATAGCACTCCTCGGATACGGAAAAATGGGAAGAACCATCGAAAAAATGGCTTTGGAAAAAGGTCATTCAGTGGTTTTTAAAAGTACTAGTGAATCTTCTGAAGGAAAACTTGAAGATGCTGAGGTCGCCATTGAATTTTCCTCTCCCGAAGCTGCTGTTAATAATATTTCACATGCATTGGAAGCCCGTATTCCAATAGTTTCTGGGACTACAGGTTGGTTAAAGAAATATGATGAAATGGTAAAGTTATGTGAAAATCGTAACGGAAGCTTTATTTATGCGTCCAACTTCAGCGTAGGTGTTAATCTCTTTTTTAGTATTAATGAATATGCTGCAAAGTTGATGGCTGATTGGCAGGAATACGATGTTTCGGTTGAAGAAATACATCATCTTGAAAAGAAAGATGCTCCGAGTGGAACAGCTATTACAATTGCGGAAGGAATTTTAAAGCATAGTGACAAAGAGAATTGGAAGTTAGATGTTTCGGAAGGAAATGTTTTGAATATCACTGCTAAAAGGGAAGAAGATGTAAAAGGGACTCATATTGTTTCTTATGATTCTTCCATAGATACAATTTCCTTTAAGCATGAGGCGCATAGCCGTGAAGGTTTTGCAAAAGGGGCAATTTTGGCAGCGGAATGGCTTCAGAATAAAGAGGGGGTTTTTACAATGAAGGATGTCTTGGGAATTCAGGATTGATTTTTAATAAAGAATAAAAAATATTAATAAAGAATAACAGATGAGTTGGACAGGTTGGTTTATATTATTTTTAGTAGTTCAGTTAATCCATTTTGCCGGAACGTGGAAGCTTTATGAAGCTGCGGGTAGAAAAGGCTGGGAAGCGGCTGTACCAGTTTACAACGCGGTTGTTTTAATGAAAATCATTAACCGTCCATGGTGGTGGACGATCCTGCTTTTTATTCCTATTGTTAATTTAATAATGTTCCCTGTAGTTTGGGTGGAAACACTTCGGAGTTTTGGTCGTAATTCTACAACCGATACTATCTTGGGCATTGTGACTTTTGGCCTGTATATTTATTATATTAACTATACCCAAAAGCTCAATTATATTAAAGATAGAAGCTTAAAACCACGTACTTCAACAGGAGAGTGGGTGAGTTCGATTCTGTTTGCTGTAGTTGCGGCAACTATAGTTCACACTTATATAATGCAGCCTTTTACTATTCCAACTTCTTCGTTGGAGAAAACACTATTAGTTGGTGACTTTCTTTTTGTGAGTAAATTCCATTATGGAGCACGTACGCCAATGACGCCCGTTGCTTTCCCGATGGTGCACGATACTATTCCAGTAGTTCACACAAAATCATATCTCTCAGAGCCTCAAATTCCATATTTTAGACTTCCAGGTTTCCAGGATATTAAGCGGAATGATATTGTTGTTTTTAACTGGCCTGTTGATACTGTAAATGCATTTCAACAATACGGAGACGGGAAATACTATTACAAGCCAATTGATAAAAAATCAAACTATGTAAAGCGATGTGTTGGATTGCCAGGTGATTCTTTGGAAGTTCGGGATGGCTATGTTTTTATCAATGGGAAAGAGAACGATTTACCAGACCGGGCAAAAATTCAGTTTTCTTATGAAGTGAAAACAAACGGACAGCTCAATCCAGAAATGCTTCATAATCGTTATGATATTACTGATCGTTATGGCTACGGAGACAATACCTATCGATTTACGGCTATTTCCGAAGAATCTCTGAATATGCTAAAGAACAACCCAAATGTTGTTGAAGTTTCGCGTCTTGGAAATAGAGAAGGGGAATGGGATAAAAGGATTTTTCCAAATAACCAGCGATATGCTTGGAATAACGATTTCTTTGGCCCATTATATATTCCGAAAAAAGGAGCGACTGTTTCTATAACTCCAGAGACATTGCCTATGTATAAACGTGTTATTGAGGTTTATGAAGGTAGTGAAATGGGAATTGAGAATAAAATAACCCAATCTGGTTCCGAGGTTTTACTAAACGGAAAAGCGATTACAGACTACACCTTTAAAATGGATTACTACTGGATGATGGGTGATAATCGTAACAATAGTGAGGATGCTCGTACGTGGGGATTTGTACCTTTCAATCACGTTGTTGGAAAGCCTGTGTTTGTATGGATGAGCTGGGATGGTATTAATAAAAAAGTACGTTGGGACCGTATGTTTACAACTGTTGGCGGAAGTGGAAAACCAGTTTCTTACTTTATGTATTTTGTAATCGTGGTAATCGGTTGGTTCGCTTTTGACTTTTATAGAAAGAGGAAAAAAGGAGCTAAGAAGTAAATGATTGATTATGAACCCGTCTGCGAACGGGCAGGTGCACGAATCTCCTGCAAGGTTGTTAAAACCTTGTAGGTTTATTTAATCCGTGTATATGTGATCAATTTTATTCCGAATCTCTCTAACCTTCATAGGTATGAAATTCGGTTACAGTTATGTAATATCCATCCGGATCTTTTAATGAAAATTCTTTTGTTCTAGAGTTTGTATTGAAGTGGATATCTTCTTCAATATAAGAACCTAATTTTCTTACATTTTCCTTTATATCTTCCATGTTTTCGGTTCTGAAATAAAGAATTAGTCCGTTTCCGGGAGTGATTGTAGGGTTCGTCATTGACGGATGCTCATGTTCTCCCCACTTGTGAAGACAGAGTAAAACCTCATCATTTTCATCAATCAAGATATCAAACGTCTTTCCGCCGTGTTTACTTCTACATCCAAATACGGATCGATACCATTTAGAGCTGGCTTCAACATTTTTTACGGCTATTATTGTATCAATTTTTATCTTCATATTTCTTTATAATTAGCTTTGTTTTGGTAGTTAATTTGTCAATCTACTAATTCCTATTTTCCTGGAATCAATCTTGATATTCCATGTCCTTCAACAGCGATATAAATTAAACCATCTGGTCCAACTTTTACATTCCGAACGCGGCCGATATCCTGGGCAATTTTCTCTCGATTAATCACTTTTTTACCATCTAAGGTAAGTAATTCTACGTAAGCGAATTTCAAAGAACCAACCAATAACTTTCCGTTCCAGTCTGGATATTTATCCCCTGTAATAAATGCCATTCCGCAGGGAGCAATTGAAGGAACCCAATAATAAATCGGAGGTTCTATACCAGGCTCGGTAGTTTGATCGGTGATTTCTGTACCGCTATAATTAATGCCATAAGTGACTATGGGCCACCCGTAATTTGCACCTTTTTTTACAATGTTTATTTCATCGCCACCTTTTGGGCCATGCTCATGCGTCCAGATTTCTCCAGTTTTGGGGTGCTTTGTCATTCCTTGCGGATTTCTATTTCCGTAGGTGTAGATTGCTTTTTTTGCATTTGGATCGTCATAAAATGGATTGTCTTTTGGTATACTTCCATCATCGTTTAATCGGTATATTTTTCCACCATCACGAGTTATGTCTTGTGGATTTCCGTCACGTTCTCCGCGTTCGCCAATGGAGAAAAACAGAAAACCATCATTGTCAAATTCAATCCTTGAGCCAAAATGCTGCCCAGCAGTAGTGTTTGGTTCAGCTTTATAAAGTGTTTCAACATTTGTAAGGGAATTGCCGTCTAATTTACAACGCATCAAAGCAGTATGACCACCTTTTCCTGAGCCTTCTTCCGAAGCATAGGTCATATAAATCCAGCCATTTTCTTTATAGTTAGGGTGGAGTTCAATATCCAACAAGCCGCCTTGGCCACTATGGTAAACTTTAGGCACGTTTGCTATTTCGGTCTTTTTATTGTCTTTAAAATGAATCAATCGTCCATCTTTTTCGGTAATGAGCATGCTGCCGTCGGGAAGCCAAGTCATTCCCCACGGAATTGTAAGGTTTTTTACGACCTCTTCAATCTTGTAGGATTGTGTTTCCGTTTTTAGAGCAACATCGTTTTTCTTCTTTTGCTGGGCGCAGGAAGTGAAAACAACAAAGGCTGTGGCCAAAAATATATACTTCTTCATTGTGATTGGTTTTAGCTAAAGATACCAAAGTTTGAATAAAATTTTCTACAATCAATTTTAATTCCTTTTTGTCGAAACCTTAAACAAACCTTATCTTTAACCAAAATTTTTAAAATTATGGACGAAAGCTATCGCGTTTCTGTAGATGATAATTATGAATTCCAGTTAGTCGCTACCGACACTGAAAACATAGATCAAACAGAAATTTCCAGTCAAAAAGTACATTTACTTCACAACAATAAATCTTTCGCCATTGAACTTCTGGGGAATGACTTTGTCAACAGAAATTACAGAGTAAAGGTTAACGGCAACACTTATTTAGTGAACGTTGCAACTCCTTTGGACGAGCTAATTAAAGAAATGGGTCTTTCCCTTGGTAATGATTCTGCGGATGATGATATACTTGCGCCCATGCCAGGGATTATTTTAGAAGTTAACACTTCTGAAGGAGACGAAGTTAAAAAAGGCGATTTTCTATGCGTTCTTGAAGCAATGAAGATGGAAAATACGCTGACGGCTCCGCGTGACGGAATCGTAAAATCGGTAAACATCGCTAAAGGTGATACGGTGGATAAAGGAAAATTGCTAATTGAATTAGAGACAGATGATTAAGAAAATATTAGTCGCCAACCGTGGCGAAATAGCGCTTAGAATAATGAAAACCGCCCGTAATATGGGTATTAAAACGGTTGCCGTTTATTCCGAAGCTGATAGAAATGCACCTCATGTAAAGTTTGCTGATGAAGCCGTATGCATCGGACCACCACCTTCAAATGAATCATATTTATTGGGTGACAAAATTATTAAAGTTGCTAAGAAATTAAATGTTGATGCGATTCACCCAGGTTATGGGTTTTTGAGTGAAAACGCCGACTTTGGCGAAAGTGTGGAAAAAAGTGGAATGATTTTCATCGGTCCTAAATCGCATGCTATTCGAATAATGGGTAGTAAGCTTGCGGCAAAGGATGCCGTAAAGGAATACGATATTCCAATGGTTCCTGGAACCGCTGAGGCTATTACAGATGTTCCTGCGGCAAAAGAGATTGCTAAGAAAATTGGTTTTCCAATTCTTATAAAAGCATCAGCCGGAGGCGGTGGAAAGGGAATGCGTATCGTTGAAAACGCCGACGAATTTGAAGACCAAATGAAACGAGCTATCAGTGAAGCGGAAAATGCTTTTGGTGATGGTTCGGTTTTTATTGAGAAATTTGTTACTTCTCCGCGTCATATTGAAATTCAAGTATTAGCTGATAATTTTGGAAATACAGTTCATCTATTCGAACGTGAATGCAGTATTCAGCGTCGTCATCAAAAAGTTGTAGAGGAAGCGCCTTCAGCTGTTTTAACTCCAGAATTGCGTAAAGAAATGGGGGAAGCAGCAATAAAAGTTGCAAAAGCTTGTGATTATGTGGGCGCGGGAACCGTAGAATTCCTTTTAGATGATAAGATGAATTTCTACTTTCTTGAAATGAATACACGTCTCCAAGTGGAGCATCCTGTAACAGAATTGATTACTGGACTTGACTTGGTGGAGCAACAGATAAACGTTGCCAATAAACAGAAACTTGCCTTTTCACAGGAAGATTTGACAATAACTGGTCATGCTTTTGAAGTCCGAGTTTATGCGGAAGATCCATTAAACAATTTTATGCCAAGTGTTGGTAAATTGGAGACTTATCGTCCTCCAAGTGGAAAAAATATCCGCGTGGATGATGGTTTCACCGAAGGAATGCAAGTACCTATCCAATATGACCCGATGTTAGCTAAGTTGATTACTTACGGAAAAACTAGAAACGAGGCGATGCAAAGAATGCTGGAAGCCATTTCGGAATATGATGTGGAGGGTGTGAGTACAACACTTCCCTTTGGGCAATTTGTCTTTGAACACGAAGCTTTCCGAAGTGGAAATTTTGATACTAATTTTGTGAAGAAATACTATTCCGAAGAAAAATTACAAGCAATCAATGAAGAAGAGGCTAAAGTAGCAGCTCTTTTCGCATTGAAGCAATATTTAAAAGATTCAGAAAAACTTCGATTACCGAAGTAATAAAACTCTGTGTCCTCTGTGTCACTGTGGTGAAATTTAACCACGGAGGCACAGAGGACACAGAGAACATTAAGCACATTGAATATGACCGACAACAATAAAAAACTGCACGAAACCATTGCCCAAGCAAAAAAGGGTGGGGGAGAAAAGCGAATTGCAAAACAACACGGAAAGAAAAAACTTACCGCTCGTGAACGCGTGGAATATCTTTTGGACGAAGGCTCTTTTGAAGAAATGGGGATTCTCGTCACTCATAGAACCACCGATTTCGATATGCAAAAAGAAGTGTATCCCGGAGATGGAGTTGTTACCGGTTACGGAACAATTGATGGCCGTCTAGTATATGTTTTTGCGCAGGATTTCACAGTTTTTGGAGGGGCACTTTCGGAAACTCATGCTGAGAAAATATGTAAAATAATGGATCACGCAGTGAGTGTTGGCGCACCTTTGATTGGTCTAAATGATTCTGGTGGTGCACGTATCCAGGAAGGTGTTCGTTCTTTGGGTGGATATGCTGATATTTTTTACCGAAATGTTCAGGCTTCGGGTGTAATTCCGCAGATCTCAGCTATTATGGGACCATGTGCTGGTGGCGCGGTTTATTCACCGGCGATGACCGATTTTACATTAATGGTAGAGGATAGCAGTTATATGTTCGTTACTGGACCTAATGTAGTGAAAACCGTTACCAATGAAAATGTTACTTCAGAAGAATTGGGAGGAGCGAAAACGCATGCTACCAAAAGTGGAGTTACGCATTTTACTGCCTCGAACGATATAGTTTGTTTGGAGCAAATAAAATCTCTGTTGAGCTATATGCCGCAGAACAATAAAACCACTGCTGAAAAATTAGCATTTGAAGCTGCCGATGAATATAGGGAGGAACTGGAAACGATTGTTCCGGATTCTGCGAACAAGCCTTATGATATGCACGACGTAATAAACGGAATTATAGATGAAGATTCCTTTTTTGAAGTTCATAAAGATTACGCAGATAATATTATTGTAGGTTTTGCAAGACTTGGCGGAAGAAGTATAGGTATCGTCGCAAACCAGCCTATGAGTTTGGCGGGGGTTTTAGATGTTGACAGTTCTAAAAAAGGAGCAAGATTCACTCGTTTCTGTGATTGCTTTAATATTCCATTATTAGTTTTGGTAGATGTTCCGGGCTTTCTTCCAGGAACTGATCAGGAATGGAATGGAATTATTCTCAACGGCGCAAAACTGCTTTATGCGTTAAGTGAAGCAACAGTTCCTAGAGTTACCGTAATTACTAGAAAAGCTTATGGTGGAGCCTATGACGTTATGAATAGTAAGCACATTGGTGCAGATATGAATTATGCATGGCCTACTGCTGAAATTGCAGTGATGGGAGCAAAGGGAGCAAGTGAGATTATTTTTAGAAAAGAAATTGCAGCTGCTGAAAATCCTGAGTTGAAACTTTCAGAAAAAGAAGCTGAGTACGCTGAGAAATTTGCCAATCCATTTAAAGCGGCGCAACGCGGATTTATTGATGAGGTAATCCAACCTCGAGAAACACGAAGAAAATTACTCAAAGCCTTTGCGATGTTGGAAACTAAAGATATTCCACGTCCAAACCGAAAGCACGGGAATATTCCTTTGTAGATTTTAGTCGGAACTAGTTGAGCACTTTTCTGCTGATAACTCCTTTTAATCAAAAAAATAGAGGTCAGTAGATTGCTTTATATTCTAATATTGATTAACCAAGCAAATGCCAGGTTGAGCGCAGTCAAAACCTAAATATGTATATACAAATAGTTCTCGACTGCGCTCGTACAGACAACGAATTCAATTTAAAGTTTTTTAAGATTAGATTCTTATAGTTAGCGCTGATTCGTATTTAGCGGCTAACCAATTAAAAGATAAACTACACTATGAAAATAATCTCTTGGAATATAAATGGTATAAGGGCAATAACTAAAAAGGATTTTTTTGAGGATATCTCTAAATTGGATCCAGATGTACTTTGTCTTCAGGAAACAAAAGCACAAGATAAGGAAGTTGAAAAAGCCTTGTCCAAAATGACGGATTATCACCAATATTATAATTCGGCAGAAAGGAAGGGCTATTCAGGAGTTACTATTTTGAGTAAAACAAAGCCAATATCCGTTACCAATGATATGGGCGTAGCAGAACACGATATAGAAGGACGCGTGCAATGTGCAGAATTTGATGATTTCTATCTAGTGAACGCCTATGTTCCTAATTCTGGGAAAGATTTGGTAAGACTTGATTATAGAAAAAAATGGGATTCGGATTTTCTTAACTACTTGGGAAATCTAAAGAAAACAAAACCCGTTATTCTTTGTGGAGATTTGAATGTAGCGCATCAAGCGATTGATCTTAAAAATGACAAATCCAATTACAACAAAACTGCTGGTTATACACAAGTAGAAATTGATGGAATGGATCATCTTCTCGATACTGGTTTTGTTGACTCGTACCGTCATTTTTATCCTGAGAAAGTTGCTTATACCTTTTGGAGTTATAGATTCAAGTCTAGAGAACGGAACACAGGTTGGAGAATAGATTATTTTTTGGTCAGTAATTCCTTAATGGAGAAAGTGAAGGAAGTTGAAATATTATCTGAATATTATGGTTCAGATCACTGTCCTATTCAACTTCAGATTGAAATGTGATCCAAACTAATTTTTCATGTTGAATTTCAACTTGATTTCTCCGTTATAATTCTATTTCTAAGATATAGAACTGCAGCTAGGGAGAGCGGGAGCTTAAATCCTTATTTCAAAATCATAAGAAATATATAAATATTTTATAAGAGTGACTTAAATCATTTTGTAACATGTATAATCAGCCTAACTTTATACTCTAATAAATAACCTAAAACTAAAATTATGAAAAATAATCAAGAAGGAATGCTTATCGGTATATTAACTGGTGTCGCAATTGGAGTAGGAGTAGGAATTCTTTACGCTCCCAATAAAGGGAGTAAAACAAGAAAGAAAATAAAACGCGCTGCTGCAGATACTTCGGAAGATGTTTCAGATTGGTTAAAAGATGCCAAAAAAGAGCTTGCTAAATCGGCAAGCGATAATAAGGAAGAATTTGATAGAAAAATCAAAAATACGCTTGCAAATGCGAGTGGTAAAGCTGAAGATATCATCAGCGATATGGAAGATAAGCTAGCGAAATTAAAAAAGAAGAACGCTTAATATTCGTAACTAGAATATTTGAATCTAAGCCTTTTGGTCTATTAGTCAACAATAGATCAAAAGGCTTTTTCGTTAATTTAATAATTTGGAAAGTAGTGAAGTAGCTCACTATATGTTATTCACTAGAAGACTTTCATTTTCTTCGAGAGCTTTTATTGTTGCAGAATAACCTAATTCAAAAATAGCATCTATGTTACTCATTCCAAAAATACCATAGTCACCTATGTCTTTGGGAAGAATAACGAAATTACAATCTGTAAATTTTGACAATGATTCGGAGGCTGCTCTTATTTTTAGCGCTCTATCGGCGACAGAGTAGGAGTGTTTCAAATCTTTAATACTTACCTTCTTTAGGGAATTGATAAAGACGCCAATTATTTTATCACATTTTCCTTTTAGTGGTTCTACTGGAAAATTATTTAAGATTCCACCATCGACATAGTAGGATCCATTGATTTCGGTAGGTGTGAAAACCCCTGGAAAAGAAGCAGAAGCTATAATGGGTTTTATAAGTTGCCCTTTACTAAAAATTTTTAAGTTCCCATCTATCACGTTTGTCGCAGTAATAAACAATGATTTTTCCAAGGCATCAAAATTATCTCTAGGGAAAAATACTTTTAAATCGTCATAAAATTTTTCGGTATCTAAAAATCCAGGCTTATTAAAGGCATATCTCTTGGTATGGAAAATAGAGGTATCCTTAAAGAAACTTAATATTTCAGACCAGTGGACACCAGCTGCATATAAAGAGCCTACTATGGCACCTACACTAGTACCAGAAATATGTGTTGGAGAAATGTTGTGTTCCTCAAATGCTTTTAACACTCCTATATGCGCCGCTCCTCGGGCTCCTCCACCAGAAAGTACTAAACCAATGCTTGTCATTGCGTTAATATAATCAAGAAAATATTGGAATCCAAGAATAATATACCCTGACATAGATCATTATATTTCAATGTTTAAATGTCTAGATTTGTATATGTTACGGCAATATTAATTATAAACTCATGAAACATTTTTTAAATTTTATCGCATTATTAATGTTGCTTTTGCCAATATTGGCTTGTAACAACTCCCGAAATAGTACATCAGGTGCTAATCAAAATCGAGAGGTGGTTTCTGAACATGAATCTTACACGCTAGATAACTTAGGAATATCTATGGTCTGGACAGCATTTAAGTTTACTGATAAGATAGCTGTTTCAGGAACTTTTGAGGATTTTACTATTAATAAAAAAGATGTATCTGGTTCAATCGAAAACATCTTGACCAAGCTAAAAATTTCAACACCTACCGAAGCTGTAGATTCTGGAAATGCAATTCGAGATTTTAAACTAAGAACTTCTTTTTTTAAAGCATTTAATACTTCTTCAATAACGGGGACCATCTTAAAAGCCAAGGAGGGTGAAGGTACGCTTAAATTAAAAATGAATAATATTTCACTTAATACTCCTTATACCTACTCACTTCAGAATGACACTATTGTATTATTTAGCCATTTAGATTTAAAAAAATGGAAAGCAGAGGAGGCGCTCAGCCTTTTAAATAATGAATGTGCCGCACATCTTAAAGGAGACGATGGCATATCAAAAATTTGGCCAGATGTAGATGTTATTATTAAACTTCCTGTGAATAAAAATGACACGGATTGATTAATGCTAAAGTCTATTGCAACTTGCCTGATATGACTGAAGTCATTGTAAAATCATGCTTCAAGATTTAACTTAGCTTTTTATAATTTCCTATAAGGACGATACTACTTTGTCTATTGGTCTTTCAGAGGTAATAACTTTAATTCTATCACAATGAAAAACATATTACTACCAACAGATTTCTCCGAGAATGCTTTTAACGCTATATCGTACGCGGTGCAGCTTTTTAAAGATGAAGATTGTACATTTCATTTGCTCAATACATACACGCCCGTAGCATATAATACTGGAACATTTGTAGATAGTCAATCTACCATGTTGATACAGGAGGTTACCAGGAAGAATTCAGAAAGTGGATTGTTAGAGATAGAGAAGAAGCTAAAAAAGGAATTCAATAATCCCAAACATACTTTTCAAAGGTTGGCATCTTTCAATTTGTTGACTGATGAAATTAAAGCTGTGGTCAAGGAGCGTAATATTGATTTAATAGTAATGGGTACCAAAGGCGCGACAGGTGCCAAAGAAGTTTTTCTAGGTACCAATACTATGTTCACTATTAAAAAAGTGAAGTGTCCCGTGATCGCCGTTCCTGATGAATTTACTTATGATAATCCCCAAGAAGTTTTGTTCCCTACGGACTTTAAGTTTTCTATGAAAAATAAAAATCTAAACCTAATAAAGTCTATTTGTACAAGCCATGCCGCCCGACTTAATATTTTAAATATATACTCTGGTGAGGCGTTAAATACGGAACAGGAAAAGTTAAAAGTGCAGTTTGAAGAATTCATAAAAGATAATACTCATATTTTTCACACCACAGAATATGCGGATCTAGTCGAGGCTGTGGAGCAATTTCAGATAAAGCAAAAGGCTAATTTCTTGGTTATGATTCAAAACAAGCATTCATTTTTTGAAAACCTTCTGTTTAAGCCGGTTGTTAAACAAATGGTATTTCATACTAAGGTGCCTTTTATGGTAATTCCTTCTGTGGAATTAATGAAATCTTAGTATTTGATGGTGTAAATCATTGTTTAAAAGAAGCTTATGCCGTAAATTTGGATTAAAGGGGAAAAAATAAACATCATGGATATATCTATTTTTTTAGCGAAATTTTGGGGTTGGTATTTGCTGATTTTCTTTTTTATTTTGAGCTATAACCCAACCCGAATAAAACAGATTTTTATTGACCTAAAGGATCAAAAATTCTCGATTTTAGCATCGTTTATAGCGATAATTATTGGATTGTTAAATATTCTTTTTCATAATATTTGGGATTCTAGCTGGACGATAATCATTAGCCTAATTGGGTGGATGTCTTTATTGATGGGGTTGTTTCTGTTTACATTTCCTAAACAAGCGGTCAAAAGAATTGAGTATATCAATGTTAGATACATCCAAGTGATTTATGTATTGCTTTTTATAGTAGGCTTATACTTGCTAAACGCAGGTTATCAGTTGGTGGATTATTAATTTTAGAGAAGCCTTATCAATAATGATGAATGCGTAGTTATTCACTTTTTGCAGTTTTTTTGTTGTGCCTTGTCATTGTAGGAGTGGATGCGCTTACTTTTTATTGGTTGCAATCAATCACACAATTTATTCCTTCATCTGCTGTAAAAACTGGTATCTATATTCTATTTTGGATTTTTACAATTGGTTTGGTTTCTGCTATTTTAATTTTGAAAATTAAGATGGAAACAATACCCGTAACTAGAAGGCAATCATTGATATCTTCTTTGTACGGATTAACAATTTCTTCTTTTATACCGAAGATATTATTCGTTATAATTATTAGTGTTTTATACTTTTCGAATCATATTTTCTCTGAAACCGATTCCTTGATCATCGTTCCTGTGGTGGGATTAATTGCAGGGTTTCTTCCTTTCTTCGTTATTGTATATGCAATTTCTAAGGCGGTATATAAATTTAAAGTTTATCGCGCTACGGTTCCTCATAAAGACCTTCCAGAAGCTTTTGAAGGTTTAAAAATCATACATATATCCGATCTTCATCTCGGAAGCTTTGGGTATCGATATGGAGTATTAGAAAGAGCGGTGAAGATTATAAATGAATTGGATGCCGACCTCATTTTATTTACAGGAGATATAGTAAATAATTTTGCTTGGGAATTAAATGGCTGGGATTCGGTGTTAAATAAACTCTCTGCTAAGAAAGGTAAATATGCTATTTTAGGAAATCATGACTATGGTGATTACAGCACTTGGGATTCTCCAGAAGACAAAAGTGAAAATTTTGAAACCATTAAAAATTTTTTCATGGATATCGATTTTAAATTACTTCTGAATGAAGGAGTGGAACTTATAAATAATGACCAGAAAATTGCAATTCTAGGTGTAGAAAATTGGGGTCTTCCACCTTTTAGACAAGATGGTGATTTAGGAAAAGCATTGAAAGATGTTGGGGATATTCCATTTAAGATTCTGCTTTCTCACGACCCTTCTCATTGGGACGAAGAAGTAATCCAAAGTACAGACATTGCACTCACACTTTCAGGCCATACGCATGGAATGCAAGCTGGAATAAATATTATGGGGAAACAATGGAGCCCGATCAAATACAAATACAAACGTTGGGCCGGATTATACAATTTAAACAATCAGTACCTATATGTTACAAGAGGATTGGGCTGGTTGGGATTCCCAGGAAGGTTAGGAATGAGACCAGAAATAACTCTTATTACCTTAAAAAGAAGGCGCTGAACAAAGTTTTAAGAGGACTGTTGAGGAATCTAACAAAAGCTATTCTTAATTTATCTACTTCACTATATCTCAGTAAATCTATTAATATACAGAGCTGATTTATATCATTATTATTCCCCTAAATCCGTGGTATATTTGATTTTCTCGTTTATTAAATGAACAAATCAAACTCCATCCTAGCCCGCACAAAATCCTTTTTTGCCGAAATTGGGGATATGACCTTTTTTGCTGGACGCTTTTTTCGAGAAGTGTTCAGTAGACCTTTTGAGATTAGGGAATTGATGCGCCAATGTTACAATGTAGGCAATCGCTCTTTGTTGTTGGTGATGGTAACTGGATTTATTTTAGGGCTTGTTTTTACATTGCAATCGCGCCCCACCTTGATGCAATTTGGTGCAGAATCGTGGATGGCTTCTATGGTCAGCCTTTCAATAGTACGCGAAATTGGTCCCGTGATTATTGCCTTGATCTGTGCAGGAAGAATTGGATCAGGAATGGGAGCAGAGTTGGGTTCAATGAAAGTAACTGAGCAGATAGATGCTATGGAAGTTTCGGGTACCAATCCGTTTAAATATCTAGTTGTTACTCGAATCCTCGCCGTCACTCTTATGCTGCCTTTATTGGTAATATTGGGTGATGCCGTCGCTCTTCTTGGTTCCGCAATCGTGGAAAACCTGAAGGGCGGTGTTTCCTTTACACTTTATTTTAACCAAACATTTGATGCATTGAAGTTTAGCGATGTTTTTCCAGCCACGGTTAAAACATTTTTCTTTGGCTTTGCAATTGGTCTTGTGGGAACTTACAAGGGATATCATTGTGCCAAAGGAACCGTTGGCGTGGGAGAAGCTTCAAACGCAGCGGTAGTTTATGCTTCTATGTTAGTATTTGTAGTTGACTTTATTGCCGTTTTTGTAACCGATATATTTTTTACACTCTAGATGAATTCTCAAAAAAATAAAAAACCTGTTTTACAGCTAAAAGATATTAAAAAGAGCTTTGGTGATAACCATGTGCTTAAAGGATTCAACTTGGAGCTTTATGAAGGGGAAAATCTCGTTATCATGGGAAAATCCGGTTCTGGGAAATCAGTAATGGTTAAATGTATTGTGGGTTTAATTCAACCCGATAGCGGAAGTATCACTATTAAAGATCAAGATGTTATTTCTATGGGACAGGAGGAATTGGATTTTTTACGTACTGAAATCGGTTATCTTTTCCAAGGTAGCGCATTGTATGATTCGATGACAGTTCGTGAAAATCTGGAATTTCCTCTCAGGCGGCATAAGGATAAAGTTGAAAATTTCCAGAGCACCGAAGCATCGGTAAAGGAAGCACTTGAAAGTGTAGGACTTTTGCACGCTATTGATTTGATGCCTTCAGAACTTTCAGGTGGAATGCAGCGGCGGGTAGCATTGGCACGCGCCCTGATCCTAAAGCCGAAAATTATAATGTATGATGAACCAACAACAGGTTTAGATCCTATTACGGCAAACGAAATTATTCAATTAATGCGAAACATTCAAAAACAATACAATACATCATCTCTTATCATCACCCACGATGTGGATTGCGCGCGGGTTATTTCAAATAGAATGATATTGTTGGTAGATGGAATCAATTATGCCGAAGGTACTTTTGAGGAGCTTTCAAATTCGAGCGATCCACAGACCCGAGCATTTTTTAAAAATTAAAGTTATGTCAAAATCAACTTCACAAAAAATAAGAGTTGGAATATTTGTCGTCGTGGGAACTATAATTCTCGTGGGTGCCCTTTATTTCATTGGATCAAGACAGCATATTTTTAGCAAAAATATTCAATTGTATGCAGTTTTTGATAATGTTAATGGACTTCAATTAGGTAATAATGTTCGCTACTCAGGAATAAATGTTGGGACGGTAACCAACATTGAAATGATACAGGTAAGCAAAATTTCTATTGAAATGACGGTGGAGGAAAAAGCGGCGTATTTTATTAAAAAGGATGCCCAAGCTTCGGTCAGTTCCGATGGTTTGGTTGGGAGTATGGTTGTTAATATTTACCCCGGAAACGAACAGCAAGCAACAAATGTTGTTTCAGGAGATACCATTCACACATCCATGAAAGTTAGCATGGACGATATGCTTGAAACCCTTAGTAAAACCAATGAGGATCTATCAAAAATATCCAAACAAATCTTGATGGGGAAAGGTACTTTAGGCACCTTGATCAATGACACTATTTTGGCGCAAAACATTCAGCAAACACTTGTTGAACTCAAGAAGACCTCTGAAGGAACTGGTGTGGCTATGGCTAAAATCAATCAGATTATATCAAAAGTCAATTATGACGAAAGTGCTGCAGCAGTGCTATTGAGTGATACGGCTTCCAAAAATCAGATTCAAAAAGTATTTGATAATCTTGAAACATCGAGTGATAATATCATTGAGGTTACCCAAAACATGGATGCGTATTTAGAGGAACTAAAATCGGGAAAAGGCGCTCTTAATCATCTTACGCAAGATGAAGCTTTTGTGAGGGAAATAGACTCCACTATGGTTCAAATAAAGGAAGCTTCAGAAAAACTAAATCAAAACATGGAGGCCTTACAGCACAATTTCTTCTTCCGAGGATATTTTAGAAAACTCGAGAAACAGAAGAAGAAAGAGGCAAAAGAATAGTAATTTAAAAGCTGTATTTTAGCTATTCAAAAATCACTAAATAACTTTTAATGCTGAATAATTTAAAGGATAACTTCTCCCATCTCTTTGAAGATGCACTTCTAGAAGAAATAAATAGCGTAGGCATTTTAAAGGAGGTAAAGGAAGGTGATAAACTCATCGAGATAGGCGATTATGTTCGATCTATGCCACTGCTTGTTTCTGGAGCTATTAAAATTTTAAGGGAAGATGATAATGGAGACGAATTGTTGCTCTATTTTCTGGAACGTGGTGACACTTGCGCTATGACTTTGACATGCTGTTTGGGACAGAAAAAGAGTGAGATCCGTGCTATTGCGGAGCTTGATACAACATTGATTATGGTACCTATCCAAAAAATGGAAGAGTGGATGGGCAAATATAAAAGCTGGCGTAATTTTGTGCTTCAAAGCTATCATGAACGCTTAAGCGAAATGCTCGAAACCATAGATAGCATTGCGTTTTTAAATATGGATGAGCGATTGATAAAATATCTGCAAAATAAACAGAAGATAACAAAAGACACTATAATCAATTCCACACATCAAGAAATTGCCTATGAGCTGAACACCTCGCGCGTAGTGATTTCGCGTTTGCTGAAGAAGCTGGAAAATTTAGGTAAAATTGAACTTTATAGAAATAGCGTCAAAATAATTTCACTTTAGAGCATCAGTTTTTTAAATAATTTCAAAGTGTAACCTTTGTTACTGCTACAAAAGTTATTTAACTTTATTTTTGAAGTGTTTCCACCTAAATATTTAAATTATGAAGATATTTCTTACGTTAATTTCCGTGCTTCTATTCGCTGCTTGTAACAACAACGACAGCAAGGACTATTTGGCAATGGCCGATAACGGCGACTATGCTGAAATGGAAATCTCTCAGGAACATCCGGGAAAGCTATTGATGGAAAACAACTGTTATACGTGTCATAGCCCAAAAGCTGCTGAAGATAATATGGCTGCCCCGCCAATGGTAGCAATAAAAATGCACTATATTTCAGAAGATACTTCAAAAGAAGATTTTGTAAATGACATGGTAGAATGGTCTAAAAACCCTTCCGAAGAAAAATCAAAAATGCCTGGAGCTATTAAGAAATTTGGATTGATGCCATACCAATTCTATCCAGAGTCAACAATCCGCCAGATTGCCGATTATATGTTCGATACTAAAATTGAAGAACCGGTTTGGTTTGAGGAGCATTATAACAAAATGCACGGGGAGCATTCAAAAATGAAAGGTAAAATGCACAGGGGAAAGGGAATGGACATGAATCAAAATAATGACACTGTTAAAATTTCCACTAAAGATCGGGGTATGCAAATAGCCCAAACTACACAAGCTGAACTTGGGAAAAACCTGATGGGGCAAGTAAAAAAGAATGGAGTAATCGCCGCCTTGGATTTCTGTAATATTGAGGCAATGCCTATAACGGATAGTATGGCTACCGTTCATAAAGCTTATATTAAACGTGTTACTGACAAACCAAGAAATCCTAAAAACAAGGCAAACGCTTCGGAATTGAAACACATAGATAATTTTAAAAAGCAAGTTGCTGCAGGGGGTGAAGTTGAGCCGATTGTAATAGAAAGAGAGAATGTAACCGAATTTTATTCACCTATCGTAACCAATTCAATGTGCTTAAAATGTCACGGAACACCCGAAAAAGAAATGGAATCACTCACTTTATCAAAAATAGTTGAACTCTATCCCGAAGATAAAGCTACGGGTTATACTGAAAATGAAGTGCGAGGGATTTGGAGCATAAGTTTTAGTCGGTAGGTTCTTTATAGATGTGAGAGATGAGACATGAGACGTGAGAAAGAGAAAAGAGAAAAGAGAAAAGAGAAAAGAGAAAAATGTACGTCCCTGATATAGGTTGACCACTTAAAGCGTGGAAAACTATGA
>JBQEAY010000002.1:0-226303 GCA_052105975.1 Aequorivita sp. | reverse complement strand
TTTGCTTTCATAGTTTTCCACGCTTTAAGTGGTCAACCTATATCAGGGACGTACACCACTCACCACTCACCACTCACCACTCACCACCACTACTGTTGTCCCGGAAAATTAAATGTGATTGTTCCCAATTGTTTCGCCCGTGATGCATCCGTATTAAAACGTGCTTGCATTGCATATTCTGAAGCGGCATCAATCAGACATTGGTTCGAGGTAGTAGATACGTTTTTGTTATATGAGCTTTTTATCACCTTTCCCATATCGTTCACTTCAACGTTTATAACCACTTTTCCTGATCCATAGCAAGTGTAAACAGGATTAGGCAAGTCCATATCTGTTCGGTTTACCAATTGATAGCTTATTGTGGTGTTCCTGTTGCCACCCTTTACTACCGCTTGGCCTTCTTTGTCACTTTCACTATTGGAAAACTTTGACTTCTTTTTCTTTTCAGGTTTTTTAGTAATCGATTCTTCGCTTTCGCCATTTGAATTTTGAGATTCTTCAATAGCATCGCTCATTTCCTGTAGCTTTCCCTCGGTAGTCTCTGTGATTTCTTGGTTTTCGTTTTCAACGGAAGAAATATAATCTTCAGCCTCATTGTAGGCCCGGTTTGTTTCCACCTTTACTTTTTCGGGAGTAAGGGCAGCGATTTCCTTATCTTCGGGTAAAAGATCTTCTGGAGCAATTTCTACGTCATAGATATCTTCATTATCTTCCTGTTTCTTAGAGAGTTTTACGCTAAAAAGAAATAGTACCAAGCACCCTGTAAGTAGCGAGGTAATAAGAAAAGATTTATATGAATAATTAAGATTCATTACTGCAAGTACCGAAATTTTGTACAAAATTCCACAAAACAGTTGAAGAATAAGGTGTTATTAGAGATATTTTAACTTGGCAATGAAGCTTCAAAAGCCTCAATTCCAACAGCATCATCAACTGAAAACTTACCGATTTTGGTTCTTCGAAGACTAGAAAGATGAGCGCCACTATTTAAAGCTTTTCCAAAATCATTGGCTAAAGAACGAATATAAGTGCCTTTACTACAAACTATCCTAAAATCTACGTTTGGAAGGTCAATCTTCGTTATTTCGAATTCTGAAACAGTTACAGTTCTAAAAGGAATCTCCACTTCTTCACCTTCTCGCGCATATTCATACAGGCGTTTTCCATCTTTTTTCAATGCTGAAAAAACCGGGGGTTGCTGCTGTATTTCGCCCAAAAACTGTTTCGTTGCTTCATTTATCATATCTGAAGTAATCTCAGAAGTATCAAAGGTTTGGTCAACTTCAGTTTCTAGATCGTAACTAGGTGTTGTTGCACCTAATGTGAAAGTTCCAGTATATTCTTTTTCCTGTGCCTGAAAAGTGTCTATTCTCTTAGTGAACTTTCCGCTACAGATTATTAAAAGCCCAGTGGCTAATGGATCCAGGGTCCCGGCGTGTCCAACCTTAATTTTCTTTATCCCAAAGGATTTTTTAATTAGCCAGCGCACTTTGTTCACTGCTTGGAAGGAAGTCCATTCCAATGGTTTGTCAATTAAGATAACCTGCCCTTCTTTATAGTCTTCTCCAGTCATTAGACAACGGTAAGTTTCATTACAAAAAAGTGGATTAGTATAATAGAAACTCCCGCGACAATACGGTAGTAACCAAACCATTTAAAACCGTGCTTGCTCAAATAGTTAATAAAGGATTTAATAGCAATCAATGCCACAAGAAAACCAACCACGTTACCAATAATAAGATAGTTTACCTGATCTGAAGTCAGTTCAAATCCTGCTTGGTAATAATCATAACTTTTCTTTACAGTTGCTCCAAGCATAGTTGGTACGGCAAGAAAGAAAGAAAACTCAGCTGCAGTTTTTCTAGATAGCTTTTGCGTCATTCCCCCAACAATACTCGCGCCACTTCTGGAAACACCTGGTATCATAGCTAAACATTGAAAAAACCCAATTTTAAGAGCGGTTAAATAAGAAATATCTGATTCATCTCCATCTGCATCTGCAAACCAGTCGTCCACTTTAATAAGGATAAACCCACCAACTATTAAAGAAATGGCCACTACCAATGGACTCTCAAGAAGACTGTCAATAACATCATTAAACAACAATCCTAAAAATACTGCTGGAAGAAAAGCGACGAAGAGTTTGTAATAAAAATCCATACTCTGGAAGAACCGTTTAAAGTAAAGCACTACTACAGAAAGGATAGTTCCCAGCTGGATAACAATAGTAAAAAGCTTGGTAAAATCATCTCCAGCAATCCCAAAAAATGAGGATCCTATGATTAAATGTCCTGTTGATGAAACGGGTAAAAATTCGGTAAGTCCTTCAATAATGGCTAGGACGACAGCTTGTAATATATCCACTAGTTTTCTTCTTTACTTTCAGGTTTTAATAAAATGGCGTAAACTTCAATACCAAAGCCTATCAATACTAATGCTGGTGCTAAACGAATGCGACGCCAGCTGTAGATTTCGGGGTTAAAAATAGTTGGATCATCGCTGCCTCCACCAGACATCAGTATAAAGCCGAGTGCGATAAAAGCAATGCCAATAAGCATAAACTTATAGTTTTTCTTGCCGAAAATAAATTCTGACATAGATTCTTCTTTTCGTTTTTTCTCTCCCATTATTAAAAAGGTTTCAGTTTCTGAGCTACACGTCTCACGTTTAGTAATACAAATCGTCGGTGCGAAGATTTAAAAATCGTTGCGTTGCAATAAAGGTGCTTATCCACGTAATGACTATTCCCATTAAAAATATAAATGCAAATAGAACAGTCAATAAGATAGGGTCGCCCAATAATTGTAATTGCGGGAAGCTTTCGTTGAGGTAATATAGTACTAGACCCATTCCTATCATGGCGATTACAGCGCCAATTATTCCGAAACGTACGCTTTTCCATACAAAGGGTTTACGGATAAATTTTTTCGTGGCACCAACCATTTGCATTGTTTTAATGGTAAATCGTTTGGCATAAATTGAAAGTCGAATACTACTATTTATAAGTAATACAGCGATAAACGTAAAGATTCCACTAATCACTAAAATCCAAAAACTGATACGTTTTACGTTTTCTGTAAGCTGCGCAATCAAAGGCTTGTCATAGACTACATCGTCCACAAAAGCTTTGCTTCGTAATTCGTCGGTTATTTCTTCCATTTTCTGCGGTGTCACATAATCGGCTAGAATGTACACGTCAATGCTGTTTTGCAGCGGATTTTCACCCAAATATTCTATAAAGTTCTCGCCCAAGGTTTCCTGATGTTCTTCCGCTGCCTCTTCTTTTGAAACAAAAGTTGCGCTTTTAGTATAATCGGCCAAAGCTAAACTTTGTTTCAATTGCGTAACTTCTACTTCTTTCGCGTTGTCTTTTAGAAACACTGTTATTGCGATTTGCTCTTTAAAGTAATCTGCTACCTTTTTTGAGTTCAAAACCAGCAAGCCCAATAATCCCAATAGAAAAAGAACCAGTGAGATACTGATAACTACTGAAAAGTAGGAGGAAATTAACCTGCGTTTTTGATATTTTTCAAAAGAAGAACTCATAAGGTTTGCTGAATTTGGCGGTAAAAATACAAGTAATTTTGCATCTTGTGATAAACAACGCTGAAAGTTTCAATTTTGTTATAATGAGATTAAATTTGATGACCCCTAAAGTTACTGATAATCATAAAAAACCTACTAAAATCATTAAAAATTTCCCGTCCCGGGCTCTGGTTCCTCACAATTTGGACTTATTTGGTCCCATTTGACCTATCTTCAAATTTCTGGGAGAAGCCATTATTTTGGTTTGGTCTCAAGTTTATTACTTTCCTTCGGAATTTTACAGCAAATGGAACTCTTCTGAATTGCGATGAATATTGTAGCAATCCTTTCCATGATTTGGGTGCTTTATTCAGGAAGCCTCTTGCATCCAAATTTTTAAATTTTAGGGTTTTAACTTCATGCAATAAACCTTATTTTTGACCACAAACTCTGAAATGCGATCGAAGAGTTCAATTTTTTATCTGAAATACTTATAATGAGCAAATATCACTTCAACGAAATAGAAGCAAAGTGGCAAAAATATTGGGCCGAAAACAAAACTTTTAAAGCTGAGGACAAGAGCGATAAACCAAAATATTACGTTTTGGATATGTTTCCTTATCCATCAGGAGCCGGTTTACACGTAGGGCATCCACTTGGTTATATTGCCAGTGATGTGTATTCGAGGTTTAAACGCCATCAAGGTTTCAACGTTTTGCATCCAATGGGCTATGATTCCTTTGGTCTTCCCGCAGAGCAATATGCAATCCAAACGGGACAACATCCAGCCGAAACTACCAAAGTGAATATTGAAGGTGGTGTTGATAAGAGTGGAACTGAGATTGAAGGTTACCGCAAACAATTGGATAGAATTGGTTTTTCTTTTGATTGGAGCCGCGAAGTGCGAACTTCAAATCCAGAATACTACAAATGGACTCAGTGGATTTTTCTACAACTTTTTGAAAGTTGGTATGATCAAGAGTTAAACAAAGCGCGCTCCATCGAAGAACTGCGAATTCTTTTTTCTTCTGAAGGAAATATTCATGTAAATGCTGAATGCGATGAAGGAATTCCTCGTTTTACTGCTCAGGAATGGATAGGTTTTTCAGAAAACAAAAAACAAGAAATTCTACTTAAATATAGATTAACATATTTAGCTGAAACCGAAGTTAATTGGTGTCCACAGCTGGGTACCGTTTTAGCAAATGACGAAATAGTAAACGGCGTTTCCGAACGTGGTGGCTATCCTGTTGTTCGTAAAAAAATGAAACAATGGAGCATGCGTATCACAGCATACGCTCAGCGCTTACTCGATGGACTTAAAGAAATCGATTGGCCGCAACCCTTGAAGGATTCACAGACAAATTGGATTGGAAAAAGTAAAGGGGCATCAGTGAAATTCAAAGTCCTCCCCCCAGCCCCCTCCAGAGGAGGGGGAGAAGCCCATAGATTAACCGGAAATTCGGCAATTGTGGGGACATTGTTGCAAAGAGTAAAGCAGATGCGAGAAAATCCCACCCAAGCAGAGGCTAAACTTTGGGGAGAACTAAGGGGCAAAAAACTTGGTTATAAGTTTAGACAACAACATCCTATTGATAATTATATAGTAGATTTTGTATGTCTTGAGAAAAAATTGATAATTGAAGTCGATGGAGAAGTGCATCAATATCAGTTGGAAAAAGACGATGAGAGAGAGTTATTGCTAAAAGAGAAAAAAGGCTATAAAGTAATCAGATTTAATAATCTTGAAGTTCTCAATAATCTTCAAACTGTAATATCGAAAATTGAAGCGATATTAAAAGTCCTCCCCTCAGGGGAGGATTTAGGTGGGGACTTTCTTAGGGATGAATTGGATGAAAAATTCACTATAGAAGTTTTTACAACAAGACCCGACACCATCTTCGGTGTAAGTTTTATGGTTTTGGCACCAGAACACGACTTAGTTGCAAAAATAACAACGGCGGAACAAAAAAGCGCTGTCGAAAATTATGTTGAAGCCACTGCAAAACGAAGTGAACGCGAACGAATGGCCGATGTAAAAACCATTAGTGGTGTTTTCACAGGGGCTTATGCGGAACATCCTTTCTCAGGAGAACAACTTCCAATTTGGATTGGCGATTACGTATTAGCTGGCTACGGAACCGGTGCAGTTATGAGTGTTCCTTCTGGGGATCAGCGCGATTATGATTTTGCAAAGCATTTCAATATTCCTATTCCTAATATATTTAAGGATGTAGATATTTCGGAAGGAGCTTATGCAGAAAAGGAGAATACTGTTATCACGAACAGTGATTTCTTAAACGATTTAACCTATCAACAAGCTACAGATAAAATAATCGATGCTTTAGAAGAAAAAGGTGTTGGTGAAGGAAAAATAAACTATCGTTTGCGAGATGCTGTTTTTAGCCGACAAAGATATTGGGGCGAACCCTTCCCAATTTATTACAAAGATGGAATGCCTCAAGCAATCCCGACAGAATGTTTGCCGTTGCATCTTCCCGAAGTTGAAAAATACTTGCCAACAGAAGAAGGCGAACCACCTTTGGGCCGCGCTGATAATTGGGCATGGAATGCAGAAACGAATGAAGTTGTAAGTAACGATTTAGTTGACCATAAAACTATTTTTCCTCTTGAATTAAACACCATGCCAGGTTGGGCAGGAAGTAGTTGGTACTTTTTTCGATATATGGAAAGTGAAAAGCGCGATGAAATTTTCGCATCCAAGGAAGCTTTGAACTACTGGAAAAATGTGGATTTATATATTGGTGGAAGCGAACACGCTACCGGCCATTTATTATACAGCCGTTTTTGGGTGAAGTTTATGCACGACCGTGGTTTGGTTCCTGTGGAAGAGCCATTTAAAAAGCTGATCAACCAAGGAATGATTTTGGGAGATAGTGCATTTGTTTATAGAATTGAAGGTGAAAATAAATATGTTTCAGCCTCTTTAGCAAAGGATTATACCACCCAACCAATTCACGCAGACGTGTCTTTTGTGAATACTCACAATGAATTAGATATTGAAGCCTTTAAAAATTGGCGAGAAGAATATAAAGATGCAGAACTTATAACCGAAGAAGATGGAACTTTCAAGATCTCCAGAGAAGTTGAAAAAATGTCAAAGAGTAAATTCAATGTCGTAAATCCTGATGATATTTGTGAGCAATACGGAGCAGATACTTTGAGGATGTACGAAATGTTTCTCGGTCCTCTAGAGCAAGCAAAACCATGGAATACTGCTGGGATTACAGGGGTACATGGTTTCCTTAAAAAACTATGGAAATTGTATCATTCTGGTGAAAATGAAAGTTTTTATGTTTCTGACGATGCAGCTTCCAAGGACAGTTTAAAAACGCTTCATAAAACTATAAAGAAAGTTCAGGAAGACATTGAGGAGTTCAGCTTTAATACTTCAGTTTCGTCATTTATGATTGCGGTTAATGATCTTTCTTCTCAAAAATGTAATTCCCGTGAAGTTTTGGAGCCCTTGGTAATTCTTATTTCGCCTTATGCGCCACATATTGCAGAGGAGCTTTGGCACAAATTAGGGAATACGGAAAGTATTTCGACAGCGCGTTTTCCAAAATTTGAAGAGAAGTTTTTGGTGGAAAGTAGCAAAGAGTATCCAATCTCCTTCAACGGAAAAATGCGTTTTACGCTGGAATTACCCCTTGACTTAAGCAAAGATGAAATTGAATCTGCCGTAATGGCACACGAGAAAACCGCCCAGTATTTGGAAGGTCGTACGCCTAAAAAGGTGATAATCGTACCTGGGAAGATAGTTAATATCGTGGGATAAAAAACTGCACGTTATTTGCTATCTTTAATAGAGGAAATAAAAAATAACAAAAAAGTTTTGCGAAAGCGAAACCTAATAAATAAGAAACTATGTATGGATACTATATAATTGCAGGAATAATCTTCGCAGTGAGCTGGTACGTAAGCCACAAGCTAAAAAGCAAGTTTAAGGAATACAGTAAAATCCATCTTCAGAATGGAATGAGCGGAAAGGAAATCGCAGAAAAGATGCTCGCCGATAATGGAATTACTGATGTAAATGTTATTTCGGTCAAGGGTGCGCTGACAGATCATTACGATCCTACCAAGAAAACCGTGAACTTGAGTGAGCCAGTTTTTATGCAGCGTAATGCGGCAGCAGCGGCAGTTGCAGCGCACGAATGTGGACACGCAGTGCAACACGCCACAGCTTACAAGTGGTTGAAATTGCGTTCTACTATTGTACCTATGGTAAGTGTCTCTAGTAAACTATCTAATTTTGTAATTATGGCGGGACTTATTCTTTTCTCTATAGGAATTGCTTTTGGAACATGGGTTTTTGGAATCGGGATTTTACTTTTTGCGGTAACGACAGCATTTGCATTTATAACGCTTCCTGTAGAGTTTGATGCAAGTAAACGTGCCTTGGTTTGGCTAGAAAGTAGCAATATGCTTACGCCAGACGAACATGCGGGAGCAAAGGATGCCTTAAAGTGGGCTGCTAGAACTTATGTGGTTTCAGCAATTGGTTCCTTGGCTACATTGCTTTACTTCATCTCAATTTTCTTAGGAAGAAGATAAATATTGATAAATTAAAATAATAAAAGCCCGCAGGAATGCGGGCTTTTATTATTTTGTCTAACGTCTAACGTCTAACGTCTAACGTCTAAGGTTTATCCTAGACTCAGGTTCTCTGGGTTGTAACCCAAATACTCAACTTCTTCTTCTCTAAAGATAACTCCGTTTTCTTTCAATTCATTTAAAATCGGTTCGTAAACTTCTTTTGCGATTGGGCGTTGTACTCCAGGAGTTGTGATTTCACCATTTAGAATTTTTATGGCAGCAATTCCCACTGGTAGTCCCACTGTTTTCGCCATAGCTGTGTGGGTTTGATCTTCACCGATTAAGGCCATATGGCTATCGATTTGATGCGTCTTTCCATCCAATTCATAACCGAATTTATGGTACATTACAATCATATCTTTGTCCTCTGGCGCTAATGTCCACTTGTCTTCCAATATTTTTTGAAGCGCCATTGCTGGAGTTGCATCCTTAATGCCAATGGTTTTTTCTTTATTGAAAAGATCCAATTCCTCTAGTTTTTCCCACATCAAATCGTCTTGATCGATTTTTAGGGCATAACGAAGCTTAAGCTCAACGCTATCTGTTGGTGAATAGGCCAAAAATAGGTTTACGAAATCACGATAAGTCAAGTTTTCAGAATCAGGGATTGTGTAAGTGTCATCGGTCATTCCCAACTGAACAAACATATTCCATGCCTTACTAAACCCAACTCTTCTAATTGTTCCGCGGTATAGGGTTAGGATATCATCTAGTCCGTAAACGGATTGGTATTGCAGAGAGTTTCTATTAGCTAATACCTCAAACTTCCCATATCCTTCAATGTTGATAAATTCTGTTCTTCGGAAAAGTCTGTGATACGGAATGTACTTAAAATTTCCCTCTTGGATAAATTCAGCTGCACCACCTTGGCCCGCTAAAACCACATTACGTGGATTCCATGTGAATTTATAATTCCAAAGGTTGTTGTCACTTTCAGGAGCAATTAAACCTCCACAAAACGATTCAAAAAGAAGCATTTTTCCACCTTCATCTCTAATTCTGTCAATTATTTGCATTGCACTCATATGGTCCACTCCGGGATCGAGGCCTATTTCATTCATCATAACCAGTCCCTTAGCTTTGGCTTGGTCATCTAGGGCTTGCATTTCATCACTTACGTAAGAGGCCGTAACCATATGTTTTCCTAACTCAATACATTCTTTAGCAACCTCAATATGAAAGCGAGCAGGCAACATAGAGATTACCAAGTCACTGTTTTTGACTGCTTCTTTACGTTCTGCGTCGTTAAAAACATCGAGTTTGATGCCTTTTGTATTTGGATGGCCTTGAATCAATTTTTGAGCGGATTCTATAGAAATATCGCCAATGGTGATAAAAAGTTTTTCATCTTCACTTTTGTTCAGCAAATAACGAATTAAACTTGTTGCTGATCTTCCTGCACCTATAATCAATATGTTTCTCATTGGGGGAGTTTTTTGTTAACTTTGAAGCTTAATATTATAAAGCACGAAACTACTAATTCCAAAATTTAAAAATGACAGTTTTTGATAAAAATATGGCGGTAACAGCTTCTTTTCTTGCTGCAGTTACTATTGCTTTGGGTGCTTTTGGAGCACATGGATTAAAGAATATTGTGGATGCTGCTGCAATAAATACTTTTGAAACTGGCGTTCGTTATCAAATGTACCACAGCATTGCAATTTTGATATTGGGGTTGACACCCAGCATACCAGAAAAGATTAAAAAAAGGACTTTTTGGCTCTTTATTGTCGGAATGCTTTTTTTCTCGGGTTCCATCTATTTACTCGCTCTAAATGAGGTTTTATCCTTTAATTCGGCTAAGATTGGGTTTATTACACCTATTGGTGGACTATTATTTATTATTGGTTGGGTTTCCTTAGGTTTTTCGTTGCTTTCGTTAAAGAAGCTATAAATGTTTTTTAAATTTTCCTGAATCTCTTTTAGATTTGCTATTTTTGTACTCTACTAATTATTAAAAAAGGTATGGTCGATAAAAACCAAGCTACGAGAACGATTTCGGTTGATAAATACGGAATCAAGAATGCAAAAGTTAAGTATCAACTTTCTTCTGAAGAACTTCACGACGAAACATTACAAAAAGATCTAGGGAAAGAAGCCAGTAATGGCGCTCTTGTGATAAACACTGGCGAATTTACAGGTAGATCTCCAAAAGACAGGTTTATTGTAAAAGACGATGTTACTCGCGACGAAGTATGGTGGGGGGATATAAATATTCCGTTTTCACCAGAAAAGTTTGACGCATTGTATAATAGAGTCACTGATTATCTATCAGAAAAAGAAATTTATGTGCGCGACAGCTATGCTTGTGCAGATGAAGACTACAAGCTTAAAATCAGGGTTATTAACGAGACTCCATGGTCTAATTTGTTTGCCCACAATATGTTTCTTCGTCCAACGGAAGAAGAATTGGAGTCGTTTGGTCCCGAATGGCTTATTGTAAATGCACCTGGATTTGTTGCAGATCCTGAGGTGGACGGAACGCGTCAGCATAACTTTGCGATTCTTAACTTTACGCGTAAAATTGCCTTGATTGGCGGTACTGGTTATACAGGAGAAATTAAAAAAGGTATTTTTTCGGCACTTAACTTTATTATGCCAGTTGATAAAAACACCTTGCCAATGCACTGTTCAGCAAATGTTGGTGATAATGGAGAAACCGCTATTTTCTTTGGCCTTTCAGGAACAGGGAAAACGACGCTTTCTGCAGATCCAGATCGTAAATTGATAGGTGATGACGAGCATGGTTGGACCCCAGATAATACTATATTTAATTTTGAGGGTGGATGTTATGCTAAGGTTATAAACCTTTCACAAGAAAACGAACCGGATATTTATAATGCTATTAAACCTGGGGCACTTCTTGAGAATATTGGGATGGATGCGGAAGGACACGTAGATTATGCCGATACTTCAATAACACAGAATACGCGTGTAAGTTATCCAATTTACCATATAAATAATATTCAAGTACCATCTACTGGTCAAAATCCAAAGAATATCTTCTTTTTAACGGCAGATGCTTTTGGTGTTTTACCTCCTATTTCAAAACTGACCGCAGGACAAGCGGCTTATCATTTTATTAGTGGTTACACTGCGAAAGTAGCTGGTACTGAGGAAGGAATTAATGAACCAACTCCTAGCTTTTCAGCTTGTTTTGGTGCGCCGTTTATGCCATTACATCCAACGAGATATGCAGAAATGCTAAGTAAAAAGATGAAAGATGCTGGTGTAAATGTTTGGTTAATTAATACAGGTTGGACAGGTGGTCCTTACGGTGTTGGTAACCGAATGAAGCTAAAATATACGCGCGCGATGATCGGTGCGGCTTTAGATGGAAAATTGAAAGATGTTGAATATAAAAGGCATCCAATTTTCAACTTGATGATGCCTACTTCTTGTCCAAATGTTCCTTCAGAGGTATTGAGTCCGAAGGAGACTTGGGAAGATAAAGAAGCATATGACATTAAAGCACGTGAGCTTTCAAATTCATTTAAAGAGAACTTTAAAAAGTTTGAATCTTATGCAAATGACGAAATTCTTTCTGGAGCACCTGCATCGGAATAATCTCGAGATAATATAAAATAAAAAAGGCTTGCCAATTGGCAAGCCTTTTTTTATCAAAATTAATTGTGCTTATTTTTTGTTGTTTACATCTTTGATATACTTTTCCAATGCCATGGTCATAGAAGGAGTCTCAGGGGTTGGGGCCTGAATATCTACACGAAGTCCCATTTCATTGGCAGCCTTTACAGTAGTGTTTCCAAATACGGCTATACGCGTATCTTTTTGGTCAAAGTCTGGGAAGTTTTCAAATAGCGATTCAATTCCACTAGGGCTGAAAAATACTAAGATGTCATAATAAACATCACGCAGGTCTGAAAGATCGCTAATAACAGTTCTGTAAAAAGTAGCTTCTTTCCAATCCACTTTTAATTCATTTAGAACTAAAGGAACCTCAGGCTTCAATTTATCTGAAGTGGGAAGTAAGAATTTTTCGCTTTTATATTTTTTGATTAATGGAGCCAGTTCTTTAAAGGTTCTTTTTCCTACATAAATCTTTCTTTTTCTATAAACCACATATTTTTGAAGATAATAGGCCACAGCTTCACTTAAACAGAAATATTTCATGGAATCAGGAACCTTAAAGCGAAGCTCCTCAGCAATTCTGAAAAAATGGTCAACAGAGTTTCTGCTAGTAAGAATAATCGCAGTATATTGAGTAAGGTCAACTTTTTGAGTACGAACCTCTTTACCTGTTACACCCTCAACATGAATAAACGGGCGAAAATCTATTTTGACTTTTTGCCTGTCTATTAAATCAAAATATGGCGAATTTTCAATTTTAGGTTCTGGTTGAGATACCAAAATAGTTTTCACTTTCATAGATAGTTTTTTTAAAATTATACTTTAAAAAAGGCTTTTATAAAGGATAATGTAGGGTGCAATTTCTAGAGTGCAAAGGTACAAAATAAAATAGAAGAAATTATCCGAAATTAGTTTTCCCATTTTTTTGTAACTGTATAGCAGTGCAATAGCGTTTAAAAGTACGATAGCACTGCCAAAAGCAACTAATGCGATAGCCGAGGGAGGGAAGGCATAAAGGAAAAAAAGGTTGCCTATAAAAAATAATATACCTAAAAAATTGCGATAACTCAACTTTTGGTACAAGTATCCGTTGATAATTTCATCTAATGAGAAGATACTTCCAACAATTTTTTCGAGGGAAAACTTTATTAAAACAAAAACACTATACCCTGTACAAATTTGTATAAATAACCATTTATTGTCTTGAGTTTCAGTGGGATTAAAAACCTCAAAAAGAAGATAAATAAAAACAGAAACACAAATTATTTGTCCAATGAAAAGCATCATATTGAAAGGATGATTCAATTCATCGTTTTTACCTTCTACAAAGAAGTATTGATTATTGATGGGTAATAATGAAAATTCGTGGAACCTTTTGGGGTAAAAGTATTTGGAGAGTGCGTAAATAACAAAACAAGCCACAAGTAGGTAGGTAGCCCAATCGCTTGATTCGATAAGTCTTTCAGTGAAATCCACCTTCAATTTTTGCGGTAAAGGTACGGTAAATTAAATTTCCTTTTTGCACTATCAATTAGATTTTACATCACATTTATTCGTTCAAAAAAAGGTACATTTGCGGTAAAAGAGGAGTATGTCCAAGGCGCTGGTGGTGATTCCCACTTACAATGAAATTGAAAACATAGAGCGATTACTTCGCACTGTTTTCTCATTGGAGCGTGAGTTTCATGTCTTGGTGGTGGATGACAGCTCTCCTGATGGCACTGCCGAAGCCGTTGAAGCCAACTTTATAAAATATCCTGAAAAGTTATTTATACTTAAACGTGCGAAAAAAAATGGTTTAGGAACCGCATATATAGCCGGTTTTAAATGGGGGCTGGAAAATGGGTACGATTATATATTTGAGATGGATGCCGATTTTTCGCACAATCCAAATGATCTTGTTAGGTTGTTTAATGCTTGCCACAAAGATGGTAACGATTTGGCCATTGGCTCTAGATATGTAAAGGGGGTAAATGTAGTGAATTGGCCAATGAGCAGAGTCTTGTTATCTTGGTTAGCGTCAAAATATGTTCGGTTTGTAATGGGGATGGATATTTATGACACCACAGCAGGCTTTATTTGTTACAAAAGACAAGTTTTGGAAAAAATAAATCTTGATAACATCCGTTTTGTGGGCTATGCTTTTCAGATAGAAATGAAATTTAAGGCTCACCTGAGCAAATTTAAAATAATAGAAGTCCCCGTAATTTTTACGGACCGTACTAAAGGGGAATCCAAAATGAGTTCCGGAATAATATCTGAAGCTGTTTTTGGCGTTGTCGGAATGAAGTTGAAAAGTGTGTTTAACAGAAAAAGATTCAATAGAAGATCTTTTAACTGAATTAAGGTAAGAGAATATTTAAAAAAGAACGTCCAAGTCGTTTCTAAATCACAAATAAATATTTAGGTAGATGAGATCAGTTTTAATTAAGAATGCGAATATTGTAAACGAAGGAGAGATTTTTAAGGGTGATGTCTTGGTAAAGGATGGACGCATTGCTGAAATTGATATTAGTATAAGCATGAAATCTGGGGACACAAAAATCATCGATGCCGATGGATATTATTTGTTGCCAGGAATGATTGATGACCAAGTACACTTTCGCGAGCCAGGATTAACGCATAAAGCAACTATTGAAACCGAATCTAAAGCTGCAGTGGCTGGTGGGATTACTTCTTTTATTGAAATGCCAAATACAGTTCCTCAAGCAACAACTATCGAACTTCTAGAAGAAAAATTTGATATAGCTGCAAAAACTTCTTGGGCCAATTATTCATTTATGTTTGGCGGGACCAATGATAATCTGGATGAAATCCTAAAAGTTGATCCGCAGAAAGTGGCGGGCTTAAAATTGTTTTTAGGATCTTCCACTGGAAACATGCTTGTTGACGACCCAAAAACTTTGGAAGAGATTTTTAGTAAAACGAAACTACTTATTTCTGCACATTGTGAAGATGAGACTACCATAAAAGAAAACCTAGAAAAGTATAAAGCGGAATATGGGGAGGACATTCCAATAGACTGTCATCCAAAAATACGAAGTGAGGAAGCTTGTTATATCTCCTCGTCAAGAGCCATAAAACTTGCTGAGAAAACAGGTGCGAGACTTCATGTTTTTCATGTTTCTACCGAGAAGGAAACGCATCTTTTCAGCAATAAGAAACCACTAGCAAAAAAGAAGATTACTGCTGAGGTTTGTATTCATCATTTGTGGTTTACCGATGAGGATTACAAAGCAAAAGGAACAAAAATAAAATGGAATCCTGCAGTAAAAACACAGAAAGACAGAGATGGACTTCTAAAAGCATTACTAGATGATCGTATTGATGTAATTGCTTCAGATCACGCCCCGCATACATTAGAAGAGAAGAATAACAAATATATGAATGCACCTTCAGGTGGACCTCTGGTGCAACACGCTTTGGTTGCGCTTTTGGAAATGTACCACAAAGGGAAAATTTCTTTGGAAAAAATTGTCGAAAAAACCGCACATAACCCTGCTATTTTGTTCGAAATAAAGGAACGTGGTTATATTAGAGAAGGCTATAAAGCAGATTTAGTCCTGGTTGATCTCAATTCGCCATGGGCTGTGAAAAAGGAAAATCTTTTATATAAATGTGGATGGTCTCCTTTTGAAGGAACAATCTTTAAATCTCGCGTTACACATACTTTAGTAAATGGCGTGATAGTTTACGAAAATTCAAAGTTCCCTAATAAAAGTAATCCAGAAAGACTCACGTTCAATAGATAATGAAGTATTCGGTAATTCTTTTTATATTTATTTTAAGCTTCTTTGGTTGTCAAAATGTCAATCAACCAGAAAAGCCTAAAAACCTTATTCCAAAAGATAAAATGATCGATATCCTCACGGAAACCTATTTGGCAAATGCCGCAAGAAGTGTTGATAATAAATCTATAACTACTAAGGGTATAAAGATGGATTCATTGATTTACCGAAATTTTGGAGTAGATAGTCTTCAGTTTGCAAAAAGCAATGAGTTTTACGCAGCCGATATAAATATCTATATGGACATTTTTCAAGAGGTAAAAACCCGACTGGACGTAATGGAGAAAAAGATGGATAGTCTGTGGGAAAAGGAGCGCCGCAACAGAGATAGTATAAGTGAGAAATCAAAGGAAGACCGGAGAGAAATTGAGCCTGTAACGGATAGCTTACTTTGATATTTTTCCACTCTCTCTCACTATTCTTTTCAGCGTTTCATCTGTTGGCGTAAATTGGAATCCTAATTGTTCTTTTATTTTTGATGAATCATAAAGTGAAGTGGTAAACATAGACCGGACGGTTGCTTTTACTAATTTTCGTTTTACTCCAAAAAGCTTATTTAGCAACCAATCAATTTTGCTTAAAAAGAACATAACCCCTTTAGAAAGTTTTCTTGTAGGAGGCTTTTTACCAAATAATAACGCCAATCTCGAGAGCATATCTTTATAGGATATATTTTCGGCAACCAGAATAAAGCGTTCGTTTTTTGTATCAGACTCCATCAATAATATCATCGCTTTTACTACGTCTTTAACATCAACAATTCCCATTGTTCCAGAGGGATAAAATGGGATGCCTTTAGACCCAAGTGGCACTATTATCGCACTTCCATCTTCACTAGGTGAGGTGCCAACAATTACACCGGGGTTTACGATTACTGCATCCAAACCTTCTTGAGTACCACGCCAAATCTCCATTTCGGCACCGTATTTAGTAATAGCATAAACGCTGTTTTTGTCATCAGGATTATAAGGAGTTTCTTCTGTAATTAGTTGATTTTTTATAGGAGTTCCCAAAGTAGATACCGAGCTAACATAACATATCTTTTTGACGTTATTTGAAAGACATAGGTTCACGATATTAGCCGTTCCTTCTACATTGATTTTTTTGAGCGCTTTAAACTTTGAGGGATTAAAATCGATAGACGCGGCACAGTGATAAACTTTAGTTATGTTTTCGAAAGCTATTGTCAAGGCAGGAATGTCTGTGATGTTTGCTTCAACCCATTCAATTCTATCGAAAAGTGCATCCACTTCAGTTGTATAAAGTGCAAAAACCTTTTTTACCGATTCTATATCGCTATCTCGTCTATGAATTGCGCGCACCTTTGTGTTTTCCTTTAAAAGAAAATACAACAAATCTGAACCTACCATTCCTGTACCGCCTGTTACTAAAACCATAAGGCGAAAATACTGAAAATGAAATCGATCCCGATAGCTATCGGGACGAAAATAAACTCGAAAAGTTCCTTTGATAAAGTTTACCCCAAGAGAAGCCGAAAACATGAATTTATTATATTTTTATAAACTCAATACAGTACACTGAATCTTTAATTGAGAAGCGTATCTTTGCACCCTCAAATTCCATACTCTTGATAATGGAGTAAAAACTTTTAAAAATGAAGCTAAAAAATTTCGTTGAAGAATTACATTGGCGAGGCATGATACACGACGTAATGCCCGAAACTGAAGCACACCTAATGGAAAAAATGCGTTCTGCATATGTAGGTTTTGATCCTACCGCAGACTCATTACATATTGGAAACCTTGTGCCGATAATGCTTTTGTCTTTCTATCAACGCTGCGGACATAAACCGGTTGCTTTAGTTGGAGGAGCCACAGGAATGATTGGTGATCCATCAATGAAAAACAGCGAACGTAATTTGTTGGATGAAGAAACACTGAAAAAAAACCAAGATGGTGTTAGAAACCAACTTTCTCAATTCCTAGATTTTTCAGAAAATATAGAAAATCCAGCGACTTTGGTCAATAATTATGACTGGATGAAAGAGTTTTCGTTTCTTGATTTTATCAGAAATGTTGGAAAACATATGACCGTTAACTATATGATGGCCAAAGATTCTGTAAAAACTAGATTGAGTGGCGAAAGTGCCGATGGTCTTTCTTTTACAGAATTTACCTACCAATTGATTCAAGGATATGATTTTGTGCATTTGTACAGAAACCTTGACTGTACTTTACAGATGGGTGGTAGTGATCAATGGGGAAATATAACTACTGGTACCGAACTAATCAGAAGAATGGATGCTGGAAAAGGTTATGCATTAACCTGTCCACTCATTACAAAAAGTGATGGGAGCAAATTCGGAAAAAGTGAAGGTGGTAATATCTGGTTGGATGCAGACCGAACATCACCTTACAAATTCTACCAATATTGGTTAAATAGCGCCGATGAAGATGCTGAAAAATACATTAAGATTTTTACGTTTCTCGATAAGGAAACCATAGAGGAATTTATTGCGCAACATAAAGAAGCACCACATATGCGTTTGCTTCAAAAGCGTTTGGCACAAGAGGTAACAACTACTGTTCACAGTGCAGAAGAATATGAAAATGCCGTAAAAGCATCAGAGATTTTATTTGGAAATTCAACTTCTGCAGATTTAAAATCTTTAGATGAAAAAACCTTCCTAGATGTATTTGATGGCGTACCACAAGCTGAAATTCCAATAGAAGAAATAAAAAGTGGCATTGATATTATCGCTGCTTTGGCTGAAAAAACAGGTTTTTTAAAATCTAACAGTGAGGCCCGACGTGCTTTAAAAGAAAATTCTATTTCAGTAAATAAAGAGAAAGTTTCTGAAGATTTTAAAGTTTCAGAAAACGATTTAATCAATGGACAATTTGTTTTGCTACAGCGAGGTAAGAAGAATTATTTTATTATTAAAGCGGTATAATTTCATATCTCTAGGTTGTAAATGAAAATGATATGTAAACAACGAAGCTTAGGGAAAAAGTGATTGCTTATGTAAATAATGCTGATGAAGAGACTCTGCGTGTTATTAAGACTGTTATTGAGAAACAGGAGGATTCAAATGAATGCGAACTTCCTGAAATTGCAGAGAGATTAATTTCATAAGCTATGGAGGAGAGTAACCAAGGAATGGTAAGACCTCATGATGAAGTAATGAAAGAGTTAAGGAAGGAGAATAGCTTCAAATAGATGAAGATTTTTTGGACTAAGACTTCTGAGGTTACATATGCTGAAAAGATTGAATTTATTCGAAAAAAATGGAATGAAGAACAGGTAGATACTTTTATTGACTTGGTGGGTAATTATATAACGACACTGAAATCTGGCGTATTGATTGGAAGGCTATATAAAATTAAAAATTTGCGTATTTCTTTTATTTCAAAACAAACAACTTTCGTCTATAGGATTTTCGAAAAGGAAAGCAGAGTTGATTTATTATTATGGAATAACAAGAAGAACCAGCAAGAGTTTAAGAAATTTATAAAATAAGAAAACCCCCAGCATTAAAGCACGGGGGTTTTCCATTAACTAACCAACCAAATTATGAAAAATCATCACTTTTTCACAATTGTTTGGTCGTAGTCTTTTCGAATAACTTACGTTGAATTTCAGATAGTTGTGTTAAACATTTCCCTATAAAACCATCAAGTTGCAGCCGCGAATATCGCTTGAATCGAAACGCCCCAGAATTTCAAAAGTTTCATCTTCAAAGGTTTTCCCCAAATCTTGTGTGGCAATAAAGGAACAAGAGTAGATATTGGCTAAATCTATCACGTTTATTCCTCCCGTTTTTTCTGAAATATAAGAGAGTGCGTCTTCTGTATCCCGGGTGAGAATGTTCATCCATGGAGGGCAAGAAAATATTCCATCGCCTACAGAATATGCTTGCGAGAGCAGTTCTGTCATTCCGTATTCGCTGTGTATTTTATCTACACCGAAACCACTTTTTAAAATTTCATGGAGCTCTTCTTTTATCATTTCTTTTCGTCGGCCTTTCATTCCGCCGGTTTCCATCACAATCGTATTTTGAAGATTAAATTTCCTTTTTTCAATTAAATCCAATAAGGCATAAGAGACACCAATAAGAAGCGTTTTTTCACCATTCTCCTCCAACTTGTCAAGCTTTTCTATCAAGGCTTCGGTTTCATGTAAGTAAAATCCACTGTTAGGGTTGTTACTGTTGTTAATTAAGCTTTCAACCATATAAATTAGGGAAGAACCTTCGCGCTCTAAATAGGAGGGCAGTAAAGCTAAAATTGTATAATTATTAGGTTCACCATATTGTCTTTTAAATGCAACCTGAAAACTTTCTTCATAAATTTTGGTATTGGCTACATAATGCTTGCTAGTAATACTTCTCGTAGTGCCACTGCTGGTAAAGATTATATCTTCAGAAAAATCTTTTGCCATTATTTTATGGCTTTTAAAAAATTGGATGGGTAAAAACGGAATTTGCTTGACTTTATTGACATGACTTGGAGAGACATTTAGAAGGTTGCAAAAGTCTCGATAGACCGAAACATTTTCATATTGAAAACGGAATACCTCAATAGCCAGTGGTTCAAAATCTTCATCAGATTTAATATTGAATATTTCCTTTTCGAGCATATTTAGAGTTCTGCAATTTCACTTCAAAAATACTTAAATAAAAAAGCTCCTGCCGAAACAGAAGCTTTAAAATATAATATTATAAGGGATTACTTAATAACCAACTTCTTAGTGGTAGAGGCTTTTCCTTGTTCTATTTTTAGAATATAAACGCCACTGTTTAAACCTGAGATATCGAGCCTTTCACTATTTAATGTAGTTTTTAAAACTTGTGTTCCAAGCACATCATAAATTGAAACATGCTTTATTCCACTTATTTTGGATGTTACATATAGGTAACCTTCGGTTGCAGGGTTAGGGTAAATATTAAATTGTCCAGTAGATAAGTTTCCAACTCCAATAGATCCATGAAATTCAATATTATCAAACCAAAAAGATTCAGATGTTGCATTGTTTCTTCCTTCAATAACTAGTTGAACTGTGGTATCTGACGAAAGATTGGCCATTGCACTTTGCCATTCAAGTTTATATTCTCCACTTCCGGTATCAAAAGGTACAAAATCGTCAAGATCACTTCCAGTTGAATTAAAAAGATCAATTTCAACATTATTGGTAAGGTCTTTTACATAGATTCTCAATCTATCATGTCCTGATTCGTTAATGCTTCCATCACCTTCATAGTTTCCATTTGTAGGATTACTGTTTATCGATAGAAGAAAATCTAACGAAACTGCAGGAGCAGGAACACCAGAAAGATCAATTGGGTCAAACTCTAAAATATAGTTTCCGTCCGTGTCGTTCATTCGGTATCCATTGGTCCCATCAGTGAAAATTACGGTTGATGAAGGTTTAGTTTTAGTAACCCCCACATAATCACCGTCTGTTGATCCAACACCTGGAGTGTCATAAGGAGTATATGAAGCCTGGAACCCCAATTCTATACCAGAGTTGGCATAGTTCACAAGAGGCTCACTTGTATTATTGATAAGATCATGAGCCACATTAGGATCTCCAGTATCTGTGTATTTCCCGGTAAAAGTTTCTGGTTCCTCAAAACTGGTACCTGCAATCTGGGAAAAGGATACAGTACCTATTAGAAGCGCCGCAAATAAAGTAATTTTTTTCATGGCATATTATTTAAGGTTGATTTAGTAAATATATAAAATCAGATTGTATTTAAGTGTCTGATTGTTAATAATTTAGCTTTTAATCAGTAAATGTTTTCTGTTTAAGTAGTACTCTCGATGGTTTGTTACTAAAAGGTTATGTTATGGTTAACAATAAGCGTGCTATACATATGCTGCCGCTAAATAATAGTATCTTTGAAAGGCACAAAAGGCACTACTTTAGATATGAAAAAACGAGAAACCACGATTTTATTAGTAGATGACGAACCAGATATTCTAGAGATTGTCCGTTACAATTTAGCTTCTGAGGGATATAAGGTAGAAACTGCAGAAAATGGTGTCGAGGCTATAGCGCAAGCAAAAAAAGTGAGGCCACAGCTAATTATAATGGATGTGATGATGCCAAAAATGGATGGTATTGAAGCCTGTGAGAAAATCCGGAAACTTCCCGAACTTTCGGAAACGGTAATCACTTTTTTAACCGCTCGTGGGGAGGATTACTCTCAAATGGCAGGTTTTGACGCTGGTGCAGATGACTATATAACCAAGCCAATAAGACCCAAAGTCTTAGTGAGCAAGGTGAAGGCATTGCTTAGACGTTTCAAAGTAAACGGAGAAGTTGATAATATGAATCTTGGAAACCTAGTTATAAATCGAGAGGAATATAAAATTTTGTTGGACAATGAAGAAATGCTTTTACCGAGAAAAGAGTTTGAATTATTGGCACTTTTAGCATCAAAACCTGGAAAGGTGTTTAAGCGCGATGATATCTTGGATACTATTTGGGGAAATGACGTAATTGTTGGTGGCCGAACTATAGATGTTCACATCCGAAAGCTTCGAGAAAAAATTGGTGATGATAAGTTCAAAACCGTTAAGGGTGTTGGATACAAATTTGTAGTTTAAAGAATTTATGAAATTTTCGAAAAAATACAATTTTGCAGCATCTACTTCCTTGTTGATAGCTTTAGTTTCAACTTTGGTGATGGGACTTTTTTTATATGGTATTTTCGGAATTATTTCTTGGTGGTTAATCCTTTTCTTCTTTACTTTATTTCTGATCATATTCCTTATTCTACAATATCGACTTGAGAAATTTATTTACTTCAGAATAAAAAAAATATACAAAGATGTCCGTGTTTTAAATGAGACAGAATTTCCGAAGCCTGCCGTAACCACGGATATGGATGTACTCACGCGTGAAGTTGAGCGGTATGTAAATGTGAAAAAACTTGAAATAGAAACCTTAAACGTTCGAGAAAACTATCGGAAGGAGTTTATGGGGAATATTTCACACGAACTAAAAACACCTCTTTTTACAGTTCAAAGTTATATTTTGACCCTACTTGATGGCGCTATGAAAGACAAAACTGTTCGAAAGGAATACCTTAGAAGAGCAGGAAAAGGCGTGGATAGATTAATTTATATTGTGAAAGAGTTAGATATGATTGCCAAGTTGGAAGTTGGAGGTCTTGTTCTTAATAAGGAAGATTTCAATATAATAGAATTGGTTCAGAATATTTTTGATCTACTGGAAATGAAGGCTGCTAAGAAAAATATCTCTCTTGTTTTTGATAAGGAATATTCAGAAGGTATTTTTGTAAAGGCAGATCGTGAACGTATTGAACAAGTAATCATTAATTTGATTGTAAACTCTTTAAAATACGGAAAGCAAGATGGTACTATCGAAGTTAGTATTGAGAGTTTAGTTAAGAATAAAGTACTAGTTAGGGTAACCGATAACGGTGAAGGGATTTTAAAAGAAAACCTACCTCGAATTTTTGAGCGGTTTTATCGCGTAGATAAAAGTGGTTCTCGAAAAGAAGGTGGAAGTGGCTTGGGGCTTTCAATAGTGAAACATATTGTGGAGGCTCACAACGAAAAGATATATGTTGAAAGCCAATTTGGTATTGGTTCAGAGTTTTCATTCACTCTGGAAAAGAGTAAATAATTTAGAGTAGTTTACTTTTGAAGTTTTTAAGGTTTTCAAGCCTTTGTAAACCGCAATTTTATTGAGTTCTTCTAATTTGAAATCCTTCTGTTCACTAAAAGGAACAACCGCTAACTTATTGAGATGTTTAGCCAGATATTCTTGTTCATACTGCCCAGGAGTGGGAATGAAGAATGCTTTTTTTTCAAGTACCGATAAGTCCATAATAGAAGTATAGCCCGAACGGCAGATTACGACTTCACTTTTATTGAGTGTTTCTTCAAGTTCACTACTGGTCATATAATTCACTATTTCTATATTTCCAAAGGATTCCCACTTTTGGTTGGGTTCAATAACTCCACGAATCAATAAAACCTTTTTTTCACTGTATTTGAATAAAGGCTTTAACATTTCTTCAAAAACAGTACGTTGTGGCTCGGGACCAGAAATCAATATTAAAATGTCTATCGTTTTTGGAATTTCTTGTTTTTTCATTCGGCTTAAAACCCCAATGTATTTTACAGGTAAAATGTCTTTTTTTAAGTGTCCCAACTTGCCGCTGAGGTTTTTTATTAATTCATCCGTATCTGGCACCCAACAGACGTCAAATTTCCTAATTATTCGTTGGTGTATTTTACTGCTAAAATAGGAAGTGCTTCCTGTTAAAACATTTAATTGATGCGTAATAAACACCGATGGTATTTTGTTGTTTTGAATGCCAAACCTGTTGTCGCTGATTATTCCGTCAATTTTACCTTCGGAAACGAGCTGTGCTACAATTCGCTTTTCGGAAGCAATTGTTTTCTTGATTTTTGGAAGTTGCCATAGCATTTTCCATTTGAAAAATTTTTGATTCTTCGGATAGCTAATATTATAGGAGGGAAGTTCTATTGCTTCCAGCTGTGGAAATTCTTTCTGAAGAAGCATAAGCGCTGCGCCGTCCGAAGCTAGTAAAATATTAAAATTATGCTGTAATAATGCTCGAATAATAGGAATGCAACGTGCGGCGTGGCCCAAACCCCAATGTAAGGGGGCAACCATTATTGTTTTCTTTTTTGGCATAAAAACAAAGGTAGCAATAATTGCTGCCGAAGTATATTTCCTTAAATTTACCACGTCTTAAGCGAATCCTGTTTATTGATAACAAATCGTGATAAGATTAATAACTTTTAACTTTATACAAATTGGGAAGTAAAAACAAACTAAGACGCTTTAAAGAAAACGAAACCTTCGCCAATGTTGTACAGCCTTCGCGTGAGGAAGTAATGAGTGATTCTCTAAAGCTGAAAGGAAATTGGCGTAAAGAATTCTTCAAAAATGAAAATCCTTTGGTGTTGGAGTTGGGCTGTGGAAAAGGAGAATATTCAGTGAGTCTTTCAAAGTTGTATCCGGAGGTTAACTTCTTAGGAGTAGACATTAAAGGTGCTCGATTTTGGAGAGGCGCAAAAACAGCTTTGGAGGAAAACCTTAATAACGTTGGTTTCTTACGTACTCAAATTGAATTGATCGATCATATTTTCGAAGAAAACGAAGTAGATGAAATCTGGATAACCTTCCCGGATCCACAGATAAAGTACAAACGAACCAAGCATCGATTGACAAATCAAGAGTTTCTTGATAAATACAGAAAGATATTAAAGCCCGGTGGTTTTGTTCACCTTAAGACCGATAGTGAATTTATGCACGGTTATACCCTGGGGCTTCTTCACGGATTGGATGAAACAATTGAATATGCACACCACGATGTTTATGGAAGTGATGGAGCGCCCGCTGCGGTAACCAATATCCAAACCTTTTATGAACAACAGTATTTGGAGGAAGGAAAAAAAATCACATATATCCGCTTTAAGTTCCGTTAGGATTAAAATCAGTATATTCACAAAAACAACCCCGCCCGAATGGCAATACTTTACAACTTCCTAATAGGTTTATTTGGAGCTTTTATTGGAGTACTACCGCCAGGTTTGATAAATATGTATGCTGCTAAAATAAGCATGAAAGAGGGCAGAAAACGAGCTTTTCTTTTTTCAATTGGGGTTTGTATAACCGTAATGCTTCAAACGTATGTCGCGCTTCTTCTTGCCGAATACATAGGGAAGCATCCGGAAATTGTTAATATGCTTCAAAAGGTAGCTTTGGGCATATTTATAAGTCTTACCATTTATTTTATTTTCATAGCTAAGGATACACGTAGAGAAATCAAGGATCGTAGCGAACATTCAAAAAAGAACCGATTCTTTTTGGGAATTTTCATTGCTATGTTGAACCTTTTGCCGATTCCATATTGGATGTATGTAAGCATTACTTTTTCCGCCTTTGGAATGTTTACTTTTTCTCAACCTGAACTTTGGATTGCCGTAATTGCTGCAGGAATGGGTACGTATGCTAGTCTAGCGCTATATGTTCAGTTCTTTAGGCCGAAAGAACATTCTAAAAAGCTAAAATTGAATATGAACTACGTTATCGGTATAATTACTGCCATTATCTCTGTAATTACTTTTCTGAAAATCTTAAAGCAGATGTAAAATGGGTGATGAAGGGTTCTTTGTAAAAGTCCATGAAGTGGCTAAGCTTATTCCTTACGGAAGAGTAACATCTTATGGTGCAATTGCCAAGTATTTAGGTGCTCCGGGAAGTGCTAGAATGGTTGGTTGGGCATTAAACGGTAGTAATAAAGAAAACGTCCCAGCCCATAGAGTGGTAAATAGAAAGGGCTTACTCACAGGCAAGCACCACTTTTTGGGTACAAACTTAATGCAGCAACTTCTGGAAAGCGAAGGAGTGGAAGTGGTGGAAAATCAAGTGCAAGATTTTGAAAAACTCTTTTGGAACCCGATGAAGGAGCTGTGAAGTAGAAACGTCAAATTTTGAGTGCCAAATCTTAAAATACAAAAGAATCACATTCCAATTTTTTCAAAAGAATAGGATAAAATCTTAACAGTACTTATGATGTCTTTGTCATAGCTTCTGAATACTAATTTTAGTATATTTGCACTTTAGAATGAATCTAAATATGACAATATAAAATGAGTATTTCAAAACAAGATATCTTAAAAGCTCTTGAATCTATTACAGTTTCAGGAGAAGGAAAGAATATGGTAGATAGCGGTGCTGTTAAGAATGTTGTAACTTTTGCCGATGAGGTAATAGTGGATTTAACACTTTCTACGCCTGCACTTCATATAAAAAAACGTGCTGAGGCCGACGTAAGAAAGACCATTCATGAACAAGTGGATGCTAATGCCAAAGTACAAGTAAACATAAAGGTAGAAGCACCAGCAAAACCACAAAATCCGAATTTAATAAAAGGAAAACCCATTAAGGGAATCCAAAATATAATAGCAGTGGCTTCTGGAAAAGGAGGCGTTGGAAAATCTACAGTAACGGCCAACTTAGCTGTTTCACTGTCCAAAATGGGCTTTAAAGTAGGTATTTTAGATGCTGATATTTATGGGCCATCTATTCCTATCATGTTTGATGTGGCAAAGGAAAAACCACTTTCTGTAAATGAAGGAGGTAAAAGTAAAATGAAGCCTATCGAAAATTATGGAATTAAAATACTTTCCATTGGCTTTTTCACGCAACCAGATCAAGCCGTAATTTGGCGTGGACCTATGGCTGCCAAAGCCTTAAATCAACTTATTTTTGATGCCGCTTGGGGTGAGCTTGACTTTATGCTCATAGATTTACCACCAGGAACAGGTGATATTCACTTGAGTATTATGCAATCCTTACCAATTACTGGAGCAGTTGTAGTTAGCACGCCTCAAAACGTTGCGTTGGCTGATGCGAGAAAAGGTGTAGCGATGTTCCGTCAAGAAAATATTGATGTTCCCGTTTTGGGGATTGTTGAAAATATGTCTTATTTCACTCCGGCAGAACTTCCAGAAAATAAATATTACATCTTCGGAAAAGAAGGAGCGAAGCATTTAGCTGAAGATTTGGATGTACCGTTTTTAGGTGAAGTTCCGCTGGTGCAAAGTATTCGTGAAGCTGGTGATGCCGGTAGACCTGCAGCATTACAGACTGCTACACAAACTGAAACAGCTTTTGAAGAAATAACAAGAAATGTAGTTGAGGAAACGGTTCGTAGAAATAAAAACATTCCTCCAACTGAAGCTATAAAGATTACTACAATGGCAGGTTGCAGCGCCGTAAAAAAATAATATGACAACGCAGGAATTAACAACAAAAGTAGAGCAAGCTTTGGACGAAATACGCCCATTTTTGCAGAATGATGGGGGCGACATAGCGCTGGTATCAATTGATGATGATAGAGTAGTTAACGTCCAATTACTTGGCGCCTGCGTAGGTTGTTCGGTAAACCAAATGACCTTAAAAAGTGGGGTAGAAATGACCATTAAGAAATATGCGCCACAGATTGAAAGAGTGGTAAGTATTTCGCAATAATGATAATCGTCATTTATTCGGAACATTTTTACCGCTAATTTTGAATTAAAATTAAGAGAGAGTCTTCCATGATAGAAACAGATATTCTCATAATTGGTGCGGGACCAACTGGTCTTTTTACCGTTTTTGAGGCAGGATTACTTAAGTTGAAATGTCATTTAATTGACGCACTTCCTCAAGCTGGAGGTCAGTGTACAGAAATATATCCTAAAAAGCCTATTTATGATATCCCGGGTTTTCCAGAAGTACTGGCTGGAGATTTGGTCACTAATTTAATGAAGCAAATTGAGCCATTTCAGCCTGGCTTTACCTTAGGGGAGCGAGCTGATACTATTGATAAATTAAATGATGGTTCTTTTATAGTTACTACTGATAAAGGCACAAAACACCACGCTCCAATCGTCGCTATTGCTGGTGGTTTGGGAAGTTTCGAGCCTAGAAAACCACCTATTACTAATCTTTCAGATTTTGAGGATAAAGGTGTGGAATATATTATTCGCGATCCTGAATTGTATCGTGATAAAAATGTAGTTATATCAGGTGGAGGTGACTCCGCATTGGATTGGAGTATATTTTTGGCAGATGTTGCCAAAAGTGTGGTCTTGGTTCACCGCAGAAATGAATTCCGTGGTGCTCTAGATAGTGTTGAAAAGGTTCAGGAGTTAAAGAATCTAGGCAAAATCGAACTGATTACCCCAGCAGAAGTTGTTGGTTTGGTCGGAAGGAATGAGCTGGATGAAGTAGTTATTAAGCGCGGAGCTGAGGTCTTTAATAGAGAGTGTGATCACTTTATTCCATTGTTTGGTTTATCTCCAAAACTGGGTCCCATTGCCGATTGGGGACTTGAAATTGAAAAAAACGCAATTAAAGTAGATAATTCCTTAGATTATCAAACAAACATACCTGGTGTTTATGCCATTGGAGACGTCAATACATATCCTGGTAAATTGAAGTTGATCCTGTGTGGTTTTCACGAAGCAACGCTAATGTGTCAAAGTGCATATCAGCGAATTTTTCCTGATAAACGTTACGTGATGAAATATACAACTGTTGGTGGTGTAGAAGGTTTCGACGGAAGTAAAAAAGAAGCTCCAAAGGCTGTTGTAAAATCTATTGATTGATTCCTGAAAATTCGAAAAGGGAAACCATCTTTTCTTTTTCCTGCAAGGTGTCATTGCGAGGCACGAAGCAATCTCCTTGTAGGTCTAAACTCATCAACTTCAAATGAAAGACATAAAAATAACTATTACAGATCGTAAAGGCGTACAGCACCAAGTTGACGCTCCAACCGATATGAATATGAATATTATGGAATTAGTTCGTTCTTATGAACTTGCTCCAGAAGGAACTATCGGTATTTGCGGTGGAATGGCTATGTGTGCTTCTTGCCAGTGTTACGTTGAAAGCGATCATGAACTTCCCGAAATGAGTTATGATGAAGATTTAATGCTTGCCGAAGCTTTTAATGTAAAGGATAACAGCCGTCTTAGTTGTCAGATTTTTATAAAAGAAGAACTCGACGGTCTAGAAATTGAGCTCGCTCCCGAAGTTTAATTTATTCTCTCGAAGATTTTTTCAGAAAAACTTTTAATTTTATTTGTATTTAGTCTAAATAAATTACTTTTGTCCCCTAATTTGATAAAATGAAGGGACTAATATTGTCACTCACGCTTTTAATAGGCGGGAGTTTATTCTCACAAACTGTGATGGATTCCATTTCAGTGGCACAATTAAAGAAAGAAATAAAGCAGGAGTTAAGGGAAGAGCTTAAAGCCGATTCCACGCTACAGAAAACACCTGTATTCAGTTTTAAGAATTTTACACTAAAAGGCTTTGGTGCAGTCAACTATTATCATTACGATTTTGATACCGATCCATCATTAAAAGACAAGATAGATGTCGAGCGCTTGAATTTATATTTAGGCTATTCGTTTTCCGACAAAATCAGTTTAAAGACTGAAGTCGAATTTGAACATGGTGGGACTGGAGCTTCTATTGGTTTTGATACTCAAGAAGAATTCGGTGAATTTGATCAAGAAATAGAAAAAGGAGGCTCGGTAAAACTGGAACAAATTTATATAGATTTTAAAATTGCACCTTATTTCAATGTTCGTGCGGGAAGAATGAAAGTGCATTTTGGACTTAGTCAAACTCTGGATGAGCCAACAGCTTATTTCACTACCTATCGCTCAGAAATGGAGAATGAAATCTTGCCTTTGGGCTGGTATGAAAATGGTGTTCAGTTCTATGGAAGTTTTGCAAAACGATTCTCTTATGAAGCTTCTATTGTAAGTGGTCTGGATGCTTCTGGTTTTTCTTCACGTGGCTGGATAAAAAATGGATATCAACAACGTTTCGAAATGTCAACTGCGGAATCTTTTGCTTTTGCAGGACGTTTAGATTATCATTTTGGCACACATGACGATACATTTATTGGAGTTTCAGGTTATATCAATAACACCGCTGCCAACCGTCCCAAAAAGGATATGGAAAAAAGTGCTTACGTAACTTTGGTGGAAGCACATGTTAGTTACAACGAAAAAAATCTTCGTTTTAATGCGGTCGCTTTATATGGAAATCTCGAAAACTCAGATATTGTTTCTCGAAAAAACGCCAATCTTTCCAATAATTTAGGTGTAAAACGTACGCCAGTTGGTAAGAATGCCTTTGGAATTTCGGCGGAAGTAGGTTACAATATATTACCCTTACTTGTCAGCAATTCAAATCAGATGCTTTATCCTTTTCTTAGGTATGACTATTACGACACTATGCAGGATGTTGAAGGTGCAATCGTGAAAAACCCTCGCTGGCAACGAAGTGCAATTACTGGTGGAATAAACTGGTTTGTACATCCACAGATTGTGGTTAAGGCACATTATTCAGATCGTAAATTGGGATCACAGAATTACAATCCTTCAACACTTGAATTCACTGGAGAAAAACAGCACGAAAAAACCTTTTCAGCTGGAATTGGCTTTAAATTTTAAATTAATAAATACCAAATCAATAAATAAATCAAAATGAAAAAATCACTTTTAATTATTACCATAGCGGCTACAATAGCTTTCGGATTTACCAATTGTAGCGATAATGATCCACCAGAGGAAAACCAAAACAATGAAAATGAGCTATACAGCGAGGTGCTAAAAGACCTTTCCTTGGATGTTATTACAGCAACATATAACCAACTCTATTTAAACTCAGTTGCTTTGGAAGAAGCGGCTAATGCTATGAGTGTAGGGGATGAAGCTGCATTGGATAATGCAAAAAGCAAATGGCAAGATACTCGTGCTCCCTGGGAAGAATCAGAAGGTTTTCTATACGGTCCTGTGGATACCGAAGGGATTGATCCAGCAATAGACTCTTGGCCGGTTGATGTAAATGCTATTAACAATGTTTTAAATAGTGGTAACCCAATAACCCAAGCATTACTGGATAGTAATAACGAAGCACGCGGTTTTCATACCTTGGAATATTTCTTCTGGGGCTTGAATGGAGATAAAGCCGCTTCTGATTTAACCGCTCGCGAAATCGAATACATAAAAGCAGCCACTTCAGACTTACGTTCAAAAACTGAACAGTTGTACTTTGGATGGTTACCTACTCAAGGTAATTTCGCTGCAAACTTTATAAATGCTGGTGAAAGTGGATCTGTATATACTTCAAAATTAAATGCACTTTCTGAAATTGCCGAAGGAGTTACAATTATTGCAGATGAAGTTGCCAACGGAAAAATAGAAGAGCCGCTTAATGGAAACAATGGTGGTCCAAAACCAGAGGCTGAAGAATCACGTTTCAGTAACAATTCTAAGTTAGACTTCGCAAACAATATTCGCAGCATTCAACACATCTACTTAGGAGACTTCAATGGAGTTCAAGGTAGCGGTTTAGCTAATATAGTGAATGTTGAAAACCCTACACTTGATGCTGAAATCCAATCGTCGATTGCTGAAGCTATTTCGGCTATTGAAGCCATTCCTGGAACTTTTACTCAAGCAATTGTTGATAACCGTGCCGAAGTTGAATTTGCTCAAGAAAAGGTTTTGGCACTTTTAATCAAGTTGCAATCTCAGTTGGAGCCACTTATATCAAATTTGGATTAACAACTAAATAAAGCGGGCTGCTATCTTTTTGGTAGCCCGTTAATTAAATTTTCTTTGAAATGAAGCGTTATTATTTAGGTTTAGGCCTTTTGTTGTTCAGTCTATTATTTACTTCTTGTAACAAGGATAATGACTCGGTGTATGAACCTTTGCCAGACTTGCAAGAACGTTTGCTAGCGGGTGGAGAAACTACGGTTTTTTTAACTTCGAGTAATGCTTATAGCTCGCCTGCAGCAAATCTTAGCGGTTCTAAACTGGATTTCCATTTAGATGGTGATTTCCAGTTCGAAACAGTTTTTGTAACGGCTCCTGCTACGGTAAATAGTGGTGTGGGACCAATTTTTAATAATTCTTCCTGTATTGGTTGTCATCCAAAGGACGGTCGTAGCGCTTTCCCTTCAGATATAAACGCCTTAAGTGGTTTCTTTTTAAGAGCCAGCATGCCAGGTATGGGCAATAATAATGCGCCCATTCCAGTTCCAGGATTTGGAGATCAAATTCAGAATCAGGCTATTTTTGGATTTGAACCTGAGGCAAAATTTCATGTAAGCTTTTCTTCTATTGTAGAAACACTTGCAGACGGTACTCAAGTAACACTTCAAAAGCCAACCTATTCATTGGTCGATACGTATATTCCGTTTCCTGCAGAGGCTCAATTATCTCCACGATTGGCATCACCCGTTTTTGGGTTAGGTCTCTTGGAGGCGATTCCTGAATATTATATTTTGAGTAATGAAGATGTAAACGATGCAGATGGTGATGGAATTTCTGGAAAAGCTAATTATGTATATGACAATGTTACTGGAGAGGTTAAATTAGGTCGTTTTGGATGGAAAGCAAATACAGCGACAGTGATGGAGCAGTGCGCGGGAGCTTATACCCACGATATGGGCGTAACTAATCCTGTATTCCCATTTGAAACTGGTTATGGACAATCCAATGGCGATGATGGGCTAAATGATGATGCTGAAATTTCTCAAGATTTATTAGACGAAATAACCTTTTACTGTCAGACTTTAGGAGTTCCTGCACCTAGAGATTTAGATGATGATTCTGTGATGCGAGGTTCTGCACTTTTTGAACAGCTACAATGTGCGAAATGTCACATTCCTAAAATGATTTCAGGCGAATTCTCAGTTGCGGAAGTTGCTAATCAAACTTTTTATCCCTACACTGATATGTTGTTGCACGATATGGGTGATGGCCTAGCAGATAACCGCTCTGATTTTTTAGCTGACGGAAAAGAATGGAGAACAAAAGCGCTATGGGGTATCGGATTGACACAAGTTGTAAATGGCCACTCTAATTTTCTTCACGACGGAAGGGCTAAAAATATCACTGAAGCTATTTTGTGGCATGGAGGAGAAGCAGAAAATGCAAAAAACAAATTCAAGAACCTTTCTGCTTTGGACAGACAAGATTTATTGAAGTTTATCAATTCTTTGTAATTTATTCAGATTACTTTAGAGCAGATTTTGCAAAGAGGAAGATTTGTTCAACAAACTTTTTATAAGCCAATTCTGAAGGATGTAAACCATCTGGAGCAATCAATTCTGGGTTTTCCAATCCTTGTTGGGTTATCGGAGTGATATTCTCAAAACGTACTCCTTTTTCAGAAGCTATTTTTTCTGTGAAAGCGTTATACCTCATTAATTCTGAAGTGATTTTCTCAGTCCTCCCAGACTTTCTTCCAAAAGGAGTAAAAGCATAATCTGGAATGGAAAGTACAAAGACATTTTCAGGATTTCCATTTGCAAAACCGATTGCCATATTCAGCAATTCGGGAAATTCTTTTTCATAAAGCGAAAAAGCTTTGCCTTGGTATTGATTATTTACTCCGATGAGCAAAGTAACCAGATCGTAATCTTTGGAAGGATTTTCTATTGCAATCTCAGAAAGCAAATCTGTAGTAGTCCACCCAGTTTTAGCTATAATTTGTACAGAAGTTTTTTCTTTTAATACCTGATTCAAACTATCTGTCAATTGCTTTGGATAATTACAGTTGTCACAAACACTTTCGCCAATGGTGTAACTATCACCGAGGGCCAAATATTTATAAGCTGACTTTTCCGAAGAATTTTCTATCTTAGAAACCCCACATGAAATTATGAGTAAACTTAAAAGTAAGATAGCAGTTTTAAAGTATATCATCTTTCGGGTGAATTGCATACCTAATATTACGATAAAAAATGCTATTCGGTTTTATAGTTATCGATTAAAACAATTATTCGTAAAAAAAGCCACGAATTCACGAATGTTATATAATTCGTGATCGTGGCTTTAATAAAAATTTTATTCTCGGTTATGAGAAAGCGTTCAGGCCTGTAATATCCAATCCTGTAATCAATAAATGAATATCGTGCGTTCCTTCATAAGTTATTACACTTTCTAGGTTCATGGAATGGCGCATGATGCTGTATTCACCAGTGATTCCCATTCCGCCGAGCATTTGTCGTGCTTCTCTGGCAATGTTAATCGCCATATCCACATTGTTCCGTTTTGCCATAGAAATTTGTGCGCTGGTTGCTGTTCCTACATTTCGCATTACACCCACACGCCAAGCTAGTAATTGTGCTTTGGTGATTTCGGTAATCATTTCTGCAAGTTTTTTCTGCTGAAGTTGAAATTGACCGATTGGCTTTCCAAATTGCATTCTTTCTTTAGAATAGCGCAGCGCTGTATCATAACAGTCCATTGCAGCACCAATGGCACCCCAAGCGATTCCGTATCTTGCAGAATCCAAACATCCAAGTGGTGCACCTAGACCTGATTTATTTGGCAATAAATTTTCCTTAGGAACTTTTACGTCGTCAAAAATAAGTTCACCAGTTGAAGAGGCTCTTAGGGACCATTTGTTATGTGTTTCCGGTGTGGAAAAACCTTCCATACCACGTTCCACGATAAGACCATGGATTCTTCCTTCTTCGTTTTTGGCCCAAACCACTGCAACTTGTGCAAAGGGAGCATTACTGATCCACATTTTGGCACCATTCAAAAGATAATGGTCGCCCATATCTTTGTAGTGAGTGGTCATTCCACCTGGATCACTTCCGTGGTCAGGTTCGGTCAAACCGAAACAACCCATCCATTCGCCAGAAGCGAGTTTAGGTAAATATTTTTTACGCTGTTTTTCGTTTCCGTACTTATAAATTGGATACATCACCAAAGAGGATTGTACTGATGCTGTACTGCGAACGCCACTATCTCCGCGTTCAATTTCTTGCATAATCAACCCATAAGAGATTTGGTCAAGGCCAGCACCACCGTATTCTTCTGGAATATAGGGGCCAAAAGCACCGATTTCGGCAAGGCCGCTGATAATTTGTTCTGGGAATTCTGCTTTTTGGGCGTACTCCTCTATAATTGGTGATACGTCGCGCTTTACCCAATCCCGGGCAGCTTGGCGTACCAATTTATGTTCGTCTGAAAGTAATTCGTCAAGATTGTAGTAATCTGGAGCTTCAAATAAATCTGGTTTCATGTATATCTAATTTAAAGGAATACAAATGTAGAAATCATGGCGGGATTGACCTAGGTTTTTGTTGAAATTGAAGCATCGAGTTAGTCAATCATCAAAATAAGTTAGAAAATTAATTGTTCTAGCTACAAGTGTGCAGACAAGAAATAAAGTAAAAATGCTGAGTAGATTATTTTTTTGTCGACTTACCTAAAATTTATTGTATAATCCACAATGTTTTGCATTTGAAGTCTTGGAAAGTTAGAGCAGTGATACTGCTTTCTTATTGATTTGCAATTAAAATAAAAAGATGAGTAATTGGACGTTTTTTTGTAAATCGTTAAAAGAACCGCGCTGTAATCAATATATTTGGAGTCTTAATTACCAATAATGAAAAGATTATTACTAATTTTTATATTTATTTTTCCGCTTTTTGTCTTTTCACAAGAAAACCAGATTGAATTATTTCAACAGTTTAATGGTCGTTATAGTTTTACTGCGATTGGAAACACCTTAAATGCAGCCGAGAATAATGAAGGTTATTGTGATATGCTTTCGCAAAGTAGTGCCACTCTAAATTTAGAACCTGGACAAACTTTGGTATCGGCTCATTTATATTGGGCTTCGATTGGCCCCGGAGATTTTGATGTTGGTATAAATGGGACTCCTATTACTGCTGATAGGACTATAGACCACATGCGTAATGGCCTTCCTTATTTTTCGGCATATGCAGATGTGACAGATATTGTCGCTGCCACTGGGAATGATACTTATACTTTTTCAGGCCTCGATGTGATGGATCTTCTTCCCGATTATTGTGGTACAAACTTTGGGGGATGGGCCATTTATATTATATATGAAGATCCGTCGCTACTTCTAAACCAGATTAGTCTTTTCGATGGCTTGAAAGGTGTGGCTTCAGCTGGATTTCCTATGAATCTAACTTTAACCAATATCAACGTAACCTCTGATCAATTTTCAAAAATTGGATTTCTCGCTTGGGAAGGGGATCAAGAAATAGCGGTAGGTGAAAGTTTATATTTAAATGGACAGCTAACTTCCGATCCTCCCTTGAATCCAGCTAATAATGCTTTTAATGGCACCAATTCTTATATAGGCCCTCCAGAAAATGCCCAGAATTATAATATGGATCTGGATTATTATGATATGATTGGGGTGGTAGAACCGGGTGATACGACTATCCATATTAAATTGACTTCAAATCAAGATTGGATTTTGGTGAATAATGTCATTGTAAGCGTTAACTCAGAGCTTCCAGATGCCACAATAAGTTTTGATAATATAGATATTATCTGTGAAGGACAAAATATAGATGTTAATTATACAGTAGCAAACTTCAATAGTACAGCAATATTACCTGCGAATGTACCTATTGCTTTTTATGCCGATACAGATGAGGATTCAGTTTTACTAGGGCAAACGCAGACAATTAATATAATTCCTAGAGAGGGTACCGAAAGTGGTACTATTAATTTAGATATCCCGACGGGGACACCTCAAGTATTTACATTAAGAGCTGTTGTAGATGAAGATAATGAATTTCCGGAAACCAATGAGGATAATAATGAATTTGAGCAAGAAATTGATGTTGGTCTGCCGCAACAAGATTTATTAATCCTCGGGAATAATCAAAGCTGTGATGGAGAAACAGAAATCTTGACAGCAAACCTAGACAACTTAGATGTATATGAATGGTTTCTTGATGGCAGTCCGTACGGAGGAAACACACCAACTATTGAAGTTACCCAATCAGGAATTTATACGGTGAGCGGATATTTAGGGGCTTGTTTTCTACAGGAATCACCCGGATTTAATATGGAATTCGAACCATCTCCCACCGTCAACGAAACTCCGGATCCATTGATTGCCTGTGATAGTGACAGCGACGGCTTTACTGAATTCTTTCTACATAATGCTGATGAAGATATTATCGGCGACGACCCCAACTTAATGGTTACTTACCACTATACACTTCTAGATGCCCAGAATAATCAGAATGAATTGGAAAATCCATTTCCGAATATTCTTCCCTATAATGACGAAGTATATGCTAGAGTAGAAGTTACTAATTCCAGTTGTTATGCTACTGTCTTATTGAAATTGGAAGTTCGGGACAGCCCTGTATTAACAGATCCAGAGCCTTATAGTATTTGTGATGACAACAATGATGGGTATGAGATTTTTGATCTCACGACCAAAGAAGATGAAATACTCAATGGATTGGATCCGTTGGAATACGACCTTTACTATTACAGCGTAGAACAAGATGCCATTGATGCAGGTGACTCAGCGATTGATAATCCAGATTTCTCCGAGGCTATAACCAATATAAGTGCCTATCAGAATGAGACTCAAAATACACAGATCATTTATGTGTTGGCAGTTGGTTCCTCCGAAAATACCACTCCTAATAATGGTGCCGAAGGTTGTTATGATATTGTAGAGTTGGAGCTTATTGTAGGTCCATTACCAGTGGGAGTTGAACCTGATGACTATCACCTGTGCGATGACACCTTAAATGGCAGCACGGTATATGATCAAATAAGCACCTTCGATCTTACTTCTAGAGACAGCGAGATAACCGAAGGAGATCCGGAACTACAGGTCAGTTGGTTCGAAACGATGACAGATGAGGAAGCAGATACTCCAATTCTTGATCCTTCGCAATACCAAAACACCTCAAACGCTCAGACAATAGTAGCGAGGGTTTATAATGGATTTGAATGTAAGGACCTTGTTACCTTGACCTTGGTTGTTGATCCTGTTCCAACGCCTGTTGTCCCAACTAGGCTATATGGATGTGATCTGGATAATGATGGGATAGCCGACTTTGACTTAGATAGTAAAACTGTAGAGATTCAAGGTGGTGATCCAGACCTGATTGTTACCTATCACGAAACACTGACGGATGCCGAGTCAGGAGACTCTCCATTGTCTAGTCCCTATGAAAACACCGTTTTATTCAACCAGATTATCTTCGTTCGGGCAGCTTTTGGTAACTCCCCCGCAGGTACCGATTGTTATGCAATTGTTGAATTGGAGCTTGAAGTAGTCCCGACGCCAGAAGTTCCCCAAGATCTCCCGGATTTGACGGCATGTGATGATGATGAGACTTATGAGTTTGATCTCACCCAGCAAGAAGACCTTATTTATGGTAACCAATCTCATGACGATTATACACTTACCTATCACCTCACTGAAAATGATGCAATTGCTGGTAATAATGCAATTGCCCAGCCCGAGACATATACAAATGTTACCAATCCACAGACTATCTGGGTGCGTTTGGCCCATAATGAAACGGAATGCTATAAAGTGAGTAGTTTTGATCTTGTGATCAATAGTGGTCTGCCAATAATAGACCCAGAACCTTTTGTGAAATGTGATGATTTGGGCGAGCCCTTTGATGGAGTTGCCATTTTTGATCTTACTGAAAAGAACGCTGAAATAACCGATGGAGTGCTTACTCTAGACGTATCGTATTTTGCAGACGAAGCGGATGCACAAAACAATGAAAATCCAATTGCTCCTGATACAGCTTACGAGAATATGGAGAATCCACAGGTGGTTTATGTTCGAGTAACAGATAGCAATACAGATTGTATTTCATTTACAACCCTTACTTTAAAGGTAGTGAGCAATCCAGAACCAATTATTCCCGATTCAATTGAACTTTGTGATGTTACTGTAATTATACCTCCTGGTCCTTATGATGAAGTTGAAATTTTTGACCTTACAAGCAGAGAGGCCCAAATTCAAAATGGCAATAACTGGGACATCACTTATTTTGAAAGTTATGACGATGCGGTGAATCAGGAAGATGCAATTCCCGCGGCAGAGACCACGGCCTACCAAAACACGAGCAATCCACAAATAATTTATGTACGCGCTACCAATCCAGACTCTGAATGTTTCGAGACTGTGGAGTTGGAGCTCATTGTAAATCCATTACCAGATGACAGTGCTGAGATTTCAGATTATATTATCTGTGCTGCGGATAATAGTGAAATAGGTGTATTCAACCTGGAAACCAAAGCCCCTGAGATTTTGGGTGATCAGACCGATCCTCCGTATGAGGTGAATTTCTATCTCAATCAAACAGATGCAGAAGATCAAATTAACGCAATTGTAAACACCACGTCGCACCAAAATAAGGATGCCAACAACAATGCAATAAACCCCCAGACTATCTATGTAGGTATAACAAATACCGAAACAGGAGGTTGTTACATTGGTGGAGCCCAAAGTTTCGATCTTATAGTTCAGCAGGGAGCGATTGCAGTAGCGCCTGCAGAACCTTTCGTTATCTGTGATAATCTTCCGCCACTGGATGGTTATGCAGAATTCAATCTTGATGATTTAACAGACCAGCAAGTGGCCGATCTACACGCAGAGATATTGGCCGGACAGGATCCAACTACATTTGGAATTACATTCCATGAAACCTTGGATCAGGCAGAAGCAGGAATTGATGCTTTGAGCTTTCCTTATGTGAATATTACAAATCCACAGGTAATTTATGTTCGGGTTACCAATAATGACAGCCAATATGAGCCCAAGTGCTATGCAGTAGTCGAGATGACCATTGAAGTAGAGTCCTTACCTGAAGTACTTTTAGATGACCAATACCGTTTGTGCGTGGATGAAAATGGAAACCCAATCCCTGAGGAAGAAGGTGGTATGTCTCCTCCAGTTATTGATACTGGATTGGATCCAGCATTATTCACGTTTGTTTGGGAATTGAATGGAGTAATAATACCTGGAGAAACCAGCCCTTCAATCATTGCGCTTGAGAGCGGAGAATATACTGTAACCTATACGGAGCTAGCTTCCAATTGTGAGAATAGTGTAAATACCACCGTATTCATTTCTTCACCGCCATATACCTATAACGTAAACGTGACTAGCGATGCCTTTGATGGAAATCAAATTATAGAGGTTACAGCAACTGGGGAGGGAACGTATAATTATCAATTGGATAACGGTCCCTTTCAAGAGAGTGGCACATTTGAAAACGTATCTCCAGGAACCCATACTGTAACCATAAAGGATATTTATGGATGTGGCAGCGTAACTGTAGAAGTTAGTGTTATAGATTATCCGCCGTTTTTTACACCCAATGAAGATGGCTACCACGATACTTGGAATATCATCGGGATTGGAGAATTTGACCCAGTGGCCAAGATCTATATTTTTGACCGTTTCGGGAAGCTCTTGAAACAGTTAAGTCCATTTGGACCAGGATGGGATGGAACCTACATCGGCAATCCAATGCCGTCAAGTGACTACTGGTTCCGAGTGGAGTATACCGAGGATGGAAACGCCAAAGAATTTAAAGGACATTTTACGTTAAAACGATAATATAGAATTGTTTGCATCAAGTTAATATCGCTAATTGCATTCCCGACATTGCCAGACTAGGTAGTTCCTGAGAATGCCATAGCTGTGCAGCATTTTATTTAAAATCTGTGAGATTAGGGTGTATTTGTCCCAAAATGGACAAATCATTAAAGTGAAAACTACATTTTCAGATAAAATTCTTGAACGAGATTTTTATAATCTTCGGTATAATCGTGTCTTGAATTCTCAATGGTAAGATTTTCGATATTTGCTGAAATATTTTCAAAAGAAAACTCCAACATACTTCTTTTCTCTTCGGAAGTGTCATTGCCGCGAACCCGGCAAATTCTGTTCGGAAATAGTTTTACTTTTGAAGCTATTTTTATAAAAGCCTCTTCTTCTTTCCGTGGAATGATAACTGCAAAAATCCCTTCGTCTGAAAGTAATTGAGAGGTACTTTCTATCAATTCATTAAACGGAAGAGCGTCGTTGAATCTCGCTTTATCACGGGAATCATCAACCGTTTTATAATTTTCAGAATAGAAAGGTGGATTTGAAATTATAAGGTCGTATTTATCATCTATTTCCTCGACAAATTCTGCTAAAGATGCGTGATAGCAAAAGAGACGATCTCCCCAAGGTGAGTTCTCAAAATTATCAACGCATTGTTCATAAGCATTAGGGTCAATTTCAAGAGCATCGATCATTTCGGCACTGGAACGTTGTGCCAACTGTAAAGCAATAATTCCTGTGCCAGCACCAATATCCAAAATTGCAAACGGATTGTTTTTTAAAGAAACCCAAGCTCCTAACAAAACTCCATCAGTGCCAATTTTCATGGCGCAACGATCTTGTTCAATTGTGAATTGTTTAAATTGAAATGGTTTATTCATTTGAGATTCGGGATTCGGGATTCTGAATTCTCAATTCAGAATTATAGATACATTTCAATCAAGCCTGCTGGAACATCCAAAACAATATTTTTCTTTTCTCGATCCACTTTTTTAATAAAATGGTCAATCATCGGTATCAAAATCTGTTTACCGTCGCGGTCTATTTCAAATAGAGCTTGAGAGGTTGTATCATTTACACCTGTGATCTCCCCAATTTTTCCGAAGGACTCGTCTTCGGCTGTAAAACCTATTATTTCGTGGTAGTAGAACTTGTTGCCAGTAAGTTTTGGTAAAAACTCTAAAGGAAGATAAAGATGTGCACCAATCAGTGCGTCTGCTTCGTCTTCATTCTTTACATCTTCAAAGCGCACACGTAGAAGTTCGCTTTTGTGTAAATAACTTTCCTCAATAAAAAATGGAATCAGGTTTTTGCGTCGTTCCACAAAAACCGATTCCATTTCAGTAAAAAGTTCGGGTTCGTCCGTATCTAGTTTTACGAGCAGTTCCCCTTTGAAGCTGTATTTTCTAACGATTTTGCCTAAGTAGAAGCAATCCTCCTTTTGCATCGCTATTAAATTTAAGCTTCTTTTTTGTCTTCCTTAGCTTCATCAGCAGCCTCTTCGATTGCAGATTTAGCAGGAGCCTCAGCAGCTTCTTCTGTTTCAGTTTCAGTAGTCGCCTCAGCTTCTTCAGTAACTTCTTCTTCAGCAGGAGCAGCAGCGGCAGCGGCTTCAGCAGCACGCTTATCACTTACAGCTTTTTCAGCAGCAAGTTTTTCAGCTTTTTCTTTCGCTTCAGTTTCAGAAAGTGTTGCTTTTTTGCTGTCGATAGAACCTTTTTTGGTCTCCAACCACTCGTTGAATTTAACCTCAGCTTGCTCTTCTGTCAAAGCACCTTTACGAACACCACCAGCAAGATGATTTTTCAATAAAGCACCTTTGTAAGAAAGAATTGCACGTGCAGTATCTGTAGGTTGTGCTCCGTTTTGAAGCCATTTTACAGCGCTGTCCACATCTAAATCGATTTGTGCAGGATTTGTTGTTGGATTGTAAGAACCTATTTTTTCTAGGTATTTACCATCTCGTTTGCTACGGCCGTCGGCCGCGATAATCCAGAAATAAGGTTTCCCTTTTTTTCCGCGTCTTTGTAGTCTGATTTTTACAGGCATATTTGAAATTAATTTTTGGAGTTCCCGACTCCTGTTATAATTAAGGACGGCAAAGATAGTATATTTTCTTTTTGGAAATCAAACAATTAAAGTTTTTCTTTACATTTGTCTAAATCTCTAACAAACTCTTGATCCATGAAAAAATACATATTTTTCCTTTTAGCTACATTGTCGCTTATTTCTTGCGAAGATATTGAAACCAACGACTTTGCACTACAAGCAAATATAGATAATAGGTTTTATGCGTCAGCAGATGCTCGGGCTTCGTTAAATGAAGATGGCAGCCTTACTATTCAAGGGTTTACACGAGACGAGTCTTTAACATTACAGATTTCGAGTTTGGGTGAAGGAAATTTCGAGATTGCGGAAGATAGGCCTAATTATGCCGTTTATGAGGGTATGGGTGGAAATATCTATACTTCGAGACCTGACGGTGAGGGGTTAGTAACTATTTCTGAATTGAATGAGGAAAACAAAACAATTTCAGGTACTTTCCATTTTAATGCCTTTCTGCCAGGGATTGATACTATATATGTTTCGAAGGGAGTATTGCACAATGTTTCATACACAGGTGGAGATGTTATAGACCCAACCAACGCCGGAACCTTCACTGCAAAAGTGAACGGTAACCAATTTTTAGCTATCGTGGTCTCTTCTCGTGACACTGGGAATACAATTATTACTTCGGGAGTAGGAGCAAATTCTACAATAGTTATCTCAGTGCCCTCAGATGTGGAAGTTGGTGATTACACGATTCCTACAGGAGGTTTCAGTGCGAAATTTCAAGGCGCTAATGGCCCAGAAACAACTGAGGAAGGGGTGATAAAGATTCTCGAACACAATACTTCGGAAAATACTATCAAGGGGACTTTCTCTTTCTTAACAAACAGGTCTGAAATAGCTGAAGGTACTTTTGATGTAACCTATTAAATTATTTGATTTTCTTACAGAATCCCTACAAAGAGTTAAACCTTGTTAATTTGCATTAAATTTAGGTTAATACTTCGTTGAACACCTGTGTTTATGCTATATTAGGATATATCCCAATGAAGTTGAACAGTGGTCTTTTGAGGAATGATGTTGCAGAAAACTACTGTGTAATTTAAATTAAATGAAGATGAAGTTTACTGAAAAGATGACAAATAAATTAAACGAACTGTTAGAGAAAAATTATGATGCCGAAAAGGGTTATAAGCAAGCTGCAGAAAAAGTGGAAAACACTAAAATGAAGCAATTCTTTAATGAACAGGCACAAAAACGATATGATTTTGGTCACGAATTAAAAACTGAAATCAAAAATTATGGTGAAACTCCGGATAAAGGTGGAAGTGCCACTGGAACTATGCATAGAGCCTGGATGGATATCGAAACCGCCTTTTCTTCTAACAATGAAGAAACCATTTTAGGTGAAGTACAAAAAGGTGAAAAGGCTGCGGTTGAAGAATATAATGAAGTAATTAAAGATACTACATTACCACCAACAACACAGCGGATTTTGACTGGTCAGCGCGATACAATAAATAGCGCATGGCAAAGTGCCAAAAATTTTGAATCAATAGTTTCTTAAGAATTAGTAACTATGATTAAGAAAAATGGAAACCGTTCCCAAATTAGGGAGCGGTTTTTTTTGTGAACAACTCGTCGTATTTTTACACCTTGAAAGTCTTGGGGTTTTCTATTTTTACAATAGGTTAGAAATCATCAATGGTGTCTTCCATACTTTTTGAGAGCTAAAAAATTTCATGTGAAATATTATTATCTAATACTTCATCTAAAAGACTCAGACAGCATCGTGAAGTTGCCAATGAAGGCATAGCAATAAATAATAATCAATGGTGTCTTCGATACATTTTGAAAGCTTAAAGCTATGTAGAGGTTATTATCATTGATTCTGCTATCAAAACATGCTTATTGAGCTTGTCGAAATACTCAGACACCTTGAAGTCTTCAATAAACAATAAGAATAAACAATAAAAAACAATTCATCCCTATGTATTTAATCTTCGATACTGAAACCACAGGACTTCCCAAACGTTTCAATGCTCCTGTTAGTGATAGTGATAATTGGCCGCGCTGTATACAGATTGCTTGGCAGTTGCATGACGAAATGGGAAATTTGATTGAGCATCAAGATTATTTAGTGCAGCCCGAAGGTTTCAATATTCCGTTTGATGCTGAAAAAATTCACGGGATTTCTACCGAATTAGCTGCTGCTGAAGGAATTTCTTTGGAAGAGATGATTGAAAAATTCAATGTAGCGCTTTCAAAAACTAAATTCGTAGTTGGTCAGAATGTAGGATTCGATTTAAATATTATGGGTGCGGAATTTTTCCGTCTGGGAATTGAAAGTCCTTTGCTAACGCTCCCTGTTTTGGATACCTGTACCGAAACTACCGCTCAACTTTGTCAAATTCCAGGTGGGCGTGGTGGAAAATTTAAACTGCCAACCCTAACGGAACTTCACGAACATCTTTTTAATGAAGCCTTTGGTGAGGCGCACAACGCTACTGCTGATGTTGAGGCAACAACCCGTTGCTTTTTGGAGTTGATCCGTCGTCAAATTTATACTAGAGAAGAATTAGATGTTCAGCCAGATTATTTCGAAAATTTTTCAGAGGAGAATCCCAAAACGATCGAATTAATTGGTCTGAAGCATATAAACCTTAAAAAGGCTTCGGAAAAAATCCGAAAGCAAATGCAGGCGGCCTCGGATACGGAAGAAATCTCTTCGGAAGAAATAGAAGAAAATATAGCTACCCTCGAAGATGCACCTTTTGCACATCTTCACAACCATTCACAGTATTCCATTTTACAATCCACTTCCAGCACTGGCGACTTGGTGAAGGCAGCGGTGGCAAATAATATGCCGGCGGTGGCAATGACTGATACTGGCAATATGATGGGGGCTTTTCACTTTGTACAGGCTGTTAGCGATTACAATAAAACACTTTCTGAAGAAGATAAAAACAAGGAATTAAAAGGCATTGTGGGATGTGAGTTTTTTGTATGTGAAGACCACCTGAACAAAAGCCACAAGGACAATGGTTATCAAATTGTAATGTTAGCCAAGAATAAAAATGGCTACCATAATTTGGCGAAAATGTCCTCCATAGCCTATACCGAAGGCTTTTATTATGTGCCTCGAATTGACAAAAATATAGTAGAGAAGTATAAAAAAGACATTATTGTTTTAACGGGAAGCCTTACAGGTGAGGTGCCAGGAAAAATTTTGAATATAGGAGAAAACCAAGCAGAGGAAGCTTTGCTTTGGTGGAAGGAAATGTTTGGCGAAGATCTTTATGTGGAGATTATGCGCCACGATCAAGAAGATGAAAAGCGTGTAAATGATGTTTTGGTCAATATGGCGAAACGCAATAACGTAAAACTCGTTGCTTGTAACAATACCTATTATATTGATAAGGAAGATGCTAATGCCCACGATATTTTACTCTGTGTAAAAGATGGTGAAAAACAGGCAACACCGATCGGTCGGGGTCGGGGTTATCGATACGGATTGCCTAACCAAGAATATTATTTTAAAGGACAGGATGAGATGAAAACCCTGTTCAAGGATCTTCCTGAGGCAATTTTGAATATAGAGGAAGTAATCTCAAAAATTGAAATCTTCTCTTTGCATCGCGATGTATTGCTTCCAAATTTTGGAATTCCGGAAGAATTTCTGGACCCTGGGGATGTTGATGGTGGGAAACGTGGTGAGAATGCATTTTTACGACACTTAACCTACGAAGGTGCAAGACGTCGTTATCCTGAATTGATAGAAGTTTCCTTTGAAGCTCTTACTAGCATTGAACTTTCAGATGATGCCTCGGAACGTATAAAGGAAATAAAGCAACGCCTAGATTTTGAATTGGAAGTAATTGCAAATACAGGGTATCCTGGTTACTTTTTGATTGTACAAGATTTCATTGCTGAAGCTAGAAAGATGGATGTATCTGTTGGTCCCGGACGTGGGTCGGCGGCAGGAAGTGCGGTTGCCTATTGTTTGGGGATTACCAATATTGACCCTATTATGTACGACCTACTGTTTGAGCGTTTCCTGAACCCAGACCGTGTGAGTATGCCCGATATTGATATTGATTTTGATGATGAAGGCCGAAGCAGAGTAATGGATTATGTTATCAATAAATACGGAAGTAATCAAGTGGCGCAGATTATTACTTACGGAACAATGGCTGCAAAATCTTCCATTCGCGATACGGCACGGGTGTTGGATTTGCCGTTGAATGAAGCGGATAGAATTTCGAAGCTTATTCCGAATATGACTAAGCTGAACAAAATCTTCGGCTTAAGCCCTGCAGAATTAAAAAGTCGTTTCCGGAGCGATGAGCTTCCGAAAGTACAGGAACTTTTAAATCTTTCCGAAGGAAACGATTTGGAAGCGCAGACAATAAATCAAGCGAAAATTCTAGAAGGCTCCGTTAGAAATACAGGAATCCACGCTTGTGGAGTGATTATTACGCCGAGTGATATAACGGATTTCGTGCCGGTTTCCGTAGCGAAAGATTCCGATCTTTATGTTACCCAATTCGATAACTCAGTGGTTGAGGATGCTGGTCTGCTCAAGATGGACTTCCTTGGTCTGAAAACCTTGACCCTTATAAAAGACACTGTAAAACTTGTAAAGCATAAGCATGATATAGATCTCGATCCAGACTTTTTTCCGCTGGACGATGTAGAAACATACGAACTTTTCCAACGGGGAGAGACGGTTGGGATTTTCCAATATGAATCTGCCGGAATGCAGAAATATATGAAAGAATTAAAGCCAACGGTCTTTGCAGATTTAATCGCAATGAACGCGCTATATCGTCCAGGACCGATGGAGTATATTCCTAGTTTTATTCGACGTAAACATGGGGAGGAGGAAATTGAATATGATCTTCCGGCGATGGAGGAGTATTTGGAAGAGACTTATGGTCATACCGTTTATCAAGAGCAAGTGATGTTGCTTTCTCAGAAATTGGCTGGGTTTACAAAAGGTGAAGCAGACGTTTTGCGAAAGGCGATGGGTAAAAAACAAAAAGCGGTACTCGACAAGATGAAGCCGCAATTTATTGCTCAAGCTTCAGAAAAAGGTCACGACGCCGAAAAACTTGAAAAAATATGGAAGGACTGGGAAGCATTTGCGAGTTATGCATTTAACAAATCTCACTCAACTTGTTACGCGTGGATTGCTTATCAAACTGCATATTTAAAAGCACATTATCCCGCAGAATATATGGCGGCAGTGTTGAGTAACAACATGAGCGACATAAAGCAAGTAACCTTCTTTATGGAGGAATGCAAGCGAATGGGAATGAATGTTCTAGGGCCAGACGTTAATGAATCCTTTCACAAATTCACTGTAAATGACCAAGGTGCTATCCGCTTTGGAATGGGTGCGGTAAAAGGAGTAGGTAGTAGCGCTGTAGCAACTATTGTTGAACATAGAAGGGATGGGAAATACAAATCGGTTTTTGATTTGGCTAAACGTATTGATCTTCGTTCAGCAAACAAAAGAGCTTTTGAAAACTTAGCGCTTGCTGGAGGTTTTGACAGCTTCGATACGCACCGGGCTCAATATCTTCACGATGAAGGGGACGGTATTATGTTTCTTGAAAAAGTGTTGCGCTATGCCGCAAAGTATCAGGAAACGCAAAACTCCTCTCAGGTAAGTCTGTTTGGTGATGCCAGCGAAGTGCAGATTCCCGAACCAGAAGTACCGCCGTGTGAGCAATGGGGAACCATGAAAAAGCTGAAACAAGAGCGGGAAGTAGTTGGTGTTTATATCTCTGGTCATCCGCTTGACGATTTCAAAATTGAAATGAAAAGCTTCACTAATTGCAAGGTTTCAGATTTTAACCGCTTAGAGATGTTTGTGAATAAAGAGATGACTTTTGGAGGTGTGGTAAGTGATGTACAGCACCGAGAATCGAAAGCGGGGAAAGGTTGGGCTATTTTTACAGTGGAAGACTATGAGGACAGTTATGATTTCAAGATTTTTGGGGAGGAGTATTTAAAGTGGCGCCATTTCTTGGTTCCCAACTCCTTTATCTATGGCCGTGTTTATGTGAAAGAAGGCTGGACGAATCGCGATACTGGTAAAAAGGGAGAGCCGCGTCTTCAGTATAACAACTTTCAATTACTTCATGACGTGATGGAAAACCATTGCAAGAAATTAACTCTACAAATTCCTTTAAGTGATTTGGAAGATGGAAGAATAGATGCGATTAAAGATTTAATGCAAATACATAAAGGTGAAAAACAATTGTTTTTTGTTGTTTACGAAATGGACGAAAAAATAAAACTTGTCATGCCTAGTAGAAAGCACAAGATCAATATTTCAAAAGAATTGTTGGTCGAGCTTGATAAAGAACAGGTACATTATAAACTAAATTGACCATAGAAAAAACTTTATAGGTTTCAATAAATAATATGAATAGAAATTATCGATAGATGTATTTCCTAAACATATATTAACACTCTATTATATCATATAAAATTCATTACTTTTGGGAACTCATTAAAAACAAGATTATGGCATTAGAAATAACAGACGCAACATTTGAAGAAACGGTTTTAAAAAGTGACAAACCGGTATTGGTTGACTTTTGGGCAGCCTGGTGCGGACCTTGCAGAATGGTAGGGCCCATCATTGAAGAAATTGGTAAAGAATACGAAGGCAAAGCCATAGTTGGTAAAGTCGATGTAGATGCAAACCAGGAGTTTGCTGCAAAATATGGAGTGAGAAACATTCCAACGGTTTTGGTTTTCCAAAACGGTGAGGTTGTAGGCCGTCAAGTAGGCGTTGCTCCTAAAAACGTTTATGCAGAAGCCATTGATACGCTTTTGTAAGATTTCGTTGAAAAAATAAAATTATAAAAGGCTTGGCATATTGCTAGGCCTTTTGTTATTTTAGTGAAATTGTAAAGCTGTTTACCCAATCCTAACGGGAGCGGTTTTTCAAACTAGAATTACTTAATTAACTCTGCTGAATACGTAGAGTTCCTTTGATAAAAATTGAAATTTGAATTAAAAAGATACCTGCATTTGCAGGCTTGACTATGGAAAAAACAAATAAAGTACAAGATAAAATAGATAGTAAATTACTGGAGGAGCGCAAAGTTTTTCTCTGGGGAATGGTGGACGATAAAAGCGCCCGTCACGTTGTAGACAGATTGATGTATCTGGATGCAATTAGTCATGATGAAATTAAGTTTTATATCAATAGCCCGGGTGGATACGTTACTTCGGGTTTCTCTATTTATGATACCCTTCGCGAAATAAAAAGCCCAGTTTCTACCATTTGTACTGGTCTAGCAGCTTCAATGGGAAGTATTTTGCTTTCGGCTGGAGAAAAGGGCAAACGCTTTATTCAGCCACACGCTAAAGTGATGATTCACCAGCCTAGCGGTGGAACTCGCGGAGTTGCAAGTGATATTGAAATTACAGCTCAGGAAATTTTAAAGACCAAGGAGCTCAGCGCTCACATTCTAGCTGATAACTGCGGACAGAAATTTGAAAAAGTAATGAAAGACTTTAACCGTGATCATTGGATGGATGCCGAAGAATCTGTGAAGTATGGTATTGTTGATGGAATTATGAAATAAGGATAGTCAGGCCAGGACTTTTGGAATTACGATTTTTGATAACAGGACAAACAGGTATCAAGATTCAAGACGGAAAAAGGGATTAGGACATATTGTAAATGCAAACTGGTAGATTTATGTTTTTAGAGTTCATCAATCGAGGAAATTGATCAATAAGTAAATACAAAACAATGAAAAAAACAGCATTAATAATAGCATTAGCAGCAACTGTTATGTTGGGATGCAAAAATGAGGAAAAGAAAGAGGTTACTTCAGAGGACCCTATGGATACTATGGTTTCAGAAATCGTTGATGACCACAATTCTCAAAACTCGCTTGATTGGGCCGGAGTATATGAAGGTACTACGCCTTGTGCAGATTGCGAGGGGATAAAAGTTGTTTTGGAATTGAAGAACGATAAAACATATACTATTTCCCGAACATATATTGGAAAGCCTGAGGATACTAAATATGAGGGAAGCGGTGCTTTTTATTGGGGTGAAAACGGTTCGGAAATAGATTTAGAAACGGATGGTGAGCCAATTCCGCTTAAAGTAGGGGAAAATCAACTTTGGCTATTGGATGGAGATAGAAATATTATTGACGGGGACCTGGCTGATATGTTTATTCTGAGGAAAAAAATTGAGTAATAACCCTCAGAAACTGGAGACTTGTATTTTTATTTAAACTCGTTTCAATATTTAACTGAAAATTGTACCGAAGCGTGGATATAGAAAAAGAAATAAATGAGATAACGGGTTTTAAAAACCTAGAACTACTTGCCAAGCAAGTGGTAGAAGGCTTTATTTCGGGACTTCATAAGAGTCCGTTTCATGGTTTTTCGGCAGAATTCGCAGAGCACAAAATCTACAATCAGGGTGAAAGTACCAAACATATAGATTGGAAGCTATTTGCGAAGACCGATAAACTCTACACAAAACGTTACGAAGAGGAAACAAATCTACGATGCCATCTTATTTTGGACAATAGTACTTCAATGCACTATCCAAAACTGAAACAATTCAATATAAATTCATTGAATAAGATTGGATTTTCGGTTTTGGCTTCAGCTGCAATTATGAATTTGATGAAACGGCAGCGAGATGCTGTTGGAATGAGTATTTACAGTGATGAATATGAATTCTACGCTTCGGAAAAAGGAAGCGAGCGTCATCATCAAATGTTACTTCAAAAGTTGAATGAGGCCTTGCTGTCTTCAAATGAAAAGACTGAAACTAAGACTTATGAGCATTTACATCTAATTGCCGAAAAGCTAAAACGTCGCTCTTTAGTTTTTCTCTTTACAGATATGTTTCAAAGTGACACCGAAGAAGAGAAGCTTTTTGAGGCGTTGCAACATTTAAAATACAACAAACACGAAGTAATCCTTTTTCACACATTCGACAAAAAACGAGAAGTCAACTTCAATTTTAGCAACCGTCCCAAACGTTTTGTGGATGTAGAAACAGGCGAACACGTAAACCTTTATGCAGATAATATAAAGGAGCAATATGAAGATGCCGTACAGGATTACTTTAAGGAGCTTCAATTGCGTTGTGCACAATACCGAATAAAATATGTTCTAACTGACATCAACGAAAGCTTCAACAAGATTCTAACCACCTATTTGGTCGAGAGGCAGAAGTTTGGTTGATTAGAGGTGAGTTTTTAGTGGGTAGTTGGTAATGGCCTGTATAAATACTGGGGGTTCTCAGTTTGATATTTTCGGTGTCTATGGTTCTATGTTCAATATTTAAACTTCGGTTATCGTTGGCAATAAGCAGTTTTTGAGAACGTTATATTAAACTAGAATAATAAATTCATTTTTTTTAAAAAATAGTTTGTTAGATTGAAATGGAGTAGTATATTTGCCACCGCTTAATACAGCAAGGGATTAGTTCCAAAATGTATTGGTAACAATTTTTCACTTTGCTCAACTGTTGTTGAGGTTTACCGAAAGGTAGGTTGAAAATTTGGTCTGGTAGTTCAGTTGGTTAGAATACCTGCCTGTCACGCAGGGGGTCGCGAGTTCGAGTCTCGTCCAGACCGCAACAAGATGTTGTGTTGTCCTCTAAAGCTTTAGCGACAGAGGATGTGGTTTAATCCCGATAGCTATCGGGAAGAACCGATGAGAAGCTTTTCCACACGGAGAGGCTTTTTTTGTTTTAACACGATATTGATGCGTTTTTGGCATATTTGAGGTACCCACTAGGTGCCCCAAATAATTTCTCGAGTGCCCCACTTTTCATAAACTTCATAAACATGAAAAGTAATGCACTATCAATTCTATTTGTAATTCAGAAATTTTAATAATTGTCCACCATTCCTACGCAAAATATTGGTAATGCCATTTGTAATCTCCTTTTAACCATCAATTAACACACGTTAACCCTACCTTCACTTTTTACACTGAACAATTCCTGTATCTTTATAACAGAATAAAAAATCAAGTATAACCTTTAAATAACAACAAATTATGAGTGCATTTTCAGACAAAGTAAAAGGTAATTGGAATGTTGCCAAAGGAAAACTTAAACAACAATGGGGAGACCTTACAGATGACGATTTAGATTACCAAGAAGGTAAGGAAGACGAGTTAAAAGGTCGCATCCAAAAAAAGACTGGCCAAACCAAAGAGCAGGTCAACGAGTTTTTTGATAATATGAAATTTGATTAATTATCAAATTGCTACGAAATTGAGAAAATCCCGCCTAGTGCGGGATTTTTTATATTTGAAACTGAGATAAGCTGTAGTTGAAGTATTACTTTTATTCTCACATCTAATATTTAAAGTAAAATGATTTCAGAAACTATAAAGAACCGTCGTGCAGTATTTCCTGTACAATATAACAATCAACCAATAACCAAAGAAGAGATTTTAACCATACTAGAAGCGGCTAATTGGGCGCCTACACATAAAAGAACAGAACCGTGGCGTTTTAAGGTTTTCCATGGAGAATCACAGATAGCTCTTGGGCAATTTATGGGGGAGACTTATAAAAAAACTGCAGTAAAATTCTCAGAACATAAATATAACAAGCTTATTGAAAAGTCTGTGCAAGCCAAATGTGTGATTGCAATTTGCTTTCAAAGAGAAGCGAAGGGAAGTTTACCAGAATGGGAAGAAATCGCCGCTACTGCAATGGCGGTTCAAAATATGTGGCTGGCTGCCTCCGAAATGAAAATAGGAGCCTATTGGAGCTCTCCAGGAGTTATAGAGCATGTTGGACAACTTGTTGAACTGAATGAAGGAGAACGCTGCATTGGGCTATTCTATATGGGAAAATACGATGGTGATCTACCCGAAGGAACACGGAAAACGTCGATTGCTGAAAAGACAGTGTGGATGTAAGCTCCTTGTTTTAAGAACCCAAAACCTCGCGCATTTTTTAGGTTGCGAGGTTTTTTTATTTAAATTTGTAACTAAAAAATTAGTTTAAACTAATTTTTTAGTTACATTTGTAGTCTAGGATACAACATCTTACGTCTAAAATCTCATATCTAACATCTCAAACCTAACGTCTAATGTCTATAAAACCAAAACAACTCACCAAAGCCGAAGAAGATATTATGCAAATTCTATGGGATTTAGAAGAAGCGAATGTAGCTTCAATAATAGAAGAGTTGCCTGAACCAAAACCCGCCTATAATACGGTTTCAACGATCGTTCGGATTTTGGAAAGTAAAGATTTTGTGGATTATCGAAAAGAGGGGCGAGGTCATGTGTATTTTCCAAAAGTGAAGAAAACAGAATATAGTAACCAATCCCTAAACAAACTAATGGATGGTTATTTTCAAGGTTCGTTTAAGAGTATGGTTTCCTTTTTTATGAAGAAAAACGACATCAGTATCCAAGAAATGGAATCCATTATGAAAGAAATTAATTCTGAAAAAACTGAAAAATGATACATTCCTTATTACAAATATTCGCTTTTCAAATTCTATTTTTGGCAGTTTATGACCTCTTTCTGAAAAAGGAAACTTTTTTCAACTTAAACAGAATATATCTATTATTAACTTCGGTCTTGAGCTTTTTATTGCCATTCATTACGATAGGTTATATTCAACAAAACGTACCACAAGAATATGTATTTGAATTGCCAGCAGTATTCATCGGAGGCAATACTTCAGAAATGGTTTCAAGTGGGAATTCTTTGTGGTTTACGCTTGTATTGAGTATTTGGCTTCTCGGAAGCTTCTTGAGTGCATTGTTTTTTCTTTGGAAATTCTATAAAATAGAAAAACTAAAATCCATTGGATCTTCAGAAATATTTCCAACCTATAAACTGATAATCCTTCCGAAAACTGATTCTGCATTTTCATTTTCAAACACTATTTTTTTAGGTGAAAACATTTCCGAAGAAAATAGAGGGAGCATTATTGCTCACGAAAAAATACACATAGAGCAAAGACATTCTTTAGATCTCTTGTTTTTTGAATTGCTTCGTGTTATCTTTTGGTTTAATCCGATGGTCTTTCTGTTTCAAAGCCGAATTACGACACTTCACGAGTTTATAGCAGATGCTGAGGTTACAGCCGAAAAAGACAAGAGACAATACTATCAAAACTTACTTTCGGACGTATTTCAAACCGAAAGAATATCATTCATCAATACATTTTTCAATCAATCATTAATCAAAAAACGAATCATTATGTTACAAAAATCAAAATCACGAAAAATCAAATTAATGAAGTATTTGTTGTTGCTTCCAATTTTAGGAGGTATGCTGATATATACCTCCTGTTCCGACAATGCAGAAAATCTTCAAGAACAGCAACAGGTTTCTGATGAAATTCCAATCCCACCACCACCTCCTGCTCCTCCCATAAATAAAGGAGACGTTGAATTTTCTTTCTCCGAAATTGACCAGGTGCCAACATATCCTGGTTGCTCTGGGGATAACGAGACAATGAAAAAGTGTATGTCGACTAAAATAGCTAAATTAGTCAATGAAAACTTCGACACTGGCCTTGCTGATGAGTTGAATATTTCTGGAAGACAAAGGATTGCCGTGCAGTTTAAAATTGATAAAACTGGAAAAATAGCAGATGTGACAGCTCGTTCACTGTCGAACACTCCAGAATTGGAGGCAGAAGCAATTCGCGTAGTAAAACTCCTTCCACAAATGGAGCCAGGAGAGCAAAAAGGTGAGAAAGTAGGAGTGTTGTATTCCTTGCCTATAGTTTTTGAAGTGGTAGAATGAGAATAAGTGTACTGTTTTTTGCTCTATTACTAATATTTAAAGCCGAAGCACAAACTGTTTCGGCTTTACCTGTTTCGAAAAAAGCAGATAGTCTTTTTGAAATAGGAGAGTACAATAAAGCAATACCGTATTTCATTGAAAATAAGCGTTATCACGAAGTGGCCAAAAGTTACGAAGCAACCGGGAACAATATTGAAGCTCGAAAATATTTTAAAAAAGCACTAAGCGAGAGTAAAGGGGATCCTAAAATTAAATTTGAATATGCGAAGTTTCTGATGAGATTATCGAATTATAAAAAAGCCGATAGTATTCTTCAAAATCTTCAAGACCGTTATCCCAAGAACCCAAATTTTATATATGAAAGAGGGCTGGTAAAACAAGCTCAAAAAGACTCTAGCGCAATAGAATATTATAAACAGGTTTTTCTCCTGAATCCGAATCATATTAACGCTGTCTACAAAATTGCCCGGAATTATATTGAAAATAGAAAATTTGATGAGTCAGAAACTTTCGTCAGTAAAGGTTTGTCAGTGAATAGTTCCAGTATTAGGTTTCTAACGCTACTTGGCTTGAAGCAATTCCATACCAAAGATTGTCACGGGGCTATTTCGACATATAGTAGACTAATTGAACTTGGTGAGAACAATATCCAAATACACGAAAACTTGGCATCTTGTTATTCCTATACAAATCAATTTGAAAAAGCTTTGGATCAATATAAAATCTTACTTGAGGTTTTTGATGATAAAAACCCGAAATGGCATGTTGAAATTGCCAGTTTATATCGACGCTTATCGGAGTATAATAATGCAGAACGACATATGGATATTGCCATTGCACTTCAAGAGATTCCCTTGTCTGAAAGTTATTTAGGGCTGGCGACACTCTATAATCGAAAAAGTGATTATAAAAATGAAATAAAAGCCTTAAAGAGCGCGCTTTTAAATAATCCCAATAATGAAATAGCACTTTTCAGAATGGCAATAGCTGCAGATAATTATTTTGCCGATAAAAAGGTGGTGCTGCAGTATTATGAAGACTATTTAAGGAAATATTCTGAAAACGGACGTATGCAGGACTTAGCGAAACTTCGGGTAAAGGATTTAAAAAAGGAACTTCATTTTACAACTGATTAAGTTTGAGTAATTTTGTACTTTTCAAGTCGAATTAATTCTCAAATGAAGTATTGGTCTATTCTTATTTTCATTCTTTTCCTGGCAACCTCCTGCCAGTTTTTTGAGACCGAAAAAGTTTCTTCCGAAGAAATATATAAGGAAGAAATGGGAACCATAAATTGGCAAGACGTAGATAACTATCCTGCTTTTTCAAATTGTAAAAATGCTCTTGAAAAACCCGAACAAAGGGATTGTTTTATAAATACCATAAGTACTCAGCTTTATAAATCGATAAGTCATGAAGGTATGGTGGCCGCTCGTGATGTTTACGATACCGTAAAAGTGAGGTTTGAAGTGAGTAAAAAAGGAGAGCTTTCTATTCGCGAAATAAAAATGGATACGCTATTAGAAAAAGAATTTCCACACTTAGAAACGTGGCTTTTACAAAGTATCGATTCCCTCCAACCTGTGGCTCCAGCTTATAAACGTGGAATTCCGGTGAAAACGCAATTTACTTTACCAGTAATAATCAAAACAAATTAACTGATTTCTTACAAATTGAATTTATAGCCAAGGGCAAAATCAATGGGAAATTCATCATTGCTATCTACGCTTAAGGCCACAATATCGTTGTAGTTAAAAGTTATATAACCATTCCCCACTTTGTAGTCTGCGCCAACTCCAAAGGTTACGGGTGCACTAAAATCCGATCCAGAAAAAGATTTTAACTTTAAAGTATCTTCAGGACCACTGAGCACATAAATCTCTTTTTTAGAATAGGTAAACGCAGCAAATTTAACGTTGACAAAAGCATCAAACCTCGATGTTTTTACAAATTTAAATCGATAATTTAAAGAAATTTGGGAAGCTGAATATTTGTAATCACTACTTTCAAAAGTCTGTTTAAAACGCAATACCAAGGCGTGTCTTTTTAGTTTTACGGCATCTGCCAATTCAAGATCAATACCGGCAATGGGCTGAAGTGCATTAGTTGGATTTTCGGTGTAAACGCTATTGCTTATACCAGCAAAAACTCCAAGCCGCAATTGTAGTTCCATTGATTCTTCTTTCTTCTTCTGGACAAAATTAGGATCTATCTTTTTATTGTACTCCTCAAAAAAGGTAGATAAATTAGGCAAGGTAAATCTGAGGTTTTCAGTTGGCACTGTGGCGTCACTGGTTTGTTGTTTCAGTATCTCTTTATACTCTTCTTTATAACCGCCTTTTTGTTTTTTGTTTTTAAGGTCTTCAATTTGATTGCCTTTTTTTGAAAAATAACGGTATTCGCCGTCAATCGTGTTCCAAAGTAAAGTCAAGGTTCCTTCCACTTCGGTATTTAAAGTATAGGTTTGTCCATCAACAATGTATTGCTGTTGCGCGTGCAGGCTTTCAACGGAAAGTAGAAGAAATAAAGCGAAAATTGAAAGGAAATACCTCATAAGCTTAGATTTTAAACTATAGCTAAGATAAATAATTAATCTAATTGCAACTCTCATTTTATTAATGGAGTACTTTAAACTGTGCAAAGATTCTGGAGTGCTAAGTTGTTGTTTATTAGTGTTTCTTGAAGCTCCGGTCTTTCCATGAATAATTTCCGCGGAGGCTCCCAAAAACCACAATAAATACTATTGTAGCATAGACGAATGTCTGCAACGGAAATCGCCAAAATGGAATTTTTACATCAAAAAACTGAGCAGCTTGTCGCACAAAAATGAAATCTGTTATTATTTTAAAAGTAATGAGTGATAAATAAAATAATAGATTTTCAGAATTAAAAATCATAAGTAAAGGAAATGTCAGAATCGAAATATTTACTAAGAAAACTAGCGAACCAAGAAGAAGTGAAGTTATATTCTTTTGTTTTGAAGTTTTAGAAGCCCATCGGATACGTTGATTTATAACACTTTTCCAGTTTTTCTGCGGCTTAGTAGAAACTATAGCTTCCTTCGATTTTAAAAATTGAACCTGTTGAGGAAATTCGTTTTTCATTTTCTCCAAGAGGAATATATCGTCTCCACTGGCAATGTGATCATTACCTGAAAATCCGTTAACTTTTAAGAAGGCACTTTTGGTATATGCCAAGTTTGCACCATTACTCAAAAAGGCATTTTTAGAACCAAAACTACCAATAGTTACTGCCTGCAAACTCAATCCATCTAATTGCTGGAAATTTTCAATAAAACTGTTGTTACATTCATACTTCACAGGTGCACAAATCATCACTGGGTTATTTGCTTGAATAGAAGAGTCAAGAGTTTTTAACCAGTTTTGCGGCAGCTTACAATCGGCATCGGTAGTTACAATCCATTCAAGATTTGACATTGAAATTGCTTCAGAAATGGCGTCCTTTTTTGGAGAATTGGAAACACGTCTATTCTGAATGAGTTTTATTGAGAATCTACTCTTGTTTATTGCTTCGGAAATGATCGTTTCGGAATTATCTTCGGAAGCATCATTCACAAAAATGATTTCAAACAATTCTGAAGAGTAATTTAATCTTTCAATTGTTTTCAGAAGATCAGGAAGGTTATCAGCTTCATTTCTGAAAGGGATTATAACACTGAAATGGGTTTTAGCAGGATTGTCACTTGAATAAAATATATTCACTTTCATAAACCCAAAAACCAGTGCCATCATCGAAAAAAAATAGACGGCAAAAAGTATTAAGAAAAACCAAATCATCGGGTGGTGAGTTGGTGGGTGACAACATAAATGCTTCCCAAAAGTGATGGCAAAACAAAATTCAAAAACCACATTGCAAATACGGTTGATAAAACCACCAATTCAGGAACTCCTGCGAACGAGAATAACCAAACAGCGACTCCACCACGGATTACAACATCAAAAATAAAAAGTGATGGTAATATGGATACAAGAAAATACATCGCGAAAATTAGAAAATAAGCTTCCGAAACTGCGATGTTTGCTCCAAAAAATAATAGTAATCCAAAGAATAAAGAGCTAAAGATTGCATAGCGAACTATCGAAAAAGCGGTGGTTTTCAGTTTAATGGAAAGGGAAGTCTTTTTAAAAAAACGTATTGCTTTCGCAATAGAGAAACCTTTCAGCAGGAATTCTTTTTCCTTTAAAAAATAGCCGATAGTAAAGACTAGCATTGCAATCAAAACAATTATCAAAAGACTTTTATAAGAGAAAGCGATATTGAACTTCTGAATTAAATAAAATAGCCCAATCACTCCAAAAACACTTGTAACTAACATTTGGATTGCGCCCGAATAGAAATTGAGTAGTAATACTTTCTTTCGGTTCTGAGATTCAAAAAATAAAGTCTTGGCACCATATTCTCCAATCCGATTTGGTGTTGCCAAGGAAACTGTCAAAGAAGCTAGACTCTGTTTCATCGCTGTTTTAAAGTCTATTCTTTCAAAAGAAGAAACCAAAGTTTGCCATTTCCGAATTTCAAAAAACCAATTAGCTGTGGCAAAAAGTAGAAATAAAATAATCAGGTATCCTGAAGCCATTCCTCTAGATGAAATGGCAGCTATAAACACTCCAAGGTCCAATGATTTATTGCTGCTCACTTTATAAAAAATATATCCGAAAGTTATTCCCAAAACCAAAATCTTGGCAGCAGCAAACAGATAATTTTTTGTTTTGTTGGAGATGGCAATCATCAGGCTAAAATACTAAATGAATTGGTTTGCCTTAGCACCCAAACAAAATCAATAAAAAGAAGTTAGAAAGTATATGTAGTTTTTAACTCGTATTACAACTTGTTAACGGCTTGTTAAAGGACTTGCTTTCTGTGCAGACGCAGGTATTATTCGTTAATTTTAGTTGCATAAAATCTCCTATACTATGCAACAAGATATATACAACCTAAAAAAAACGCTTGATACTGCTAAAGACAAGCCAACCTATTACAGTTTACCCGAACTTCAAAAGCAAGGGCACAATATTGATAAACTTCCTTTTTCAGTAAGAATTCTTCTTGAAAATGCCCTGCGAAATTATGATGATTTCTCAGTAACCAAGGAACATTTAGAATCAATTCTAAATTGGAAGCCTGAAAAAAGCGAAAAAGATGTTGCATTTAAGCCTGCACGGGTACTTATGCAAGATTTTACAGGGGTTCCCGCAGTAGTTGATATTGCAGCCTTACGTGCCGAAATGGCTAGAAAGGGAGGTGATCCTTCAAAAATAAATCCACTTATTCCTGTAGATTTGGTAATTGACCACAGTGTGCAAGTTGATTTTTTTGCGGCCCAATACGCCTATGAGCAAAATATGGAAGAGGAGTACAAACGAAACAAGGAGCGTTATACTTTTTTAAAATGGGCACAGCGTTCTTTTGACAATTTTAGTGTGGTACCTCCAGGGATGGGAATTTGCCACCAAGTAAACCTCGAATATTTCTCCAAAGGTGCGATTGCACGCGACGGAATGGTTTTTCCAGATACATTAGTGGGGACAGATAGCCATACACCAATGGTAAACGGAATTGGAGTCGTTGCATGGGGTGTTGGTGGAATTGAGGCCGAGGCTGCAATTCTCGGTCAACCTATCTATTTTATCAGTCCAGAAGTTATCGGACTTAAACTAACAGGAAAACTACCTGTTGGTTCCACAGCTACAGATTTGGTGCTTACAATTGCAGATATCCTTCGAAAGTACGGTGTTGTAGGTAAATTTGTTGAAGTTTTTGGACCAGGATTGGATCATCTTTCGGTGCCAGATAGAGCAACAATAGGTAATATGTCACCAGAATTTGGTTGTACTATAACCTACTTCCCGATAGATCATAAAACCTTGGAATACATGCGAGGTAGTAACCGAAGTGAAGAACAGATTCAGTTGGTGGAAGATTATTGTAAAACGAATATGTTATGGCGTCAAGATGAAGATAAAATTGAATATACCGATGTTGTTGAGCTGGATATTTCAACAATTCGCCCAACAGTTGCTGGACCTAAACGACCGCAGGATAAAATTCTTCTTAAAGATTTAAAGGAGAAGTTTATTGAATTGGAACATGCTACTTTTGGTAGAACCTATATTGAGCAGGAGGATCGTGAAGAGGCTATTGTTCGCTGGAAGGAAGAGGGCGGAAGTCAACCTTCAAAACAATCCCACGATTTGTACCCAGATGTAGAAGTTGAAGAAGCTAAAATGAAGAACGGTCTAAAAACCGTATGGATTTCTCATGGTAACGAAAAATACATGCTTTCAGATGGTGCTGTGGCTATCGCTGCAATTACATCCTGTACCAATACATCAAACCCTTTTGTAATGATAGGAGCAGGATTGGTAGCTAAGAAAGCCAGAGAACATGGAATAGACGTGAAACCTTGGGTGAAAACATCATTAGCGCCGGGTTCTAAAGTGGTTACCGATTATTTGTTAAAAGCAGATTTACTCAAAGATCTTGAAGCCCTACAATTTCATTTAGTGGGATATGGATGTACTTCTTGTATTGGAAACTCCGGCCCATTACCACCAGCAATTGCAAAAGCTGTAGAAGACAATGATTTAATTGTAACTTCAGTTCTTTCTGGGAACCGAAATTTTGAAGCACGAATCCATCCCCAAGTAAAAATGAACTTTTTAATGTCACCTATGCTGGTAGTTGCTTTTGCAATAGCTGGAAGAGTGGACATTGATCTTACCACCCAACCTTTGAGTTGCGATAGAAATGGGAAAGATGTTTTCTTAAAAGATATTTGGCCTACAGATGATGAGATCAATGAAGTAATGAGCCAAGTACTTACGCCAAAAGATTTCAAGAAGAATTATGATGAGATTTTTGAAGGAAACGAAATCTGGCAGAATTTAGAGATTCCAAAAGACAAATTGTACCAATGGGATGATGATTCCACCTACATCAAAGAGGTGCCATTTTTCAACGACCTTCCTGACGAACCTAAACCTCTTAAAAATATTGAGGGAGCAAGAGCATTATTGATGCTGGGTGATAGTATTACTACAGACCATATTTCGCCAGCAGGAGCATTTGCTGAAGATTCGGCTGCTGGAAAATACCTGAAATCAAGAGGTGTTGAAAAGAAACATTTCAATAGTTATGGTTCAAGACGTGGTAATGATGAGGTAATGGTACGCGGTACGTTTGCCAATGTGCGCATAAAAAACCAGTTAGCCGATAAAGAAGGTGGTTATACAACATACCTTCCTACTGGTGAAGAAATGACAGTTTTTGATGCTTCGGAAAAATATATTAAAGATGAAACTCCGTTAATTGTACTCACTGGAAAAGAGTATGGTAGTGGTTCATCTCGTGACTGGGCTGCCAAAGGAACGATTCTCTTGGGAATAAAAGCTGTTTTGGCAGAAAGCTACGAGCGTATTCACCGAAGTAATTTAATTATGATGGGTGTGCTGCCATTAGAATATTTAGATGGTGAAACCGCAAAATCTCACGGATTAACTGGAAAGGAAGTCTTCAGCATAACTGGTATTGAAAGCGACTTAACTCCTTTGAAAAAAGTAACCGTAACTGCCAAAGCTGATGATGGTAAGGAAGTTGAATTCAAAGTTCTCGCAAGACTGGATTCTCCAATTGAGGTTGCATATTACCAAAATGAAGGAATTCTGCAATACGTGTTGCGTCAGTTTTTAAAGAACTAATATAGATTTTTGATACATCTGCCACGGCGGATACTCAGGACCTTATTTTGAGATTCGGGATTCAGGATTTGTTAATTCGAATCCCGAATCTCGAATTAATGTATCTAGAGAAAATGATTTTAATTGTAAGCCCAAAATTTCTACGGAAAAATTTCAACGGTATTACCCTATGGCCGTTCGTGGTCTTGAAGCATCAATCTTTAAAAGAAGATTTGGTCTTTATAAACCATGAAAGTATCCACTTACGTCAACAATTGGAATTACTTCTAATTTTTTTCTATCTGTGGTATGCCATCGAGTTTCTTTTTCGTTGGGTACAATACAAGAATCGCTATTTGGCTTACCGAAATATTTCCTTTGAAAGAGAAGCATATCATTACGAACAAGATTTTACCTATTTAAAAAAACGAAGGTTCTACGGATTTGTAAAATTTTTACGAACTCCAAAACAGAAAATATAAACAATACTAATTACCGGTCACCAGCACGAAAGTTCAAACGAACGGAGATGCAAACTTTTTAAATATCGGTGGAAATAATAGAAATAAACAATAAATAATAAAAATGAGCATCCTCTTTTCCCCGTTAAAAATAAAAAATACAATTTTTAAAAACCGAACCGTTGTTTCGCCAATGTGCATGTACAGTAGTATTGATGGTTATGCCACCGATTTCCACTTAGTGCATTTGGGTAGTCGTGCTGTAGGAGGTGCGGCTTTGATTATTCAGGAAGCTACAGCCGTTTCGCCAGAAGGTAGAATCTCTTATGGTGATATGGGTATTTGGAATGACGAACATATAAGAAAACCTAGAGAGATTGTAGATTTCGTCCATGCTCACAATGCTTTAATAGGAATCCAATTGGCGCACGCTGGACGAAAAGCAAGCCATCAATTGCCACAAGAGGGTGCGAAACAAATAGTGCCAGATGCTAGAAATGGTTGGCAAACCGTTTCTTCTTCAGCCTTGCCATTTCGAGAAGGTGAATCTGCACCAATCGCTTTGGACGCTGAAGGGATTCAGAAAGTAAAAAATGATTATAAAGCAGCCACACTGCGTGCGTATAGAGCGGGATATGATGTTGTTGAGATTCACGCTGCACACGGTTATCTATTCCATCAGTTTTACTCTCCTTTAGCTAATAATCGCACCGATGAATACGGTGGGAGTTTTGAAAACAGAATCCGCCTCTTGCTTGAAGTTACTGAAATCGTCCGAAAGGAATGGCCAGATGAGAAACCACTTTTCGTTCGTATTTCAGCTACCGATTGGACAGAGGGAGGATGGACGATTGAAGATTCGGTAAAACTAGCAGTTGAATTAAAAAAGTTGGGTGTTGATCTTATCGATACTTCCTCAGGAGGAAATGTGCCAAAAGCAACTATTCCGAGTGTCCCAGGTTATCAGTCTGATTTTGCAGCTCAGATTAAAAAGGAAGCTGGTGTTTTGACAGGAGCCGTTGGAAAAATAACTACAGCAGAACAATCTGAGAAGATTTTAAAAGAAGGAAAAGCCGACTTGATTCTCTATGGTAGAGAAATTCTTAGGCATCCTTATTTACCGCTTCATGCGGCTAAAGAATTAAACGTAGACGTAGATTGGCCACTACAATATCAAAGAGCCAAAATATAATAGTTATGACAAAAGAAGAGAATTTAATTAACATCCCTTTTTCGATATTGGATGTTGTTCCTGTAATTCAGGGAAGTGACCATAAATCGGCAATGGAGAATAGCCTAGCTTTGGCGCAACATGCTGAAAATTTAGGTTATAAGCGATTTTGGATTTCTGAACACCACAATACCGACAGTCTTGTTAGCTCTGCTACGCCATTAATTATTGGTTATATTGCTGAAAACACAAAAACTATTCGCGTAGGTTCAGGTGGGGTTATGTTGCCAAATCACGCACCGCTAATTGTTGCGGAACAGTTTGGAACTCTTGCTACACTATACCCGGACCGGATTGATTTGGGCTTGGGACGTGCTCCAGGAACTGATCAGAATACTGCTCGAGCTCTTAGAAGAGAGAGAATGGAAACTGTTAACGACTTTCCAAATGATGTACAGGAATTGCAGCAGTATTTTTCAAAAACAAATCAAAACAGTTTGGTAAGAGCGGTGCCGGGAGAAGGATTGGAAGTGCCATTATACCTTTTGGGATCTAGTACTTATAGTGCACAATTAGCGGGTGCATTGGGTTTGCCCTATGCTTTTGCCAGCCATTTCGCACCAACGCATTTACATGATGCTTTACGTCTGTATCACGGGAATTTTGAAACTTCCAAACAATTGACCAAGCCCTATACCATGGCGTGTATAAATGTTGTTGTCGCAGAAACTGATGAAGAAGCAGAATATCTATCGACGAGTATGAAGCTGTTTATGCTTAATATTATCAGAAACACACGCTCGCCACTTCCGCCGCCAGTTGAAAGTATGAATGGACTCTGGAGTCCCATGGAAGAAGCCCATGTTTCTAAAATGATGCAATATGCTTTCGTGGGAAGTAAAGAAACAGTTCGTAAAAAGATACTTGGTTTTATTTCAGAAACGAGAGTAGACGAAATTATTATTGCAGCTTATTTACATGATCAAAAAGCGCGTTTGCGTTCTTTTGAGCTGTTGACTCAATTAAAACAAGAAACTTCAGTTTAATTTCTTTAGCTTAAAGACTTCAAGAATTACATCATTTTTATTCTTTTCGAATTAGATATTTCGGAATAATTCCTCGTGAAATTCTTTTGAGGATTATTTACTAAATCTTGAACTTTAGCTTCTTAAAAAAATTGAAACCATTATTCTATTCCTTTCAATGACCATTGTCATAACTCAAATGGAACTATTTTCAGAATTTTATAGTAGAATTTAAAACAATAGATATTATGAAAAAAAGAGAACCGATTTCATCAATTATGACTAAAACTGTTATTACTTTAAATCGCAAGGATGATCTAGAGACAGCAGAACGTATATTCAAGTCGAAAAAGATAAGACATATCCCTGTAGTAAGTGGGGCAGCTATTATTGGAATGTTGAGTTATACGGATCTCTTGCGTATTAGTTTTGCTGATTCCATTGGTGAGGATGAGAATGATGTAGATACAACAGTATATAATATGTTCACAATAGAACAGGTAATGGCTAAAAATCTCGTAAGTGTTCAATCTTCTGCGACGATAAAAGAGGTTGCAGAAATTCTCGCAAAAAAAGAGTTTCACGCCCTACCAGTAGTAGATGATGAAAAGCTGGTTGGGATTGTTACCACTACCGATTTAATTAATTATTTAATAGAGCAGATTTAAATACAGACTTTCTTTTGCTCTTCATGAATTTGGGAGTGATGTCTCCTAGAGTGCAGTCGAGAGGTCTTAAGGTCTCGACTGCGCTCGACCGGACATGAGATAGATGTATTCTTTAACCGGTAAAAATACCTGTTGATTGATAGGTGTTTCTATTTTACGCTGTTGAAATAGTTATATATTTAATCATGCAAACATCAGAAATGCTTACCTTATTCTTAGGTAACTCTTTTCTTTTAAAATTTACTTACTTGCTGAAATATTACAGGCATTCAACAATCAATAGTATCTTTGAAAAAAAATAAAGAAATGCTGAAAGCCGTACTATTTGATATGGATGGAGTTATTGTTGACACCGAACCATTACACCGAAAAGCCTACTTCAAAATGTTTGACGAAGTAAATATTGATGTGAACGAAGATCTTTATGATAGCTTTACAGGACAAGCCACTTTACCAATTTGCAGAACTTTATGTGAGCATTTTAATCTTTCTGAAACTCCCGAAACATTGGTCGCTATTAAGCGAAAACACTTTAAATATCTTTTTGAAAACGATTCCAGCCTTGCTCTTTTGGATGGAGTTCATGAGCTTATAAAAGATTATCATGAAAACGGCCTTACCTTGGTTTTGGCATCTTCTGCATCTATGCCGAACATCAATCGCATTTTTGATAGGTTTGATCTCAACCAATATTTCAAGGCAAAAATCAGTGGTGCCGATTTAAAAGCATCAAAACCTCACCCAGAAATTTTTATAAAAGCTGCAGAACTCGCCGAAGAACACGGTGATAATTGTATGGTGATTGAAGACTCTACAAATGGAATATTAGCGGCACACGCTGCGAATATTTACTGCGTAGGTTTTAAAAGCCCAAATTCTGCCAATCAGGATTACAGTAAAGCAGATAGAGTGATCACGAGCTTTGATGAGATATTGTTATCGAAACTAACAAATCTTTCTCAAGCCTAACAGATAAAAGACCTGTTAGGCTTGATACAAAGCTTGATTAATATCCGTCATTTCAAAATAAGACGAAAGGAAGAGGTTTACTCGGTTTCCAATATCCCAATAAGTGTCTCTACTCATTTGTACGTTATCTTCTTAGACTACAATTAAATAACGCCTTCCTAGATTTAAATTTTATACTTATCTTTGACGTTAGTAACGTAAAGCGGAATTATGATTATTTCTTTTGGCAAAAAAGAAACCCAACAAATCTGGAACGGCTTTCGAGTTCAGAAAATGCCGATTGAAATTCAGAAAGTTGGCCGTCGAAAATTGAGGATGTTGAATAGCTCACAAGACATAAGCGATTTGCGAATTCCACCGTCAAATCGGCTTGAAAAACTGAGCGGGAAACTGAATGGATTTTATAGTATTCGGATTAATAAACAATGGCGAATAATCTTTCTTTGGGAAAAAGGAAATGCGAGTGAAGTAGAGATAATTGACTATCATTAAAATAAGAAAAATGGAAAAACTAGCAAACATACATCCTGGTGAAATTTTAAAGTACGAATTTCTTGAGCCCTTAGAGATTACAGCTTACCGACTTTCAAAAGACTTGAAAATTCCTCAGACAAGAATTTCAGAAATCGTAAAAGGAAACCGTAGAATCACTGCAGACACTGCTTTGCGCCTGAGTAAATATTTTGGAAATTCCGCTAAATTTTGGCTTGGACTCCAAGATGACTATGATATAGAAGACGAAAAGAAAAAAAAAGAAAAAGAACTAAGCGAAATCATGCATTACGCGGATTAAAATGTTGGTTTAACTCCAATGCGCAAAAACATCCTCCTTATCAGCTTTTGCAGAACTATTTTTCATTGCCTTAATCCTATGGTTTGTAAGCTCAATTGGCTTTTCAAAATGAACCAAATTACGTTCTCCATGTTTTTTTAGGTGACTTCTTATAATAGCGTGCGTATGATAGGTGGCTCTTTGCAGTTTTAAAAAAGGTTCATAATCTTCAATATTGCAGATGGCATCACTTCGGTCGAAGAAACCAAAGCCTCTGTATTGTCCTTCAACTACTAGTGCGAAAGCTATTTCACCTTCGGTTCTGCCTTTTCCCTGTATGGCAAAGCTCGGATTGTTTTCCTTTAACGACTGCATAGCAGCATTTACTTTCAGGTTGTACTCTTCTACAGTTTCTGTGTCCTCACAAATTCCTTCACAGTTTTTTATGCGGTAGTGGGAGCATTTTTCAGAATTGCTTTGTAGCGTACAAAAACGCGGACATAGTTTAAAAGTCTCACAGATTTCCTCCAGTTTTTCGGTGGCTTCAGTTCTATTGTAGAAAGTACTAACTGAATCATTAATCACCTTGGTTTTTGACAAGGCCAATTGAATAATTCCGCGTTGGTTTACATAATTAATAATTTGATAGGTAGTAGCGGGCCATTTCTGTGCTCGGTTAAACTTTGGATAGTGCTTTCTAATATGTTCCGATTCCACTAATAAAGCAACCAATTCATTTCCTGTACGTTCGAAATCTATAAAGTGGGTTTCCTGCCCTAAGTGATATTCTTTCGTCTTTTTATCATAGAAATGGGAGAGCACTCGCTTCTTAATATTCTTTGCCTTCCCCGCATAAATTACCTGATGTTTCTGGTTTTTGAAAAGATAGATACCTGCATCTTCCGGGAGTTCATCAATCTGTTCTGCTGGTAAGTGAGGTGGAAGCGTGGCTTGTTTAGATCGCGGATTAAGGAATGTGTTTATAGTTTCCGAATTTTCATCTAACGAAAGCAAGCGTTGAAAAAGTATTACGGTAGCATCAACATCGCCTTCCGCACGGTGACGGTTAAGGTGTGGTATATTTATAGTGTTGCACAGTCGCCCAAGACTATATGATAGATGTCCAGGAATCAATTTTCGTGAAAGTCTAACAGTGCAGAGCTTTTTACGATTGTAATGCTGCCCTAAAAGTCGAAACTCTCCGCGGATTACGTTGTAATCAAAACTCACATTATGCGCTACAAAAATAGCGTCTTGCGTAAAAGTTTCTATTTTCTCAGCTACCTCAAAAAAGCGTGGGGCATCTGCTACCATTTCATTATCAATTCCCGTTAAGGCTGTAATGTGCTGTGGAATGTCACGCTCAGGATTAACCAGCGAAGTATATTTGTCAACTATTTCGCCATCTTTTACAAGTGCAATGCAGATTTCGGTAATTCTATTACCGGCAATACCACCGCCGGTGGTCTCTACGTCTATAACTGCGAAAAGTGATGTGTTCATACCTGAGTTTGCTGGGAAAACAAATGTAGCAAAATCATTTTAATATTTTGGAATAATTCCTGTTAAATGGAAATAATCCAAAAAACTTAATATTAGGGTTTTTAATTTTCATCAATCTTCATCCAGTTCTTTGCCTTCCTTCTTTTTGATTTTCTCATACTTTTTGGTGGAATTTTGATCAGTCTGATCTTTTTCATCAGGTTTTTTATACTTTCCCGATTTCTCTTCTCGGTATTCTTTTTCCTGTTGTTTGTTTTGCTTTTTAGGATCCTTTGGATGCTGTTGTGTATTTTTATCGTCTTTCTTAGTGTCCATGAGTTTAAATTTAAATGTTTGTACCTCTGAAATTGTGGATTTCAATGAATGCAATCTTTTTTTTTTGGAGTGTCTGTGAAATAAAGTAACACGCAATAAATGGATTTTGGATATTTAGCATACCTAAATTTAGACATATTATCTTCGTGTTATTTTCTTGTTATTAAAGATTTAACAATGCCACGAGACGTTTCTTAAATATAACAGGAAGATATGTCTTGCAGATCATATTTGCACAGGGCTCATAAAAACATAACAACAATATCTTTATATGAGTTTAAAATGCAAATACACTTTGTAATCGTAACTTTGTTATTCAACTGAGTATAAATAAATTTCATTTGTGAAGAAATCCTACAAAACCATCGCTATTATTGGCTTTATCTCCAAAGGGATTATTTATCTAGTGATTGGTGTGCTATCGCTTTTGGCAGCTTTGAGTATGGGGGGTAAAAGCTCGGGTACTACTCAGGCACTTACGTTTTTAAAAAAACAAACCTTTGGAAGAGGCATGCTGCTGCTCTTGGGTCTGGGGTTACTCTGTTATTCCTATTGGATGTTTGTGCAGAGCATCAAGGATCCGGAAAGCACAGGGGATAATGGAAAATCCAAATCAGCGCGATTCGGGCTTTTCACTACAGGTTTAGTATATACCGTTATCGCCTTTCTTGCTTTTTATCATCTATTTACGAGTTCGTATAAAGGAGATGCCACAACGCGTTATCTCGACTTTTTGAATCCTACCGTTTTATCTGTAATTTTTGTTTGTATTGGTATTATTCTGGCCATTCAAGGCATTGTTCTTAGTGTAGGCGCATTTAAGGGTGGCTTGCTTGATCAGTTTAATTTGGAAGGCCATAAGCACTATCGTCTTATCAAATCGGTGGGTAGATTTGGATTCTATGCACGCGCTTTTGTCGTGGCTATTATTGCCTATTTCTTCCTCCGAGCCGGTATATACACTGGTAATCACGATATTAAAGGCATCCAGGATGCCTTTGTGTTTTTGGATCAATCTACTTTTGGAAGGATATTAATGACAGTAACTGCTATCGGTTTTATTTCCTATGGAACGTTTTATGTTTTTCTTACCCGGTTTCGAAGGTTTAAGTAGGGACAGGTCGCGACCTGTCCAGGCCAAGGTGTAAGAAAGTGACCTGTCTATACCCAAGGTGTCGGAAATTGACCTTTCCGTACCGGATTCGGTTAAATGGAATTCATTCAGTTCCAAATCCGATTAGGTAATAATTTGTAATTCAAAATCCTTATATTTAAGTATACTTCAATTATAAAACAGTACCCATGGATGGAATAAAAACTTTAAGAAGTAAGCTTTCGGTTGAGGAGACCGTCAAAAATATAATTAAAAGAATAGAGACTGAAGACTGGCACCTTTTTGCTCATATAAACCATGCAGCCGAAGCCAAAAAGAAGGGCTTAGAACTTCGCCCCACGGAAGTTGTTCTCTTCGGGAATCCCAAGATTGGAACACGTCTTATGCAAAACAATCAATCTGTAGCCATTGATTTACCGATGAAAGTAATGGTTTGGGAAGATGAGAAAGGAACAGTCAATATAGGCTATAATACCACAGAATGGTTAAGAAAGCGGCACCAACTTATAGATGATACTACCATTCAAAAAATTTCTGATGTTGTTGAAAGAGTTTGTGCCCAATGACATCTGGTAGAAAAGAAGATTTCGCCTAAGTAACGGATACGCGTTTCAGACTCTTTATTTTTCGATTGCCCAAATAGAGCATAGCCACAGAAATAATTGCACATAAAAACATAATTCCTGTCATAGGTAGCGGAGTCTCATCGCTCAGCATGGATACCAGTGCAGTAACCAGCGCACCGATTCCCAATTGGAGTGCTCCCATAAGTGCAGAGGCTGTTCCAGCGCTCTTTTCAAAGGGTGCTAAGGACAAGGCTGAGGTATTTGGAAAAGCAAATCCTTGTGTGCTTAAAAATAGAAATGCTAAAACAATCATTGAGTACATTTCGATAAGGTTGAATATGGTACCGAAAAACAAGAGCGCTCCCGCAATAACCTGACATATTAATGTAACTTTTACAATTTTTTGGCTCGTGTATTTTTTTAGCAATAATGTATTTACTTGACTAGCCGTTACCAAACCCATGGCAATAATCCCGAAAATCCATCCGTATTGTTTTTCAGAAACACCGTAAAGCTCCATAAAGACATGGGGAGAGCCAGCGATATAGGCATATAAGCCACTTGCGGCAAAAGATCCCGTCAAGGTATAGGTGTAGAATTGTGGTGTTTTAAATACACTCCAGAATTTGGTGATAATCGATCTAGGTTTTAAAGATAGTGTTGTATCTGGCGGTGCCCCCAAAGGAAGCCAGAAATAAACCAAAACGATATTAACTGCCGCTAGCACTGTCAAGATTATAAAAATAGAATGCCATCCCCAATGCGCCGTAGCAAAACCGCCGAGCGTAGGGGCAACGATTGGCGAAACTGCAATCACCAGCATAAGTAAACTGAATATTTTTGCCGTTTCGGATACCGGAAAAAGATCGCGTACCAATGCACGTGCAGCCACCATTCCCGCACATCCTCCAAGTGCTTGTACAAAACGGGCGAGAATCAAAGAATCTACCGAGCTTACATAAACGATTAAGACAGAAGAGATTAAATAAATAAACAGTCCAATCAAAAGCGGAATCCGTCTTCCAAACCGATCCAATAAAGGCCCGTAGATCATTTGTCCAACGCTCACTCCAATAAAATAACTGGATAGGGAAAGCGCCACCCGCCCCGTAGTAGAATTCAGATCGCGCGCTATCTCGGGAAATCCTGGTAAATATAAGTCTATGGAAAATGGCCCCAGAGCAGATAGCAGGCCCAGGGTAAGGATTACAAGGATTCGATTTTTGTTTTGCATTGAATTTTTCAGAATTTGCAAAATTACGAAAGGCATTTCTGTTATCGCGCAACATTAATATATCATTATGGATGTTTTGCGTAGGGACAGGTCGCGACCTGTCCTAACGTGTCCAATTGATTGATGCCAGTGTAGGGACAGCTCGCGAGCTGTCCGTACTTACGTGAATTTTATTTATATTTATTAGGCAATTCAATTGGATTTATTGTGAAAGATAGAAAGCGAAATAGGATGGAAGGATATGATTATTCGCGTGATAATTTATATTTCGTCACAAATTGTGTCAAGGGAATGGTCTGTTGTTTGGGGGAAATCGTTTCCACCGTGGGGACAGGTCGCGACCTGTCCGTACCAGAATCAAATGAAAAAGATTCATCCGAATCCAATAAAATAATGGTATTGAATAAATATGGTGAAATCGTCCAAGATAGATTATTGTGGTTAGCCATTCAATATCGGTATGTTGTGTTACATAATTATGTGGTGATGCCCAATCACGTCCACGCAATCCTTGAAATAGATAGTTCGAGAGTTAAAGACAAATCCCTTAAAATAAAATCCCTGTCAAGTTTGTTTGGGGCATTTCAAACCACATCTTCAAAAATGATCCACCAAGCCGGATTTTTGGATTTTGCGTGGCATCGTTCCTTTCACGACCGTATCATCAGAACCGATAAAAGCTATCGCAACATTTCAAATTACATTGATCAAAATCCATCGAATTGGAAATCGGATAAATTTTTTAGATGATTTTTTTAAAGGAATTTAATTGTGCCACCGTAGGGACAGGTCGCGACCTGTCCCTACTCCGAAGATTCGATTTAATTTTCAGGTTTTGCGATGAAGATATTCAGCTACATAATCATCCAATCGACATTTTTGCCGATGCATTCCATAAATATTGTGGAATGGGTTCGCTTAAATTCCAATTTACGCTCATTGGTTTTGACCCATAATAATCTTCTATGCTTCCCTCTCCAATAAAAACATAACCCATTGTATTTCCGAATTCATCTTTAGACTTTTCTCTAACAAAAAGTAGAATTTTCTTATCTAGGTTTTGATGGTTAATGTATGTCAACCCTTTGCCACGGTCTGAACGGGTTTGATTTTGTGACTGCCAATGAAACAATGTTTCGCTCACTGCATAATCATTATACATAGTAGTTGGTGAAAAATCCTCTTCTGATTTAATCAGGTCCACGAATAAAATCTCGGTATTAAGATTTTTGTTTTCCGCAACTCCTTCTCGATTTGATGACTTTTTATCAAAAGTACTCATCCCAAAAGCTACCAAGATTTGATCGCGAGTATAACGGGAATGAACTTTTAAAGGTTGTTTATATGGAAGATCTATGTCTATTTCCTTAAAACTAATTTCATCAATTAGAATTTCTAAAACTTCTATTATTTCATCAACAAGTATTTTATTCTTGCCTATTGCTTTTATACTATCCTCTAAAGAGTCAAAACCACCCGCAGCCTGCCAAAAATCGTAATGTAGCATCAAAAGCAATGTTTTCTCCTCCTCATCTAATGATTCTATTTTGGGCTCAAATCCTTGCTTTGCTATATTCAAAATAAATTGGAAATAACTTGTAGAATTGGTGGAAAGCCATTTTTTCAAAATGGTTGAAACCATCTCCTTTTCGTAAGTGCTATCAAAGTCCTCATGCTTGCCAGCCATTTGAAGGAGTCTTTTCCAGCTTCCTTTTTTGTAAATGGCTTGTAAGCTAATATTATTGAAAGAAATGAAATTGGCTAATGTGAGGGGCAAAGTGGTTTGGTGTTCGAAATTTTGAATCTTCTGAATAAGCTGTCTTTTATTAACTGTTGTTGCAGCAATAATATTTTCAAGAATACTTTGTTTCGCTTTTTGTTCAAGCACAATTGAACATCCTAATGGCAAATGTGGAAAATTGTCTTCAATTTCTTTTTGCACACGAGTCGTGGTTTTACCAATTAATGCCCTGAATTTATTTTCAAAATTATATTCAGGTCTTGCGTTAGATACAAAATCCAATACAGTCAGACATTCCTTATTTTCAGATAATCTTAGTCCTCTTCCAAGTTGTTGAAGGAATACGGTTAAACTTTCTGTTGGTCTCAAAAATAAAACTGTATCAATTTCTGGAATATCTACTCCTTCATTGAATATATCCACAACAAATAAGTAGTTGATTTCTTTATTTCTTAGTTTTCTTCTAATCTCTTCTCTTTCTCTCGAGTTTTCGCTTGTGAGATAGTGAGCTTTTAGATTGGCTAATGTGAATTTTTCGGCCATATATTTGGCATGTTCAATGGTTACACAGAATCCTAGAGCTCTAACATCATTAATGTCTCTCAAATATTTATTTGCGTTGTTAATTACTTCACCAACACGTCTATCATTTGCTAAATACAATTTCGTTAATTCACTAGGCACATATCTTCCATTCTCCCACCTAACCTGAGACAAATCTATGCTGTCTGAAATTCCGAAGTACTGAAACGGACATAAAAGCTTCCTGTTTAAGGCTTCTGGCAACCTTATTTCTGCTGCAATTCTATCACAAAAATCATCTAGAATATTTTCATTGTCCATTCTCTCTGGAGTAGCAGTTAATCCTAAAAGAATTGTTGGTTTAAAGTGGTTTAGTATTGGTCTATAACTTGAAGCTGAAATATGATGGACCTCGTCAATAATTATAAAGTCATAAAATTCAGGACTTAAAGAAAGTTCGTCGATTTTATTTCTTAAAGTTTGGACAGAAGCGAATACAAAATCGAATTTGTCAGGTACCATTCCATCGACCCATAATTCTCCAAAATTATTGTCTTTTAAAACACCTTGAAATGTTGACCTCGCCTGTGTTAGAATTTCCTTTCGATGAGCGACATATAGAAGATTCGCTGTTTCGTTTTCCTGCTTAAATTGCTTATAATCGAAAGCGGAAACAACTGTTTTTCCTGTCCCGGTAGCTGCGACCAATAAATTTTTATATCTACTGTGAACACTGCGCTCCACTTCCAGTTGTTCTAATATTTCTTTTTGATAGGGATAAGGCTTCAAGTCAAAATAAGCCAGGTTATTAAAGCTTTGATGTGGCATTTTCCCTGACCTAAGTGAAGAGATGAGTTTCTCAGAATGTGTTTCGTCATTAAACAATTCAAACTCATTGTTTTGCCAATAAACGTCAAATGTTTTTTGAAACTTATCAATTATATGACCTACTTCCTTGGTAGTGATTTTCAGATTCCATTCCAAACCGTCTGTCAATGCAGTGCGTGAGAAATTTGAGGAGCCAATATATCCAGTGTGAAACCCTGTATTTCGGTAGAAAAAATATGCTTTGGCGTGCAATCTTTCATTTCCAGTATTATAGGATATTTTGACTTCTGTATTCGGTAATTTGGAGAGTAATTGAATTGCTTTATAATCCGAAGCACCCATATAAGTCGTTGTAATGACTCTTAATTTTCCACCTCTTTCTGTGAATTCTCGCAATTCCCTTTCAAGAATTATTATTCCCTTCCACTTGATGAAGGACACTAATAAATCCACTCTATTTGAAGAAAGAATTTCCTTTTTTAATTCGCTTTCTAAAGAAAGACCGACGTTTCCGCCTGTAAATAATTCACTATGGGTTAACCTGGTATAAGGAGTGATTTCTTTTAAATGTAATTCCAGGTCGGAGAAGTGTGCATCAGTTTTTTCAAAAACAGCTTTAAGAATTCTTCCCTCTGCTTCAACAAGGTTTCCTTCAATTTGGTTATTGTCAATTTCTTCTTTTAAAATTCGAATAATTTTATTCGCAATTTTAATTTGATTTTCAATTGCGTGTTCCCCCTTGATTAATGAGAGTGCATAACCTATTGTGCTGTTAAGATGCTTGGATAAAATTTGAGCAGCCTCTTCCTTATCAATCTTGGATTCTTTAATGTAGAATTGATTTGTTTCAAGACTTTCAATTTTGGAAGCCACCAACTTAGTTATTAATTGTTCATATATTCCTTCAATCATTGCACCAGTGTTTTTAAATCTTCAATAAAAGGAATATCAGCTTCTGCCAAATCATAATCCAACAATTTCTCAAAGTCGACAAACTTGAAGTCTTTGTGTTCTAAAAGCTCGATTTCACCTGCAATATAATCACATAAGTAGGCGATTAAATTTATTTTGAATGAACCGTAATCGTGGATGTTAGAAGAAATTCTTTTTATAGGAAGTATTTCAATATTCAGTTCTTCTTTGATTTCTCTCGTTAATGCTCGCTCTTCGTTTTCTCCTTCTTTTAATTTACCTCCAGGAAATTCCCACTTTAGTGGCAACTTCATTTTTTCGCTACGCTGGGCGATGAGAATCTGATTTTCCTTGATAATTACTGCACAAACTACTTGAATCATATTTTACAAAGCTTAAGTTTCAAATTTAGGCAATGTAAACAATGATTTAAGTTTAAATTTCGAGGCTTATTATCTTTTCTTAAGTTTGAAGCCTTTATACTATTTGTCACAATCTCCCTGGACACTAGAACTAACCCCCGCCCGCTCCGCAACACAAGCATTAGAATAAGTTTTTCCATCACAACCACATACGGGATTGTATTCCATGGTACAAGGTCCGTCGCTTATTTTTGATTCATCAATGCAGGCAACATCGGTTTTGGTCGAGCCGCAAGAAGATAAGGCAAGACTAGTGGCGAATAGTAATGATAAGCTAAATGAAGATTTCGTTTTCAAAATAACGCTAGTTTTAAGTAATTTTTATAGCTCTAAAATAAATTAAAATCAGATAATTAAAAAATTGATCTGAAGTTTTCATATAAAAACGATACTCATCACGGACTCAAAACTGCTTCTTATTGGCTAACTCTTTAATTCTTTACTAATACTACCTCAAATTATCTCTAAAAGCAGTACTTTTGCACCCTCAAAATAAATTACATATTATTTAAAAATTATCATGAAGAAGACATTCGACGTACTTATAGAAATTCCAAAAGGAAGCCGTAACAAATACGAATACGATTTTGAACTAAAGAAAATTCGTTTTGACCGTATGCTTTTCAGCAGTATGATGTATCCTGCCGATTACGGGTTTATTCCTGAAACCTACGCTCGCGATGGGGATCCACTAGATGTATTGGTGTTAGGTCACGAGCCTACGTTCCCAATGTGTGTGATGGAAGTAAAAGCTATTGGTGTATTCCATATGGCTGATGAAAAAGGACAGGATGAAAAGATTATCTGTGTGCCAGTTTCAGATCCAGTTTGGAACCAATTGAACGATTTGCAGGACCTTAATCCGCACTTGAAAAAAGAGATTGAACACTTCTTTAAGGTGTATAAAGATCTTGAAAAGAAACACGTAGATGTTGGTGGTTGGGGAGATGCCGCTGAAGCCATTGAGATTTTTGACCAATGTATTAAGCGCTATGAAGACACTCCAGAAGTTCATGGACGTTTTAGTATCTAATTACTGAGGTACATATAAAAACAAGATTTAAGATTTTAGGACGTAAGACGAAAAACTCATTTGGAGTTTAGTCTTACGTCCTTTATTTTTTTAATAAGCCAATTTATACTTCAGCATTTAGGTAAACCACCATATAAAAAAAGTCTTAAGATTCACTTCAAATTTAGCCTACTTCTTTTTTAGCCTTGTGTCTTATGTCATTTTATCTAACGTCTTTTTATCTTCGGTCGATGATCAGTTTGTTACTTAGGAAATCGTGAAATGTAAATAAAAGTAGTCTGGTGTCTAAAGTCTCATGTCTATCGTCTAAAAAACATTTCATATCCCAAACCAATTCCCTACTTTTGGTATCGAAAATTTAAGAAACCAACCTAAATCAGTTAAATAATGGAACAGAACATCATATTTATTCCTATTGCCATGGCCGTACTCGGCCTTTTATTTATGCTCGTCAGAATGAGCTGGGTTAAAAAACAACCCGCCGGAAATGAGCGCATGCAATCTATTTCAAAAAGTATTAAAGAAGGTGCTATGGCATTTCTTAATGCTGAATATCGCTTACTAGTTATTTTCGCTGTCATCGCAGCGGTGCTGTTATTTGTAGTTTCCACAATGGTAGAATCTACAAGTTGGATGATTGTACCTGCCTTTATTTGTGGGGCTATCTTTTCGGCATTAGCTGGAAATATCGGGATGCGAATCGCTACCGATGCTAACGCCCGTACTGCCGAAGCAGCAAAAACTAGCCTTCCGCAGGCACTTAAAGTTTCCTTTGGCGGTGGTACCGTTATGGGGCTTGGTGTTGCTGGACTTGCAGTACTAGGATTAAGCTTATTCTTCCTTTTCTTTATTTCGCAATTTATAGGAAGTGATCCTGGAGATTTTTACGGTGAAATGACCGTCGTTCTTGAAGCTCTTGCAGGTTTCTCACTTGGTGCGGAAAGTATCGCACTTTTTGCCCGTGTGGGTGGTGGTATTTACACCAAAGCGGCCGATGTAGGTGCCGATCTTGTTGGTAAAGTAGAAGCTGGAATTCCTGAAGATGATCCGCGTAACCCTGCTACAATTGCCGATAATGTTGGTGATAACGTAGGTGACGTTGCTGGGATGGGAGCTGACCTTTTCGGTAGTTATGTAGCTACCGTACTTGCCGCAATGGTATTGGGTAACTACGTTATCCGCGATATGTCTGTAGATATGCCATTTACTGATAGTTTCAATAATATGGGACCAATTCTACTACCAATTGTTATTGCTGGGGTAGGAATTCTAGCATCTATTATTGGAACATTCTTCGTAAGTATTAAAAATAACGATGCAAAAGAACCTCAGGTTCAAAGAGCTTTGGATACAGGAAACTGGGTTGCAATTCTATTAACTCTTATCGCGAGCTGGTTTTTGATAGACTGGATGCTTCCAGAAACTATGAATATGAAATTCTTTGGTGAAGGTTATAAAACGATTCCTTCTATAAACGTGTTTTGGTCTGCTTGTATTGGGCTTGCGGTTGGCGCACTTATTTCCTTTACTACCGCTTATTATACAAGCATTGGTAAAAAACCGGTAATGGATATTGTCAAAAATTCATCTACGGGAGCTGGTACTAATATTATTGCTGGTCTTGCAGTTGGGATGAAATCAACTTTCGCTTCTGTTATTTTGTTTGCCGCTGCTATTTACGGTTCTTATGAATTTGCCGGTTTTTACGGAGTAGCTTTGGCTGCTTCTGCCATGATGGCTACAACTGCTATGCAGCTTGCAATTGATGGTTTTGGCCCCATTGCCGATAATGCTGGTGGTGTTGCTGAAATGAGCGAACTCGAACCACAAGTACGTGAGCGTACGGATGTGTTAGATTCTGTTGGAAACACGACTGCAGCCGTTGGTAAAGGTTTTGCAATTGCTTCCGCCGCCTTGACTGCCTTGGCGCTTTTCGCTGCTTACGTAACCTTTACGGGTATTGATGGGATTAACATTTTCCGAGCAGACGTTCTTGCAATGTTGTTTATAGGTGGAATGATCCCTGTAGTCTTTTCAGCCTTAGCGATGCAATCTGTTGGAAAGGCCGCGATGGAAATGGTGGAGGAAGTACGACGTCAATTCCGCGAAATTCCTGGTATTATGGAAGGAACGGGTACGCCAGAATACGCTAAATGTGTTGATATTTCAACCAAAGCAGCTTTGAGAGAAATGATATTACCTGGATTATTGACTATAATCACTCCAGTAGTTATCGGACTCGTTTTTGGTGCTGAACCATTAGGAGGTTATATGGCTGGAGTTTGTGTTAGTGGTGTAATGTGGGCTATTTTCCAAAACAACGCTGGTGGTGCTTGGGATAATGCTAAAAAGTCTTTTGAAGCGGGTGTAATGATCAATGGCGAAATGACATATAAGGGAAGTGAGGCTCACAAAGCAGCTGTAACTGGTGATACTGTTGGAGATCCGTTTAAAGATACTTCTGGACCATCAATGAACATTTTAATTAAACTTACTTGTTTGGTAGGTTTAGTAATCGCTCCAATCTTAGGAAATCATGGCGATATAGAAATTGCTCCTGAAGATTCAACGGCTACTAATTACTTTATTGATGCGGAAGGAAACAAAACGATGTTGACCGAAAAGCAGATTCAATATATTGAAACTGGAGGTACTATCACGGACGATGCTAACCTTAATAACAAAACCGAAACGATGGTTGAAATGTTGAAAAACAACAACAACGATCAAGTAACGGCAAAGGTTACTATCAAGAGAACTGTTGATGGCGTAGAAACTACCGAAACCAAAACCTTTACTGGTACCGAAGAAGAAGTTCGTGACCAATTGAAAGATGTGGATGGAATGAAAATTAAAGTGAAGGATAAGAAATAACTTCATTTTTTGTCACCCTGAGGTCACCCTCATGCAGAGCTTCTTGAAGGGCTAAAAACGAATACTGCAAGATTCCCGCTTATCCACCGAATTTTTTCGATGAAGAAGTAAAATCTTGCAGTTTTTTTATTCATAAAATCCTATATTATTTGCTGAAATTTTACATCAGTTTTTATACTCAAAACTTTACTACCTTGGTTCTCTTATGAATTACTACGACATTATTACTTTGGCTATTGCCGTTGGTTTAGGGATGCTTGTAGGCCTCCAACGTCAGAAAAGCGATCACGAAATGGCTGGTGTTCGTACTTTTACTCTCATTTCCATAATGGGGGTGATTTCAGCTTTTTTAGCTCGTGATTATGGCAATCCGTTTATTCTCCCTGTACTGGGAATCTGCCTCACCGCTTTGTTGGTAACAGCCAATATTATAAAACTCAAAAAATTAAACGAGGCCGATGTAGGTCAAACAACAGAGGTTGCCGCCCTTCTTATGTTTGCGGTGGGAGCTTACTTGGTTATGGGTGATCGGGTGATTGCCGTTATAGTGGGCGGGTCCGTAGCTATTTTACTTTACCTGAAGGAACACCTCCATAATTTTATTGAAAAATTAGAAGAAAAGGATCTCGCGGCCATTATGACTTTTGCTGGAATATCACTGGTTATCCTACCCTTGTTGCCTGACAAAACCTATGGCCCACTCGATGTATTAAACCCGAAGAATATATGGCTAATGGTGACCCTTATTGTCGGGATTAGTGTTGTTGGATATTTCATCTATAAATTTGTTGGGAAGAAAGTTGGTGTAATCTCGAACGGAATTTTGGGAGGTCTCATTAGTAGTACAGCCACCACCGTCAGTTATGCCCGAAAAACGAAGGATGCAGGAACTATAAACAAATTAGCTGCATTTGTCATTACCGCGGCGTCTGCCGTTGCTTTGTTGCGTGTTATGGTTGAAATAGGTGTGGTTATCCCCGAAAAGCTTCCTGAGCTTGTCTTGCCGCTTATATCGGTCTTTGCTCTAATGGCATTGCTTTGTGTAGGTTTGTTTTATATAATTAGTAAAAATGGAGGGGATGAAAAGATGCCTGAACCTGATAATCCAGCCCAGTTTAAAAGTGCTTTGGTTTTTGGACTATTATATGGTGCTATTTTATTAGCGGTGGCATTTACGAAACAAGAATTTGGGAATGAAGCGCTTTACGTAGTTGCTATTATTAGTGGACTTACAGACGTTGATGCAATAACACTATCATTGTCACAATTGATGAAAACTGGAGGATTGAACACGGCTATGGGGTGGCGATTAATTTTATTAGCATCACTTTCAAATTTACTTTTTAAGGGGATAATTGCTGCTGTTCTCGGCACACGACAATTGGCTAAGTGGATAGGGGTATCCTTCGGAATTACAATTGCTTTTGGTTTGTTGTTAATGTTTCTATGGCCAGATGCTTGGCATTTATAAAAGCCTATGTTCAAAAAAGACCTAATACAGATTATTACGTTTCGAAGCTATGGCACTCAAAATCATTTGTACGTCAAGGGTCGAGCACTGGAAGATGAGAATATTGACCTTTCGAAAAAGGGGTTTTTCAATCTAGTCTGGAATACTTATAAACGTTTTGAAACAGATCTTATCACAAATACACAGCTTATCTTGACACTTCCCGATGGTCGTAAAATTGAAACCAAAACTGATAGTCAAGGTTATTTTTTAATAGATCAAGCTATCGAGAACATCCTTCCGTTCATTAATGAAAACGGCTGTTTGCAATACGAAATTTCCTTTGCTGAAACCTTTCCGAAAAGAAAGATACAGAACGAGAACAAGTTTAAAGGCGAAGTTTTTATTCCAGCCGAAACTGCAAAATTTGGAGTAATAAGCGATGTCGATGATACCATAATGCATACAGGTCTAACGTCGCATTTTAAATGGAAAGTTGTAAAAAATACTATCCTTAAACGTGCTGAAAAAAGAGTTCCGCTGGAAGGTGCCGTCGATTTCTATAAAATGTTGAAAAATGGTAAGTCGGCTAATGAAGATAACCCCGTTTTCTACGTAAGTCATGGTCCGTGGAACCTCTATCGATATCTGGAAGTTTTTCTGGAGAAGAATAACTTTCCCAAAGGTCCCATTTTACTTCGTGATTTCGTTAATCCCTTTGCCAAAAAGTATAGGCCAGAGAAACCGCAGAAGCAAAAGGAAATTATAAATATCCTAAAAACCTATCCAAAGTTGTCTTTCATTTTAATAGGTGATAGCGGTGAACACGATCCAGATATTTATACTGAAATAGCCGAAGCTCATCCCGAACGAATCTTAGCAATATATCTGCGAAACGTAAAGCATAAAAAGAAGATGCTCCGTGTAAAAGGCCTTTTTAAAAACTATGAAACTGTACCCGTCCTACTCGTAGAAGATAGCAAAGCTGCAATTGAACACGCAAAAGAAATGGGATTTATATAAACTTGAAGATTGCTAACACTTTTCTTAAGCGCTATGTATTTATAAATCTGAGTCGTGACTCCAAATAGTCGTGTATCCAAAAGTCCTTCTACTGCTTTCCTTTAAAATATTCATAGATAGCCAACTGCGATTGCAAAGGCTTTTCCGAATTCTTCACATACTCATTCTTCTGCTCAGCATCAACAATCCGAGCTTTTACATTGTCGGCTAATTCGATATTGATAAGGTCACGCATGGTTTTTTTATGGTCTTTGTCCAAAATAGGCGTAACCACTTCAATTCTATGCGTAAGATTCCGCGTCATCCAATCGGCAGAGCCAACATATATCTTTTCATCGCCATCATTTCCGAAGAGATAAACCCTTCCGTGTTCAAGAAAACGATCAACAATACTCGTTATATAAATATTCTCGCTCTGTCCTTTAATTCCAGGTACTAAGGAACACATTCCCCTAATTAGTAGTCGAACTTCAACACCGGCATTACTAGCCTTATAAAGCTCTTTTATCATTCCCTTGTCCTGTAGACTATTCATTTTTAAAATGATCAGTCCTTTTTTGTCTGCGTTGGCAAGTGCAATTTCCTTTTCTACCAAAGCTGTAAAACGTTCACGGGTTGTAAAGGGAGACACTAGCAGCTCTTTGGTTTTAGGCACTATCATATCGCGCTCCAAAACCATAAATACCTTTTTTAAATCTTTGGTAATCTTTTTATAGGAAGTCATCAAGCCAAAATCTGTATAACGTTTGGCGGTATTCTCATTAAAGTTTCCAGTGCCGATATAAGCGTAACGCTTGGTTTTTCCTTCCACTTCGCGTTCAATATAAAGTATTTTGGAATGCACTTTTATGTCGGGATAACTATAGATTACCCGTGCCCCATTTTCACGGAAAATTGCACCCCATTTTAAGTTGTTATGCTCGTCAAAACGGGCTTTTACTTCAATAAAAATAGTTACATCTTTTCCGTTTTTTGCAGCAAGGGCAATTGCATCGTTTAATTGTGATTCGTCGGCCGCGCGATAAATGGTCATTTTTATTGTTTTCACCAATGGATCGCCGGCAGCTTCCTGCATTAATTTGATCACCGGATCAAAACTTTGATACGGATAATGCAAGAGTTGATCTTTCTTGTCTATTTCAGCGAAAAGAGATTGACAATTTTTCATAACAGGATGCGGTAGTGGAGGTAGTTTCTCGTTGTTAAGTTTCTTATCTGTAGGATTCGGAAACTTCATAAAATCCTTAAAATTATGATAGCGTCCGCCCAAAACCACATCGGTGTGATTTACGTCCAAGGCTTTTTTCAAGACCTCACGAAAATCCTTAGGCATTGCAGGGTCAATTAAAATTCGAGTGGCTTGTCCCGTGTCGCGTTTAGGCAAGGCAGATTTAATTTTCTCCATCAAATTACCCGAAAACTCATCCTCTATATAAAGCTCGGCATCTCTGGATATCTTTAGGGAATGGAAAGCGGTTTCCATTTCTTTTGAAAACTCTTTTTGTAAGTTGTACTTCAGGATATCATCAAGGAAAGTGATGTGGAACGTCTTTTCATCTTCTGAAGGGAACACAAAAAAGCGAGGCTCCGTTTCTGGGATTTCCACTAAAAAGAATTCATCTTTCGAAGTCTGCGCAGCCAGATAAAGCCATTCATTCTCAACAAAAACCGAATGTTCCTCGTTACTGGAATGGCGGCTCATTTTAGTAATCTGCCTCAAACTTTCCTCATAATACGAAACGGCGATATTCTTCTGCTCTTCGGAAAAATTTTCAAAAGCAATTAGATGGATTCCTTCCGCAGCTAGTTGTGGAGTAATTTCATCATTAAAAATATTTCCAAATTCGTTTTGCTGAATATCTACCTGTTTCTTTATTTCCTTTAAAACCTTATTGGGTTTGGTAATTAGTTTTTTCCGAAGCGGTTTTTCAAGATGCTTTATCTGCCGAATATCTGAAACTCGAACTCGAAAGAATTCGTCCAAATTTGAAGAAAAAATTGCTAGAAACTTGATACGTTCATAAAGTGGATTTCGTTCATCTGCAGCTTCCTGCAAAACACGATGGTTAAAGCGAAGCCACGAAAGATCGCGGTGGTAAAATTTATTGTTGTATAGTGAAGCCATTTTTTTTATCTAGGAATGCGAGTAAGTATTAAGTTTACTCAGCATTCCTCAAAGAAAACGATTTACATTTAAAAGTTGCGTTTGTGAAATGTTAAGGTTTTAGGCAAAACCTCTCAAGTCTAAGTCTAAAAATCTCATCTCTAAAATAAACCGTGTAACTCCGCATCAATTTTATTTATCACTTCGCCCAAGTGTTCTGGATCATCCACAAAATTAATGTTGTCCACATCAAAAATGATAAGGTTTCCCTTGTCATATCCGTGAATCCACGCCTCATAACGCTCATTCAATCTGCTTAGGTAATCAATGCTGATAGAGTTTTCATATTCGCGACCGCGTTTGTGTATCTGTTTTACCAAATTTGGAATTGAACTTCTTAAATAAATAAGTAGATCTGGACCCTCGGTAACACTTTCCATAAGATCGAAAAGTGAACGGTAGTTTTCAAAGTCGCGATTGGTCATTAGCCCCATAGCATGCAGGTTTGGCGCAAAAATATTGGCATCTTCATAAATGGTTCTATCTTGAATAACATTCTTGCCTTTTTCCCGAATATCGAGAATTTGACGAAAACGACTATTCAAGAAATAGATTTGAAGATTAAAAGACCAACGTTCCATTTGGTTGTAAAAATCATCCAAATATGGGTTGTCGTCGACCTCCTCATAATGGGGTTGCCATTTGTAATGTTTTGCCAATAAACGGGTAAGAGTAGTTTTTCCGGAGCCTATGTTTCCTGCAATTGCAACGTGCATATGTATTATTTCTTTGGGATGGTTAGTGTAAAAGTGTGCAAATTTTTGCCGTCATAAATATACAGAATATCATTGCTAAGCTGCAAATCTTTAATTTCTACCTCCGGTAACTCGAGTTGTGTTCTTTCTCGTGAAACTTCATCATTGCGTTTCGCGAAATCCGGTAGATAATAAAGACAATTTTCTTTAAGTGCAATCAAATTTTCGTTCTGTTGAATAATTTTTTGATAGCCTTCAGAGTCAACTTCATTTAAAATACTTCCGTAAATGTTGAATGCTCGAAGTTTTTTCTCGGTTAAGGTAAAGCAGTAATTGAAATTACTGGCTTGAGAAAGCAATTTTCCCGGGAATGGCTGTGAAACTACGGTCTGCAATTTCGCGCTATAATTATACAGTTCCAGCTGTTGGGTATCCACATTAAATAGCCATAGATTTTTATTGCCGGCGTTTGTAGCGGTGCTTACGTTCATAAACTGCGGCAGATTATTGAAGTTGATACGCTCAATCTCGCTCAGTTTATTGTCCAACATTACCACCGTATTTGTATCCTGAAAAAACACAATTACTTTTAACGGATTTATAATGTCTACCGAAGTTATCCGGCCCAATTGCAGGTCATTAAAAAGGAAATCCCCATCCGGACCTTGTTTGTTGATTACTCGATCCTTAATGAAATACATGTTTTTATAATTGTCTGCACCTATAAATCGGTCAGCCATAAATGGAACCGAACTCACAGGAGTAAGACTTTGCGCAACGCCAAATTGACTTATAAACAGAAAAAAAATGAAAAAATGTTTCATATGTTCGGCAAGTTACGAAATGTGGAGATACCTTTAAACGAGAATTAGTGTAACAGATTATGTTTAAATTCGTCTTTATTAAAAACACCTCCATCAGATGCAGAAAAATTACCTTCTTTCGATTTTTATTTGTTGCTTCATATTTCAATTTTCCTTTTCACAGGAAATAACCGGAATTGCTACCTACAAATCCTTTATGAAGCTTGATATAAAAATGGACAGTACTCAAATGCCAAAGGACCAGCAGGCTCGGTTTCTGGAAAGTATAAAAAAACAAACCCAAAAGGAATATGAGTTGCTTTTCACTAACTCAGAATCTATTTTTCAGGAAAAGAAACAGCTGGATCGCCCATCAAATGGTCTTTTATCTGGGGCTATAATAAGCAGTTCTGGTGGTTTCGGTATCTACTATGAAAACCTGAAAGAAATGCGTTTTGTAAACCAACGTGATCTTCTGGGGAAACTATTTCTTATTACAGATACTATTGAAAAGCAGGATTGGAAACTGGAGAAAGAAACCAAAAACATTGGAGAATACGCTTGTTTTAAAGCAACACGATACCGAGTTTCTGAAAATAAGGAAACTGGAGAAAAGATAGAAACTCCAATTACTGCTTGGTATACTCCGCAAATTCCAATTCCCGCGGGACCATTTAATTATGGTGGTCTGCCGGGGCTTATTTTGGAAATAACCGATGGTAATTCAACTTATCTATGTAGCCAAATTGTTTTAAATCCAAAGAATGGTGTGAAAATTGAACAACCTGAGAAAGGGAAGAAAGTTTCGAATGAGGAATTCGAAAAAATTCAAGCCGAGAAAATGAAGGAAATGAGAGAGAATGCTCCAGTTGGAGACGGTAAATCGATAGAAATCAGAATCCAGAATTAGACCTCTTCAATATTATATTTAGAATAATTAAACTATAATCTCAATAACCGAATAACTATTATATTCGCAATAAATTATAACCAATGAAAATATACATATCCCTACTTGCAATAATTTTTTCAATGGCAACAGAGGCTCAGAACATTGGTGGGCGTGCATATTACAAGAGTTTTCAAAAGGTAGGGGAAATGGAAGATTCGGCTTCGAAAACCCCCGAACAGAAAAAGTTGCGAGCCGATTTAATAAAACAGATACAGGATCAGCTGCAAAAGGAATATCGACTTACCTTTACGGACGAAGAATCTATGTATGAAGAGGAGGCCAAATTGGAAACTCCTAAACCGGCTTCATCGAGTGGCGTTACAATTACCTTAGCCAACAATAATGAAGTTCTTTATCGTAATTTGAAAGACAGTACCTATGTTAACGAGACCGAAATTTTGGGAAAGCTCTTTTTGATTCAGGACAAACTCAAAACCATAGCTTGGACCCTCGAAAAGGAAACCAAGAATATCGGGCAATACACCTGCTTTAAAGCGACCTACGAACGTGAGGAGAAAAAAGAAAAATACGATTATCAAGAGGAGGAAGCGTACGAGGTAATGGAAACTGTTGTCACCACGGCTTGGTACACCCCTCAAATTCCGATGTCTCAAGGACCTGATGAATATTGGGGTTTACCTGGATTAATTTTGGAAGTGAATGAAGGTGAAGTTTCATTGCTCTGTTATAAAGTAATTCTGAATCCTGCCGATGGAATAGACATCAAAGTACCTTCAAAAGGGAAAAAGATAGATCAAGAAAAATACGATTTTATTTCAGAAAGAAAACACGCCGAAATGCTCGAACGGATGAAGAGTGATGATAAAAGGAAATCCAAGAGCAGTTCAAAAGATCTAAGAATAGGTGGATGATTGCTATGACGAATCATCTGGGATCCTAATTATTGAAAAGAGAACAGAAGCGGAATTCATAATAACAACCTATTTTTTAGTCATATAAATTTTAAACTAAATCAATGAGAAAATTATTTTTATTAGCCATACTTTTTATTTCGATTACATCTGTCGCCCAAAACATTAGTGGAAAGGCTTTTTACGAATCCAAAACGACCGTAGATTTAGATGATTTTGACGGTGGTCGTGAGATACCTGAAGAGATGAAAAAGATGGTCATGACTCAAATGAAAAGTGCATTGGAGAAAACCTATATTCTAACATTTAATAAAGACGAATCCATTTATAAAGAGGAAGAAAAACTAGATGCAGCTCCAGTAAACCCAGGTCTTAAGATGATGATGGGCAGTTTTATACCAGGTGCCCAATATAAAAACCTTAAATCTGGAGAAATGATCGAGGAAAATGAGTTCTTCGGAAAGCAGTTTTTAGTGACCGATTCCATTCAAACCTTGGATTGGCAAATAACAAAGGAATCCAAACAAATAGGCCAATACATAACCTTTAAGGCCACTGCAATGAAAAAGGTGGATCCTAATGATTTGAGTATGGCACGCCCAAAAAAGAAAGAATCATCTGCTGACGACAATGAAAAGAACAAAACGGAAATAAAAACGGATTCAACTCAAATCCAAGACCCTATGGATATGATTGAAATTCCTGAAGAAATTGAGGTTATTGCTTGGTTTACACCACAAGTCCCTGTGAGTAACGGCCCAGGAGAATACGCAGGTTTACCTGGACTTATTTTAGAATTAAACGTTTACCGAACCACGCTGTTGTGTTCCAAAATTGTAATGAACCCAAAAGACGCAGACAAAATTGAACCACCTAAAAAAGGCAAAAAGGTAACTCGCGCAGAATACATAAAAATTGTTAAGGATAAAACGGATGAACTACGCGAAAACTTTCAAAATAGAGGTGGAAGACGCGGTGGTGGATTCTAAGATTCTTTTCTTTGTGGGCTTTGTGAAAACCTCTGTGTCCTTTGTGGTTAAAAACCCTTATTCCTAATAAATGATTAAATTTTCAATGAACAGAATCCTTCCTTTTCTCTTGTTGATTTTCTCAATTTCCCTTTCTGCCCAAAGCATTAAGGTGAAGGGAACCATTAAGGATAGTATTGGCCAACCCTTGGAATTTGCCAATGTAATAGCCAGTATAAAATCTTCTGGTGAAACCGAATCCTACGGAATTACTAACCACCAAGGCCGTTATCAATTAGATCTTCCCAAAGGCGATACATACGTTTTAAGAGCGAGCTTCCTCGGTTATGAAACTGTGGAGCAAACAGTAAATGTCCCCACAGAAGCAGAAAACATCGAAATTGATTTCATCCTTAATCCACAGGAAAACCAGTTAGATGACGTAGAACTCGTTTACGAAATGCCAGTAACCATAAAAGGTGATACCATAGTTTACAATGCCGATAGTTTTAAAACTGGTGACGAACGGAAACTTGGAGACATAATGAAAAAGCTCCCCGGAGTTGAAGTAAATGAAGATGGCGAAATACAAGTGGAAGGCAAAACCGTTTCTAAAGTTATGGTTGAAGGAAAAGATTTTTTTGATGGCGATAGTAAACTTGCTACTAAAAACATTCCAGCAGATGCCGTTGATAAAGTGGAAGTTCTACGGAATTACAACGAAGTGGATCAAATGCGTGGTCTTGGGAATGATCGTGATAATGTTGCTGTAAATATTAAATTAAAAGAAGGGAAGAAGAATTTCTGGTTTGGAGAAGTTACTGCTGGCGCTGGATTAGCAGATGAATACGGTGGCGAAAATGGACGTTACTTGGCGCATCCAAAACTTTTTTACTACAGCCCGAAGTACAGTATTAACTTGATAACCGATTTCAATAATATTGGAGAAGTACCTTTCACATTTCGAGATTATTTCAATTTTACGGGAGGTTTTAAAAACCTCAATAGGAGTGGCGGAACTAATTTTAGTATAAGTGATAGCGACCTCGGTTTTGCAGTTTCTCAAAACGATAAAGCAAAGGAAATTGACGCAAAATTTGTTGCTGGAAACTTTAGTTATGCGGTCAATAACAAACTTGATATAAGCGGTTTTGGAATTTTAAGCGATAACAAAACAAACATCGTTAACAACAGCATTCGCCAGTATATTCTAACGGGAATTACCGAAAATACAAATGCTACTAACGACCGTCGCAGTCAGTTAGCAATGCTAAAACTTAGCAGTACTTATAAGCCAAACACGGATTTTCAATTGGATTATGATGCTTTGATAATAACTTCAAAACAGACACAGGACGATGCTACAATTTCAATAGTTGGAGGCAACCAAAATGATATCTCTGAAGTGAAGGAAAATAAACCTTTTTCCATTAATCAAAATGCGAATGCCTACTTCACCTTAAACGATAAAAATATTTTTGCAGCAAGAGTGCAACACTTGTATCAAAATGAAGATCCATTTTATCAAGCGGTTCAAGATTCTATTCCGTTTCGTGGAGTTTTTACAGTAATAGACCCAATGGATCCTTTTAATAGCGACGCCGATACTTTTGATCCTTTGGTGCAATCAGACCGTTATAGCATCAATCAAAATAAAACTGTAAAAACCAATAAGCTCGACGCCAAAGTTGATTATTTCTATGTTCTTAACAATGTGAGCAATCTTAATTTCACTGTGGGAACTACCTATAGTAACCAAAGATTCAATTCTAGCATTTTTCAAATTTTAGATAATGGAAATCGAAATTCATTCTTGGATAAGGATTTCAATAATGATGTGAGTTACACGTTTACGGATGCCTTTTTCGGACTTCATTATAAATTGAAATCTGGTAAGTTTATTTTTACTCCGGGAGTCACGCTTCACAATTACAGTCTTAAAAACGAACAATTGGGGGTAATTTCCACTCAAAATGATTGGATGGTTTTACCCGAGGTAAACGTAGTTTTAGAATTGAAGAAAAGTGAAAATATTCGCTTCGATTATTCAATATCTTCAGAATATAGCGATGTGAATAATTATGCCCAAGCCTATGTTTTTAATAATTATAATCGACTTTTTCGAGGGAATAGAGAATTGGAGAATTCGCTTTCTCATACGTATAGCTTAACGTATTTCAGTTTCAACCTTTTTAATTACACCAATATTGGTGGAAATCTAAACTATACCCGAAGAATTGATGCTATAAAAACAAACACGCAATTTGTGGGAATCAATCAAGTGAGTAGCCCTGTGAATTTTGATAGTAATTTTCCAGATGAAACATTTTCTGCGGTGGGAAGGTTTAGTAAAAGGGTAAAAAAAATTCAGTTTAAATTGGATGCAAGCGTATTTCTTAGTAAAACCAATAACACTATCAACAACGAAATACAAGAAAGTCAAAGTCTCACGCAGAGCTACAATGCTAGTCTGCTTTCGAACTTTAAATCCTTCCCTAATTTTGAAGTTGGATACCGTTTTATGAAGAATGATTACGACAATGGCGGCATTGAGCAGACTTTTTACACCAATAGACCTTATGCAAACGTCAATCTTCGGTTTTTGAAGGATTTCAATTTATTCGCGGAATGGGATTACTACAATTATACCAATGACGCGAAAACCATTGAAAACAATTACTCCTTTTTCAATGCCGATTTGTATTATAAACACGGTGAAAGTCCTTGGGAATTTTCGGTACGAGCTACAAATATTTTAAATACGAAGTCTCTTAACAACGATAGTTTTAACGAGCAGTTTAATACGACTTCGCAGTATTTTGTGATGCCACGCATTGTGATGTTTGTAATAAAGTATGATTTGTAGCGGTCCTTGTGTGCAAAGCGAAGCAATTTCATGGAACGTCATTGCGAGCAAAGTGAAGCAATCTCATGAAATTTTATTAAATTCCCCATCAAATTTTCCACTATGAGAAACATCGTCCTCGGAATTGTAATTGCCTTTGTAATCGTTTTCGGTCTGCGTTATTGTGAAAACAAGAAAGACAACCGCGAAGTACTTGAAGCAAATACCGCACTTATTCAAAAAGAATTGAAAAATGTGGGAAAACTGATTGTTACTGAAGGAAGCTACGCACAGGTTTTTAGCTATAATGATTCCAAAAAATTCTATATAGATGTATTATCGGCTCGTAAAAAAGCCTTGATTGTGGTTAATGCAAAAGCTACTATTGCTTATGATTTAAGTAAAGTACAAACGGAGATTGATGAAAACACTAAAACAGTACGGATAACACATATTCCAGAACCGGAGCTTTCAATAAATCCAAATATTGAATATTATGATATGCAACAGGATTACTTAAACCAGTTTAGCGCCACTGACTATAACAAAATAAAAAAAAGGATTGAGAAATCACTCCGAAAAAAAATAGAAGCTTCAGAATTGCGAACAAATGCAGAAAATCGCCTAGTTTCTGAACTTCAGAAAATTTTCATTTTGACGAATTCTATGGGTTGGACATTGGAATATAATGGAAACCCGATTGAAGGGGAAAAAGATCTTCAGAAGTTGAAACTGTAAGAAATCGAAAACGAAATTGAAACCGAAATCCAAGGCCAAGAACAGAATCATTTTCTTTTTATAATTTCGGAGACAAGCTTGAACCTTGAGAATTTCAAGTTAAAAATTGAATGTTTTTACAGTTTTTTACTCAAGCTAAACCAGCCACCACCGTTCATTGCTTCAATTCCATTACTTTTTAAAATACCCGCAGCACTCGCACTTCGCATTCCGCTTGCACAACAAGTGATTACAGGTTTATCCCATTTCTTAATTTGGGATATTTTAGAATTAATACTTGGCAACGGAATATTTTTAGAACCAGGAATAGCTCCACCGTCGTATTCTCCTTTACCGCGAACATCAATGATGATGGCACCTCGACTTTTAAAATCCTCAATTTTCTTTGATTTGTTTCCGAATAAAAAATCTAATAATCCCATATAAATATTCCCCGCGAAGGCGGGGATCTTTTTAATTAGTAATTTCTTTTTTGTTCATTTCTAAAAGCTCCAATCCACCTTTAATTAAATGCGCAGCTTTTGGTCTTTCTTGCTTCAAATGTAATAGATGTTTTAAAACTTCCTCTGAAAAATTAGAATCTGTTTTTATTGCCAGTTCATAAATCTCTAAAGAAAGCAACCAATCAGTTGAATGGTTTTCTTTTAAAGTTTTAAAAATGCTCACAAGCTTTGTCGAATCATTTTCCTCAGAATTACGCATATCTCGAACTTCTTTATAAAGAGTATTCAGTTCTTCTTCTTTCTCAGAAAGTTGTACACGAATAGTTTCACTACTTGAGACATGATTTACCAAATCAAAGGAATTATAATCTGCGGCACCCGCGAAAGCTGAAACAATCTCTTTTCCAACTGCCATATCAAAATCACCCATTTCTGGAGTGAATAGTACTTCATCTTTATACTTTACGGTACAATCTGTAAACTGGATAAGCATTAATTCACCTCGTAAATTTCGCATTCCTGTAACGTTCAATCCTTCCACGGTTATTCCACTTTCAAATTCAAAGGAAATTGGTTTTCCGTCATAAAAATTATAAGCCTGTAGATCGCGAGGACCCATATTCTCAATGGACAGATTGATACCTTTCAGTTTTCCTAAAGGTGAACGAAACCCGTTTGTATGTCTACTAATTCCGTGACCAATTACTTCTTTTTCTCGGTAACTAAGAGCAGTTTTTCCTTCGGTTTCAAAATAAACTACTTCGTTATCCTCATTTTTTATCATTCGGCTAAAGTTGCCACTTATCTGTAAACCGGTACTTAATTCTATTGTGCCGAGTTGTTTAGATTTTATAAGTTTTTTCAAGCCACGCCAGCCACCTTTTCGTACCGCCATAGTGTTTGCAAATTCCTCCAAAACTTCCTGTAAATAGGCGAAATCTGGTGTTACGTATAGCTGAGGTTGAGGTTTTGTAATATCGAAATCTTGATAAGCAGCATCGATGGAATAAGGAATTTTCTTCACTTCTTCTTTCATGCACCAAACACTTTCACCGATGGAGGAAAGTAGTCCTGCTCCATAGATTTTCGGATTCTCGATTGTGCCAACCAAACCGTATTCTACCGTCCACCAATGTAGGTTCCGAATCAACGAAATTTCCGAAGGTTTCACTTTCTTATTCTGAAGTTCTTCAACACGAGTTTCTGCCTCTTCGATCTTTATAAAATAATTTCTTTGTTCCAGAGTCAATTCCCCCTTCCCTTCGGGGAGGGGGGTAGGGGGTGGGGATTCTTTTAATATGGATAATTCACGAACGGCTTCGTACATATCAATATCGTGCGCGCTGGAAATAGCTTTTGCGCCAACTTCTCCAAAACGGCGTAAGTATTCCGCATAATCTGGACTGGCGATAATTGGGGCATGGCCGGCACCTTCGTGAATAATATCGGGTGCTGGCGTGTATTCTATATTTTCAAGTTGTCGGATATCGCTTGCAATTACTAGCACTTTATAAGCCTGAAACTCCATAAAAGCATTTGGCGGAATAAACCCATCAACCGCAACTGCAGCCCATCCTATTTCCTTTAAAATGCGGTTCATTCCATACATAGAAGGAATTTCATCTATGGAGATTCCGGTTTTTTCAAGGCCTTTCACATAGCTTTCGTGCGCTACTCGGCTTAAATAATCCACGTTTCTTCGCATTACGTAACGCCAAACTGCTTGGTTTATGGGCGTATATTGCTCATAGTCCTGTGGCTTTATGTACTGTTTTAAATGTGGTGGTAACCGGTCCAACAACTCGTTGGTTTCAATCTTTGCTTCCATGATTTCAAAAGTACTCAGTTTTGATTTAAGAATGTAAAGCTCCTTCCTCTTTTTCAGGGGAAGCTGTGTTTTAAATTCTTTTTAGATTTTAAAAAACGGAAGGAGGTAGTGGGTGTTTTTTGTAAATTGCAACTTCAACTAAAAACTGTAGTTTTGTTAATCAATATATACAAGTGGCGAAATTTCATAAAATAAAAGTAAAAGACGTTTATAAAGAAACGAGCGATTGTTCGGTAATCACCTTTGATGTTCCAGAGGATTTGGCAGAGAAATTTCATTTCCGTCAAGGTCAGCATTTAACTTTAAAAGCTGATATTGACGGTGAAGATACGCGCCGTTCTTACAGTTTGTGTTCTAGCCCTGTTGAAAAACAATGGCAAGTAGCGGTTAAATCAATTCCAGAAGGTAAGTTTTCAAGTTTTGTAAATTCAGAATTGCATGCTGGAGATACGTTGGAAGTAATGGTGCCGAGTGGAACCTTTGGTGTGGATGTAAATCCTGACCAGTCCAAGAATTACTTGTTCTTTGCTGCTGGAAGCGGAATTACGCCAGTAGTGTCTATGATTAAAACTCATTTAGCATTGGAGCCAAATGCAACTTGCAAGCTGTTTTATGTGAATAAAACCGCTAAATCCATTATCTTTAAGGAAGTATTGGAGCAGTTGAGAAATCAGTACTTCGGAAGGTTTGAAATTTATTATTTCCTTACTAAAGAACGCCGCGATATTGATCTTTTCAATGGTCGTTTTGACGATGAAAAAATGGAGATTCTGGCCAAAAACTTCATCGATATTCCAGATACGAGCGAAGTATTTTTGTGTGGTCCAGAAAAAATGGTAGATTATGTAAGTGAATTTCTGATAAATGCCGGTTTGCCAAAGGAGTTAATACATTTTGAACTCTTCGTAACTGGATTATCAGAGGAAGATATAAAAAGAGCCGAACGTTTAGCAAAGCAAAATGTTGAAGGAGTTGAAGTAACCATTATGGATGCTGGAAAAGAATTCCAGTTTACAATGACTAAAGATTTTGACAATATTCTTGATGCCGCCTTAGCAGCCGGTGCCGATTTGCCTTTTGCTTGTAAAGGTGGGGTTTGCAGCACCTGCAAATGCCAAATTATAGAAGGCGAAGTTGAAATGAAAGTAAATTATGCTTTGGAAGACAAAGAAGTGGCCCAAAACTATATTTTGAGTTGTCAAGCCGTCCCTATTTCGGAAATAGTGAAAGTGGATTTTGACGTTTAGAAAACTTTCCTGCAAGGCATCATTGCGAGGTACGAAGCAATCTCCTTGTAGGTTTAATAAAATGATATTATGAGCGAAAAAGAAATAAAAAATCTCGAAGAAATTTTCGAAGCCCGTATTGCGCGCGATGAGAAAATAGAGCCAAAAGATTGGATGCCGGAAAAATATCGCAAAACCCATATTCGGCAGATAAGCCAACACGCACATTCCGAAGTTGTTGGGATGTTGCCTGAAGGAAACTGGATTACACGTGCTCCTTCCTTGCGAAGAAAAGCAGCCTTACTAGCAAAAGTTCAGGACGAAGCTGGACACGGATTATATCTATATTCTGCTTGTGAAACTTTGGGTATTTCCAGAGAAGAACTTTACGAACAACTACATTCAGGAAAAGCAAAATATTCCTCCATTTTCAATTACCCAACAATCACTTGGGCAGATATGGGAGCGATTGGTTGGTTAGTAGATGGCGCGGCAATTATAAATCAAGTGCCGCTTTGTAATACTTCCTTCGGTCCTTATGCACGTGCAATGGTGCGTGTTTGTAAGGAAGAAAGCTTTCATCAACGTCAGGGTTATGAAATTATGCTAACCCTTTGCCGTGGAACCGAAGAGCAAAAAGCAATGGCTCAAGATGCTTTGAATCGCTGGTGGTGGCCAAGTTTAATGATGTTGGGTCCTACTGATGCAGAGTCTGTTCACACCGAACAATCCATGAAATGGAAATTAAAACGCAAGAGTAATGACGAATTACGTCAACAGTTTATAGATCAAACTGTACCACAAGCAGATATTCTCGGAATCACTATGCCAGATCCAGATTTGAAGTTCAATGAAGAAACTGGTCATTACGATTTTGGAGAAATCAATTGGGATGAATTTTGGCAAGTAGTGAAAGGTTACGGTCCTTGTAATAAGGAACGAATGAGTGCCAGGGTAAACGCTTGGGATAATGGCGAATGGGTACGCGATGCCGCAATGGCCCATGCTGAAAAGAATGCAAATAAAAAAGTAGCGAAAGCAAGTTAAATTAGAGATGAGACGTGAAATATTAGATGTGAGAAGAAGCGTCTAAAATCTTATGTCTAACATCTCAAATCTAAAATCACATGTCTGAAAAGAAAAAAAATTGGCCCCTTTGGGAAATATTTGTCCGTAGTAAAAATGGGCTCGAGCATCGTCACTTCGGAAGCCTTCACGCTGCCGATGCCGAAATGGCTTTGGAAAATGCCCGCGATGTTTACACCCGCAGAAACGAAGGCGTAAGTATTTGGGTAGTTGAAAGCAAAAATATTACAGCCTCCAACCCAGATCACAATGGCGAAATGTTTGAACCTGCTCAGGATAAGGTGTATCGTCATCCAACATTTTATCATTTGCCTGACGATGTAAAGCATATGTAAAATGGAATCGAAATCGAAATTGAAATTGAAATCGAAGAAAATAACTTGATGAAAAATTACAATTTAGATAGTCGATTTGAAGATTTCGCCGCCTCAATTATAACTATCTATGATAAGCCATCTAAATCATTCGCATCCGATTATTTAGCAAAACAATTGATACGCTCAAGTTGTTCAGCTGCATTAAATTTTGGAGAGGCCATGGGGGCAGGAACTGATAAGGATAAAGCCAACAAATTAAGAATTTGTTTAAAAGAATTAAGAGAGAGCATCAGGAATCTTAATATCCAAACAAAGGCTAAACTTTATAGTGATGAATTTATGTATCCATTAAAAAAGGAAAATGACGAATTGATACGAATCATTGTCACATTATTAAAAAATCTAAATTAGTAGAATAAGTTGACTTCATCTTCTTCTTCAACTTCAACTTCAACTTCAAATCAATGAAAAATCAGAATTTATACAATTACATATTAACAATCGCAGATAATTCCCTAATCCTCGCACAACGATTGGGCGAACTCTGCGGTCACGGTCCAAGTTTGGAAACCGATATTGCGCTAACTAATATCTCTTTGGATTTGCTTGGGCAAACACGAAGCTTTTATCAATATGCAGCAAAAGTTGCGGGTGAAGGTAAAACTGAGGATGACATCGCAATGCTGCGAATTGAAGGAGAATACAAAAACTGCTTATTGGTAGAACAACCTAACACGCATTTTGGTTATGTAATTGCACGGCAGTTTTTATTTGATGTTTACCATTTTATGTTGGTAGAAAAATTGCAACATAGCCCAGATGAAACTCTAGCCGCTGTTGCAAAAAAAGGAATAAAGGAAGTTAGTTATCACAAAAGATTTTCAGGTGATTGGGTAAAACGCTTGGGTGATGGAACTGACGAAAGTAAAATGAAAATGCAGGAAGCAATCGATGATTTATGGCGATTTACAGACGAACTTTTCTATATGACAGATGCTGAAAAGGCAATGGCGAAAGAAGGAATCGGAATTGATGTTGCTTCCTTTAAAGAAAAATATTACGAAGAGGTTTCCGAAGTCTTAAAAGATGCTACACTTACAGTTCCCGAAAACAAATATTTCAACAAAGGCGGAAAAGAAGGAGTTCACACAGAACATATGGGCTATATTTTAGCAGAGTTGCAGTATATGCAGCGCACCTATCCGAATATGCAGTGGTAATTAATTCCTGCGAAGGCAGGAATCTCTACTTTCATTAGAGAGAAAAAAACTCCTGTTTAAAAATCAAATGACTATTTCAGAAAAACCAAACATAGAAGAAAGCTTAATTCCGATTCTGGAAACCGTTTCAGATCCGGAGATTCCTGTGCTTTCAGTTTTAGCTCTTGGTGTTATTCGTGAGGCAATTGAAGAAGATGGAATTGTAAAAATAAAACTTACGCCAACCTATTCCGGTTGTCCTGCAATGGATGTGATTGGTGATGATTTAAAATCCGCTTTTTCCGAAATAGGTAAAAAAGCAGAAGTTGAATTGGTTCTTTCTCCAGCCTGGTCCACCGATTGGATTAGCGAAGAAGGACTTCAAAAGATGGAAGAATACGGCATTGCCCGCCCATTATCAGAATCCCATGATATAGATGTTTTGCTTCACGGAAAAAAACAAGTGAAATGTCCACAATGCGGTAGTACAAATACGCATTTGGTAAGTCAATTTGGTTCCACTGCCTGTAAAGCACTTTTTAAATGTGATGATTGCCACGAGCCTTTTGATTATTTTAAATGTTTGAAATAAGATGATTAACGATTCCTACAAGGGGTTTCTTGCTTTTCTCAGCGGGGCTCCTTGTAGGTCTTAAACATAACGATAAATACCTACAAGGACTTTGAGACCTTGCAGGAGAAAAAACACTCTTACGGCACCTTCCCCTATTTCTGGGAATGGAAGGAGTCAAACTGAATAAATAAATATGAGCAAAAGCATAACTACACAAATAGAAAACAAAGTAGCAACATTAACGCTAAACCGTCCCGAAGTATTTAATAGTTTCAATCGCGAAATGGCGCTGTTGCTTCAAAACGAATTAGATGATGCTGAAAAAAATCCAGAAGTCCGAGCAATTGTAATCACTGGAAGTGGAAAAGCTTTCTGTGCTGGTCAGGATTTAAAAGAAGTTACTTCTCCAGAACTGAATCCTGGTTTTAAAAAAATTCTTGAAGAACATTACAATCCAATTATTTCACGAATTAGAAAAATCGAAAAACCTGTAATCGGTGCCATTAATGGCGTTGCCGCAGGAGCAGGAGCAAATATTGCCTTGGCTTGCGATATCGTGGTTGCTTCAGAAAAAGCTAGTTTTATCCAAGCATTTAGTAAAATCGGGCTGGTTCCAGACAGTGCGGGAACTTTCTTTTTACCCCGTTTGATTGGTTTTCAGAAAGCTTCGGCTCTGATGATGCTTGGTGATAAAGTTTCAGCCCAAGATGCCGATAAACTAGGAATGGTTTATAAAGTGGTTTCTTCGGAAAGTTTTTCAGAAGAAGTAAATAGTATAGCAAGTACACTAGCAAATATGCCAACAAAAGCATTAGGACTTACAAAGCGTTTGCTCAACCAGTCACTTCAAAATTCTTTGGAAGAACAGTTAGAATTGGAAAGTAAGTTGCAAATAGAAGCTGCCCAAAGCGAAGATTACGCAGAAGGAGTTGACGCATTTGTAAACAAAAGAAAGCCAAATTTCCAAGGAAAGTAACAGTATCGTCAACACAACCAAAACAGCAATCTCAGATTTCATTCTGAGATATTAAAAAAAAACATAGTGCCATCCATCGGCACGACCCATATTATAACCTCCGAATTCATTTGGAGGTATAAAGAACAAGAAATATGAAGAAAATTGCAATAATAGGAGCAGGAACCATGGGTAGTGGAATAGCACAAGTGGCTGCCACTGCGGGATGTTCCGTAAAACTTTATGACCTAAAAACTGAGGCGCTTCAAAATTCCGAAGCTTCCTTGAAAAAAATAATGGATCGCCTTATCGAAAAGGGAAGGATAGACCAAAAGGAAAAAGAACGTATTGAAAATAATATCCAATATGTTGATACTTTAAAAAAATTAAAGGATTCTCAATTGGTAATCGAAGCCATTGTGGAAAACCTTGATATCAAGAGAAATGTACTCTCTACACTCGAAAAATTTGTGACAGATGACTGCATTATTGCGACTAATACATCATCGCTTTCGGTTTCTGCCATTGCTTCTTCATTGGAAATACCGGAACGTTGCATAGGAATGCATTTCTTTAACCCTGCTCCTTTAATGAAATTGGTGGAGGTAATTCCTGCAATTCAGACTTCGGAGGAAACACTAAAAATTTCGGTAACTACAATCAAAGATTGGGGTAAAACCGTAGCAGTAACTAAAGACACTCCTGGATTTATAGTAAACCGTGTGGCTCGCCCTTTCTACGGTGAAGCGCTTCGAATTTATGAAGAAGGAATAGCCTCTTTTTCTGAAATAGATAACGCAATGAAAGAAATTGGCGGTTTCAAAATGGGACCTTTCGAATTAATGGATTTTATTGGGAATGACGTGAATTACACTGTTACCGAAACTGTTTTTGCAGCATTTTATTACGACCCGCGATACAAACCTTCTTTTACCCAAAAACGTTTTTCTGAAGCTGGTTATTTAGGAAGAAAAAGTGGAAAGGGGTATTATAACTATTCTGACGAAGGAAAAATGTCAGTTCGAACTGAGTTGACAACGGACTCCAATGGAAAAGTATCCGATAAGACTATTTTTGAAAGAATTCTTGTCATGCTAATCAATGAAGCTGCAGACGCCTTATTTTGGAATATTGCTTCTGCAGAAGATATTGACAATGCAATGACGAAAGGCGTAAATTATCCAAAAGGATTATTGGCATGGGCAGATGAAAAAGGAATAGATTGGTGCATTTCAAAAATAGATGAACTCTATGATGAGTACCATGAGGATCGATATCGATGTTCCCCGTTATTGAGAAAAATGAAAAATGAAGGAATGACATTTTTTAAATGATAATTTAAAGGAGAAGCTTGGGGCCTTAAATTAGCATTTTTAAACATCAGATAAACTATACATGAAAAAACTTACGTATTTAATTCTGACTTTAGTCTTTGTTCTTGCTTCCTGTGGAAATAACAAGGAGAAAGCGGAGAACCTAAACAAGGAATCTACTGAAACTGCACAGGAAAAAGCGGAAAGAATACATAAAAATAGTATTACAATTGATACCCATGTAGATATTGATGTTGGCAATTTTACTACGGATAAGAATTATACTCAAGATCTGCCAATTCAGGTAGAACTTTCCAAAATGGAAACAGGTGGTTTGGATGCTGTTTTCTTGATTGTTTACACAGGGCAAGGCGATTTAACTGCGGAAGGTTATAAAAAAGCCTATGAAAATGCAGACGCTAAGTTTAAGGCCATTCATCGATTAACGGAAGAAATTGCACCCAATAAAATTGAATTAGCTACTACAGCAGATGATGTTCGACGCATAGTTAAATCTGGTAAAAAAGTTGCGCTTATCGGGATAGAAAACGGTTATCCTATGGGCGAAGATCTTTCCAAGCTTCAAGAGTTTTACGATCGTGGCGCTCGCTATTTATCATTGGCGCATAATGGTCACAGCCAGCTAGCCGATTCCAATACAGGGGAGGAAGACGATGTTTGGCTTTATGACAATGGATTGAGCGATTTGGGGCGAAAAGTAGTTCCTGAACTCAACCGTTTGGGGATAATGATAGATCTTTCCCATCCTTCAACGGGATCAAACAAAGAGGTACTTGCCCTTTCAAAAGCTCCGGTTATTGCATCACATTCCTCAGCGCGAGCCTTGAACGATGTGAGTAGAAATCTTTGGGACGAAGAACTTCTTGCTATTAAAGAAAATGGTGGAGTGGTGCAAGCTGTTGCTTTTTCAAGTTATATAAATTCCGAAAAAGATTCGATTCATAAAAAGGAGGCTCGAAAGATTTTGGAGGAAATTGCAACAGAAATGGATATGCAATTATTGGATTGGCCAGAATACAGCAAATTGGATAAAGCAGCCGCAGATTCTTATCTTAAGAAATACAATGCCCTACAAGCCAAGGCAAAACCACGCATTGAAAAGGAAATAAATTCGATAGCGCCTCCAGTGGACGTAATAGATTTTGTAGATCATATTGATTATATGGTAGAATTGATTGGTATTGACCATGTGGGTATAAGCTCAGATTTTGATGGTGGAGGAGGAATTTACGGTTGGAACGATGCTTCTGAGACTTTTAATGTGACTTTAGAGTTGGTTAATCGTGGTTATAGCGACGAGAATATCAGGAAGCTATGGGGTGAGAATTTACTTCGGGTAATGCAGGAGGTAGAAAAAGTTGCCACTAAAATTCAAAGCGAAACGAAATAAACTCAGATGGGTTATGATTCAAAAAAATAAAAATTCTAAAGATTTAAAAATTAATCCAGAAGATATTCCCATTAAAATGCTTTCAATGGATCCGTTCAGTTCTTGGCTCGGGATTGAAATTTTAGAAGTGGAAAAGGGAAGAGCTAAGCTTGGAATGCGCATCCGAAAGGAAATGCTAAACAGCATGAGCAAAGCACATGGTGGAATAGCTTATTCTTTAGCTGATACAGCTTTTGGTTTTGCTGCAAACACCCACGGAAAGTATGCTGTTTCCATCGAATCCTCAATTAACCATATTGAAGCTTTGGAGGAAGGGGATTATATTACTGCGGAATCTGTAATTAATAGCACCAAAAACAAGCTAGCCTTCCATATCGTTGAGTTAAGGTGCGGAGATGAATTAGTAGGAATTTTTAAAGGAGTAGTTTATAGAACTTCGAAGGATTGGATAAAAGAGTAAAGAATAACAATTGATTTTTCTTTGCAGTTCCTTTATTTCTTAATACTTTCGGACTAATATAGCTTCTAATTTAAAATATTTTTAATAAAATATTGACTCTTTAATGATTTGCATTAGATATTTTTAATAAAATTTTTGAAAACCAGATAAAAAATGGAGTATAAAACATACCCTATAGATAAAATTAAAAGACCTTTAGCAAAGTTAATGAAGGAAGAAAAATCTGGAGCACTTGTTTTAGGAATTGCAATTATTGTTGCATTTATACTGGCCAATTCTCCCTGGCATGAGCAATATCACCTTTTTTTCGAACACGAATTTGGTTTTCAGTTTGACGGGAAATCGTACTTAGAATACAGCGTTGCCGCATGGATAAATGATGGTCTGATGGCTATGTTTTTCTTTGTCGTGGGATTGGAACTTAAAAGAGAAATTGTGGCTGGAGAACTTTCAGATATAAGAAAGGCATTGTTACCAATTTCTGCTGCCATTGGGGGAATGATTGTTCCAGCTATAATTTACTTGCTTTTAAATCCAACAGGAGAGGTTCATAGTGGATGGGGTATCCCGATGGCCACAGATATAGCATTAGCGCTTGGGGTGCTTTACCTTTTAGGAAATCGAGTCCCCTTGGTTTTGAAAGTTTTTTTAACAGCACTCGCAATTGTTGATGACTTGGGCGCCGTTTTAGTAATTGCTTTCTTTTATACTTCCAATATTTCATTTTTAAACCTAGCAGTAGGATTTGGATTACTGTTGTTAATGTTTATAGGCAATAGATTGGGAGTGCGAAGTCTTCTCTATTATGCTATAATTGGAATTGTAGGTGTATGGACTGCTTTCCTGTTATCTGGTATACATGCTACAATTGCTGCTGTATTAGCTGCTTTTATGATTCCAGCCAACGTGAGAATTAAAGAAAACATCTATATATCAAGAATTAATAAACACTTATATCGATTCAAAAAAACCGATCCAGATAATTTAATTCCAACTTTAACTAGTAAACAGTTAAACGTATTGGGACGTGTAAATTTGGATACAAAAAAGGCCATTCCTCCCTTACAACGATTGGAACATGCAATGACACCTTTCGTGAGTTTTATTGTACTTCCTATTTTTGCATTGGCTAACGCTGGAGTTACGGTATTTGACATTAAAATGGATATGTTGTTTAACAACAATGTCGCTCTTGGAGTAGGTTTAGGCTTATTATTAGGAAAAGTGTTAGGAATTGTAGGTTTTACCTGGTTAGCAGTAAAATTAAAAATATCGTCTTTCCCTAAAGAGATGAACTTAAAAAATCTTACTGGGTTAGCCCTTTTAGCAGCTATTGGATTTACAATGTCACTCTTTATTACTCAATTAGCATTCACACATGAAGAGCATAAAACACAAGCTAAAATAGGAATCTTTATAGCATCTATAATTGGAGGTTTGATAGGATATTTTATATTAAACAAACAATTTAAGAAAAAATAATAAAGGTTTAATTTTAAAGAAAATTGAATTGGTTTTTAGATATATTATTTACTGATTCTCTATTTATAACTTTAACTAATATAGACTATATGAAATGGCAAGGAAGAAGAAAAAGCGGTAACCTTGAGGACCGACGTGGAATGAGCAGTAAAGGGAAGCTCGCAGCCGGTGGTGGTGTAGTAGCTTTAATTGTAATAGCACTTCAGTTTTTTGGCGGTGAAACTGGACAACAGTTAGCACCTATTGTTGAGCAAATTGGTAATAGTCGAACGGTTCAACAAACCGAGCAAAGAGACCTCACAGCCGAAGAACAGAAAATGGGAGATTTTATGGCCACCGTATTGGCTAGTACTGAAGATGTTTGGAGTCAGATTTTTAGCGAAAATAATTTAGGGCAATACCAAGACCCCACAATGGTTCTTTTTACTGATGCCGTAAGCACAGGTTGTGGTAATGCAAGCTCAGCTTCAGGTCCGTTTTATTGTCCAGCAGATCAAAAGTTATACATGGATTTGGCATTTTTTGATGAGCTGCAAACTCGTTTTGGAGCTAAAGGTGGTGATTTTGCTATAGCTTATGTCACTGCACACGAAATAGGTCACCATGTACAGACACTGCTTGGAACTTCACAAAAAGTAACAAAACTACAAAGACAAAACAGAAGTGAGGCCAATAGATTGTCCGTGGCGCTGGAGCTTCAAGCGGATTTTTATGCTGGAGTTTGGGCACATTACAATCAGGAATATCTAGAAGAAGGTGATATTGAAGAAGCAATGAGTGCAGCAAATGCGGTAGGAGATGACGCAATTCAAAAAAGAACTCAAGGCAGTGTACGGCCTGATACTTTTACTCATGGTACTTCCGATCAACGAATGAGATGGTTTATGAAGGGCTATAAAACGGGAGATATAACCCAGGGTGATACCTTTTCAGCACTTTTAAATTAAAATTGACCTGCTGCAAAGTGCTGTTTTCTTTTTGCGATAGCGAATAAGAAAACCTCATTGTAGGTTTTTCATATGTTTTTTAGGTAAACGAAAATAACTTGGAGTTGATTAGAATAATTAAAACTGAAAAGACTTGGCTTTAGGCTCTTATGAAGAATCTCAAATCTAATGTCTGAAATCTAAAATCTTAAAATGAAAGACGCATATATAATAGACGGAATACGAACCCCAATAGGTAGTTATCAGGGAGCACTAAGCACTATAAGAACAGATGATTTAGCTGCTTTGGTAATTGCAGAAATAGTAAAAAGAAATCCAAATATTCCAAAAGAAGCTTATGATGATGTAATTCTGGGCTGTGCGAACCAAGCGGGAGAAGACAATAGAAACGTAGCTAGAATGGCCTCATTGTTGGCTGGATTACCAGTTACCGTTCCAGGAGAAACGGTAAACAGACTTTGCAGTAGCGGACTTTCATCAATTATTCACGCCAACCGAGCGATAAAAGCGGGTGATGGCGATTTGTTTATTTCGGGTGGAGTTGAAAATATGACGCGTGGTCCATACGTGGTTGCGAAACCTTCAAAAGCTTTTGGTACAGACTCAAAAATGTACGATTCCAGTTTTGGTTGGCGTTTTGTAAATCCAAAAATGGCCGAAATGTATGGTACGGATGGAATGGGAAATACAGCTGAAAACTTGGTTGAAAAACATCATATTTCTCGTGAAGATCAAGATACGTTTGCATATAATTCACAGATGAAAGCTACAAAAGCCCAAGAGAATGGGCGATTGGCAAAAGAAATCGTTTCTGTAGAAATTCCACAGAGAAAGAAAGATCCTATTATTTTTAAGGATGATGAATTCATTAAGCCTGGGACTTCAAAAGAAATTTTAGCAAAACTACGATCTGCTTTCAAGATGGACGGAAGTGTTACTGCGGGTAATTCTTCTGGATTGAATGATGGGGCAGCTGCAACGATTATCGCTTCTGAAGATGCTGTTAAAAAATATAATTTAAGACCTATCGCTAGAATCGTAAGTTCTGCAGTTGTAGGAGTGGAGCCACGAATTATGGGAATCGGTCCTGTTGAAGCTTCAAATAAAGCCCTTGAAAAAGCTGGTTTGAAAATGGAAGATATGGATGTGATAGAATTGAATGAAGCTTTTGCTTCTCAAGCTTTGGCGTGCATTCGCGAATGGGGTTTGAAAGATGATGATCCAAGAATTAATCCAAACGGTGGTTCAATTGCAATTGGACATCCACTTGGTGTTACTGGAGCGCGACTGGCGTATTCTGCAGCCCTAGAACTTCAGCTTCAAAATAAAAAATATGCATTGATTACAATGTGTGTGGGCGTTGGCCAAGGATATGCTGCAATTATTGAGAACGCTTCTTAACCTGCAAGTTGTCGTTTTCTTTTGCGATAGTAAAAAGAAAACCTCATTGTAGGTTTAATGATAAATATGAATTATATTTACGAAAAGTAAATATGTTATGGCAACATTCACATCAAGTTTACCAGATGAGCTCCTAGAGCAATTAGCTAAAGAGGCAAAGAATTTGAAAATCCCGAAAAATAAACTTATTCAAAAGGCTTTGGAGTATTATTTAGAAAGGTTGGAAAAGGCTCAATATGCAAAATCTTTTGAGCGAATGGCCAACGACCCTGATATGCAAGCTTTAGCTGAAGAGGGTATTGAGGATTGGTTTAAAATGCTTGATGAATACGATAAAGAATGAAGCAGGGAGAAATTTGGAAGGTGTATTTTGACCCAATTAAAGGTAATGAGCAAGCAGGGGTAAGACCTGCAGTTGTTATAAGTGGTGACACAATGAACAGTAAATCTCAACTAAAAATTGTCTGCCCCTTAACTTCGTCTCTGCATAATTTTAAAAACAACCCAATCCTACTTCCCAATAAAATAAATGGGTTGAAAAATACATCTGAAATTTTGGTTTTTCAAGTAAGAACACTTTCAGATGAACGATTTAAAAATAAAATAGGTAATGTAGATACTGAAACCATAGATGAAATACATATCTCTTTATCAAAATTATTAAAATATTAAAGATGAATTTGCATCTAGTATATTTTATATTAAAATAAACAATGAAAAAATTACATAATTACGTAACAGGTCAATGGAGAACAGGTAATGGAGAAGGCGTGCCCATGCACGATGCCATAACTGGGGATGTCATTGCCCTTTCAGATACTGAAGGACTTGATTTTGCTGAAATCCTCCAATACGGAAGAACAAAAGGTGGTGAAGTACTTCGAAAAATGACATTTCAAGAGCGCGGGAATATGCTTAAATCCTTAGCCCTTTATTTGACAAAAAAGAAAGCTGATTTTTATGAGATCAGCTACCGAACTGGTGCTACAAAAGTGGATAGCTGGATCGATATTGAAGGAGGTTTTGGAAACTTATTTGCCAATGCTTCTCTTCGAAAATTATTTCCAAATCAACCTTATCACGTTGAAGGTGATCCAATAGATTTATCTCGCGGTGGACGCTTTATGGCGCATCATATAATGGTACCAAAACGAGGAGTTGCAATTCATATAAATGCATTCAATTTCCCTGTTTGGGGAATGTTGGAGAAGTGTGCTGTAAACTGGATGGCAGGTGTTCCTGCTGTTGTAAAACCAGCAACCAACACCTCATTTTTAACAGAAGCTGTAGTTCGCGAGATTATCGCTTCCGGAATTTTACCTGAAGGCGCATTACAGCTTATTTCAGGTTCTGCCAGAACTATTCTCGACAGTGTGGAATCTCAGGATGTCGTTACTTTCACTGGGTCTGCGACAACAGGGAAAATGCTAAAAGCACACCCAAGAATTATTGAGGAATCGGTACCATTTACTATGGAAGCAGATTCATTAAATGCTTCGGTCTTGGGAGAAGATGCAGTTCCTGGAACACCTGAATTCGATCTTTTTATTAAGGAAGTGCGAAATGAAATGACAGTAAAATGTGGTCAGAAATGTACCGCCATTCGTCGTGTGATTGTTCCTGAGAACTTGATGGAAGATGTCCAGATTTCGCTTGGGAAAGCTTTGGCGAAAGTAACTATCGGTGATCCTCGCTTAAAAGAAGTGCGAATGGGCTCTTTGGTAAGTATGGATCAGGTGCAAGAAGTTAGAGAACGTGTTCAGGAATTGTCCAAAACTGCAAGTATTGTTTATGGCGATTTGGATAAAATTGATGTCATTGGTGCAGATGCTAAAAAAGGAGCTTTCTTGGCCCCAATTTTACTTCGTGAAGATAATCCGTTTGAAAATCTAGCTGTTCATGAAACCGAAGCTTTTGGTCCAGTGAGTACTATTATGCCTTATAAAAATTTAGATGAAGCGATTACTTTGGCCCAAATGGGGAAAGGTTCTTTGGTTTCTTCTATTGCAACAAATGATGATAAAGTTGCCAAGGAATATGTTGTAAACGCAGCTTCTCATCACGGAAGGATTTTAGTGCTAAATCGTGAAAGTGCCAAAGAAAGTACTGGTCATGGTTCGCCACTTCCGTATTTGGTCCACGGTGGTCCTGGACGTGCTGGTGGAGGTGAAGAAATGGGTGGAATGCGCGGTATAAAACATTATTTACAGCGTACAGCAATCCAAGGTTCGCCAACTACTTTAACCGAAATCACAGGGATTTATCAAGCCAATGCAAAATATAAAGAAGCTGAAAAACATCCATTTGCTTATCATTGGGAGGATATTGAACCAGGAATGTCTCTAAAGACCCATAAACGAACACTTACTGATTCTGATATTATCAGTTTTGCAAATTTAACTTGGGATCATTTTTATGCCCATACAGATATCACTTCTCTTGACGGAAGTATTTTTGAAAAGCGAACTGCACACGGTTACTTTATAATTGCCGCAGCAGCGGGATTGTTTGTTTATCCAAACAAAGGACCAGTTGCAGCAAATTATGGTTTGGAAGAATGCCGTTTTTTACGTCCGTTATATCACAATGACACCATTTATGTTCGATTGACCTGTAAGCAAAAAGTAGATCGTGATGTAGCTTCCGCAGAACATCCTAGCGGAATTGTAAAATGGTTTGTTGAGGTTTTTGACTCCGAAGATGAGTTGGTAGCAATTGCTACAATTCTAACAATGGTTCAAAAGAAACAAGAGGTTTTTGTGGAAATGACTGATGAAAAGATTCAGGAATCTTTAAACAAGTTATCCGAAGGTTCAAAGCCAAAATGGGGTATAATGACTCCACAGCATATGTTGGAACACTTGGAGTATACTTATAAAATTGCTTCTGGAAAAATTCAGGACTTTGAAATTGCAACGCCAGAAAAGATTTTAGAAAAGGTTCACGCCAGTCTTTATAACTACGATAAGTTTCCACACGGCACGAATTTCCCTGAATTGGAAAAAGGTAAGTTGGATACGTTAAAACATCCTGATTTGGCCACTGCGAAGGAGAAGTTTCTTGAGGAAAGAGAAGACTATAAAGCTTATTTCAAGGAAAATCCGGAAGCTAAATTAAACAATATGGTTTTTGGAGAAATGAATAAATACGAATGGTATTTGTTGGAACGTAAACACCTCAATCATCATTTTGAGCAGTTTGGCCTTATTTAGATATCTTTTTTAAAATTAATTCAGAAAGCCGTTAATATGTCAAGACACATTAACGGCTTTCTTATGATGTAATTCGTTTATTTATCAGGCTGATCCACGTCTTTGAACAATATTTGATAAAGGAGATATAGTCCGATAAGTGCGGCAATTATAAACAATATGAAAGCAAACCCCGGATAACCAGCAATTGTCCATGAGCTTGGTACGCGCACTAACATGGCAGCCCCAATAATTAAAGCGGCAATAATAAGTCCTGCAGTTATGCGATTAGCAACTTTTTGAAAAGCATTTGTAAACCGTTGTTCGTCTATGGCATCAACTTTTATTTTAAGCTTATTGTCTGCCAAGAGCTCCGTGAATTTATTGATACGAAATGGTAGATTTTCGGTGAGTTCCTTCATTTCCAGAAATAATTCCATCAGGTTTTCTGGTTTTAGATTTTGTTTCATCCGTTCGTGCATCAAAAGCTGGACATAATCTTTTACAGTCTGTTGCAAATCATAATCTGGTGCTAGATATGCTACAATCTGATCTAGGTTAAGTAGAATTTTTCCTAAGATATTGAGTTCAACTGGAATTTGTATACCCTCTTTCGCGGCCATTTGATTCATTTGAATAAGAATACGACCGGTTTTCAGATCTTTTGCTCGAGCATTTTCATTTTCTTGAGTTTTTCGAATCACGTTCTTTTTGAAATTATGCAAATCCTTCTTTTCATCGTATTGGCTTATACTCATTAGAATTTCCGACACTCGGGAACCATCATAATTACTTAAGGCAATCATCAACTTTAAAATGACCTCCTGCATTTCATCACTAAACTTGGCTACCATTCCCAAATCCATCAGGGCTATTTTGTTTTCTGGGGTCAAATACACATTCCCTGGGTGAGGGTCGGCGTGCGCAAAGCCATCGACGATAATTTGCTTCAAATAGCCTTTAACCAAGTCATCAACCAAAGGCTCCAAAGAAAGGTCGATACGTTTTAAAGGGGAGACTTTGGTTATTTTCCCACCCTCTACAAATTCCATAGTTAATACTCTTGAAGAGCAGTAATCCATTATGGGGGCAGGGATGAAAATATGGTCAAATTCTTTTAAGTTGAATTTTAATGTTGCCAAGTTTTGAGCTTCCAAAGTATAATCAAGCTCTTTTAGAAGAATATACCTCAGTTCTTCAATCACATCGTGAACTGCATAGTTACGGGCAGTTTCGCTATAATTTTCAACTTTTTCAGATATTGACATTAAGGTGTCTAGATCCTCAATAAATCGTTTTCGTATGCCTGGTCGTTGAATCTTTACTGCTACTGTTTTTCCTGAATGTAAAACCGCGCGATGAACTTGTCCAATTGATGCACTAGCCAATGGTTCCTTTTCGAAAGAGTTAAATGCTTTGGAGATACGTACCCCTAGTTCTTCTTTGAAAATTTCTTCAACCTCTAGATAGTCCACAACATCTACATCATCCTGAAGGGCCGCTAAAGCCTTTAAAAATGGCGGTGGTAGTAAGTCGGGACGAGTGGAAAGGAGCTGTCCTAGTTTTACATAGGTTGGCCCCATCTTCTTCAGGTCTTCCGCCAATTCCTCTGGGGAATTATCGAAACTCTCTGACTTAGCATCAGAATCTGATTCCGAGATCTTTGCTTCAGTATAAGAAAAGACATCACTATTCCAATATTTCAGCATAAACTTAAAGAATCGGTGATATTTGTCGTATTGGTCAGGAAGTAGATTCATAATCTCAAATTTTTATGAAAACTACAAAATAAAACTATTTGCCACTTTAGTTTTTGAGAAATTTTAGCCGATGTAGCTGCCTGATGATAAAGTAAATTCGCACTTAATAGTTTCTTATCGGGAATACTTTGAAAAGTTGATATGTTAGATCAGTTCTATGCTAAGTTTCTGTCTATTAAATTGTTATTTTAGTATTAAGTTTTATCAGTGGCGTCTATCACCTCTTTCCCTTTTTTGGTAGCGATAACACTAATGATTAAGATCTGAAATGCGTGATAAAACATTAGTGGCAAGAGTATGATTCCTATAATGCTAGTTTGCCCAAATAGCGCTTCGGAAAAAACCGTTCCGTGAACTAAGGATTTTTTGGTGCCACAAAATTGATTGGTGATTCTATCTGCGTGATTAAACTTAAGAAGCTTTCCGAACCATCCCGTCAAGGAGTAAACAATGAAAAATAATAGCAAAACCAAAATTATCATAACCCCCATTTCTAATATACTTACACTTGAAAATATCTCATCTTCAAATGACTGAACAAAGCTTTTGTAAATGATTAGAAGAATAACAAATTTATCGAAGAGGTTCAATTGGCGTTTGTGTTTTTGTGCCCAGTTTCCAAGATACTTTCGTAACAAAAGTCCCAATATTAATGGCACTACAATCTCGGTTATCAGTTGTAGGTAGATTGAAGAAAAATTGAAGGCAATATCTGTTTGTTTTATAAACGGCATCATCCACAGTGGCGTTATAATTATTCCAATAATTCCTGAGATACTAGCATTAAAAATAGCAGCTGGCAAGTTTCCTTTTGCCATCGAAACCAAAACTACAGAAGAAGATACGGTTGATGGTAAAGCCGCCATAAATAAAAAGGCCAACCAAAGAATTTCGTAAGACGTGTCTTTAAACAATGGAAAAAATGGCAGGATAAGAAGCGGAAATAATATAAATGTAGAACTCTGCACTGAGAGATGTAATTTCCAGTTTTTAAGCCCGTTTTTGATTGCTTCGGAATTAAGACTCAGCCCATAGAAAAAGAAAATAAATGAGATTCCGAGACTGCTGATTTGATTCATTGGTATTGGACTGTCTGAAGCTCCAAGTTGCGGAAGGAAATATGCAATAACAATGCTTATAATAATAGCAATTACAAAGGAATCAATCTTTAGTTTCTTAAGCATTGGGGAAGTTTTTCAGGCAAAGATAAAGGTGCTATCTCGATTTAAAAAGAGAGAATATAGAGAAAGCAATTCTTAGAAATTTTAAAGTCGAACAAAATCTAAAATATCGATTGATAAAAACCAATTTCGCCTGTAATTATTAAAATGAACTGGTTTATTTTGTCAAATGGTAAAGGACATTGAAAATAAGGGTTCCTGTTTAATTAAAGTGCCTAAATAAAAAGGAAATGTCTTTAAAAATGAATAAATTGTAGCCAAAAGAAAAAATACAGAATTAGGAGTAAATATGAACGAAGCATACGTAAAACAAAATACAGAAAACGGAATCGCCACCATCGAATTTTTCCACCCCGCACATAACAGTTTGCCAGGGGAAGTGTTGGCTAATCTGGCTAATACAATCACCGAAGCTGGAAATAACACTGAGGTAAAAGTAATAATTCTAAAAAGTGGTGGCGACAGAACTTTCTGCGCTGGTGCGAGTTTCACCGAACTTATAAACATCAATGATGCCGAAACTGGAAAAGTCTTTTTCAGTGGATTTGCAAACGTGATCAATGCTATGCGTAAATGCCCTAAATTCATCATTGGAAGAATTCAAGGGAAAACCGTTGGTGGTGGAGTAGGTGTTGCTTCGGCGACCGATTATTGTATGGCCACGAAATTCGCAGCAATAAAATTAAGCGAACTGAATATTGGGATTGGTCCTTTTGTAGTTGGTCCTGCAGTCGAAAGAAAATTAGGCACTAGTGGCTTCAGTCAAATTGCAATTGATGCCAACAGTTTTTACGATGCCGAATGGGCAAAACAAAAAGGGCTGTACAATCAGGTTTATGATTCTACTGAAGAATTGGACGAAGCAGTTCAAGAGTTTGCAGAGAATCTTTGTAATTACAATCCCGAAGCCATGAAGGAAATGAAGAAAGTTTTTTGGAACGGTACAGAAGATTGGGATGAGCTACTTGCAGAAAGAGCTATTATTTCAGGAAGATTAGTACTTTCAGAATTTACCAAAGAGACATTGAAACGATTTAAATAAAAAGTGGTGAGAGGTGAGAAGGAAAAACGAGTTTTTCTGTGAGTGGTGAGTAGTGTAATTATCATGTATATAGATTATGAAAAGTCAATATCATTTTAAATTTGAAGATTTACAAGTTTATCAAAAAGCGATTGATTTCGGTGAATTTGTAAATAAGCAAATAGAAAGTTTTCCTAACCACGAAATGTATAAATTATCATCTCAGTTTATTCGAGCAGCAGATTCAATTGCTTTTAATATAGCCGAAGGTTCTGGAAGTACTGATGTGAATTTTAATCGCTATTTAAAAATGGCATGGGATAGTTCTCATGAATGTGTGGCAGCATCAACAAAAGCGAGATTAAGAAATTATATTACTTTCGAAACAGATGAAGAAAATAGAAAACGATTAACCGAGCTTGGTAAGATGATTTCATCATTACGAAGACATTTAAAAAACAAATAATGAGGGTCACCACTCAAAGCGCAGCGGTCTCACTACTCATCTCTATATATTATGATCTATTCTTTTAAAGGCCATATTCCCGTAATTCACGAATCCAGTTTCGTCCATCCATTGGCCGCAGTTACCGGAAATGTGATTATTGGTAAAAATTGTTATATTGGACCTGGTGCTGCTATTCGCGGTGATTGGGGTGAGATTATCTTGGAGGATGGAGTGAATGTTCAGGAAAATTGTACCGTTCATATGTTCCCAGGAAAAAGTATTGTGTTGAAAGAAAGCGCACATATTGGTCACGGCGCCATAATTCATGGAGCCAATTTGGGTAGAAATTGCCTTATTGGTATGAACAGCGTGATAATGGATGATGCTGAAATCGGTGATGAATGTATTGTTGGGGCTATGAGTTTTGTAAAAGCTGAAGAGAAGTTTCCGAAACGAAAATTGATTGTTGGTAATCCTGCGAAAGCCATTAAGGATATTTCAGATAAAATGATTGCTTGGAAGTCTGCGGGAACGAGATTATATCAGCAATTGCCCACGGACTGTCACGAAAGTTTGAGGGAAGTAGAGCCGTTGCGAGAAATACCTAAGAATCGACCTAAACAAGAAGATTTTTATAAAACTTTGGAAGATTTCCGGAAATCAAATTGACCTGCAAGGTGTTGCCGACGGTCTCCTTGTAGGTCTGAGTTCAAAAAACCTCCAAGGTTTTGAAAACCTTGGAGGAGAATTAAATGATAATAATGACGAAAACAGAATTTAAAATGCCCAAAATGGGCGAGTCAATTACAGAAGGAACCATTATTAACTGGATGGTAAACGAAGGCGATTCCTTTGAAGAAGGAGATGTTTTACTGGAAGTTGCAACGGATAAAGTTGACAATGAAGTGCCTGCTCCAGCTTCTGGAAAGATGTTGGAACATAAGTTTAACAGCGATGATGTTGTCCCAATTGGAGAGGTGATTGCTATTTTGGAATTGTCCGAAAGTGGAAGTTCAGAAAAAGCTGCTTCAAAAACTTCTACTTCAAGTGCAAAATCTAAGGTTACTGAGCGTAGTCGAAGTACAACTTCAACCCAGAAACCATCGGAATCCACTTCCTTCAAAGTAAATGAGAATATTTTTATATCTCCTTTAATTGATGCTATTGCACGTAAAAATCATATTAGTTACGAAGAGTTGGCTCGAATTCCCGGAACTGGAAAAGAAGGTCGTTTGCGTAAAAGTGATGTTTCAGAATATATAGAGAGTGGACGTCCTTTCAAGTTTGCACAAGCTGTTTCAGAACCTTCCGGATTTCAAATTCCAGACCTAAAATTTGACAAAGGAAAAGGAAAGATTGTTGAAATGGACCGTATGCGGCAAATGATCGCAGACCATATGGTTTTCTCAAAGCATACTTCTCCACACGTAACCGCTTATGTGGAAGCAGATTTGACTGATATGGCAAATTGGAGGAATAATAATAAAGTAGCTTTTCTGGAGAAATTTGGTGAAAGATTGACGTTTACTCCCTTATTCATAGAAGCCGTTGCGAAAGCGATACAGGATTTTCCAGCAATAAATTCTTCCTTGGATGGAAAAAATATTATTATAAAAGATGAAATAAATATAGGGATGGCAACGGCGCTTCCTTCCGGAAATCTAATTGTTCCAGTAGTGAAAAATGCCGATAAAAAGAATTTAGAGGAATTGGCAGCAGCTACAAATGAGCTGGTAGGGAAATCACGCGACAACAAACTAAAAGCTGACGACACGAAAGGAAGTACGTTTACTATTAGTAATGTTGGAACCTTCGGTAGTTTGATGGGAACTCCAATTATCAACCAACCAGAAGCGGCGATACTTGCCACTGGGATTATTAAAAAACGCGCGGAGGTAATGGAGCGTGAAGATGGTGATACTATTGAAATTAGACAAATGATGTACCTTTCTCTTTCCTTTGACCATAGGATTGTGGATGGATATTTAGCTGGTTCTTTTTTAAGAAGAATTGGTGATTATATGGAGCAGTTTGACGTAAATAGGACGATTTGACCCTTGACGTTTTGTCCTGTAAGGTGTTGCCGGAAGCCTCCTTATAGGATTATACTTGAATACCTACATGGTTTTGAAAACCTTGTAGGAGAGCAAAAAATATTATGACACAAAAAATAGATAAGAAAATTTTAAAAAAAGCCTTCAAAACCTTGGTTACTGCAAAAGCAATGACTGAGATTTATGAAGAGAATTTTAAAGCAGTTTCAAAATATGTACACGCAACTTCGCGTGGGCACGAAGTTATACAAATAGCTGCTGGAATGCAGTTATTGCCACAAGATTACGTATTTCCATACTATAGGGATGATTCTATATTGCTTTCAGTTGGAATGACGCCTTATGAACTTATGTTACAAGTTTTGGCAAAAAAAGATGATCCATTCTCGGGTGGACGAACCTATTACGCCCATGCGAGTTTGAGAGATGATGACAAGCCAAAAATTCCACATCAAAGTTCCGCTACAGGAATGCAGGCTATTCCAGCAACTGGTGTGGCCTTAGGATTTTGGTATAAGGAAGCCGAAGAAATTCCTTATGAAACTTCGGAAAAGCCAATTGTGGTTTGTAGCCTTGGTGATGCATCTGTTACTGAAGGTGAAGTTGCCGAAGCATTTCAAATGGCGGTATTAAAGAAACTGCCAATCCTATATTTAGTTCAAGACAATGGGTGGGATATTTCCGCGAATGCAGCCGAGACCCGCGCTCAAGATGCTTTTGAATACGCCAAAGGATTTAAAGGTTTAGAGGCTGTAACCATCGATGGAACCGATTTTGAAGAAAGTTACAATACACTTCAAGATGTGATTTCAAAAATTAGAACAGAGCGTAGACCATTCTTGGTACACGCAAAAGTTCCACTTCTAAACCACCATACCTCTGGAGTTCGTATGGAGTTTTATCGCGATGATTTGGATGAAGCCAAGAGCCGTGACCCATATCCGAAGTTGAAGAAATTGTTGTTGGAGAATGGTTTTGCAGAGAAGGAACTCGGGGAAATCGAAACTGAAATCGAAATTGAAGTTGAAAACTCACTCAAGCGCGCGTTTGAAGCTGATGATCCGAAGCCGGAAGATTTATTTACGCATGATTTTGCTCCTACCGAAATAACCGAGGAAGTGGGCGAAAGAAGTCCGGCAGGAGCAGAGAAAGTTGTAATGGTGGATTGTGCACTTTCAGCTGTTGAAGAAATTATGCGAAAGCACCCGGAATCGCTTTTATACGGACAAGATGTGGGACGAAGATTAGGTGGAGTTTTCCGCGAGGCGGCAACTTTAGCTGAAAAATTTGGCGATAACCGTGTTTTTAATACTCCTATTCAAGAGGCATTTATCGTTGGTAGTACCGTTGGAATGAGTGCCGTAGGACTAAAACCTTTTGTTGAAGTTCAGTTTGCCGATTATATTTGGCCTGGACTTAATCAACTTTTTACTGAGGTTTCACGAAGCTGTTATCTATCTGAAGGAAAATGGCCTGTTTCGATGGTTTTACGTGTCCCAATTGGTGCCTACGGAAGTGGTGGGCCTTATCACTCTTCTTCCGTAGAAAGTATAGTTACAAATATTCGTGGACTTAAAATTGCTTACCCGAGTAATGGGGCCGATTTAAAAGGTTTATTAAAAGCGGCATATTACGATCCAAATCCAGTTGTTATTTTTGAACATAAAGGGCTTTATTGGAGTAAGGTAAAAGGAACCAAAGGTGCTACTTCTGTTTTACCTGCGGAAGATTATATTTTGCCTTTCGGAAAAGCTTGGGTGCTTCAGGAAATTTGGAAGCAAGAAGAGGAAGAGACGCTTTCCATTATTACTTATGGAATGGGTGTACATTGGGCTATGAATGCTTCCGAAGAACTTGGAATGCAAGATAGAATTGAAGTTGTCGATCTTCGAACACTTCATCCATTAGATTATGAAACGGTTTTTAAATCGGTAAAAAAATGTGGAAAATGTCTGGTTGTAACTGAAGAACCATCAGAAAATGGCTTTAGTAGAGGTCTTCAAGGCAGAATCCAAGAAGAGTGTTTCCAGCAGTTGGATGCGCCTGTTATGCTGATTGGTTCTGAGAATATGCCAGCAATTCCATTGAATTCAACCTTGGAAGAAACGATGATTCCTTCTACTGAAAAAGTGAAGAAAAAGATACTGGAGGTATTGGAGTATTGATAAATTTTTTCCGTTACTAAAATACTTTATCAAGTGCTCCTTGAGAAAAATGAAGATTCACCAGTAAGAACTATTGCTTCTCTAAACCAGGATAAAACGTGAGATAAAGTTGGTTTGGGCTCGTCCCTTTTTCAGTCAATACAATACCGTGGCATTTTTGGTCTTCTCCAAATTCAAAACCTATTCCTTCGTTGCTAGAGTAAAGGGTATATCTTTTTCCGTCAAAAGGAAATACTCCAATTTTATTAAGTTTGAAATGTTTTTCAATTTCCGATAAAGTACTGTTCACGCCCAAATCCTGATCTGTTTTAAAATCGGGAGATAGCGTACGGATGGCCTTTATACGTGAGAAATCTTCCACGCCCATTTTGGTAGTGGTGTAGATACTTAATAAATTATTTGAGTCTTCGTGCCATGTATAAACGGCTTTTCCCATTGCAGCGTCTCCAGAATCGATTTTGCCAAGACTGTCGAGCGCAGTTCTTGAATTTTCATTCAGAATAATAGCTCCAAGTCTTTTTCCAGGAATTATTTGATCAACATAATCAATATTTTCCGACTCTACTTTGGTGTGCTTCTCTGAAGTCTGTCTGTTTTGTTCATTACCTTTTTCTGTCTTTTTAGGTTCCTCTTTACAGCTGATAAGGAAAATTATGGAAAGAAATAAAATCAGGTTTTTCATTTTAAAAGCCATTTAAGTATATTGAAAATTACAAAAAAAGGTAAGAGTTCATAATTACGAAATCTTACCTTCTTCATTCTGCATATTATGAGGCTTATATTTAAAAGTAGAAATATAAACCTGCATTTATATAATGAGTGTCAATAATTAATGGAACTTTTTCTCCATCATTTATAAATGAAAGGTCGTTTTCGTATTCGGGAATATAACTCACAATCAGCCCAAGTGATTTGTTTTCATCCAACGAAAAAAGAACACCTACTTTTGGAATCCAAAAGGCATTACCTTCAGTCTGTTTTATTTTGTAAATGTCATAATAACCATTGTAACGGTCTTGAACAAGACCCACTCCTATACCAATTAGCGGTTGGAAAGATCCATTTTTATTAAAGTGGTATTCCATGCCTAGGCTTCCTCTGTAAGAATTCTTTTTAAAATTTGTATTGAAAGGTGAATTGCCAAAATCTTTATCTCCTGAAAATGCGGCATTTATTTCTATAGTAAAATATAGGTTTCCCTGTAGCGTGCCAACGAATCCAGGAGTGGCAGCCAGGCCGAAACCTAACTGTGCTTGGGTTAAACCTTCATAATTATCAAGATTGAAATAACTAATTCGGTTTAAAGAAGCACCAATATTTGCAAAGAGTTTATATTGATCACCTTGAAAATCTGCGGCTCGCTTAGCTTCTCTCGCGGTGGGTTCAAATGGGGTGTAGTTGCAATTGTTGTAGTCCTTTACCGCTTGGATCAATTCGGATTCGGTAATTAGTTTCATGTCAAAAACTGATTGTCTTAGTTTTTCACAATCATTAAATAGCACGGACAATTGGCCTTTTATATGCTCTTCAACATTTGGCCTGATGTCAATTTTCTTTACGGTTCCATCTTCTTTTTTTATTTCGAAGACTCCGTTTTTTATTTTGGTCAAAGTAGCTTGACCAGCAACAAGCTCTTGAGCTTGCATTCCGAAACTAACCAATAGAGCTAGCAGCAATAATTTTAATGATTTCATACCTTTTCTTTTATTTGTTTTTTTAAATCGGTTGAGGTCGATTTTATAAGGGTTCAAAGAAGTTGTTTCTTAAAACCAAAACGATATTTCAGAAGAGGGTTTTGTTAGTTGAGAGTTTTGGATATTATTTTTTCTTACTTCCGGGTGGATATTCTGCTAAAATTTTCATCACTATTTCACGAATACGCTCTTCCTTTTTGTCCATACTGTTGGTTACCAAGTCTGCGTTACCCATTCCTTGCCAAACAAGATTATTGGTTTTTGCATCTATCAAATCTATGTATAGGGTTCCTTCTGTAGAACGAGAAACATTACTAGTGTTATAGCTGCCGTAATACCAAGGACTCCAACCCCAACCAACACCAAAGTTATTGTTGTAAACATCAACACGTTCACGCTCTTTAGTGAAAATGCTAACTAAAAGTGAGGGTTTGTCGGATTTAGACATCCCTTTTGCCGTTAACTCATTATCTATTGCGCGAAGAATACGTTTTTTGTCGAGGTCGCTAATTTGAGCTTTATCAATCCCAGGTCTAAAAAAGGCGAAGGAGTTATATTGGTTAAAATTTACTTCTTTATCGAAATCCGTTGCCACCTTAACTGTGGAACAGGATGCGAATACAAAAAGCAACAATAGCGGTAAAAATTTAAGTGCTTTCATAGTGCAATTTTTTTTAAGTTAAGACAAATGATTAATCATCTGCCGTTTTTCCTTATAAAGTTAAAGAAAAATTAATTGAAAAGTTTATCATTAACAAAATTTGGAAGCGTAACTTTCAACTGCGGATTGTTTTCCATCGCGCGTTTTATTGCGAAAACAGCTTCGTCATTTCGTGCCCAACTGCGTCTAGCAATTCCATTATTCACATCCCAGAAAAGCATATTTTCAAGACGACGCTGTGCATCCTTACTACCATCAAGAACCATTCCGAAGCCACCATTTATTACTTCGCCCCAACCAACGCCGCCACCGTTATGGATACTTACCCAGGTAGCTCCACGGAAACTATCGCCAATTACGTTTTGGATGGCCATATCTGCTGTGTATCTACTTCCATCATAAATGTTTGAAGTTTCACGGTATGGAGAATCCGTTCCGGAAACGTCGTGATGATCACGCCCTAAAATAACTGGTCCAATTTTTCCTTCTGAAATTGCTTTGTTGAAAGCTGATGCAATCTGAACACGTCCGTCCGCATCTGCGTAGAGTATGCGGGCTTGAGACCCAACAACCAATTTATTTTCTTGTGCGCCTTTTATCCAAGTGATATTATCTTGCATTTGCTGTTGGATTTCTTTTGGAGAATTTTCCATCATTTCTTCCAGTACTTCACAGGCTATTTCATCGGTTTTTTGAAGATCTTCTGGTTTTCCTGAAGCACAAACCCAGCGGAAAGGTCCAAAGCCATAGTCAAAACACATTGGCCCCATAATGTCCTGAACATAGGATGGATATCTAAATTCTTTATTTTTTTCTTCTGAAAGCACATCGGCGCCAGCACGGGAGGCTTCAAGAAGAAAGGCATTTCCATAGTCGAAAAAATACGTGCCTTTTGCTGTATGTTTGTTTATTGCCTCCACTTGACGGCGCAAGCTTCGCTGCACTTCTTTTTTAAATTGTTCGGGATCAGTAGCCATCATTTCATTGGCTTCTTCATAAGTTAATCCAACTGGATAATAACCACCAGCCCACGGATTGTGAAGTGAAGTTTGATCGCTTCCCAAGTCAATTTTGATATTGTCTTCTGCAAATTTCTCCCAGACATCCACAATGTTTCCATCATAAGCAATGGATACTGTTTCTTTATTTGCAGTTGCTTCTTTAACGCGTTCTGAAAGTTTGTCTAAATCGGAAATCACTACGTCAACCCAGCCTTGACTGTGTCTAGTTTCTGTAGCCCTTTTATTTACTTCGGCACAAACAGTAACACAACCCGCAATGTTTCCAGCTTTAGGTTGAGCGCCGCTCATTCCACCAAGTCCGGCGGTTAGGAACAACCCACCTTGAGTATCTTTCTTGATTTTTCTAAATCCGTTCAAAACTGTGATAGTAGTTCCGTGAACGATTCCCTGTGGACCGATGTACATATAACTGCCAGCCGTCATTTGCCCGTATTGGGTTACGCCAAGCGCGTTGAATTTCTCCCAATCGTCCTGACTTGAATAGTTTGGAATCATCATTCCGTTAGTTACAACTACTCTTGGAGCATCTTTATGTGATGGAAATAAACCCATTGGATGACCGGAATACATGGCCAAGGTTTGTTCCTCGGTCATTTCGGAAAGATATTTCATCGTCAACAGATATTGTGCCCAGTTTTGAAAAACAGCTCCGTTTCCTCCATAAGTAATAAGTTCATGTGGGTGTTGAGCAACTGCGTAATCCAAATTATTTTGAATCATAAGCATTATTGCTTTTGCCTGATTAGATTTCCCCGGGTATTCATCAACGGGACGAGCATACATTTTATATTCAGGACGAAGACGATACATATAAATACGACCGTATTTTTCTAATTCCTCCCTAAATTCGGTTAGGAGTGTGGCGTGATCTTTTGGTTCAAAATAGCGAAGTGCGTTCCGCAAGGCCAATTCCTTTTCTTCTTTTGAAAGAATGTCTTTACGCTTTGGAGCATGGTTTATATCCTTGTCATATTCTTTTTTCTCTGGAAGAGTTGATGGAATGCCTTGTTGTATTTGTTCTTTGAAGTTCATGTTTTTAAAAGTTTTTTTCTTTGTGTACTCTGTGTCTTTGTGGTGTAGATTTTACCACAGTGGCCCAAAGAACACAGAGCTTATTTTTGTTTGCCAGTTTTCTTATCAAACCCGTATGGACAATGACGGCAACCACTTTCGCAGCAATAACCGCGCTTTAGGTGATATTGTTCAGTGAAACATTTATAGCCTTCTGGCGTCAGGTAATAATCGCCTTCTTCGAGTTCTATTCTTTTCTTTGGAAATAGCATGTTGTAAAAATACAAAATTGATTATTCAAATCCACCGAATGAAAGTCAGGGATTAAGCACTAAAATTCTGTCGTTTGGCGAAATTAACCTTAATTTTGCAAAACTAATTTGAAACACTCATGGAAAAACACAAGGCCGGCTTTGTAAACATTATCGGGAACCCTAATGTGGGGAAAAGTACACTTATGAACGCTTTTGTGGGGGAACGACTTTCCATTATCACTTCCAAGGCGCAGACCACACGTCATAGAATTCTTGGAATCGTCAATGGCGATGATTTTCAAGTGCTTTTAAGTGATACTCCGGGTATCATAAAACCTGCCTATCAATTGCAGGAAAGTATGATGGATTTTGTAAAATCTGCTTTTGAGGATGCGGATATTCTATTGTATTTGGTAGAGTTGGGAGAAAAGGAATTGAAAGATGAAGCTTTTTTCAACAAAATAACCAATTCTAAGATTCCTGTCTTACTTCTTATAAATAAAATAGACATAGGTAATGAAGAGTTGCTTGCCGAAGCACTTCAACTTTGGCAGGAAAAAGTTCCCAATGCTGAAATTTTTGCTATTTCCGCACTTCAGAATTTTGGTGTTCCAGAAGTCTTTAATCGAATTATTGAATTGCTTCCTGAGTCACCGCCTTTTTATCCAAAAGATCAACTGACGGACAAGCCCGAACGGTTTTTTGTAAACGAAGCTATTCGCGAAAAAATATTAATTCACTATAAAAAGGAAATTCCTTATTCTGTAGAAATTGATACAGAAGAATTTTTTGAAGATGAAAATATCATCCGAATCCGCTCTGTGATTATGGTTGAGCGCGAAACCCAAAAAGGAATCATAATCGGCCATAAAGGTTCTGCTTTAAAAAGAGTGGGAACTGAGGCTCGAAAGGATTTGGAGAAATTCTTCGGAAAGCAAATTCACTTGGAATTATACGTAAAAGTCAATAAAAACTGGCGAAGCGACGAAAGACAACTCCGTAGATTCGGTTATAACAACAAGCAATGATATATGTAATTCTCTTTATTATTCTGGTTGTTTTTGGTTTTTACGCTTTCAAGCTAAATAAGAAACGCCCAGTAGAATCTTTTCCCGAGAGTTGGAAAGCACTTTTAAATGAGAATGTTCTTTTTTATAGAGAGCTTTCAGCCGAGGCAAAGAAAAGGTTCCGTGAAAGAATGATGCTCTTTTTAAGTGAAGTTTATATAGAAGGAGTAAATATGGAACTCGAAGATCTGGATAAGGTATTAATTGCCGCCAGCGCTGTAATTCCCGTTTTTGGGTTTAAGGAGTGGCACTATAATAACCTGAGTGGCATCATTATTTATCCTGACAATTTTAACGGTGATCTGGAGTATGAAAGTCAAGAAGGGAAACGTATAATTTCTGGTCTGGTTGGTTCTGGTAGGTTTGAAAAACAAATGATACTTTCAAGAAAGGCACTTCGATACGGGTTTGAAAATGATACTGATAAGGGAAATACTTCCATTCACGAATTTGTTCACCTTATAGATAAAATGGACGGGGATGCCGATGGGGTTCCCGAACGACTTCTTCAGCGTCAATACATTACTCCATGGCTAAAACTGATGCACGAGGAAATCGAAGCCATTAATGATAATAAATCTGATATCCGCGAATATGGGGGGACAAGTGAAGTTGAATTTCTGGCGGTAGCTTCAGAATATTTCTTTGAACGGCCAGATCTTTTCAAAAGAAAACATCGCGAGCTTTATGAAATGCTTGAGAAATGTTTTCAGCAAGATCCAGCAGAAGGGAAATAAAATTCAAAATCATAAAATCCTATCCCGATACCTATCGGGACCAAAACGTTAGTTTCTCCCTCCCTTTGGGAGGGCTGGGGTGGGAGTTTTCAGCTGATTGTTTCCAACATAAACTCATAAAGCTCTCGCATCCCAGGTTTTCCTTTCTTCTTTCCTGCCGCTCCAGCAAAATAGAGCAAAATCCAAAGTAAAACCAAAGCAATTGCAATTCCAATTTGGAGACTGATTGCATTACCTAAGTTGTATTTGGTGTACATCCAAGTAGCATTGACCATAAAGAGAATACCAACTGCTACATGTAAAAACATAAACATGGTCCAAACTGTTGGGTTTGGTCCAAAAAAGCCGTGAAGCGAACATTGGTCTTTAGTTTTTTCGGTTATTTCTAAATGCAGCTGCGGCGACCAGAAATGCTGTTGTTTCTGCGGTAATTTTATAAAAATATGATCGTCTATACAGGAAACAATAAACTTATCTTGTTTAGATTTTTCTTTTATAAAAAGGGTTAGGACTTCACTGCAGCCTTGTTCTAGCTCCATATTGAAACGCGGTCTTAATACTATTTGATTGGAAACTGGCATTGGTATATTTGTTGTTTAAAGCGGTTAAAATACTATTTTTTCTGCCAACTAAAAGCTATTTTTGCAGCGACCCAGCAAATTTTGGGTAACGCCTAAAATATAGATTATGAGCATTGTTGCCGTTGTAGGAAGACCAAACGTGGGGAAATCCACTTTTTTTAATAGATTGATTCAGCGTCGTGAAGCCATTGTAGATTCTACGAGCGGTGTTACACGTGACCGTCATTATGGAAAAAGTGATTGGAACGGAAAGGAATTTTCGTTGATTGACACCGGAGGATATGTAAAAGGAAGCGACGATGTTTTTGAAGCCGAAATTGACAAGCAAGTAGAACTTGCAATTGACGAAGCAGATGCCATTATTTTTATGGTTGATGTGGAAAGTGGTGTTACTGGAATGGATCAAGATGTTGCTAAAATTCTTCGTCGGTCAAAAAAACCAGTATTTTTAGCTATCAATAAAGTCGATTCAGCCATGCGTGTGAATGACGCTTTGGAGTTTTATTCACTTGGTTTTCAGAATCAATATACGCTTTCAAGTATGAATGGTAGTGGAACAGGAGAGTTATTAGACGATCTTGTAAAAGCATTACCAGATACAGAACCAGATGATAATAGCGAGCTGCCTCGTTTTGCTGTTGTGGGACGTCCAAATGCGGGAAAATCATCTTTTATCAATGCTTTGATTGGTGAAGACAGATATATCGTTACCGATATTGCGGGAACTACACGTGACAGTATAGATACTAAATACAACCGTTTTGGATTTGAGTTTAATCTAGTCGATACCGCCGGAATCCGTAAAAAGAGTAAGGTGAAGGAAGATTTGGAATTCTATTCCGTAATGCGAAGCGTCCGCGCCATTGAACATTGCGATGTTATTCTACTTGTTTTTGATGCTACTCGTGGTTTTGATGGACAGGTTGAAAATATTTTCTGGTTAGCACAACGCAATAACAAAGGGATTGTGATTCTTGCAAACAAGTGGGATTTAGTAGAAGAAAAGGAAAGCAGCAGCGTGAAGGATTATGAAAAATACATCCGTCAGCAATGTGAACCTTTTGTAGATGTGCCAATCGTCTTTATTTCTACACTTACCAAGCAACGTATTTACAAGGCTATTGAAACCGCTGTTGAAGTCTTTAAAAACCGAAGTAAAAAGGTTAAGACAAGCGAGCTGAATGAGGTGATGTTGCCAATAATTCAAAATAATCCACCGCCGGCATATAAAGCTAAATACGTAAAAATTAAGTTTTGTATGCAATTGCCAACGCCTTATCCAAGTTTTGCGTTTTTCTGTAATCTACCGCAATATGTTAAAGATCCTTACAAACGCTATATTGAAAATAAGCTTCGAGAAAACTTTGATTTTTCGGGAGTTCCAGTTACGGTTTATTTTAGAAAGAAGTAAAAAGAAATTCTGTAGGAACAGGATTGTCTATTAATTTTCTCTTGTCGAACATTAAAACTCTCCACTCAGTTGCGATCGCAAACGGGTGAAAAACTTTAATGAAAACTGAAAAATTGGGCTCAATATAAATGTATAAATAAAAGTCACCCAAAAAACCGGACCGCCTAGTAGGAAACCGATCACTAGAACAATGCTTTCTACCACGATTCGCGCTTTACTGACGGACCATCGCAGCCGTTCTGATATAGAAAGCATAAACCCGTCTCTAGGGCCTGCGCCCACACCTCCAGCTACATATAATCCCCCACCGATCCCAATCAGTAGAATCCCGATCAATAGTTGTATGTAATCGGTCCAAGTGTTGCTCGCATCTGGTAAAATATCTACCCATAGAAAGAAATCCATTATAGGGCCAATTAATAGCGCATTCAGAAAGGTTCCAATATTGACATATTTCTTACTGACCAGTAAGGAAATACCGATGAGAATTAGTCCTACTATAATACTCCAGGTACCAATACTAAAACCGAAATGTTCAAATAATGCCACATTCAATACATCCCACGGGTGCAATCCCAGATCTTTCACCTTAACGGAAATAGCGACGCCCAGTCCAAAACATACCAGACCGGTAAAGAAAAATCCATAACGGATTATGTTATTTCGCCAAGATTTGGCGGTTGTAGCTTCCATGTTATAGCCTTGAAAATTAATTGCGCAAACTACGAAAATTGAAGGGGAATTGAGAGTGAATAAGTTTGAAACTCTCTATAATATGGAGAAACTTCTGGTTGGATTATGAAGTAGGAGTATATGTCTACTTTCCTTTTTATTTCGTTTCTTTGAAAGTTGATATCCACACTAATATTTGATGAAACAACTCCTTTCCTGTTTAGGTATTCTTTTTATTACTGGGTTTTCCTTCTCACAGAGCTTTAAAGTAAGTGGAACCTTGATAGATGAGGAAACTCAAGTTCCATTAGAGGCAGCAACTGTTTTTATGGAAACCATTCAAGACAGTACTTTGATTACCTATACTATTACCGATAGAAATGGAAAGTTTGTTTTGGAGGGAAAGACATCGGTTAGAAAGGCGCGTGTTAATATAAGTTTTGTTGGGTATGAATCTTTTCAAAAGGAAATAGATTTGAATAAGTCCACTCAGGATATAGGGAATATTCCCATTGCCGTTTCTGTAGCAAGTCTGGATGAGGTTATCATAAAATCACGCGCTCCTGTAACTATTAAAAAAGATACCTTGGAGTTTAATGTCGCTTCTTTCAAAACAAAAAAAGATGCTACAATTGAAGATTTACTAAAGGAATTACCTGGAGTAGAAGTAGATCCTGATGGAAAAATTAAAGTGAATGGTAAAGAGGTGAAAAATGTGATGGTCAACGGAAAACCTTTCTTCGGAGACGATCCAACCATTGCAACCAGAAACTTGACGAAGGAAATAATCGAGAAAGTACAGGTAATGGATACCAAAACCAAAGCCGAAGCTTTTACTGGAGAAACTGGTGACCAAGATAGTAAGACAATAAACCTAACTATTAAAGAAGAAAATAATAAGGGTGTCTTTGGAAGAGTTGCCGCTGGAGGTGGCACAGATAATCGTTTTGAATATGCTGGTCTTTTCAATTATTTTGACAACGATAGACGATTGAGCGTGTTGGGAGGTGGCAATAACACAAATTCCCCAGGTTTTAGTTTTGGTGAAATCCAGAAAATGTTTGGAGGTGGTAGAAATATGTCGATGAATAGTAGCGGTGCTTTTTCAATCGACGGGCGAAGCTTTGGATATGGTGAGGGGATCGTAAACAGTAGGATTGCCGGTGCTAATTATGCCGATGTAATCAAGAAGAAGACCGACGTCACTGCCGATTATTTTTACTCCGGAAGTAGTTCCCATAGCGATTCTAAAACCCAGCGAGAAAATATTTTGCCCGATCGAAGATATTTTACCGAAAGTGACAACATCAGCGATAGCGGAACCGACAGTCACACCGTAAACTTAGGCTTTGATATTAAAATTGACTCCACATTTCTTATAAATATAAAACCGACTCTTTCCTATAATAACTTGAAGGGGAACAGAAGTAATGAATCGGTTTCAATGGATGAAGACCTTCAGCTAACCAACTCTGCAAGTTCTGAGAATTCAAACGAAATTAATAGCCGTAAGTTTAAAAATGTAATCGATGTAACGAAGAAATACGGTAGCGCAGGTGGATTTGTAAAGTTTAATTTCACCAATGAATGGAATAATGTTGACGGAGAGGATCATCTTTATAGTGAAACTCGACTTTTTGGAAATAATCCTTCAGAAGAAATTCGGGATCAATATACCGATTCCGAAAATGACGATACTAAATATGTTGGAAGTGTCACTTATCGAACGCCACTTTTATCCGAAAAATTATTTTGGGATTTAAAATATCACTATGATTTTAAACAGAATCTAAATACGAAATCGGTCTTTGATTTTGACGACTCAACTCAAAAATATTCACTTTTTAATACCACTTTAAGCACAGATTATACTTTTAATAATACCCGAAGTATTCCGTATGCCTCTCTTGTTTTTAAAGCTGAAAAAGTTTCTTTGGAAGGTGGAATTGGTTATGTTTTTCAAAAACTTCAAGGAAAAGATGGGCTACGACCAGAATTGCAAGTGGACAACAAATTTGAAGCGTTCCAAATGTACGCTCGTGGTAATGTAAATTTCTCGTCTACAGCTCGTTTATATACAGGTTACACGCTTCGCAACGAGGCACCTCAAATAGAACAGTTGCTTCCAAGCACAGATGTTTCGGATCCACTAAATCTAATTACTGGTAATCCGGATTTAAAGCCGGTAAATTCACATTCCTTTTATGTGAATTTCAATAATTATAACTTTCAAAAGGGTACAGGTTATTACGCATATATAAATGCTGATATAGATGAAAATGCGGTAGTTTCGCAAACTGTGGTGGATGAAAATAATATTCGTCAAACCACGTATGCCAATGTCAAGGGTAAGTATAACATTTCCGGAAGTCTTTCTGCCAATAGAAAATTTAATCTGGATAGTTTAATAGGTATCAAGCCTCGAATTGGGGTATGGAGCAATTACTACCAGGATGTCAACTTTAATAATGGAATTGAATATCAGAGCCACAACTACTCCATAACTCCAAATATGGGGTTGAGTTTTTCTTGGCAAAAGGTTTTAGATATTAGAACAAGTTATTCTGTGAGAATTGGTAAAAACAGTTTTGAAAATAATCTTTTTGAGGATCGGAGCTATTTAAGCCATTCCTTGAATCTTAGAACGAGTCTTTTTGTTCCAAAGAATTTTGAATGGAGAAATGATATCGATTTTAATTATAACTCTGATATAGCTGAGGGTTTCCAGAAAAGTGCCTGGTTTTGGAACAGTACCCTCGCATATTCGATGTTGAAGGATCAAGGAACGGTAACATTGAAAATTTACGATTTGCTCAATCAAAATACCAATGCCCGCAGAACATCTTCTGAAAACTTTATACAGGATAGCCAAAGTACAGTTCTCCGACAATATTTTATGTTGAGTTTTAGCTATAAGTTCAATACCTTGGGAAGTAAAGGTGACACCAGTAGTGACGCTTTTCATTTTGATTAGATATCTAGACTACATCATTGCGTAATCGTTTTTTAATACACTGAAATACTATTTTCTACCTTAAATACCCACTTCTTAATTCTGCTATCGCTTTCTAGACGCCATATAATCCTCTGGAATTAAAGATTTTTTAACTATTTTGAATTACGATAAACCTAAAAGACTCTTATCTTTAAGGAAAGGATGTATATAAACTAACCAAGGACAATCAAAATGCCTTACATAAATGAATCATCTTACGAGACAGACTTCATTTTCCAAAACGGACATATTTCCACTATTTATTCTGGGATTATCCGGAAGATGGAGGCTCCAGCCTATCAGAGAAAGCGACTGACTTTGTCCGACGGTGATTTTTTATTAATAGATTATATTCTGCAGGATCCAAAAAAAGTGATTATTCTATGTCATGGATTGGAAGGGAACTCACGAAAGAACTACAATAATGCCTGCGCCAACTTTTTTATAGAAAAGGGGTACTCCGTCTTTGCTTGGAACAATCGCAGCTGTGGTGGTGAAATGAATTTGTTACCCAAGCTTTATCATCATGCTTCCATTGGTGATTTGGAAGCTGTGATAGATCACGTTGTAGCAGAAGGCTTTGATGAAATTTTCCTCGTTGGATTTTCTATGGGAGGTGATCAAATTTTAAATTATCTTGGACGAAAAAAATCTCCTGAAAAAGTAAAAGCTGCAGTAGCTATATCTGCGCCATTTCAATTAAAATCTAGCGCTGAGAAAATCCAAGGCGGAATCAGTAAAATTTATTTAAGTCGCTTTATTCGAAAGATCAGAGCGAAAATACAGTACAAAGAGCAACAGTTTCCAGATTTGATTTCTGAGGAAACCTCTAAACATATGAAAAGCTTTGAAGATGTAGTCGACCGATTTATAGTCCCGGTCCATGGAGATTATGACGGAATCCAAGATTATTATAAAAAAGCTTCACCGGGCTATTCTATAGATGGAATTAAAACCCCGGTTTTGGTAATCAATGCTTGGGACGATCCTATTTTGGGAAAAGAAGATCATCCAGTAGAGTTGGCCAAACAGCATAATTATCTATTTCTAGAAACCCCGCATCATGGAGGTCATTGTGCATTCCCCTTGAAAATTTCAAAGCATCCATATTCTGTTGTCCGCGCTTTTGAGTTTATTGAGAAAATGGGAAGTCAGGACACTAAATAGTTTTCCTGTTGCTTTGTTATAAACCTATAAGGTCTTTGAGACCTTGCAGGAAGAATCGCATTTAAAAAACCTACTGAAACCTAAATCTAGCCGAAAATCTTTTATGGAGCGGCTTACTGAATACTGGTTACTAACCACTGACCACTGTGGAAGTTTACCATCCTCCAGAAGCACCTCCACCTCCGAAGCCACCTCCGCCGAAGCCACCGCCAAAGCCGCCACCTCCACCGAAACTTCCACCGCCACCAAAGCTACCTCCGCCACCGCCAAATCCACCACGGCCAAGACTGCTAAGAACGATCATGTCTAGAAGACTTCCGCCACGACCACCTTTTCCACCACGGCCACCCTTGTTTATAAGAGCGATTATGATCATGATAAATATGAAAATGATAAAAAATGGAATATGTGTTCCTTCTTTTTTACCGAAATCGCGATCTTCTTTGAATTCACCTTTTAGAGCAGCAAATATGCCGTCACTACCCTTGTCTAAACCGGCATAGAAATTTCCATTTTTAAACTCTGGAATCATAATTCGGTTTATGATTCGCTCAGACATTAAATCGGTAATTCGATATTCAATCCCGTAACCCGTGTTTATATCTACTTTTCTATCATCTTTGGCAAGAGTGATTACAATTCCGTTGTCTTCACCTTTTTGACCAATTCCCCATTTCTGTCCCCATTCTGCGCCAAGCATAGAGATATCTTCTCCATTTGTAGAGCCAATTATTATACAAACTATCTGGGTGGAAGTAGAATCTGCATACCGAATCAATTTACTTTCCAATGCAGTTTTCTGCGAAGGAGTAAGTAAATTCACATAATCGTAAACAGAAGTTTGCTTAGTTGGTTTTGGAGGAATTTCATATTGTGCCAAGACACTTTGGGAGAATAGAAAAATCCCCAAGAATGAAAACAAGAAATAATATTTGGATAAAAAGTTAATGAGTTTAGAAGTTTAAAAGTTTATAAATAGGAGAATATAAGGTTCTTTTCGTTTGACCTCTTTTGGAGATTAGGAGGGCTTAACCTATCGAAATATCATCCGGTAATTCATTTTTATCGTCTTTTCGATATGGAAAATGCTTTTTCAGCTTTTCGCCAGCTTTTAGAATTCCGTCTACCAGGCCTTGTTTCATGTCTCCATCTTTAAAATGGTTGATAATAGTGTCTTTAGTGCTTTCCCAAAAATCCTGCCCCACAACATCATTGATTCCTTTATCACCCATTATAACAAGAGTACGATCTTCCACAGCAACATAGAGTAGAACGCCGTTGCCTTCTTTTGTGTTATTCATATGAAGCATATCAAAAACTTCTGCCGCGCGATCAAAAGCGTCTATTTGCTTCTTTGGTTCTGCAGAGGAGATTGATTTTGCTTCCAAATGCACTCGGATTTCTCCTGAAGTGTTTTTTTCAGCAACACGAATAGCTTCAACAATGGCGGTTTCTTCTTCAGAAGTAAGAAATCTTTCAACTTTGGACATGTTTATGTTTTTTAAATTCTAAAATAATTTTCAGTTGGCAGTATTTTCAACTGAAAACGCTGCCAACTGAAACTATTTTCAACTTATTTTTTGTCTTTTCCGAAATCGAAATCCACATCTGGAGCATTCTCACTACCAGCATCTGCTTTGAAATAAGCTTTTTCGTGGAAGCCTAACATTCCTGCAAAGAGTTTTGTAGGAAATTGATTTAGCTTCGTATTCAATTCCTTGGCTGCACCATTAAATCTGTTACGCTCAACGTTTATTCGGTTTTCTGTACGTTCCAATTCGTTGATCAATTCCTTGAAATTTTCGTTTGCCTTTAAATCTGGATATCTTTCAAAAACTGCTAACAAACGTGAAAGCGCAGAAGTTACGCCAGCTTGTGCTTCTTGAAATTGCGCCAATTGTTCGGGCGTAATATTTGATGGGTCGATATTTACAGAAGTGGCTTTACTTCTAGCTTCAGTAACAGCGACAAGTGTTCCTTGCTCAAATTCAGCATAACCTTTTGCGGTTTTTACAATATTTGGGATGAGGTCTGCACGACGTTGATACGAACTTTCCACATTTGCCCATTGGGCTGTAGCGTTTTGATCTAGTACTACAAGTTTGTTGTTTAGGCTGGCCATGTAGGCACCGATAAGCACTACAATACCGATAATAATAATAATGGGTAACCATTTTTTCATAACGAGGTTGATTTTAGATTAGAGTTGTTCTTTAATTTTTAAAAGTTCTGCTTTTACAGATTCCAATTTACGGATAATCTCGAATTGGTCGAGTGTTTTTTGTTTGTTTTCCTTTAAATGAATTTTTGCCCCATCCAAGGTGAAACCGCGTTCTTTCACTAAGTGATAGATTAGTTCCAGGTTTTTTATATCCTGAGGAGTAAACCTACGGTTGCCCTTGGCATTCTTTTTAGGCTTAATTGCGTCAAATTCCTTTTCCCAAAAACGTATCAACGAGGTATTCACGCCGAAAGCTTCGGCTACTTCACCAATGCTATAATACAATTTTTCGGGTAGGTCTATGTGCATTTTTAATTATTATGAATTCAGAATTAAGAATTATTTTCTAGTTATTTCTCAATTTTATATTCTTTGTTCTTTCCTCTCTCACTTTTTGCTATAGCTTCAGCGGGCGAGGTTTATCGTTTTTAATCCAGCGATTGGTTTTCTTGCTGAGATATTTTCAACATTTCGGCAAACTCTTCAGCAGATAGACTTCCGTAGTAGAAGTTTATTGGGTTAATACGTTCGCCATCCTTAAAAACTTCATAGTGGCAGTGTGGCCCCTCACTTCTTCCTGTACTGCCTACAAAGCCAATAATGTCACCTCGCTGTACCTTTTGTCCAGCTTTAACATTGTATTTATACATATGTCCATAAAGACTTTCGTATCCATAGCCATGATCTATTACAATGTGGTTTCCGTAGCCGGTTGCTCTATTGTCAGCTCGGGCAACTACTCCGTCACCAGTGGCGTAGATTGGAGTTCCTCGTGGCGCGGAAAAATCCATTCCATTGTGAAATTTTCTCGCTTTTGTAAATGGGTCGGTTCGATAACCATATCCAGATGCCATTCGCGTTAGATCTGCATTTTTTACTGGTTGTATTGCAGGTATGGCCATCAAAAGCTTTTCTTTATCCTCTGCAAGTTTAGCGATTTCATCCAATGATTTTGATTGAACTACAATCTGCTTAGTCAAAATATCAAGATTACGACTTGTATTTATAATAAGCTTTGAATTCTCAAAACCTTCCAAATCTTTATATCGGTTTATACCCCCAAAACCTGCCTTTCGCTGTTCTTCGGGAATCGGGTTTGATTCAAAATAAACACGATACAGGTTGTTATCGCGATTTTCCACCTCAGCAAGAACAGTCTGCGCTTGCCCCATTTTCTTGTTCAAGAGCTCGAACTGGAGTTGCATGTTATTCAGCTCTCGCTGTAATGATAGTTCCTTTGGAGTTTGAACAGAGGGAAGGTTTATATAAACCAAAAGCAGCAAAAAGCCGCTTAAGAACATTCCCAAAAGACTCAAGGAGAAGATCTTTATTTTTCTTCCCTTTTTCTTTTCTATTTTTTTATACGAAAGCGTTTCGCTATCGTAGTAATATTTAACCTTAGACATGCGTTAAAAAATTGCTATTTTTGCGCCTTGCTAATTTACGCAAGGTAAAGGTAACGTTTTTACAAATATAGAAATTGTTTACTACTGCTCCCAAGCCTTAATTTTAGCATAACTTTATAACTTATGAAATATCCAGCCTTAAATCTTAAAATTATAACAGATTTTTGTTTAAAGATATTCCGTGCCAGTACTGAGCTTAAGCTAAGTATGATCTTTTAAGAAAAAATAATACAGACACATGAAGTCAAAGGAAATACGCTCGCAATTTTTAGAATTTTTTAAGTCGAAACAACACCTTATAGTGCCATCTGCGCCAATGGTCGTGAAAAACGATCCAACATTGATGTTTATAAATAGCGGAATGGCCCCGTTTAAAGAATATTTCTTAGGAAATGGAAAGCCAAAAAGCAATCGTATTACCGATTCACAAAAATGTCTTCGCGTTAGTGGAAAACATAACGATCTTGAAGAAGTGGGAATGGATACGTACCATCACACGATGTTTGAAATGCTCGGAAACTGGAGTTTTGGCGATTATTTTAAAAAGGATGCAATCGAATGGGCTTGGGAGCTTTTGACCGAAGTTTATAAAATAGATAAAGATATTCTTTACGTTACCATTTTTGAAGGTGATAAAAGTGAAGGTCTGGAACGCGATACTGAAGCTTATGATCTTTGGAAGCAATTTGTTCCCGAAGACCGAATTCTAAACGGAAATAAAGATGATAACTTCTGGGAAATGGGTGAACAAGGTCCGTGTGGCCCTTGTAGCGAAATTCATGTGGATATTCGTTCTGCTGAAGAAAAAGCTAAAATTTCAGGAAAGGATTTGATAAATAAGGACCATCCGCAAGTGGTGGAGGTTTGGAATTTGGTTTTTATGCAGTTTAACCGCAAAGCCAATGGAAGTCTTGAAAAATTGTCTGCGCAACACGTAGATACAGGAATGGGCTTTGAGCGTTTGGCTACCGTTTTACAGAATAAGCAGAGTAATTATGATACGGATGTTTTTACACCGCTAATTCGTGAAATAGAAGCGATAACCAATTCTAAATACGGAAAAGACAAAAAGAAAGATATCGCAATCCGCGTAATTGCAGATCACATTCGTGCTGTGGCTTTCTCCATTGCAGACGGTCAATTGCCAAGTAACACCGGCGCTGGTTATGTAATACGAAGAATTTTAAGAAGAGCCATCCGTTACGGGTTTACATTCTTAGACAAAAAAGAACCCTTTATCTATAAACTGGTCGATACGCTTAGCGCTCAAATGGGCGAGGCTTTCCCTGAACTGATAACGGAAAAAAACCTGATGACAAACGTTATTCGCGAAGAAGAACAATCTTTTTTACGAACCTTGGATCAAGGTTTGATTTTGCTGGAAAATGTGATTCAGTCTTCTAAATCGAAAGAGATTTCAGGGAAAAAAGCATTTGAGCTTTATGACACTTTCGGCTTCCCAATAGATCTAACAGCTCTAATTTTACGTGAGCGAGGTTATTCTTTAAATGAAATGGAATTTGATGCCGAACTTCTTAAACAAAAAGAACGTTCCCGCGCTGCAACCAAAGTAGAAACTGGCGATTGGATTGTGCTGGAGGAAGATGATATAGAAGAATTTGTTGGCTACGACAATTTGGATACGTTGGTACGGATTACCCGCTACCGAAAAGTAGAAAGCCAAAAAGAAGGTGAAATGTACCAACTTGTTTTCAACTTAACACCCTTTTATCCTGAGGGTGGTGGTCAAGTGGGTGATAAAGGCTATTTAAAAGCAGTAGATGGCAGCGTAACTTATATCGTTGATACCAAAAAGGAGAACAATCTAATTATCCACTTTTCAAAAACGCTTCCACGAAACCTCGACACTACTTTTAAAGCTGTAGTTGACGCGAAACAACGAAGCCGCACCGCATCAAACCACACTGCAACGCATTTGCTACATCAAGGGTTACGAAATATTCTTGGGGAACATGTAGCGCAAAAAGGGAGTATGGTCCACAGCCGAAATTTGCGTTTTGATTTTTCTCATTTTGCTAGAGTGACTGATGAACAGTTAAAGGAAGTTGAGGATTTTGTAAATGCACGAATCCGCGAAGGAATTGCATTAGAAGAGCGACGCAATATTCCGTTCCAACAAGCTATAGACGAAGGTGCAGTGGCTCTTTTTGGCGAAAAATATGGCGATGCCGTTCGAACCATCAAATTTGGAAAATCAATGGAGCTTTGTGGAGGAACACATGTTCAAAATACACATGATATTTGGCATTTTATAATTACTTCGGAAGGGGCTGTTGCTTCGGGAATTAGAAGGATTGAAGCTATAACGGGAGATACTGCAAAACAGTATTTTATTGATAGAAGTGAATCTTTTGCATCGCTACAAAAAGCACTTAACAATGCACAAGATCCTCTAAAAGCAGTGGCGAGTTTACAAGAAGAAAACAGCAGTCTGCAGAAACAGATTCAGCAGTTACTTAAGGATAAGGCAAAAAACTTAAAAGGTGATCTTAAAGCTGAAATTGAACAAGTAAATGGAGTAAACTTCCTAACTAAAAAAATAGACCTCGATGCTGGTGGAATGAAAGATTTAGCTTTTGAAATGGGTGGTGAGACTGAAAATCTATTTTTAGTTTTTGGAGCAGAACACGATGGTAAAGCTTTGCTCGCTTGCTATATTTCTAAGGAATTAGCGACTGAAAAAGATCTCAATGCTGGAAAAATTGTTCGTGAGTTGGGTAAATACATCCAAGGTGGTGGTGGCGGACAAGCTTTCTTCGCAACTGCTGGCGGTAAAAACCCGGCTGGAATAGATGAGGCGCTGATAATGGCAGAACAGTACGTGAAATAGGCACGCAAAGGCGCAAAGACGCCAAGAAAAAAGGAACTGATGGAAATGAATAATTTAACAGAAAATCAAATTGCTTCGATAATTGTAGATTGCTGTTATCATATTCATATTGAATTAGGGCCTGGTCTGATAGAATCTGTTTATGAAGAGGTGTTATATCACGAACTTACATCTAAAGGTTTAATCGTTGAAAGGCAAAAGTCGTTACCGGTAATATGGAAAAGCCTAAAATTGAATTTGGGTTTTCGAACGGATTTAATAGTAAACAATAAAGTCATTATTGAAATAAAATCGGTAGAAGAAATACATCCTGTCCATCCAAAACAACTATTAACTTATTTGCGACTAACTGAATTAAAGCTGGGATTACTTATTAATTTCAATAGTCCACTTATAAAAACTGGAATAACTAGAATTGTAAATAATCTTTAAAAATCCTTTGCGCCTTAGCGTCTTTGCGAGAAAAACTGTAAGCTAGATTGTAATGCCACCAAGTTTTTTTCAAAAATAATTTTAATACTAAAGGTAATAAAGCTTAGCGTCTTTGCGCCTTTGCGAGAGAAAATGTTGCACATCCAGCCGCCAAGATAAAGATTTTTATAAAAATGATTTTAATACTAAAGGCAGTAAAACTTAGCGTCTTTGCGAGAGAAAAGATTGCACGTCAAGCGGCAAGGCAAAGATTTTTATAAAAATATATTTAACACTAAAAATCTAAAGCTTAGCGTCTTTGCGCCTTTGCGAGAGAAAAACTATGAAGCTTCAAACCGAAATACCGCTTTATCCGGGAGAAAATCAAATAGATTATTCTTCAAAAATCCTATTGCTTGGAAGTTGCTTTTCGGAAAATATTGGGACGAAGTTTGATTATTTCAAGTTTCAGAATACTCAGAATCCGTTTGGGATTATTTTTAATCCTATTTCTCTTGAAAAGCTGGTAGTTCGAGCGATTGATAATAACTCGTTTTCTGAAGAAGATATCTTTCAAGAAAACGAAATTTGGAAATGTTTTGATGCACATTCGGAGCTCTCTTCTTTGGATAAAGGGGAGTTTTTAAAGAATCTCGATTCCGCACTTCAAAACTTAAGGAGCGCACTTTTTTCTTCATCACATATCATTTTTACTTTTGGAACATCTTGGGTTTATCGGAATCTGGAGAATGATGAAATAGTCGCCAACTGCCATAAACTTCCACAGAAAAATTTTAAAAAGGAATTACTTTCAATCGAGGAGATTTCAGATAGTCTTAAAAATATTTTCAAGAAAATTTCAGAAATAAATTCGGAAGTAATAATTCTAAATACGGTTTCACCCGTTCGCCACATCAAAGATGGTTTTGTAGAAAATTCGCTGAGCAAAGCACATCTTCTTTCAGCTATTCACCACCTGTTGAATAAGCAATCTTTCTATTTTCCTTCTTATGAAATATTGATGGATGAGCTACGCGATTACAGGTTCTACACTGAAGATATGCTTCATCCGAATAAAACCGCTATCGATATTATTTGGCAAAAATTTTCAAAGGTGTGGATTTCTTCGGAAACGAACGCACTTCAAAAGGAAATCGCTTCAATTCAATCGGGGTTACTTCACAAACCATTCAATCCCAATAGCGAGGAACATCTTCAGTTTCTAGAAAAACTTCAACAGAAAATAACTTCGATTAAAAAACAGATTCCACATATTAAGTTTTAATTTTTGTTCTCATCTTTTGATCTTTCGGCATTTATAATTGTAAAATATTCGCTTATTCGTGCTTTGTCTGCAAAGCTTTTCTTACACTAAAATAAATTGTAAATTTACCTCTTACTTCAAATGAAAATTACCTCATTACAAACCTTATATTATGAAAAAACTATTTGCGCTTAGCTTTGCATTCCTTTTTATGTCTACCTCCTCAATATTTTCACAGGAGAAAAATAAAGTCGTTGACGGAATTGTAAAGGAGGCTTATGAAAACTCACATCTGAAAAATCTTGCTCACGAATTAATGGACGATATTGGTCCGCGATTGGTCGGTACACCTCAAATGCAAAAAGCACACGATTGGGCGGTTGCCAAATATAAAACTTGGGGTATTACTGCCGAAAATCAACAATGGGGCGAATGGAAAGGCTGGGAGCGAGGTGTAACCCATATTGATATGGTCTATCCAAGAGTACAAACTTTAGATGGAACGCAACTAGCTTGGAACCCTGGAACTTCATCAAAAGGAGTAACTGCGGAACTGGTTGTGCTTCCTGAAGTTAAGGATGCTGCGGAATTCAAAAAATGGCTTCCTAGCGTAAAAGGGAAATTGGTGATGATCGGTATGAAAGAAGAAACTGGAAGACCAGATTACAATTGGAAAGAGTGGGCAACACCAGAATCTTTTCAGAAGATGAAAGATGAGCGAACTGCTCAGGTCAATGCTTGGAATGCCAATATGAGAAATATGGGCTATACCAAAAAAAGTATTGTTGAGGTTCTTGAAAAAGCAGGTGCCGTAGGAATAGTAGATTCATATTGGTCTAAAGGATTTGGTGTGAATAAGATATTTGGTGCGCGAACTAAGAAAATACCAACGGTAGATATTGAACTAGAGGATTATACCATGCTTTACAGAATGGTAGAACACGGTGACAAACCGAAAATACACGTAGTAGCAGAATCTAAAGATTTGGGCGTAGTGCCAACTTTTAACACGATTGCTGAAATTAAAGGAACTGAAAAACCAGAAGAATATGTAATTCTTTCGGCACACTTTGATTCTTGGGATGGAGGAACTGGAGCTACCGATAATGGAACTGGTACTTTGGTGATGATGGAAACCATGAGAATATTAAAAAAATTCTATCCAAACCCAAAACGTACTATAATTGCCGGACATTGGGGTAGTGAAGAGCAAGGCTTAAATGGTTCCTTAGCGTATGTTGAAGATCATCCCGAAATTGTAAAAAATATTCAAGCTGTTTTTAATCAGGACAACGGAACTGGAAGAGTGGCGAAGATTAATGGTGCAGGGTTTTTACATTCTTACGACTATATTTCACGTTGGTTAACTGCGGTTCCAGACACGGTGAGTAGACATATTGAAACTACTTTCCCAGGATCACCGGCAGCGGGAGGTTCGGATAATGCTTCGTTCGTAATGGCAGGTGCTCCATCTTTTGGTCTTAGCTCTTTAAGCTGGGATTACTGGAATTACACATGGCATACCAACCGTGATACCTACGACAAGATTATTTTTGACGATGTGCAAAACAACGTTATCCTAACAGCAGTTATGGCATATATGGCTTCGGAAGACGAAACATCAACCTCTAATGAAAAGATTATTCTACCAATTGATAAGAAAACAGGTGAGCCGGGTAAATGGCCAACGCCAAGATCTCCTGAGCGTAAAGGTGGAATGTAAATACTCTTAAAGCACCAAAGAATTAAAAATACCAAATAAAAAATCCCAAACTCCAAAAGAACTAATTTTTGGAGTTTGGGATTTTCTGTCTATTCGAGCACTTCCGACAGCTATCGGGACGAGAACTGCAAGTCTAAGAAGGTTTCGACTTTAGTTTATCCTGAGCGAAGTCGAAGGGCTCAACCTGACACTATTATAGACCAAATGCTTTTTTTACTTCGTCAATATGATCTAATTTCTCCCATGTAAATAGCTCTACTTCTTTTTCAATTTTCCCACTGTAGGGACTTTCAAAAGTCTTGGTTATTTTTTCAGGAGTTCTTCCCATATGTCCATAAGCGGCAGTTTCGGAATAGATAGGATTTCTCAATCCTAATCTTTTTTCAATTGCAGCTGGGCGCATATTGAATATTTCAGAAACCTTTTTGGCGATGTCACCGTCAGAAATTTTTAGATTTGAAGTATTGTAAGTATTCACCAAAATTGAAGTTGGTTCCACAACGCCAATTGCGTAGGAAACTTGAACTAAAACTTCATCAGCAACACCTGCGGCAACAAGATTTTTAGCAATGTGTCGTGCAGCATACGCAGCACTTCTATCTACTTTACTCGGATCTTTTCCGCTGAATGCACCACCACCGTGTGCGCCTTTTCCACCGTAAGTATCTACGATAATTTTTCTTCCTGTAAGACCAGAATCTCCGTGAGGCCCGCCAATTACAAATTTTCCCGTTGGATTTATGTGATAAACAATATCATCATTAAACAATTTCTGAACGTAATCTGGAAGTAGTTTTTTCACTCTTGGAATCAAAATTTCGACTATGTCTTTTTTGATTTTTTTCAACATCGGTTCGTCGGCGTCAAAATCATCGTGTTGAGTGGAAACTACGATGGCAACGATTCTTTGTGGTACATTATCGTCGCTGTATTCAATAGTAACTTGGCTTTTTGAATCAGGGCGCAAATAAGTGATTTCCTTATTTTCCCTGCGTAAAGCGGCAAGTTCAATCATTAACTTATGTGAAATATCCAATGCCAAAGGCATATAGTTTTCGGTTTCATTTGTAGCATAACCGAACATCATTCCTTGGTCTCCGGCGCCTTGTTCTTCTTTGTTTGCGCGATCCACACCTTGGTTAATGTCTTGCGATTGCTCGTGAATTAAAGAAATTACGCCACAAGAATCACCGCTAAATTGGTAAGCGCCTTTGGTGTATCCTATTTTGTTGATTACATCACGAGCAATGGTTTGCACATCGAGGTAGGTGTTGCTTTTTACTTCTCCTGCCAAAATAACTTGTCCGGTAGTTACCAAAGTTTCGCAAGCCACTTTCGATTCGGGATCAAAAGCTAAAAAATTATCTAAAAGCGCATCGCTAATTTGATCCGCAACTTTATCTGGGTGTCCTTCAGAAACACTTTCTGAAGTAAATAAATATGCCATAATTTGTGTTTAAAATTTTGTAAAAACTGTACACGACCTAAGACGAAATGACTTAAGACGTACGACTAAAAAAAATTCAAAAAGTATTTAGTCTTAAGTCCTACGTCAAGCAGTCGTAAGTCATTTTTAAGAAGATTTGACGGTCGCGACCAAGGGAAGTTTTCACTGCCTTTAGCATTTTTTATGGAGGTTGCAATCAGTCAAATCTTTCCTCTTAATTTGTCTCGGCAAAAGTAGAAAAATTAAATGAATCACCATTTCATTTAAAGTTTTTTGACAAAAGATTAGGTTATTAAATTTTTCTGATGTTATATTTGCACTCACAAAGTTCAAACCTTTATTGAAATGTTATCAAGAAAGGCCGAGGGATTAGACCCTATGACGCCTTAGCAACCCTTTCTCCGGAATGAAGGTGCTACATTCTACAACGACCCCGATAGTTACCGGGATTGACGATAGATAACGACAAGACAATTTCTTTTCTGAAATTGCTTTTCATTTTTTCTTTTTAACATTTTTCTATTGTCCCGAATTCATTTTGGGATTGTTTTAATTTTTTTTATTAACTCAAAAAACTAGAAAAATGAGTACACAAAACAATTTCGCAACAAACTTGTTGCACGCAGGACACGATGTAACCGCTAACGGAGGAACCAGAGCGGTGCCAATTTACCAAACTTCAAGTTACGTTTTTAAAAACAGCGACCATGCTGCAAACGTGTTTAACCTTTCTGAGCCTGGATTTATCTATTCCCGCCTAAACAATCCAACTTGTGATATTTTGGAAAAACGTTTGGCAGCTTTGGAAGGAGGTATTGGTGCAGTTACCACGGCCTCTGGCGCATCTGCTATTTCAACTGCCTTGTTGACATTACTTCGCGCTGGCGATCACATTGTAGCATCCAGCAGTTTGTATGGCGGAACTTTCAATTTACTGAATGTTACTTTACCGCGTTTGGGAATTACAACCACGTTTGTAGATGGTTCCGATCCCGAGAATTTTGGAAAAGCCGTTAAAGAAAATACCCGCGCAATTTTTATAGAATCTCTTGGAAATCCTAAGTTGGACGTTTTGGATATTGAGGCAATTGCCAGTGAAGCGAAAGAAAATAAAATTCCGTTAATTGTTGATAATACAGTCGCTTCGCCCGCTTTGTTGAATCCAATTGCTTATGGTGCAAACATTGTAATTCATTCCCTTACCAAATACATCAACGGAAACGGTACAACTCTTGGCGGTGCAATTATTGACGCCGGGAATTTTGATTGGACCAACGGAAAATTCCCAGAATTCACTGAACCTTCCGCTGGATATCACGGATTGGTTTATTCCGAAGTTTTAAAGGAAGCCGCTTTCATCGCAAAAGTACGTCTCGAAGGACTTCGCGATTTTGGTGGAGCATTGAGTCCGTTTAGTGCATTTCAAATTATACAAGGTTTAGAGACTTTGGAAATTCGAATTAAGAAGCACAGTGAAAATGCACTGAAATTTGCCAAATGGCTTCAAAGTCGCCAAGAAGTGGCTTGGGTTAATTATCCAGGTTTAGAGGATAATTCATATTTCAGTCTAGCGCAAAAATATCTTCCTGAAGGACAAGGTGGCCTAGTGACATTCGGCGTAAAAGGCGGTTTTGAAGCAGCCAAAAAAGTAGTTGATAATGTGAAGTTATTTTCGCTTGTTGCAAATATTGGAGATACCAAATCCTTAATAATACATCCGGCAAGTACAACACATCAACAATTGAGCGAAACTGCCCAAGCTGCTGCAGGGGTGAGTCAGGATCTAATAAGACTTTCCGTGGGTCTAGAAAATATTGAAGATTTAACTTCAGATTTAGAACAGGCTTTCGCAAGTGTTTTTAAAGAGCAATTGGTATAACGATATAATCTCAAATCTCACATCTAAAGTCTAATATCTTGTTTCCATGTCTAACATCTCACATCTAATTATTGAAGATTATACCACCCAAAGTGGATTTCAATTTAAAAACCTGCCTTTAACGTATCAGTTATTTGGAAAGAAATTAGGTACGGCATCCATTGTTTTGGTAACGCATGCACTAACCGGAAATAGTAATGTTTGTGGCGAAAACGGATGGTGGAATGCTTTGATTGGTTCTGAAAAGTGCATTGATATTGATCAATATACTATTCTTTCTTTCAATATTCCTGGGAATGGATTTGATGATTTTTTAATTGAAAACTATGAAGATATTACTATTTATGATGTGGCAGAATGGTTTTTAGGAGGATTAGAACAACTTAAAATACCGTCGGTTTTTGCTGGAATCGGCGGTTCTTTAGGTGGAAGTATTCTTTGGCAAATGGCAGTTTTAAAACCTGATTTATTTCAGAATTTAATTCCAATAGGAACAGATTGGAAAGCTACAGATTGGGTAATTGCTCAGTGTAGGGTTCAAAAGCAGATTTTGAATAACTCTGAAAATCCAGTTCACGACGCACGTGTTCATGCAATGACTTTCTATAGAACTCCACAATCATTTAAACAGAAATTCAATAGAAGTTTGAAGCAACCTGAGAATATTTTCAATGTAGAAAGTTGGTTGCTTTATCACGGCGGAACATTGAATAAGCGCTTTCAGTTGCAAGCCTATAAATTGATGAATCACTTATTGATGACCGCAGATTTTGAGACCGAAGATTACTTTTATGATTTAGCCTCAAAAATTGAAGGAAATATCTACTTAATAGGAATCGATAGCGATGGGTTTTATTTAAATGAAGAGATAAAGGAGACTTATTCATTATTAAAACCTAGAAAAAACAACGTGCATTTTGCCGAAATAAATTCCATTCACGGTCACGATGCATTTTTAATAGAATACAAACAATTGGCGGGAATTCTGAACCCCATTTTTAATTCGGAAAAAATTACAAAAACAACAGATTATGAGCACGCAAGTATTGGATAATCCGGTTTTAGGCCGAATTGATCTAAATAATATAAAAAAGAAAAAAATAAACATCGCTATTTTTGGTCACGGAAATGTGGGCAGACATCTGGTAGATCAAATAATTTCCTCAAAGGAGGAGATCTCAAGAAGACGCGATTTAGATTTGAATATTTTCGCGATTGCGAATTCAAAAACCGTGTTGCTTCAGCAGAATGGGTTGAAGAAAAATTGGTTGGAAGAAAAGGCTGAATCTGGACAGCCTTATAATGTGCAGGAGGTAATCTCTTTCGCAAAAACCAAAAACCTTCAGAACCTGATTTTGGTAGATAACACTGCGGATGCTGACTTTGTCCACAACTATTCAACTTTTGTTGAAAACGGGTTTCACTTGGTTTCTTCCAATAAGATTGCAAATACTTTGGATTTGGGATTCTATAAGGATCTTCGCGAAAAACTGACCTTAAAAAAGCGCCAGTATTTATATGAAACAAATGTTGGCGCGGGGCTTCCGTTAATAGACACGATTAAACTTTTACATCTTTCGGGAGAAAATATTACCCGAATTCGAGGAGTATTTTCAGGATCTTTAAGCTATATTTTTAATACTTTTTCTGAAGAGGATAGATCGTTTAGTTCCGTTTTAAGAACTGCGATTGATAAAGGATTTACCGAGCCAGACCCGCGCGAAGACCTTTGTGGTAATGACGTTGGAAGGAAATTGCTTATCTTGGCTCGTGAATTGGATTTGCACAATGAGTTAACAGATATTTCCATTCAAAACTTGATTCCAAAAGATTTACGCAATGTTTCCAAAGAGGAATTTTTGGAACGTTTAAAGGAATTGGACGTTCCATTTCAAATCAAAAAGAAGAACCAAGCAAAGGACTCTGTTTTTCGTTATGTTGCAGATTTACACGGCGATTTGTCTAAAGAAACAGGCGCGCTTTTAGATGTAAATCTAGTGTCTGTTCCAAAAAATAGTATGTTGGGTGCTTTAAAAGGTAGCGATTCTATTTTTGAAATATACACAGAAAGTTACGGCGATAATCCAATTGTTATCCAAGGTGCCGGCGCGGGAGCAGCGGTTACTGCTCGTGGAGTGTTTGGAGATATTTTGAGAATAAGCGACAAAGATTAAAAAGGACTTAAGACCGCTTGCTCCTCCGCTAAAGCTATGGCGGCACGCGGACGCTCTATGACTTAGGACGTAGGACAAAAAATCTATAATTATCCTGCAAGGTGTTCCTCGCTTTTTCAGCGGGGCTCCTTGTAGGTCTAAAAAAAAACATATAACTATGAAAGTTAACTTAGAAAGAAAAAACGACAAGTATCTATTTGAAGCAAAAGGCACTTCTGGTGTTTCAGTTTTTATCGATAACGAAACCGACGAACCTTCCAAAGGCGCAAGTCCAATGGAATTGTTATTGATGGGCGTAGGTGGCTGTAGCGCGATAGATGTTGTTTCAATATTAAAAAAGCAACGTCAGGAAATCACTTCCTATAAAATGGAAGTGGAAGGCCAACGAAAAGATACCGGGGATGCAAAACCTTTTGAAGCAATTCACGTAAGCCTTCATCTGGAAGGTGAAATTGATGAAGCAAAAGCTATCCGTGCAGCAGCTTTGAGTTTTGAGAAATACTGTTCGGTTTCAATTACAATGCAGGCTTCGGTAAAAGTTACGTATAGTATTGTGCTAAACGGAAAGTCTTTAAATGTATTAGATATATAGGAAAAGACGTAAGACTTAAGACCGCTGCGCTTTAAGACGTAAGACGCTCACTCAGACCGGTCTGAGATTGCGAACCTTATCTAACCTTCCCTTTATTAAAGCGTCTTTTTTCTTTGCGAACCCTGCCTGCGGCAGGCAGGTCTGCGCCTCAGCGGTGGTTTTTTTACCGCAAAGACGCAAAGAACGCAGAGTTTGAAGAGTTTTTACTTTAGTTAGATTATGGACAACTAAATTAGTCCTATGTCTTGAGTCTTACCGTCCTACGTCATACTGATAAATGAAAAACAGAGATCTGTTGGAATACTTTATAGTTCTATCAAAATATCAAAACAATGAATACAATTCAAAAAGCATTACAAGACCGAATACTAATCCTCGACGGTGCAATGGGCACGATGTTGCAGCGCTATAAATTTTCAGAGGAAGATTTTCGTGGTGAGCGATTTAAAGATTTTCATAAATCGGTGAAAGGGAACAACGATTTAATTTCACTTACACAACCCCAGACAATTGCTGAAATTCATTCAAAATACTTTGCGGCTGGTGCTGATATTGCAGAAACCAATACGTTCTCGAGTACCACGATAGCAATGGCAGATTATGATATGCAGGATTTGGTTTACGAATTAAATTACGAATCCGCCAGAATCGCAAAAAAAGTAGCTGAGGAATTCACAAAAAAGGAACCGAACAAACCTCGTTTTGTAGCCGGTGCAATGGGTCCTACTAACAAAACAGCAAGTATGAGTCCTGATGTAAACGATCCTGGATTTCGAGCTATTTCCTTTGAGCAATTACGGGTTGCGTATAGACAACAAGCTGAAGCTTTGATTGATGGTGGCGTGGATCTTCTCTTGGTTGAAACCATTTTTGATACGTTGAACGCCAAGGCAGCACTTTTTGCAATTGATGAAATAAAGGAAGAGCGAAACCTCGATATCCCGATAATGATAAGCGGAACAATAACCGATGCTTCGGGAAGAACACTTTCCGGACAAACGGCCGAAGCATTTTTGATTTCAATTTCACATATTCCACTGTTGAGCGTAGGTTTCAATTGTGCATTGGGCGCCAAACAACTCACGCCCCATCTGGAAGTGATTGCAAACCGCACCAATCTTGCCGTGAGCGCCCATCCAAATGCCGGATTACCAAACGCGTTTGGAGAATATGATGAAGATCCAGAGCAAATGGCTGAACAAGTAAAGGAATATTTAGACAAGCAGTTGGTAAACATAGTTGGTGGATGTTGCGGTACAACCCCCGAACATATAAAAGCCATTGCCGAAATCGCTTCCCAATATAAACCCAGACCTGTTTTTCAAACTGAAAATCCAGTATTATGATTCCCACAAAAAGAGAAGTTGAAGAAGCTTGTATACGTGTAAAACCATACGTTCATAATACAGCTGTGCTGAAATCATCATATCTAAATGAACTTTCTGGAGCTGAAATTTTTTTTAAATGTGAAAATTTCCAAAAGATGGGCGCTTTTAAAATGCGCGGTGCAACCAATGCTATTTTACAGCTTTCTGATGCTCAAAAGAAAGCTGGAGTTGTAACACATTCTTCAGGGAATTTTGCACAAGCTCTTTCCTTGGCTGCGAAAAATCTAGGTGTAAAAGCTTATATTGTGATGCCTGAAAATGCACCCCAAGTAAAAAAGGAAGCGGTTAAAGGGTACGGAGGAATTATCACAGAATCAGCATCTACAACAACTGCTCGTGAACGGGAAGCTGAACGAATTCAAAAAGAAACCAGCGCAACATTCCTGCATCCTTCAAACGATAAAAATGTTATTTTTGGAAATGCAACTTCCGCAGCGGAATTACTTCAGTCACATCCAGATTTGGATTGTATTTTTACGCCAGTCGGTGGTGGTGGATTGATTGCAGGGACTGCACTTTCCGTAAAATATTTTGGTAATAACTGTAAAACAATTGGTGGAGAACCTTTTGAAGTGGACGACGCTTTCCGAAGTCTCAAGAGTGGAAAAATCGAATTCAACAAAACTACAAACTCCATTGCCGACGGATTGAAAACTTTCCTTGGCGATGTCAATTTTCCAATCATAAAAGAATTGGTTTCAGAAATTATAAGAGTTGAGGAAACTGAGATTATTTCAGCAATGAAGCTTATTTGGGAACGCATGAAAATAATTGTCGAACCAAGCAGTGCTGTTCCCTTAGCAGCTTTGCTTCGGGATAAGAAACGATTTCGAAATAAAAAAGTTGGAATAATACTTTCCGGCGGAAATGTCGATTTGAAGAATTTGCCTTTTTAACGATGGTGCATCTTGTTATTTAAAGATTAGTTTATCTTTACCGCCGTTGAAAAAAATATGAAGTACTTTCTCCCCGTATTAGCTGCATTACTTTTAAGTTATTCCCTTTTTTCCCAAGAAAAGGAACTCAAGCCCGTTTCTCTCGAAGCGGATTTTTTCTACGGAAGTATTTTGGAACACAATCCAGTTATTCAGCATTTAATTACTGGACATCCTACGGGTTTTATTTTTTCCTATAATAGAAAATCATATGGTTTTAATGAATGGGAGCGTCGCTATAATAATCCAGATTGGGGCTTTACGCTATCCTATCAAGATTTACATAATGAGTATTTAGGAAATGCTGTTGGTGTTTATGGACATATTAATTGGTATTTTTTAAACAGACATCTTATGGTTCGGGTGGGGCAAGGGATTGCTTACGCTTCAAGACCTTTTGATACAAACACGAATTATACAAACAGTGCCTATGGAACCCATTTTTTAAGCTCAACATTTTTAAAAGGAAATTTTGTCCGCGAGAATATATGGAAAGGCTTAGGCTTTCATGCTGGGTTTACGATAATCCATTACAGTAACGCAAACCTCAAGGCACCAAATAATAGCACGAATACATTTGCGCTAAATGCCGGACTTAGTTATCAATTGGATTACAAAGAATTTCCAGAATATATTCAAAAGGAAGATTCCCTAAGTAGAACCCACGCCGAAAGATTAAAGTACAATCTTGCTTTTAGGACAGGTGTAAACGAAAGTGACGTAATAGGGCTGGGACAAGAGCCGTTTTATGTCATTTCTGCTTTTGTTGATAAACGGATTAATTTTAAAAGTACACTCACAGCGGGTGTAGATGTTTATTTTTCTACTTTTCTAAAGGAATTGATTAATTATCGGTCCATTGCCTATCCAGAAGATGGTCTTTCGGGCGATGAAGACTATAAAAGAGTAGGGGTTTTTGTGGGTCATGAATGGCGTTTTAACAAAGTTGCATTTGTTTCCCAACTTGGGTACTATGTGTATTGGCCCTATGACTTTGAGAACAGAATATACAATCGTTTGGGACTGAAACGTTATTTCTTTAATGACAAGATATTTGCTGCTATAACCGTACATGCCCATTGGGCAAAAGCGGAAGCAGTTGAGTTTGGAATAGGTTATAGATTGTAACTTTTTATACCCAAAAAAACGGGAAATGAAATTCAATATTATGAGGAGTGTCTTTTGTTTATTAATAATTTCTTTCTTTTTAGGATGCAGTTCAGACAGTAGTTGGGATTGTGTGCAAACAGCTGGAAATATAGTACAAACGGAAATTCCAGTGCCAGAATTTACAAAAGTTCTAGTTTGGGAACGAACAAAACTTTTTATTCAGCAAGGCGATGAACAAAAAGTGGTTATTGAAACCGGCGAAAATTTGCTGAGTGATGTTGAGGTTTCAGTAACGGATGGCCTTCTTGAAATTCATAATTATAATGCTTGTAATTTGGTTCGTGACTATGGTTTAACCAAAGTCTATGTAACAACACCAAACCTTACCGAAATAAGAAGTAGTACAGGACTGACAACTGAAAGCATAGGTGTTCTGAGTTTTCCAGATTTAAGTTTGGTGTCGGAAGATCATGATGCTAAGGGTGAGTATCACGTTGATGGAGATTTTAAATTGAACCTAGAGGTGGAGAACCTGACAGTTACTGTTAATGGACTTTCGAAAATTTACTTAAGTGGAAGTGCAACTAATGCTGTAATGGGACTTTATGCTGGAGACTGTAGAATATATTCTGAAGACCTAATTGTTCAGGATTTAACTCTTTATCATAGAAGTACAGGGCCCATGGTTGTTAATCCACAACAATCAATCAAAGGGGAAATAGTGAGTTTGGGAAATGTAATTTCAAAAAATAGACCTCCAGTTGTTGAGGTTGAAGAGCTTTATCGCGGAAGACTTATTTTTGAATAGTTAATTCGGAAAAAAGCTTCTCTAAGGTGGTGTTTTTTTGATGTAATTGAAGAATTTTCAATCCGTTGTCGTGGGCAAAATCAAAAACCTTTGCTCGCATATCCTCTTGAGTTGCAAAATATAATTGATACACAAACCCAACAGGATTTTCAACTTTTTCAATTTTTGGAAGTTTTTGGAGTGCCACTTCTTCCACGCGATAGTCAAACTCCACTTCAACAATTTGCTGCTTGTTCTTCTTTAGATCGGAAAGTTTTTTGTCGAGAACGATTTCGCCTTTGTTTATAATTATCACACGATCACAAATAGCTTCTACTTCCTGCATGATATGTGTAGAAAGCAAAACGGTTTTTTCCTTTCCCAAGCTTTTTATTAATTGACGGATTTCAATCAACTGATTGGGATCTAAACCTGTTGTAGGTTCATCTAGAATTAAAACATCTGGATTGTGTAAAAGAGCATTCGCAAGGCCAACACGTTGACGATATCCTTTAGAAAGCTGGCCTATCTTTTTATTTGCTTCAGGCATTAAGCCTGTTTTTTCAATTACATCTTCAACTTCAGTTTTGGGGATGTTATAAATCCCTGCGTTGAAAAGTAGGTATTCCCGAACGTACATATCTAAATAAAGCGGATTGTGTTCCGGCAAATAGCCTACACTTTTCTTTACGGCTATATCGTCTTTGTTCACTTCAAAGCCGTTAACAATGGCAACCCCTTCCGAAGCTGGAAGAAAAGTGGTCAAGATTTTCATCATTGTCGATTTTCCCGCACCGTTTGGGCCTAGAAAACCTACAACCTCTCCTTTTTCGATAGTGAAGGAAACCTTATTTAACGCTTTTTGCTCGCCGTAAATCTTTGAAATGTTTTCTACTTGTATTGACATATTTTCTGAAGTTGAACAAAGTTAAGCAAATAAAAAAATGAAAAAAACCTTTTTCATTTTTAAGAATTGTTTACATTAGCCATATATTATTATAAAATGAGCACACTTTTTACTTTCAACAACTTTTGGTTTTTCTATTTTAAAGATAGAACCGGGATTGTTGTATAGTTAATTGAACCATAAAACATTTAAAGCCCCGGAAAATTTTTCCGGGGCTTTTTTTTTAACCCTAAACCAATAATATTATGAGCATTAAAATCGCAATTCAAGGAATAGAGAGCTCCTTTCATCACCTTGCCGTTCAAAAACTTTTCCCTAACAATAACGTAACTTTAATGCCTTGCGAAAGCTTTGATAAAGTAACAGGAACGATCACAGATATGAGTGCAGATTTTGGTGTTATTGCCATTGAAAACTCCATTGCTGGATCTATTCTGCCAAACTACACTTTGATAGATCGTGAAAACCTCCAGATTATGGAAGAAGTGTATTTGAATATTGATATGCATGTAATGGCTTTGGATGGAGAAACGCTCCATACAATAGACGAGATACATTCGCATCCTGTAGCATTGCAACAATGTAAGGATTACTTAATGCGTGTTCAACCTCATTGTAAAATTGTAGAGGGGAAAGACACTGCTACTGAAGCCAAAAGAATAAAGGATGGAAATTTAAAGGGAGTAGCTGCCATTGCTGGAAAACAGGTTGCTGAACGCTTTGGGCTTAAAATATTGGACAGTCATGTGCAAAGCTTAAAAGAAGATAAAACTAGATTTGTGGTTCTGGGTAGAAATACTGAAACTTCACCAATTGAAGCCAATAAGGCCTCTTTGAAATTTATATTGGATCATGAGGTTGGTAGTCTTTCTAACGTATTACAGCTTCTTAATACTTTTAAAATCAACCTTACCAAAATACAATCTCTTCCTATTCCTGAAAAACCATGGCAATATGCTTTCTTTGTAGATGTTCTGTTTGAAGACCATGAACTTTTTTCTGAAGTAATTACGATGTTAGGTAAAACAGTAGAAGAACTTAAGGTTTTGGGAGTTTACAGACAAAACCTTGAAAATACACCGAGTAATCTAGTTAAAAGCTTAGTTAATGGAAAATAATAAAACCTTGGGTAATTGGTTAAAAGCCATGGAACTTGACCACCCAATTGTAATTGCTGGCCCATGTAGTGCAGAAACTGAGGATCAGGTCTTGAAAATCGCGCACCAATTAAAAGAAACTGACACTACAGTAATGCGCGCTGGAATCTGGAAACCTAGAACGCGACCAGGGAACTTTGAAGGCGTAGGTGCATTGGGATTAAAATGGCTTCAGAAAGCAAAACAGGAAACAGGGTTGATGATCGCTACTGAAGTTGCAAACGCTAATCACGTAGAATTAGCCCTAAAACATGATGTAGATATTCTGTGGATTGGTGCACGTACAACTGTTTCGCCATTTATTGTGCAGGAAATTGCAGATGCGTTAAAAGGTACTGATAAAATTGTTTTGGTGAAAAATCCGGTAAATCCAGACTTGGCTTTGTGGTTAGGTGCGGTGGAACGTTTTTATGAATGTGATATAAAAAACCTAGGTGTAATCCACCGTGGTTTCTCTACTTACGAAAAAACACGTTACCGAAACAATCCGGAATGGCAGATACCAATTGATCTTCAAAATAAATTTCCAGATTTACCACTTATTTTGGATCCTTCGCATATTGCAGGTAGAAGAGACATTATTTTTGATCTTTGTCAAACTGCACTGGATTTAAATTATGATGGTTTAATGGTAGAAACACATTATGATCCAGACAACGCTTGGAGTGATGCAGCACAGCAAATTACACCGGCCACTCTGGACCAAATGACTGTTGATTTACGTATAAGAAAACAGGAAGGAGATGCAGTTGAATTTAAAAATAAATTGAGCACTTTGCGAACGAGAATCAATGTTTTGGACCACCAGCTTATGGAATCGTTGGGGAAACGAATGAAAATTGCAGATGATATCGGCCTGTTAAAAAAGAAGAATAATGTCGCTATTCTTCAAACAAAAAGATGGAATGAAATTTTGGATAAAATGATTGTGGAGGGAGAGGAAAACAATCTGAGCGAAGAATTTATCGAGATAATCTTTAAGGCAATCCACCAAGAATCAATTAATCATCAGAAAAAGGTAATGAATGATTAGAGTCATGGAGATTATTAAGTACTTTCGTAAATATTGAAATTGAAACTTCGAACCTTGAACTAAATGAAAGGCCTTGTCTATAAATCTACCGGAAGCTGGTACAATGTTAAAGCTGAAAATGGCAATTTTTACAAATGCCGTATTAAGGGTAAGTTTCGCATTGGTGGAATAAAGAGTACCAATCCTGTGGCAGTTGGTGATCATGTGGATTTTGATATAGAAAAGAAAAGTGATGACACAATTGGAGTTATTAAGCATATTGATGCACGCGATAACTACATAATTCGTAAATCGGTAAATCTTTCAAAACAAACTCACATTATTGCAGCGAATATTGACGTTGCTTTTTTATTGATAACCTTAAATAATCCACCAACTTTCACCACTTTTATTGATCGGTTTTTGGTCACTGCTGAAGCATATCACATCAAAACTGTCTTGCTCTTCAACAAAATAGATACATATAATGAAGATGAACTGTTGGAAATAAAATTTCTTGCTGCGCTTTATCGCAAGATTGGTTATGAATGTATCGGTATTTCAGCAATTACTGGAAAAAACATCGATAAAGTAAAAGAATTGATGAAAGATAAAGTCACATTGTTCTCAGGACATAGTGGCGTTGGAAAATCTACCTTAATTAATTCAATTGAGCCCGGTTTGGATCTCAAAACCTCAAAAATCTCAGATCAGCATTTGCAGGGGCAACACACAACCACCTTTGCTGAAATGTTCGACCTTTCTTTCGGCGGACAGATAATCGATACTCCAGGAATCAAAGGTTTTGGCGTAGTTGAAATAGACAAAGAAGAACTGAGAGATTATTTTCCTGAGTTTTTTGAGTTGAAAGAGCATTGCAAATTCAATAACTGTATGCATTTAGAAGAACCGCAATGCGCGATTAAAGAAGCTCTCGAAAATGAAGAAATAGCCTGGTCCCGTTATAAAAGTTACTTACAGATTTTACAAGGGGAGGAAGAACACTTTAGAAAAGATATTTACGAAAAATAGATTCCAATCCCGATAACTAACGAGACCAAATAATACGGTAGATTAATTACCCAAGAACCCATTACTACTATGCGAGCCTTAATTCAAAGAGTAAAAAAAGCCTCTGTAACTATTGAAGGAAAAATTCATTCTGAAATAAATCAGGGGTTGCTTATTTTATTGGGAATTGAAGCTGAAGATACTCAGGAAGATATAGACTGGTTAGCAAGGAAAATAACTCGTTTGCGGATTTTTTCAGACGACAATGACGCGATGAATCTTTCGGTGCAGGATATTGATGGCGACTTTTTAGTGGTAAGCCAATTCACTCTTCACGCGAGTACCAAAAAGGGTAATCGCCCTTCATTTATATATGCAGCAAAACCCGAAAATGCTTTTCCACTTTACGAAAAATTTATTCTCCAAATTGAAAACGAAACAAACAAGAAGGTGCAAACGGGAACTTTTGGTGCGATGATGGATGTGGCTTTAATCAATGATGGACCGGTTACAATTTGGATAGATTCAAAAAGAAGAGAATAATCTCTTTAACTTTTTCTTAACCTTTTAAAAATTTTATATCTTGTCCAGCGATAAAAGGATTGGATGATATGCCCATTCATGGTTTTCAAGTTTATTAAAGTAAAATAATCTGGGCATTACATACTTGTGCAGAATGCAGACGAAACATTCCTTTTTCTCAGATTTTTTAAATAAATGAAAAAGATTCTTTGCCTTACATTTCTACTTTGCTCCACTTATATATTTGCCCAAAGTGATTATTCCATTTCTTCTATTAACCCAGAGCTTCTTGAATATTCCAACAGTGTCTTGATTGATGAATTGGTAGAGATAGACGTTTCCAACATTAATAAAATGAAGACAACGACTCATCGCGTTATAGCTGTGCTAAACAAAATGGGTAATGGCGACACTAATCTTTATGAATTTTACGACAGTAATTCTCGCGTAAAAAACCTTGGGGTTCGAATTTATAATGCTTCGGGGAAGGAAATTAACCGGTACAAAAAGAAAGACTTCAATGACTTGAGTAGAACAGGCAATAATATGTACGTGGACTCTAGAGTACTCTACTTAAATTATACGCCAACAACCTATCCATATATTGTAGTTTTTGACAGTGAAACTGAGACTGGGGACACGGCTTTCATCAACCCATGGTATCCAATAGGTGGTTATGCTGAAAGTACACAGAAAAGTGTTTTAAACATTAAGTTTGATTCGAACAATAAGCCCAAATATAAATCTTCCAATTTGGAAGGGCACGATATCAGTATCTCTGAAACACCCGAAGATATTGCCTTTTCCGCGTCTAACCTTAAAGCAATACGCTACGAAGAACACAGCCCTTCACGAAATAAAGTTTTGCCTAATATAACTTTAGGGCTCAATACCTTTAAATTAAAAGGCACTTCGGGTTCTGGTACGGATTGGCAACAGTTTGGAAAGTGGATGAACAATAGTTTGCTTTCAGATGTTGATGAGCTTTCAGTAGGCACTTTAGCACGAGTTAAAAGTCTGGTTTCAAACGAAACTACAAATGAAGGCAAAGCAAGAAAGATTTATCAATATGTTCAGGATAAAGTCCGCTACATCAGCATTCAAATTGGGATTGGTGGCTGGAAACCGATGCCGGCTTCAGATGTAGATATGCTAAGTTATGGGGACTGTAAAGCGCTTACCAATTACACAAAAACACTTTTGGATGCAGTTGGTGTGCCTTCTTATTATACGATTTTGTATGGTGATACTGATGAAAGAGATATCGTTTCAGATTTCACATCCTTGCAAGGTAATCACGTGATTCTAGGAATTCCTGATGGCGAAAATATCACTTGGTTGGAATGTACAAGCCAAGAAACACCTTATGGCTATATTGGTAGTTTTACCGATGATCGAGATGTTTTGATTATTACTCCTGAGGGTGGACAAATAGCGCACACAAAAATTTATGAGACTGAGGAAAGCCTGCAAGAGAACTCTTCAAAAGTAAAAGTGAATGCCGACGGAAGTGTAACTGCCAATTTTGAGAGCATTTCGAAAGGACTTCAATATGAAGACAAGTATTTGCTTCCGAAGAAAAAGAGAGATGAGATAGACAGATACTATAAAAATCGTTGGCGTCATATCAACGGATTTTCAATTGATGGTTTTGAATTTAAAGACGATCGGGAGAACATCGTTTTTTCAGAAAAAACGGCTTTGACAATACCCAATTACGCAAATCCTGTTGGCGATGACTTTCTTTTCTGTCCAAATATCTATAGTCAGAATAAGTACATTCCACCGCGTATTGAAAATAGAAAACAAAACCTTTATATAAAGTACGGCTACATAGATTTAGATACTGTTGAAGTTGAAATTCCTGAAAATTTTTCAATTGACTTTATTCCAGAGCCAACTATTTTGGAGACCAAGTTTGGAAAATATGAAATAAGCTTCAGCAAAATTTCCGAAAGCAAAATGACTTACAATAGAAAACTTCGCATAGAAAAAGGTGAGTATCCACCAGCGGAATATGAAAACTACCGTGATTTTTTACGATCAATTGCAAGGCTAGATAAAACAAAAATACTTTTAAAGCAAAATTTACAATAAAAACCACTAACCAATGATAACAATTATACTTACAACGATTATGACTTTGTGTTTTTTGAATATTTCAGTTGCCCAAAAATATAAATTCGGGAAAGTTTCTAAAGAGGAACTACTTCAAAAAGAACATCCAAATGATCCAACAGCAGATGCAGCGGTGCTTTACCGGGAAGTAAAAACCGAGTTTCAATACAGTGAAGATACTGGATGGAATATGGTCACGGATTTCTTTGAGCGTGTAAAAATTTATAATAAAGAGGGTTTTGAAAGAGCAAATGCAACTATTGATCTTTATAAAGATGATGGAGAAGACAAACTTCTAGGGTTAAAAGGCTACACCTACTATATTGATGAAGATGGAAAAATGAAAGATGTAAAGCTTAAGAATGATGGCATTTTCGAAGAGAAAACCACCAAATATCTTTGGCAAACAAAAATTACCATGCCGGACGTTCGTGAAGGTTGTGTTATTGAATACAAATACACTATTAGATCCCCTTTTATTTTTAATATAGATGAATTTAGGTTTCAGGAAACCATTCCAGTGGACAAAGTAAAAGTGCTTTTCAGTACCCCCGAGTATTTTGTTTATAAAACCCACCAAAGAGGTTGGGTTCCTTATCAAGTAAATTCTGAATCTAAGGAGAGAACTATTATGTTTAGGCAGCTAGAACAAATGGATACGAGAACTTTTGGAAAGGGAATTCGACAGACAGAAACTAGGGAAGTAACATTTAAAGAAGATATATATACAGTGGAACTGGAAAACGTTCCAGCGCTTAAGGAAGAAGCTTTTGTAGGAAATTTAAATAATTATACCACTGCATTACAATTTGAAATGAGTTATATAGATGTTCCTGGATCACCACTCAAAATGTACGCAACTACGTGGGAAGATGTATCCAAGAGTATCTATAAAATAGATGGTTTTGGATCTGAGATTGACCGCAAAAATTATTTTAAAAATGACATAGATAATCTTTTGAACGGTGTTACCAAACCCGAAGAAAAAGTGGGTAAAGTTTTTTCATATGTTTTGAACAAAATGAACTGGAACGGTTACAATGGTTTCTATACCAATAAAGGTGTTAAAACCGCATATAAAAACGGTACTGGAAACGTAGCAGATATAAATTTGATGTTGGTAGCAATGTTGCGTCATGCAAGGTTGGATGCCAATCCGGTTCTGGTTAGTACCAAAAAACATGGAATACCATTGTTCCCTACACGAAATGGTTTTAATTATGTGATCGCTGCTGTGGATTTGCCTCAAGGAACATTATTGCTGGATGCAACCAACAAGGATGCGGAGATAGGTGTTCTAAAGTCTAATATTTTAAATTGGCAAGGTCGTTTAATAAAGAAAGATGGTATTTCTGGTTGGGTTTCTTTAAGTTCGCTTGTGCCTGCGGTTAAAAGCGCAATGGTGAATCTTGAAATATCTCCAGATATGGCTGTTATTGGAAATGCTAAGAACAGGTTTACTGGCAATTATGCTTTTCAATATCGTACAGGTTATAAAGGCTTAAACGAAGATGCCCAACGTAAGAAAATTGAAAAGAGTAGTCGTCAAGCTGAACTTTCCAATTTGCATTTTGAAAATTTGAATACTCCAGGTGAGCCGGTTTCTTTAGATTATGACTTTGAAGCTTTAGATGTAGTGGAAGACGTAGCTGGAAAGCTTTATTTTTCGCCAATGGCATACTTGGCGACCAAAGAAACTCCATTTAAATCTGAAACTCGTCAATATCCTATTGATTTTGGATATCCAATGAAGGATCGTTATATCATTAATATTGAACTTCCGGATGGCTATAAAGTAGAATCTATGCCTGAAAATGCAATGTTTAATTTAGGTGAAAATACCGGAAGTTATCGTTATCTTATTTCCCAAACGGGTAATAAAATTCAACTTTCAGTAGAGTTTGCGATTAACCAATCTTTTATTGCGGCTGACGAATATGTAAATCTTAAAAAATTCTATGAACTTTTAGTAGCTAAGGAACAAGAAAAAGTTGTACTTTCAAAAGCATAATGGATATAAAAAACGCACAAAAAGCAGTAGATGCTTGGATCAAGGAACACGGAGTTCGTTATTTTAACGAGCTTACAAATATGGCACAACTCACTGAGGAAGTGGGGGAAGTGGCTAGGATAATCGCGCGTCGCTATGGCGAACAAAGCGAAAAAGAAAGCGATAAAAATAAAGATTTGGGCGAAGAGCTTGCAGATGTTATTTTTGTGGTGCTTTGTCTGGCCAATCAAACCGGTATCGACCTTGAAGAGGCTTTCGAAAAGAAGCTGGATATTAAAACCAAACGCGACCACGACAGGCATCACAGCAACAAAAAATTGAAGTAAATGTTCAAAAAAGTAATAAATACAAAAGGTTTTTGGAAATCGGTATTCTCATTGGCTATTTCTTTTGCCATTCTTTTTGCATTGATAAAATGGGCCATAGAAGGTTTTGCACTAGCTTATTTTACTGAGAGAAACCCTTTAATGTTCATTCTCACGCTTGTTGGTGCGGGCTTTGTTTATGGCTTTTTTGTCACCTTCGGAAAATTTAGAGCGAAGTTGAAGGAAAAGGAGTCAAGGCAATGAAAGTACTTCTTGAGCGGGGCACTTTTCCGAAGAAAAATATAAAAGTACAAATCAGCGGATCTAAAAGTGAATCCAACCGAATGTTGATTCTCCAAGCGCAATTCTCAAATATATTTATTGAGAATCTTTCTGAAAGTGATGATACCCAGGTACTTCAAAAAGGATTGAAAATTGCAAGTGAAACGGTTGATGTCCATCATGCAGGAACCGCTATGCGTTTTCTCACTGCGTATTTTTCTGCAAAGGAAGGAGTAGATGTTACTCTCACTGGAAGCATGCGTATGCAGGAGCGACCAATTGGAATTCTAGTAGATGCTTTAAGAAGCTTAGGGGCCGACATTGAGTATCTTAAAAATGACGGTTTCGCACCTTTAAAAATAAAGGGTAAATCTCTTCTGAAGAAAGAAGTTGAGATAAAAGCGGATGTTAGTAGTCAATATATTTCAGCCTTAATTCTTATTTCGCCAATGCTTCCAAATGGTTTGAGCATTTTATTGAATGGTAAGATTACTTCCATTCCGTACATAGAAATGACACTTTCTCTTCTTAAGAAAGTCGGAATAAAGACAAGTTTTATTGAAAATAAGATAAGGATTTCTTCTACAAGGAATATAGAAGATGTCACTTTGGTTGTAGAATCAGATTGGAGTTCGGCTTCTTATTTTTACAGTTTGGTTGCACTTTCTGACAATTCCGAAATAACTCTTGGCAGTTTTTCCGAAGAAAATTTGCAAGGAGATTCGGCTTTAGTGCAGATATACGATTCTTTAGGAGTGCAGACGGTTTTTAATGCTTCGGAAGGAACTATTTCACTTTCAAAAAACAATATACAACTACCAGATTCTTTATTGCTCGACTTGGCCAATACGCCAGATTTGGCACAAACAATTGCCGTTACTTGCTTTGGAATGGGTATAGGTTGTAAGTTGACGGGGCTGCATACTTTAAAAATAAAGGAAACGGATAGGCTTTTAGCTTTAAAGAATGAAATGGAGAAATTGGGAGCTATCGTTCATATTAATGCTGATTCTTTGCATCTAGAAAAAGCTTCGTATATAAATTCTGATCAAACTATTGAAACTTATCAAGACCATAGAATGGCCATGGCATTTGCACCACTTGCTATATTAACAAGTCTCACAATAAACGATGCTGAGGTTGTTTCAAAATCATATCCAAATTTTTGGAAAGATCTTCAGGAAATAGGAGTTGATTTACAGCTTGTGGAATGAAAAACTTATGAATTTTGGCAAAATTTTCATTTTATTTCTTCAGAAATGATGACTGTTAATCACATATTTCTCATTTAGCGCTCATTGTAGTGTGCTCAAAGCCCAGTATACATCAGCTCTCAAGAAAATAAACACGCATTTACTTGACAACGCCTATCGCCAAGTTGTATCTTTGCAACCTTTTAAAAACCTAAACACTAGACGAATTATGGGAATGAAACTTTCAAATTTCAGCTTTGAACTTCCAGAGGAATTATTAGCGGAGTATCCATCAGAAAACCGCGACGAAGCTCGCTTAATGGTATTAAACCGAAAGGATAAAACCATCGAGCACAAAATGTTTAAAGATTTGATTGATTATTTTGAGGAGGACGATGTTTTGATAACTAATAATACCAAAGTTTTCCCTGCCCGATTATTCGGTAACAAAGAAAAAACTGGAGCGCGTATTGAGGTTTTTCTTTTAAGAGAACTAAATCCAGAAACCCGTCTTTGGGATGTTTTGGTAGATCCAGCCAGGAAGATTAGAATTGGGAATAAATTGTATTTCGGTGAAGATGAAACTTTAGTTGCTGAGGTTATTGATAATACAACTTCCCGAGGAAGAACGCTTCGTTTTCTCTTTGATGGTTCTTATGAAGAATTCCGCAGTAAATTGACGGAATTGGGTGAAACTCCACTTCCAAAATATATAAAAAGAGATGTTGAGCCTGAGGATGCTGAACGCTACCAAACTATTTTTGCTAAAAAAGAAGGGGCCGTTGCTGCACCAACTGCAGGTTTACACTTCTCAAAACATCTTTTAAAGCGTCTAGAAATTAAAGGTATAAACGTCGCAGAAGTTACATTGCACGTAGGTTTGGGTACTTTTAGTTCTGTTGAGGTTGAAGATCTTTCAAAGCACAAGATGGACTCGGAAGAAATGAGTATCGAACAAGAGGCTGTAGATATCATAAACACGGGTATTGAGCGCAAAAAACGCGTATGTGCCGTTGGAACAACTGCAATGCGAGCGGTAGAGAGTGCGGTTTCTACAAACCATACGCTGAATCCTTATTCGGGTTGGACCAATAAATTTATTTTCCCTCCGTATGATTTCAGTATTGCAAATGCAATGATTACCAACTTCCATACTCCAAAATCTACTTTAATGATGATGGCTTCCGCTTTTGCCGGCCACGATTTTATTAAAGAAGCTTATGCCTTAGCTATTAAAGAAAAATACAACTTTTACACCTATGGTGACGCAATGTTGATCATCTAATATAATTTATATCAATTCTGAAAAATCCCGACTCACATCGGGATTTTTTTATTTGTGAGTATTTCATTTTTAAATGTCGAATTAAAAAATTACCTTAGACATCCTTAATTAAAGAACAATCAGCTATTTGGATGAAAAAAATTACGATTTTCTTCATTGGATTTTTCATTTTTTTCACCGCCTTTTCGCAAGGAGGAGATGGTGTTATGCCTGAAAGCTGGGATTTAGATTTAGATGAATTGCCTGCTGTTCTCCATCTTCCCTCGATTGATTTTGATAAAATAGTTAAAGAAGATAGCATCAACGATTTGGATAAAAGTATGCCATGGCGTTATGGTATTGAAAGAATTGTTAATCTAGATATGCATAATGATGGATTGTGGACCGACTTATCAAATGGTGGGAAAATTTGGCAGACAGCAATCCAGTCAAAAGATGCTATGAATATGAGCGTGAATTTTGATGATTTCTTTCTGCCCGCAGGATCGCGACTTCAGCTATTTAATAATGATCACACCGATATTACTTCAACCTATACCGGAAAACAGAATAGGGAAGAGGGTCGATTAGGTACATGGTTTGTAGAAGGAGATGTTATCTGGATAGAATACTACCAACCACCCGGAACTCAATCTTCGCCGCGACTTCATATAAATAGTGTGATTCACGGATACAGAATGGGACGAGTAAATTCATTAATTAATGAAGAACGAGGTTTCGACGGATCTGGCGACTGTAATTATGATGTTAATTGCCCTGTTGGAAATGATTTTGATGAAAAGAAAGATTTTATAAAAAAAGCTGTGGCTTTGCTCAACTTGGGTAACGGTCATTTGTGTTCTGCTGCGCTTACTAATAATGCATTAAACGATAAAACACCCTACCTTTTAACGGCAAACCATTGTTTGGAAAATAGTGATCCTGCCCTTTGGACGGTTCGTTTCAATTGGGTAAGCCCAACACCTGCTTGCGGAACAGGTGAGGCTAGTGGAGATGTACAAACAAATTTTACTATCAGTGGAGCCGAATTAAAAGCAAGTAACGGATTGAGTGACTTTGCCTTGGTAGAGCTTTTTGATCCAATCCCCGAATCTTGGGATGTAGCTTTTGCTGGTTGGGACAACTCCGATACTGATCCTTTGTTTGAAGTGGGAATCCATCATCCTAATGGCGATATTATGAAAATATGTCGCGATGATTCGGGAGCGGAGAAGATAGATGCAAACGGCACCCAAGTATGGCTTATTGGTGGTGGGGAGCACGGTTCTGGAAACGGTTGGGAAATAGGTACTACCGAAAGTGGGTCTTCAGGATCGCCTCTTTTTAATGAGCACGGAAAAATTATTGGACAGTTATATGCTGGTGAATCTGGCTGTATTGGGTTGGAAAACAATCACGACTACGATATTTATGGGAGATTTGGGGTTTCTTGGAATGGTGGAAATTCTCCTGAAACTCGTTTAATGGACTGGTTGGATCCTACAAATACTGGAATTACCACTGTTGAAACACTTCAAAATGTATTGAACGTACCCGATTATGAGCATCTTGGAAAACTTAAAATCTATCCAAATCCTGCCAGTACCGTTATAACTGTAATGAATAACAGATATCCACATTTGTCCTATGTGTTTTCAAATGTTATGGGGCAACAAATCCATTCGGGTCCATTGTCTAATACCATGAATACTATTCCTGTTGAAAACCTATTGGAAGGTCTATATTTTCTCCATTTAATAGATGAAGACAGTAAGGATTCAATCACGAAAAAGATAATTATTAAGAGATAAGCAATACCTCAATTCTATAACCAAAGCCTCTATTCTAACCAAGAAAGAGGCTTTTTTCCTTATAAATACAGTAATTTTGCACTATGATTTCAGAAAAAAAAGATATACGAGCACTTTCAAAAGAAGAACTGAGAAGCTTTTTTGTTAGCATTGGCGACAAAGCATTCCGAGGGACGCAGGTATACGAATGGTTGTGGAGTAAAGGCACGCATAGTTTTGATGATATGACTAATCTTTCAAAAGAAACGCGCGTACATTTAGATGAAAATTTCGTCATTAACCACATTAAAGTTGACCATCTACAAAAGAGTAATGATGGAACAATCAAGAATGCGGTGAAGCTATTTGACGATTTAGTGGTAGAGTCAGTTTTAATTCCCACTAAAAAGAGAACTACGGCTTGTGTTTCATCACAAGTTGGTTGTAGTTTGGACTGTGCTTTCTGCGCAACTGCAAAGTTGAAACGAATGCGAAATCTAAACCCAGACGAAATTTACGATCAAGTGGTAACCATAGATAAAGAAAGTAGGCTTTACCATGATAAACCACTTTCCAATATTGTTTTTATGGGAATGGGTGAACCCTTGATGAATTATAAGAATGTTCTGGAATCTATTGAAAAAATTACTTCAGACGAAGGTTTGGGAATGTCACCAAAACGAATTACAGTTTCTACTTCTGGTGTGCCTAAAATGATAAAAAAATTAGCTGATGACGAAGTGAAATTCCATTTGGCTGTTTCACTTCATTCTGCGGTTCAGGAAACTCGTGAGCAGATTATGCCATTTGCTAAAAACTTCACTTTAAAAGATCTTCGTGAATCATTGGAATATTGGTACAGCAAAACCAAACGGAAGATAACTTATGAGTATATAGTTTGGCAAGGTATAAATGACAAATGGGAGGATATTGAGGCATTAGTTACTTTTTGTAAATACGTGCCCTGTAAAATAAATATCATTGAGTATAACCCAATTGATGATGGTCATTTCCAACAAGCCTCATCAACGGCAATCGACGATTATATCGAGGCCTTAGAACACGAACGTATTCCAGTAACAGTTCGTAGGAGTAGAGGTAAAGATATTGATGCCGCTTGTGGACAATTGGCAAATAAGCAGTAAAAAAGAGCAGCTTTTGGCTGCTCTTTTTAATTATAATAAAAAACTCAAATTAGTTTTTTACAATTTTAAAACTTTTTACTGCACCTTCTATAGAAACAGTAACGATGTAAACACCAGACTGAAGTCCAGAAAGACTAATAGTTTCGTTATTACTATTTAATTTTTGAGAAAGAACTTGTTGTCCCAGCATATTGTAAAGAGCAATTTTCTCCAATGAAGTGTTTGCAGAAAGATTCAATTCGTTGTTAGCAACAAAATATTTAAAACTTTCCAATGCATAGTCTTCAACAGCTAATACTCCATCTAGTACAACATCATCAAAGTTTATAATAAACTCATCTGAAGAGTCGTGATGTCTAAAAGCAATGTATAGAGATGTAGCACCATCTAATGAAGATAGGTCAACATTTCTTGGAACCAATTCACCAGCTGCTGCAGGGTCATCTCCTATATTTTCAGAAAAACTAACCGTAACTGAAGGGTCCGTGTTCATAAAATCGTCAATAGTATTACCTGTAGAAACATATACTGTATATGTTTCGCCGTAATAAGCAGGATCTTGTCCACCAACCATATAATCAAGTTGCAATGTTCCATTACCTGTTACGTCAATTTCTGGAGAAATAGCATAGTTATCAGGTGTTAATGGACCCATATCAGGATTCCACGATTCTGAAGACATGTAATTTTTTTCACCATTTTGGGAAATACTTGGGTCATAGGCCATAAAGTTAAAGCCATCACCGTCTTCATCAAGAAGGGTCCAATCAGAAATCTCTCCAGATTCAAAATCATCACTAAACAATTGTGCGTTCATAGAAAAAGCAGCAAATAACGCTGCTAAAATTGTAATTTTTTTCATACTAATTTAATTAGGGGTTAATATTTAAGCAGTAATAATAAGGATTATTCCTAGGCCTAGGTGAGGTTTAAGAGATTTTAACGTTTTTTTTATTATGTGTTCTTTTTATAGAAAACTTAATGACTTAATTGCTAGATTGGTATATAATTGTGTTCTTAATCTGTTTAGTTATAAAACATCAGTTAAAAGTGTCAAGTTCATTTATTAAAGTAAAATACAAGTATTTATAATTTTTGGAAATTAGAGCTTCTGTTGCGTTTCTTGTTTAATTCCATGACTCATTTTTAACTATCTTTGCGCCTTTATGAAGATAGTTTCACGCATCAAACTTCCCATTGAAAAGGAAATGGAGCTTTTTGAGAAAAAGTTCTCTGCTTCCATGTCTTCAAAAGTCTCCTTACTGAACAGGATCACCCATTATGTTGTAAACCGAAAGGGAAAGCAAATGCGTCCCATGTTCGTTTTTCTTATCGCGAAAATGACTGGAGATGGCGAAGTGAATGAACGCACTTATCGCGGAGCTTCCGTTATAGAGCTTATACACACTGCAACATTGGTGCACGATGATGTTGTGGACGACAGTGACCGCCGTCGTGGTTTTTTCTCCATTAATGCACTTTGGAAAAATAAAATCGCCGTCCTTGTTGGTGATTATCTACTTTCAAAAGGATTGTTACTATCCATAGACAATGACGATTTTGATCTTCTAAAGATTATATCTGTAGCGGTCCGCGAAATGAGTGAAGGCGAACTACTTCAAATTGAAAAAGCCCGAAGACTCGATATTACTGAAGATGTTTATTTTGAAATAATCCGTCAAAAAACGGCGACACTTATTGCCGCTTGTTGTGCAATGGGTGCTCGCTCGGTTATGGCACCAGATGAAGAGGTTGAGAAAATGCGAAAATTCGGCGAGCTCATCGGTACTGCATTCCAGATAAAGGATGATCTTTTTGACTACGGAAACGAACACATTGGGAAACCTACTGGAATCGATATCAAGGAGCAAAAGATGACACTTCCATTAATTTACACGCTTAATAACGCTACTCCTGAAGAAAAAAAGTGGATCATCAATTCCGTTAAAAACCACAATAAAGATAAAAAACGCGTTAATGAAGTCATAGCTTTTGTGAAAGATAAGGGTGGTTTGGATTATGCAGTTAAAAAGATGAAGGAATACCAACAAGAGGCCCTTCAGCTTCTGGAAACCGAACCTGCTTCCCCTTACAAAGATTCACTGGAACTTATGGTGAATTATGTTATCGATCGTAAAAAGTAGTGATCCGTATTCAGTGGTCGGTATTCAGTTTTTTATAATTATAATTTAAAAAGTTAATCCCACACTTTTTTAATCTTGCTACCCACAATTAATGTGTCACGTTTATTAACCGGACTGCCAGTAAGTAATTATGAAATCGGTTAATTTGAGAGTTGAAAAATCTATTTTAACCCACAACCCACAACCCACAACCCACAACCCATAACCCACAACCGATAACCGATAACAGGAAGCCACAACCTGAAACTAGAAACCTTTGTCCACCGAAGCTTTAGCGTAGGTGGATGAAACTTTTTTTCCACTCCGCAGGCAACCATTATTCAAAAACCTGCGTCTATATAAATAGAAGCGTTTAACAGCGAAGCCTATTTTGAAAATTATACCACTACATAAAAACTATTCTAAGTTGATTGAAAAAGCATCTAAAGGTGATCGACGAGCGCAGCATCAATTGTTTGAAATGTTTTCACCAAAAATGTTAGGTGTCTGTAGACAGTATTTGAAAAATAATGATTTGGCGGAGGAGGTTATGCTTTCCGGATTTCTGAAAATGTTTACGAATCTAAACAATTTCAAAAACGAAGGCAGTTTTGAAGGATGGATTCGCAGAATAATGGTGAATGAATCTATTTCACAACTTCGGAAAGACAAAAAATTACATTTCGTTTCCGAAGCCGAAATCAATAATACGACGGATCATTCCACTTATATGGAAACAGAACTTGAAGAAGCTGATATCCAAAAAATGATTGACGCACTTCCTGATGGTTATAAAACGGTTTTTGTGCTTTATGCCGTAGAAGGTTATAAGCACAGTGAAATTGGCGAGTTACTTCAAATAAGTGAAAACACTTCGAAATCACAACTTTTTAAAGCACGGAAAATGCTTCAAAACATGGTCAAACAACAAAACAACATTAGTTATGGCACCTTATAAATTAGAAGATAACATACGCGAAAAGCTGGAGGCAAGGGAAATTGAGCCTTCTGCAGAAGCTTGGAAAAAACTGGAAGCAAAACTAGATGCCGAACAGCCCAAAAAGAGAAATGTGGCTTGGTATTATATGGCTGCAAGTTTTGTAGGGATCTTAATATTGTCCTCTGTTTTCTTGAGTCGAAACAACGAGAATCCAAAAAGTCAAATTGTAAATGAAAATATAGAACGTCGAGATATTGAAAGTCAATCTGAAATAATTACCGAGAACTCTGAAGTGGAAAAAATCGTTTCTGAAGAAGTTGATTTGGAGAAAGATAATACGAAATCCAAAAAAGATAAAAATACAGATCTGATAAAACCAGTTCAGCAGAAAAAAAGTGCGATTGAGAAAAAGTTCAAGAAGGATAAAGTGATAGCAAAAACTACAGATAAAACTGAAGAAAAACAAGCGCCAGAATTCGATATACACAACTCCAAGGATGAAGAGGTGCTTTTTAACCAGAAAATAAATGAAGTGGTGGCATCAGTCAAAAAACTCCAGGAAACAAATTTAGAAGTAACGGCTAGAGAAGTGGAGGAATTGCTCAACAATGCTCGTCGCGATATCCAAACGCAACGAATACTTAAAAGTCCAAAAGTAGATGCTACTGCATTACTACAGGATGTGGAATGGGAACTTGAAAAGAGCTTCCGAGATAAAGTTTTCGATGCCTTAGGCGAGGGGTTTAGAAAAATACGAACCGCAGTTATCGAAAGAAACGACTAACAATTTGCAATGCTCAATAATCAATTTTCAATAATAAATAAACATTCATCATCATCAATCAAAAAATCGAACACTTATGAAAACATTAATCACGTTATGTTCAGCACTTACAATTTGGATATTATCTAGCACTTATAGCTATGCACAGAAGTACCCTGCTGATTTGACAAAAGCTGAAATTGAAAAGCTTAATTCTTTAAAGGAAAATATAATTTTAGAAGAAAAGGCCAGTCTAAAGGATAAAGTTGAAAGCATAAATCTCCGTTTACAAAACGGAGCACTTTCAGAATCTGAGGCGGAAACCTTAAAGCAAGAAGCCGCAGAAAAACATGCGCTCAACATTGAAAACCGCATGGCAATAGTAGATAATGAGTTGGCCTTAATAAACCGTAATGGTATCGATTCTACAAAAATTCACGGAACAAGTATTATTATAGGTTTGGGTGATAAAGATTTTAATGATTCTCGATTATGGGGAGTGCAGGTAAAAGAAGGGTCTGTCAAAAAAAATGTAAAATATGATAGACGTACCACTTCCGGAGCTTTTATTGCCGTAGGGCTTAACAATGCTATTACAGAAGGAGAATCCTTGGAGAATTCAGCCTTTAAAGTAGGGGGTAGCCGTTTTGCAGAATTGGGTTGGGCATGGAAAACACGTGTTTTCAAAAACACTAACTGGTTGCGTGTAAAGTATGGCCTTGCCTTCCAGTTCAATGGCCTGAAGCCAACAGATAATCGTTACTTTGTAGATACTGGCGAAGAAACCGAGCTAGAAACCTTTCCGTTGAATCTTAAAAAGTCGAAATTCCGTATGGACAATCTTATAGTGCCAATTCATTTTGAGTTTGGTCCTTCAAAGAAAATTGAACACGATGACTATTTTCGGTACGCTACTCATAATCAGTTCAAAGTAGGGATAGGAGGCTATGCAGGAGTGAACTTGGGTTCACGTCAAAAACTGAAGTATAAAGAGGATGGTGAAAACCAAAAGCAAAAATCCAAAGCAAATTATAATACTAATAACTTTATATACGGTCTTAGTGCATACATAGGTTGGGGATCCGGCTCGGTATATGCAAAATATGATCTAAATACTATTTTTAAAAACAACCCAGTAGACCAACGCAATGTTTCTCTCGGTCTACGCTTTGATTTGGATTAGCCATAAACCCTTTCATTATTCGTTTGTTTTTAACCTGCGCGCATTTTTCCGTTGTCCTTCAGAGCTTTTTTAGCGAAGGAGGAAGATTCGTGTAGGTTTCTTTTTTAATATCCCTATTTTTGCAGAACTAAAAACTGATAGCAAATAACCCTCAATTCACAATAATTTGATCTCCAGAACCACCATAGACAATGTTTTTGAAACCGCCCGAGTAGAGGAGGTTATTGGCGATTTTGTACAGCTCAAGAAATCTGGAAGTAATTACAAGGGACTAAGTCCTTTTACGGATGAGCGTTCACCCAGTTTTATGGTTTCTCCAGTTAAGCAGATTTGGAAGGATTTCAGTAGTGGGAAAGGAGGGAATGTAGTTTCATTTTTAATGGAACACGAACATTTCACATATCCTGAAGCGATAAAGTTCCTGGCAAAAAAATATGGAATTGAAATAGAGGAAACAGAGCAAACTCCAGAAGACAAAGAACAGGCGAATGAACGTGAGAGCCTTTATTTGGTGAGCGAGTTTGCAAAGGAGTATTTCCACAGCACTTTACTAAAAACTGAAGAGGGGAAAGCAATCGGTCTTTCTTATTTTAAAGAACGCGGTTTTACTGAGGAAACCATTAAAAAATTTGAGCTTGGATACTCTCCCGATTCGTGGGATGCTTTTACCAGCCACGCCATTAAAAAAGGCTATAAACTCGATTTTCTTGAGAAAACGGGCTTGTCCATTGTTAAAGGTGAGAAACAATTTGACCGTTTTAAAGGAAGGGTAATGTTCCCAATCCTCAGCATGAGTGGACGTACACTTGGTTTCGGTGGGCGTATCTTGACTTCAGATAAAAAGGCTGCAAAATATCTAAACTCTCCTGAGAGCGATATTTATCATAAAAGTAAAGTGCTCTATGGAATTTTTCATGCCAAACAGAGCATTGCTAAAGAGGATAATTGCTATTTGGTTGAAGGCTATACCGATGTTATCCAGTTTCACCAAACCGGAATACAAAACGTGGTCTCCTCTTCGGGAACTGCGTTGACATCTGAGCAAATACGTTTAATAAACCGGCTTACTAAAAACATCACTGTTCTTTTTGATGGTGATGCTGCAGGACTTCGTGCGTCCTTAAGAGGAATCGACCTGATTTTGGAACAAGGAATGAATGTGAAGATCTGCACATTTCCTGTGGGTGAGGATCCAGATAGTTTTTCGCGTAAAAACTCCTTAGAAGAGCTAACGCTTTATTTAGAAGAAAACGCTAAGGATTTCATCACTTTTAAAGCTTCTTTACTCGCTGCAGAAGCAAAGAATGATCCCGTAAAAAAATCGGAGACCATTCACGATATGGTGAATAGCATTGCTAAAATTCCAGATGTTATACAACGTGAGATTTATGTAAAAGAGTGCTCCCGCATTATGGATATTTCGGAGCAGGTACTTTTTAATACTTTAGCGCAGATATTTCAGAAAGATAAAAAAGACGCCTCCAAAAAAACTGCCGAGCCAAAGGAAGCTTTTCAAGTTATTCCTACCGAAGAAAAAGCCAAAAAAGTAGATGTTCAATTTGAGCTGGAGCAAAAAATAATACAATTGCTTCTTCTCTATGGTGGGTTGGAAGAAAATTTTGAAGAATTGATAATGGATACCGATGAAAAAGGAGAGATTATCTTTAATCCCGAGAAGCATACGGCTCGCGTTTATGAAAAAATATACCTCGATTTACAAGTTGACGAAATAGAGTTTACAAATTCTGAATTTAAAGAGTTGTATCTAGAACTTATAACTCGTTTTAATCAAGATCCTGAGGCCAAGGCAGAGAATTTTATAAATAATCTTGAGCCAGAAATGGCTTCTGCCGTTACAAATGTTTTGATGGAAGAAGAGCGATATTTACTTCACGATTGGGAACGAATGGAGATATATGTAAAAGAAAAGGAACAAACTATTGCTCAAATAGTAAGTGAAACCATTTTGAGTCTTCGTCGCCATCTTGTTTCGCAGAAAATAAACGAACTTTCTGAAACCATAAGGCAGGATGAGAATATTGAAAAGGAATTGGTTTTACAAGAAATAATCGATTATATCAGCCTTAAAAAAGTGCTTTCGGGTCAATTGAACCGAGTGCTCTAATTAACTAAACTGAAACATTCGCGCCTGATTGAGTAGTTCTGCAAGACTCGTTACATTTAGCTTTTTTAGAAGTCGTGTTTTATAAGTGCTAACAGTCTTTTCATTTATTTCTAGAAGTGCAGCGATGTCTTTATTGCGTTTTCCACTAGAGAGTAAATTGAGTACTTCAATCTCTCGCGCAGATAGTTTTTTATAACGGCCCACAAGGCTAGTGTCATTTGTTGAGTTGTTGCTAAGAGCGGCAGCGAGTTCTTCATTTAGGTATACACCACCTAAGGCGATGCGTTTAATTGCTTGAAGAAACACTTCTTTTGAAGATGTTTTGTGAATATAGCCAGAAGCGCCCGATTTGATGGATCGCAAGGCATAGATTTCTTCTGGATGTGATGAAAAGATAGCAATTCGTACCCTTGGGAATTCTTCGCGAATACTCCTCAAGGCATGAAAGCCACTAATTTCGGGAATGTTAAGTTCTAAAATCAGGATATCGGGACGTTCCTTTTTCAAGCAGGTCAGTAAATCAGATCCTCGGACTACCTTGCCAACGACGGAGTATTCATTTGTACTGTTGAGTATAACTTCCACGCCAGTTGTGGTCAGAGGATGGTGATCTGCAATTACAACTTTTTTCATCTTCTCGAATTTATAATATTAACCTACAAATTGGAGCTGCCAAACCCGACCTCAAGGAATAAGAAATCTTTGCGGTGGTGTATTACATCTCCAATGCTCTTTATGTAATATTAAGACTACATTTCGAATTAATGAAATTTTAAGTCAAAGAATAATTAATCTTTCGTCTAATGGTTGATATTTTCGATAAGTAACAAGATTATTTTAATGAATCGGGAATATTGCAAACGGGAATTGGGACTATTTTATGTTGGTTGGCTTTATTTAGTCTCGTGAAAATATCAAAAACTTCCTTTTTTCTTCCTGAAAAGTCTGTAGTATCTTTGCCTTGTTCGCTCATTTTCATGGCCCACTCTAGTTCATCATAGCTTGCGCCTAGTTGATCTTCATCAGAACGGCTATCGCCGAATAATCCATCAGTTGGTGCTGCGTCCATAATAGAATCTGAGATTCCGAGTTCTTTTCCAAGTTGATAAACTTCGCTTTTCATTAAATCTGCAATCGGACTCATATCTACACCACCATCTCCATATTTTGTAAAAAAACCAACACCAAAATCTTCGATTTTATTTCCAGTTCCAGCTACTAGATATTTATGTAAGCCAGCGAAATAATACAGGGTCGTCATTCGTAAACGTGCACGCGTGTTGGCTAAGGAAAGATCTAGAAAACTGTCGTCGGTGGTTTGTGGTACTTGCGTTCTAAACTGCTCAAAAACAGAAGTTAAGTCCACTACCGTATTGCTTACGTTAGCGTACTTTTCTTTTAGATGGTTTATATGTTCCTTTCCACGTGTTACTTGGTTTTCTGCTTGGTGTATTGGCATTTCAACGCAAAGGGTGCGCATTCCTGTTCTTGCGCAAAGCGCTGAAACAACAGCTGAATCTATCCCGCCGCTTATACCGATTACAAAACCTTCCATTCCAGCATTAACGCTGTAGGTTTTTAGCCAATCTACAATGTGGTCTATAACTTTTTCTGTTTTCATTTTCCTTCTTTTTACTTGTGTTTTATGTACTTCAGTCATGCTCAATAGGGATCTTGGCCATATGATTATTCGTGATTTTTGGACGAGAGAATACACGCAAAGTCACAAAGACGTCTAGTATTTTTAACTTCTAATAAACCCTTCTTTCGACTGCTGAGTTCACGAACTTTTAAACCCATAAACTTTTATACTCATTGAGCAATAAAGTACCTTTGCAGGGCAAAAGTTGTTAAAGATAAAATTAATAAAAAGGAATGACGTTAACCAACTATAACATTTTTCTACTATGAGATATTTTTTAGGTGTTCTTCTTGGAGTCTTACTTTTTTCATGCAACGATAAAGACGAAGTTGAAAAGGAAATTGATAAGATTCCTATGGATGTGGAAATAATTCGTTTTGACAAAGAATTTGCTGCAGCAACTCCGGCAAATCTATCCAAATTAAAAGCTGAATTCCCAGTTTTTTTTCCAAAGCAATACAACGACACTATTTGGATTCAAAAGATGAACGACACGCTTCAGAATCAATTGGAGGATGAAGTGATAAAAATATTTTCAGAAGATGAAGCTTTGACAGATGTTCTTGTGCCGCTATTTCAGCATATAAAATATTATTTCCCAAAATTCCAAACTCCGTTGGTGATGACTACGACCTCTGATGTTGACTATCGCAATAAAGTTATTCTCACAGATAGTCTGCTTGTTATTGGCTTGGATAATTACTTGGGAAGTGATCATGAGTTTTATAAAGGCATTGATAATTATGTTAAGAAGGAGATGAAGCCTTCTCAGATTGGACCAGATGTAGCCGATACTTATGCAAAACAATATATCAAGCCACCGAGCAGATCTTCGTTTTTAGGACAAATTGTTTATTACGGAAAGCAGCTTTATTTAAAAGATGTATGGCTTCCGAATATTTCCGACGCAGAGAAAATTGGCTATAGCGAAGAGGAATATGCATGGGCTGAAGAAAATGAACAATATATGTGGCGCTATTTTGTGGAAAAAGAGTTGCTTTATAGTACAAATCCAAAGCTTGGCGCGCGCTTTATTAATCCCGCTCCTTTTTCAAAATTTTACTTAGAAATAGACAACCAATCTCCAGGGATGCTAGGTCGTTATTTAGGCTGGAAAATTGTACGGGCATACATGGAAAAAAATAAAACAGATGTTCAGCGATTAATGATTACTGATGCTGACGAAATATTTAAAAATTCAAAATATAAACCAAAGAAATAATGGCAATAAAACATACTTCAGAAATAAAATTAAATGTGGGACTTGATGAGAACAAAATCCCCGAAACTATAAATTGGACCGCAGAAGACGGCGGTATTACTAACGAAGAAACTAAAGCGGTAATGTTGTCTGTCTGGGACAATAATAAGAAAGAATCGCTTAGAATTGATCTTTGGACAAAGGATATGCCAGTAGATGAGATGAAAATTTTCTTTCACCAAACTTTGAGTGCTATGGCAGATACTTTTGAGCGTGCTACAGACGATAAGAAAATGAGTGCTACAATGCGGGATTTCTGTGAATATTTTGCAGAGAAATTGGAGTTGAAAAGAGAAGAATAGCTTTAGGATCTAACAGGTCTCACAGGCCTGTTAGGTTTTGATTTATTTCTTCAATATGATTTAAAACCTCATCTCTCCCATCGGAATTACTAGCAGAAGTAATGAAGTATTTTGGCATTTCTTCCCAGGTTTCAAGCATTTTATTGGAATAAACTTCAATGTTTCTATTTAGCGCATTGGGCTTTAATTTGTCCGCTTTAGTGAAAATTATATTGAAGGGAATTCCGTTTTCACCCATCCATTGCATAAACTCAAGATCGATGGGCTGAGGTGCATGGCGGCAGTCTACCAAAACAAAAGCTAAGATCATTTGTTCCCGGTATTCAAAATAACTGGTAATAAATTTCTGAAAAGTCTTCTTGCTGGTTTTTGAAACTCGGGCATATCCATAGCCTGGTAAATCTACCAAATACCAGTTTTTGTTGATGAGAAAGTGATTGATAAGCTGCGTTTTTCCAGGTCGTCCAGAGGTTTTCGCCAAGTTTTTGCGCAGCATCAACATGTTTATAAGCGAAGATTTTCCCACATTGCTACGGCCTATAAAAGCGTATTCCGGTAAACGGTCTTTTGGGCATTTGGCAACATCACTGTTGCTCATTACAAATTCCGCGGATTTAATGTGCATTGTTTTAGTTTTGAGTCTGTGAGTTGTAAACTCTGTGTTTGTTGAGAGTTCTATTTATAACCCTTGTTCTTGTCACCTCGAGTGCAGCTGAAAAGGTTAAATACTGTAGCTTGAAGAGCTGGCTAATACTCTCGTTTTTTTAACCAAGAATAAAGAATTTCATTAAATTCGTCTGGATGTTCCATCATTGCGGCATGGCCACATTTATCAATCCAAAAAAGTTCTGAATCAGGTAAGAGTTGGTCAAATTCTACAGCGACCTCTGGTGGAGTAACATTGTCATTTCTACCCCAAATAATACACGTTGGAGTGAACATTTTTGGCAAGTCTTTAGCCATATTATGCCTGATTGCACTTTTGGCTATAGAAAGTGTTCTAATTAGTTTATTTCTGTCATTAACGGATTCAAAAACCTCATCCACAATTTCCTTGGTGGCAACTGCTGGATCGTAAAAAACGTTTTCGGCCTTTTTCTTTATATACTCGTAGTCACCACGTTTTGGATAGCTTTCACCCATAGCGCTTTCATAGAGACCTGAGCTACCGGTTATCACTAGCGCCTTTACCTTTTCTGGGTACATTTTCGTGCAAAGTAAGCCAATGTGACCTCCAAGAGAATTTCCTAATAAAATAACTTCTTCATAACCCAAATGGTCAATAAATTGGGATACATATTTGGCGAAATTCTTAACGTTGGTACGCAGGAGAGTCATTTTATAGATAGGCAATTCCGGGATCAAAACTTTATAGCCTTTAGGAGGGAAGAAATTTGCCACACCATCAAAATTGCTTAAGCCGCCCATAAGTCCGTGAAGGATAACGATTGGGGTGCCTTCACCTATTTCTAAATATGAAAATTTACCTTCTTTTTTAATGTTTTCTGACATGCTTGTTTTCTGCAATTTAGAAAAACAAAAGTAAACAAAATAATTTCATGCAGTCTATATAAAATAAGGCTTTGTTATTCAGTTCCTTGAATTAGGTCTCTTAATGAAGTGGTAAAACTTATCAACAAAGTGGTATAATGTGGTAAATTGTGGTAAAAGTTATATATATTTGAATCAAGAAATTGCAAATCCGAAATTTCCACAATGCTCAATCTAATAGGCACATACGAATGTAAAGCAGACGTAAAAGGACGCGTTATGGTGCCTGCGCCGCTGAAAAAACAGTTGGCTCCAGTCATGGCTGATGGGTTTGTGGTAAAGCGTGCCGTCTTCCAGCCTTGTTTAGAAATGTATCCTATGAAAGAGTGGGATGCGTTGATGCGGAAAATGGGTGAATTGAACCGATTCAGCCGAAAAAACAATGATTTTATCAGAAGATTTACTGCCGGAGTAAAGGTGGTTGAGCCTGATGCGACGGGTCGTTTACTGATTCCAAAGGATCTGCTTTCGTTTGCGGGAATAAATAAAGAACTAGTTGTTTCTTCCGCGATAAACATCGTGGAAATTTGGGACAAAGATAAGTATGAACAAGCTATTGACGATGCAGCGGATGACTTTGCTGATTTGGCTGAGGACGTAATGGGAAACAAAAGCGATGATGGTGATGGAGTATCATAATCCGGTTTTATTGAAAGAGACCGTTGCTGGGCTGGATATTAAGCCAGATGGGGTTTACGTGGACGTTACCTTTGGTGGTGGTGGACATTCTCGAGAAATTTTGGAGCAACTTGGTCCGAACGGAAAGCTAATTGCCTTTGATCAAGATCAGGATGCCCTGGCAAATGTTATAGATGATCCTCGGTTTTTACTGATTAACCAGAACTTTCGATTTATGAAAAAGTTCTTGCGCTTTCACGGTTATAAAACAGTGGATGGCGTTTTAGGTGATTTTGGAGTTTCATCCCATCAATTTGATGTTGCTGAAAGAGGGTTTTCAACTCGTTTTGAAGCAGATTTGGATATGCGTATGGATCAAGATAGTCGATTTTCAGCTTATACTGTAGTTAACAAATATGAAGAATCGGAGTTGAAAAACGTGTTAGCAAGTTATGGCGAATTGCGATCTGCACCGGCAATGGCTCGTGTAATTGTTGAAGCAAGACAAGACGAAAAAATAAAAACAAGCGAACAGCTTAAAAAAGTACTTAGCAGGTTTTTGCCTGCACATCGAGAGAATAAAGTATTGGCTCAAATCTATCAAGCTATTCGCATTGAAGTAAATCAAGAGCTAGAGGCCCTGAAGGAATTTTTATTGCAAACCAATGATGTTTTGGAGGCTGGTGGAAGAATTAGCTTGATAAGCTATCACTCCTTGGAAGATAGGTTGGTGAAACGTTATATCCGTAATGGATTGTTTGAAGGCGAGCCAGAAAAAGATGTTTTCGGACATTTTGAAGTTCCATTTAAAGCAGTTGGAAAATTTATTATTCCAACTAAGGAAGAAATAAAAAGAAACAGCCGTGCTAGAAGTGCTAAGCTTCGTATCGCAGAGAAATTATAAATCGAATAAAGGACTCTTATAAATTGAAAGATAGTTTTTACAACATAATAAAAGGAAAGTTTTTAGTTAGTGATGACGCGCTCAAAAATTGGCGTTTCATCATTTTTCTTTCGCTTTTAGCTTTGGTAATGATTGCCAGTTCGCATAATGCCGATAAAAAAGTGCATAAAATTTCAAAGTTGAATGCCGAAGTGAAGGAGTTGAAGAGCGAATATGTTGATGTACGGATGATATTGATGCAATCGCGAATGGAGAGTAAAATAATAGCGGCAATGGAAAAACGAGGCTTGCAGCCATCCAATAATCCGCCGAAGAGAATTTTAATTGTTGAGAAGGAAGTAAAAGAAGAGGAGCAAAGAATAGCGAATAACGAGTAAAATTAAAATACAACTAAACACTGATCACCGAATAATAGAAAAATGGCAATTGAGGAAAAAAACATACTAAACAGGTTATACATCGTTGCGGGATGTATGTTTCTGTTTGCGCTTGCCATTAGCGTAAAGTTGATGAACATACAATTTGTAGATGGTGATAAATATCGTGAACTAGCTAAAACAAGTACAGTTAAAAATTTCACTATCCCTGCCAACCGTGGAAATATATATGCAGATGACGGCAGTCTGCTAGCTACTTCCGTACCAAAATATGCTATCCGCTTTGATGCTGTTACTGTTTCCGCTGATGATTTCAAAGAAAACTTACAACCTCTTTCTGAAGGTTTGAGCGCAATGTTCGGTAAGCCTGTTACGTATTATCAAAAAAAGCTGAGAAAGGCTCGTGCCGATAAAAACAGATATTTATTAATAGTGAAAAACCTGGGTTACTCAGATTACATAAAGGTGAAAAATCTACCACTTTTTCGAAAAGGGCCTTATAGAGGTGGATTAATTGTTGAGCAACGCACAGTTAGAGAGCATCCTATTGGTAAAATAGCTCAGCGTACGGTAGGTGACGAAGCTTATAATCGACCTGGTTATTATGCTGTTGGTTTGGAAGGTGCTTTCAATGAACTTTTAACCGGGAAGGGAGGGCATCGTTTAAAGCAAAAAATTGCCAAAGGCCAATGGAAGCCCGTTTATGACGAAAATGAAATTGAGCCTCAGGATGGGTATGATATTATTTCTACCATTAATGTGAATATGCAGGATATTGCGCATCATGCCCTGCTGAAACAGTTAGAATATTACGAAGCTGAGCATGGAAGTGTAATTGTTATGGAAGTAGCAACTGGAGAAATTAAAGCGGTTTCGAACTTGGGAAGAACTTCCTCTGGAACTTATTATGAAAAATTAAATTATGCCGTTGGTGAATCTCACGAACCGGGTTCTACATTTAAAACAATGGCGCTTATGGCTGCCTTGGAAGATAAGGTTATTGATACAAGTACTGTAATTGATACCGGTAACGGGCGAAAGGTTTTTTATGGAAAGCCTGTGCATGATTCCCATCACGGTGGTTTTGGAAAGATTTCTGCCGCTAGAGCATTAGAGGTTTCCTCTAACATTGGTTTGGCGACAATAGTTGATAATAATTATGCCAAAACCCCCAATAAGTTTATTAACCGATTAAAGAGCTGGCACCTTGATGAGAAGACTGGAGTAGCGATTAAAGGGGAAGGAAAGCCGTTTATTCCACAACCAGGTGGTAAAAATTGGAGTAGAAATGCCTTGCCTTCTATGTCTTTCGGTTACGGTTTAAAACTCACTCCGCTACAAACTTTGAACTTTTATAATGCCGTTGCCAATAATGGGGTTATGGTAAAGCCACGATTTATAAAAGAAGTGCGGGCTTGGAATGAAAAGGTTACCGTTTATGAAACTGAAATTACCAACCCAAAGATTTGTTCAGATAATACCTTGGGAGCAATACAGGAAACTCTTAAGAATACTGTAGAGCGAGGTACTGGTAGATCTCTATATTCACCAGATTTTTCTATGGCTGGAAAAACGGGAACTGCGCAGACAGAATATTGGATGCCTGGATGGTCTAGCAATCGCCGATATGTCTCTTCTTTCGCTGGATATTTTCCTGCAGAGAGCCCTAAATATTCCTGCATTGTCATTATCCATAAGCCAAGTACAAAAAAGGGGTTTTATGGAGCTGATGTTTCTGGACCAGTTTTCAAAAGAATTGCACAGAAAATATTTACTGAATCTCGAAATATTGATTCGGTAGAAGAAATCGAAAAGATGGATCCCGTTATCGAAAAAGATTTTGAACAGTATTATACAAACTTGCAAAAACCATCTGATATAATTCCCAATGTTACAGGAATGGCAGGAATGGACGCAATTTCAATATTAGAAAATCTAGGTCTTAAAGTTCAGGTTGTAGGAAATGGTACAGTAGCTAAACAGTCTATAAAATCTGGCGAAACACTGAAAAAAGGACAGCAAATAACACTGAATTTATCGTGATTCTACTAAAAGACATATTGTATAAGGTTACTCTCGAAAAAGTCGTGGGAAGCACTTCAGTTGCCATAAGCAATCTAGAGTTTGACTCTAGAAACGTTTCTTTAAACGATGTTTTTATAGCAGTAAAAGGCACGCTTTCAGATGGGCATCAGTTTATAAGAAAAGCTGCAAATCAAGGTGCTTTGGCTATTGTTTGTGAAGTCTTGCCAGAGGATATTATAAATGGGATCACTTATGTGCAAGTAGCAGATTCTCATCAGGCTCTTGCGATAATGGCAGCTAATTTCTACGGTAATCCTTCTGAAGAACTAAAACTCGTTGGAATCACAGGAACTAACGGGAAGACCACCATCTCTTCATTATTGTACCAGCTTTTCAAGAAGGCAGGAATGGAAGCAGGCTTGCTTTCCACAGTAAAAATAATGGTTGGCGATAAAGAGTATAAAACTTCACATACAACACCAGATTCTTTGACCATCAACAAATATTTACGCGAAATGGTTGATGCAGGTGTGGATTTTTGTTTTATGGAAGTGAGTTCTCATGGAATTCATCAAAAGCGCACTGAAGCTCTTCATTTTGTAGGAGGAGTCTTTACGAACCTTTCTCATGATCATTTAGATTACCACAAAGACTTTGCAGAATACCGCGACGTAAAAAAATCTTTCTTTGACAAATTGCCAAAATCAGCTTTTGCTCTGGTGAATGTAGATGATAAAAATGGAGTAGTAATGCTTCAAAATACAAAAGCACAAAAAAAGACTTATGCTTTAAAAACCTATGCAGATTATAAAGCTCAGGTTTTGGAGAGCCAATTTACCGGCCAACTTCTTAAAATTAATAATCAAGATGTTTGGGTGAAATTGATAGGTGGATTTAACGCTTACAATTTGCTGGCAATCTATGGAGCTGCTCAGCTTTTAGGATTGAAGGATCTTGAAATTCTTCAAATAATAAGCACTTTAAATAGTGTTGATGGCAGGTTTCAGTATCTAATTTCTGAGAAAAAAATTACCGCAATTGTCGATTATGCTCATACACCGGATGCATTAAAAAATGTATTGGAAACAATAAACAGCATCCGCACTGGAAATGAAGAAGTAATTACTGTTGTTGGTTGTGGAGGTGATCGCGATGCTAAAAAACGTCCTGTAATGGGGAATATCGCGGCTTCCTTAAGCACTAAAGTGGTTTTTACTAGTGACAATCCGCGTACAGAAAATCCTGATAAGATTATAGAACAAGTAGAAGCTGGAGTGCCTGCAGAACATTATAAAAAAACCATTTCAATAACAAATAGAAAGGAAGCTATAAAAGCAGCATGCCAAATGGCGCAGGAGAACGATATAATTTTAATAGCAGGAAAAGGCCATGAAACCTACCAAGATGTTAATGGGGAGCGTCTAGACTTTGATGATTTTAAAATAGTAAATCAACTTTTAACAGCCCTAAATAAGTAGCCCATGTTGTATTACCTTTTTGAATATTTGGATAAAACATACGATATACCAGGGACAGGACTGTTTAATTTCATCACGTTTCGCGCGGCAATGGCAGTTATTTTATCGCTGTTTATCGCTACTGTATATGGGAAGAAGATTATTGCCTACCTACGAAAAAAACAAATTGGCGAGTCTATCCGTGATCTTGGTCTAGAGGGGCAAAATGAAAAAACGGGAACTCCTACAATGGGGGGACTTATTATTATTCTTGCAACATTGGTCCCTGTATTGCTTTTTGCAAAACTTGAAAATATATATGTAATCCTATTGATTGTAACCACGCTTTGGATGGGAGTAATCGGTTTTATTGACGATTACATCAAAAAATTTAAAAATGACAAAGAAGGACTACCTGGAAAGTTTAAGGTTATTGGCCAGGTTGGTTTAGGGCTTTTTGTTGGTGCTACAATGTTCTTTCATCCAGATATCGTTGTTCAACGTAAAATCACAGAACCAGTAGCTAAAACTGAAATAAGTACAACAGGTCCTTCCAAAGGGCATTATGTAAAGGATAAAGCTATGTTTACTACTATCCCTTTCGTAAAGTCAAATGAATTCAATTATTCTAAACTTATAAGTTGGACAGGTGAAAATTATAAAAGCTATGTATGGCTTATTTTTATTCCAATCGTAATTTTCATTATAACAGCGGTTTCTAATGGTGCAAACCTAACCGATGGAATTGATGGGCTTGCCGCAGGTACTTCAGCAATAATCGGGGTTACGCTCGCGCTATTTGCATGGGTCTCGGGCAACGTTATTTTTTCCGATTACCTCAATATTATGTACATCCCCAATACGGGTGAGATGACCATCTTTATTATGGCTTTTGTGGGGTCACTCATTGGGTTTTTATGGTACAATGCATATCCAGCTCAAGTTTTTATGGGTGATACAGGAAGTTTAACAATTGGTGGGATTATAGCTGTAATTGCAATCGCCGTTAGAAAGGAACTGTTGATACCAATACTCTGCGGAATCTTTTTAATGGAAAACCTATCAGTTGTTTTGCAGGTTGGTTGGTTTAAATACACAAAGAAAAAATTTGGTGAGGGTAGACGTGTTTTCAGAATGTCGCCCCTTCATCACCATTATCAAATAAAGGGTTTTCACGAAAGTAAGATTGTAACGCGATTTTGGATTGTGGGAATATTTTTAGCAATCATCACGGTTGTAACATTGAAAATACGATAGACGCAAAATTTTGCGTCACCGAAAGCTAATTGACGGTCATGATGAAAGAAAAATTGGTGATTCTAGGAGGAGGCGAAAGCGGAGTTGGAACAGCCATTTTAGGAAAAAAGAAGGAGTTTGAAGTGTTTGTGTCAGACTTCGGAAAAATAAAAGAAAAGTACAAACAAGTTCTTATAAATAATGGGATTGAATGGGAAGAGGAAGGTCATTCCGAAGAAAAAATTCTTTCTGCCAATGTTGTGATGAAAAGTCCGGGAATTCCTGAGACAGCACCAATTGTCAAGAAATTGCTTGAAAAAGGTGTACTAGTAATTTCTGAAATTGAATTTGCTTCAAAGTTTACTGAAGCGACAATCGTGGGAATTACAGGAAGCAACGGAAAAACCACTACTGCGAGTTTGACATACGAACTGCTTAAAAATGGTGGATTAAATGTGGCTTTAGGTGGAAACATCGGGAAGAGTTTTGCCGAAGAAGTTTCTGAAGAAAAGTATGAAAACTTCGTGTTGGAGCTTAGCAGCTTTCAGCTTGACGGAATTAAAACCTTTGCGCCACACATTGCACTTTTGATCAATTTGAGTCCGGATCATTTAGATAGATATGATTATAAATATGAAAATTATATCGAGTCAAAGTTCAGAATTGTAATGAATCAAACATCGAAGGATTATTTTATTTATGATGCTGATGATGTTGAGATTACAAAATGGCTTTCAAAAAACCCTATAAAATCGCAGCTGCTGCCGTTTTCAGCTAAAAGAGAACTAAAACAGGGAGCATTTATAAAAGATAAACAGATACTAATAAAAATAAATAATAAAGAATTTAATATGCCAATCACAACAATAGGAATCCAAGGAGAGCACAACGTAAAAAATGCAATGGCTGCTTCTACAGTTGCTACATTATTAAGAATAAGAAAGCAAACCATTCGTGAAAGCTTGGAAGGTTTTCAAGGTGTAGAGCATAGACTTGAAAATGTTTTAAAGATCAATAATGTCTTGTATATAAATGACAGCAAGGCTACAAATGTGAATGCAACATTTTATGCGTTGGATAGTATGGAGAATCCAACTGTTTGGATCGTTGGTGGTGTTGATAAGGGTAATGATTATAGCGAGCTTTTACCATTGGTAAATGAAAAGGTAAAGGCGATAATCTGCTTAGGTGTTGACAACCAAAAACTGATTAACGCTTTTGGAAATATTGTTGATACCATGGTTGAAACAGATTCAATGGCGATGGCGGTTAAGATTGCGTACAGATTGGCAGAGCGCAACAATACTGTCTTGCTTTCCCCAGCCTGTGCTAGTTTTGATTTATTTGAAAACTACGAAGATCGCGGAAGACAATTTAAAGAAGGAGTACGAAACCTATAAATATTAAATTCAATAAATAATAACAATAAGAAATAAGCAATAACTAGTGCGAAATATATTCCAATACATACAAGGCGATAGGGCAATTTGGGGGATAATAGGCCTTTTGGCGCTGTTTTCCTTTTTGCCTGTTTACAGTGCCAGTAGTAACTTGGCGTACCTGTATGGAGACGGAAGTACGTTTCCGTTTTTATTCTGGCATTTTGCGCATTTGGTTTTAGGTTTTGCAATTCTTTACGGGATACATAAAATACCTTACAACTATTTCCGTGGCTTGTCAATTATACTGCTGCCATTCGTCATTTTATTATTGGTTATCACAATGGCTGAAGGCACCACAATCAATGGAGCAAACGCTAGCCGTTGGATACGAGTTCCGTTTGTGGGTGTTACTTTCCAAACCTCAACACTTGCAGGTGTGGTTTTGATGGCGTATGTGGCACGTTATTTATCGCGAATAAAAGATAAAACGATTAATTTTAAAGAGACTATCCTGCCCCTGTGGATTCCAGTATTTTTTGTGCTTGGGTTAATTTTGCCAGCCAACTTTTCCACTGCGGCTATTTTCTTTGCAATGGTAGTAGTCTTGGTTTTTATAGGTGGTTATCCATTGCGATATTTAGGAATTGTTTTAGGTGCAGGATTAATTTTTCTGACACTTTTTGTGCTTACTGCAAAAGCATTTCCAGGGGTATTTCCAAACCGTGTGGATACTTGGATGAGCAGAGTTGAAAATTTTACTGACAATAAAGATACAGAGGCTGATTATCAAATTGAAAAAGCGAAAATTGCTATTGCATCTGGTGGTATTACCGGCTTGGGCCCAGGGAAAAGCGTTCAGAAGAATTTCTTGCCACAGTCTTCTTCAGATTTTATCTACGCGATTATTGTTGAAGAATTCGGACTTGTAGGTGGGCTCTTTTTAATGTTGCTATACTTGTTCTTGCTCTTTAGAATTGTTGTAGTTGCTCATAAATCTACTTCCATCTTCGGGAAGTTACTCGTTGTTGGTGTAGGCTTGCCGATTATTTTTAGAGCAATGATAAATATGTCGGTTGCAGTGGAGTTATTTCCTGTAACTGGACAGAACCTGCCTTTAATAAGTAGTGGAGGGACCTCAATTTGGATGACATGTATGGCTTTAGGAATGATTTTAAGTGTGAGTGCAAAACGCGAGGTAGCGATAAAAGAAGAAACAGAGGAAAATCCATTGGATATTTTAAGCGAAACGATTTAACTGAAGAGGCGCACTGCAGTGCGCCTCCACAATAGATAAATTAGAAAATAAAGATTAATTGAAACCTAAAAAATTCATCATATCAGGCGGAGGAACCGGAGGGCATATTTACCCGGCGGTTGCTATTGCGAACGAATTAAAATCTCGTTTTGCCGATGCTGAATTTTTATTTGTCGGCGCGAAGGACCGAATGGAAATGGATAAAGTGCCACAAGCAGGTTACAAAATTAAAGGGCTATGGATTTCTGGTTTGCAACGAAGTCTGTCATTACAGAATTTGGCATTTCCGTTGAAGCTTGTTTCTAGTTTAAGTAAGTCCCGAAGAATTTTAAAACAATTTAATCCAGATGTAGCCATTGGAACTGGTGGATACGCTAGCGCTCCTTTATTGCGGATGGCTGCTATGCGAAGTATTCCATGCTTGATTCAAGAGCAGAATAGTCATGCGGGAATCACCAATAAATGGTTGAGTGGAAAAGTTCAAAAAATATGTGTGGCTTATGAAGGGATGGACGAATTCTTTCCTTCGGAAAAAATAAAACTAACGGGTAATCCTGTTCGGCAAGATTTGTTGAATATTAGTTCAAAAAGAGAGGAGGGAATTTTATTCTTCAATTTGAAAAAGGATAAGAAAACTCTTTTGGTTTTGGGTGGAAGCCTTGGTGCACGATCGATAAATCAGTTGATTGAAAAATCCCTGCCGTTTTTTGAAAAGAACAACTTACAGGTTATCTGGCAGTGTGGAAAATATTACGAAGAAACATATAAAAACAAAGGAAGTGAGACCGTACAGGTGCATACGTTTTTAAACAGGATGGATTTGGCTTATGCCGCGGCGGATTTTATAATCTCTAGAGCAGGTGCGCTTTCAGTGTCTGAATTGTGTTTGGTTGGTAAGCCAGTAGTGTTTATTCCATCACCAAACGTTGCTGAAGACCACCAGACAAAAAATGCGAAGTCAATTTCAGAAAAAGATGCCGCGATATTGATAAAAGAAAGTGAACTGAATTCTAGTTTCATAAGTAAATTTTTAGAATTGATTACTTCCGAAGAGAAACAAAAAACACTTTCTGAAAACATTAAAAAACTGGCAAAACCAAATGCCACGAAAGATATAGTTGAAGAAATTGAAAAAATAATGAAAAGGAGTTGAGAGGGTTTATGAGTTTAAAAGTTTAAGCGCTTTTAAACATTTAAATGCCTGAAAGATTTAAACAAATTAAAGAATTGAATAATATAAACAACATACAAACTTTCTATTTCGTCGGGATTGGCGGCATTGGGATGAGTGCGCTCGCACGATATTTCAAAATGCAAGGAAAAGCTGTTTATGGTTATGACAAGACTTCAACCGATTTAACTGATGAATTGGTTGCAGAGGGAATTCCTGTGACTTTTACAGATGAAATTTCTGAAATTCATACAGAGATTCTTTCCAAGGAAAATGTGTTGGTTGTTTATACTCCTGCAGTTCCGAAGAATAATAGGATTTTAAATTATTTCGCATCTCAAGATTATACTACAGTGAAGCGCGCTGAGCTTTTAGGTGAAGTTTCTAAAAACACACTTTGCCTTGCTGTTGCAGGAACCCACGGAAAGACAACAACTTCAGCGATTTTAGGACATTTATTGTCGGAGTGCGATATGCCAGTTACCGCATTTTTAGGTGGGATTGCTGAAAATTACAATTCAAATTTCATTTATCAAGGTAACGAAATAACTGTCGTGGAAGCTGACGAGTTTGATCGCTCATTTTTGAGACTTAGACCGGACGTTGCTTGCATCACATCAATGGATGCAGACCATTTGGATATCTATGGTGATGTTTCAGAAATTGAGAATGCCTTTAGAAGCTTTGCGGAATTAGTTGAAAAGAAGGAAAATGTATTTATAAAAAAGGGTCTTCCATTGGAAGGAATGACTGTTGCGATAGAAGAAGAAGCTGATTATTCAGCTCAAAATGTAAAAATTGAGAATGGAGCTTATGTTTTCGACTTAAAAACTCCAAACGAAACTTTGAAGAACTTGACTTTCAATCTTCCGGGACATCATAATCTTACAAATGCCATTATGGCTTTAGGTATGGCGATTTTAGCGAAATCCCCTACGAATCGCTTATCTAAAGCATTGGCATCTTTTACGGGTGTAAAGCGACGTTTTTCATATAAAATAAAAACGGGAGAGCTGGTCTTGATTGATGATTATGCACATCACCCTACTGAACTCGATGCGCTCTATCAGGCGGTTGATGAAATGTATCCTGACGATCATAAGCAAATCATTTTTCAACCACATCTCTTTAGCAGAACTCGGGATTTTGCGGAAGGATTTGCAAAAAGTCTTTCGAAGTTTGATGAAGTTGTATTGCTTGATATTTATCCTGCACGAGAAGAACCTATTGAGGGGGTTACCTCAAAGTGGCTGTTGGATCAAGTTAATGCTACTAAAAAAAGATTGGTGTTTAAATCTGCTTTGCCGGAAGTAATGCTAAAATCTAAATGTAGAATAAAATTATTGGTAGGTGCCGGAGATATTGGTGCTGAAGTTAAAGGAATAACTCAAAAACTGAAGAATGAAGCGTAGCATGGAAATACTTAGGTTTCTCATTTTGCTAGGGTTGATGGCTTTCCTTTTCAGCTTTACCAAGAAACGAAATGACAAAAGAAAATTGACTAAAATTGAGGTGGAGTTTATTGATGATAATAGTCCGTTTATTTCCCACAATACAGTTAATAAATTGTTGATATCAAGTGATGAGGAGGTTACGGACATAGGGAAAGAAGCTTTAGTTTTGAAGGAGATGGAGCAGAGACTCTCAAAAAACCCTATGGTGCGTGAGGCTCAGGTGTATATAACGGTAGATGGTACATTGGGCGCTAAGATTGAACAGCGCAGTCCTATAGGCAGGGTTTCCGCTTCGCCCGATTATTATTTAGACGCAGACGGAAAGCAAATGCCATTGTCTGATGTTTATTCAGCAAGGGTGCCACTTATTACTGGGGCTTCGGAAGATGATTACGATGAAATCACGATGTTGTTACTTAAGATAACTGAAGATGAATTTATGAAAAGAAGCGTAGTAGGATTGGATATAAAAAAGAATGGAGATATAGAACTGGAACTTCGTAAGACGAGTTTTAAAGTACTCTTTGGGAAGCCAGAACATATAGATGAAAAGTTTCAGAACTTTAAAGCATTTTACAAAAAAACAAAAGAAGACAGTACTCTTTCTGGGTACAATATGGTAAATCTGAAATTTGATAGTCAGGTAATTGCCACAAAAAAATAAGGCCATGGAAAATGATAATATTGCTGTAGGATTAGACATTGGAACTACCAAGATAGTTGCCATGATTGGAAGAAAGAATGATTATGGCAAAATGGAAGTATTGGGAATAGGAAAGGCGAAAAGCCTTGGAGTACACCGTGGGGTGGTCAACAATATTACCCAAACCATTCAGTCTATCCAACAAGCAGTACAAGATGCAGAAACATCCTCAGGGATGAAGATAAAAGAAGTAGTAGTTGGTATTGCGGGACAACATATACGCAGCCTTCAGCACAGTGATTATATCACTCGTGCCGACGGAGAGGAAGTAATTACAGAAGATGATATAGACCGACTGTGTAATCAAGTTCACAAATTGGTTATGCTACCAGGCGAAGAAATATTACACGTTTTACCACAGGACTACAAAGTAGACGGGCAAGGTGAAATAAAAGAGCCTATCGGAATGTATGGTGCGAGATTGGAAGCAAATTTCCACGTTGTCGTGGGGCAGGTTGCTTCAATTAGAAACGTGGGTAGATGTATTAAAAGTGCCGGACTTGAGCTTTCAGCTATAACCTTAGAGCCTTTGGCTTCTGCAAAAGCAGTTTTGAGTCAAGAGGAAAAGGAAGCTGGTGTTGCACTAGTCGATATAGGTGGTGGTACAACCGATTTAGCCATTTTTAAAGATGGGATTATTCGTCATACTGCGGTTATACCTTTTGGTGGAAACGTGATTACCGATGACATAAAAGAAGGTTGTTCTATTATTGAAAAACAGGCAGAACTTTTAAAAATAAAATTTGGTTCAGCTTGGCCAGGGGAGAACAAAGACAACGAAATAGTGTCAATTCCCGGTCTTCGCGGAAGAGAGCCGAAAGAGATCAGTCTAAAGAATCTTTCAAAAATAATTCATGCACGAGTAATTGAGATTGTAGAGCAGGTTTATATGGAAATTAAGAATTACGGACATGAGGAACAGAAAAAGAAACTCATTGCAGGAATAGTTCTAACTGGTGGCGGAGCACAGCTTCAGCATATTAAACAATTAGTAGAATATATCACTGGAATGGATACTCGTATTGGGTTTCCTAATGAGCATTTGGCTGGTGATAGTGATTCAGAAACCACAAGTCCAATGTACGCAACTGCGGTTGGTTTAGTTCTGAATAGTTTGGAAAGCAAAGGGAAATCTTCTCTAATGAAACGTTTCCCACAGGAAGAAACCACGAAGCAGGAAGAGGATAAGGCAACTCAGGAAGAAGTTGAGCAGAAAGAGGAAGAAGTAGAAGTAAAAGAGAAAGAACCAAAAGACCGAAAACGATTTTTTGACAAATGGGCAGAAAAATTTAAGGAGTTTCTGGATAACGCTGAATAAAAAATGCCTTCAGTCCCGATAGCTATCGGGAGTAACAGTATTCAGAAAAAAAAAGTTAAGAAAATAAAAAAATTGCAATTAAAAAATAAAAACTATGAGCAGCAACACAGAATTTGATAACATTTCATTCGACCTGCCGAAGAACCAATCCAATGTGATTAAGGTTATTGGCGTAGGTGGTGGAGGTAGTAACGCTATTAACCATATGTTCAACCAGGGCATAAAGGGAGTTGATTTTGTAATTTGTAATACAGATTCACAGGCATTGGAAAGCAGTCCTGTACCTAATAAAATCCAATTGGGTATTTCCTTAACCGAAGGTTTGGGTGCTGGAGCAAATCCTATGGTTGGTGAACAATCCGCGGTGGAGAGCATGGAAGAAATTCGCAATATGCTTACCACTAATACAAAAATGATTTTTATTACAGCCGGAATGGGTGGTGGTACCGGTACGGGTGCGGCTCCAATTATTGCAAAGATGGCCAAGGATATGGACATTCTTACTGTTGGAATCGTCACTATACCATTTCAATTTGAAGGTAAAACCAGAAATGAACAAGCGCAAATTGGTGTTGAGAAACTCCGTTCCAATGTGGATTCATTAGTGGTAATCAATAATAATAAATTACGTGATGTTTATGGAAACCTCGGTTTTAAAGCCGGTTTTTCCAAAGCTGATGAAGTTTTAGCCACCGCTGCTCGTGGAATCGCTGAAGTTATCACACACCACTACACTCAAAACATTGACCTTCGCGATGCCAAAACGGTACTTTCAAATAGTGGAACCGCCATTATGGGAAGTTCTTCTGCTTCTGGAGCTAACAGAGCAAAAGAAGGAATTGGACGCGCATTGGATTCCCCATTGTTGAACGACAATAAAATTAAAGGTGCCAAAAACGTATTGCTGCTTATCGTTTCGGGATCTGATGAAATCACCATCGATGAAATTGGTGAAATTAGTGACCATATTCAAAATGAAGCAGGTCACAGTGCAAACATAATTATGGGTGTTGGTGAAGACGAAAGTCTAGAAGGTTCAATTTCAATTACAGTTATTGCAACTGGTTTTAACTTTGAACAACAAAACGAGATAGTAAATACTGAAACAAAAAAAATAATTCACACACTAGGAGATGAGCAACGAGCAGATCAGGACCTTACACCTAAAGCTACAGCTACTTCAGTGCGGTTACCAGAACATAAACCATCATCGGAACCAAAAGCGGAAGCACAAGTTGTAAAACACACGTTGTTTGATGAGGAAGAGGTTGAGCAGGAAAAGAAGCTACCTTTTGAAGGTTATATAGAAACTTCCGAACTTTTAAAAACCCTAAATGTTTCTTATGACGAGGTGAAAGCAGAAAATATTGATCAGTTTAATCAAGTTGAGGTTAATAAGATAAACGTCAACGAATTTGTTATCGTTGATGCCCCAAAAAAGGAGGAGAAGGAAGAGGTTAGTACTCCTGAAACAACCTCACAAGACAGTGAAGAACAAATATTAATGTTCGATCTTCCTATTAAACCTACTCCAAAAAAAAATCTTGAAAACGAAAAAAAAGAAGATAACAAGTTTTTTAATTTAGGTGAAATTGAAGTTCAAGATCACGTAGAAGTTATTCCCGTTACTGAAGTTTCGAATGATGGAATTAAGCGTTATAGTTTAGATGATTACCAGGAGATGGAAGATCAATTAAATAGCGCAAAACCTGCACAACCTAAGAAAGAGGAAGTTGATAAAGAAATGGCTTTTGAAACTAGAACGGTGTCAGAACCTCAAACGGAGGAGACAGACACAGATGAAACTGATTCAAAGGAAGCAGATGATCCTTTAAACTCCCCAATTTCAAAATTGCTTATAGAACGTGCTGAAGAGCGCAAAAGAAAAATGAAAGAGTTTAATTATAAGTTTAAAAACAGTCCTTCTCGTATAGACGAAATCGAGAAACAACCCGCTTATAAGCGTATGGGGATTGATTTAAACGAAACAAAAAATGACTCGAATATTTCGCGTACATCTGTGAATACTGATGACGATGGAGTTGAATTGCGTAAAAACAATTCTTTTTTACACGATAATGTGGATTAAGTAACACTGTTTCACTTAAAGCAGGGCCCGAACTTCAGTAATGATTTCGGGCTTTTTTATTAATTATTTTTCGGAAGGGAATAATTCTAAGATTTAACTGTTCTGCTTTTCCGGTTTATTCAGTATCTTCGCAGTCTATAAAAAACAAAATAATGAGCTTACAGGAAAAGGTTATGGAGGCTATGAAAGCCGCGATGAAAGCTAAAGATACGCAGTCATTGGAAGCATTGCGATCTGTTAAATCTGCACTACTTTTAGCACAGACAGAAACAGGAACAAAGACAGATATATCTGAAGAAGAAGCAATAAAATTACTTCAAAAGCAGGTAAAACAACGAAAAGATAGCGCGGCCATATATAAAGAGCAAGGTCGTGATGATCTTGCTGAGCCGGAGTTGGCGCAAGCTAAAGTAATCGAACAATTTTTACCTCAGCAACTGGGTGAAGAAGAGGTAAGCAAACTAGTAAAAGAAATCATCACTGAAACTGGCGCATCATCTATGGCAGATATGGGGAAGGTAATGGGCTTGGCCAGTGCTAAGTTAGCTGGAAAAGCTGATGGTAAAACTATTTCGACAGTTGTAAAGTCGATGCTTTCTTAGGTATTATTAAATAATATATAAAGAGATTCCTGCCTTCGCAGGAATTTGGCCGCGTGGCCTGCCCGACTGATTTTTCAGGCGGGCGCAACTGAATACCCGCCCGTACCGAACTGGCGTTAGGCACGTTCGGGTGGGGCGCAACAAATTTCGGCTCTGAGGGTTGTGAGTTTGAAAACATAGATAGTAAGGAATGTATTATGTTTATGTTCTCTATAGTGTAAAATTTGACAGGATGTACGTCGGAATGACTATAGATTGGGAAGGTAGATTAAAGGAACATAACTCTGGGAAAACACAATCAACAAAACCTTTTATTCCTTGGTTGATTATACATACTGAGCATTATTTGACTAGGAGTGAAGCTAGAGAAAGAGAAAAATATTTAAAGAGTGCAGCAGGTAGAAGATGGAGAAAGCAGCACATACAATGGCCGCGTGGCCTGCCCGACTGATTTTTCAGGCGGGCGCAACTGAATACCCGCCCGTACCGAACTGGCGTTAGGCACGTTCGGGTGGGGCGCAACAAATTTCGGCTCTGAGGGTTGTGAGTTTGAAAACATAGATAGTAAGGAATGTATTATGTTTATGTTCTCTATAGTGTAAAATTTGACAGGATGTACGTCGGAATGACTATAGATTGGGAAGGTAGATTAAAGGAACATAACTCTGGGAAAACACAATCAACAAAACCTTTTATTCCTTGGTTGATTATACATACTGAGCATTATTTGACTAGGAGTGAAGCTAGAGAAAGAGAAAAATATTTAAAGAGTGCTGCTGGAAGAAGATGGAGAAAGCAGCACATACAATGGCCGCGTGGCGCAACTGAATAGCGCATCAGATTTCGGCTCTGAGGGTTGGGGGTTTGAATCCCTTCGCGGTCACTTTTACTACCTCAAAGTAGTATCAAAATCAAGCAAGTTTTATTACTTGCTTGGTTTTTAAGTTTATATAAGGTTATTTATTTTGATATGATTTCAATTAAAATGATAGCTAAAAAGAGACCTTTTTTTTAAAAGAGACCTCAGGTCTCTTTTAAAAAAAAAATCCGTAAATTGAACTGATATAGTTGATTTGACTTTCGTCTTAAAAGATTGTTTCATTTAAAGACGACAACTATGCGTACTTCAAAAACATTTTCCATCCGCTTTTGGGTAAATCCCAAGAAAGCGCAAAACAACAGAGCATTACTTTATGCCAGGGTAACTGTCAATCAGAAAAGAGTTGAAATTAGTTTAAAAAGAAAAGTGTCCCTCGATTTGTGGGATAGTAAGAACAAAAAGGTTTTAGGGAATTCTACCGAAGCAAAACAAATCAATCAGTACTTGGAAGAATCAAGAGTACAACTCTTTCAAGTATTTCAGGATTTAAAGTTCCGAGGCGAACTGATTACAGCCAAAAAAATTAAGAGCAAATATCTTGGCGAAGATGAAAGTTCCAGAACATTATTGGAACTCATTGAATATCACTCTAAAAAAATAGAAAATACACACGCTTCTGGCTCTATTCGAAATTTCGACGTTACTGAAAGTTATATCCATAAATTTTTAGAAAAGGAAAAGAAGACTTCCAACATTTATTTAAAACATCTCGACTATAAGTTCCTATGCGATTTTGAGCGTTTTCTTCACGCTTACTATTCAAAGGGTCATAAAAGAAAAATGAGTCATAATACCGTTATGAAACATATCCAAAGACTACGTAAAATGGTTACACTCGCTTATCACTTGGAGTGGATTGATAAAGATCCTTTCAGACGGTGGAAAATGACTTTTGAAAAGAAGGAACGGGATTTTTTAACTGTCAATGAACTTTCTAATCTAGAAACGTACGATTTACCGATTGAGCGTTTGGAACGAGTGAGAGATCTTTTTCTTTTCAGTTGCTTTACGGGTATAAGTTATGTGGATGTTATAAAACTTACAAATAGTAATATCCTTAAAGGAATGGATGGAAATAATTGGATTATTACCCATCGCCAAAAAACTAAAACAAAAATTAAGGTTCCATTACTGGAAACGGCACAGCTGCTGATCAAAAAATATGAAAATCATCCTATGGCTCTGATTTCAGAAACACTTTTTCCAATTATTACAAATGAAAAAGTAAATCTGTATTTAAAAGAAATAGCGGATGCAGTTGGGATAAAAAAGAACCTAACTTTTCATATGGCCCGGCATACATTTGCAACAACGGTAACTTTATCTAATGGTGTTCCAATTGAAACAGTTTCCAAATTATTAGGGCACACAAAATTAGCAACTACACAAATTTACGCGCGTGTATTAGAAGAAAAATTGAGTCAGGATATGAACGCATTACAATGTGTTTTAAGGACTAAAAAGAACCAGAAATTTTCGAACAATTTTTAATGGATCTGTTTCTAACAGACAATGACATTAAAATAATAAAAACGATGACAATAACCTGCAATATTGTATACGTGATATAGTAATTGGTCGTGTAGATTACTTCGTTGAGCCACAAAATCTAGAATATATTTTTTTGTTCTATTTAAATTAAAATGTTTGGGATTTATAGCTGAATATAAATTGGCTAATAAAACTAAAAAAGTGGCTGATATGGCAATATTACTCAGGTGGAATTTTTGTATCAGAAAATAGTACTATCTCTCATAACCCGAAGGTCACTGGTTCGAGTCCTTTTCCCGCTACGAAGATAAAGCGCAACTAATCGACAATCAATAGTTGTCCTTTTTTATTTGTGCTGTTTTTGTGCTGTAAAATTAATCTAGAATGTAATAGCTAGAAACCATAATCGTAATAACCTAGTGATTTTAATCTATAATCCATTGCCTGTGTGCTAACTTTAAAGACTTCGGAGATTTTTAGGAGCTTATCCTCATAACTGAGCAGGGAGTTTAATTTTTCTATTTCAGCTTTTATAAGAATTTTCGGCATCAATAAATTAGCTGCAAAAAAGTTAGCTTCTTTCTCCATTGAGGGATTATTAGAATTGTGGGTACTTCTATAAAGTTTGTTCGATTCATTTGAACGTAGCATAGAGCCTGTGTAGAAATAATCAACAAATAAAGGAGATTCAAAATTATGAAGTTTGAAATGTCCAATTTCGTGTGCTATCGTAAATCTCTGTCTGACTTCAGGATGATTAGTGTTGAGTCCAACTGTTGCTTTTCCTTCTTTTTTCAATAAAAATCCAGAAACATCATCATTCAAATCTTGTCTTTCAATTGAAATCTTTAATTTTTTTGCTAGCTGTTCCAAATTTATTGGAGCTGACATTAGATTAAAATCAACTAACGTCTGATTCGCAATATTTTCAATTCGATTGAATTTGCTCATAACCTAAAAGTTTGTTTATTTTTTATTTTTCTCAAGTAACTTCTCAAAGAAAAGAAGATTTTTTTCACTCAGCTTATCGGGTAAAGAATTAAATATATCTACAAATTTTTCATCAATTGAGTTTATAGATGTCCGATATCTGTCCTTAGACGGTAAGATATCCAGTATCTCACAATCTAATGCTAGAGCTATTTCATAGATGGTAAAAATAGAAGGTTGATGATTTCCCAACTCAATATTAGCGAGAGAAGAACGACTTAAAGAGATTAATTTTGCCAATTGGGCTTGACCTAAATTATTTCTTTTACGAAGTTCACTAATATTTCCACCTATTGTCTGGTAAAGGATTTTATTATCGTTATTCATAAATAGTTTGACAGCTCAAATATAACTATAATAATGTTTAATATACAAACAAATCAATTTATTTTTGACAAAGTTGTTTGTTAAAAATAAATATTGTATCTTTGCTTTTGATTATTTTGTATCCAATTATGGGCACAAAAAAATCAGGTAGAGTTTACCTGATTTTAAGATTTTAAGCATATCACGGGTTCGGAACCCAAAGATAATACTTGGTTTAGCGACTACAAAAGTAAAGAATCTTCCTGTCATTTCCAAATTAAACTCTATCTTTTTGATTATTAATGATTTAAAAACAATAGATCCGAATAAAATCCTCTTAACGCTTGTTTGAAAATTCGTCATTGAACTGATGAACGGCCCCTATCTTTCAAGCAAGTACGTACGAATATTTCGGGCATAATTTTTTTATAAACATTAAAATACAAAAAAAATGGAAGATAAAACCCATTTAAAAGAATGCTATTGTCGTGGTGTTAAGCCAGCTCTAGCTTATGAATACATCTTTGACATAAATGAAAAGGAGTATTCAACAAAAAACCAGATTGTAACAGGAAACGAGCTTCACGCTTTTGCAGAAACCAGCCCTGAGACTCATTTTATACGAATGGTTACAGGTAACGGTAAAATTCTTGTAGGTCCTGCCGTTCAAATAGACCTTACGGAGTGTGGAATTGAGCGTTTTATTATTCGTCAATACAAGCAAGAGACCATTGAATTGGAAAACTGTTTTTGTGAGGGTGTTAAACCTGTGATAACGTACCAATATATTATCAAAATTAATGGAGATAAATATACGTTAGATAAGGAGAAAATCTCTAGAGAGGAAATTTTGAAGTTGGTTGATAAAGATCCAAATAAACACCGATTAAGGATGTTTACCAAAAATGGTAAAATAATTCTTTTAGAAGGACAAGTTATTGATTTGACTGAATGCGGCGTCGAAAGGTTCGTTTATGAACCATTGGATTGTACGGAGGGATATATCTCCAATCTAAGTGATAAACTTCCGAGGGGAGATGCTGATTTTCTAACGTGTAGTGATGAGAAAGTTGATGTTATTGAGGAAGGAAACTTGAATTGGCTGATTTTCAGGAATTTTAGAATTCCTGATGGCTATAATTTCAAGGTTGCTGATGCCGCGATATTAATACCTCCTCATTATCCTTCAACGCAGTTGGATATGATTTATTTTCATCCTCCTTTAGCTCGAGCGGATGGGAAACCTATTCAGACACTATCGAACCAGATAATTGAAGGCAAGGCTTATCAACGATGGTCACGACATAGGACAGCTTTGAATAGGTGGAATCCTGAAATTGACGATATTGAATCTCACCTAGATTTAATGAAAAGTTGTTTGAATGCAGAATTTGATAAACGTTAATTTTAAAAATGATGCATATTAAAATAACTGAAAAAATGCATCAAGAGTTGAAGAACCATCTCCATAATGGGGATGGTTTGGAAGCTCTTGCTTTTGCATTATGCGGAAGATTGAGCAATAAAGGAGAGGATTTTTTATTGGCACATAAGATATTTCTAATGCCTTATGATAAGTGTGAACGGTCTGAGGAATTTGTTTCTTGGAAAACAATAGATATCCAACTTTTGTTGGAAGAGGCTCATTCTAAAGGACTGGCTTTAATTAAAATTCACTCACATTTTATAGTGGATTCTAACTTTTCTACGTTGGATGATATTTCAGACAAATCGTTTTTTGATTCGGTTTATGGATGGACTAATAATGAATTACCACACGCTAGCATAATAATGTATGGTGATGGCTCTCTGAAAGGTAGAATAGTTAAAAGAAATTTGAGTTTTCAAAATGTCATTAAATTCTCAGTTGTTGGAGAGTCAATTGAAGTTTTTTCTAAAACATTAAGCAATCCAATAAATAAAGCATTTGACAGGAATGCTCAGGCCTTTGGTGGGAAAACTGTAAACTCTTTAAAAGAGATGAAAATTGGTGTTGTTGGCTGTTCTGGAACGGGTAGTCCTTTAATAGAAATGTTAGTTAGGTTGGGGGTTGGAAATTTGGTTTTAGTTGATCCTGATGTTATGGGACCTGAAAACCTAAACAGGATTTATGGTTCAACTATGGAGGATGTCAAGGCTAATAAATCAAAAGTAGAGGTAATTAGTAAACATATAGACAGTATTGATATAGGAACAAATGTTATCACTTTTGATTGTTGCCTGCAGGAAAGCAGAGAAGCTGTTAATGAACTTGCAAGTTGTGATTTTCTTTTTGGATGTGTTGACTCTTTTGAGGGTAGACATTATTTAAACTTAATTAGCACTTATTATTTAGTTCCTTTGATTGATATAGGAGTAAAGCTAAATGCTGATGGTAAAGGTGGAGTAGAATCAATTATTGGAAATATTCATTACTTATATCCAAATTCAAAAACTTTAATTGAAAGAGGGGTTTATAATTCTGAACAACTACTTGCGGAAAGCCTTAAAAGAATTTCTCCGGAAGAATTTGAGCAAAGACAAGTATATTTTGAAAATGCTGATGTATCAAGTCCAGCAGTTATAAGTGTAAATTCAATGTGTTCTTCTACAGCAGTTAATGAAATGTTAGGTAGAATTCACCAATATAGGTATAGTGATAATCGAAAATTTGCCAATACCGTTATTAATTTTACTGATTGGGATTTCTCGTCATACGTTATGGGAGAAACTCAGGATAAGTTACATTACGAGAATGTTGGAGTTGGAAATTTAGAGCCAAATCTAAAAATTTATGTTGTTCAAGAAGCTACTTAATTGGATTTTATGCCTTTTTAAGGTTAAAGAAGTAAACACCGAAAAACCTTACAAGATTATTATTGTTTCCGAATTACCTAAAATTATATTTGAAAATGAAATTTATGTTGAGGGTAATGAAGCACAAAAGGATTATTGGTATGCCTTATTAAAATGCCCTTGTGGATGTCAAGAAAATATAATGCTCAATCTTATGGATGACGCCGACCCTTGCTGGAAATTAAACCTTAATGATTTTGGAATTTCAGTTTCACCATCAATTTGGAGAACTGTGGATTGTAAAAGCCATTTCTGGTTACGTAATAGTAAGGTTATTTGGGTGTAATTATTAAAAAGCGGTTATTGATTTAACCGCTTTTCCATCAAAATAAGGTTAATACTAATTTGAGCAAAATTAGTGCTTTAAGGCTTCGCTGTAAAGTCATTGTAATTTACTTTTTTCCTATGTATCAAAATCGTCGGAAGTTAAATTGTAATGTTCCATTTTAGGTTTACGTTCTTCGAGCTGTTTTGTTGGCATTCTACATATTTAAAGAAAGCATAAAAAAGCTTATTTCTAACCATTAGCTAAATATGATTTATTCTGTATTAAGCGTATTTGTCTCTAAGGTAACAAAATATAGATGCCATTTAACATGGTTTTCGTTATTCCCTTTTACATCGTGAAATTTGTTTCAAACCTTTCGATGTTGGTTTTTAAGAGTGTCATCAAGTTTTATAATCTTAATTACAGAGTTTGGCTTAATAATGTAATTTATAAAATTTCCCCAAATAATAATACTCGTAGATTCTCTATATCCAGACGGATTAGGATACATACACGAGCAGACAAAGAGATTATTTATTGAAGTTCCCGACCTCAGATGTCACTTCGAGCATGGGGATTATTTTGATATTTGGTTCGATTTGTGCCAGTGAATTCGGATTCATATTGTCAGGTATTTCGGTTCACACAGCTGCAGCTTGTGCGGGAATAACTCGTAGCGATCCGATCTGCGCCATAGTACGATTCCATTCACAGTGCTGATGAATATTTTGATTACGGTTGTATGAACTTTAGCCGTAAATCTAGGCTTCTCAAAATAAGAGAGTCCACGCGTTGTATATGCTCTTTACAGTTAGTGAGTGCCAATGGCCTCACCTCGCGGGTGTACAAGCACCCTCGTTTCGCATTCAGTTTATCATTCGGCAATAAGTTCAATGCCTGCCTTTTCTGCCTTATATTTGATTTTCGTCATCAGATCGTAATAGCTCCAGTTTCGCAACACAAATTTCTCTTCTTTGGCTATCCCGATCTTGTCCTCTTGGTTTACCAATATGAGGGTGCCAACTTGGTGTTTGATGCAAAAGTCTATCAGTCTTTTACTGTAAACATGGATAAGGTGTCGTACATATTTGTTTTCCTTTTGGCGGAAACTGTCTACAGCCTTTAATTTTCTTTTGATCCCTTTACCTGATTTGGAATAGGTGGCTCCTGCTTGTGCCCTTTTCCTAGCTGCCTGTATGGCCAATCTTCTGTACATAAACTCTTCCTTGCTGCCAATGGTTAGCTTAGTGTTTCCTGACTTCACAACAATTGGATATTCCAGGGACAGGGAAGCTTCTGCTATCACTTCCGGCCTTATGCTGTGGTTTTCCTTTTCAATTTCAAAGACCGGGAGCCAAAAGATTTTGCCATCCCTTAGTTTGATGTGTGAGGTACAAAGCTTGGTTTCTCCCGCTATTACCCGTTTCAATAGCACTCGCTTGTCGGTATGATCTTTCCCTAAATAGGTGCGGAAGGGAATCTGGAACAAACTAAAACAAAATGCATTTTCATCGTCATCATAGTGCAGTCCGCTTATCAACTCCAAGCTAAACGGAAATGCCATGTCCCTCCTAAAATTCTTTAGGGAGCATTCGCCCCGCCAGTATTCAGGTCTGTTTTTATTAAACGAGGTGATCAGGGTCTTGTTGAGGGTGGACAATATGTTTGTTGGTATTTCGCCCTTAAAGCGGTCTGATACTACCCGATAGGTGGCATTGATACGGGAACGTTGAAGGATTCCATCCTCGTCTTTTTTCTCGTCGGCCAGTTTGTATTGTACTCCTGCCGATAAATAAAGAAATTCCTTAATCATTTCCTGTACATACAAATGGGTAACGATAAGGTTGGCCGCCCTAAAGCACCTGTTCTGCCATTGGTATAGCGTATCCAATGCCTCCTTTCGTTCCTCCTTGGTGGGGAGGTCTACCAATAGCTGAATTTTTCGTGTCAGTTTCATTGTAGCCTTTTCCATTTTAAGCGGATTGCGTTTGCTGTTGGTGTTCAGCCTGTGATAGTTTATAGGCGGCTATAAACTCACTGTGCACTTCCTTTTGGGATAGGTTGAGTGTGGTGGCTATGGTATCAAAGGAGCACTTTTCCTCACATCGGAGTTTGAGTACCTCTCCCTGTTGCTTGGTCATGAACCCCTGAACTTTCATTTTTACAATAGGCCTTTCAAGCTTTTCTCCTTGGTCGATGATGGTCTTGATATGCCCGATGGCCTTTTTTATCTTGTTGCTAGTTTCAGTAATACTCATTCCCATAGCCTCGGAAATTGGTTTATACTGAAAGCCATATTTTAAACAGAGTTCAATGAGATGGTTGCTTTCGGCATCCAATAGGGGCATTACTTTTTTGATCCGCTCAAAGTCCTCTTGGTTCATATTTTGGACTTTTAGATCTTCTGCCTCAGCAACGGGGTCATAACCCGCCATATAATCCTGATGGTTTCCAAAGCGCTCCAGCGAATGGATGTTTCTGGAAAACTTGTTTCTGGGTCAGGTGTAATAGGATATGCATTCTCTTTTCATCACGAACCTTAAGAAAAAGAAGATGTGCTTAGGAGATTCTATCGTATCCCTATGAATCCATAATTTTAAAAAAGCGTCCTGAACCAATGATTTTATGACAAAGTCATCTTGGATCAAGCGTTTACCCAACCAGAATATATTTCTGCTGTACTTGGCATGGATATCCGCAAAGGCAGAAGGACAGCCCTTTTTTAATTTTTCAAAATTAGTGTGTGACATAAGACCTCATTTATAGCGGATTTAATATTTCAGAATTAAAGCGAGTTCTTATAATTTATTAAGAGGAGATAGCTTTGAAAAAGTCGAGAAGTATGACCTTTTTATGCAAATAAAAAGGGCGTGGAGACTCAACCTATCCTGATAGAGGTACTGGTATACCGTGCAGAGATAAGAGAGCTCACGCCCCGGGTCGTGAGCCAATCTACTTATCATCTCCCTGCAAAATTACCAGTTTTCTATCAAGAGACTCAAAGCGATGACTTCAATATTGTTAAATGAAGAATCGCAATATTAATAATTAAAGCTAAGATATAAAAAATAATTAATAATTCGGATTTCAGTCCGAGATTTATTTTCTCATAACCGCTTTATTTGTTTTAAATGAAGGAAACAAATCGAAAAATAGTAGAATTTATAAGAGATCAATGGGTGATTCCGTTTGACAACAATAACTTGTTTGCAAAAGAGCACTACATCGACGAAAAAACTGTCCGACGAATCAAGGAGGATGATGAGTATCAAATTAGTTTAATTACTATTATGAGGATTTGTGAAGCAAAAAACTTAAACCTTAGTGAGTTTTTTAAAATGGTTGAAATATAGAGAGATATTATTCCCCTGGGCGCTTCCTTCATACTAATTTTTATGGCTTGGAAGATTTTTTAAATATTCAAGTTACCTTGTGTAAGACTCGCAAATGTGCTAATATTACTTGAGATCAAATTAAAATATTAGCCTTCCGAGGAGAGATTAAAACACTATGGTGATTATGGGTCATTAGGCTCAAGTTCCCTATTCCATGGTTTTCTTGACGGTATTATATATTCAATATTCAATCAAATTTTCTATTTTCTTCTTCTAACTTTGAATTCATCTATATCTTACAAAGGGATTATTTGGAAATAATTTCTTTCAATACTTCTTAAAATTGTATTTTTTGAAAGAGCATTTTATGAGTCAGTTGTTAAAGCTTACATGCATTGCGCTAATTGCCGGCATTGTATTAATTATGGTTTTAAAACTTGTGTTGATAACCACGGGTAATACCGCTTATATTTTATTGTTTAATTTTGATTATATTTCTGTAATTAAGAAGTTAGAACCAGTCTGGTTATTTGGATATATATTTCATTTTGTAACCTGTATCCTCAGTGTTATTGCTCTTTTTTATGTTGTGAATATATTTCAAACACGCATATTGCTCTATGTTCTTGTTTATGCTTTTGGTGGAGGAGGGTTGTTTTTCCTAACAGCCTTGTCAGAACAACCTCCCGAAGCCAACGACCGGTTGGCTTGGGTTTTCTGGACGAGTGGTCATGCTATATTTGGTTATGTTGTGGGGATTCTTATAAAAAAGTGGCTTTAGAAAACTACATTTGGCTAAGAAAGAATATTAAGCCTCATTTCCCTGAGAAGGCCATACTAGCATGGTTTGACAGTTAGCCAATCACGGTCATAATGTCTAAATCGAATTTGACCAACAAAAAAATCCCGCACTTAGCGGGATTTTAATTTTTCTAAGAAATTGATTTTATCAATCAAATTTCATATTATCAAAGAACTTATTAATTTGTTCTTTGTTTTGTCCAGTCTTTTTCTGGATACGTCCTATCAACTCGTCTTCTTTTCCTTCTTGATAATCTAAATCATCGTCTGTAAGATCGCCCCACTGTTGCTTTATTTTTCCTTTGGCAATATTCCAATTGCCTTTAAATTTATCTGAAAATGCGCTCATAGTTTTTTATTTAAGTTTGTATTTATTCGAAATTTAAATATAATCAAAATAATCTTGGGAATAGTAGAGATTGGGTTAAAGAGTTGTTAAAGAAAGGAATGAATCGTATGAAAATATTTTTTATGAGCGATATATTCTTTAAAATGGGAATTTTTTATTGTAAAAGATGCGATAAAGAAAAAGTATGCCTATAGAATTTAAGGAAGTGATAAAGTTGTTGTAAGTTGTAATTAAAACGACACTGTATGTCTGAAAATCGTAGAAAAATCGACAGAAGAAGCGAAGTAACGTACAATCCGAAAAAAGTTGTGTTCCTAAAAAAGACAAAATAATTTGGATTGGTATTATTGTCATAGTTGGTTTGGCTATCTTCTTTTTTCTATTCTTGCTGTTTCTGAAATACTTTATACCCATTGATTGATACGTATATAATGTAATTAATAATTACCTCGAAAACTTTATGCGTTAGTCCAAAATTCCATTAAATTTACCCTTCATTAATTATTTGACTTAAATTAATTATTATGAAAAAAGTCATTTTTACAATCATTGTTGCGTTTGTGGCACTTATCTCACTCCAGTCTTGTGGAGAAAACAAGAAAACCGATTTAGTTCCTTCCGGAACCTATCAAGGAGTCGCCGAGACTGTTGAACCTGCTGAAAAGGAAATTTATGTGCGCACCTCAGATGACAAACTGCTCGAGCTTTATTTTACTGATAACACAAAATTGACCAAAAATGGAGAAATGGTCGAATTTAGTGAACTTTCCGATGGGATCCCTGTTGAGGTTACCGTGGAAAAGAAAGGAAAAAAAATGGAGCCTATAGCTGTTAAAATTAAGTAATTTACAATGGAGGAGATTCCCTCCTTTCGGCGAACAGAGGTCTGGCACGCATTATCAATTCATTTTCCTATTGTTTTGTTGAGCTTGGCTTCTATCGCTTATCCCGTTCAGTTTTTTCTTAAAAATTCTAGTTGAACACAGTTTATTTTAAGATTTGTCTTTCTGTTATTGATTCTAGGTGTTGCTGGATCTTGGCTATCAATTTTTTTAGGTAATCTAGCCTATAATGTTGTAGTTAGAACACTATGTGACCCCAATGTGCTTCAAGAGCATCAATGGTGGTCCTATTTCGCCGTGATTACTTATTCAGTCGCATTATTGCTTTTTGGTTTTCTTCAATTCAAGCTTATAACAAAAAATAAACTATGGATGTTTTTCCTCTGTCTTATTCTTTTAGTTGGTCTAGGTGGAATGGTTTATTCTGGTCATTTGGGTGCTTCAGTGGTTTATCAACAGGGCGGGGGTACTTATGTTCCATCAGAAAATTGCTTAGAATTTGAATAGTAATATTCCGGAAAAAATATAAAATCCCAATGCAATTTCATAAACGGAATTGAAGGCCAGACGCTCTAGCATAATCTTCAGGGTTAGATGCAATAATCGTTATTACTATATTAGGACACTTGAATTAATAATCCTTAAACTTATATTTTCTGCTTCAATGCGAAGAAATATTTAAATGGTTATACCATTCTATGTTAATCATTTAAACCTCCCGCAGTGAGTAGCCTAATTAGACCAAAATGAATAACGAACAAACTGCAATACGAACCACATATTTCAGTATAATTGGAAATACTGCTCTGGCAATAATAAAGGGCTTGGCAGGTTTTTTCGGAAATTCATACGCTTTAATTGCAGATGCCATAGAATCCACAACAGATATTTTTGCCTCGTTTCTAGTTTTATTAGGCTTCAAATACGCCAAACGACCTGCAGATGAAAACCATCCTTATGGACACGGTAAAATTGAACCCTTGATTACATTTGGAGTTGTTGCATTTCTGGTTATTTCGGCTACGATTATAGCTTCCACGAGTATTCAAAATATTAAAACTCCCCATGAAACTCCAGAATCGTGGACTCTAATTGTATTGGGGTTGATAATTATTTGGAAAGAAACTTCCTTTCAGGTGGTTATTCGGAAAAGTAGGCAAACCAACAGTTCCTCTCTCAAGGCAGATGCGTGGCATCATAGAAGCGATGCTATTACTTCTGTAATGGCTTTTATTGGAATCTCTATAGCCCTTATATTTGGAGAAGGATATGAAAACGCTGATGACTGGGCCGCGCTTTTTGCAGCCGCTTTTATTTTGTACAATAGCTACTTGATTTTAAGACCTGCATTGGGTGAGATATGGACAAACAGCTTTATGACGACCTTATACTCGAAATTCGAGCTAAGTCTATGGAGGTTGCAGGAATTATAGACACAGAGAAATGTAGGATTCGCAAATCTGGAATGCAATTTCACGTTGATTTGCACGCCACTGTTGATTGTGATCTTAAGGCTAAGGAGGGACATGCTATTTCTCATAAACTCAAAGACTATCTGCAGAGGGAAATACCGAATTTAGGAGAGGTGCTGATCCATATTGAGCCCAGCGGAATGGGTAAAGACGGTCATAGATGAAATCCAGGATATGCTAAATTTCGGTGAAGATGGAATTGAGCAATCTTTTGTCATCGTTTAAGCTTTCCTCCAAAGAGATCAGTGTTTCGGTACGGCTAACCCCCTTTATATCATCTATCTCATAAATAATTTTCTTGGCATGGGCCGTATCGCGCGCTCTAATTTCTCAGAAAATGTTGAATTTGCCTGTAGTTACATGCGCTACGGTCAAAAAGGGGATATTTCGTAATCGCTCCAATACAAATTTTGTATGTGAATTTTTTAAGAGGTAGATCCCAATGTATGCAATAAAAGAATGGCCCTATTGTTCATAATCTACCTGAAGGGATGAACCGATAATTATTCCCGCTTCCTCCATTTTCTTAATTCGCACGTGCACGGTGCCAGCTGAAACTTCAAGTTTTTTGCAATCTCTGTAATAGGAATTCGACTTTTGTTTATCAAAAGTGTAAGGATGTTATGGTCTGTACCATCTAATTTAAAATTTGCCATATCATATTTTTAAAACATTTCAGGTAAACAGTAACGTAGATTTATGGAAATAATTTTAAACTCATTCCATATTTTTCGAAATAGGGGGGCTACCTATTTATCTTGAATTCAAGATAGGTTATCGAAGGAAGCAATTAGAACTAATTACCGGAGTTGGAATGCGAAAGGTAGTAATTTAAATAAAAATTCTATTTTTTATGGATTTATAATGAGGTACACTACTTTAGCCGTTAGTTCCAAACACACACAGAGTAAATTATTTCTAAAAGGAAATAACGCTATTGGTGGGAATAGTACCACATGATCCGAAAAATTTAAGTAACTTTGAAAAAGAAAAGCACGGGGTGTTCTGAATATTCGGGACTGAGAAAATACCCGGAACCTGATTTGGGTAATGCCAACGTAGGGATGCAGATTTAGAATATTCTATTTTCGTTGCACCATTCTGTCGGCTTTCCGAAAGAATGGTTTTTAATTTTTAAGCAAGCAATGGAATTAAAGAAAGTCAATCAGCAATTAGTACCGGACAATACCAAGACCTGGCAGGGAAGAACAGAATGGTTCTTTAATAGGAAACACACCGATACCTACGAGGAATATTACGAAGGACCTTACAAGCGCGCCGAAGTTTGGCAGAAAAAAGTTTTGGAGCAACTCATTTCCAAGGATAAGCGCGTAGATACGTTGCTTGAATTCGGCTGCGGGACAACACGGTTTACCAGATGGTGGAAAGACATTGGAATTGAGGCCACAGGAGGGGACATTTCACCATTTATGCTATCCCAGGCACTGCACCGTTTTGATGGCGATTTGGTTATGGCGGATTCCCACTATTTACCGTTCAAGGACAATACTTTTGATGCCTTGGCCTTTATCGCCACTTTTGAATATTATAGAGATCCTATAAAAGTATTAAGGGAAGCTGCAAGGGTGGGCCGGCACGGAATTATTATGGGAATGATGAACCGCAATACGCCCAAATTGATCAGGAGAAGAACGCAACAGTTTTTTGGCAAAAATGAATTTTATGTCACAGCTACTTTTTATACCCCTAAAAACCTGATAAAAACCATAGAGGAAGCCTTGAAAGACCGGGATTATTCTATTGAATGGACGGCTACCGGACTTCCCGAATGGTTTCCTGTTCAAAAATGGAATTTACCAATAGGCGACTTTTTTGGTCTTTACATTCAGTTCAACGACGTAAAATGAAAGAGCAAACTGGAAAAATAGCACCTTCTTTTTTCGAAGAATTCATTCAGAACAAATGCGGAATAGAAAGACCGGAAGTTAATGCTGGTCCTCAATTTGGCGTAGATGTGGCCATTGTTGACTTACCAAATGGCCAGGCTATGGCAATGGCGAGTGATCCGTTGTCTCTCATTCCTTCATTGGGAATAAGGGAATCTGCATGGCTTTCTGTCCATCTTATGACAAATGACATTGCCACAACGGGTTTTTCGCCCATGTACGGACAATTTGTATTGAACCTTCCAGCACGATTCCCACAGAAAGACTTCCAGACATATTGGGATTTTATTCACCAATTCTGTTCGGAAATTGGAATTGCAATTACCGGGGGCCACACGGGATTTATTGAAGGTCAAAATTCCACCATTGCGGGGGGGGGAACTTTAATAACCGTTGCACCCAGGAACCAATTCCTGATCTCCAAATATGCAGAATGCGGCGATGCAATTTTGGTGACCAAAGGTTGCGCTATTTCTTCCGTGGCTATTCTGGCAAAGAGTTTTCCCGAAACAGTAAAAAATAAAGTAGGTATTGAAAATTATTTCAACGCCTGTGAATCATTTCAGGATATTTCGGTTTTAAAGGACGCCCTGAAGGTCGGAGTGGGAGAAAATGAAGTTTCTGCTATGCACGACGTTACAGAGGGTGGGGTTCTGGGAGCAATCTATGAATTGGCTACGGCCTCGGGCAACGGTGCAATAATTTATAAGGATAAACTTCCCATCAGCGAAACGCAACTCCGGGTTTGTGAAGTGTTTTCTTTAGATCCTCCTTCCTGTACTGGGGCCGGCGCAATGATAATAACCTGTAAAAAGCATGCGGTTCAAAAGATCATTACCCAATTGGAAGAAAACGGTATTCCTTGTACCGAAGTGGGTAAAATTACCGAAAAGGGCAAAGGAATAAAGCTAAATAAAAAAGAGAGCGAATCAGATTTGGTTTATAATGAAAAAGACCCTTATTGGGAGGCTTATTTTAAAGCATTAAAATCAGGATGGAAGTAAGTAAGAACAGAAAGGCAATCAAAGCAGGTATTTACCTAGTAATCGACCCTTCTTTGGAGGAGTCGGTTTTAATGGAAAAATTGCAAACCATTCTCCCCAGAAAGATTGCTGCCGTTCAGATTTGGGACAATTTTAAACCAGATCGGGATATCGTGGAGATAATCGATAAAATTTATTTTTTGTTTGCCCAGCATCAAATACCTGTCCTCATCAACAACCAATGGGAGCTGTTAAAGGAAATTGAGTTGGATGGGGTTCATTTTGATGCCATTCCGAGCAACTTTAATGAAATTAGAAAAGAAATCAAGAAGGATTTGATTTTTGGTCTTACCTGTGAAAATGACCTGGCAGATGTTAAATGGGCTGCGGAAGAGGGGATTGATTATATATCTTTTTGTTCTATGTTTCCATCTTCAAGCGCAGGGGATTGTGAAATAGTGGCGCATGAGACTGTGAAAGAAGCTTCGAGGATTTTTAAAAATCCACTTTTTTTGGCCGGCGGAATTTATCCAAAAAACATTAAGGAACTTGATGGTTTGGAATATGATGGAATTGCGGTCATTTCAGGGATAATGAATTCGGAAAATCCCGATCGGGCAATAGATGAATATCTTGAAAATATAAATTTTAAAAAGTGAGAATAGAAACGATTAAAAACTGTGTTGTTCTTTTGATAAGACAGATCTGACTTTAGCCCATAATTAGCCATGATAATAATGACAATATTCTGGAGGGGGTTTTATTGTTTTCAGATTGCAATCGTGTTTACCCTATTGTTTCGGGAATTCCATAATGAGTCCAGATGAATATCGAGATTTTAAGCTCGAGCGGCCCATATTTGAAAAATGGGCGAAACTCTTTTGAAGTTTAGGCAACTCCTTATAATAGTTCCTGGCACTATACTAGACCTCAGAGCTTAATTCGCATCTTGCTTTACATAATTAAACACAAAACAGACGAAATGATTTTTGAGATGTATGGGTTTACTAAGGGGCAGATTGCGCTTGCGGAAGCTTCATAAAGCGCTATATTTTTCATTCATAAACACAATAATTTGAAATAATAAAGTTGGGAGTAGATTGGGATAGTGGAGATTAGTTAGCTTGCTATAGTTGGGAAATATTGAAAAACTAACGTCTTTTTTAAGTTGCAATAACAAAAGCTAATTGAATATTAAAATTGTGGAGGGTACAAGCTTAATTCTATAGATTTGTTTAACCCGTGATATTTGGTTTCCGCCAAAATCTTAATGATATCATTGATATTTGAGTTTTAACGCTAGGTGTTTTAAATCATAAAACCTTGTTGTTTATAATCTAGAATTCACATAAAATGGCAACCTAAACTGAAATAAATTAAAAATGCAAAAACTTTCAACAGAACAAATCATAAATAAAATTAAAGCTGGTGAAATTTTTAGTGCCGTGTCTAACGACTATTCCTTCACTATAAAAATTGATAAATACGTACATTATGCCTGCGCTGCGGTTCACGATGGGCATCAATTTCGTAAAGAACTATGGGATAAGTGTCTGCACTCTGAATATGAACGCTGGTATGAAGAAGACCCTATGACCAAAGAAATGGTGAAAGCTCACCCCATTGTTATTGCCGGCCTGGATTCCCGATTTGAGTATGATCTTAACCGCGCACCAAACAATGCAATCTACGAAGACGCTTGGGGCAAAAAGCTGTGGAACGAACCGCTTTCTGAAAAGATGAAAACAAAAAGTCTCAATAAACACAATGATTTCTATCGGGTTGTTCATCAACTAATGGAAACCATAAACCTAAAATTTGGATGTTCCGTGGTTTATGATATGCATAGCTTTAACCGGGAGCGTTGGGATAGGGAAGTGCCCGCTTGGAACCTTGGAACCTCAAATGTAGATAATAAAAAGTATGGTGCTACTATTGAATCTTGGAGAGCATTGCTTTCTGAAATAACACTGCCAAATAATATAAAATCAACCGCAAAAATCAATGACACCTTTCAAGGTAATGGCTACTTTTTAAAGTACATAACTGAAAACTTTGATAACACATTGGTTTTGGCGACGGAAGTATCAAAAATTTATTGTGATGAGTTAAACCAAATTACATATCCCGAAGTCGTTGCTGCCATTGAAAAGGAACTCAAGGAGAAATTGCCAAAACACGCCGCAAGTTTTTATAAAAATTACGCTAAGTAGATGACTGAAGAAAAACATATTGATCCTGAAATTGTTTCCGAAATCTGTCAGAATCTTTCTGAAGATAAACCGATTAATATTGAATTGCAAAATAAAGGCCTATTGCATATTGATAAGGTATTGCCTTTTATTTGCATTTATAGATATAACGAACAGGATTACTATTTCTCAAGACTGTTAAAAACCCAAGCCTCATATTTAATAGTTGATGAAAACATCGATATTTCGCATCTTCTGGAAGCTATCAGATTAACCACTTCACAAAAATTCGAAACTTTTTTGATTTTGGAGATGTGGCCAAATTCTGGGACAGAACACAAACAATTCAAAATTTATTGTCCAAAAGACAAAGCAGCAGAAACGGTGAATGCCTTAGAAGAAGGTTTCGGTGAATTGAAAAGCAGTTTTTTCGATCTTAACACAAAAATAATCAATACTGAAAATAGACATCCCAAAAACCTTACGGCATTAATGGATGTTGAAAAGTCTAAAAAGACGGGTACGCTTATTATTGGTGTTTCAATTCCCACACTTTATAAAAACAACATTACTGAAGAATTGTATTCAATATTCTTTAGGAAATTTTACACCGTTTTTTCTGAAACCGTAAAACGTTCGGTTTATGAATTTATTAGGGTGCAAACCAAAGATGCTTTCGAAAACTTTTTAATGCTCGGCAAAACCCATATTGATGTAATAACCCTTAAAGCCGATAAACAATTAGCTGAAATAAGTGAAAAAATGTCCTTCTTATTGCGCATTACACCCGTAAATAGTAATGAAGAATGGGACAAGTTTAGGGAAAGCGATTTCAAAAACACGCCCAATTTTAAATACCGTCTTATCGCCATCGATCCAGAAATGCAGAAACGAAAGCTGTACAATATTGCTATTGATTTGGTTGAAGACCCCACCATTGCCTTTATCTTAAGAGGAAAACGCCTGGAGATTGACAAGCAACTCACTATGTTGGAAGAACGTGGTACCGATAATTTTAGGTTTATTGGGGAAAGTCTATACGGTGTTATTCAAGAAAATGTACTTAAAGAAGCCAAGAATATCTTAAACGTATTTCCAAAAGGCGAAAACATTAAAAGCGAAAGGCGTTTTAATAGTTATGAATTTGCGGAACACGCCCAAAGAGAAATTGATTATTACAATACTAAGTTTCCTGAAATTAATTTGACCTTGGAAATTAGAAATGATGTAGCAGGTATTATGGTGTCGAAGTCAAAATTATTAATTAATGATGAAATTACGCTCGATGAAAATAGATGCGATGCCTTGATCCAGCACGAAATAAGTACGCATATGTTAACCTATTGCAATGGCAAACGACAACCTTTACATCAAATGCACGAAGGTTTTGAAGGTTATGACCAACTTCAGGAGGGCCTTGCTGTAATTGCAGAATATCTGGTAGGAGGTCTAACGGTAAACAGGTTGCGTTTACTCGCAGGTCGTGTTCTTGCCGTAAATTCCATGGTAAACAATGCCAGTTTTATTGAAACATTTAATTTTTTACAAAAAGAGCATTCATTTCCAGATCGCACTGCCTATAACATTACAATGCGTGTGTATAGAGGTGGTGGGCTAACTAAAGATGCAGTATATTTAGCTGGGCTCATCGATTTAATGGAATACCTTAAAAAAGGTGGTAATCTCGAGAATTTATACACTGGCAAATTTAATATTAACCATATCGCCCTTATCGAAGAATTACTTTATAGAAATGTACTAAAACAACCAGAATTACCTAAGTTTTTAGAGCGTGAAAGCGTTAAAGTGAGACTTAAAAGATTACGTGAAGGTATAGCCATCACTGAACTAATAAATTAAACCATAAGTGTCCGATTAAGACATTACAAAATTTGTTGACTCAAAGATATTTGGCGTTTAGGATTTTTTTGATAAGTGACAGCTCGCTATTAAGTTTACCATCGAAATTTAATAATCGAAAAGCAGGCTTAATGAACCTAGTCTAATTATCAGTCTTTTACGAAGCAAGTCTTACGTCTTACGTCTTTCAGTCCCGATAGCTATCGGGACGGTCTTAAGTCTTAGTCGGACACGACTAAAAATAAATATATATGAAAATAGCTTTTATTATCAATGACCACAACACGGAAAAGTGGAATTACACAACTCCGGCAATGGGTTTTGCAGCTTACAAACGAGGACACGAAGTTTATTTTGTAGGCGTTGGAGAATTGTCTTACGCTTCAACAGGCCATCTTTCTGTTCGCTGTAAAACTATCTCGGACAAAAACTTTAAAACTGAAGAAACCTACTTCAATGCGGTTCAAAAAGAAGAGTTTATAAACATATCCTCAAGCGATTTAGATGTTCTTTTCTTAAGAAATAATCCAGCAGATGAAATCAATGAACGCGACTGGGCCTACAACGCAGCATTTATTTTTGGTGAGATTGCCATGCGAAATGGAGTGATTGTCCTAAACCACCCAAGCAGTTTGGCAGGAGCTGTCAATAAAATGTATTTTCAACATTTTCCGGAAATTTTAAGACCTAAAACCATCATTACAAGAGACCATAACGAAATAAAGGAATTTTTTAAAGAACAAAAGCAAAAGATGATCCTTAAGCCTTTACAAGGTTCAGGTGGGACAAATGTGTTTATGATGGACAAAAAGAATGAAAACAACCTTTCGCAAACCATCGACGCAATTTGTAGGGACGGCTTTGTGATTGCACAGGAATATTTAACCGAAGCAACAGGCGGCGACACGCGTTTATTCTTAATGAATGGGGAACCATTGCAAGTTAATGGTGAATATGCGATGATGCAACGTGTAAATGCTTCTGGAGATATTAGAAGTAATCTTCACGCAGGAGGAAAGCCGGCCAAAGTAAAAATGACAGATCAAATTATGAAATTGGCAGATATTGTTAGACCAAAATTAGTGCAGGATGGAATGTTTTTGGTTGGTATAGATATCGTAGGAGACAAATTAATGGAAATCAACGTATTCAGTCCTGGAGGTTTAAACATAATGGGACAAATGTACGAAGTTGACTTCGCCACGCGAGTAATTGAATCGATAGAAAAGAAAGTATATTATAAAGATATGTATTCAGATTACCTGTTTAACAGTCGCCTGGCAACATTGTAGGACGACTAAATAGCATTAGGTTATAACCATCTGTTAGAAATTATAGAAATGTATTTCCAATTCTGTTGAAATTATATAATGGTGTGGTGTGCCAACGCAATTCGAATTCTTATCCATAAATATATGGAACAAAAAGAAATTTCTGTTACTTTGACTGAAATTGAAATTCATTTACAAAACCTGCCGGCCGGTCAGGCGGGGCGGAAAGAACAACTCTTTACAGAACCTTTAAAACATTTGAAGAAAACGGAATAGTGCATCAAATAGGATCATGTACAGGAATTACCAAATACGCCTTGTGCGAAAAGGATGCAACTGCGAAATAGAACAGAAGTTTGTATTCGCACTTTTATTGCATCAAAAACAATGAAACTATGCTTAACGGAGTAGAAAATCCCGCTCGGGCAATAGATGAATATCTTGAAAATATAAATTTTAAAAATGAGAATAGAAACCATTAAAAAACTGTGTTGTCCTTTTGATAAGTCAGATCTGACTTTAACCATAATTAGCCATGATAATAATGACAATATCATGAAGGGGGTTTTATTATGTTCAGATTGCAAACGTGTTTACCCTATTGTTTCGGGAATTCCCATAATGAGTCCAGATGAATACCGAGACTTTAAACTCGAGCAGCCAATGCTTGAAAAATGGGCGAACCTTTCGATGAGTGATCAGCGAAAAGAATTTGAGATAGTGGAGGGGAGAATAAGAATAACTGAATAGGTTTTAAAAAACTAAGAAAGACCTTTAATTTTGCAATTATTTCCTTTAGAGCTACTTATCTTGCTATATGGACTTGCATATTTGTTTTTGCCTTTAAAGGAATGAATGAGCTGAATAAATTATTCAAATCTGATCGGCTTTAATAACCGAATCCTATGTTTCCTAATGGATACCTAAAGATTTGTTCGCTCAATAATCCTGATTAAGGCCAAACTCCATTTCCAGTAATGAAAGTCAATTATTAAAATGTTCTTAAAACCTTCTTCAATTCGTATTATTATTTTATCTTCACTTAAGTTATAATCGAGGTGCTAACATTTAGTTGAGCTGAGAATATACTCGCTACTTACTTGGGTAATTCCAATTAAGGATTATAACCCAAATCAAAGGGAACATATCATTTATGTTCCCTTTGTCAATTTTATATTTGATTAACTATGGTATATAGTTGTGGATCAAGACCAATTGGCTCTAGTCAAAAAGTCGTAAATTTTAGTATTGGTTCCTAAAGTTCGGACAACTTACCCTAAGAGCTTTTATCTTTGTATGATTTACCACGGCATTGGTCTTCTTGTTTATAATCTATAATTGCGCGTTTTTGTACTACCGATAGCTTACTTCTTCCGAATTGGTTTTCTCCAACCGATCGAAGCTTTGTGCAATAGACTATTGTCTCCGTGTATGAAAACCCCAAAGATTCCATTGATGAATTCACATAAACTGTATAAATATTACACGGGGTTCATTTTTTTTACACACTTTTCATTAGTTTAAAATTTCGTATTGATTTATGTAAACGGCTGACTTACAGGTGTACATCCAATTGCTTGGGACGGCTCAGCTTTATGGCACAACTTTTTCATAATATCATCACAACAAACAAAACTTAGAAATCCATATAATTGTAAAACGAAAGAAATTATGAAAAAGTTAATTTTAAGTGCAGCGGTAGTATTAGGTGGTTTAACAGCGGTAACTGCGCAAACCTCCAAGGAAGCTATGGCATTGAACACTCCCCAGACTGTTGCCGAAACACAGGTTGAGAGCCAGCCCAATACTGTCAATGAAAACGAAGATACTCCCGTGCAGGATTATAAAGAGGTGAAAGCTTCCGAAGTGCCACAACCAGTTTTAGAGGCCTTAGCTCAGAATTACAGTGGAGCCACGATCTCCAAAGCTTACATTAATGCTCAGGGAGAATACAAGTTAGAGCTTGCCACTGTTGATAATGATTCAAAAACAGTTTATATAAATGGAAACGGTGAAGAGGTGAACAAGGATGCTGATACTGAAGAACAATTACACGACGAATAGGTTTGAAAATGCAGTAAACTGCGGTATTTCTAGAATCAATATCTAAGGGGAAAGGCGTCTATTTGGGCGCCTTTTTTACAAAAATTTAAAAAATCATCCATCTGTATAATTGCATTTAATCGATTCTCTATACTGTGAATATCCAATTTAACCAGTATATATATTCTTTAATTGGATAACAAAATTCCGAGAAATAACTTTTCCTGTCAAGAAGAAAATTGGTTCGGAATTGATTCCCCTCAATACTAATCATAAGTCTAATTAAAAAAATTCAAAATGAAAACATTAAAAATATCTGTTGTTATTTTCACAATCCTTGGTATGATATCCTGTAAGGATGGTGAAAGAAAAGACGCACCGAGCGTTGATTATGCCAATGAAAATTTAGAAGACAATTTGGAGAACCGTGGAAATATCGATTCAAATACCCAAACTGACTCCCTAACCTCAAACGATAATGATTACTATGAGGTCAGTACTGAGAATTTGGACGATTTATATGCTGAACTGGATATGACCCAAGATCAAATAGATCGATTTGAGCAAAGTTATATTGGGAAAATAGAGGTTAAAAAAAGCAGCGACCATGGGACGATGGATCCTGAAAAACTACAGAAGCAAAAAGAAGAAAGCTTAAAAGAAGTTCTTTCTGCGGAACAGTTTGATAAGTATGATCAATGGAAAGGTACTTCGGTCCATGAATAAATTAGGGATTATTGGGACAGAGAAACTAAACTTCTTCTAAAATTAGATTGGAAGGGTTATAGTCCCATCTCTAAAATCAGATTGGAACGGTAATAAATCCCGCAATTTGCGGGATTTTGATTTTTGAAGAAAATGTGATTTTATTGAATTAAATTTTATAGTTTTATTGTTTCGCTCTTTGCATTTTTAGGGACTTTTTTCGAAAAGGTTCATAAACTCGATCGACAATGGTAGGTTGCCTAGGTTATTTTCTCTTAAGCAATATTGAAGCGCGGAAAAGCAGAGTTATTTTGGACCGAATTAAAACGAATGATGAAGTAAGGTCTGACGATTTAAAAAAATAATAGTAAATGGGTCAATTTATTATTTACTAAAGCACCTTTTGATGGCAATCAGTAGTTAAATTTGAGTTGAATTTTAAAAATAAACGTTATGAGCGCACAAGAAAAGAAAAATCCGGATGGAGGCAAAAAGAAAACTGAGCCACAATCCACAACCAAGGGGCCACAGTCCACAGTGGAAAAACAACCAACTAAAAATAGGGGTACAGATAAAAACGATAACCCTCGTCGAAAATAATTAGCCGTTTATTTTGAACAATAAGAACTTTCAATAAAAGAATGTTGGAAGATTTATATTTCAATCCAGATCTCCTGTGTCTATATAGATGAATAATATATTATGACAAAAGATAAAAAAATTCCCAATCAATCCCAATCCCAACCTGGGAAAGAATCTAAAATGCGACCTAAACCCCAGATTATAAAAAAGAGTTATAAAGGAAGTGAAAAGTTAAAAGATAAAGTAGCTTTAATAACTGGTGGTGATAGTGGAATAGGTAGAAGCGTTGCAGTACATTTTGCGCGCGAGGGCGCTAAAATAGCAATTGTATATTTGGAAGAAGATAAGGATGCAGAAAAAACAAAGGACTTGGTGGAGGCGGAAGGGAGTGAATGCATTATTATTGTAGGGGATCTTAGAGATGCGGTTTTTTGTGAACAAGCAGTTGCCCATTGTATTGATGAGTTGGGTGGTCTGAACATTGTCGTGAACAATGCCGCCATCCAATTTGCCAAAAACAGTCTTTCGGAAATTGATGATATTCAACTGCAGCAGACATTTGAAACCAATATCTATTCCTATTTTCGAATTACGAGAGCTGCTTTGAAACATCTGAAGGAGGGAGATTGTATAATCAACACGAGTTCTGTTACGGCTTATAGAGGCAGCGATCATTTAATAGACTACGCAAGTACCAAAGGAGCCATTGTGAGTTTTACGCGATCGTTGTCGAAGAATTTGGCAGCAAAAAAAATCCGTGTAAATGGTGTGGCCCCAGGGCCTATCTGGACTCCTTTGATTCCCTCCACCTTGGACGTTTCCAGTTTTGGAAAGGATACTCCAATGGGGCGTCCAGGCCAGCCCAGTGAAGTAGCACCTGTTTATGTATTTCTCGCTGGGGAGGATAGCAGTTATATTACAGGTCAATTTATCCATATAAATGGAGGGGAAATAGTGGGTGCCTAAAGCAATTCTAAATATACGATTAGGTTTTTTTAAACTATGGTACTTTTAAAGGATCAAGCCCAGTCTTACAAATTTATGGAATGAATACAAAAATGAAATTTCAAAAGCAAAGTAAGCCGAGAATCTCAGAGGATATTTTAATTTCTTGACAAACTACTGAAGATTTTGACGGGAGGATAAAAAATGAAATCAACTGTTATTTTTAAAATCAAATCACGATAAAAGACCGCGGACACAGGTTAAGGATGATAAAAAATCTGACGGAGGTGGAATGAGCGAAGAAAAAGCTGCTCGCATAGCCAACACCAAGAATGCTTAAAAAAGAGTTGGGAAAGCAGATAGATATGAGGAACGCACCCAATAGGATCTTATGGAATAACTGAATTTTCTACATTTGAATGGCCTTAAAGGTTCCGAAATATTGATTTGAAATTAAATATCAATGCTAAATTAAAACTAGAGCCTTAAAAATCAAAAATTTATAACAGATTATGAACGCTACAAACGACAATCCATCCAACAAAAAGAAACGGAAACCACGTAGACTTCCAGAAAAAGAGAAGAAACCGGCACAGAAGGAACCTGAGACGGAGAAAGAGAAACCCATCGAAGAACCCAAGTGCGATCGCCCCTTATAATAGGATTATTTTGGAAATTATCCACATTTTTTAGTGGAATTGGTGTTTAAAGACATACTAGTTTTATAGTTTGGCAGATTTTTTTATTAGGATTCCTTATGTAAGGTGCTGGTTTTCGAGGAACTAACTTTCACTCTTTTTTCGCACAGCAGAAGGAGAAAGCCCATACTTGTCCTTATGTTTTTGAAAAATAACTTTTGCTGGAAAGCCCAATCTTATATACTATATCAGAAATCATAAACTCTGAGTTTTGGATAAGACTGGTGGCAACATCTAGGCGTCGGTTACGTACGTACCCATTCACACTAGTGCCATAAAGCTCCCTAAAACCTTTTTGAAGTTTATTGGGGTCTAAACCACTTGATGAGCAAGTGCCCGTACCGTTTTATAATCAAGAATATCATTATCTCTTATATCAAAAGCCTCACGGATGGATTCTATTTCAAATTACCGTAATACCGATTTGTTTTCGTGGGATGCAATATCATCTTGATATTGTAATATTAGAATCTGAAAGACCCTACCTTAAAAAAAATCCTCCGCAGAAAATCTGTCTTGGGAAAACCATTCATCTTAATAAATATATCTACCATTTTGGTGCAGTAAATTTAGAAATTAGCTCAATTAGAATAGAATATTATTTTTCAAAAATATCACCGATTTGGGCAATAATTTTTGTTTTTGGGACCGTTTAGTGTTAGCTTAATTTATTAACTTTGGGAATATAAGAATTTCAATAGATGAAAACGTGCTACTTCATATTGACGATTTTTTCAGGACTCACATGGATATCGGTTCTTATATTCTACCGCTTTGGGATAATGATTCATTTACTTTTATTGCTTTCTGCAATTTTCTATATTCTCTTTATGATTGAAGGGGAGAACCAAAACCCTAATCTTTACTGAGTTTTTCTTTCTTCTTTTAATAATCCTCCTTTTTCTAATTTCGTTGGACTTAAATGTATAATATCAATATTATCTTAATTGATTCCCTAATTTTATTTTTGTTAAAACAATATAAAAAAGAAGAAGCGATTGCTATTTTTGGCATGTTCCATTCAAAGTTAAACTGGTGAAGTTTCTTTAAGCTAGTTATTTACAGATGAAAATAAATATCCAGTTTGATGATAATCTTATGTAACATTTCTTAAAATTGTATTTTTTAGAAACATGCATTTTATGAGTCAATTGTTAAAACTTACAAGCATTGGTTTGATTGCCGGCATTGTATTAATTTTGGTTTTAAAACTTGTCCTGATAACCACGGGCAATACCGCTTATATTTTACTGTTTAATTTTGATTACATCCCTGTAATTAAGAAATTAGAACCAGTCTGGTTATTTGGATATGTATTTCATTTTGTAACCTGTATTCTCAGTGTTATGGCTCTTTTCTATATTGCGAATGGATTTCAAACACGCATATTGCTCTACGTTTTTGTTTATACTATTGGAGGAGGAGTGTTATTTTTTCTAACAGCCTTGTCTGAACAACCTCCCGAAGCTGATGATCGGTTGGCGTGGGTTTTCTGGACGAGTAGTCACGCTATTTTTGGCTATGTGGTGGGAATTTTGATAAAAAAGTGGCTTTAGGCAACTATATTTTGGCAGAAAAATAAAGTAGAAACCCATTCCATTGGGAGGGCCATACTAGAATGGTTCGGCAGAAGACCATCCCGGTCATATAAATAAATTTTGACCCACAGAAAATCCCGCCTTTCGCGGGATTTACTTTGTGGGGATTCGCTTTTATTTCCCCAAGTTTATTAAATAAATTGATGGTTAATAATATTAGATCATGAGGGCGATTGAGATGGGAACATACTCACCATCTTTAGTAAAGAGGACTGGATTAAAATATAATCGCTTAGACCACGTTCTATACCCTCAACAATAATTTTAAATTTAAAAGAGATGATCATAAAAAAATTGATTTTAAGCATTTTCGCGGTGCTCACATTATTTGCCTGTGGCAGTGATGACGATAATGATAACACCCCGAGCAAGTGCGAAATTGCGATTGAAGCAGCAATAGAGGCTAAACAAAACTATGACTCGGCAACCGAAGAAAATTATACCCAAACCTGCAACACATACAAAGTAGCTTTAGAAAAACAACAGCAGGAATGTGGCGATAGCGATGGAAATTTGCAAGCTATTATTGACAGTCTTGGTGACTGTTCCGTATCTCCGGGTAATGAGGTTGAAGGTGAGATAAGTGTGAAAGCAGGAACGCTGAGCATCGTTTTTGATGAAATAAGAATAGCCCAAGAGGGAGGACTTTTAAAAGTGTCAGGTGAAACTTCTGCGGCGAACAACTACAACATTTACTTTGAAGTTGAAGAAAACAGCGTGGGAGATGATCTTTTTCTGAATTTCAAAATCAACCTAATATCGACTTATTATCCAATGCCGTCAAATTTTAATAACTCTGTGACAACAAATTCCGGTGGCGTTCTTACGGGGTCCTTTTCTGGGACCGTTAAAAACAGTGATAATGGCCAGCTTGAATTGACCAATGGGAGTTTTGATCTGAATTTTTGACAAGTATAGATTAGTTTATCTATTTTTTTTTAATGAAGCCCACTGTGAAAAAACACAGTGGGATTTTTGATTGTTATATTCTTCTTAAGGCTACAAATAGGGTCAAGCCCAATTGTTGTGTTTATGCAAAAATTGTGGTTAATCTATAAAGGAAGAATTCTACATTTTTGACTCCTCTAAACTGTGCTCTAAAGGCTTTTATTTTTGCATTGAATAATTCTGCTGAGGCATTTGTACTTCTGTTTATAAAATAGTTTAGGATAGATCTATAATTGAGTGTTA
>JBQEAY010000001.1:0-328809 GCA_052105975.1 Aequorivita sp. | reverse complement strand
ATGGTAACGACAACGCTATTTTTGCTACTTTAGATTTTTATCGGACAACAATGATTATAAAATAAAGAACCCTTGCGAAATTCGATTAATCGAATTGGCAAGGGCTCTTTTCTTTGGTCAGTTATTAAATAATGCTTTTTAAAAGCTTATTTCTTCACCACAATAAAGTCTGAACGTCTGTTTTGGTGGTGTTGTTCTTCAGTGCAATTAGCTCCACAATCTACGGCTGGTCTGCTTTCGCCAAAACCTTTTCCGCTTATTCTGTCTTTATCAATTCCCTTTGAAATTACATATTGAACAGTGTTTCTAGCACGTTTGTCAGAAAGTGTCATATTATACGCATCTGAACCTCTGCTATCCGTATGACCTTCCACCTTAATAACCATATCTGGGTTTTTCTTCATCAATTCCACTAGTTTGTCTAGTTCAAAAGCTGCTTGTGGCTTGATGTTGTGTTTGTCAAAGTCAAATAGAATAGGATTTAGTTTAACCATATCCTCTTCAACAATTAGGTCTATTGGACGAAGAGCTATACGAACCTCCTTCTCAGTATCTTTGGAAGACGGAACAGTTACTGAATTGCTTTCATAACCTTCCATGAATGCTTGAACAACATGGTTTTGGGTACAGTCTGCAGTTAATAAACTTTTTCCATCACTATCTGTATCCTGTGTTTTCAATTTGTTTTCAAGATCATCAAACAGATCTATACGTGCGCCAGAAATTGGTTCGTCTGTGGTTGCATCTACTACTATTACGTTAAGATCGCAAGCGCCAGATCTTGTAAGTTTATAGATATCATCACTTCCTTTACCGCCTCCTCTGTTTGAAGAAACATAACCTTCTTTCGTCTCTGGGTAGTATGTAAAAGCAAAATCGTCTGCTCTACTATTTACACCAACACCAAGGTTTTCTGGTTTTTCAAAACCATCTTCTTTGGCTTTAGCAGCGAAAACATCAAGTCCTCCCATTCCTAAGTGGGCATCACTACTGAAATAAAGTGTCCCATCTGAATCGACAAAAGGGAACCCTTCATTACCTTCAGTGTTGATATTGTCACCTAGGTTTTCTGGTACTCCAAAAGTACCATCCTCGTTGATAGCAACTTTGTAGATATCCGCCATTCCGTTTCCACCTGGACGATTACTTGCATAATACAAGGTTTTGCCATCTGGGCTAAGAGCTGGGTGGTTGTTGGAATACTCTTTGTCATTAAAAGAAGCAGATTTTACATCCTTCCAAGTTCCATTTACATTCTCAGCGTAATAGATGTTTAACTGGTTTATACCATCTGAGTTTTTTCGGTATTTACCACCGAAGTAATCATTTCTGTCAAAATACATGCGTTTGCCGTCTTTTGTAATGGCTACAGTACTTTCGTGGTATTTTGTATTTACATCTCCTCTTAAAAGTCTTGCATCTTCTACAACACCATCTTTTATTTGAGCTTTGTATATCTCTAAATATGGCTCTTCATTCCAGCTATACGTTTTACCGGTGAAATTTCTGGCTGAACTGAAATAGAAATCATTTCCAACTACTGTTCCGCCGAAATCTGAATATTTTGAGTTTAAAGCGTCAAGATTGACAGCATAAAATTTCTGTGCGGTCGAATCCATAATTTTAGGAAGGTAGTTGGGGTTTGCCATAAAAGCTACCGCGCGAGAATCGTCCGGTACCATTCTGGAAAATAGCTTCATAAATTTATTGTATTCATCAAACTTGCGGTTCGCTTTTAATGCTTGCGCATAATTATAAACTGTTTCCGAACCAATACCTTCATCGTTAATCGCTTTTTCATAGTAAAATTCAGCCTTTTGGGTGTCGTTTATAAAATAGTAGCTATTTCCTAATTGCACATACACATAGGTGCTCCTTTCGCCATCCTTAAGAGCTTTCTCATAGGCTTGGGTGGCATCGATGTATTGGAGACGATCATAATATTGATCGGCTTTTTTTGTATTCTTATTCTGGGCAGTAATCATGGATGTGCTTACCGCTAATAGTAAAAGAATTGTATAAATCTTGTTCATATTAAATGAATTTTATTTTAGTTTTTAGAAGAATCTTGGCGAACGTAATACACGTGGCTTAAAGAATAGGTCATAAGCAAAATACACTTCGTGAGAGGCACGTGATATCGCAGATAAACGGCCAGATACGTGATCATAAGCATAACCAACACGGATGTTATCAGTAAGTTGGAAGCCAATTAGACCACTGAAAGTTTGTTCCAGTCTGTAGGATACCCCAAGTTCAAACCTATCGTATAATAGTGCATTAAGGTTTCCATCATAAGAAACGGGTGCACCCGCAGCTCCTTTTACCATTATGGAAGGTTTCAACTTTAAGTTGTCGGTAACCTGAAAAATCAAGCCCCCTGTTGCAAAATAATGATTCACTTCAGAACCATACCTAATTCCATTTTCATCCAAATGAACTGATTTTAGCATATTTGGCACGGATATACCTACATAGAAGGCATTACCATAAAGGAAAGCACCTGCCCCAACGTTAGGGTACGTGTTGTTTATGTCTTCAGAAAGAAATGGATCATTAGGGTCTTGTAATTCCAAACCTGCAAGGCCTACCTTGTGAAATGTTGCTCCAGCCTTAAGACCTAAAGCAAGATTTACCGTATTGTTCACAGGAACGGTGTAAGAGAAGTCTGCATACAAATTGGTTTCTGAAACTGGTCCTAATTCATCTTTTATTGCTGAAATACCAAGACCTACTCTTTCGCTAACCGGTGAATGTGCCGAGAATGCGAAACTTACTGGATTTCCATCAAAACCAGCCCATTGGTGTCTGTAAAGTGCAGTAAAGGAAAGACTTTCCTTAGACCCGGCGTATGCTGGGTTCACCACACTCATGTTATACATGTACTGAGTATATTGAGGGTCTTGCTGCGCCTCTGCTTCCTGAAATAGGAGCAACACTGCCATCAATACGATTATGCTATATATATGTTTTTTCATATTTATCTATTTGGTAGTTAAAAAGTGATTAATGCGTTTAGTTAGCTTTTCTGTTAAGATAGATCCAACCTGTGGTTTGTCCTCCGTAAACTGCATCAACCTTTTTAAAGTCAATTACATAAAAATAGGTTCCTGTTGGAAGATCGTTGCCTTTATCAGACTGGCCACCCCATTGGTCGCTGTAATTGCGCTGGTAAAAAACCAAAGTTCCCCATCTGTTGTAGATTTTGAGTTTAACGATTCCGGTTCTATCGTTTAGCCAATTAAGATCAAGTGTATCGTTGTAACCATCATTGTTTGGTGATATTCCTTGAGAAATCACACAATTTGCAACGTCATATAAACTAACATCTACAGAATCTGTACCAGTACAACCATTGGCTGTAATTTCGACCGAATAGGTTTGGGTTCCAATGGATCCCTCATCTATTACGATGTCTAATGTGCTGTTAGTTTCTCCGCTCAATATAGATCCGTTTAGGAACCACTGATAAGTTGCACCACTTTCATTTGTAGTTGCAGTTAGCGTATGTGGTTCTTTTGGACAAGTTTGAAAATCATCCCCAACACTAACTTCAAGTTCGTTAAATGAAACTACTACACTATCTGTTGCAGTACAGCCTCCAGCAGAAACTGTTGCAGCGTAAGTCCCTATTTCGTTCACTAGTAATGTAGAACTTGTTTCCTCCACGAGTATTTCACCGTCCATACTCCACTCATAAGTGGCTTCTGTAGGATCATAATTAGAAGGAGAAGCGTCTAAAACTAGAGGTTCAGCAAAGCATGTTTCAATGTCATTTCCTAGGTTAAACAAAGGAAGTTCATTAAAGTTGATATCTACTGATGCGATAAGGGTACAAGTACCGATAGTAACGTCTACAGTATAAGTATCTGAAGTATTTACCGTAATAGTTTGTGTGGTTTCACCTGTACTCCATAGGAAGGTAGCTTCAGTAGGATCTCCATCTGTTATTTCGGCAGTAATATCATAGCTTTCAGCTTCGCAAAGATCCTGATCACCTCCAAGATCTACTGTAAAAGATCCAGTTCTTAATACTGTAACGTCATCAGATTCAGTAACCACATCACCATTACAATTTGTGTAAACAGCTTGGGCAGTATATGTTGTTGATGCTTCTGTTGGGCAAACATTGATTGTTGTGTCGTTACTTATAACAGTTCCTTCAGCATCTAACCAAGAGAAAACAACATTTGAATCGCCATTTGGCGTAAACCTCCAAGCTTCGTTTGAAGCGCTCCAGTTACCGGTGTTTCTTCCATCTGGGGTATATCCTTCTGTACCATCTTGATTTTGGATTCCTAATACAGCGTTACCGCTATTCCAGCTACATCCACCTGCTCTATCTTCAACATAAACTTCAACTACATTGGTAGTTTCATAAATTACTACTTGCGAGGTTAGATTAAGGCCGCTACATGAAGAGCCATAATATGGAATCTCTGGAAAACTTACCACCATGGTACGGCAAGGAGCTTCTCCAAAAACTGTCCAATTTATTTCTCCGGAGCCTGCAATAGATGGATCTACATCCATATAAGGTCCGAAGATTGCTGTAGTAAATAAGCCTGGGTCGGGAACTGATTCATCAAAGGACCAAGTACAATAGCCTCCGGGAGCGTTTGCATTCAAATCAAATGAGATTACAGCGTTGGATCCAATCACCATTTCACTATAGGTTTCTCCAAAAAAGCAGAAATCAAAAGGTAAATCAATGGCGTCAGACCAAACATCGTCTGTGTCTACAGAAACTGGTGTTCCTCCCGTGAAAGGGAAAGGAGGCTCATAAGGAATAGCCGAAACTTCATAGCTAGTAGTTTCTCCTGTTTCCAAAAAACTCGCTGATAGGTCTGTACAATCCTCGTCGCAGTCTAGTTCTATATCATCTCCAGCATAAACATTAGGACATCCAGGTCCTTGGGAAAATGCAGTTAATGAAAACAATAAGAAACTCAAAAACGCGAGTGTGTGCGGTCTAAAGTTGACTTTAAAAAAATGAAGACAACTCTGTAAGTAGAGAGGTAATTTTTTATTCATAAATTTTTTTTTGTCGTGAAACTGTTTTATTGTTGGTTAACTTTTATTTAACACGAAAATAGATAAAATTTTCGATATATATACTTAATTAATACTTTTTGTAATAATTCTATATAGGATAAGATTATCACTCAATCCCTCTAAACAACCCAACCTAAGGGTTCTACGGTTTTATATTTAGTGTTTATTCGCTCAATAAACCATTTGCTTGTTAGTGTAGGTTCAATATCTTAAACTTTATGATTTATTACAATGTTAAAAAATAATTTCTAGATTTTAAAATGCTAGTATTTATTTCTTAATTTTAAGAATGAAATGTTGTTAATTGCTTCTAAAGTACAAAATACGCTTGCTATGTGTTTTGTACATTTGTGGGGAAGAATTTTCAATGCTGAATTGAATGTTGTAGATTGAGTCTTCAATAAACCATAGATTTTAAAATAGAAACCGCATTGCTAGAACCAACGAGAATATATGATTGAAAAAACGGACATTTCTTACGAGAAAACAGTGCTTATTGGGCTGATTACACAGTATCAAGACGAAGTAGCGTCAAACGAATATCTTGATGAGCTTGAGTTTTTGGCTTTTACTGCGGGAGGAGAAGTGTTGAAACGCTTCACCCAAAAAATGGATGTTCCTAACCCCAAAACCTTTATTGGAACGGGAAAGTTGGACGATGTTAAAAATTTCGTCCAAGAGCACGATGTTGGTGTTGCTATTTTTGATGATGAGCTTTCCCCAGCGCAACAAAAAAATATTGAAAAAATCCTTCAATGTAAGATAATAGACAGGACTAATTTGATTCTTGATATTTTCGCACAACGGGCCCAAACTAGTTATGCGCGTACCCAAGTTGAATTGGCGCAATATGAATATTTATTGCCAAGACTAGCGGGAATGTGGACTCACTTAGAACGTCAGCGTGGTGGTATTGGAATGCGCGGTCCTGGTGAAACGGAAATTGAAACTGATAGACGAATTGTTCGCGACCGTATAACTTTACTAAAAAACAAATTAAAGAAAATAGATCGACAGATGGAAGTGCAAAGAGGAAATCGTGGCGCTTTGGTTCGTGTAGCCCTTGTTGGCTATACTAACGTTGGAAAATCTACTTTAATGAACGTTATCAGCAAGAGTGAAGCTTTTGTTGAAAACAAACTTTTTGCGACATTAGATACCACTGTCCGAAAAGTAGTTATTGGGAACCTTCCTTTTTTGTTGACCGATACTGTAGGTTTCATCAGAAAGTTGCCTACACAATTGGTGGAATCCTTTAAAAGTACGTTGGATGAAGTGCGTGAGGCAGATCTATTGCTACACGTTGTAGACATCAGTCATCCGTCATTTGAACATCATATAGATTCTGTTAATAAGACTTTAGAAGAAATAGGAAGTGCAGATAAACCTACAATCATGGTTTTTAATAAAATTGATGCCTATCATCCTGAGGAGATTGAGGAAGATGATTTAATGACCGAAAAGACAACAGCACATTATACTTTAGACGAATGGGAACAAACTTGGATGGCAAAATTAAATGGTGACGCCATCTTTATTTCGGCATTGAATAAAGAGAACTTCAAGGAGTTTCGAAAATTGGTTTATGATAAGGTGAGAGAAATACACACTACTCGTTTTCCGTATAACAATTTTCTTTATGCCGATTATAAAGAAGAGGAATAACGTAGGTTGTTAAAAACCCATATGATGTGTAACGTAACAATCAACTGAAAACTTTCGGCTGATTTTTTCTTGTTGTTATACCTTCAGATTAAAAGTAAACTTAAAAGAAATATTATCTTCAAAATTGGGCAAATTGTAATAGCCGTAGCGATAGGCTGCACTAAGTCCGAAGCCTATAAAGATCTTGTTTAGTTCTAATCCACTTTCATTGTAGACATGTTCTAAGGTGTTAAATGGAATTCCAAAATGTCGGTCCGTATTACTCATGTTTCCCCAAGCGTGCTTGGTAATTAAGACTAGTTCGGGTTTCCAATGTTCTGCCAGTTTAATCCTGCGCAGACTGTGTTTTATTTGAAGTGTTGTAAGTCTATCTGAAAAGAACTCTCCAAAATGCATGGTTTCAAAACTCTGCACACCCGCTACTGAAAATCTTTGTGACAATTTCTCCTTGTTAGGCTGGTTGGGATAGGCATGGAATAAATGCGTTAAAGGAACATCGCCTGTAGCCAGAGATCCTTCTAACAAAATACTGGTAGATGAAAGATCTGTCCGTTTTATAAAATAATCGAATTTTAATGCGAATTTGGTATAGTTGAAATCACTGCCTGCAATATCCTTAAATCCTTGCGTAATTTGGGCGCTAATTTTTGGAAACCCGTCATAATATTCCTTAAAACCATCTTCTCTAGTAAAAAAGTTGGTCTTCGGACTGATTCGGAAGGAGAGCGTGGCTTCAGCCAATTCGTAGTTTTGATAAGGAACTCCATCCTTGATAAAATAATAGCTCTCTACATTTTCTATTTTGCTGTGGGCTATTCGAAACTCTGAAAGTATTTTTGGTGTAAGTTCGCTGGCGATGTTGGTTTGCCATTTCCTGTATTTGTAGAACTGCATTACATTAACCGCTCTAGGTTCAAAGAGTGAATAGACACGAGCATCAGTAAGGTAATTGTAGGTTCCTATTTCTTTTATATCATCTGCATAGTAAACACTTACCCAAGTTTTTTTCTCCTGGTTTATGCGTGCACTTCCACCTAAGCTGTATTTTACTGCACGATCTTTAAAACCATAAGCTACATAACCGCCAAACTTATATTCCTCAAATAGCTTGTCATTTGTAAGACCGCCAATTCCAAGTCTAAAACCCTCGTAGTTGTTGTATTTAATTAAAGTTTTTAGATCAATATCAAAAAAACCAACTGGGAAATATCCCGTAGAAAGTGGTTCCTTAATCCGTTCCTCGATTTTTAATAAAGTACTTTTTTTGGTCGTTATAGCAGGTACTTGTCCAAAGGCAAAAAAGCCAATAAGCAGTAAAAAAGGAAAGAGGGCTTTTTGCATATAGTTGATTATCGTAGCCTTAGGAATTCTAAAAATATATAAAGCGGCAAAAGTGCCGCTTTATTGTATCTAATTTAATAAAAATATCATTAAACTGTCATTATTTCTTTTTCCTTCTTAGCCAGAATTTCATCAATTTTCTTGATGTGCTGATCGGTCATTTCTTGAATGTCTCCTTCCAAGCCTTTTGTCAAGTCTTCTGAGATATCTAAATCTTTTAAATCGTTATTTGCATTTTTACGATCGTTGCGAATACCAATTTTAGCTTCTTCTGCGGCTGCTTTGGCTTGTTTTGCCAGGTCTTTCCTTCGTTCTTCTGTTAATGGTGGAACGTTGATGATTACGCTTTCGCCATTGTTCATGGGATTGAAGCCTAGATTGGCAAGATGAATCCCGCGCTCAATTTCTGGAATTAGTCCTTTTTCCCAAGGTTGAATGGAAATGGTCATCCCATCTGGCGTATTTACGTTGGCAACTTGACCCAATGGGGTTGGGCTTCCGTAATAATCTACCATTACGCTACCAACCATAGATGGTGAAGCTTTTCCGGCACGAATATTTACCAATTGCTTATCAAGATGTTTTAAGGCATTTGCCATGGCTTCTTTTGTGCCGTCAATTAAAAAGTTTATTTCGTCTTCCATAGGATTCAAAATTCAATATTATTTTTTACAAATACCAATCCTTCTTTCGGGATTAGCGGACTTACAAGTTTACTTTCGTTCCAATTTTTTCACCAGAAACTACTTTCAACAAATTTCCATTAGTGTTCATATCAAAAACTATAATTGGCAATTCGTTTTCTTGACTTAAAGTAAAGGCCGTTGTGTCCATAACTTTTAGTCCTTTTTGCAACACATCTTCAAAACTTATAAAGTCAAACTTTGTTGCAAGCTCATCTTTTTCTGGATCGCTGGTATATATTCCATCCACACGTGTTCCTTTCAGAATTACATCTGCTTTAATTTCAATTGCGCGTAAAACTGCTGCGGAATCGGTTGTAAAGTAAGGATTTCCAGTTCCGCCACCAAAAATAACTACACGCCCCTTTTCAAGATGACGAATAGCTTTTCTCCTGATAAATGGCTCGGCAACCTCATTGATGTTAATTGCGCTTTGCAATCGTGTAGGCACTTCCTCATTTTCTAAGGCGCTCTGCAATGCAAGTCCGTTAATCACGGTTGCCAGCATTCCCATATGGTCTCCCTGGACACGGTCCATTCCGCTACTTGCGCCAGCTAATCCTCTAAAAATATTTCCGCCGCCAATAACAATGGCAACTTCCACACCTTTTTCTGTAATTTGTTTTATTTCTTGAGCGTACTCTTTAAGGCGAATAGGATCAATTCCATATTGTTTATTGCCCATTAAGGCTTCACCAGAAAGTTTTAAAAGAATTCTTTTGTATTGCATAATGTGGATTTGGTGGAGCAAAAATAAAGAAAAATTTTGATGCGGTGTAAGTAAATAATAAAACTAGTTTTTGGAAGAGATATTTTACAGAGAAATTGAGTAGTTAAATTTTCTTGATGACATTTTCCATGCTATTCCGATGTTGATATAACAAGTAACTATTAATCCTTAAAATTTCACCTTATGAAAACGTCTTTATTTTATTTATTGCTGGGCGCATCCTCATTTATGGCCGCTCAAAATGCACCACCATCGGCAGTTTCTTTCTATCCCATTGACATTCCAAAAACTGAATGTATAAACGATGTACAAAGGCAAGAAATACTCCAAGAGCTGGAAGTTAACAAACAAGTAATTCTTCAGGAAAACCCTATAGCCTTTCAGAACCGCACTATGACACATCCGCTTTTTGAGCTTCCTTTTAAGGCAAAGTCAGGATATGATGATTATGGCTATTATTCATTATTTAATCAAGTGGACCATGATGCAGCGCCAAATGGGCAATTGTTAGATTATAACTGCGGCGAAAGAACTTATGATTGGGGAAACGGAAATCACGAAGGAACGGACTACGTTGTATGGCCTTATCCATGGAAGAAAATGGAGGATGATGTAATGGAAGTGATTGCTGCGGCTCCTGGAGTTATTGTTCAAAAAAAGGATGGCAATTTTGATCGAAATTGCAATAATAATGGCAACCAAAATTGGAACGGAATTATTTTAGAACATGCAGATGGATCGCGTTCTTGGTATTGGCATTTTAAAAGTGGAAGTACTACTTCCAAAAATATTGGCGACTCCGTTGCAACTGGAGAATATTTGGGTAGAGCTGGTAGTTCAGGTAGTAGCGACATTCCGCACTTACATTTTGAAGTACATGATGCTGATGGACTTCTTATTGATCCCTATGGTGGCCCTTGTAACAATTTAAACTCTGAAAGCTGGTGGGTAGAGCAACCCGATTATTTTGTTCCTGAAATATTAACGCTCTCCACTCATAATACAGATGAATATGATATGGAATGTGGTATAGTTGAAAATACCTATAGAGAACTCAATTTTGTACCTGGCGATACTGCTAGATTCCGAATATTCTATCGGGATATTCAAACAGATGCTAGAACGCATATAACAGTTACCAAACCCGATGGAAGCTTGCTTTACGACTACTACTGGGATTCTACATGGCCATATTATAGTGCGGCTTGGGGTCAGTGGCATTTTCCGATTGATAATACTTCAATGGATGGTGTGCATACTGTTACGGTACAGTTTGGTGGAAACACTTACGAAACTATTTTTGGTGTGAATACAAATCTTGGAGTTGAAGATTTACAACAAGCCGAAATAGTATTGTTTCCAAATCCTACATCAGATAAAATATTTGTTGAAACGAATTCACAGATTGAGAAGATTCAGGTTTTTGACCTTATGGGAAGGGAAGTATTAGATGTTTCGCCTTTAGCCGAAAAAACTGAATTGAACTTGAGCCATTTAACTACAGGAATATATATGGCGGTTATTTCTTCTGAAGGGAAAAAGCATGTGAAGAAGATGGTAAAGGAATAGAAATTAAATGATTGTCAAAAAAAAAAGAGGCTGAAATTAATCAGCCTCTTTTGAAATGTATTATAAATTTGTTTAAAAGCTTAAGCTAATGAAACTCTTTTAAAACCTACAACTTCAACATCACCATACGTTTTAACGTAATCTGCAACACTTTTCTTTTCATCCTTAATGAAATTTTGATCAAGCAATGCTTTTTCGTGATCTAAAGTAGTGTTGTCACTGATGAAACGCTCCATTTTACCTGGAAGAATTCTGTCCCAGATTTGTTCTGGTTTCCCTTCAGCTTTCAATTCAGCTTTTGCATCTTCTTCAGCTTTAGCCAAAACTTCAGGAGTCAACTGTGCTCTTGAAATATATTGAGGTACATTTTTAGGTGTTTTACCTAAACGACCTAATTCGATATTATCTTTTTCGATAACAGCGATTCTTGCTTCGGTTTCAGAAGCTACAAATTCTGGGTCAAAATCTTTGTAAGAAAGTGTAGTAGAACCCATAGATGCAACTTGCATTGATACGTCTTTCGCCAATTCCTCAGCATTGTCAACTTTCTTTGAAAGTCCAGTTAGAGCAGCAATTTTGTTAACGTGAACGTAAGAACCTACAAACGGAGCTTCTAAAATCTCGAAACCACCAATTTCTATTTTCTCGCCAATAACACCAGTTTGCTCAGTTAATTTCTCAGCAACGGTCATTCCGTCAAAATCAGCAGCCATAAACTCATCTTTAGAAGATGTGTTCAAAGCGACTTCAGCCATTTTGTTTGCCATTTCAACGTAAGAATCGTTTTTGGCAACAAAGTCAGTTTCACAGTTTAAAGAAATGACAACGCCTTTTGTGTTATCACTGTTTATTTTTGCAGCAGCAACACCTTCGCTAGAATCGCGGTCTGCTCTTTTTTCAGCAATTTTCTGTCCTTTTTTTCTAAGGATAGAGACTGCTTCTTCCATGTTTCCTTCTGCCTCAACTAATGCCTTTTTACAGTCCATCATTCCGGCTCCTGTAGATTGTCTTAGTTTATTTACTTCGGCGGCTGTTATTTTTGCCATTTTTATAAATTTTTAAGTTTAATATTAAAAAAAGTCGTTTAATTAATTTTCAATACAGAAAAGAATCAAACGACTTTTAGATTTTAAAATATCGAGATTATTCTTCTTCTTTAAGAACTTCTTTTTTCGACTTCTGACGTACAGGCTGTTTTGCTTCTTTCATAGCTTGCACATCTTCCTTATCAGTTGATGGAACTTCAGCTGCCTTTTCTTTCTTAGCAGGTTTTGCTGCTTTGTCTTTTTTAGCCGCTTTTTCCATTTTTTCAGCATCTTCGTCGTCTTTTCCGCCAGATTTTCTTTCAGAAAGACCTTCGATAACTGCTTCAGAAACAAAGCTCATTATGCTTTCAATAGATTTTGAAGCATCATCGTTTGATGGGATTACGTAGTCAATTACACGTGGGTCACTGTTAGTGTCCACCATTGCAAAGATTGGAATGTTCAATTTTAAAGCTTCTGCAACTGCAATGTGCTCGCGAGTTGTGTCCACAATAAAAAGTGCTGCTGGAAGACGGCTCATATCAGAAATAGAACCTAAGTTTTTTTCCAATTTAGCACGAAGACGATCTACTGCTAAACGCTCTTTCTTTGAAAGGGTCATGAAAGTACCATCTTGCTTCATTCTATCAATAGAAGCCATTTTCTTTACGGCTTTACGGATAGTTACAAAGTTGGTAAGCATACCACCAGGCCATCTTTCTGTGATGTAAGGCATGTTAGCAGCTTTTGCTTTTTCAGCAACTATGTCTTTTGCTTGTTTTTTTGTAGCTACAAAAAGAATTTTGCGTCCACTTCCTGCAATTTTTTTAAGAGCCTCTCCGGCTTCATCAATTTTTGCGGCGGTTTTGTACAGGTTGATAATGTGAATCCCGTTACGCTCCATATAGATATACGGCGCCATGTTTGGGTTCCATTTACGGGTTAGGTGGCCAAAATGCACACCTGCTTCTAGTAAGTCTTTTACTACTACTTTTCTTGCCATTTTTGTTTTAGTTTACGTTCTGTGAAAGGATAGCAACCTACTCATTATTGGTACTCCTTCGCAATAGGCTATGGAGCACAAAGCAGAGCTTTGGTTTAGATGCTAAACTAACACCCGATTTTTTCGGGTTAACAGCTTAATAATTAATTATGAATATGAACTTATCAACTTTAATTGGGTATCCCAGATGAGATACCCAATAGAGTTGAATATTTTAATTTTCAACATGCGCCCAAAACCAAGGTTGCTGAGCGTAGTCGAAGTATTAACGTTTAGAGAATTGGAATTTCTTACGGGCTTTCTTCTGTCCGAATTTTTTACGTTCCACCATTCTTGGGTCTCTTGTTAGTAAACCTTCTGGTTTCAAGATTCCACGGTTTTCGTCATTTAGATCGCACATAGCGCGGGAAAGGGCAAGACGAATTGCTTCTGCCTGACCAGTGATTCCACCACCAAATACGTTTACTGAAATGTCGAAAGTTGTTTCGTTGTCTGTAAGTGCTAAAGGTTGTTTTACTTTATACCGAAGAGTTCCAGTAGTAAAGTAGTGATCCAACTCGCGCTTGTTGATTGTGATGTTTCCTTTACCTTCTTTAAGGTAAACACGTGCAACAGCGGTTTTTCTTCTGCCTATTTTGTGAATTGTCTCCATTACTTGTTGTCGTTAAGGTTAATAGTTCTAGGTTTTTGTGCTTCCTGACCGTGGTTTGCATCTGCATACACTTTCAGGTTTCTGAACAATTCTGCACCCAATTTATTTTTTGGGAGCATTCCTTTTACTGCTTTTTCAACAAGCCTTGCAGGGTCTTTTTTGTACAATTCTGTAGCGTTAAGGCTACGTTGTCCACCAGGATATCCTGTGTGGCGAATGTAGGTTTTATCCTGCCATTTGTTTCCGGAAAGATTTATGTCTCCGGCGTTGATAACAATCACGTTATCACCGCAATCTACGTGCGGGGTGAAACTTGGTTTGTGCTTACCGCGAAGTAATTTAGCAACTTCGCTTGCAAGACGACCCAATGCTTGCCCGTCCGCATCTACTACCAACCATTCTTTTACAACGGTGCTTTTGTTAGCAGATACTGTTTTGTAACTTAATGTATCCATTTAGTCTTTGTCAATTGTTAATAATTCATTGTTTTCTCACCCTATAGCAAAATAAATTTTGTCTAAGAGGGGTGCAAATGTAGTGTTATTTATTTGAAAAGCAAGTGGGTGGGAATAAAATATTTAGAGGTAAGAGCACTGCGCTTTAAGACCTAAGAAATAAGACTTCATCTTGAAGTAAATTATACTGTGCAACTGGGCGCCTTTACGTTTAAAATTTCTCTCAAAAACGCCAAGCCACTATAATTTCAACTTCAGTTTCTAATTCCTTCTTATTCCATTGTTATTATCAAATCGCCTTTCATTACCATGGTTCCCGGTTTAAGACTTACGGATTTTACTTTTCCAGCTTTATTAGCTGTTATGGTAGTTTCCATTTTCATAGCTTCAATAATAAAGAGGTGATCGTTTTTCTTTATCTCTTGTCCTTTTTTTACTAATACCTTATAAAGGTTTCCTTGTAGCGGAGCGCCGTATTGATTGGGGTCCTGGTCATCAGCTTTTACATTTATTTCCTTTTTAACTTCAATAGACTTATCTTTTATTTCAACAAATCGGTTTTCACCGTTTACCGAAAAGAAAACGATTCTAACTCCATCGTCATTAGGAATACCAACAGAAAGTAGTTTTACGATAACCGATTTTCCTGGCTCCAATTCAATGATGGCTTCTTCTCGAAGTTTCATTCCGTAAAAGAAGTTTGTGGAAGCGAGAATGGCCGTGTTTCCGTATAACTTATATTTCTCATGTGCATCTTCAAAAACTCTTGGATATAAGCTATATGAAAGGAAATCTTCAAATTCAATTGTCCGTGTAAAACCTTTTTGAAATTTCTTTTTGAAGGCTTTAAACTCCTCGTCAAAATCAATAGGTGTTAAATGTGCATTTGGTCTATCGGTATATGCAGTTTGGTTTTTAAGAATGATTCTTTGAAGCTCTTTTGGAAATCCTCCTAAAGGCTGCCCTAAATCCCCTTTAAAGAAATTGATTACAGACTCTGGAAAGGAAATATCTTCTCCGCGCTCCATAACATCTTCAGGATATAGATTATTGGTAACCATAAAAATAGCCATATCTCCAACTACTTTTGAGCTAGGAGTTACTTTCACTAGATTCCCAAACATTTCATTTACGCGAGCATACATTTTTTTCACGTCATCAAAACGATCTCCCAATCCAAGTGCTTCTGCCTGTGGACGTAAATTTGAGTATTGCCCGCCAGGAATTTCATGTTGATAAACTTCAGCCGTTCCAGCTTTTAAGCCCGATTCAAACGGATAATACACTTCTCGTACATCTTCCCAGTAATTAGAAAATTCGTTGAGTTTAGGAATGTTAAATTCGTGCTCCCGTTCTTGGTTTTTCATCATTTCAACAATGGAGTTGAAATTGGGCTGTGAAGTAAGACCTGATAAACCACCCAAAGCTACATCAACCACATCTACACCTGCTTCAATAGCCTTTAAATAGGTGGCAGATTGAATAGAAGACGTATCGTGAGTGTGTAAATGAAGGGGTATATTTACAGTGTCTTTTAATGCTGAAACCAGTTCACTAGCGGCATAGGGTTTCAATAGGCCCGCCATATCTTTAATGGCTATCATATGTGCTCCCGCGTTTTCAAGATCTTTGGCGAGTTGTGTATAATATTTTAAGGTGTATTTAGTTTCTTTTGGATCTAGGATGTCACCGGTATAACTAATGGCTGCTTCTGCAATTCCTCCAGTTTTGTTTCTCACATAGTTTATGCTCGGTTCCATCGCTTTTACCCAGTTTAACGAATCGAATATTCTAAAAATATCGATTCCGTTTTCCCAAGAAGTTTCAATGAATTTTTCAATTAAATTGTCTGGATATGCTTTGTAACCAACTCCGTTAGAACCACGAAGCAGCATTTGGAAAAGTATATTCGGCATCAACTTCCTGAGTTCACGCAAACGCGTCCATGGACTTTCATGTAAAAAGCGCAGACATACATCAAAAGTAGCGCCTCCCCACATTTCTATACTAAAGGTGTTTGGATGGTTTTTAGCAAAACTTTCCGCTACCTTAGTCATATCATGAGTTCGCATTCTTGTTGCCAGTAAAGATTGATGCGCATCGCGGATTGTAGTGTCTGTATAATGTATTTTTTTCTCATCTTTTAACCATGCACAGAACTTCTCTGGTCCCATTTCGGTAAGTAGATCTTTCGTTCCTTTTGGAAAGTCCTTTATAGATTCAATTTTCGGAATTTTCGGAGTTCTAAAAATCTTATCCTTGTCAAATATTTTTACATCTGGATTACCATTTACAATTACTTCTCCTAAATAATTTACAATTTTTGAAGTACGATCTTGTGGTAACTTTAAATCGAATAGTGAAGGAGTGTTGGCAATAAAGTTAACTGTGGCTTTACCGTCTTTAAATGTATCGTGTTGAATAACATTTTGAAGAAAATGTATGTTCGTTTTTACACCGCGAATTCTAAATTCCTTTAAAGCGCGAATCATTTTTCGGCCAGCACCATCCAAGGTTCTTCCATGAGCAGAAACTTTTACTAGCATAGAGTCAAAAAATGGACTTACGCTATAAGATTGATAGATACTTCCAGCATCTAAACGGATTCCCATTCCGGCGGCACTTCTGTAGGTTGTTATAGTACCATAATCTGGTGTAAAATTATTTTCGGGATCTTCTGTAGTAATTCGGCATTGCATGGCAAAACCATATGTTTCAAGCGTATCTTGATCGTATATTTTAATTTGTTTGTCGCTTAATTTATAGCCACCAGCAATAAATATTTGTGTTTTTATAAGATCGATGCCTGTTACCATTTCGGTTACGGTATGCTCCACTTGAATTCTAGGATTTACCTCTATAAAAAATACATTATCATCTGCATCTACTAAAAACTCTACGGTTCCCACATTGTTGTAATTAACTTCGGTGGCAATTTGGATAGCGTATTTATACAGTAAATCTTTAACCTGTGTTGAAACATTGTAGGAGGGTGCAACCTCAACTACTTTTTGATGTCTGCGTTGTACCGAGCAGTCTCGTTCAAATAAATGCCGAATATTACTATGATTATCCGCTACAATTTGTACTTCCAGATGCTTTGGGTTTTCAACATATTTTTCGAGAAACATGGTATCGTCACCAAATGCATTTAGCGATTCACCTCTGGCAGATTCGAAGTTGTTTTGTAAGTCTTCGTCGGTTCTAATTACGCGCATTCCTCTTCCTCCACCACCGGCAGCGGCTTTTAACATTACTGGATAGCCAATGATATTCGCTTCGGAAAGAGCAATTTCTAAGGATGTTAGTTTTTTAGTGTTACTTTTTATAACAGGCACATCGCATTTTTCAGCAATTTTTTTAGCCGTAATTTTATCGCCAAGTGCATCCATTACCTTAGGATCGGGACCAATGAATACGATTCCATTTTTCGCACAGTTTCTAGCAAAATCTGAATTTTCGGACAAAAATCCATATCCGGGATGAATGGCATCAACATTTTTTGCTTTTGCAATGGCAATTATTGCATCTCCATCCAAATAAGGTTTTAACGGAGCATCATTTTCACCAACTTGATAAGCCTCGTCTGCTTTATAACGATGTTGGGAATATCGATCTTCATAGGTATAAATTGCAACTGTAGAAATATTTATCTCGGTACAAGCACGCAATATTCTAATTGCAATTTCTCCACGGTTAGCGACTAAAACTTTTTTTATTTTCATCAAAGCTTATTTTAAAGGATGGATTTAAAGCGATAAAGATAGAAAACGCATTGTCCCAAAATGAAAAATAGGGAAAGTTTTCACAATATTATTTTAATTCTTAAAAGAGCAGTAATTGGCAATGCATGACAATGAGATATAGTTAAATAAGATCTCTTTATTTCTGTTTTTGACGTTCGCGTTGCTCTCTTCTTCTTTTTCTTATAATGTATGGATTTTCACTTTTATAATTTCGAATAACAAACTCTAGTGCGCTCTGAAGCACTGTTCCCATATTAGTTGCTTTCTTGAAATTTACATCTCCGGTAAGTTCAAAAAGACCCATTTTTAATTCCTCCACTTTTTCTGGGGGAGAAATAGTGTCATTCTTCATACAAGTCATCAAGCCTCTAAGGCGTTTTTTTTCACTTGTTGCCCGTTTTGCCAATAAGGATCTTTCTTCACTAATATATTGGTCTATGGAGGTTTGCTGTAGAAGTTCCATTGTCATTTCTACCAGTTTAATGTTCTCTTTTAAAAATTGAGGTTTGTAAACCTTTGGATTGCCTTCATAGGATTGCTGATCAAAATCGATTGCCCGGATTCTATACTGTATTCGGTCAAAATCGTGGGTGAGGACCATTACATAATTATAAGAGCGCATATCACCCAATAAACGTACAAAACAACGTTCGTTGAATTTTACAAATTCCTTGGCAATTTCTACTTTGTCTCGGTGGTTGCAATTATCTAAATGATTGTTTATAAAATCATCTCCAGGAATACCCGAAATGTGTTCTTCTATCAAGGTGTTTTTCCTGACCAAAAAATTGATGTGGTTTGGCGAAAGTAAATCTTCCAATTCCAAACCATAAATACGAGAGGCATCGGCTTTTTTAATATATAGGAAGAGATAGTTATCGTTTAGAATATTTCGAACCTTTATTCTAAATGGTTTTGAGTTTCCGAAGGTGCAAAAATCAACACTGTCTATATTAAGATAGGGTAAAATGTTGTCATTTCCGTCTGAGTGTAAAATTGAATAGACCTTTTTTAGACTCTCATCAATCTCCTTAGTTTCAAATTCGGAATAGTAAACACGAACCCATAAAGTATCCTTTCCGTTTTTGTCATAAACGGATACTGAGCCCTGAAAACGCAACAAATCATCGTAATAAATAGGGATTTTAATAGTACGTCCGTGACGGGTCAAATATTTTAAAAGTGCATCCGTGATGGGATAGGCAGGTTTCTTTTTTGAAATCAGTTTTGGATTGTTCTGCATAACTGTGGGAAATATTTTTTAAAGATATGGATTTAAAAAATAATGACTTAGGACGCTTACTCCTAATTGTATAAGAACAAGTGATTAAAAGTTCTCGGCGTTTTTGTGGCTTTGGGAGAGAATTGCACGCAAAGACGTTAAGGCGCAAATATTTTTTCACCTATTTAAATATACTGCCAACTGCCGCTGAAAACTGCTAACTTTTTTAATGTGCCTCCAGCCAGTTCTGACCAACTCCCATATCTACATTTAATGGAACTGTAAGTTTATAGGCATTTTCCATTTCGTATTTTACAAGTGCTTTTAGTTCTTCCAATTCTGTTTTATAGATATCAAAAACCAATTCATCATGAACTTGAAGGAGCATCTTGCTTTTGAATTCTTTTTCTTCTAATTTTTTATAGATGTTTATCATCGCAATTTTGATGATATCTGCTGCGCTTCCTTGGATTGGGGCATTTACGGCATTTCGTTCGGCAGCGCCACGCACAATGGCGTTGCTTCCGTTAATGTCTTTTAAATAGCGCCTTCTCCCCAAAACCGTTTGAACATAACCGTTTTCACGGGCAAAATTTATTTGTTCACTAATATAATTTCGAAGTTTTGGATAGGTTTTATAATAAGTGTCTATTAATTCCTTGGCTTCGCTACGGGAAAGATCGGTTTGGTTGCTTAGTCCGAAAGCGGAAACACCATAGATAATCCCGAAGTTTACGGTTTTAGCATTGCTTCGTTGTTCTCGAGTTACTTCATCTAAAGGAACATTAAAAACCTTTGCTGCTGTTGAAGCGTGAATATCTTCACCATTCTTAAAGGCTTCAATCATGTTGTCTTCTTCACTTAAAGCCGCGATAATACGAAGTTCTATTTGCGAATAATCCGCAGCCATCAAAACATAATCTTCGTTTCGTGGAACAAATGCTTTTCGAACTTGGCGTCCGCGTTCGGTTCTAATTGGAATATTCTGAAGGTTTGGATTGTTACTGCTCAAACGGCCGGTGGCAGCAACAGTTTGCATATAATCCGTATGTACACGTCCTGTTGTTGGTTCTACTTGCTCTGGAAGGGCATCAACATACGTACTTTTTAGCTTTGCAAGTCCACGGTATTCCAGTACATCTCGGATTATTTTATGATCTTTTGCAAAATTGGAAAGTACATCTTCAGCAGTGGAATATTGACCTGTTTTGGTTTTCTTCGGCTTCTCTATCAGCTTCATTTTTCCAAAGAGAATCTCGCCCAACTGCTTTGGAGATGCAATATTGAAGGTTTCATCAGCTTCTTCGTAAATATTTTTTTCAAGTTGAAGAATGTCTTTATCCAATGCATCTGCCAGACTTTTCAGGAAGTCTTGATCAAGATTTATTCCTTCCAATTCCATATCCGCTAAAACTCTAAGTAGCGGGACTTCAATTTCGTCAAAGAGCTTTTGAGTATTTGCCTCACCAAGTTCTTTTTCAAAGTGTTCTTTTAGTTGAAAGGTTACATCGGCATCCTCAACGGCATATTCTGTTTGTTTTTCAATATCAACATCACGCATGCTGAGTTGATTTTTGCCTTTTTTACCGATCAATTCAGTTATGGAAACGGGTGTGTAGTTAAGGTATGTTTCACTTAAAACGTCCATATTATGGCGCATATCTGGATTGATGAGATAGTGTGCGAGCATGGTGTCAAAAAGTTGTCCTCTTACCGAAATGTTGTATTTCGCCAAGACCTTAATGTCGTATTTCAAGTTCTGACCTATTTTCTGAATAGATTCATCTTCAAAAAATGGACGTAATGCCTCCAAAATCATTTGCGCTTCTTCTTTATCCTCGGGAAACGGAATGTAAAAACCTTTTCCTTTTTCCCATGAAAAAGCAATCCCAACCAATTCGGCTTCCAAGGGGTTTAAACTTGTAGTTTCAGTATCAAAACAGACACTCTTTTGTTTCATCAAGTTTTGAAAAAATAGCTTTGCACCCATTCCTTGTTGGACGGTTTGGTAGAAATGTTCCGTATTTTCAATGGTAGCGCGAGAGTTGTAATCTTTTATTTCTGCGGAAGCTTCGCCGTCACCTCCAAAGAGTGAAAACTGTCCGCTACCTGCTGAGGAAGAAGTTGCTTTTTTTGCAGTTTCAGAATTAGAAATCTGTGTAACTTTTTCTGAAGCACCGTCATCTGAAAACAATTTTAAGAATTGATCTTTCAACCTTCGGAATTCTAGATCTTCAAAGATTTGCTGCACTTTTTCACCGTCTGGCATAGAAAGTTCGTAATCCTTGTCGTGGAAAGTAACATCGCAATCCGTAATTATTGTAGCTAGTTTTTTGGAAAGCATTCCAAGTTCGGAATTCTCTTCAACCTTCTCTTTCATTTTCCCTTTCAGCTTATCTGTATTTGCCAAAAGCTCTTCCATAGAACCGAATTCTGCGATAAATTTCTTTGCCGTTTTATCGCCAACTCCTGGTAAGCCTGGAATATTATCACTAGCATCGCCCATCATTCCCAAATAATCAATCACCTGTTCCGGTCGCTCTACGCCAAATCGTTTTTGAACCTCAGGAATTCCCCATATCTCAATTGCGTTACCCATTCTTGCTGGGCGATACATAAAAATATTTTCAGTAACCAATTGTGCAAAATCTTTGTCGGGCGTAACCATAAAAACTTGATATCCCTCTTTTTCAGCCTGCTGTGCTAGGGTACCGATAATGTCATCCGCTTCCAAACCAGTAAGTTCAATAACGGGAATATGCATCGCTTTTATTATGTCCTGAATTACAGGAATTGATTCCTTAATTACATCTGGTGTGGCATCGCGATTTCCTTTGTATTCTGGGAATAGTTCGGTGCGCTCGGCGCTTCCACCTTTGTCAAAGCACACCGCAAGATGGTCTGGACGTTCCCGACGGATTACGTCAAAAAGTGAATTCACAAAGCCGAGAATGGCCGAGGTATCTTGACCTTTAGAGTTTATAGCTGGATTTTTTATAAGTGCATAGTACCCACGAAAAATAAGTGCGTAGGCATCTAGAAGGAAAAGACGTTTTTGGGTGGACATAGTTTTTGAATTTAGCCCAAAAATAATGATAACACTTCAGAATAATATAGAAAAAGTGTTTTGTTTGGCTAAAGCTATTGTTTGAAATATTCTAGACCTAACAGGTTTGCCAAACCTCTTAGGTTTTTTCTTATAATTATTTAAAACCAAAGTGTATTTTTGCCTCAATAAATAATAAGAATAGAGAATAAATAGTAGGTGAAATGAATAAAAAATATTCCCTAGTAATACACGGCGGCGCCGGAACACTTGTAAAAGGATTGATGACGCCAGAAAAAGAAGAGCAGTATCGAGCAGCTTTGGATGAAGCACTTGAAAGAGGCTACGAAGTTTTAGAAAATAATGGTAGTGCCATGGATGCTGTTGAAATGGCGGTGAAACATCTTGAAGACTCTCCACTTTTCAACGCCGGAAAAGGAAGTGTTTTCACCAATGACGGTACTCATGAAATGGATGCTTCCATTATGGATGGGAAAACCTTGAACGCCGGTGCGGTTTCATTAATTACGGGAATTAAAAACCCAATTTCATTGGCAAGAGATATAATGGATAAAAGCGATCACGTTTTTTTGGCAGGAGATGGAGCGATGCGTTTTGCGAAGAGTTTGGATTACAGTTTAGAATCTCCAGAATATTTTTACGACGAACTTCGCTATCAACAATGGCAAAGTATAAAGGATAGTGATTCTTTTCAGCTGGATCACAGTGTAAAAAAGGATAGTAAGTTTGGCACAGTAGGGGCAGTGGCCTGCGATAAAGAAGGGAATATTGCAGCCGCAACTTCAACGGGTGGAATGACCAACAAGCGTTGGGGTCGCGTAGGTGACAGTCCAATGATTGGTGCTGGAAATTATGCAAACAATAAAACCTGCGCAGTAAGTTGTACAGGTAGTGGTGAGTTTTTTATCCGCGGTGTTGTTGCATACGATGTTTCCTGTTTAATGGAATACAAAGGAATGACTTTGGCAGAAGCCGCTCAAGAAGTAATTAACAAACGAATTTTAGAAATTGGTGGAGACGGTGGTCTTATTGCCGTTGATTCCGAAGGAAATATGGCAATGCCTTTTAACACTGAAGGGATGTACCGTGGTTTTAAAACTTCCCACCACGATGGGCAGACTGAGGGTAAAAAAGAAGTGAGTATTTATAAATAAAGTAACCGTCTAGGATTACAGAAGATTGAAGAAGCCGTAGGCTCGTGATGAATCTCGAGCCTACAGCTTTTTTTTATTGTTCACTAATTAAAGCGTTTCAGCATCTGTCATTTCAAGATGAATTGGTGAAATATGTACGCGCTTCTCTTTAATATCTAGTTTGTCACCATTGGCCAAAATATGCGTCTTTAGGTTGGTTATAGACATAGGAGAACCTTCTGGTACTGCATCGCGATTGTTGTGTATCAATCTGCGAGGATCAAAAAGGATCACCATCCCAGAACCAATTACTTCACATGCATTACAGTTTTTGATCACTAAACCGGTATCCTCGGCTAAGCCAATTCCTACTTTCATTGGGAATTTTGCAACAGCTTCGGCTAATCTTCCAAAACGTCCACGACGGATAAAGTGTGAATCGATAATAAAGTTTGGAATAAAGCTCATTCCCTTGCCCATTCTAGTTGCTCCCTTAGTGAATGCTTCCTGCACACCTCCGCCAGTAATCATTTCTTGGCTCATGCACATAGCGCCTGCACTGGTTCCAGCAATAACGAAATCCTCGTTTTCGTATTTATCTTTTATTATATCGTGCATGAGGGTACCGCCAATATATTTTACAATTTTTGATTGGTCACCGCCAGAAAACATAACGCAGTTGGCTTTTTTCATTAAGGCCAAAAATTCTGGTTTTTCTGCATCTTCACGACTTCTAATGTCCATAGCATGAACATTATTGCAGTCCAATTTGTTGAATGCATCAATATAGTTTTCGCTTACTTCAATAGGAATACTAGATGCTGTTGGAATTACGATTATTGTGGCATCAACGCCACCGCTCTCGCGTACTACTCTGGAGAGAATTCCGTCCTCTACATACTCTAAGGTGTATTGTTCGTTTTCACCATTTCCTTTGTCTTCATTCCCACCAATAGGGATCAAGGTGCCTTTTACGCTCATGAATTTATTTAATTTGGGGGCAAAAATACGCTAATTGTTAGAAAAATTAATCATATATTTATCAAATTCATACGAAACAAACAAATCCGTCAACTTATGCAGATTAGAGAAATCAACGCTATGCGGGGACCAAACTACTGGTCTATCCGTCGTCATAAATTAATTGTAATGGTCTTAGATCTTGAAGAAATGGAAGAACTGCCTTCCAATAAAGTCGAGGGTTTTAGTGATAGGTTGCAAAAAATGTTTCCAACAATGTACAGCCATCGTTGTAGTGTTGGTGAAGCGGGTGGATTTTTCAAAAGAGTTGAAGATGGTACTTGGATGGGCCATATTATAGAGCACATTGCGTTAGAAATCCAAACTTTGGCAGATATGGATACGGGATTCGGAAGAACTCGTGGTTATGGTGAAGTAGGAGTATATAATGTGGTGTTCAGTTATATTGAAGAAAATGTGGGGCGTTATGCCGCAGAAGCTGCTGTTGATATTTGTCAAGCATTGATTGATAAGAAAGATTATGACCTGGAAGCCGATATTCAAAGAATGCGTGAGATTCGTCAAGACGAACGTCTTGGACCAAGTACAGGATCAATTGTAGAAGAAGCCGAAAGCAGAGGCATTCCGTGGATTCGATTAAATAAATATTCACTTTGCCAATTGGGCTATGGCGCAAACCAAAAAAGAATACAAGCTACAGTAACTTCTGAAACTAGTAGTATTGGAGTTGAATTGGCTTGTGATAAAGAAGATACAAAGTACCTATTGGAGCAGGCCGAAGTGCTTGTACCGAGAGGCGATATTATTTCGCGAGAAAGCAGTCTTGAGGAAGCTTGTAATTATGTAGGTTATCCGTTGGTCGTAAAACCAATCGATGGCAATCACGGCCGTGGAATTACAGTTAACATTAAAAATTACGATTGTGCTTTAGTCGCTTTTAGGGAAGCAAAAGAGGTCTCACGAAAAATAATCATTGAAAAATACATCACAGGCGAAGATTACCGTCTGCTTGTAATAAATAATGTATTGGTCGCTGCTGCAAAGCGCACTCCCGCAAATGTTGTTGGTGATGGAAAATCTACTATTACAGAATTAGTAGAAGAAATAAACAAAGATCCACGTCGTGGTTATGGGCACGAAAATGTGCTTACCAAAATAACAATTAATAATCTTACTAAAACAATCATTGCATCAAAGGGCTACACAGAAGACTCTGTTCCACCGGCAGGTGAGATGGTTATATTAAAAGATACCGCAAACCTAAGCACCGGTGGTACTGCCGAAGATGTAACGGATATTGTTCACCCTTCTAACGTTTCCATGGCGGAACGTATCTCAAAAATAATAGACCTCGATATTTGTGGAATTGATATTATGACCACAGATATTAGCCAACCCCTAGAGGACACAAATGGTGCGGTAATAGAGGTGAATGCAGGTCCTGGTTTTAGAATGCATTTGGAGCCAACAATAGGTTTACCTAGAAATGTAGCCGCTCCAGTAGTAGATAAATTATTCCCAAATCATGGTGATACTGGTCGTATTCCTATTATTGCGGTAACTGGAACTAACGGAAAAACCACAACTACCCGTTTAATAGCGCATATTGCAAAGATGAAAGGCCATCGTGTGGGTTACACTACTAGTGACGGCGTTTACATTCAAAATAGATTATTAATGAAAGGTGACTGTACTGGTCCCGCTAGTGCTGAATTTGTATTAAAAGATCCAACGGTAAACTTCGCTGTTTTGGAATGTGCTCGCGGTGGATTGCTACGTGCTGGCCTTGGTTTTAAAAAATGTGATATTGGTATAGTAACCAATGTCGCTGCTGATCATTTAGGTTTAAAGGGAATTCACACCATTGATCAATTAGCAAAAGTGAAAGGGGTAATTCCTGAAACTGTTTTGCCAGAAGGCTATGCAATTTTAAATGCCGATGATGACTTGGTTTTCGATATGCGAAAAAACATTAACTGTAACCTTGCTCTTTTCTCTATGGATGAAGAGAACCCACGTATTAAGGCACTTCAGAAATTGGGAGGCGTTACAGCTGTATATGAAAATGGATACGTTACCCTATGTCGTGGTACATGGAAAATGCGAATTATGAAAGCTGAAGACATTCCATTGACTTACGGCGGAAAAGCAACTTTTATGATTCAAAATATTCTTCCTGCTGTCATTGCTGCGAATATTCGAGGTATTGGTATGGATGACATTAAAGTGGCGTTAGAAACTTTTATTCCATCGGCTACACAAACACCAGGTAGACTGAATTTATTCGAGTTTGAAAATTTCACTATTTTATTGGATTACGCACACAACCCTGCAGGAATGCGTGCACTACAGAAATTTACTGACAATCTTGAAGCAACTGTTAAAGTTGGAATTATTGCCGGAGTAGGTGATAGGAGGGATGAGGATACCAACGAAATTGGTAGTATTGCTGCCGAAATGTTTGACGAAATCATAATCCGACAAGATAAACGACTTCGTGGCCGAACAGAAGATGAGCTAATAAAACTGCTGAACGACGGAATTAAAATGAAGGATCCTAAAAAGAAAACCACGATTATCCCTTCCGAAAAAGAAGCTATAACCTATGCCGTTAAAAATGCGGAAAAAGGTTCTTTGATTATTTTATGTAGTGATGTAATTCCAGATGCACTGGATTTAGTTATGAAATTCAAGGAACAAGAAAGCAACGGTGAGTTAATTTCGGCAGACTAATATAAATAAAGAAAATATAGACATGAAAATAAGAAAAATGACATTGATTATGGTTTTTGCTGGACTGGCATTTAGTTCTTGTAAAAATCAAGATTCAAAAAAGACTTCAACGGAAACTGATAAAATAGAGGTCGATGAAGGAGTAATTACTCCCGAATTTGAAAATGAAATTAACGATTCTGATTTAGTTGCTAAAGTAAAGGACTACATAACGTCAGAATATCTGTCGGAAGCGGATTTAAGAGCAATATCGGAAGATCAAAGAACATTTCAGATAGAACAATTAGACCTGAATGACGATGGTAAAAAAGAAGTATTTGTCAATTTTACTTCCGCCTACTTCTGTGGAACTGGAGGTTGTAGCGTATTGTTGCTAAACAACCAAATCGAGCCTATTACTAAATTCACAGTTACAAGAACGCCACTTTATATCGAGCCAACCATGGAAAATGGATGGAGACCAGTAATGACGCAGTCCGAAGGAGAGTGGAGAAAGCTTATTTATAAAGACGGTTCTTATCCTTCCAATCCATCAGTTGTGGAAGTAAGCAGCGATGCTCCTGTAGATGGTTCAGACATCCTTTTTGTTGATAACAACACCGAACTGAAAACTTATAACTTCTAAAAACCCATAGTAATGTCATTGTAATTTCTTTCTGCAATGACATTACTTAATTTTTATGGAACAACTATAAAGGCCATTATAGGTTCATTTAAAACAAATGATTTTCTAAACAATTATATATATTAGTTCGAATCTATTGTATTCATTGAGGTTTGGTGAATTTTAATTTTAGATGGTTTGCTTTAAAGACTTGCATATTGGCCTATCGAAGATTTATCGTAAAATTTGAAATGAAAACACCGTAAAATTTTAGGCTGTTTGAGCAAGCAAAATCTTTAATTTAGCAGGATTTATCAAGCGAGTTCCTAAAATTTAGGTGTCGAATGATAAATTTAGATAAAGTTTCGTCAGCCTAGACTTTTTTGTTTCGTTTTTGGGCAATGCAAAAAAGAAAAGATAAATGATTTTTGAATGTAAGTTGATTGGAATATTTATTTAGGACAGGATTGATTTAAAACAATCCTTCTACGGCTGGATTATGCTACTTTTAATTTCTTCCTTTTATACATTCCGAAGAAAAGAATGTATCCATAACAAGCAATCACTAAGAATAGTGCTGCTTTAAATCCAAGATTATCCGTCAAGAATCCATAAGTTGGCGGGATGACGGCTCCACCCACAATCGCCATACAAAGCAAGCCAGATGCTTGAGGTTTTAAATCACCCAAACCATCAATTGTCAGTGCAAAGATTGTTGGGAACATAATAGAGTTGAAAAGCCCTACGGCAAGAATAGACCACATAGCTACCAATCCTGTTGAGTTTATCGAAATCAGTAACATTAATATTGCCAAAAGCGCGAAAACTGAGAGTACTTTGGTCGGTGCAATTATTTTGGTCAAATAAGCTCCAATAAATCTTCCTACCATAGCTCCACTCCAATAAAATACAACGAATGCACCAACAATGGCTTTGGGGTCAATAGTGTTTAGATCGGTGTTTAAAAGGCTTTCAGCAATGGAATTCATAGTTTCGTTTTCGAGAATAACTTGGGAAAGATTCATGCTGGTGAAATAATTCACCAAATAACTACCTATCGCCACTTCTGCTCCTACGTAAACAAAAATACCGAGTGCACCCATCATCACAATTTTATTTTTAAATAGTTTCCCATAACCCCCAACTGGACTTTTTTCCAAAATAGTGGGGAGTTTAATAAATACGAACAAGAGTGCTAATAATCCAATAAAAGCAGCGATATAAAGAAAAGGTGTCTGTACTGCAGATGCTTCGGAAATGTAATAGGAACTCCTGTCAATATCCGTCAAAACTGAAATTTCATCGGAAGATTTTATAGTATCACTCAGTAAAAAAGAAGCACCAATTAAAGGAGCTATTGCTGTTCCCAAAGAGTTGAACGCCTGGGATAGATTTAAACGACTGGAAGCTCCATCTTCACTTCCCAAAACCGACACATATGGATTGGCAGCTACCTGCAAAACCGTAATCCCACCAGCAAGAGTGAAATAAGCAACCAAAAAGATCCAAAATACCCTTTCCGAAGCAGCTGGATAAAAAAGCAAACATCCTACAGCCATTGTAACCAGACCAACGATGATTCCTTTTTGATAACCAATCCGAGAAAGTAATGCTCCCGCTGGAAGCGAAATCAAGAAATAGGCAAGGAAAAAAGCAAACTGTACGAGTCCCGCCTGGAAGTAGCTGAGTTCAAAAACATCTTTTAATCGCGGAACAAGGCTGTCTACTAAAACGGTGATAAATCCCCAGAGAAAAAAGAGAACGGTAACAGTTATAAATGCTGCGCGAAAGGATTTTTTTTCGGTCATAGTTGTTGGTACTAGAGTTTTAAACTTAGCGTCTTCGCGACTTTGCGTGCCAATCTTCTCGCAAAGTTGATAAATCGCTCATAATAAGAGCTTTACTTCTTATTGTAAAATTCAGAAGGAATATTTTCATTTTTATCGTTTTGATATTTGGTGACAGAAAATCCGTCGTGGATTGAATAATATCCTGTTTCACCTTTTTTATTTACGGCAATATAACCTACTTGAAAATTGCTGTAATCTGGATTCTTTTTTATAATTCTTCCTATCGCTTCCTCGCAAGCTTGTTGAGGTGTTTTTCCTTGTCTCATCAATTCAACAATCAAAAAGCTGCCTACGGTTTTTAAAACTTCCTCCCCCATACCCGTGGCAGTTGCACCGCCAATTTCATTATCGATAAACAGTCCCGAACCTATTATTGGGGAATCACCAACACGTCCAGCCATTTTGTATGCCAAGCCACTTGTTGTACATCCACCAGAGATATCTCCGTTTTTGTCAATAGCGAGCATTCCAATGGTATCGTGGTTTTCGATGTTGATAATCGGTTTATATTCTGAAGTTTTTTTCCATTCCTCCCAATCTTTTTTTGATCTTTCGGTAAGTAGGTTTATAGGATCAAAACCTTCTGAAATTGCAAATCGTTCCGCTCCTTTTCCAGCTAAAATCACGTGAGGGGTATCTTCCATCACTTTTCGGGCAACAGAAATAGGATGCAGTATATTCTGAAGATAAACCACGGCACCATAATCACCGTCTTTATCCATAATACAAGCGTCTAGCGTTACGTTTCCATCTCGATCTGGTAAGCCACCAAGCCCAACTGATTGTCCGTCTGCGTTGGCTTCTTCAACCATACAGCCTTTTTCGATAGCATCTAGTGCAGATTTACCTTCTTGTAGAACACGCCAAGCTTCAGCCGTACTTTCTTTTACATTCCAAGTTGCAATAACCACGGGAAAACCATCGTCTTCAATTTTAGAATTGATAATTTCAGAAGTCGATGCTTCAATTTCTGAAGCAAAAACTGAACTGCCAACTACAACTCCTAAACTAGAAAGGGTGGCGTTTTGAATAAATTTTCTGCGTTTCATATAAATTTAGTTTCTGGTTTCAAGTTCCGGGTTTCAAACCTAACAGGTTTTTAAAACCTATTAGGTTTAGTTCTACTCATGTTAAAAACAATTTCTTTGCTTTTTGTAACTTCATCGTGCGTTAAATAATTTCGATCTAGTTTTTTTCCATCTACCGAAACACTCTTTACATATATATTCTTTGCGCCCTGATTTTTCGCGATAATTTTCACCGAGTTACCGTTGTCCAAATGTAAAACAGCATTTTCAACTATAGGACTTCCAAGAGCATATTCGGCTGAACCAGGCACCACAGGATAAAAGCCCAAAGCACTGAAAACATACCAAGCACTCATTTGCCCGGCATCATCATTCCCACAAAGACCATCTTGCTCACTATCGTACATTTCGGACATAATTTTACGAACGCGTTCCTGAGCTTGATATGGTTTACCAGTCCAATTATAAAGATAGGGGATATGATGCCCGGGCTCATTTCCATGCACGTAATTCCCCATAATTCCATCTCGGGTAATATCTTCATTCTTTTCAATGTACTTATCGTCAAGCTCCATAGTGAAAAGAGAATCTAAATGCTGGCTGAAACGTTCTTTTCCGCCCATCATTTCTATCATTTCGCCTAAATTCTGCGGTACATAAAGTCCGTAATTCCATGCATTACCTTCAATAAAACCTTGCCCGTGTGTATCGAGCGGATCAAAATCTTTTCTGAATTTCCCATCGGAAAGTTTAGGTCGCATAAACCCTATTTCTGGGTCATAAACATTTTTGAAATATTCTGAACGCTGTAAATATTCTTTTTCAGCTTCATCGTCGCCAACACTTTTGGCAATTTGTGCGATACACCAGTCATCATAAGCGTATTCTAAAGTTTTGGAAACTGAGGATCCGCTTTTATCCTCAGGGACAAAATGCATCTTTTTGTAATCACCAATTCCGTCAAAATAATCGACATTTGAAGTGTTTATAGAGGCTTCCAAAGCATGTTTTTTATCAAAGTCGCCTACGTTTTTTGCGATCGCATCTGCTATTACCGAAGTGGCATGATAGCCGATCATAGTCCAATTTTCATTGGCGTAATGACTCCAAATAGGCAGCATTTTATGAACACTTTGATCGTGATGCGCCAACATACTTTTTATCATGTCATTATTCCGCTTTGGTTGGATTATGTTGAAAAGTGGATGCAATGCCCGATACGTATCCCAAAGTGAGAAGATAGTATAATTGGTAAAGCCTTCCGAAGTGTGGATGTTTTGATCAAGTCCGCGGTACTTTCCATCTACATCTTCATAAATTATAGGGCTGAGCATCGTGTGATACAACGCAGTATAAAAAGTAATTTGATCTTCAGGAGTGATAGATTCTACTTCTATTTTTGAAAGCTCGTTATTCCATTTTTGCTGCGTTTCAGCTTTTGTTTTTTCAAAATTCCAATGTGGAATTTCAGCTTTTAAATTCTTCATTGCACCTTTAGTACTTACCGATGAAAGAGCGAATTTTATAGAAATTTTCTCATTTTCCTCAGCGTCAAAATTAAAGTAGGCACGAATCTTCTTTCCGGCCATTTCTGGGAAATTTTCTTCTTCGTTGAATTTCCTATAAAAACCATTGTATTCGGACTTATCATATTTTTTATGACCGTAACTTTTGAAAGGTTTTGAAAATTCCATTGCAAAATAAACCGTTCGCGTTCGTGCCCAACCGTGAGTTTGTCGGAATCCAGTAACGGTAGAGTCATTTTCAACACGAACAAAAGTCCAAACATTTTTATCATCATAGCCATAAACGTTGTAAACCATATCCAAAATAATGTGTGCCTCATCACTTTTTGGAAAAGTATATTGATGAAAACCCACGCGGTCACTGGCTGTAAGTTCTGCAGTAATATTGTAATCGTCCAGTTTCACTTTGTAATAACCGGGCGAAGCCATTTCATTTTTATGTGAATATCCAGAAACAAAGCCTTTTTCCCCGTTTTCGGTTTCTAACGGATCCAAAACTAATTTTCCAACAGTTGGCATTATCAAGAAATCACCAAGGTCTGAATGTCCTGTTCCGCTGAAGTTGGTATGAGAAAATCCGATGATGGTGGAGTCTGCATATTGATAACCGGCGCAGTATTCATAGGTTTTTGAATTGTAACTGCCATCGGGCTTATACATCGATTCCACATTTGTCTGCGGACTCAGCTGCACCATTCCAAACGGAGCTGTGGCTCCAGGGAAAGTATGTCCCATCTTGGAGGTGCCGATAAAGGGGTTTACAAATTGAGTGAAATCTTTCTTCTGTGCAAAACCGTTGAAACAACTGAGAATTGCAATTGTGTAAATTATTTTTTTAATCATTTTAATAAATATTCGTTCGTCCAAACCACAAAAGCGGCGCTAAAACCTTACAGGTCTCAAGACCTGCCAGGTTTAGTCGTGGTTCAAAAAATTATTGATTCATTTAACCTCAATCTCATCAACAAAAATCCAAGCTTTTCCACCATAGCCCAAATGACCTTTTGGTAGATCTCCAAGGTTTTTTGCCTTGATCTTTATGAATTGAACCTTTTTACCTATTTCGAATTCAATTGTTTTGATTTCCACTTCTTCCGAAGGTTTTTCGGCTTCTATTTTTTGGATTGGTAGCTCTGTAAAGTCTTTTCCATTTTCCGAAACTAAGCAAGTGACTTCGCTAGGATAGAAAATCCATGAGCGTTGGTCCTGCAGGAAATTCACTGTAACTGTATTTACCTCTTTTTTAGAGCCTAAATCTACCGTGGCTTTTAGATCCTTATCGTGATAACCTTGCCAAGTACCTGTTCGGAAATCATTGGCGCCGTGAATACCGTCAATCAATGCATTTTTACCCCCACCGTTGTATTGGTTGGCATATTCGGTTTCTAATTTTATGCTGAGGTTTGGATCTATTTTATAGAAATGCGTTGTAAGCGTTTCACTTTTTTCAGACTCATCTTTTGAATATGTTTTGAGTAATGCTTCTTCGGAAATAATAAATGGTTTGCTATATTTTTTAAATTCTGAATCGTTTAGAGAATAATAGATATCAATTTTAGATGCAGAAACACCTAATGTTATTTCTGTTTCATTTTTAAAGGCGACATCCCCTTTTGCGATAAATGGTGCCGGAACAATCAAATTATCTGTTATTTCAGTTTTCGGAATTTCGTTGTCTTTTGTAGCCCAAGTTGAAGGCTTATCTGTCATTTTAAAAACCAGTTTTCCACCATCCATAACTTCAGAATGATATATAAAACTTCTGTTTAAAGGTTTTCCATTCAAAGTTGCCGAAGCGATATACTTGTTTTTGTCTGAAATATTTTCAGCTATAACTTCGAATGTTCTTTCTTCCCCATTACTATCAGGATCTAGATTTATCACACTACTTTCGAAAAGTGGCGTTCCGATAATATATTCATTGCTCGCAGGAGTTACTGGATAAAAACCCATAGCGCTAAAAATATACCAAGCGCTCATTTGGCCACAATCTTCGTTGCCAGAAATTCCATCCGGAGTATTTTGATATTGTCCAATTAAAATTTCGTGAACTCGCTCTTGAGTTTTTTCTGGTTTGTTGACAAAATTATACAGATAAGCCATGTGGTGGCTCGGTTCATTTCCGTGAGCATATTGACCAATCAAGCCAGTAATATCCACTTGTTGACGGCCAGAAGTTTCTACTTCTGCTGTAAAAAGTTCGTCAAGTTGCTTTTCAAATGCGGGTTTTCCTCCCATTAAATTAATTAGTCCTGACAGATCCTGAGGTGCATAAAAACTGTATTGCCACGAGTTGGCTTCGGTATAATTGAAATTCACTTCGTATGGATCAAAAGGAGCAAACCATGTATTGCGAAAGCGTCCACGCATAAATTTCGTTTCGGGGTCATAAACATTTTTATAGTATTGTGCTCTTTTGGTATAAAAACTGTAATCTTTAGTTTTTCCTAATGCCTTTGCCATTTCGGCTATAGTCCAGTCATCATAAGCGTATTCCAAAGTTTTTGAAACGGATTCACTTTCTTCTTCCACAGGAATAAAACCGAATTCTTTATAGCTTTTTAGTCCCAATTGGTCCTGAGTTGCCGCATGTTTCATCGCGTCAAATGCTTTTTCAGTATCATAGCCACGGATTCCTTTTAAATAAGCATCGGCTATTACGGGTACTGCGTGGTAGCCGATCATACAACCTGTATAATTACCCGCCAATGGCCAAATAGGGAGGATTCCACCTTCGTCATGTTTTGCCAACAGAGAATTTATAAAATCGTTTGTGCGTTCTTTTTCAATGATTGTATAAAGTGGATGGGCAGCACGATAGGTGTCCCAAAGTGAAAAGACAGTATAGTTATCGAAATCTGATGTTTGGTGAATTTCCAAATCCATTCCACGGTAGCGGCCGTCGACGTCTTGGTAGAGGTTTGGTGCAATCATAGTATGGTAAAGAGCCGTGTAAAAGATGGTTTTTTTATCTATATCGTCGGTTAAGATATCTATTCTTTCAAGTTGCTTTTCCCAATCAGCATCAGCTTCACTTTTTACTTGCTGAAATGACTTGTCGCTGATTTCAGCTTTCATGTTTTTCTTTGCACCGGCTTCATCAACAGCAGAAATTGCAATTTTTATTTCGAGTTCGTCACTTTCGGAAGCATCAAATTCAAAGGCAGCAATCACTTTTTCCCCGTCGGTTTTATCGTTTAAATATGTTACGTTTTTATAAGGTCGGGAAAATTCAATATTGTAAAATAACCTTTGATCAACAGCCCAAGCTTCAGAGTGGCGATGCCCAGAAATTTCAGTTTTTGATAAAATATCAACTTTTGAACTCAGCACTTTATCGCGATGTTCCAAATCTAAGATTACAATTTGTTTAGAATCTTTTGGGAAAGTATAATGATGGATTCCGCTTCGTTCAGAAACGGTAAGCTCAACGTCGATATTAGTTTCATCTAAATGAACTTTATAATATCCTGGAGTGGCATATTCATTATCGTGTGAAAAAGGAGCTCGGTAGCCGCTTTCCCCATCAGAGCCATTATTGAAATTCACTTTGTTTGTGGGCATTAAAAGGATATCGGCATAATCACTCACGCCAGTTCCACTGAGATGCGTGTGAGAAAAGCCATAGATGTATTCATCGCTATAATGGTAACCGCTACAACCGTCCCAACCGTCTAGTCTGGTATCTGGGCTCAATTGCATCATTCCAAATGGCATTACAGCACCGGGATAGGTGTGGCCGTGACCTCCTGTTCCGATGAAAGGATTTACGAAAGAAGTCAGATTTTCAGGTTTAGAAATTTCCTGTGAAAAACAGAATAAAGGCAGTAAAAAGAGTAGTAGGGATAGGGCTTTATGCATTTCAATAAATTATTCGGAAAAGATACTAAAACCGTTAAAGTAAAGTGAAGTTAGACCTTGATATTTTGAAACTTATTACCTTTAAAAATTCTTTCTTTACTATGCGTTGGGTACTTTTTATTATCATTTACATTCTTGTTGATATTTACGCCTTTCAGGCCGTAAGAACACTTACCAAAAACCCTTGGATTCATGGGGTTTATATTTTTATATCTGCTGCAGTTTTTGGCGCATTGGTGTACGAGTTTTCAACCTTGGGGTCTGGCAAGGTTTTAGGGATTAATACAATGTATGTCTTTGGTATTTTTCTCGCCCTTTTTGTTCCTAAGTTATTGATTGTCATTTTTATGTTTAGCGAAGATATTGGTAGGTTCTTCGTAGGCACATTTATGAAAGTTGCGGGGAGTAGTGAGACTCCTTTTATGGGTTCTCGAAGAAAATTTGTGAGTACTATTGCTTTGGGTATAGCCGCGATTCCGTTTGCTTCATTGATTTATGGGATGGTTCAGGGTAAATACAATTTTAGAGTATTGAAATACGCATTGGAATTTGAGGATTTGCCAGATGCCTTTGATGGATACACAATTACTCAATTAAGCGATATTCACAGTGGTAGTTTTGATAATCCAAAAAAAGTAGAATATGCCATAAACCTTGCCAATGAGCAAAAGAGTGATGTTATTCTTTTTACTGGCGATTTGGTAAATAACGTGGCTGAGGAGATGGACAGATGGAAAAAGCTTTTTTCAACATTAAAGGCGCCAGACGGTGTATTTTCAGTCTTAGGAAACCATGATTATGGTGATTATGTGAAGTGGGAGAATGAAGGAGAACAGGCTGAAAATCTTCAGAAACTTAAAAATATTCAGCAAGAGATGGGATGGAGTCTTTTGTTGAACGAAAACCGATATTTGCATAGAAATGGCGAAAAGATAGCTTTGGTTGGAGTAGAAAATTGGGGCGAAAACGGATTTAAAAAAGCGGGAGATCTGGACAAAGCTACAGAGGGAATCTCTGATAGTGATTTCAAAATCTTGATGAGTCATGATCCTTCGCATTGGCAATCAAAAGTTAAGAAGGATCCACGTCATTTTCATTTAACGCTGAGTGGCCATACGCACGGAATGCAATTTGGCATTGAGATTCCAGGGGTTATAAAATGGAGTCCAATACAGTATAGATATAAAAATTGGGCTGGGATTTATGAAGAATTTGGAAGATATATTAACGTAAATCGCGGCTTTGGATATTTAGGCTATCCAGGAAGAGTTGGAATTTGGCCCGAAATTACTGTTATTCAGCTAAAAAAGAAAGTTGTCTAAACTCGTAAATAGAAGTAAAAAGTAACTTTTTGAAAGGTGTAAATATTCTTTCTTTTAAAAAAACTAGCTCTTTGTTGCATTGAAAGTACATAGGGCACATATTTTATTATATTTGTATATATAGTTGTTCAACTAACAAACAGAAGACGCATGTCAAAATTTGGAGAATTAATTGAAACTCGCATCCCAGTCCTTTTAGATTTTTATGCTGAATGGGACGACGCCAGCAAAGGAATGCATGCGGTACTCCGCGATGTAGCCGCTGAACTTGGCGATAAAGCCCGGGTTATAAAGATAGATGTTGATAAAAACAAAGAACTGGCAGGAGCACTGCGAGTGAAGGATTTGCCCACATTGATGATTTATAAAGATGGCGAGATGAAATGGCGCCAAAGTGGTGAGCAAGATTCAGATACGCTTATTGGTTTGGTCAAGGAATATGTTTGATCTAATTTGTAATTGCTAGGCATTTCCACTCTTTTACTGAAATAAATTCCAAAACTTTTGGTAACACATAACGAAGGTTTTTTTGTGCTTTTAAGCTATCGTGAAACACAATAACACTTCCAGGTTTTATATTTTTTAAAACGTTCTGAAGGCATTTTTCTTCGGAAATATTAATGTCATAATCGTAGCTAACAATATCCCACATCACAATTTTGAAACCTTTCTTCTGAATTATTTTCGCTTGTTTTGAAGTTATTTTCCCATATGGAGGTCTAAATAATTCTGAGTCATTTAGCATCCGTCCTCCGTCGTTCCTCATCTGATCTCTAGCTTTTTCCGTATTATCAATATATTCTGAAGTCTCCGTTTTCCAGCCTTTTAAATGATTAAAAGTGTGGTTACCCACGGAATGACCTTCAGAAAGAACTTTTTGAAAAACTTCAGGATGCTTTTGAACGTTGTTGCCTATGCAGAAAAAAGTGGCTTTTGCATTGTGCTTTTTCAATTCCTCCAAAACCCATAGGGTTACTTCAGGGATTGGGCCATCATCAAAAGTGAGGTAGATAGAGTTTTTTTTATGCAAAAATGCCCAAATCCGCTCAGGATATAATCGCTGAATAAATCTGGGCATTTTTACTAAATTGAACTTCAACGGTATTAGTTTAAGGGAACTTCCATCTCAGTCTCTTTGGTTGGATTCCGTTCCATTTGCTTTAAAAGATTTGAGTCTAAAGGAATTTCAATTGCTGAATCCTTTTGAATGTCTTTATCTAAATCCATCGCTTCATCTGGTGAGTAAAAATGACGGAACAACTTCAAATAGTCATTAAATTTATTTGCTTCTTCACGTGCGTATTGTTCATCGTCATAGATAACCACAGCTTGCACTAAACTTCGATACCGTTCCATATTAGTTATGATTTCATCGGCAATAGCGCGCTGTCTGTTAAATTTAAGACCGTTGTAGTATAAAAGGTGTTCTTGATATTTTGAGACAACATCTTGATAAACCTTTCGTGCTTTTTCGGGTTTGTCCAATTCATAATAACCAATTACAAAAGGCTCTAGAAGTGAATAATACTCAAAATAATCTATCGGCATTTTTTCCATTGCCAAATCAAGCACTTTTTCCGCTTTGTCGTTTTCACCTTTATTAATTAAGGCTTCGGCAAGACGGGCTAAGTTACTTCTGTAGGTTATTCCGTTTCGGCGTGTTTCTGTGTCATGATAAATATCTGGACTACCACTGTTGCCCCAGTCCCAACTCATAACGATATCATACATTTTATTGGTATCAACCCTACCCATATCATACGGATTTCTTTTGTTGATAGGGGTTTTTATTGGCACTAGTTTATAAACTACACCATCCAACTGCAGGTAATCTTTCATCCATAGGTAATCGTCATCGCCAAAACTTCCGCCACTAAAATAGATAGGACGCTCCCAGTTGTTGTTGGCAATAATGTCCAGCATCATCATTCGGTTTTTATAAATAATGTCGCCATTCAGGGTAATATCTATGTACGGAACTATTTTATCTGCATCTTTTTCATCTACAATACCATTGCGAAGTACTGCCTCCTTGTCAACGGGAACACGGATAACCTTTGATGGGAATGTATTTATCACCTGCCCATTTTGAAGTTCCATTTGCGTTGCGGGACTATCATTGGCCACAAAATTCATCCAGGTTTTTATATCAATTGTATCTTTTTTGGTTTGTTGATATACTACGAAATCTCGTGTTCCACCACGATATTTTTTGTGAGTTAACTGTGAAGGAATTGGATCGCTGGTAAATGCTTTCTTTTTCATATCATCAATATACCAGTCAGTTTGGAAAAGGCTGGTGTTGATAATTCTAACATCCTGACGATATCCTTCCACATTTTGCGCATACCACAGCGCGAAGGTATCATTATCTCCAATAGTGAAGAGTATTGCATTCTCATCGCAGGAATCTAAATACATTTTCCCCATAGATTGCGCAGTATAGCGGCCGCTGCGATCGTGATCATCCCAGTTTTGGGATGCCAACAAAATAGGTGCCGCCAAAGCCGTTGCTATCAAAACTACGGGTAATGCCACTTTTGGTTTTATATAGCTCCTTGCCAAGTCGAAAAGTGCATAGACTCCGTAGCCAATCCATATCGCAAAAACATAGAAACTACCAACCAGCGCATAATCTCTTTCCCGCGGTTCAAAGGGTCGTTCGTTGAGGTATATTTTTAATGCAATTCCCGTGAACAGGTAGAACACAAGTAGGACCCAAAAGCTCTTTTGGTCGTTCTTAAAATGAAACACCAATCCTATAATTCCTAAAATGAGGGGAAGGAAAAAGTAAGTATTTCGGGCTTTGTTACTTTTTACGTCACTTGGTAAGTTGTCTTGATTGCCCAACCGAAGCTCATCGATAAACTTGATGCCGCTGAGCCAATTTCCATGAAGATCTGTATATTGTCCTTGTACATCGTCCTGCCTACCCGTGAAATTCCACATAAAATAACGCCAATACATGTATCCGAACTGGAATTCGAACATGAATTTCATATTCTGGACAAATGATGGTTTTTTAATGTCTAGGTACTGCGCAAAATTCTTTAGAAACTTGTCGTAATCCTTTGTGTCAACCAGGCCTTGGTTATAGGCTTGCTTAAACTTATTAACTTCCTCTACCAGTCTAGGTTCACTCAGATATTCACTTTTAATGGAAAAATCCAGTCCTCCAGTGAATTCCATATAGTTTGCAGCGTGCTCTGTACTCCACATTCTCGGAAGAAAACCTTTTTGTGAATCCTCAGTGTTTGGAGTGGCGTTTTTATAGTTGTTTACAATTATATATTTGCCGCTGGCTGTATCTTTTTCGTAGTTTGGTTTGTCATCTGTATACGGATTATCTTCATCAAGACCTACGTAAGATTCTGTGAAATTAGGGCCATAAAACAAATGTGTTGCTGGATATTGCTCACGGTTATAGTAAGCTAAAAGTTCACGTGCGTTGTTTGGATTGTTTTCATTGATTACCGTTCCTGCGTTTGCGCGGATGGGAAGCATCAACCAACTTGAAAAGCCCATAAATATGAAAAGTATACAGAGAACCAACGTGTTTAGATGCACAAAGCCTTTAGAACGGGTATAACGGATTAAATAATAGAACAAGCCAATAAAAATAAGTCCAGCGATGATGGTCCCACTATTAAAAGGCATTCCTACAGTATTCACGAAAAATACTTCTGCCGCACTAAAGAACTTTAGTGTCATAGGTAGCAAAAAGATAAAAATAAATAGTAGAATCGCAACACTCACAACGTTTGCAACGATAAAGTTTTTTACAGTTACAGTTTTATAGTGTTTAAAGAAATATAGAAATCCGATGGCTGGAATAGTCAATAATGCCATAAAGTGTACCCCGAAGGAGAGACCAATAATAAATGCGATAAGAATGACCCAACGGTTACCACGAGGTTTAAGCATATCGCGTTCCCAGCGTAAGGCAGTGTAAAAGAGTATTGCCATTAGGCAAGCTGCCATAGCATATACTTCCGCTTCCACGGCATTAAACCAAAAACTATCGGTAAATGAAAAAGCCAAAGCACCAATCGCAGAACTTCCCAGAATTGCGATTGCGTTTGTTTTATCGATTTCATGATGTTTGGAAACTAGATTAGTTAGCAGGATGCTAAGGGACCAAAACATAAAAAGAATGGTAAAAGCACTGGCAAAAACCGACATTAAATTTATTGTCAGAGCGATATAAGATGCATCAGGTGCGAAAATTGAGAAAAAAGCACCTAGTAATTGATATAATGGCGCTCCTGGAGGGTGCCCAACTTCTAGATTACTTGAAGTGGTTATATATTCACCTGCATCCCAAAAACTAGCGGTAGGTTCTACCGTGAGCCAATAAGTTGTTAGAGCAATCGCAAAAACAACCCAGCCCGTAATATTGTTCCATTTTGAAAAGTTAAAAGAACCCATAAATGTGCAAAATTTTTAAGGGACGAATTTACTAATAATATACATAGCCCCAAGTATGTAAATGAGGTAACGTACAATCTAACTCGATATTTTTCATTAAATCTGCTCTAGAAAGTAATAAACTACCTTTTTTTGCAACAAAATATTTGTGCAAGCCAAAGTTTATATTAAATTTGCACTTCCAAAGCTGAAAAATATTTTTAACTTTGGTGGGCGAAAGCCTAATTTTTTTGGAATTGGCCCATGGTGTAACTGGCAACACGTCTGTTTTTGGTACAGAAGAGTCTAGGTTCGAGCCCTAGTGGGCCAACAAAAGTCTCAATCTTTAATAAGGTTGGGACTTTTTCCTTTTTATGATGGTTTGGGAATTTCCGATAATATTGGCCCACGTGACTGTGGGTGATAAAGTCAAGAAAGCTAAAAGCTTTTTTGGCTTTGCCGTTCTCCTTTCCTTCTCCCGATCTTGAAAAAGGTTGGGGCTTTTTTCTTTTGCACCATTTTTTCTCGATAATGACGTTTTGGCCCACGTGACCGTGGGTGGCAAAACACAAATGCTCAAAGCTTTTGGTTTTGACGTTCTCAATTCGTTATAATTCCAACCCTTGATAGCGCTAAGCTCGTCAAGGGTTTCTTTTTTCTGCACCCCTCTGTGCACCCCCTAAAATCAATATTTCATTTCTTTCGGTACTTTAATTTAAGTGGTTTTGGATTAAGTCATAAAGTTGTGGGATTTTGGGATTATGCAAAAATTGTTGATATCCTAAATAGGAAAAAAGTTAAGCTCCTTAATCCACTTTCTCATTCTCCATATCAATAACTTTCGCGACCGTCTTAACCAGTCGGTCGTGATTTTTTACAAACGGATTGGTTTCATCCCAAACATAACCAGCAAGTACCGCGCAAATCTGTTCTTTTATAACTGGGTTTTCGGGGCGGTGGAAAAATATTTTCTGAAGATTTCCTGTGTACCATTCTTTTACATAGGTTCTAAAAACGTCAACCCCTTTCATAATGTAGCCTGTGTAATCTTCTTCCCAATCAACTTTTTCGCCTTGCAGTTCTCTGGTTATCAGTTTTGCAGCTTTTAGGCCAGATTCTGTGGCAAATGTAACCCCAGATGAAAATACAGGGTCCAAGAATTCGGCACTGTTCCCCGTAAGGACATAGCCTTTTCCGTAAAGTTGTTTTACTGCTTTTGAATAGTTTTTGATCATATAAGGTTCAAAAAGGAATTCCAAATCTTTCAGTCTATCGTAGTAATAGTCTGAAATCTTCAGCATTTCCTTCATTTTTTCAGCATTCGAACCTTTAAACGACTCAATAAACTCTGTTGGACCCACAAAACCAATACTGGTATTTCCGTTTGAAAAAGGAATTACCCAAAGCCAAACATCATCTCTTACCACATCAAAAGTAATGATTGTTCCTTCAACGCCTTCAGGACGGTTAGGCTCGCTCACATGAGTAAATATTGCTGAGTTTGCATCCAGAGAAGATGGCAAATCTAGATCCAATAATCGAGGTAAAACTCTTCCGTAGCCACTGCTGTCAATAATAAACTTCGCCTTTATTTTGTATTCTTCTCCGTTTTCATCTTTTACAGTTGTGGTAGAGTGTCCATTTTCGTCAAAATTTACATTAGTAACTTCGTGGCCAAAGGAAAGATCTACACCCTTCTTTACTATTTCTTTTGCCAGTGTGTGGTCAAAATCTGCACGTGGAACCTGCCACGTATAGTCCCAACCCGGAGTGTATTTTTTTCCGAAGTCAAAATTACATACGATATCATTTTTTAAAAAACGCGCGCCTGATTTAACCTCGTATTCCTGTTCCATTAGACAGTCTAAAAGTCCAGTTTCTTCAAAATGATCCATACAACGCGGTAAGAGACTTTCGCCAATTACAAAGCGCGGAAATGTATTTTTTTCAACTACTTTGATGTTTATTCCATTGTTTATTAGATGAGCGGCAGCAACGCAACCAGAAGGGCCAGCACCAATAATTAACACATCGACTTCGATATCATTCATAACATTAAGATGTAAATTGTTAAAATATTCTAAATTTGTAATCTAAAATAAGCAAATCGTTTTAGCACTTAAAAAATTTAATGAACAATTGATTCAATAGTAAATGCTAACATTACAAGGAAAACTGGAGATTGCCGATTTTGATCAAATAATCTTCAAAAACCAACCTGTCGATCTTCACAAAGATATAATAGAAAGAGTACAAAATAGTTTTGATTTTCTGAAAGAATTCTCTGAAAATAAAACTATTTATGGGGTAAACACTGGGTTTGGGCCAATGGCGCAATACAAGATAAAGGATGATGAGCGCGTTCAGTTACAATACAATCTAATTAGAAGTCACGCATCGGGAACTGGAAATGTAATTGCTCCGCAGTACGTTCGCGCTGCAATGTTGGCACGTTTAAACACCTTAAGCCTTGGGAATAGTGGAGTGCATCCGTCAGTTGTAAATTTGATGACCACGCTACTAAACAAGAATATTATTCCACTTATTTATGAACACGGTGGCGTAGGCGCTAGTGGCGATTTAGTTCAGCTTGCTCATTTAGCTTTGGTATTGATTGGTGAAGGAGAAGTTTTCCATAAAGGCGAACGCAAAAACACTGAAGAAGTTTTCAAGCTTGAAAACCTTGAACCAATAAAAGTAGAGCTTCGCGAAGGCCTGGCTTTAATGAACGGTACTTCGGTAATGACTGGTATTGGGGTGATAAATGTGCTTTACACCAAAAATATTTTCCAATGGATGATTAAGGCTTCTTCTGCTATAAACGAAATTGTAAAAGCTTATGACGATCATCTTTCTTTTGAACTGAACCAGTCTAAAAGACATACTGGCCAACGAGAAGTTGCCAAAATGATGCGCATTCATTTAGAGGATAGTAAACTGACTCGTAAGCGTGAACATCATTTGTATAATGAATCAAAAGATGTAGAAGTTTTTGAGGAAAAAGTGCAAGAATATTATTCGTTGCGCTGTGTGCCTCAGATTTTGGGACCAGTAATGGACACAATCAATTCAGTAGAAAGTATATTGATTGAAGAAGTAAATTCAGCAAACGACAATCCAATTGTTGACGTTGAAAATCAGAATGTCTATCACGGTGGAAATTTTCATGGGGATTATGTTTCCTTAGAAATGGATAAGCTTAAAATAGTTGTTGCTAAGATGACGATACTTTCTGAGCGGCAGTTGAATTATTTATTGAATTCGAAGTTGAATGATATCCTTCCTCCATTTGTAAACTTAGGAAAGCTGGGCTTGAATTTTGGAATGCAGGGTGTGCAATTTACTGCCACTTCTACCACTGCAGAAAGCCAGATGCTCAGTAATCCAATGTATGTACACAGTATTCCTAATAATGGTGATAATCAGGATGTGGTAAGTATGGGAACAAATGCTGCACTTATTGCTAAAAAAGTGATTGAAAACGCTTTTGAAGTGGTTGCGATTGAACTTATAACTATTGTTCAGGCAATCGAGTATTTAAAAGTACAGGATGAGGTTTCTTCTGAAACGAAAAAAATGTATGACGAAATACGAGCTATCGTTCCAGCCTTCAAGGAAGATGTGGTTATGTATCCTTATGTGAACAAAGTGAAAGACTTTTTGATAGCTTCAGTTTAGCAGCTAGATAAAAATAATGTAAATTGCTAAGGTGATTTTTCAACTAACTCAAATACATCTTATTATGAAAACAACTGTTTCTTTAGTATTTGCCTTTTTCCTTACAATTTCCTCGTTTTATTCTCAAGAATTGGCCTTAGTACGCGATAATGGACTGCATGGATATATAAATAAATCTGGAGCGTATGCCATTGAGCCGCAATTTGACAAAGCGGATAGCTTTTCTGGTAAATATGCCGGTGTAATGAAAGACAAAAAATGGGGCTTTATCGATGCCTCAGGTGAATGGGTAATCCAACCACAATATGATCGTGTAAAAGCATTTAATTCTGGATATGCCTTGGTTTCAGAAGGTAAGGAATGGAAATATATTAATGCGAAAAACGAGACGCTCGAAACTCCTCCAACGGACAAGTATTACGATTTTGACAATGGTGTTGCCATCATTAGGAGTGGTGATAAAGTTGGGCTGATGGACAACAAAGGAAAGACACTTGTTGAACCAAAATATGATGAAATAAAGGGTTTCCATAATGACCATGTAAAATTTAAGGAGGGCGATTATTGGGGGCTTTTAAATTCTAAAGGCGAAGTTGTAGTTCTGTCAGAATACGATGAAATAGGAAATTTCAGTAAAAATGGACTTTGGGCTCGAAAAGGTGATAGCTATGGAGTAGTGAATAATGCAACTTTTACACCTATTTCAGGAGTAGAGAAAATTTGGGATTTCTCAAATGATTCTCCATTAACTTATGCTAGAAGCGATAAAAAAATGGGCTTTATCACTGGTAATGGCGATTGGGCTATTCAACCCTCGTTTGATAAAGCACGTGCATTTAATGTTGGGCTAGCACCTGTTTATAAAGATAAGCAATGGGGCTACATCAACGAAAAAGGAGAAAAAGTAGTCGACTTTAATTACAAGGATGCTGAAGCTTTCTCTAATAATGGATTAGCTCCTGTTAAGGAAAAGAAATATTGGGGTTTCATTGATAAAACTGGAAAATTGGTAATCCCAATGGAATATGATATTTCAACAGGAATGTTTGGGTTCTTACAAGGCAATTCTGATAAAGGATTTATTGATGGTCTCGCGCGTGTGAAGAAAAAGAAAGAATGGGGTTTCATTGATAAAAATGGAGATGTTGTGGGTAAATGGCATCAAAATGCTGAAAATTTTGTAGACACCTCGAAATAAGACAAGTATTTAGTCTCGATAGCTATCGGGAGCAGTAGTTACCATTAAAATCTTTGTGGAAAATCTAAGATATCAGTAATTTCCTGCAAGATTCTTCCATCCTTTTCGGTGGGCTCCTTGTAGGTTTTTCAAGAGATAAATATGAGAGAGAAAAAAACAGAACAGAAATACGCATTAATAACTGGAGGTTCCCGTGGTATTGGCCGTGCGGTTTGCATTCAATTGGCGAAAGATTTGGATTATAGCCTTCTAATAAATTACAGTAGTAACAAAAAAGCTGCTCTGCAAACGCTAAAAGAAGTTGAGGAACTTGGCGGAAAAGGAGAAATTATTCAGTTTGATGTTTCGGATAACAACTCTGTAACAAATGCATTTGAATTATGGCAAGAAGATAATAAAGAAGCCATTATTGAAGTGATTGTAAACAACGCCGGAATAACAAGAGATGGATTGTTTATGTGGATGAAACCAGAAGATTGGAATAGCGTTGTCAACACCAGTTTGAATGGTTTTTACAATGTTACCAATACTTTGATTCAGAAATTATTGGTCAACAAATATGGACGAATTATTAACATGGTCTCGGTTTCTGGATTGAAGGGAACTCCAGGTCAAGTAAACTATTCTGCTGCAAAAGCAGCGGTAATTGGGGCCACAAAAGCGCTAGCTCAGGAAGTAGCAAAACGAAATATTACTGTTAATGCAGTTGCACCGGGTTTTATTAAAAGTGATATGACTGCAGAACTTGACGAAAAAGAACTTAAAAAAATGATTCCGGCAAACCGTTTTGGTAAAGCTGAGGAAGTGGCTCATCTAGTAAGCTTTTTGGCGTCACCAAAATCTTCGTATATTACTGGGGAAGTCATTAATATTAATGGAGGGATTTATTCCTAAAAATGAATGAGTGGTGAAAAGAGTAGTAATAACCGGAATGGGTATTTATTCCTGCATAGGTAAAAACCTTGAGGAAGTAAAGGAATCCTTGTATAACGGAAAGTCTGGCATTATTTGCGGTGAAAAGCGAAAGGATTATGGATTTCGTTCCTGTTTAACGGGATGGGTGGAAAAACCTAATTTAAAGGAGCTTCTTTCGCGTAGAGAAAGGATTAGTCTTGGCGAAGAGGGTGCGTATGCATATACAGCTACAGTTGAGGCTTTAAAAAATGCAAAAATAGACCAGCAATATCTTGATGAAAACGAGGTTGGTATTCTTTACGGGAACGACAGTACTGCAAAATCGGTAGTTGAATCTGTGGATAAAATTCGCGAGAAAAAAGATACAACGCTCGTTGGTTCGGGCGCCATTTTTAAATCGATGAACTCTTCGGTAACAATGAACCTTTCAACCATTTTTAAGTTAAGGGGAATAAATTTTACAATCAGTGCCGCCTGTGCCAGTGGCTCACATTCTGTGGGGATGGCATATTTCCTAATAAAAAATGGCTTACAGGAATGTATTATTTCGGGTGGAGCGCAGGAAATAAATGAATTCGCGATGGGTAGTTTTGATGGCCTCGGAGTCTTTTCAACAGAAGCGGATCCAAAAAAAGCTAGCCGCCCATTTGATAAAGAACGGGACGGTTTGGTGCCAAGTGGTGGCGCTGCAACTTTAGTGATTGAAAGCTACGAAAGCGCTGTAAAACGTGGTGCTCCAATTTTGGGTGAAATTATTGGCTACGGCTTTTCTTCCAACGGCGACCATATTTCAACACCAAATGTTGATGGTCCGGCACGAGCAATGAAAATGGCTTTAAACCAAGCGAATATAAAAGCTTCAGATATAGATTATGTAAATGCACATGCGACTTCAACTCCAGTTGGTGATGCAAACGAGGCACTCGCAATCACCGATGTTTTTGGCGAAAAAGGCCCGTTTGTTAGCTCTACAAAATCCATGACCGGCCATGAATGTTGGATGGCTGGAGCGAGCGAAGTAATTTATTCAATGCTAATGATGGAAAACTCCTTTATCGCACCAAACATCAACCTTGAGACCCCAGATGAGGCTGCATCAAAATTAAACCTTGTTAACAAAACGTTAAACAAAAAAATTGATGTATTTTTGTCCAATTCATTCGGATTTGGGGGAACCAATTCCGCACTGATAATAAAAAAATGTACACGTTAAAAATGAATAAAGAAGTTATAGTAGAAAAGATAAACTACTTTTTGGTAGATGAGTTTGAGGTTGAGACCGAAGACATTGAACCAAGAGCTAATCTAAAGGAAACTTTGGAATTGGATAGCTTGGATTTCGTGGACTTGGTAGTTGCCATTGAGGCTAACTTTGGCGTGAAATTGACTGGTGAAGATTTCCTTAAAGTAATTACACTTCAAGATTTTTACGACCTGATTGAAATAAAAATCAGCTGAATTTGCAATAAATTTTTATGGCGGGTGAATGGGAAGGCAAGAGCAAAGGCACCGTTTTAGGATATAAAATTTTCATATTTTTTATTAAAAACCTTGGCGTCCGCGCAGCATACGGACTACTGTACTTCGTTGCCCTTTATTATGTTTTCTTTGCGGGAAAAAGCACCCGTTCTATCTACTACTATTTCCGTGAACGACTGAAATACTCCAGAGCAAAGAGTGTTGTAAGTGTTTATAAAAGCTATTACACTTTCGGAAAAACAATTATTGATAAGGCCGCGATTTCTTCAGGCTTGAAAGACAGATTCACCCATGAATGTGATGGAGTGGAAAATATTACAAATCTTCTAGATAAAAAGCAGGGTGGCATTATGATTAGCGCCCACGTGGGTAATTTTGAAATTGCCGAGTTTTTTTTCGAGGAAATCGATACTAGATCGCAAATAAGTCTTGTTACCACAGATGCTGAGCACCAAAATATAAAGGAGTATATGGAAAAAGTGACCGTACGTTCCAAGGTGAAATTTATTTTGGTAAGAGAGGATATGTCGCATATTTTTGAAATCAACAATGCGCTAAGCAATGGCGAATTGGTTTGTTTTACAGGCGATAGATATATGAAAGATCAAAAAGTATTAACGGAATCGCTTCTGGGAAAAGCAGCAAACTTCCCTGCTGGTCCATTTTTGCTTGGAAGTCGATTAAACGTTCCAGTTTTGTTCGTTTATGTAATGAAGGAAAGCAGCAAACACTATCATCTTTATGCACGTCAGGCCGAAGTTGAGAACCGTGATGTTCAAGGACTGCTAAAAAAATATACCGAAAGTGTAGAATGGATGTTAAAGAAATATCCTTTACAATGGTTTAATTATTTTGATTTTTGGGAAACGGACGATTAGAGATGAAAGAAGTATTAGTAATCTATTATTCACAATCTGGGCAGTTAACTGATATTCTTAAGAATATTTCGGCTACCATTTCTGATGAAAAAGTTAACATATCTTATTGCGAAATTGTTCCGAAGAAGAAATTTCCATTTCCCTGGAAGCAAGAAGAATTCTACGGTGCATTTCCAGAGACTTTTCTTCAAATTCCATCTCCATTGGAAAGTGTTCCATCTGAAATCCTTCAGAAAAAATATGACATGGTGATTTTAGGCTATACTACTTGGTATTTAACGCCTTCCATTCCGATTAATTCATTTTTAAAATCTGAAGAAGCAAAAACCATACTTGATAATACTCTAGTTGTTACCGTGTCTGCTAGCAGAAATATGTGGATAATGGCACAGGAAAAGGTGAAGAAACTATTAGTTGAAAACAATGCGAAATTGGTTGGAAATATTGCTTTAGTGGATCGAAACCTTAATCACATCAGCGTTATCACAATTGTACATTGGCTGATGGGTGGAAAGAAAACCAAGATGTTCGGAATCTTTCCAAAACCGGGTGTTTCAGATAAAGATATTAAAGCTGCTTCCCGTTTTGGGGTACCTATTAAAGAGGCTTTACTTCAAAATGAATATTCAAAACTTCAAAATAACCTTTTAGAAGTTGGCGCTGTAAAAGTAGATCCTTCCCTGATTGCAACAGATATTCGTGGAAATATGGTTTTCACAAAATGGGCAAATCACTTAATTAAAAAGGAAGGGGAAGAAAGGAAGAAATGGCTCGGTTATTTTAAATATTATTTGTTATTTGCAATATGGCTAATAGCTCCAATTGTATTTATTGTATTTTTGGTCACCTACCTTCCAATGTACCGGAAAATTCAAAGAGATAAAGCCTATTACTCATCAGTTGCATTAAAAAAGAATTAATGAAAGACGTTTATATTACAAGGATTGCGAAGTTTTTACCTAATGAGCCCGTGGAGAATGAAGCGATGGAGGAAAAGCTTGGGGTTATTAATGGAAAAACATCTAAAGCCCGCCGAATAATCCTTCGGAATAACAAAATTACAACTCGTTATTACGCAATTGATAAGGATGGAAATGTAACGCATAATAACGCGCAACTTACTGCAGAAGCGGTTGAAGCTTTGTGCGATGATTCTTTTAATAAAAACGATATAGAATTACTATCCTGTGGCACTTCTAGCCCAGATCAGATTTTACCAAGTCACGCCACAATGGTTCACGGTTTTTTAAAGAATGGAAACCTTGAAGTGAACTCTCCTTCCGGTGCTTGTTGTAGCGGAATGAACGCCTTAAAATATGGCTATATGGCCATAAAATCTGACCAAGTAAAAAATGCGGTCTGTACAGGTTCTGAAAGAACTTCCTCTTGGATGAAATCGGATATTTTTGAAGATGAAGTAGCGCATTTGGAAAAGATTGAAGAACAGCCAATCCTTGCTTTTAATAAAGAATTTTTACGTTGGATGCTTTCTGATGGTGCCGGTGCGGTTCTTTTAGAGAGTGAACCAAATGGTGAAACACCTATTAAAATAGAATGGATGGAAGGCTATAGTTATGCTTTCGAACTGGAAACCTGTATGTATGCTGGTGGCGACAAATTAGAAGACGGAAGCCTAAAGCCGTGGAGTGAATATCCAGCTGATGTTTGGGGAAAAATGTCACTTTTCGCGATGAAACAGGATGTGAAATTGCTGGGCGAAAACATCCTTCAGAAAGGAGTTGAAAGCATGAAAGATGCCATGGCTAAGCACAATATCACCGAAGATGATATCGATTATTACTTGCCACATATTTCCTCGTATTACTTCAAAGAAAATTTATACAACGAAATTGAACGTCAAGGACTTCACTTACCATGGGAAAAATGGTTTATCAACCTGGAAAAGGTTGGAAATGTTGGTGCCGGTTCTATTTATCTTATGTTAGAAGAATTGATACATTCTGGAAATCTTAAAAAAGGTAACAGAATATTTCTGCAAGTACCAGAAAGTGCTCGATTTGCATATTCTTATGCTTATTTAACTGTTGTTTAAATGGAGAAGTTCACTAAAAAGATAACGGATAAGGATTTCATCGGAAAATTAATTCCGCAGAAGGCTCCGTTTATGATGGTGGACAAATTACTTCATTTTGAAGATAAAAAGGTGATCGGAGGTTTGACTATTTCCGAAGAAAATATTTTTATACAAGACAATAAATTTACTGCAACAGGCTTGATAGAGCATATGGCTCAAACCGTAGCCCTTTATACAGGCTATCAATTTTTCTTAAAAAAGGAAGATGCCCCAACGGGCTATATTGGTGCTATTAAAAAAGCAGAAATATTAGAACTTCCGTCTATTGAACAAGAACTAAAAACTACCGTAGTCATTCTTCACGATATTATGGGAGTTACACTGGTAACTGCGGAAACTGAGTGCGATGGACAAATAATTGCCAGTAGTGAAATGAAAACGGTTTTGGCTAATTAATGAAAACGACAGACTTTTCAAATATCGATATTTCAAATTTTCTGCCACACCGCAAACCGATGCTAATGGTAAGCTCTGTCCTGGAAATAGATAATGATTCTGTAGCAACGCAATTTCATATTTTGGAAGATTGTATTTTTTTAAAAGATGGAAAATTATCTGAGTCTGGACTAATTGAAAATGCTGCCCAAGCTGCATCTGGTGTGGTGGGACAAACATTTTTTGAAAAAGACGATTTGGAAGGAACAGGTAATAAACTTGTTGGTTATATAAGCGCCATAAGAAGAGTTGAGATTTTTCAGTTGCCAAGTATTGGAGAGACTATTGTCACCAAAGCAAAGCTCCTTTCACGACTTGATACTGGCGAAATGACGATGTGTAGCCTTGAGTCTGAAACCTTTCTCGGTGAAAAATTAATTGTATCTTCTACTATGAATTTTTTAATCCATGAAGTTAGATTATGAAGAAGAAAGAAGTACCTCAGGACAAAAGTAACCTAGAGACAGCAAATTTTCGCGAACTCTGTTATGCCGTTGACGAAAATGGCGAGTATATCACTGAAAATAGCAGCGGTTGGGAGCCAAAAACAGTTGCGTTAAGTAATGCGATCGAAGACATTAATGAGCGTATTGAAGATGCTAAAAATCGTGTAATTGAAGGTGAAACCAGCCCAATTGAATATTATATGGAACTCCACAAAATGGATGTCGGTATTTTAGCAAGTTATGTTGGTCTTTGGCAATGGAGAGTAAAGCGTCATTTTAAACCTTCGGTTTTTAAAAAATTAAGTAATAAAACCTTGAAAAAATATGCTGAGGTTTTTGAGATTTCAGTAGAGGAACTTCAGAACATTTCAAAATAATGGAAATAGACTTTACCCACCACCAATCTGCACATTGTGAAAATGGCGTGGTTTCAAATTTGATGAAACACAACGGTTTCAGCGTTAGCGAACCCATGGTTTTCGGTATTGGCAGCGGTTTATTATTTTGCTATATTCCTTTGTTAAAAGTAAATCATGCCCCCGTATTCACGTATCGCGCATTACCCGGACATATTTTTAAAAAATTCGCAAAGCGCACAGGAGTAAAAATGAAGCGAGAGAAGTTTCGGAATCCAAAGGAGGCCAAAGCGCGACTAGATGAGAATCTTGAAAGAAATAACCCCGTTGGTTTGCAAGTTGGGGTTTATAATCTGCTATATTTTCCTGATGAATATCGCTTTCACTTCAATGCTCACAATATGGTGGTTTATGGGAAGAAAGACGACAGATATTTAATAAGTGATCCTGTGATGGAAGATGTAACAACTCTTTCCGCGAAAGAATTGGAAAAAGTGCGTTTTGCTAAAGGTGCTTTTGCACCAAAAGGTCATATGTATTATCCTATTGAGTTTCCTGAAAAACTGGATCTTGAAACCGCAATCGTAAAAGGCATTAAAGATACGTGTAAGGCTATGCTTGCGCCTGTTCCCATTGTTGGCGTTAAGGGAATTCATATGGTTGCAGGACTTATTCGAAAATGGCCAAAGAAGAAAGGTATTAAAACTGCAAACCATTATTTGGGACAGGTGGTGCGAATGCAAGAAGAAATTGGTACCGGCGGTGGAGGATTCCGATATATTTATGCAGCTTTTTTACAGGAGTCAAGCAAGATATTGGGAAATGAAAAGCTAAATGAACTTTCAAAAGAAATGACTGAAATTGGAGATTTATGGCGTGATTTTGCTGTTGAAGCTTCTAGAATCTATAAAAACCGCAGTGCGCAAACGGACAGCTATAATAAAGTTGCTGACCAATTGGACCATATCGCCGATTTAGAGAAAGTGTTTTTCAAAAAATTGAAAAAGGCGATTTAAAAAACCCCATGTAGCTCTGCGATTCTTTATGCATCTCTCTTTGTAACAACGATGATACAAATAAACGAACTTTCAAAAAAATACAAATCCGCTGAAACTTATGCTGTAAAAGACCTTAGTTTGAAAGTTGAGGATGGTGAAATTTATGGTCTTCTAGGTCCAAATGGTGCGGGAAAAACCACCTTGATTTCTATACTTACTTCCCTTTTAAAACCTACTTCTGGTTCATTTACGATCGATGGGTTAAATTTTAAAGAGAATAAAAATCGACTAAAACAATTGATCGGTATCGTCCCGCAGGAATATGCGCTTTACCCAACCCTCACCGCTTACGAGAATTTACAATATTTTGGAAGTATGTATGGGATTAAAGGCGAAATCCTAAAAAAATCCATTGATGAGCATTTGGAAATTATGGGGCTTTCAAAATTTGCTAATAAAAAGACCACGACTTTTTCTGGTGGAATGAAACGCCGAGTAAATTTGATTGCCGGAATTCTTCATCAACCCAAAGTCTTGTTTCTCGATGAGCCCACAGTTGGGGTGGATGTACAGTCAAAAAATGTGATTATCGATCATTTAAAACTATTAAACAAGCAAGGCACAACGATTGTTTATACTTCTCACCATCTAAACGAGGCAGAAGTTTTTTGTACTCGTGTAGCTATTATTGATAATGGTGAAATAATCATAAAAGGTATTCCTTCAGAATTGGTAAAGAATCAAGGAGATGCCAATAATCTAGAAGACGTATTTTTGGCTCAAACAGGTAAAGGGCTTCGTGATTATGCATAAACTTTGGGCTTCAACATATAAAGAAATACTTCTGCTAATTCGCGATTTGGGCGGAATTGCAGTTCTTTTTATCATGCCTTTATTACTGCTCATTGTTATAACCCTTGTTCAAGACAGTACATTTAAAACAATTAATGACGTTAAGGTTCCTGTGCTTTTAGTGGATAACGATAAAGGTGAAGTTTCAAAAAATATTATTGATAATCTTTCCGAATCTAATTCCTTTGATATCCTTCAGAAGGATTCCGAGGAGGAAGCGAAAGAAGCTGTTTTCGCTGGAAAATATCAATTGGCAATTGTAATTCCAGATAATCTTTCGTCTTCACTTCAAAAGAAAGTAAATCAAAATGTGGAAGGGATATTGTCAAAATTTGGATTGGAGGAAGATAGCCTGATGGTCGATAAAGAAACTATTCCTACGAAAGAAGTTCGACTTTATTTTGATCCTGCAACACAAGTAAGCTTTAAGTCTTCAGTGAAAAACGGTATCGACAAGATGATTTCGAAAATTGAAACGCAAAGTATTTATAAAACTTTTCAAACCGAATTAGGAGAAGAAGCTGAGCCAATTTTCGATACTGATAATTTTATCGCATTTAAAGAAATACTTCCCACTAAAAACAATAAGGAAATCATCCCGAACTCGGCTCAACACAATGTTCCAGCATGGGCACTATTTGCTATTTTCTTTATCATCGTTCCACTTTCCATCAATTTGGTGAAGGAGAAAAACCAAGGAACTTTTGTTCGTTTGCGGACTACTCCTGTTAATTATGCCACTGTTTTAGGTGGAAAAACTGTTGTTTATCTAGGAGTCTGTTTGATTCAATTTACATTAATGCTCCTTGTTGGAATTTATCTTTTTCCAGCAATTGGGCTCCCTGGACTTGATGTTTCGGGTAAATTGCCAATGCTTTATCTCGTTGCACTTTTCTCTGGTTTGGCAGCAGTGGGGATGGGATTACTATTAGGAACTATTGCAAAAACACAAGAGCAAGCTGCACCTTTTGGTTCGACGCTGGTAGTGATTCTGGCAGCACTGGGAGGTGTCTGGGTTCCCGTTTTTGTTATGCCAAAATTTATGCAGTTGGTTGCAAAAGTTTCACCAATGAACTGGGGCTTAGAGGCTTTTTACGATGTTTTTTTAAGAAATGTACGATTTGCTGAAATCCTTCCGGGAATTTTGCTATTATTGTTATTCTTCCTCACAACAGTTATAATAGCCATAATTTATAATCAAAGAGAAAATGCCGTCTGAAAATATAAACGAAATAGATTTTACGTCTGATATTCGAGTTCGATTTACCGAGACCGACCCCTTGGGAATCGTGTGGCACGGTAATTACATTCAATATTTTGAAGACGGTCGCGAGGCTTTTGGACGTGAGCATGGCATTTCGTATTTAGAACAAAAAGAAAACGGCTACACTTCCCCAATAGTCTCATCTTCCTGCGAGCATAAACTACCGCTGCGTTATGGCGATGTGGCTACCATTAAAACTACATTTATAAATTCACGAGCGGCAAAAATGATTTTTCGTTATCGGATTTTTGATCCTAAAGGACGACTTGTTTGCCTTGGGGAAACCATACAAGTTTTTTTGAATGAGAAAGGTGAGCTTGTATTAACAAATCCAGAGTTTTTTGCCGAGTGGAAGAAGAAAATGGGGCTTTAAAAAATGATTAAAACTTATCTATCATATAATAATATTTTCAGCAGTTTAGGCTTTGATAGCGAAACTGTGGTTGAGAATATCTCAAATGGTATTTCAGGGCTTAAACAAATTGAAAATTCGTTACTCTTGCCTGAACCCTTTTGCGCTTCGATGGTTTCTACTGAAGAGGTAAAAACGAAATTCAATCAAATTGGAGATGCTTCAAAGTTTACAAAACTTGAACAGATGATGATTCTATCATTGAAGAAAGTTATTGATACTTCTAAAATCACTTTAAATGAAAGAGTTGGACTTATAATATCAACTACAAAAGGAAACATTGATGTTCTTGAAAAAGAAAGCAGTTTCCCTGAAAGTCGAGCATATTTAAGCGAATTGGGGAAAACAATTCAAGATTTTTTCAGCTTTAAGAATGAAGCGATTGTAGTTTCAAACGCGTGTGTTTCGGGAGTTTTGGCTATTTCGGCCGCAAAGCGATTTATTACTGAAAGGAAATACGATCATGTTTTTATAACGAGTGGCGATTTGGTGACAAAGTTTATTCTTTCGGGATTCAATTCCTTTCAAGCCTTATCTGCCGAACCTTGCAAGCCCTATGATAAAAATAGAGTTGGCATTAATCTCGGAGAAGTATCAGCTAGTATTCTGGTTACTTCCGAAGAAAAATATCTTTCTAATGAAGCTGTTGAAATATTAGGGGATGCAACTTGCAACGATGCTAACCACATTTCGGGTCCGTCGCGGACGGGTGAAGGACTTTTCCGAAGTGTAAAAGTAGCGTTGAAAGAAGCAAACATCAATGTGGTAGAGATCGATTATGTTTCTGCACACGGAACTGCAACGTCATTCAACGATGAAATGGAAGCAATTGCATTTAATCGATTGGGGCTGGAAAATGTTCCATTAAATAGTTTAAAAGGATATTTCGGTCACACCTTGGGGGCATCTGGATTGCTAGAAACTATTGTGGGAATGCATTCTATGAGACAAGATATTCTTTTTTCTTCCAAAGGATTTGCCGAACTTGGCGTGTCGCAAAAAATAAATATTATCAAAACCAATACACCAAAAACCTTGAATATCTTCTTAAAAACCGCATCAGGTTTTGGAGGCTGCAACACTTCGGTGATTTTAAAAAGTTACAACTAACCAACGATAAATGTCAAATTCAACTAAAAAAATGAACGCTTTAGAAGCTCTGGAAGAAGCACATCGGATTGCTTTTGCACCTTTTGTTTTTCAAGCTTCTGTGTCGCTTCGGAAATTGGGAATTCTCGATTATATTTTTGATCAGCGAGAAAAGGGTGGCCCCACAATTGAAGAGATTTCTGAAAATCTTTCCGTAAGTGAGTATGGCGTTGGGGTGCTATTGGAGATTGCCTTAACCTCCAATATTGTATCAAAAAATGCAGATAATACTTATGAACTGACCAAAACAGGTTATTTTCTAAATTATAATGAAACAACCGTTGTCAATCTCAATTTTGCAAATGATGTGTGTTACAAAGGTTTATTTCATTTGGATGAGTCCATAAAAACTGGGAAACCAGAAGGACTTAAAGAACTTGGTGAATGGCCTACAATTTATGAAGGTCTCTCAAAATTGAAGCCTGACGAGCAAAAAGCTTGGTTCGATTTTGATCATCATTATTCTGACGATATTTTTGCGGAAGCACTGGAGAAAATTTTTGAACGAAAACCAAAGAATCTATTTGATATCGGCGGTAATACAGGAAAATTTTCCATTAAATGCTGTAAGTTCGATGAGGATGTTAATATAACGATAGTGGATTTACCAGGTCAGTTGGAAATGGCTTTAGCGAATGCCGAAAAAAATGGATTTAAAGACAGGATTTCAGGCTATCCAATTGATTGGCTTTCAGAAAATCCACAAATTCCTACTGGAGCAGACCTTATTTGGATGTGCCAGTTCTTGGATTGTTTTTCCGAAGATGAAATAGTGAAAGTATTAAGCACTTGTGCGGAGGCAATGGATGACAATGCTGAATTGGTTATTGTTGAAACCTTTACCGACAGACAGGCATTTCGTGCAACGCAATTTATTTTGGAAGCTACTTCACTTTATTTTACCGTGCTCGCAAATGGTAATAGCAAAATGTATCCCGCCAGTGTTTTTTCAAGATTGATTGATAAAGCAGGTTTACAATTACAGGAAGATATCGCGCTTGGTGATTATCACACAATGCTTGTTTGCAAAAAGAAGGCCTCTAAATCTTCCTAATGAAATTTTTAAGAGGTTTTAATAAATGATTTTAAGTTGAATAAGAAATTTCATATAAAAAGCTATTGTCATATAAAAAACCAGACTGTTTCAGTTAATGGTAAAGTTCTTTACACGGATTCCCCGACAGCTATCGGAGCTGAAGATTTTCCAAGTTTTATAAAAAACGCATATAAATTTTTACAGACGGATTATTCTAAGTTTTTTAAAATGGATAATCTCAGCAAGCTGGCATTTTTGGCAGCAGATGTTTTGCTAAAAGTCGAAAGTTTGAATGATGAAGACAACAATATTGCCCTTATTTTCTCTAATAAAGCTTCCAGTTTAGACACCGATAGAAAGCACCAATCTGCAATCGAAAATAAAACAGAGTATTACCCCAGTCCAGCAGTTTTTGTCTATACGCTTCCGAATATTTGTTTGGGGGAGATAAGTATAAAACACAAACTGCATTCTGAAAATAGTTTTTTTATCTTTGACCACTTCAATGCCGAACATTTGCAACTGTACGCCAATAGTTTATTGAAAAATGGGAAGGCTGAGAAAGTACTATGTGGCTGGGTTGATTTTGATAAGGATAGCTATGAAGCTTTTTTATACTTAGTTGGAAATGAAGGCGAAATTGAACATGACACTGAAGAAATAACGAGATTATACAATATATTATGAGCGAATTAAAAGAAGAATTGAAAACAAAAATAATTGAGCAATTGAACCTTGAAGATGTTGCCGTTACTGACATTGCAGATGATGATGCACTTTTTGGCGATGGACTTGGCTTAGATTCTATTGATGCATTGGAGCTTATCGTAATGCTAGATAAAGATTATGGTATCCGTTTAAGCGACCCAAAAGAAGGAAAGAAAATCTTTGAATCTGTACAAGTGATGGCAGATTATATTGAAGAGCACCGCACGAAGTAACCCTTTTACCTGCAAGGCCTTATTTTCTTTTTCTGAAGTAAAAAGGAAATCTTCTTGTAGGTCTCATCCCATAATTACTAAATGAACAAAGGCGTAGCTATAACTGGAATGGGTATTATTTCTGCCATTGGAAACAATGTGGCGGAGAACTATGATGCGCTTATAAATGGAAGAAAAGGCATCACGAGAATTGACAATATTCAAACAGTTCAGCGTGATGAAATTATGGTTGGTGAAATTAAATTCACCAACGATGAGTTAATTGCCCAACTAGAACTTCCGTCTTCAAACGCATATTCTCGTACGGCCATGCTCGGTGCTATCGCTGCAAAAGAAGCATTTGAATCAGCGGGAATCACCAATATTAAAAAGTACAAATCGGGTATTGTTTCTGGCACTAGTGTGGGAGGAATGGATATGACCGAAAAATATTATTACGAATATCTTACCGAAAAGGAACCTCAAAAATACATTGAAAGCCATCATGCTGGTGATTCCACACAGAAAATTGCTGAGCAATTGGGTATTGAAGAAAGTCTGGTTACAACAATAAGTACCGCTTGTTCTTCTGCTGCAAATGCGATCATGCTCGGAGCTCGACTGATAAAATCTGGGAAACTAGATCGAGTTTTGGTCGGTGGTACGGATTGTCTTTCAAAATTTACCATCAATGGTTTTAAAACCTTGATGATTTTGAGTGATACGTACAGTACACCTTTTGATGAAAACAGAAAGGGTTTAAATCTAGGTGAAGCTGCGGCATTTTTAGTTTTAGAAAGTGATAAAGTAGTAAAAGCCGAAAACAAAAAAGTGCTCGCCTACGTAAAAGGCTATGGAAATGCCAATGATGCTTTTCATCAGACAGCTTCTTCAGATCATGGGGATGGTGCAACTTTGGCGATGGAAAAAGCTCTTAAAGTTGCAGATTTAAAACCTTCAGAAATAGATTATATCAATGCACACGGAACAGCCACTGGCAATAATGATCTTTCGGAAGGACGGGCAATTCTTCGAGTGTTTGGAGAAAAGAAGCCAGAATTTAGTTCTACTAAGGCTTATACTGGACACACTTTGGCTGCGGCTGGAGCGATTGAAGCGGTTTATTCTATTTTAGCATTGCAACATAACGTTATTTTTCCAAATTTGAATTTTGAAACTCCAATGAAGGAATTTGCAATGATTCCTCAAACGAAGTTGAAGAAGAAGGAATTAAATACGGTGCTTTCAAATTCCCTTGGATTTGGTGGGAATTGTTCTACTATAATATTTTCAAAAGAGGCGTAATGAAGAAAGTTTATATCAACAGTATTGCCTCTATTTCGCCTCAAAAAACCTTTGATAATACAAAGTTTTTGAATGAGATTATCGATTATAACGACACGGTGATCGTCGCTCAAGATCCGGATTACAAACAATACATTCCACCCAATGCTGCCCGCCGAATGGCAAAAGGTATAAAAATGGGCGTAGTGGCTTCCAAAATCGCCATGGATGAGGCGGGAATCGAAAATGTGGATGCTATAATTACTGGCACAGGAATGGGTTGTATGATTGATTCTGAAAAGTTTGTTAGTGCTATTATTGATAACAACGAGCAGTATTTAACCCCTACTTCTTTTATCCAAAGTACGCACAATACAGTTGCGGGACAGATTGCGTTGGGAATAGAATGCAAAGCGTATAACTTTACCTATGTCCATGCTGCAATTTCATTTGAGTCTGCCTTGTTGGATGCTAAAATGCAACTAGAAGCTGACGAAGCTGAAAATGTTTTAGTTGGTGGAGTAGAGGAGTTGGGAGCACACACAACAAATGTGCAGCGAGTAATTAATCTCGTAAAAGCCGAACCCGTTACAATTTCTGAAGTTTTAGATTCCAAAACAAAAGGTGCAGTTTATAGTGAAGGCGCCAATTTCTTTGTGATTTCCAATAAAAAACAAGAAAGTAGCTATGCTGAATTGATTGCAATTGAAACCTTTAATACGATTCAAAAAGAAAGAGTTTCCACAATTATCAAAAGCTTTTTGGAAGAAAATAATTTGAAAATTGATGATATTGATACTGTGGTATTAGGCAACAATGGCGATGTGGATTTCGATGTTTATTACAACCAGCTTTCCGAAGGTATTTTCAACAAAACTCAACAAGTCTATTACAAGCATTTGGTAGGTGAGAATAATACGGTTTCTGCTTTTGGTGTGTGGTTGGCTTCCAAAATATTGAAAACTCAAACCATTCCCGATATTGTAAAACTCAACGAAGTTAAATCTTCTGAAATTAGAACTATCTTGTGCTATAATCAATATCGTGGCCAAAACCATAGGCTCGTTTTACTGAAAAAATGCTGAAATTTTATACCATAAACGCTCTAGCTTTAGTACTCTTTTTTGGATTGCTATTGGGAGGGTTTTTTCGTGATGTTCCAGCTTGGCTCTACGTTTTGTTTGTTGTAATCTGGATAGTAATTACTGCGATTGGCTCCTTTCAAATTAGTTGGAATTATCATTTTCAATCCTTAAATCACAATTACAAAACTTCTGAAAAGTATGTTTCTATAACTTTTGATGATGGCCCAAATCTAGAATTTACTCCAAAAGTTTTATCACTACTTAAGAAAAACGATGCGAAAGCTACTTTTTTCTTAATTGGTAAAAATGCTGAAAAGTACCCTGAATTAGTCCGTCAGATTATTGAAGAAGGTCATAGTATTGGCAATCATTCGTATTCTCATTCCAAAGACTTCGGATTTTTTTCTACTGGGAAAGTCAATGAGGATTTGAAACAATGCAATTCAATTTTGAAAGAGATAACCGGAAAGGATTTAAAACTTTTTCGCCCACCTTTTGGAGTAACTAACCCGAATATAAAAAAGGCATTGCGCAAAACTAATCATCAATCCATTGGTTGGAGCAAACGTAGTCTTGACACAACAAACCTTTCCAAAGAAAAAATCTTGGGAAGAATAACAAAAGATTTGAAAAGAGGCGATATCATCTTACTTCACGACAGCAGCGCGAAAACTGTTGCTGTGTTGGAACAGTTATTGCTATTTTTGCAATCGCACGAATTGCAGTCGGTTCCAGTAGAACAGCTGCTTGAAATTGAAGCTTATGCGTAACTATTTTCTATTATTATTTTTTATCGTAATTGGTAGCTCATTTCAAGCACAAGAAATTGCGATGAGTGCTTCGGAAATTGCCACATTTAAGGAAAATGTTATCTCTTCTGCAAAAACAACTAACACCATCAAAACTGATTTTGTACAGTATAAACATCTCGACTTTCTATCTGATGATGTTAAGACTTCTGGAAAAATGGCTTTTAAAGCTCCTAATTCGGTGAAATGGGAATATACAAATCCGTATCAATACAGCGTGATTTTCAAGGAAGACGAGTTGCTAATCAATGATGGTGGAACAAAGAGTAAAGTGGATATTGGTAACAGCAAGCTCTTTAAAAAGTTAAATCAATTGATAGTTAACAGCGTTAAAGGTAATATGTTCAATGATGCTGATTTTACCGTTTCATTCTTCAAGTCTTCAAAATATAACAAGGCAGTTTTTATTCCGAAAGACGAGAAAATAGCGGATTATATCGCTTCTTTTGAGTTGCTTTTTAATAAAGATGATGCCCAGGTCTATGAAGTAAAAACAGTAGAGCCTTCTCAGGATTTCACTAGGATTGTCTTTAAGAATCGAATTTTAAACAGCGCAATAGATGATTCGGTTTTTAATAATTAGTTTTCTGTCGGGTTTTCTTCTCTCGTCCTGCTCATTAAAGACTACTGAGGGATTACGACAAGTACATTTCAATAGAGATGAAGTGGAAAATCCTTATTTTTCAAATGCTGAAATCGACTACGTTTATAAAGCGAAGGTTAATGTTTATAAGAAAAATCTGGGTGGAATACTGATTATAAAAAAAATTGGGCCAGAAAATCATCGTATTGTGTTTACAACGGAGTTTGGAAGTACGCTATTTGACTTTCAGATTGAAGGAGATACTTTTACTAAGCATTTTGTGATGGAAGAATTAGACAAAAAATTTATCATCAATGTTTTGAGAGCGGATTTTAAGCTATTGGTAAACGAAAGTGTAAAAGTATCGACGGTTTTTGAATCGAATAATCAAAGAGTTTATAAAACGCAAGCTGGTAAGGGATTCAATTTTTATTTCTTGGAAGACAAGTCTGAAAAGCTTAAAAAAATTATAAATACTTCCAAAACAAAGGAAAAAATGGAGATAGATTTTACTTCTTCCGAAGAGAATATTGCGGATATTATCACCATAAAACACAACAATATCAAGCTAGTAATAGACTTGGTGAAATTCAAAAAAGAATAATATGCTTATCGAAGGATTATATAAAGTTATTTCCACAGAAAACACTGAAAAAGGTGTTTTGGCAAAGATTCACCTAAACAAAGATCATGCGATTTTCAAAGGTCATTTTCCAGGGAATCCTGTGATGCCGGGTGTTTGTATGATTCAAATTATAAAAGAACTCACTGAAGAAGCAACTGGAAAGACTTTGTTTTTAGCTGTATCGTCAAATATAAAATTTATGGCGATTATCAATCCGGAAATCAATCCTGATTTGCAATTAGCTATTGATATTGCTGAAGAAGATGGAGTTGTGAAAGTTAAGAATATTAGTTCTTTTGATGAAACAGTGGCACTGAAATTGAATGCCACCTTTAAAGTTATTTAAGAATTGGCTGACCTGTGAAGTTTGGTTTAAATGATATATTACATGTTTAAGAAACTATTTATTCTCTGTTCTCTTTTTGTTTCGTTGGTAGCGAGTGCTCAAGATTTAAATGAAATTCGATCTCAATACCGTGAAGCTGTAAGTAGCAGTGAAACAAACATTAAATTGAACGAGGAACTCTCAAATGTGAGTTCCGCTAATAACCCCACCTTATCCGCTTACAAAGGTGCTGCATTAACTTTGAAAGCTAAATACTCAAAATCAAAAAAAGAAAAAAAAGAATTTTTTAAAGAAGGAGTTTCCTTAATTGAAGAGGCGGTAAAAGCTGATGCCTCTAATCTTGAAGTTCGCTACTTGCGTTTATCTGTTCAGGAAAATTCTCCGAAATTTTTGGGATATCATAAGAATATCGAGGAAGATAAGGAGCTTATTTTGGATAATTATACAAAGCTTTCTTCTAATGAGCTAAAAGAGATTATTAAAGATTATGTTTTGAAATCCGACGGTTTTGATGAAAATGAAAAATCAGAGTTTAAAAGTTTCTGATTTTTATTAAACAAAACGAATACTTCAATTCTAATACGTTAACCTTATCTTTGCGCTGTGTCCTCTGTGCTTCTGTGGTTAATATTTGCACCACAATGACACAGAGAATAAAATTCTCAAATGAATCAAAAACTACTTTCAGAAAATTTCGAGACTCTGAAATGTTGCGTAATTATTCCTACCTATAATAATTATAAAACATTACAACAGGTTATTGAGGGGGTTTTGGTTTACACCAATGATGTGATTGTAGTCAATGATGGTTCTACAGATTCTACTTCAGAAATACTGACTCAGTTTCCACAAGTTCAACAGATTCATCTTTCAAAAAATAAAGGGAAAGGCAATGCTTTACGTCAAGGATTTAAACACGCCGATAGTTTAGGATATAACTACGCCATCACCCTAGATAGTGATGGGCAACATTTTCCTGAAGATATTCCAGAGTTTATTCAGGCACTGGAAAACGCTTCAAATAAAGAGGTTCTACTTATCGGGGCACGAAATATGACTCAGAAGGGAGTTCCTAAAAAGAGCAGTTTTGGAAATAAATTCTCGAACTTCTGGTTTTGGGTAGAAACAGGAACACGCTTGAAGGATACACAATCTGGGTTTAGATTATATCCTCTTTTTGCGATGAAGGATTTAAAACTCTATACCAATAAGTTTGAATTTGAGATAGAGGCGATTGTAAAAGCAGCTTGGCAAGGTATTGAAGTGAAAAATATTCCAATCCAGGTGCATTATGAAATGGAGAATAGGGTTTCACATTTCCGGCCTTTCAAGGATTTTACTCGGATTAGTATTTTAAACACTTGGCTTGTCATTGTCACATTCCTCTATATAAAACCTCGAGATCTTTTCAGAAAATTAAAAAAAAAAGGTTTCAAACGCTTTTTGATGGAAGACTTACTGGGCAGTGATGATTCTGCAGAGAAAAAGGCCTTGTCCATTGCACTTGGGGTCTTTATTGGCTTTTCGCCAATTTGGGGTTTTCATACCCTGACCGTTATTTTCTTGGCCTTACTTTTTAAATTAAATAAAGTAATAGCCTTTGCTTTTTCAAATGTGAGCCTGCCACCATTTATTCCCTTCATTCTTTATTTTAGTATTAAACTTGGAAGTTGGCTCTTGGGTGAGGATTTTGTATTATCTATGAGCGAAGTTGATCCTGGTTTAGAGTTGATGAAATATTTAAAATCCTATCTTGTCGGAAGTTTGGCGCTTTCAGTCATTGGAGCACTAACTTGTGGGTTAGTAAGCTATGTTTTCTTGACGTTGTTTGAACGGAAAAAGATTCTTGACAATGGGTAAATGGTTTTTCAAAGTATATAAATTTCTGGATAAAAATAAACTGGGAAGTGCAGTCCTATTTTTATTGTTGCTTTCTTCCCTAGTTTTCTTGGTTTCCAAAATTCGCTTTGAAGAGGATATTTCAAAATTGATTCCTGTAAATAGCGATGCGAAGGATATTCAAAAAGTTCTACAGACCGTCAATTTCACGGATAAAATTATTGTAACAATCCATCGAGATGATAATACAGAAGTTGATGATCTTACTCAATATGCCACAGAGTTTGTTGATAGTCTGCAAGCAAATTCATCTCAATATATAAAAAGTATTCGTGGTAAAGTAAACGATGATGATTTACTGCGTACAATGGATTTTGTCTATGAAAATCTACCCTTGTTTTTGGATAAAGAAGACTATGGGAAAATTTCCAATAAACTAGAAAAAGACAGTATTTCAGCCATTACCGAAGCGAATTACAAGACTTTAATCTCACCCTCGGGAATTGTTTCAAAAGATATTATTTTAAGAGATCCACTCGGTCTTTCTTTTATTGCACTTAAGAAATTAAGGCAATTAGGTGTTACCGATGATTTTGTGTTGAAGGATGGGTTTTTGATAAGCACAGACGAAAAGAACATTTTGCTTTTTATAACTCCGAAATTTTCCAGTAGCGAAACTGCTGAAAATGGAAAGTTTGCCGAAGCGCTCTACGCACTACAAGATTCCCTTAATCAAAAATATTCCGAAAAAGTAAGTAGCGAATATTTTGGAGCTGTACTTATTGCAGTTGCGAATGCACAACAAATAAAAAGAGACATTCAATTTACAGTGGGTGTTGCTTTTTCATTGTTGATTTTAGTTTTCATTTTCTTTTATAGAAAAATATATGTTCCCATTATTCTGTTTGTCCCGACACTCCTTGGAGGTTTACTGGCAGTAGCTGTATTGTATTTGATTCGGGAACAAATTTCCGCTATTTCTCTAGGGATTGGTTCTGTATTATTGGGTGTAACCTTGGATTACTCCTTGCATATTCTAACTCACATTCGTAATAATGAAACACTAGAAAGTCTTTATAAAGATGTGACCGAACCGATTTTAATGAGCAGTTTGACGACTGCTTTGGCTTTTTTATGTCTTTTATTCTTAGACTCACAAGCGCTGCAAGATCTAGGGATTTTTGCTGCTATAAGTGTATTAGGAGCTTCGGTTTTTGCGCTTTTCTTTATTCCCTTGGTTTATAGGAATCCACTTTCACAAAAACAGCAAGTCAATGTTTTAGACAAGATTGCAGATTATCCATTTCATAAAAACAAATGGCTGCTAATTGGTTTGGGAGTGGTCTTAGTAGTAAGTGCTTTTTCATTTCATCGTGTAGAGTTCAACAAAGACATTTCAAAACTCAACTATGAGCCGCCAGAAATAAAGGCTGCAATGCAGCACTTGGATGAATTGACTGATATTTCATCAAAATCTGTCTATTTGGCAACATATGGAAAATCGGTAGAAGGAACTTTGCAGCTCAATGATTCCATTCACAAAACTTTGGAATTGCTAAAGAAAGAAGGGAAAATTGGCAGTTTTAGCTCTATTGGTGTATTGGTCCATTCGCAACGGGATCAACGAGAAAACATAGCGATGTGGGATAAATTCTGGAGTGCATCTAGAATAGAAGAAACTGAAGAAGATTTAATTGAAATTGGTGCGGAAAGAGGTTTTAAGCCTGGGACTTTTAATAAGTTTTACACCCTTTTAAATAAGGACTTCACAACGCTGAAGCCAGAGGATTATCAAGATATTCCTTCTTTCCTTTTAGAAGATTATATTAGTACGAAGGCAGATTTTACCACGATTACTACCTTGATTAAACTTGATAACGATAATGCTTCGGAAATAAAAAGCGTTTTTAAGGGTATTCCAAATACTATCGTGATTGATAGACAGGAAATGAATGAGACATTTTTGGGCAATCTAAAAAGTGACTTCAACAGTCTAATTGGTTATTGTTTGTTAGCCGTTCTGCTAATTCTTTTCCTTTTCTTCCGAAGTTTTTCGTTAACCCTAGTTACTGTGACCCCTATTTTCCTCACTTGGTTTTTGACATTGGGAATAATGGGACTTTTTCAGATTGAATTTAATATTTTCAATATCATCATCTCTACTTTCATCTTTGGATTGGGTATTGACTATAGCATTTTTATGACTAAAGGTCTGCTAAAGGAGCTGCAAACAGGCGAAAAGGTTATGGTTACGCATAAAACATCCATTATGCTTTCCGTTTTAACTACAATTCTGGGAGTTGGTGTGTTAGTTTTTGCAAAGAATCCAGCATTGTATTCTATTTCCATTGTCTCTATTATTGGGATTTTTTCAGCAATGATTACTTCCTTTACGGTGCAGCCTTTATTGTTTAAATTATTTATAGGTAGTTCCAAAAAGCGTCCAATAACTCCTAGAATGTTTGTGCATTCCCTATTTTCGTTTGGCTACTTTGGGTTTGGGGGAATTGTTTTATCTCTTTATAGCGTAACTATAATGCCGCTTTTGCCCTTCAGCAAAAAGAAGAAGTTGAGTTGGTTTCACAAGGCTATTTCCAAGTTTATGAAATCGGTGCTGTACACCAATCCTTTTGTGAAGAAAAAAATAGTAAATGAAACTGGAGAGGTTTTTTCAGAACCCGCTGTGATTATTGCAAACCACACCTCTTTTCTAGATATTCTAGCCATGGGAATGCTGAACCCTAAAATTTGTTTTTTAGTTAATGATTGGGTCTATAATTCGCCAGTCTTTGGAAAAGCTGTGAAAAAGGCAGGTTTCTATCCGGTTTCCAGCGGTATTGAAAACAGTTTGGAATTGCTTCAGGATAAAGTAAACCAGGGTTATTCGTTGATGGTTTTTCCTGAAGGAACGCGGAGCAAAAGCAATAAAATTAGAAGGTTTCACAAAGGAGCATTCTATCTGGCAAATCAATTCAACATTGATATTCTGCCTGTTTTGATTCACGGGAACAGCGAAGTGAATCCAAAAGGGAGTTTTATTATAAAAGACGGAAGCATTACCCTTAAAATTCTGCCACGAATAAAGGCTGAGGATATTTCATATGGAAAAAACCATACACAACAAGCTAAGAAAATTGGAGCTTACTTTAAGGATGAATTTCTAAAACTTAGACAAGATATTGAAGGGCCTAAGTATTTCCACAAAATCGTTTTGGAGGAATATAGATACAAAGGTGATAAGTTGTATCGCAATGTGAGAAATGACTTAAAAGTGAATGCACGAAGTTATTTTGAAGTAATCAGCCATATTGAAAAGAAGGGTAGAATAGGGCATCTTTCAAATGATTATGGGCAGTTGGATTTACTTATGGCACTTGATGGACCGGATAGGAGGGTTTTCAGTTTTATTCAAAATCCTGAGCAAAAATCCATTCTTGAAAACACGTATATAACTCAAAAATATGGAAGGTTAAAGTTTACGGATTCCCTTTCGGAAATTTTCCAGTCTAATATTGAAACTTTGATAATCAGTTCAGAAAAAATGATGCCTGAAGTAATGATGCAATTGGCTGATTTATCAATAAAGACAATCGTGCTATTAAACTTTAAAACAATCCAGAATGACGAGAGTCTTGATGCTTTAGGGTATCAAAACGTGCATCGGGATGCTAATATTAGTATATTTAAACCAAAGGGAAGCATAGCAATATGAATGAAAAATATGATGTTGTAATCATAGGCAGTGGTTTAGGAGGATTGGTTTCTGCAAATATCCTGGCAAAGGAGGGTTATAGCGTTTGCATTTTGGAAAAAAATCAACAATATGGCGGTAACCTACAAACCTTTGTTCGTGATAGAACCATATTCGACACTGGGGTTCATTATATTGGCGGCCTTTCTGAAGGGCAAAACCTGTATAGATATTTTAAGTATTTGGATATTTTAGACGATATCGAACTCAAAAAAATGGATGAGGATGGTTTTGATATTATCACCTTTGACGATGATCCTAAAGAATATCACTATGCACAGGGATACGAAAACTTTACTAAAACACTTTTAAAAGAATTTCCCAAAGAAGAGAAAGCTATTCAAGCTTACTGCGAAAAAATGAAAGAAACCTGTAGTTTCTTTCCTCTTTATGGGCTTAGACTTGGGAAACCATATTATGAAAATACTACCCTATTTGAAGAGAAAGCTAAGGAGTTTATAGATTCAATCACAGATAATGAAAAACTTCGCGCTGTATTGGGCGGGAGTAATTTGTTGTACGCAGGAGATGGAAAGACCACCCCGTTTTATATGCACGCTCTTTCGGTAAATTCATATATTGAAAGTTCGTATCGTTGCGTAAATGGTGGCAGCCAAATAACCAAAGCCTTGCTTAAACGGTTTCGTGAAAATGGTGGAAAAGCTTTCAAACGCCACGAGGTCATTAAATTTGAAACAGAAGACGGTTTGGTTACTTCGGTACAAACAGCAAATGGAAAAACGATAAAAGGCAATATATTTATTTCGAATATTGACCCGAAAATCACCTTGAATTTAATTGGACAAGATAATTTCAGAAAATCATATACCAGCCGAATAAAAAACATTGAGAGCACTATCGCGGCTTTCAGTCTTTATTTGGTTCTAAAGCCAAACTGCTTTAAATACTTGAACTATAATTACTATCATTTTAAAGATCATCGGACTATATGGGATGCACATAATTACACCCAAGAAAGTTGGCCAGAATCCTATATGATTTCTATGGGAATAAGTAAAGGCAATGAGGAATGGGGAGATAATATTACGGTAATGACTTATATGCGTTATGATGAAATGGAACCTTGGATTGATACGTTCAACACTGCAGCAAATAAAAACGACCGCGACGAAGCATACGAAAAGTTTAAGGCTTACAAATCTGAAATTATTATTAAGGAATTGGAGAAAAAATTTCCCAATATACGAGACTGTGTAAAAGCGGTGTATGCTTCTACACCCTTGTCTTATCGGGATTATATTGGCTCTAATAGAGGTTCGATGTATGGCTATGTAAAGGATGCTGACAATCCTCTAAAGTCATTTGTTTCACCACGAACAAAAATTAAAAACTTGTATTTCACTGGACAAAGCTTAAACATGCACGGTATTTTAGGTGTAACCATTAGTGGTGTGGTAACATGTTCTGAAATATTAGGTAGTGAATATTTACTGAGCAAAATATTGGAAGTGACCAATAAAGAGGAGATTACTTAATTATATTGAGATATGGGACAAATTAAAACAACAGAAATACCGAGGGTCCAAAATATATCTAAAGCGGATTTCATTAAAAACTACTACAAACCTCAAAAACCAGTTTTAATCGAGGGCTTGACGAAAAATTGGAAAGCTTTCGAGAAATGGAATCTCGATTATATTCAACAACATGCAAATGACCAAATTGTTCCTTTGTACAATAATGTGCCGACCAAAGGAAAGCAGAATTCCGCGGAACCAGCGACCGAAATGAAAATGACAGATTATATTGAATTGATTAAAACCAAACCAACTGATCTCCGTATTTTCTTTTACGACTTGAAAGGGAAACTTCCAGAACTCTTAAAAGATTTTGAATATCCAGATATTGGACTCAAATTTTTCAAAAGACTTCCCGTTCTGTTTTTTGGAGGGGAAGGATCTAAGGTTTTACCTCATTATGATATGGATTTGGCAGATTTGGTGCACTTTCACTTCCACGGCACCAAAGAAGTCATGTTGTTTTCCCCAAAACAGACCAAATACATTTATAAAATTCCCTTTGCTGTACATAACTTGGAGAGTATTGATCTGGATAATCCCGATTTTAATGAATATCCCGCCTTGGAATACCTAGAAGGAATCCAAGCTACAATGAAACATGGAGATGCTCTTTATATGCCTAGTGGATATTGGCATTTTATAAAATATCTGGATGGAGGCTTTTCTATGACACTTCGAGCTTTTCCACGTCATTTGGGACGTTTTGGCAATATGATGTACAATGTTTTCTTTATGCGTCACTTTGAAAACTTGATGCGTAAATCTTTCGGCCAAAAATGGATCGATTATAAGGAAAACCGAACACTGGAAAAAACCAACAAACGGGTAGCAAACCTGAAAAACTAAATTGCTTTAAAATGAATTACTTTGGAAGGATTTTTACGTTTATTGTTTTTATAGTTCTTCTTAATTCATGTGGAGTTTCAAAGTCTATCCATAACCGACCTGATTTTGCTGCTTACGATGCTACAATTCCAGAAAAGATAAAAGTGAATGATTCTACTTTTACGGCTGGAAATAACTTTTTCCTAAAAAATGCACAGGGACAATGGGAGCTTTATGTTGAAGGAAATCCACTGCAAATAGGAAAACTAACTGGTAGTCTATCTCAGGATTTTGTACAAAAACAGGAAGCTCTTTTTTTTAATATGGTGGAAGAATATGTACCCTCAAAATTTCAACAATATTTTTTACGAAAGTTTTTAGCGTGGTATACACGAAAGATGTATCTACATATTCCTGAGGAGTACAAAACTGAACTTTATGGACTTTCACAGTTTTCGTCTTCTAATTTCAGTGAAATTGGCGATCCGTATTCCAGGCTTCTTTATTTGCATGGCGCACACGATATTGGTCACGCTCTACAAGATTTAATGTTGGTTGGCTGTTCTTCATTTGCCGTATGGGGTGATAAAACCGTGGATGGTGAATTGCTTATTGGAAGAAATTTTGATTTTTACATAGGTGATGAATTTGCAGAGGATAAAATAATCGCTTTTGTAAACCCTACCGAGGGGCATAAGTTTATGTCTGTTAGTTGGGGTGGGATGATTGGCGTAGTTTCTGGCATGAACGATCAAGGTTTAACGGTTACTATTAACGCAGGGAAATCTGAGATTCCAAAGGTTGCCAAAACACCAATTTCCATAGTAACTCGTGAAATCTTGCAATACGCTGCGACCATAGAAGAAGCCATTGCCATTGCAAAAAAGCGTGAGGTTTTTGTTTCTGAAGCGATTTTTGTGGGTAGTGCACGCGATAATAAAGCCGCAATCATTGAAGTTTCTCCGGATAACTTTGGTGTTTATGATGTTGAAAATACCGACGAATTGATTTGTTCCAATCATTTTCAAAGTGAGGCTTTTAAAAATGATATTCGAAATTTAAAATCGATTGCGGAAAGTCATTCTCAGTATCGTTTTGATAGAATGGAAGAACTTATTTCTAAAGATGATAAATTGGATGTGGCTGATGCAGTTTCAATACTTCGTAATAAAAAGGGTTTGGATAATAAGGAGATAGGTTATGGAAACGAAAGGGCTCTAAACCAATTATTAGCACATCATGGTATTGTTTTTAAACCTGAGAGTAGAAAAGTTTGGGTTTCTTCAAATCCCTATCAATTGGGTGAATTTGTAGAATATGATTTGGATGAGATTTTTAATAATAGAGAAGGGAATCCTTCAATAACTACGCTTTCCAGCCCAAAAGGAAATATTCCTGAAGATCCATTTGTGCATTCAAAGGAATATGCGGATTATGAGGCGTATAGAATTTTGGAGCGTGAAGTGGAAGCGGCAATTTCAGAAGGAAAAAATATTTCACCCGAAACTCTGTTGGAACTACAACAAAAAAATCCTGAATATTGGAAGGCGTATTATTTAGCGGGAAAGTATTACTTTGGAAAAAATTACGACGCAGCCGCCAGAATTGCATTTGAAACCGCACTGACAAAAGAAATAACAACTGTTCCCGATAGAAAGAGGGTTGAGAAATATTTAAAAAGGTTGAACAGATAGAAATAAGAATAAAGGTTGGACTTTTGATGTATGTTTAGAGGTGTCCTGATTCCTATTTCCAAAAAATAAAATATGATTCCAGAAATAGAAAAAGCATCTCAAGAAGAAATTAAAGTCTTTCAAGAAGAGGAACTGAAGGAAACGCTTCAGTATTTGAATGAAAATTCGCCGTTTTACAAACGCTTTTTTAAAGAGAATAACATTCAAGTTTCAGAAATAAAAACCTTGGAAGATCTTCGGAAGATTCCTGTGACTACTAAAGACTACCTTCAGCAATTTAATGATGACTTTATCTGTGTTCCCAAAGCTGAAATCATTGATTATGTAACCACTTCTGGTACAATGGGTGATCCCGTAACTTTTGCTTTGACTGATAATGATTTAGAAAGATTGGCTTATAATGAAGCAATTTCTTTTGCTTGTTGTGGCGTTGGAAGGGATGATACAATGCAATTGATGACAACTATGGATCGCCGATTTATGGCGGGTTTAGCTTATTTTCTTGGTGCGCGAAAATTAGGTTCAGGTATAATTCGTGTGGGTTCTGGAATTCCGGAGCTGCAGTGGGATTCTATCTTAAAGTTTAAGCCCACTTATTTAATTACTGTTCCTTCCTTTCTTTTAAAGCTGATTGAATACGCACATCAGCACAAGATTGACTTGAAAAATACCGGAGTAAAAGCGGCTATTTGTATTGGCGAACCAATCCGTGAGCAAGATTTTTCACTAAATGTTTTAGCAAAAAAGATAAAAAAGGATTGGGATATCGAACTTTTCTCAACCTATGCGTCTACCGAAATGAGTACAGCATTCAACGAATGTGAAATACATAATGGAGGTCATCATCATCCAGAACTAATAATTGCTGAAATTCTCGATGATAATGATCTGCCCGTCGAAGATGGCGAAGTTGGCGAACTGACAATTACAACACTTGGGGTAGAAGCTATGCCATTATTGCGATTTAAAACTGGTGATCTTGTGCAGAGTCATGGTCAGCCTTGTCAATGTGAACGAAACACAATGCGATTAGGGCCAGTAGTTGGGCGTAAAAAACAGATGATAAAATATAAGGGAACCACGCTCTATCCGCCAGCTATGTATAATATACTGAATAACTTCCCAGAGATTGATAGTTACGTTATCGAAATTTTCCACAATGACTTGGGTACAGACGAGATTTTAATAAAGATTGCTTCTGAAAATATTTCTGAGGAATGGTTATTGGAAATAAAGGATCATTTCCGTGCCAAACTCCGCGTTGCGCCTAAGATTGAATTTGCTTCCAAAGAAGAAATAGATATGCTTCGTTTTCCTCCTTTAAGTAGGAAGCCTGTGAATTTGATTGATAATAGAGCCTAAAATTTTGCAAAGAACTTGCCTTGAATATCCTCTATAGTGTTGATTGAGCAGTGAAAATAACCTTATTCTCTAATCGGCACGCTCTCCTGCATAAGTTTCCAAGTGAATTTCTTATCGGTCGTCCGGTCCATTTCAAAAGCCGAATAATAGCGTAGCAGTTGTGTACTATCTTCAGGGTTATTTTTAATAGGGATCAACGTATCTGTCATATTGCTTTTGTGAATATCAAACCTATTAACCGGCTGGCTCCAATTGGAGTCTTTCCAAACGAAAATATAGTATTCATTAAAGTTGGTGTCTCTTAGTTTGGCGTTTACCAATAGAACATCGTTCCCAAAGTTCTTAAGTTTTAATATCTTAAGATACGCACCTACACTTTCAGGAATTCTAATTTCAGGTAATTCATCATTTTCAAAACCAATAAGTGTGGTGTTATTTGATGTGTCAATCTCTTTTATAAAAGCATATAGGGAATCTTTATTTCCAATGAAATCTGCCATTAAGGCTCCTTCAGGAATCTCCGTTTTTGGAACGACAGAGGTTTTTGGGGTAAGTAAATCTGTTTCTGATTTGTCTACACTAGAAAATTCGTTACAGCTAAAAAACAGAATTAATATTGCCGGGAAAAGATACTTCATTTAAATCTTAAATGTGATCACCGGCATATTGGCGTGGTTCACCATATCTTCACTAATGCTTCCATTAAAGAAGTGTGAGATTCCTTTGCGGCCGTGCGTTCCCATTCCAATTAATTGGGCATTAATAAAATTTGTAAAATTCAGAATCCCTTTTTCTACAGAAGTATCGTTATATATATTAAGGGTGTAATTTTCAACGCCCATCCCTCTCACAAAATTTTCCATAATTTCTTGAGCTTGTACCGAAGTTTTAAAACCTGCTGGAGTATTCACATAGAGTAAATGCATTTTTGCACCCACTTTTTTGGCAAATTTTTGTGCTTTATCTAGTGCTGTGCGTCCTTCTTCTGAGAAGTCAGTCGCAAATACAAAGTCGTCAATGTTAAGGTTTGGATGGTCATTTTTTATTACTAAAACTGGTGTTTCCGAGGTGCGTACTACTTTTTCAGTGTTGCTACCAACGAACATTTCCTTAAAACCACTAGCTCCGTTGGAGCCCATCACTATAAGGTCTATATTATTTTTTTTACAAGCATCTTCAATGTCTTCATAAATTTCGTTGTGGCCAATTGATTCATTTAAGACCATACCTTTTAAGTAAGGCATTTTACGGAGATCGCTAAAGCGTTTTTCTGCTAGTTTTATAAAGAATAAGGATTCGGGAAGGTCACCTGAATTAGAGTTTGTTGAAAGGTGAAGTGGCATTTCCATAGAATGGATGACGTAGATTTCACCGTCGTGTTCTTGTGCGATTTTTATGGCAACTTTTAGAGCGTTTTCGGCTTGTTCGGAGAAATCTGTGGGGACGAGGATACGTTTCATAAATTTTGGTTATTAGTTGTTTTTTGGTCGCTTCAAATTACAAAAATAAAATCGTTTGTCCTTGGTTTTTATAATATTAAAATTTATAGTATATTTGCACCGAATTTGATACGAAAATATCTGAGGGGACTAAAGTCCCCTCTTTTTATAGCTTAAATTAAACTAATGCGTGAAAAAGTAGCACAACTGCTCGAAACTGCGCTTGACGAAAACAAGTCACTGTTTTTAATCGACCTTAATATTTCTGAAGATAACCAAATACGGGTCATTCTGGACGGCGACGAAGGCGTTACAGTCGAAGATTGTATAGCCGTTAGCCGAGTAATTGAACATAATTTAGATAGAGAAGAATATGATTTTTCTTTAGAAGTTATGTCTGCAGGCGTTTCTGAGCCATTAACATTACCGAGACAGTACAAAAGAAATATAGGAAGAGTCCTAAAAGTAAAAACCACAAAAGAAGAAAAAATTGAAGGTGAGCTGATTGCCGCTAACGACGAAAGTTGTACCTTAACATGGTCTGCGCGCGAACCCAAACCTGTTGGCAAGGGAAAAGTCACCGTTCAAAAAGAGGCTGTATTGCCTTACACAGATATTATGGAAGCAAAAGTGATGATAACATTTTAATTGAATTGATATGGAGAACTTAGCACTAATCGATTCTTTTTCGGAATTTAAAGACGATAAACAAATAGACAGAGTAACGCTTATGGCGATACTTGAAGAAGTTTTCAGCAGCGCACTTAAAAAGAAGTACGGGAGTGATGATAACTTTGATATAATTGTAAACCCAGATAAGGGCGATCTTGAAATATGGAGAAACCGAGTTGTGGTTGCAGATGGTGAGGTAGAAGATCCAAATGAAGAAATTTCATTGTCAGCTGCTCAAAAAATTGAGCCTGATTTTGAAATAGGGGAAGATGTTTCAGAAGAGGTAAAGTTAATTGACCTTGGCCGTCGCTCAATATTAGCACTGCGCCAAAATCTTATTTCAAAAATACACGAACACGACAATACTATTATATATAAGCATTTTAAAGATCTTGAAGGTGAGATTTATACTGCTGAGGTACATCACATACGTCATCGTGCTATTATCTTGTTAGATGATGATGGAAATGAAATAATCCTTCCAAAGGAAAAACAAATTCCTTCAGATTTCTTTAGAAAAGGAGATAACGTTCGTGGAATTATTGAAAGTGTTGATCTAAAAGGTAACAAGCCAACAATAATCATGTCTCGAGCGAATCCAGTTTTTCTGGAAAAATTGTTTGAACAAGAAATTCCAGAGGTTTTTGATGGTTTGATTACCGTTAAAAAAGTAGTTCGTATTCCAGGTGAAAAAGCAAAAGTAGCTGTTGATTCTTACGATGATCGTATTGATCCAGTTGGTGCTTGTGTGGGAATGAAAGGGTCTAGAATCCACGGAATTGTTCGCGAGCTTGGAAATGAGAATATTGACGTAATAAATTATACGGAAAATCTAAACTTATATATCACTCGAGCTTTAAGCCCAGCGAAAGTAACTTCAATCAAAATTGATGAAGAGAAAAAACGTGCTGAGGTTATTCTTCGTCCAGAGGAAGTGAGCAAGGCAATAGGTCGTGGTGGACATAACATTCGTTTGGCTGGCCAGTTAACTGGTTACGAAATAGATGTAATTCGTGAAGGTGCCGAAGAAGATGTGGAATTAAGCGAATTTTCAGATGAAATTGAAGGCTGGATAATTCAAGAATTCAGTAAAATTGGATTAGACACCGCAAAAAGCGTATTGGAACACGATATCAACGATCTGGTAAAACGTACCGACCTTGAAGAAGAGACCATACGTGATGTAATTAATATATTAAAAGAAGAATTTGAAGAGTAATTGAAACTTTAATTACTTTTATACAAATTTTTTAAAAAGACAAAACAGGAAAAGCATTTATGGCTGAAGTAAAAAAGAAAAGGCTAAGTCAGGTATTACGTGAGTTCAACATCTCGTTGGATCGTGCCGTGGAATTTTTAGGTTCCAAAGGGTTCGAGGTGGACGCTAGTCCCAATACCAAAATAACGGGTGATGAGTACGGAGTTCTTTTTGAAGAGTTTGAAACCGACAAGAGTAAGAAGGATGCTTCCAAAGAAGTAGGTGAGGAAAAACGCAAAGAAAAAGAAGAATTGCGTTTAGAGCGTGAGCGAGAGCTGGAAGAAAAGCAGAAGAAGGAAGAAGCTTCTCGGGTTATAAAATCTGAAGTAAAATTGGACGGACCAAAGCAAGTGGGCAAGATTGACCTTGCTTCTGGAAAAGCCAAAAAAGAAGAAGAAAAGCCTGAGCCGAAGTCTGAGGAAAAGCCAGTTGAAGCCGAAGAAGGGAAAAAGGAAGAAGCTAAAGAATCTGAACCTGTAGCTGAGAAGCCTAAAGCTGAGAAAACAGAGAAGGCTGAACCCAAGCCGACTAAAGTTCCTGCTAAGGAAGAGGAGCCTAAAAAGGAAGAAGTTGCAAAATCTACGGAGAAGCCTAAAGAGACTCCAGTTGCAAAAGAACCTTCAAAAGAGAAATCTCCGAAAGAAGATTCAAAAAAAGAAGAGCCTAAAAAGGAAGACCCTAAAAAGGAAGAGCCTAAAGAGGAATCGAACGATGAGGCTTCTAAAGAATCTGATACGGTTACAACACAATATCGCAAACTAGACGGCCCTAACTTTACAGGTCAAAAGATTGATCTTTCTCAGTTTAAAAAGCCGGAAAAGAAAAAGGACGCTAAGTCTGATGATAAAAAGGATAGAAGAGGTAAGAGACGCCGCATAAGTAAAGAGCCTGCAAAAGGTGGTGGTTCCTCAAACTTCAGAGACAAACGCGGAGGAGGAAGAAAAACTCGTAGCAATACACCAAAAGAGGAGCCGAGCGAGGAAGACGTACAAAAACAAGTGCGTGAAACCCTAGAAAAACTTCAAGGGAAATCCTCTAAAGGGAAAGGTGCAAAATACCGTCGTGATAAGAGAGATACCCACCGTCAAAAAACGGAGGACGAACAAGCGCAACAAGAAGCTGATAGTAAACTACTAAAGATTACTGAGTTTGTTACCGCAAGTGAAATGGCCACGATGATGGACGTTCCAGTTACTAAAATTATTTCTGCATGTATGTCATTGGGGATGATGGTAACGATGAACCAACGTCTTGACGCCGAAACTTTGAGTATTGTTGCTGATGAATTTGGCTATGAAGTTGAGTTTATAACAGCTGACCTCGAAGAATCCATAGATAGGGAGATTGATGCACCGGAAGATTTAGTCTCGCGTGCACCAATTGTTACCGTAATGGGTCACGTTGACCACGGTAAAACATCGTTACTGGATTATATTAGAAAAGAAAATGTGATCGCTGGAGAATCTGGTGGAATCACACAGCATATTGGTGCATACGGGGTAGAATTGGAAGATGGTCAAAAAATGGCTTTCCTTGATACTCCTGGTCACGAAGCGTTTACCGCTATGCGAGCCCGTGGTGCACAGGTTACTGACCTTGCAATTATTGTAGTAGCTGCGGATGACGCCATTATGCCACAAACAAAAGAGGCTATAAGCCACGCACAAGCTGCTGGTGTACCTATAGTGTTTGCGATCAACAAAATTGATAAACCAACCTCTAATCCCGAAAAGATTAAGGAAGGCTTAGCCCAAATGAATCTATTGGTAGAGGATTGGGGAGGTAAAATACAGTCACAAGACGTTTCTGCTAAGACGGGTCTAGGTATCAAGGAATTACTTGAAAAAGTATTGCTCGAGGCTGAGTTGCTAGAACTTACTGCAAATCCAAAACGCCGTGCAAACGGTACGGTAGTAGAAGCATTCTTAGATAAAGGTCGAGGATATGTTTCAACTGTTATGGTACAAGGTGGAACCTTGAAAGTAGGAGATTATGTTCTTGCTGGCCAACACAGTGGAAAGGTAAAAGCAATGCAGGATGAACGTGGAAACAATGTAAAAGAGGCTGGTCCATCAACTCCGGTTTCTGTACTTGGTTTAGACGGCGCACCTCAAGCAGGTGATAAGTTTGATGTATTTGACGACGAACGTGAAGCAAAAACAATTGCAACAAAACGTACACAATTGCAAAGAGAACAATCTGTTAGAACGCAACGTCATATTACGCTTGATGAAATTGGAAGACGTATCGCTCTTGGAGATTTCAAAGAATTGAACATTATCCTTAAAGGTGACGTGGATGGTTCTGTGGAGGCATTGACAGATTCGTTCCAAAAACTTTCTACTGAAGAAATTCAAGTTAACATTATCCACAAAGCGGTGGGTCCAATAACAGAGAGTGATGTGTTATTAGCTTCTGCTTCAGATGCTGTTATTATTGGTTTCAACGTTCGCCCAATGGGTAATGCACGCCAAATTGCAGACAAAGAAGAAATTGATATTCGTACATATTCTATTATATATGACGCAATCAACGACTTGAAAGATGCGATGGAAGGGATGCTTTCGCCAGAAATGAAAGAAGAGATCACTGGTACTGCTGAAATTCGTGAAACATTCAAAATTTCTAAAGTTGGTACTATTGCAGGATGTATGGTGTTAACCGGAAAAATATTCCGAAACTCTGGAATCCGACTTATCCGTGAAGGTGTAGTAGTTTACACTGGAGAGCTTTCTTCATTAAAGCGTTTTAAAGATGATGTGAGAGAAGTAGCTAAAGGTTATGATTGTGGTATTCAGATTAAAAACTACAATGATATTCATGAGAACGATATTATTGAGGCGTTCCAAGAAGTAGCCGTTAAGAAAAAGTTGAAGTAAATCATTTTTTTCAAATAATTATAAGCGACCTGAAATTAATTTTTCAGGTCGCTTTTTTATTCTGTGGAACGTAATTTTTTTGACTTTTGATACAGTGCAGTTTAAATTAATAAGGATAGTTGAGTGGTTTAAGTTTTTCATTCTTATCCTGAAATGAGGCTTCCTAATAAAGATGTGCGATTCCTGGACTTGAGTGTAGAGCTTGAATTTGCGTCGCACAAGAACTAGGTGTACTTGGAGCTAAGTAGACAATAACATAGGCTCTTATTCAATTTAGGAAGATGAGATCTACGAAATTGAAGACGTTCAATTGCTCACTAGACTATTCTTTTCAGCCTTATACTTCTACTTACGTCAATGATATTGGCGGAAAGACGGGAACTGCCTTCTAATGATAGAATGGACCGTAAATACGGAATCAATGAGGCTTTTACGTGACGTATGCTTTGGATTCTACATTTTGGGTATTCAAAGTTTGAGACTGAACTTTTGAGGCACAATATGAAGAAAAGTGACCCGTTTTTACGGTGAGAACGGAGCTTTTTATTAAAGGCCTGTTTTTTTTAATCTCGTCGAGTTGGTTGCGATTCTTAGTGCAATGTAAACCCTTCCAAGAATGAGGTAATTGATAAGTATTCTGCTTCCTGATACCTTTTGAATATTTTTAAAGTTTCCGGAAGAACAGACGATAACTTGGGGGTTGAAGGATTAAACTATTACTTTCTTCGTTCAGGTTTAAGTATAAAAGCTGAAGAAAATTTCTTTTGAATTTCTAAAAGAGCCCGTTCTGCCTCTATTCTTGAAGAAAAATTACCAGCCCATACCTTGTAATTTGGAGTCTCATACTCGATGGTTCCGGGCCAATCTCCAAAACTTGATCTATATTTTTTGAGCATTGAGTCCGCTTTGTTTAGTTCGCCGTAGTACAATTGTATTGTGAAGCCGTCTGAAAGTTTGTTATCTTTTTCCAACTCTTTCTTTACTTTTAACAACTGAGTTACTTTGGCGTCTTGATTTACGGTGAGTGTCGCGTTTTGCGAAAAGCCTTTGTCAGTCATAAATAGAACTAAAATACTGGCAATAAAAAGCTTGGAGAAATATTTGGAATTCATAAATGTTTATCTTTAATGCAAATGTAAAACTTAATAACTTGATGAGGGGCTAATTTATTATTTAGAACAAGTATAAATTGACCGTTAACAGTTTGTTTACATTTCCAAAATCCACTTTATAATGTACTTTTGCTCCTTTATTTGTGGTGTGGATTGAGTATCTGAACATATTTAGAGGCTAACTAATTCTACACCAAACTATCGACAATAATTTAACCATTAGTATGAAAAAGGTGAATTTTATACATCTACGATCAAAACTGTCACTCCTAATGTTAGTGTTCGCACTAACTTTTTCGACTTCCATATATTCTCAGGATGATCCTGCCAAAGAAGAAGCTGCTGCCGATGCGCCAGCCGATGCTGCTGGGGGCGATGTTGCTGCGGGTGAATCTCTATTTAAAGCAAACTGTGCTGCTTGTCATAAAATGGACAAGAAAGCTGTTGGCCCACCTTTGAGGGGTATAACAGACAAACTTGATAGAGATTGGTTGCACGATTGGATTAAAGACAGTCAGGGACTTATTGCTTCTGGTGATGCAGACGCCAAAAAGATTTCTGAGGAATATAATAACATGATAATGCCTCCTTTCCCGGGACTTTCGGAAGAGGATATTGATAATATTCTAGCATATACTAGTAAGCCAAAATCTCAGCCTAAAGCTGCTGCTGGAGCTGAAACCGCAGATGCAGGTGCAGCAACTGGTGGAGGAAGTGGTGTTTCGAATGGGCTCGTTTTAGGAGCCTTGGCGCTAATCTTCTTGCTGTTGGTTATTATGCTTTACTTGGTAACAAATACCTTGAAAAGAATAGCTGAGGCTAATGGTGTCGTTTATGAAAAGGATGAAAAGGAAAAGAGACTTCCTATATGGAAAGCTTTTGCGCAGAACCAGTTTTTAGTTTTGGTTTTTTCAGCCTTTTTAATTCTTGTAGGAAGTTACTTTGCTTATGGGTATTTAATGCAGGTTGGGGTAGATCAGGGGTATGCTCCGGTTCAACCAATTCATTATTCACATAAAATACACGCTGGCGATAATCAGATTGATTGTAATTTCTGCCACAGTTCTGCTAGAAAGAGTAAGACAGCAGGAATACCTTCATTGAATGTATGTATGAGCTGTCATCAGAATATTTCAGAAGTTGCTGAAGAAACCGCTACGGACGAATACTCAAAAGAATTTTACGACGGAGAAATTGCGAAATTATATAAGGCTGTAGGTTGGGACGTTGATGAGCAGGAATACACTGGTAAAACAGAACCTGTAAAATGGGTTCGTATACATAACCTTCCAGATTTCGCTTATTTTAATCACTCACAACACGTAACTGTTGCAGGTGTTGCTTGTCAAACTTGTCATGGTCCAGTAGAGACTATGGAGGTTATGGAGCAGTTTTCCCCATTAACAATGGGATGGTGTATTAGTTGTCATAAGGAAACTAACGTGAACTTGGAGAACAATGAATATTACGCCAAAATCCACGAGGAGCTTTCTAAAAAGTATGGTGTTGATAAGTTAACAATCGCCGAATTGGGTGGAATTGAATGTGGTAAATGCCACTATTAATAAAGTTTTAAAGGAAAATTACAGATAGCAATATGTCATCAAACAAGAAATACTGGAAAAGTGTTGAAGAGCTGAACGAAGACAGTGCGATTGTTAAGGCGCTGCAGGATAAAGAGTTTGTAACTGAAATCCCTACAGACGAATTCCTTGGCGATAAAAAAGCATTGGAATCATCTTCAACTTCGCGTCGTGATTTCTTAAAGTACGTGGGCTTTACTACCGCTGCAGCTACTTTGGCAGCTTGTGAAGGACCCGTCGTTAAGTCAATCCCGTATGTTGTGTTACCGGATGAAATAGTTCCTGGTGTTGCGAATTATTACGCTTCAACAATGGCCGATGGTTTTGATTTTGCCAATGTTTTGGTAAAAACACGTGAAGGTCGCCCGATTAAAATTGAAAAAAACGATTTAGCACTAAATGGTGGAAGCGTAAATGGTAGAGTCCATGCTTCTGTTCTTTCATTATATGATAAGCACAGATTGACCGGACCAATGGTTGATGGTGCTGAAGTTTCTTGGCCAGAATTTGATACTGCCGTTGCGCAGAAGATGAATGAAATGTCTGGAAAAGATGTTGTTCTTCTTACGCAAACATTTGCAAGTCCTTCTACTTCAAAACTGATTTCGGAATTTTCTGCTAAGTACCCTAATGTACGTCACGTTGTTTATGATACAATATCTTGTTCAGGTGCTTTGGATGCTTTCCAAAGTAAATATGGAACACGTGCTTTGCCAGACTACGATTTTTCAAAAGCTGATGTGATCGTATCAGTAGGAGCTGATTTCTTAGGAGATTGGCAAGGTGGAAGCTATAGTAAAGGTTATGCGAAAGGAAGAGTGCCTAAAAATGGTAAGATTTCCCGTCATATTCAGTTTGAAGCTAACTTAACTTTAACTGGTGCTAAAGCGGACAAACGCGTTCTTGCAACTCCGTCTCAACAAGTTGAAATTTTAAAAGCATTAACAGGTGGAAGCACTTCTGGCTTGCCTGAAAATATTGTTGATGCTGTAAACAAAGCAAAAGCACAATTACAAAAAGCAGGTGGAAAAGCATTATTGGTAACTAGTTTGCCAGATGTTGCTTCACAAACTGCGGCATTAGGATTTAATTCTAATAGCCAAGCAATGGATATAAACAAACCATTGCTTACAAGACAAGGAAGTAATTCTGAAGTAATGGACGTTGTTAACGGCGTTGTTTCAGGGACAATAAAAGGGATGATTTCTGTTGGTGTAGATCCAGTATATTCTTTACCTAATAGTGCTGAATTTGCCGAAGCTTACCAAAATCTTGAAATGAGTCTTGCTTTCGGAATGAAACAAGATGCTACTGCTTCATTGGCTAAAATGGTTGCTGCAACACCACACTACCTAGAATCTTGGGGTGATGCACAACTCAAAAAAGGTACTTATAGCCTTATGCAGCCAACAATTCGTCCATTATTCAATACACGTCAATTTCAAGACTGTTTGTTAAAATGGACGGGTAATTCACAGAAATATTACGATTATATAAAAGAGAGCTGGAATACCTCAATTCTTGAGGGAGGTTCTTGGAATAAAGCATTAGAAGCCGGAGTTTTTGCAAGCAATGCAGAAGTTATGATGGAGGAAGTGAAGCCTTCAGTTGAAGGATCTGCTTCATTGAGTGAAAGTACTTCTAATGGAGCGCTTTCTGGTCTTTCACAAGAAGGTGGCTATGAGCTTACATTATATACTTCGACTGGTTTGGGTGATGGTCAACAGGCTAACAACCCTTGGTTGCAAGAATTTCCAGACCCTATTACAAGAGCGTCATGGGATAACTATTTGACTATTTCGCAAGCAGATGCTGAGGATTTAGGTCTTGTTAATGAAAACGTGTCCAACGGTGCTTTAAACGGTAGCTACGTTAATTTAACAATGGGTAATGTGGTGCTTGAAAGTATTCCTGTTATCATTCAGCCAGGGCAAGCACAAGGCTCTGTAGGTTTGGCATTAGGTTACGGTAAAACGGCTGCAATTCAAGAAGAAATGCAAACAGGTATCAATGCTTATCCATTGTACCAAAATTTTTCTGATGTACAGAAAGTCTCTCTTGAGAAAGCTGGCGGAATGCACGAATTTGCTTGTGTTCAATTACAGAACACGATGGCAGGCCGTAGCGACGATATTATTAAGGACACTACTCTTGAGATATTCAACACGAAGAATATAAAAGAATGGAATGCTGTTCCTGTAGTTGATTACGATCACAATCCTGTTGAGATTCGCGATCAGAAAGCAGATATTTGGAGTCCATTCGATACTTCAATAGGGCACCACTTTAATCTTTCAATTGACTTAAATGCCTGTACTGGTTGTGGGGCTTGTGTTATAGCTTGTCACGCTGAGAATAACGTTCCAGTTGTAGGGAAAGACGAGATAAGAAAATTCCGTGATATGCACTGGTTGCGTATTGATAGATATTATTCTGCAGGGGAAACCTTTAAGGATGAAATTCAAATGTCTGAGGATCTTCCTGCTTTTGATAGTTATGAAGCGGTGGAAACTCCAGCATACTTGAATCCACAGGTTGCATTTCAACCTGTAATGTGCCAGCATTGTAATCACGCACCTTGTGAAACTGTTTGTCCAGTTGCGGCAACTTCACACGGTCGTCAAGGACAAAACCACATGGCTTATAACCGTTGTGTAGGTACTCGTTACTGTGCTAACAACTGTCCGTATAAAGTACGTCGTTTCAACTGGTTCTTATATAATGAGAACGATGAGTTTGATTACAATATGAATAATGACCTAGGTAGAATGGTGCTTAATCCAGATGTGGTTGTACGTTCTCGTGGGGTAATGGAGAAATGTTCTCTATGTATCCAAATGACTCAAAAAACGATACTTGATGCCAAGCGTGAGGGAAGACCTGTAAAAGACGGAGAATTTTCTACGGCTTGTGTTAACGCCTGTGAAACTGGTGCAATGGTTTTCGGAGACGTTAATGATGAAGAATCTGAAATTTTAGAAAGAAAGAAAGATGATAGAATGTACTATCTTCTTGAGAATATAGGAACTAAGCCGAATGTTTTCTATCAAATGATAGTTAGAAACACTTCGGAAGCTTAAAAATTTTAATCAAGAACCAATTATTTAATTAAATATGTCGTCACACTACGAAGCACCTATAAGAGAACCACTGGTTCTGGGAGAAAAGTCTTATTCTGACATCAGTGCAGATGTAGCAGCTCCTGTTTTAGGAAAAGCAAATAAATCTTGGTGGATTGTTTTTACCATAGCCCTTATTGCATTTTTATGGGGTTTAGGGTGTATCATCTATACGGTTTCAACAGGAATTGGAACTTGGGGATTAAACAAGACCATCGGTTGGGCTTGGGATATTACTAACTTTGTTTGGTGGGTAGGTATTGGTCACGCAGGAACACTGATTTCTGCAGTATTACTACTTTTCCGTCAAAAATGGAGAATGGCTGTAAACCGTTCTGCTGAAGCAATGACAATTTTTGCGGTTGTTCAAGCGGGATTGTTCCCTATTATCCACATGGGTCGTCCATGGTTGGCTTATTGGGTACTACCTATTCCTAACCAGTTTGGATCCTTATGGGTTAACTTTAACTCGCCACTACTTTGGGATGTTTTCGCTATTTCTACCTACCTATCTATTTCATTAGTGTTTTGGTGGACAGGTCTACTTCCTGATTTCGCGATGATTCGTGATAAGACGGAAAGTCCTTTTCAGAAAAAAATATACGGAATTCTTAGTTTCGGTTGGAGTGGTCGTGCAAAAGACTGGCAACGTTTTGAGGAAGTGTCACTAGTTTTGGCTGGTTTGGCAACACCTTTGGTACTTTCAGTGCATACCATTGTATCTTTTGACTTTGCTACTTCGGTAGTTCCAGGATGGCATAGTACAATTTACCCACCATACTTTGTGGCTGGGGCTATTTTCTCTGGATTTGCGATGGTGCAAACGCTTCTTATTATAATGAGAAAAGTTTCGCATCTTGAAAGTTATATTACAATTCTGCATATTGAATATATGAACAAGGTTATCTTGTTAACAGGTGGGATTGTTACTGTGGCTTACGCTATTGAGTACTTTATTGGTTGGTATTCTGGTGTACCTTATGAAAACTACACCTACCTTTCTTTTGGTGCCGCTACTGGGCCATATTGGTGGGCGTTCTGGGCATTGATTACTTGTAACTTTATTGTACCACTTACTTTGTGGGTTAAAAAGTGGAGAAGAAATTTTGTTTGGACATTCTTCGTTGCTCTTATTATAAACATTGGAATGTGGTTTGAGCGTTTTGATATTATTGTGGTAAACATTAGTAAAGATAGATTGACTTCTTCTTGGACAATGTTCCAGCCTACATTTGTTGATATAGGAACCTTTATGGGTACCATTGGTTTCTTCTTTGTACTTTTCCTTCTTTATGCACGTACATTCCCAGTGATAGCACAAGCAGAGGTAAAAACAATTTTGAAAACTTCAGGAGAGAGTTTCAAGAGATTACGTGCCGAGCACGGTGATAACGTGAGCCATGTACAGCATGTTGAGGAATATCCTGCAGAAGCTGGACCAGCTGCAAACGTAGAAGGAAAGCATTTTGAATCTCCGTTTGATCATTCAGATAGAGATGATTTAAAGAGCAGTGAAGTGGATTTCGAACGTCACAGAGGAAATATAGATACTATACTTGGTACTGTTGGTGCTTTTGACCCTGCTGTTGATAAACAAGATGATCTTAAGAAAATTAGTGGAGTAGGACCAGTAATGGAACAAAAACTACACCAATTGGGCATCTTTACTTTTGGACAGGTTAGCAAAATGACCGACCGCGAATACGATTTATTGGATGATATTATTGGTGAATTCCCAGGAAGGGCCAAGCGCGATGATTGGGCTGGACAGGCACTAATGTTAAAAAATAAAAATTAATTATGGCTGCTAAAAAGATACACGCTATTTATACGGATGACGACTTGTTGATGCAAGCCGTTTCACAGACCCGCGCGGCAAATTATCATATTTCTGAAGTGTTTACTCCATTTCCTGTTCATGGATTGGATCACGCTATGGGCCTTGCACCAACTCGACTTGCAATCACATCATTTCTTTACGGATTGGTTGGTTTGTCAGTTGCGATGTTGATGATGAATTACATGATGATTGACGATTGGCCACAGAATATTGGAGGTAAGCCAAGTTTTACTTTCTATCAGAATATGCCAACTTTCATTCCTATTATGTTTGAAATGACCGTATTTTTTGCTGGTCACCTTATGGTAATCACATTTTATATGCGAAGTAAACTTTGGCCTTTTAGAAAGGCTGAAAACCCTGATATTCGCACAACGGATGACCATTTCTTAATGGAGGTTGATGCTAATAATCAGGATGTCGAAAAACTTTCAAAGTTTTTGTATGACACTGGCGCATCAGAAATTAGTTTAATTGAAAACGAGCAAGATCATTAATATGAAAACACTAATAAACATAGGAATTGCCATTCTCGCATCTGCGACCATGGTTTCTTGTTTTAATGATAAAAAACCGAACTATCAATATTTTCCTAATATGTACGAGTCTGTTGGCTATGAAACGTATGGTGAATATGATATTTTTCCAGGACAACAAGCTGCAATGCTGCCAGCAGAAAACTCTATTCCACGTGGTTTTGTACCTTATGAATATGACGATACCAATGAAGGTTTAGAGTTAGCAAAAGCTAATCTTAAAAACCCTTACGAGGTAACAGAAGAGAATCTTGCTACTGGATCACATTTATTCACTATTTATTGTGCAGTATGTCACGGTGATAAAGGTGATGGTCAAGGAATATTAGCTACTCGTGAGAAATTTTTGGGGATACCAAGTTATGCTGATGCTGGACGTAATATTGTTATGGGAGGTATATATCACGTAGAAACATTCGGACTGAATGCCATGGGCTCTTATGCTTCGCAAACAAATGAAAAGGAACGCTGGCAGATTGCTATGCATGTTATGGATTTAAAAGCGTCTCTTAACGGGGAGCCAGGTATATTAGAAACTTCAAAGGCTTCTAATGCTGAAAATAAGCCCGAAGAGGAAACTGCAAAAACAGAAGACAATACAACTTCTGAAATTGAATCTAAATAAAGTATTAAAAGAGAATAGCTAAAGATATGTACACGCTACCTAGTAAATTAAAACTGTTTTCTATCATTCTAATCGTTCTTGGACTGGCAGGGATAACCTATGGTTTTCTAACAACACCAAAGACAGTAGAGGATGTGAATAAAATTTTGGCTCAACAGGAAGGCCATTCAGCTGCTGGCCACGAAGATGGCGAAACATCAAGTTTTGTTGATGTAGCTAGAGGAGATGAAGGTTATTCTGAGGAGACCATGGAACATGCAACCGATTTAAGTGCTGAAGGGCAAGGCGCCTCTTCTCATGAAGAACACGTATTGCACCAATATCAAGCTAGACCTTGGTCAGCAACCTTTGTTGCAGCTTTCTTCTTTTTCATGATCGCTTTAGGAGTTCTGGTTTTTTATGCTATTCAATATGCTTCACAAGCAGGATGGTCGCCAGTACTCTATAGGGTAATGGAGGGGATAACTGCATATGTGTTACCTGGATCCATAATTGTTTTCTTGATCGCTATTTTTGCAGGAACACACTTTTTCCCTTGGCAAAACGAAGATTTGGTAGCTAGTGATAAAATATTACAAGAGAAATCTGGGTATTTGAATTTTACATTTTTCCTTATAAGAGGTGTTATTTATCTAATAGGTTGGAACTGGTATCGTTATTATTCAAGGAAGAACTCTTTGGCACAAGATGATGCTACCGATTTTGCACCCTACAGGAAAAACTTTAAAGCTTCAGTTTTCTTTTTGATTTTCTTCTTAATTACGGAAGCTACAATGTCTTGGGATTGGTTTATGTCTATGACACCACACTGGTATAGTACACTTTTCCCTTGGTATATCTTTTCTAGTCTTTTCGTTTCGGCGATTACAGTTATAGCTTTAGTGGTTATTCACCTAAGAAACCGTGGCTTAGTAGAATTCATTAGTGATAAGCACCTTCACGATTTAGCGAAATACATGTTTGCTTTCAGTATTTTCTGGTGTTACTTATGGTTCGGACAGTTTATGCTTATCTGGTATGCCAACATTCCAGAAGAGGTAACTTATTTCATTATTAGAATTCAAGAGTATCAAGTGTTGTTTTTTGGAATGCTTATACTTAATTTTGTTTTCCCTATATTACTATTGATGAATAGTGACTATAAGAGAATACCTTGGTTTGTTGTTATTACTGGGGTTGTTGTCTTGATTGGCCACTATATAGACGTTTACTTATTGGTTATGCCTTCAACTGTTGGCCACCATTATGGTTTTGGAATTCCTGAGATAGCAGCTATATTGTTCTTTTTAGGTCTTTTCATTCTTGTGGTTGGAAACGGTCTTAGCAAAGTTTCATTAAGACCTAAGAACGATCCATTCATTAGAGAAAGCGAAAATTACCATTTTTAATAAACTAAAAGAAGATATTCAAAGATGACCGCATTTTTAGTTATAATCGTAATCCTACTCTTTATAGTCGCAGTTTGGCAGATAAAGAGAATATTCCAGTTAGCACGAACCAAACCTGTTGGTCATGCTGATATAGCAACCAATAAAGACAACAATAACCAAGGTTATTTAATGCTGGGTTTTCTAGCGTTTATTTATATCTTAACAATTGCTAGTTTTTGGTTTTGGAGTGGTACACTTTTACCCGAGTCAGGATCTGAACATGGATCACAGATTGACAACTTAATGCTGATCTCAATGATTCTCATATTTTTTGTGGGAATCCTTACGCAAGGAGTGTTACACTACTTCGCTTTTATTTATCGCGGTAATAAGGTTGAAAGAGCGACCTTCTATGCGGACAACGATAAGTTGGAGTTTATTTGGACGATAATTCCGGTAGTTACACTAGCAGGATTAATTATCTATGGTCTATTTACTTGGACGGATATTATGAATGTTGATAAAGATGACGATCCATTAATTGTTGAGCTTTATGCACAGCAGTTTAACTGGAAAGCTAGATACGGAGGAAATGATAATACTTTAGGTGAAGCGAATGTTCGTTTGATAAAAGGAGTCAATGTGTTGGGTGTAGATCCTGCAGATCCTAATGCACAAGACGATAAGGTAGTTACTGAATTACATTTACCTGTTGGTAGAAAAGTACTAATTAAAATGCGCTCACAAGACGTGTTGCACTCTGCATACATGCCTCACTTTAGAGCTCAGATGAACGTAGTTCCGGGAATGATTACTCAGTTTGCTTTTACACCAACTGTTACTACTGAGGATATGAGACTTACAGATCATGTTATTGATAAAGTTGATAATATTAATGAAATAAGAAGAGCGAAGAGTGAAGAACTACAAGCAGCAGGGGACGAACCTTTAGAGCCTTATGAATTTGACTATTTAGTTATCTGTAATAAGATTTGCGGAATTAGCCACTACAATATGCAGATGAAAGTTATTGTGGAATCAGAAAAGGATTACAAAGCATGGTTGGCTGAACAGTCAACGCTTGCAGAGCAACTTAGCAAAGAAAATAATTAAAACATTAGCTTAGAAAGATATGTCAGCAAACGCACAGATCCACGCAGTAGACGATAACCACGACGATCACGGGCATCATAAACAAACTTTTGTAACTAAATACTTTTTTAGTACAGATCATAAGATGATCTCAAAGCAGTACATGATTACCGGTATCTTTATGGGAGTGATCGGTATATTGATGTCTTTGTTTTTTAGATTACAACTTGCCTGGCCAGATCACCATTTTACGATCTATGAGATATTCCTAGGAAAATGGGGAGAAGATGGAGTTATGGACCCAAGTGTTTATTTGGCCTTAGTTACCATCCACGGAACGATAATGGTATTCTTTGTGTTGACCGCTGGTTTGAGCGGAACCTTTAGTAACCTGCTTATTCCGCTTCAAATTGGAGCTAGAGATATGGCGTCTGGATTCCTTAACATGGTGTCCTATTGGTTATTCTTTATATCAAGTATGATAATGCTTTCATCCTTATTTGTTGAAGCTGGACCGGCTTCTGCAGGTTGGACTATTTATCCTCCTTTGAGTGCTTTGCCTCAAGCTATTCCAGGATCTGGTATGGGGATGAATCTATGGTTGATTGCTATGGCAATATTTATTGCTTCGTCTTTATTGGGTTCTCTTAACTTTATTGTTACAATACTGAACTTGCGAACTAAGGGAATGTCTATGACTAGATTGCCTCTTACCGTTTGGTCTTTCTTTGTAACTGCTATGGTTGGAGTTGTTTCTTTCCCTGTTCTTTTTTCTGCAGTTTTAATGTTGATTATGGATAGGAGTTTTGGAACTTCTTTCTTCCTTTCTGATATTTATATTGCCGGGGAAGTACTACACCATCAAGGTGGGTCGCCCGTATTATTTGAACACCTCTTCTGGTTCCTTGGGCACCCTGAGGTTTATATTGTTATTCTACCCGCGATGGGAATTGTTTCAGAGATTATGGCAACAAACTCTCGAAAACCTATCTTTGGTTATCGCGCCATGGTCGCATCACTATTGGCCATTGGATTCCTCTCAACAATTGTTTGGGGTCACCATATGTTCGTGTCGGGAATGAATCCATTCCTGGGATCGGTCTTTACATTTACAACGCTTCTGATAGCAATTCCATCTGCCGTGAAATCCTTTAACTGGATAACAACACTCTGGCGTGGAAAACTACAGATGAACGTCGCTATGCTTTGGAGTATTGGTTTCGTTTCCACCTTTATCACTGGTGGATTAACTGGAATTATTATGGGAGATAGTGCTTTGGATATTAACATTCACGATACTTATTTCATCGTAGCTCACTTCCACTTAGTAATGGGTATTTCTGCAGCCTACGGGTTTATTGCAGGAGTTTATCACTGGTTCCCAATTATGTTTGAAGGGAGAATGATGAATAAGAAATTAGGTTATATTCACTTCTGGGTTACAGCAGTTGGAGCATATGGAATATTCTTCCCAATGCACTTTATTGGATTAGCCGGACTTCCACGTAGATATTATACAAATACAGCCTTCCCTTATTTTGATGATCTAGCTGATATCAACGTTGTAATGACACTTTTCGCAATCATGACTATATCCGTTCAAGTTGTATTCTTATATAACTTTATTCACTCTATGTTTCATGGAAAAATGGCGCCTAAAAACCCTTGGAATGCAACTACCTTGGAATGGACTGCAGAGAGAATACACATCCATGGAAATTGGGATGGTCCACTTCCAGTAGTACACAGATGGGCTTATGATTATAGTAAGCTTAATAAGGATGAAACAGATTTTGTTATTCCTGGACAAGACTTTATTCCACAGACTGTACCACTTCAAGATAATGAAGAGGAACATGATCATTAATTGGAATCTAAATTAAAACGAAAGCCCATCATATTTTTTTGATGGGCTTTTTTGTTACTTAGAAAGCACGTAATACTACATACTCGGTATTTCGGTTCTATGAAATATCTTTATTTGATTGGGATAATAAGAGTGTGTTGGAAATGTGAAATCTACTTTTATTATAAGACCATGCTGAAAAGTATGGCTTTCTTTTTTTAAGTTGCTGCTGAAGGATTGCTATATTTGTTATATGAATGAAAACCTCGATCCTTCAGGAGAAAATCTCTCATCCCAGGAACTGGAAATTGAAAAAAAGTTGCGCCCGCTCAGTTTTGATGATTTTACGGGGCAGGATCAGGCCTTGGAAAATCTTCAGATCTTTGTGCAGGCTGCAAATCTGCGTGGTGAAGCGCTAGATCACACCTTGTTTCACGGTCCTCCGGGACTGGGGAAAACTACCTTGGCTTACATTCTTGCAAACGAGCTCGATGTAAATATTAGGGTTACTTCGGGTCCAGTTTTAGATAAACCAGGCGATCTCGCTGGCTTGTTAACAAACCTTGATGAAAGAGATGTTCTATTTATTGATGAAATCCATCGTCTAAGCCCTATAGTAGAAGAATACCTTTACTCGGCAATGGAAGACTATCGAATTGATATCATGATTGAGTCGGGGCCGAACGCACGGTCCGTTCAGATTAATCTAAATCCCTTCACCTTAATAGGTGCTACAACGCGTTCCGGTTTATTGACTGCGCCAATGCGTGCTCGTTTTGGTATATCATCAAGATTGCAGTATTATACCACAGATCTACTTACCACAATCTTACAACGTAGTGCTGGCATTCTTAATGTTCCCATTACCATGGAAGCTGCTATTGAAATTGCCGGTAGAAGTCGTGGTACACCTAGAATAGCAAATGCACTTCTACGTAGAATCCGTGATTTTGCTCAAATAAAAGGTAATGGAAAGATAGATATAGAAATAGCTAGATTTGGCTTAGATGCATTGAACGTAGATGCGCATGGTTTGGATGAAATGGATAACAAAATTCTTTCAACCATTATAGAAAAATTTAAAGGAGGCCCAGTTGGTATTACTACTATTGCCACTGCAGTTTCGGAAAGTCCAGAAACTATTGAGGAGGTTTACGAGCCCTTTTTAATTCAACAAGGTTTTATAATGCGAACACCACGAGGAAGGGAAGTTACTGAAGCCGCCTATAAACACCTCGGGAAGGTGAAAGGATCAACGCAGGGAGGCTTATTTTAAACGCGATTGAGCGTTTTTCAAAATGGCTGCTTAAATTATAAGCTTTCAACGGAAATTAATATGGCTCAAAATAAAATACCATCGGTTCCTGCATTTCAGTTTCTTGTAAATTCCACCAAGATTCTCAAAAATCCTTTGCCTTTTCACCATAAAAATTTTGAAACCAAAGGAGATACCTTTCGATTGAAATTAGGTTTTGGAAAATCGGTTATTTTCTCTCGTGATCCTAGTCTTGCTCAATATGCACTTCAGAAGAATCATAGAAACTACAAAAAATCTCCGATCCAAACCCGAGATTTAGTAAAGTATGTTGGACATGGTCTGCTGACATCTGAAGGAGAAGCCTGGCAAAAACAGCGTAAGCTTATACAGCCAGCCTTCCATAAAAAACAGTTGATAAATTTGTTGGGCGCAATTCAAAGCGCAATTCAAACAGAACTTTCAAAAATTGAAGTTGGCGAACCAAAGGATATTTTTCCTATTTTCAATAATCTCGCTTTCCAAACGGTAGTGAAATCGCTTTTTAGCAGTGCTGTTAATCAACAAGAAATTGATAGGTTACAGCAAATCACGGAATCTGCACAAGAAATGTTGGTAAAGGAACTGCGGCAGCCTTACCTAGGTTGGTGGTTTACTTTAAGTGGTGAAATAAAAAAGCACATGCTTGAGGCTGATGAGGCGCGTGGTATTCTTAAGAAACTTGTTGATGAACGCAGACAATCAGGCAAGCATCAAGATGATTTGCTCGATATGCTTCTGGAGGCAAGGTATGATGATGGAAGTGCAATGGCAGATGATCAATTGATTGATGAAATTTTGATTCTTTTTACTGCTGGTCATGAAACTACTTCAAACGCGCTTACTTTTACTTGTGAGTTATTAGCACGAAATCCTAAGATTCAGGAAAAACTTTATACCGAAATAATTGATGCCAAATCAAAGACAGAAACTTTGATGGAATTTATTAAAAATTGTACTTTCACTAAAAATGTTATAGAGGAATCACTTCGTCTTTATCCACCAGCTTATTTTATTGACCGAGTAAATATTGAAGAAGACGAGTTTGATGGAATGATATTTCCAAAGAATTCGAGCTTGTTGTTTTCATTATTAGAAATTCATACTAACCCAGATTATTGGGATCGGCCTAAAGAATTTAGACCAGAACGTTTTGCGGAAGCGAGTGCCAACCAGTTTTCGGGACAATATTTTCCTTTTGGAGCGGGGCCGCGTATGTGTATAGGAAATAACTTTGCGATGTATGAAATGATTTTGGCAATAGCAGAAGTTATTGAAACCTATAAAATTTCTGAAAGGACTACACCTATTGAAATAAAACCCTTGATTACTTTAAAGCCGAAAAACGCTATTTTAGAATTCAACTTTCGATAAACGTGAATCAGAACCGTTCAAAATATACGGAAATAATTAAAGCTGAAGCTAAACGGCTCGGCTTTCTATCTTGTGGTATAAGCAAGGCTGAATTTCTGGAGGAGGAAGCGCCTCATTTAGAAAACTACCTCAAAAATAATATGAATGGGGAGATGGGGTATTTGGAAAACCATTTCGACAAGCGATTGGATCCTACATTGCTGGTTCCTGGTTCTAAAAGCGTTATCTCTTTATTAATGAATTATTTTCCTTCTGAAACCCAAATGGAGGATACTTATAAAATTTCAAAATATGCCTATGGGAGAGATTATCATTTTGTCATTAAGGATAAATTAAAGCAGTTGATGAACTTCATTTCTGAGGAAATTGGAGAAGTACACGGTCGTGCCTTTGTAGATTCCGCTCCCGTTTTGGATAAGGCTTGGGCTGCCAAGAGTGGCTTGGGGTGGGTTGGGAAGCATAGTCTTCTATTGACAAAACAAGTGGGATCCTTCTACTTTGTTTCTGAATTGATTTTAGATTTGGAACTGGAATATGACGCGCCAGTAACAGATCACTGCGGAAGTTGTACCGCCTGCATAGATGCTTGCCCTACAAATGCTATTGTTGCAGATAGGGTAGTGGATGGCAGTAAGTGTATTTCCTATTTTACTATTGAGCTTAAAAATGAAATTCCACCCGAATTCTCGGGATCGGAAAAAGGAAGATTTGAAGACTGGATGTTTGGTTGTGATATTTGTCAAGATGTTTGTCCTTGGAACCGTTTTAGCAAGCCACACAACGAGCCACTTTTCAATCCACATCCAGAAATGCTTTCAATGAGTAAAAAAGACTGGGAGGAGATAACCGAGGAGATTTTTCGAGAAATATTTAAAAAGAGTGCGGTAAAACGCACCAAGTTTTCCGGCCTTAAAAGAAATATAGAGTTTTTAAAAGATTAAACTGTTCTCCATATTTGGGGAGCTTGTTCCGAACTTGCTTCGGGAGGCTGGGAAACTTTAATTGTATATCACTGTTCTTGGTTTCCCAATCTGGAAATCCTGAAATCCAAAATCGTCAGTTTCAAAAGCATTGGATTTGAATACGTTGTTTCCCTGTCCTGGAATGTTTGGATAATAGACAAAAGACATTTGAAAAGAGCTGAAAACTAAATAATCATTTCTAATTATGAAGCCTGCTCCAAAAGAGGAATATATTGGATTACGATTCCAGCTCCTGTTACTTTCAGCAAGCATTCCCAAGGTTATATTTACAAAAGGATTAAAACGAAACCCTAAGAGCTCCCAGGGAGAATAAAACTGGGTCTGTAATGCAAGTACATATTTTTGGGTTCCTACCAATGAACCGTCAAAGCCTTCTATCGCTCCATTTCTAGAATTTGTATATAGATTTCCATATACACCGTTGAAATTTGCGTGTTCGTTTAGGCTCAGTCTGTCGGCCTCAGAATCTAACCGATTCATACCAATTACAAATTGCGGTTTCACAAACTGTCTCATTTTCCATTTATCCCCAAGCTCTAAGAGGTGTGTGAAGTAGCTTGCCTGGAAGCTAAAGGCTGTCTGTTCTGTATGTGGACCATAAAAAAAAGATCCTAATTCGAGGTTTGTACTTAAGAAACCCCATCTAAAATAGTTTCCATAAGACACTTTTCCACCAAGATATAACCGGTCTGAATGATTTTTATGTTGAATTCCACCTGTGACGGAATAAATGATTCCTACAGGAACGTCTTCCGTGACACCATCTTTAAAAACATATTTATCCTCCACAAACTGTCTGGATGCAACACCAATACTCGCCAAGAAAAATTTTTCATCAGAAAAGAAACGTATGCTATCATATTCAATACTAGGAATATCTCTGTAATCTACCAGCAAGGCGCGGGCGCTCACAATAAGGTTAGTGGTTCGTTCCCTTTCAGAATTACCCTTGAAAATGCGAAAGGAATGTCCACCCCAATAATCTTGGGTGATAAATTTGAAATTCTGATTTGCATAGGCTAGTGTGTCATTTTGTAACATCCTCCCTAGATAGCGTTCTTGTAAAAATACTCCACCTGCCCATCGCGTCAATGGTGAATAAAATATTCGATCCGTTGCTATGGTTTTTTCATAATAGCCTTCATAGTCAATTAAGTACCTTCCCGTAGCGCTTACAAAGGTATTCATGAAGTTTGGTACGGTATAACTCCCTCTAAAAGCGTCACTACCATCATCCAGTCGTTTTGAAAATCCAATTCTAAATTGGTGTCCAGTGCCTAGGAAATTGCGTTCTCGGAGTTTAAACTTAGTCTGCGAGCCAGAGAATTGAGCTTTTGGAATTAGACTCCAAGAGTCTAAAGAAGTAATGATAACATCTACAGAGTCTTTTGATTCAGAAACAGCACGTGGTAAGATTTTAACCTTACGGATGTAATTTTGAGCTCTGAGAAGTCGCGCAGATTCCGCAATCAAGAGCGTGTCTAAGACCTGGTTTTCTTTTAAAAGTAAAAAGTTGCGGATAGCTAATTCTTTTGATTTTATATGAATTGCATTTCCTGCTTTTTCGAGTAAGCTATTTGCAGTCTTGGTGCTATCGGAAAACGAAAAACCAAAAGGATCTTTTGTGTCAATAATTATATTGCGAATAATCTTTCCTTCAAACTTTGCGTAAGATGGCTTTATCTCCTTTTCAGGTTCTCTTTTGGCTTTATGGGCTGTAGGTCTAAAGATCCATTTATGAATCATTTTGGTGAACTTACTTTTTTTAGAATAGGTTTCTATTTTCTTATACATCTTCGTGCTGTCCTGCACAGATTCTTTCTTCTGTGCCGATAGCTGCAGAAAAGAACCGAGTACAAATAAAAAGAATAAGATTCGCGTCAATTTCAATTTTTCACCCATATTAATTCAATTCCAAAAGTATTGAAACCTCAGCTGATTATTTAAATTAATTTTTAAAACATTTCTTAAAATCCAATGACGAAAACCTCGCCCCTAAATTGCTATTGATTCTTCCAAAACCCGTATCTTTGGACTACTGGTATCGATTCGGTTGAATCGATTTTATTTTTAAATTAATGTAGTAAAACTATGAGTAAGCAAGGTAAACGCAGAGAAGCACTTTTATATCACGCAAAACCAAAACCTGGTAAAATTGAGGTAGTTCCAACAAAAAGCTATTCCACCCAACGCGATCTTTCTTTGGCATATTCGCCAGGAGTTGCAGCGCCGTGCTTAGAAATTGAAAAGGAAATCAATAATGTTTATAAATATACCAACAAAGGGAATCTTGTTGCGGTTATTTCCAACGGTACTGCGGTTCTAGGTCTGGGTAACATTGGTCCTGAAGCCTCTAAGCCCGTGATGGAAGGAAAAGGTTTGCTGTTTAAAATCTTTGCAGATATAGATGTATTTGACATTGAAGTTGGTACAGAAAATATTGAAGAGTTTATTGCTACTGTAAAAAATATCGCACCCACTTTTGGGGGGATAAATCTTGAAGATATAAAAGCTCCGGAAGCCTTTGAAATAGAAAGAAGGCTAAAAGAAGAGTTGAATATACCTGTAATGCACGATGACCAGCACGGTACGGCTATTATTTCGGCTGCTGCCTTGCTCAATGCTCTGGAATTAGCTGGTAAAAAAATGGAAGAGGCTAAAATAGTTATTAGTGGAGCTGGAGCGGCTGCTGTTTCTTGTACACGTCTTTACAAATCATTTGGTGCGAAAGATGAAAACATTGTAATGTTAGACAGTAAAGGGGTTATTAGAAAAGATCGTGAAAGCCTAACCCAAGAAAAGGCGGAATTTGCATCTGATAGAAAAATAGACACTCTTGATGAAGCCATGAAAGATGCTGATGTATTTGTGGGTCTTTCGGTTAAAGATATTGTTACCCCCATTATGCTGAAAAGTATGGCGTCAACCCCAATCGTTTTCGCGATGGCGAATCCCGATCCTGAGATTGACTATAATCTTGCCGTCAAAACTAGAAAAGATGTTATTATGGCTACTGGCCGTAGCGATCATCCTAACCAAGTAAATAATGTGCTTGGATTCCCATTTATCTTTCGTGGTGCACTAGATGTTCGCGCAACAAAAATAAACGAAGCCATGAAAATGGCAGCGGTAAAGGCACTTGCTGATCTTGCAAAAGAAGCCGTGCCAGAACAGGTGAATATTGCTTATGGAGAAACCAAACTTACTTTTGGAACAGACTATATAATTCCAAAACCTTTTGATCCAAGACTTATTACCGCAGTACCACCAGCAGTGGCTAAAGCCGCTATGGAAAGTGGTGTTGCCACAACTGATATTACTGATTGGGAGAAATATCAGGATGAGCTTTACGATCGCATGGGTGGCGATAATAAGATTATTCGTTTACTTCTTAATAGAGCAAAGCTCAATCCAAAACGAATTGTTTACACAGAAGCAGACCATTTGGATGTGCTAAAAGCTGCGCAGATTGTCTATGAAGAAGGTATCGGAATTCCTGTTTTATTGGGAAGAAAAGATGTTATCAAAGATTTTATGGAGCAATTGGAATTTGATGCGGATTTAGAAATAATAGATCCAAAAAGCGATGACAAGCCAGAAAAATTAGACATCTATGTGGAAAAGTTCTGGAAAAAAAGAAGACGCACAGGTACCACGCTCTATGATGCCCAAAAATTGATGACCGAACGAAATTATTTTGCAGGTATGATGCTAAGTGAAGGCGATGTGGAGGCAATGATTTCTGGATATTCACGATCATACCCGCTAGTAGTTAAACCTGTTTTTGAAACTGTAGGGAAATTTGACGGTGTAAACAAAGTGGCTACAACAAACTTAATGCTTACCAAGCGTGGTCCATTGTTTATATCAGATACATCCATAAATATAGATCCAACCGCCAAGGAGCTTGCTCAAATTGCACGAATGACCAATTACACCATGAAAATGTTTGGATTGGAGCCTACAATCGCAATGATATCTTACGCAAACTTTGGATCATCCAAAGACCCTCGTGCAACTAAGGTGCGTGAAGCTGTGGATTTGATTCATAAGAGTAATCCCGATATGATCTTAGATGGAGAATTACAGACAGACTTTGCTTTAAATGCAGAATTACTTCAGAAAAAGTTCCCATTCTCCAAATTGGCTGGTAAAAAAGTGAATGCACTTATATTCCCTAATCTAGATTCGGCAAATAGTAATTATAAATTGTTGAAGGAGCTAAACGGGGTTGAATCTATTGGCCCAATAATGCTCGGAATGCGTAAACCTGTTCATATTCTTCAGATGGGAGCTAGCGTGGACGAAATTGTAAATATGAGTGCTGTTGCAGTTGTTGATGCTCAGCAGAAGGAGAAGCAGGCAATAGAATACGGAAAGAAATAAAGAGATGCATTTGTTGATTTCATGTTTTGGAAGAATTTGTAATATTCATTCCAAGAGAATAAATTTTGTGTGTAAAAATGCATGATTTCTTCGGTCTATTCACTCTCAATATTTCCAAAAAACCTCAATGGCAGTTGCAAATAATTATACTATATTTGACCCCTTAAGTTTTTGTTAACATATGATAACCCATATACAAGGCAGGCTGGTTGAGAAATCCCCGACTGATGTAGTGATTGATTGCAATGGAGTAGGGTACTTTATCAATATTTCCTTGCATACCTTTTCTGAACTTCCAGACAGTGAAAACATCAAACTTTTCACGCATTTACAAGTGCGTGAGGATGCTCACATTTTATATGGTTTTACCAGTGTTGCGGAACGTGAAGTTTTTAGGTTGTTAATTAGTGTTTCTGGAGTTGGGGCTAGCACTGCGAGATCAATGTTGTCTTCTTTGGAACCAGAGCAAGTAGTGGATGCCATAGCCAAGAACGATTTACCAACCATTCAGTCAGTAAAAGGAATAGGAGCCAAGACTGCTCAACGTGTGGTTTTGGATTTAAAAGATAAGATTTTAAAAGTGTACGGCTTGTCGTCTATTTCTACAGGACCAAGCAATACGAACAAAAATGAAGCGTTATCTGCTTTGGAGACTTTAGGCATTGTTCGCAAACGGTCTGAAAAAGTGGTAGATACCATTCTTAAGGAGAACCCACAGGCTTCGATAGAAATGATCATTAAACAAGCTTTAAAAAATTTGTAAAATTTGGAGGCAAAAAATTACGTTTACAAGGTTGGCTTTTTTAAGCTTTTAGCAATAGTAAGTTTCATATTGGTCAGTAATGTTTCTCTGGCGCAAGATTCAACCGCTGTAGGAAATGAGATGGGGCGAATTGATCTCCCAAACCCTAAAAGTATTCAGGATTTATATACATATGATCCTATAACTGATAGGTATATTTACACCCAAACTTTGGGTGATTTCAACATTACTTATCCCATCATTCTTACTCCTTTGGAATATGAAAAGCTTGTCCAGGAGGAGCAAATGAAGGCGTATTTTAAAGAAAAAATAGATGCTGCTGATGGTAGAAAAGAAGGCTCTGAGGAACAACAAAAGAATCTCTTGCCTACATTTTATGTAAATTCAAATTTCTTTGAATCTATTTTTGGCGGAAATTCTATTGAAGTTATTCCACAAGGTTCTGTTGAAATAGATCTTGGATTGCTTTATACAAAACAAGACAATCCACAATACTCACCTCGAAATCGAAGTAACTTCTCTTTTGATTTTGACCAGAGAATTAGTCTAAGTCTATTGGCGAAAGTGGGAACCAGACTTCAGGTTACCGCAAATTATGACACCGAAAGCACTTTTGATTTCCAAAATCAGATAAAGTTGGAATACACTCCAACAGAAGACGATATAATTCAAAAAATTGAAGTTGGTAACGTAAGTATGCCTCTAAATAGTTCCTTGATTCAAGGGGCTCAGAGCTTATTTGGTGTGAAAACACAGCTTCAGTTTGGAAAAACAACAATTACGGGAGTTTTTTCTGAGCAAAAATCAGAAACACGTACAGTAACTGCTGAAGGTGGGGCTACAATTACAGACTTCGAACTTTTTGCTTTGGACTATGACGAAAATCGTCACTTCTTCTTGGCGCATTATTTTAGAGACAACTATGACCGTTCCTTAAAACAATATCCTTTTGTAAATAGCAATGTACAGGTTACAAGAATGGAAGTTTGGATTACCAACCGAACTAGCCGTACCGAAAATGTGCGGAACGTAGTGGCATTACAGGATATTGGTGAATCGGACCCAGCAAATATTGGTTTGGATGTTCCACCAGGAGGTTTTATAAATGTTCCTACTACAGCATATCCTGACAACGGAAATAACGACTTCAATCCATTCGGAATAAATGGTGGAGCGCAAACAGTGCTTAATCCTGCAATTCGGGATGTTGCAACTGTAAGACAAGGATTTACTGGTGTTCAAGTTGATGAAGGTAGAGATTACGTTACCTTAGAAAATGCGAGAAAGCTTGATCCAGGAGAATATTCCCTCAATTCACAACTTGGTTACATATCGCTTAATCAGCGGTTGAACAATGATGAAGTTTTAGCGGTCTCCTACCAGTTTACAGTTAATGGAAAAGTGTATCAAGTAGGTGAATTTTCCAATGATGGAGTTGAAGCAAACGGAGGTGAACAACCAGGTGGCAACTCTCCTGGAGGAGAACCCATAGTTGGTCTTGCTCAAAACCTTGTTGTAAAGCTTTTGAAAAGTAGTATTACAAGTGTGGAGGAGCCAGTTTGGGATATAATGATGAAAAACATTTATCCTATTGGTGCATATCAACTGGAAAAGGAAGATTTCAAATTAAATATACTTTATACAGATCCTTCACCACTTAATTATATTAAAGAAGCTAAAGAAACGCCTGGGCACCCATATGCCGAGCTACCTGAAGATGTAAAGGATGAAGTTCTGTTGAAGGTCTTTAATCTGGATAGATTAAACTTTAATAATGACCCCGTTCAAGGTGGAGATGGGTTTTTTGATTTCCTTGATGGAATTACCGTAGATGCACAAAATGGTAGAATTATATTTACTACCGTAGAGCCATTTGGAAAGCATCTTTTTGAAAAGCTTAATGAAACACCAACTCAGGGTGTTCCTCCAGCGGTATATAATATGCCCGAAACCTATAACGCCAATCAAGACAAATACGTTTTTAGAACACTTTACACAGGAACAAAAACACAGGCTGAACAACAGGAAAGCGAAAAGAACAAATTTCAATTAAAAGGTAGTTATAAGTCTACAGGAGCCGATGGAATTCCTATTGGTGCTTTCAATATTCCTCAGGGTTCTGTTACAGTTACAGCGGGTGGGAGACAGCTTGTTGAAGGTGTAGATTATACCGTAAACTATCAATTGGGTAGAGTTCAAATTCTAGATCCAGCTTTGTTGAATAGTAATATTCCAATTTCCGTAAGCACTGAAAACAACTCGCTTTTCGGTCAACAGAGTAAACGTTTTACTGGTTTGAACGTAGAGCACAAGTTCAGTGATAAGTTTATGATTGGAGCTACTTATTTAAACCTGAACGAACGCCCGTTGACACAGAAATCGTCATACGGCGCTGAACCTATCAATAATAGTATTTTCGGGATAAACTTGAATTATTCTACTGAAGTTCCATTCCTTACAAGAATGGTAAACCACCTACCTAATATTGACACGGATGTAGAGTCTAATCTTTCATTGCGTGGTGAATTTGCTTATTTAAAACCTGGAGCGCCAAAAGTTTCAGACTTTGGTGGAAAAACAACCGTTTATGTTGATGATTTTGAGTCGTCGCAAACTGGAAATGATATTAGCTCGCCTTCAAGTTGGTTCTTGGCTAGTACACCACTAGGTTATGGAGGGGAACTTGAGAATGAAAATCTAGGCTATAATTTTAACCGTGCTAAATTGGCTTGGTACACTATTGACCCAATCTTCTATAGTAGTCAACGTCCAGACGGTATTAATGATCAAGATTTATCTTCTCCTTTTACACGTCGTGTTTTTAGGGATGAAATTTTCCCAAATCAGGATGTTATCCAAGGACAAACACAAGCTTTATTCACTTTAGATCTGGCTTATTATCCTTCCACTCGTGGAGAGTATAACTACAACCCAGAAGCAGCTGGAGGTAATACCCTACCAAATCCAGAGGATCGTTTTGGTGGAATTATGAGGCCGATTAGTACCACCGATTTTGAAAAATCTAACGTAGAATACATCGAGTTTTGGGTAATGGACCCTTTTATTTATGATGAATATGCTGGAAACCAAGGAGGGAACGTCAAATTTAATTTGGGGAGTATTTCCGAAGACATATTAAAAGACGGAAGAAAGCAATATGAAAACGGACTGCCTAAAGATGGTAGCGATGATAATACAATAGGTACGGCTTGGGGTAAAGTGCCTACCAGTCAATCTTTGGTGTATACTTTTGATTCTGAAGGACAAGAGCGAGTTAACCAAGATATTGGTTTGGATGGTTTAAATAGTGCTGATGAAGCCTCAAAATACCCTGCATTTGCTGGACTTGACGATCCTGCAAATGATGATTATCAATACTTCCTACAGGCGGAAGGAAATATACTAGATCGATACCTAAAGTATAACGGTACAGAAGGAAACTCTCCTGTTCAAATTACAAACACAAACCGCGGAAGTACGGCACAACCAGATGTAGAGGATATTAATCGTGACAATAGTATGAACACGATTAATAGCTATTACGAGTATAAAGTACCAATGTTTCCAGGAATGAGCCGAGAGAACAACGATTACATTTCAGATGTTAAAGAACTGGATATAACTACTCAAGACAACAACGTGATTCCTGTTCGTTGGGTTCAGTTTAAAATTCCTATTAGTAAACCTGATGAAGCTTTAGGTGGAATTTCTGATTTTAGATCCATACGTTTTATGCGTATGTTTCTATCTGATTTTTCTGAAAATACAGTATTGCGCTTTGGTACCATGGAATTGGTTCGTGGCGACTACAGAAGATTTGAAAAAGCGTTGGAGACAGGCGGAAATGACCCTACTATAGGAAATACACTTTTTGAGGTGGCAACCGTAAGCATTGAGGAAAATGAAAATCGCCAGCCTATTCCATATAGACTTCCACCAGGACTTGAGCGTGAGGAATTAAACAATAACAACAATATTATTCGCCAAAACGAGCAGTCACTATCTTTACGTGTTTGTGAGTTAGAGCCAGAAGATGGTCGTTCTGTTTATAAGAACTTTAATGTGGATATGCGCCAGTATAAAAACCTAGAGATGTTCATTCACGCAGAATCATTTCAGAATGAAACTGCTCTAAGTGATGGTCAGTTGGTTGCATTTATGCGGATGGGGAATGACCTTACAAATAACTATTACGAAGTTCAAATACCACTGAACCCAACCAGTTTTGGTTCGACAAGTGCAGAAGATATTTGGCCTCTTGCAAACCGAATGAACCTACCTCTAGAGTTATTGCAACAAGTGAAGACCAAAGTACTTGGCGATCGAAGTTTTGACCCAACTGTTGTTAACTTCTTTGATCAATCTGAACTTGATGGTGGTGCGAGTAATGGTGAAAATGAACTCAAAATTGGTATAAAAGGAAATCCGAGTTTTGGTAATGTTCGTACCATTATGTTAGGAGTTAAAAACAGTTCATCGAATGATATTTGTGGTGAAGTGTGGTTCAACGAGCTTAGAATGTCTGAACTTAAAAATGAAGGTGGATGGGCTGCCGTTGTAAGTATGGATGCAAATATAGCAGACTTTGCAACTATTAGTGCCACCGGAAGAAGAAGTACCGTAGGTTTTGGATCTTTAGAACAAGGTCCAAATCAAAGAAGCAAAGAGGATCTTCAACAATACGACGTAGTTACAAACGTGAACCTTGGACAATTGATGCCTAAGAAATGGGGCGTCCAATTACCGTTTAACTATGGTCGCTCAGAAGAACTTATAACTCCGCAATACGACCCAGAATTCCAAGATATTGAGTTAGAAACTAGATTGGACAATACAGATGATCAAGCCGAAAAAGATCAGATAAAAAATCAATCTGTAGATTATACAAAACATCAGAGTGTAAACTTTATAGGGGTGCGTAAAGAACGAACGGGTGAATCTAAACCTAAAGTTTACGATGTTGAAAACCTTACCGCGTCATTCTCGTATAATCAAACAGATCATCACGATTTTGAAGTTGAAGATGCCTTAGAACAAACTGTTCGTGCTGGTGCGACTTATAATTATAATTTCACACCAAAAACTGTAGAGCCTTTCAAGAAAAACGATTCCATCTTTAAAGGTAAGTACTGGCAGTTTATGAAAGATTTGAACTTTAATTATTTGCCAACAAATATTTCTGCTAGTTCAAACATAACCAGACAATACAACGAACAAAAATTTAGAGAACTCAATTTGTTAGAAGGAAATATTGGACTTCCAAAATTGTATCAACGCAACTACCTTTTTGATTGGCAGTATGCAATTAATTATAATTTGACCAAGTCATTACGCTTCAACTTTACTTCTACGAATAATAGAATTGTAAATAACTTTTTAAGCGATGACGGTCTTGTTAATAATGATATAGGCGTTTGGGATGGTTTCTTTGATATTGGTAATCCTAATCAACACTTCCAATCCTTGCAGGTTAATTATGATTTACCTTTTAATAAATTTCCATTCCTTAAATTTATTAGAGCTACATATTCTTATACTGGAGATTATCAATGGCAGGCAGGAAGTAATCAGTTTAATGATCTACCTATTGAATTAAGTGATGGAACTGTTGGAACGTATAGTTTAGGTAACTCCATACAGAACGCGAGTACCCATCAAATTAATTCTAGTATAGACATGAATGGTTTTTACCGTTATATTGGGCTTACAAAAATTAAAAAGAGTAAAGCCAAAGAATCTAGTTCTGGGTCGCGTGGAAGAGATGATGCACAGAAAAGGAAAGAAAAGGAAGGAAAAGAAGATAAGCTAAAGCCAAAGTTAAATAGTTCGCTTTCAGTTGAAAATTCAAGGTCATCAGGTGCACAAGGAGGTGGCTCAGGTGGTTTGAACTCTGGCGACAAGGCGCTGAATATTGGAATTGGTCTTTTAACTATGCTAAAGAAAGTTCAATTTAATTATCAGGAGAACAATGGAATATATTTACCTGGTTACTTGCCATCCATTGGTTTTATTGGAACTTTAAAACCAACTACAGGGTTCGTTTTTGGTAGTCAATCTGATGTAAGGGATCTTGCTGCAAAAAAGGGTTGGTTAACCTTGTACCCCGAATTTAACGAGCAATATACTGAGGTGCACGGGCGTCAATTAGATATTCAGGCCAACTTGGAACCTATCAGGGATCTAACAATTGATATTAACGGAAGTAGAATTTATTCCGAGAATTTTTCAGAGAACTTTATTATTGAAGACGGACTATATAATTCGTTAACCCCAAATACCTTTGGAAACTTCAATATATCGACACTGTTAATTAAAACAGCATTTAATAGTAGTGACGAAAATAATTCTGCTGCTTTCGATGACTTCCGAGCTAATCGTAAAAAAATTGCGAATAGGCTTGCAGAGGATCACTATCAGGGAGGAGAAATACCGAGAACTGATGATGGATATCCTGTAGGTTTTGGAAAAAATAGCCAAGATGTTATGCTACCAGCATTCCTTGCTGCATATAAAGGAAGTAATGCTTCAAAAGAAAAAACAGGTATATTTAGAGATATTCCACTTCCAAACTGGGATGTTAAATATACAGGTTTGATGAAACTACCTTGGTTTAAGGAAAATTTCAAACGTTTCTCACTTACTCATGGATATAGAGCGAGTTATACTGTAAACCAGTTCCAGTCTAATTTGGATTATGATACCAGTAACCCTGAAGAAACTGATCAAGCGGGTAACTTTAAGGTGCAAACATTATTGACGAACGTAAACTTGACCGAACAGTTTTCACCATTGCTTCGAATTGATTTTGAAATGAATAATTCAATTAAAATTCTGGCAGAAATGCGTAAAGATCGCGCACTTTCGTTAAGTTTCGCAAACAACTTGCTTACGGAGATTAAAGGGAATGAGTATATTATTGGATTGGGATATAGAATCAAGGATCTTAGAATCGCTACTAACTTTGGAGGTAAGAAGTCGGTAATGGCGAGTGATTTAAACTTTAAGGTGGATCTTTCTAGAAGAGATAATATTACAATCATTAGATATTTGGATCTTCAAAACAACCAAACAACAGCTGGACAGACCATATATGGCGCGCAGCTATCCATTGATTATGCACTTAGCAAGAATCTAACGGCATTGTTCTATTACGATCATTCATTCTCTAAGTATGCTATTTCAACGGCATTCCCGCAGACAACAATAAGAAGTGGACTTACACTTCGCTATAATTTTGGAAATTAATACAAACGTTTATACATTATTTAATTATGAATTTACCAGCAGATTTAAAGTACACGAAAGATCACGAATGGATCAAGATTGAAGGAGATATTGCCACTATTGGAGTAACTGATTTTGCGCAGAGCGAACTTGGCGATATTGTTTATGTAGAAGTTGAAACTGTAGGAGATACTATGGATAGAGACGAGGTTTTTGGAACAGTTGAGGCTGTAAAAACAGTTTCTGACTTGTTTTTACCTCTTTCAGGAGAAATAATCGAATTCAACGAAAGTCTTGAATCTGAACCAGAAAAGGTGAATTCAGATGCTTATGGGGAAGGATGGATGATAAAGATGAAGATTTCAAACCCAGATGAAATAGCAGAACTTTTGGATGATGCAGGTTATAAAGCTATTATTGAAGGTTAAACCGCTATTGTTTATTGCGATACTTTATAGCGTCGCTATATCTATTTTGTTTTTTGTTCCAAGTAGTGAATTTTCTAAAGTGAAGATTCCAATTTATGGGTTAGATAAAATAGTTCACGGAACGATTCATTTTATATTGATAAATTTATGGATGCTCTATTTTTACGTCAAAAATGACTTCCGTTTTAAGGTGAAATCGGTGTTATTATTGTTTCTTTCGTTAATGCTTTTTGGCATAATAGTTGAGATATTACAAGGACAACTTACAGATTCTCGAGGCGCAGATATCTTTGATATAGCCGCCAACCTTACAGGTTCTTTGCTCGGAATCCTTTTTTTTAAAATCGCAATAAATAATTTAAATTTGAAAAAATTCAATTAAGTTTTAAATTGAATGATTATTTCTATATTTTAGCAACAAGATAAACCCACAATTATGGAACCCAAAAAAAATCCAAAAGCAGACGTCAGCCGAAGAAGCATGTTGTTTTTTCAGCTTGGTATGATCCTAATGCTTTTTGTTGCCTGGCAGGCAATTGAATGGAAATCTTATGATAAATCAGATACCGACTACGGAAAACTCGATGTTGGAGATGAACTGGAAGAGGAAGTCCCAATTACACAACAGTTAACACCACCACCACCGCCACCGCCACCAGCTCCAGAAGTTATTGACGTGATTGAGGATGACGAGGAAGTGGAAGAGACTATTATAGAATCTACCGAAACCAATCAAGAAGAAGAAATTGTTGAGGTTAAGGAGATTAAAGAAGAAGTAGTTGAAGAAGAAATTGCTGATGTTCCTTTCGCTGTTATTGAGAATGTGCCAATTTATCCTGGTTGTGAAAACGAAAAGGGTAATGCTGCTAAGAAAAAATGTATGTCAACTAAAATTAGTCAGTTTATAAATAAGAAATTTGATACAAACTTGGCTTCAGATTTAGGTCTAGAAGGAAGACAACGTATCGCTGTTCAGTTTAAGATTGACAAGAATGGAAAAGTTGTAGATGTTCGTGCGCGTGCACCACATCCAAGGCTTGAAAAGGAAGCATTAAGTGTTGTGTCTAGATTACCTGACATGACTCCTGGTAAACAACGTGGAAAACCAGTTGGGGTGTTATATTCACTTCCAATAGTGTTCGATATCCAGTAGATAAATTATTTTAAATTTTAAAAGCCCTGTGTTTGCAATTGCAAATACAGGGCTTTTTCGTTTTGGCACAACAGTTGTATTTCATAAAAGCCTAACCTCTTAAACCCTTTCATTATGAAAACTACCCTTGAAAATGCGCGAAACAAAAGAGACGAAAAGAAACGGATTAACATTAAATGGAATTCTCGCTTATTTTTCCAGATTGGAGTTATTGTTAGTTTATTGACAGTTTTTTTTGTGATGCAGATGGACTTTGAAATGCGAGTTGCGGAAATCACTCCTCCTAGTTCAGAAGGTGTAACGGAGCCACCCATGATGGATTATGTGATTGATGTAGATCAACCAAAACCAGTAGCGGCTAAGAAAATAGAACCTCAAAAGACAAAGCCAATAAAAAAAGCCGTTAAAAGTAGCACTTTTGAGGTAAAACCAGACGATGCTCCGGATGTTGAAACTCCTGTTGCAGCCCCTGATGAACGGGTAGTAGAAAATCCTGCGGAACCAGTTGACAATCCCGTGGATTTTGAACCTGCTGGTCCGAAATTAATGGCGACAGTTGAGTTTGTTCCTGTTTTTCCTGGTTGTGGAAATTTGACTTCCAACGCGGAAAAAATGGAATGTATGTCTTCAAGCATAGATGCTTTTATAAATAAAAATTTCAGAAAAAGATTGCTTGAAAACCTAAATCCAAGTGAAACGTATCGTGTCTATGTTAATTTTAAAATTGATGCTAACGGGTTCGTGACTGATGTAATCGCAAAATCCCACAATGAGGTATTAACGAAAGAAGCTCAACGTGTAATAAGGAAATTACCATCTATGAAACCTGGGAAACAAGGTGATAGAAATGTTGATGTGCTCTATACTGTGCCAATAATTTTAAGGATCCAATAGAATATCCTATTATGAATGTGAAAGCTTGCAATAAAATGGAAGCTTTTTTTAATTCTAGCGAGTATAAAAAAACTGTATCTTTCGGACTTAAATAAGTGAATTTCCTAATGAAGCGGTATTTTTTTCTCTTAATATTAACAATTTCAATAACACTTAACGCGCAGATTCCTTCTGCCCAATATGAGAAATATCCAGTTTTTGAGGAATGTTCAAATGCAGATGTTCATGTTTTAGAAGACTGTTTTAAAATAACTTTACAACAATTCATCTTTGATAATTTTAAAGTTCCAGAAATAGTCTTTTCAGAAAATTACCGAGGAAATGTAAATGTGCTTTTTGAGGTTACAAAGAAGGGGGAATTCAGAGTGCTATATGTAGATGGAATTTATGACGAATTAAAGACAGAGGTGCGTCGGATTTTTGGCAAACTTCCAGAAGTACAGCCAGCTACTTATAATGGATCGCCGGCATATGTTCAATTTACATTGCCTATTGCAATTCCTTTGGTGGCTCCTGGTGAGAGTATCGTTAATGAAGCTGAAATTGCTAGTAAAAACGAAAGAGAAGAATTGGTAAATGAGTATGATGAGCTTATAAACCTTCCCTATAATAATGAGGAGTACAAAAGCAACATTAATATTCCATTTTCACATCATAATTATAGCCTTTTTGATGCTTCATTGAACCGAGTAGGCTTGAACAATCACACCGCGCAGAAACCTTATATCTATAGTGAAGTAAATAAGTATTATGATTTTGAAGCAGAAAATAAAAATCTTTTAAAAAACAAATCTTCTTGGTGGGGTAGAAAGCTTTGGAACGAACACTTGGTTACTATAAATGGGAAAGGTTATTGGCTTAGCTTGGACGCCGGAGTTGACTTACAAGCCGGGAAAGATTTTGACGCAGATATCGATACATACAATAATACCCGTTTAGCTTATACCCAAGGTGGTATCGGGAAAAACTTGAGCTTTTTTGGTGTAATCTATGAAAGCCAAGGGCGTTTTGCAGATTACTTCAATAGCTATGCAGAATCAATTCGTCCGGCTGGAGGAAACCCTGCCATCATTCCTGGTCGCGGGATTGCAAAAGAGTTTAAATCTGATTCATATGATTACCCTATAGCTACAGGTCATATATCATATACGCCTTCAAAATATTTTAATGTTCAGCTGGGGCACGGGAAAACCTTTCTTGGCGATGGCTATCGTTCTTTGTTGATGAGTGATAATGCCAGTCCCTATCCTTTCTTTAAGTTAAATACTACTTTTTGGAAATTAAAATATACAAATACGTGGATGTCATTACGTGATGTTCGTGGGGAGGTAACGGAAAACGGTTCGTATCGAACCAAGTTTATAGCAAACCATTATTTGAGCTATAACATAACTAAACGTTTAAATATTGGGCTTTTTGAATCTGTAGTTTGGCAGAATGATAACCGTCGAGGTTTCGATGTAAATTACTTAAATCCGATTATTTTTTACCGAGCTATTGAGTTTTCTACAGGTTCGCGGGGTGGAAATGCCTTGATCGGCCTTAGTGCAAAATATAAAGTGAATGATCGTATTAACGTATATGGCCAATTTATTATAGATGAATTTTCTTCAAGTGACGTTTTTGGCGGAAAAGGAAGTTTTAAAAACAAAACCGGCTATCAGTTAGGATTGAAATATTACGATGCCTTTGGTATGAAAAACCTTTACTTGCAGGCAGAGTATAACAGAGTGCGTCCTTATACATATTCACATAACACCGTTATTTTAAACTATGGGCATAACAACCAATCTATGGCGCACACGCTTGGTGCAAATTTCTCTGAGTTTATCGCTATTGCTCGCTATCAAAAAGGAAGGTTTTATGGCGATGCAAAATTCATTATCGCCAAAAGAGGATTTGAATTTAATACTGAAGAAGATCCCTATTTTTATGGAGGAGATATTTATGGAACTGAAAATGATAAAATCTCCATAGATGGCAATAAATTGGCTCAAGGAAATACTACAGATTTCTTTCATGCAGAAGTGCAGGCCGGTTATGTAATAAACCCCGCTACCAATTTAAAAATATACGGAAGTCTTATTTATAGAGATTTTAACCCTGAAGTTGATACCGAAACAGTGTTTAAAAATCAATCTACGTGGCTAAATTTTGGAGTCCGTACAGACTTGTTTAATTGGTATAATGATTTTTAAAAGCTTATTTAGAAAATACAGGTAATTTTTCCAAAGTTAGGGTGGTCTAAGTTTTTATTTTCCTTCCAAATTCTTACTTTATCTGAGAGCTGGTGTATGATACTAATAATGCTTAAATTAAAGCATAAGATTGTCAATAATTTATTGTAGACAAAATACAGGAAGCGTATCTTTGCCGCGCCTAAAGAAAATTAAATTGTCCGTTACTAGTTCACAATCAATATCGCATTCACTTATTAGAAATTTCACCGAAATCACAAAACTGCGACTTTCGGTAAGTGTTGTATTCTCCTCTGTAGCTGGATATCTATTAGGGGCTGATTCTATCGACTTTTTTGTGCTTTTCTTGCTCTGTGTAGGTGGGTATTGTATGGTAGGTGCTTCTAATGTTTACAACCAGATAATTGAACGTGATCTTGATTCTCTAATGGATCGTACTAAAGATAGGCCACTTCCGGCTGGAACTATGAGTGTTCAGTCTGCTTTTATCCTGGCCAGTATCCTAACAGTGATAGGTATAATCGTACTTTATTCCATCAACCCTATTACCGCAATGTTCGGGGCTGTCTCCATTTTTATGTACGTCAGCCTTTATACACCTTTAAAGACCAAAACACCACTTTCAGTTTTTGTTGGTGCTTTTCCTGGTGCAATTCCTTTTATGCTGGGGTGGGTTGCAGCAACGGGCAAATTCGGTATTGAACCTGGAACCTTATTTATGATCCAGTTTTTCTGGCAATTTCCACATTTCTGGGCAATTGGCTGGTTCCTTTTTGATGACTACAAAAAAGCTGGTTTCTTTATGCTTCCAAATGGAAAGCGAGATAAAGGTACTGCAGTTCAAACTATTCTATATTCTGTATGGACAGTTCTTGTATCTTTAGTTCCCGTTTTAGGTATTACTGGCAAACTATACTTGACTCCAGTTTCTGGAGTTTTAATAGGAATCTTAGGAATCGGGCTAATTTATTACTCAGTTCGGCTTTATAAGGAAAAAACATCAAAAGCGGCTAAGCAGCTAATGCTCGCTAGTGTGAGCTATATTACCCTGCTACAGATTATCTATGTGGCCGATAAATTTATAAGATAAGTTCTAAATACTCAATGATTATGACTGAAAGTGCCACGCATCAAATTAAGAATTTACAAAATCAAGATTTAAAAAAATATTCAAAAATGGATTTATCTCAAGGATCTGAGCAACGGAAAATAAATAGAGCAAAAAAGAATATGCTCTGGTTTGGAATTATTAGTTTAACCATGAGCTTTGCTGGGCTTACTAGTGCTTACGTGGTAAGTAAAGAACGACCAGATTGGATATCTAGTTTTGAAATGCCACAGGCTTTCTACATTAGCTTAGTGTTAATTATTATAAGTAGCATAACTGTGCATTTGGCTCTTAAAATGATAAGAAAACAAAAAAACGGACTTGGAATGTTTCTTTTGGTCACTACATTTCTGTTAGGTGTTTTATTCGTGATTTTCCAATTTGTTGGCTTTTCTGAAATTATAGCTAGTGGGTACAATTTTACGGGGCCAACGAGCAGTGTAACCACTTCTTTTATCTATTTGGTGGTTTTATTGCACGTTGCACACGTTTTTGCAGGTCTTATAACACTTTTGGTTGTAATTTATAATCATTATAAACAAAAATATGAAAACGGTAAAACCCTTGGCGTTGAACTAGCTGCAACATTCTGGCATTTTGTTGATGCGGTGTGGATTTACCTGTTTTTGTTTTTATATTTCGTTAAATAAAAATTAAACGTATTTTTGAACCTTATTTAAAAACCAAATTCTTTTTATGGAAGCTACCGTTGATAAAACAGGTACCGAAGGAAAAACCTGGGGTGGTGGATCTGCACCGTTGAAAGCCAGTTATGGCAAGATGATGATGTGGTTTTTCATCGTTTCCGATTCATTGACATTTGCTGGCTTTTTGGCCGCATATGGAATGTCAAGATTTAAGTTTATTGACGCTTGGCCAATTGCCGATGAAGTCTTTACCCACTTTCCCTTCCTTCACGGAGTAGAAGCGCCCATGTATTATGTGGCCTTTATGACCTTTATTCTGATATTTTCTTCTGTTACCATGGTTTTAGCTGTGGACGCAGGGCATAAAATGCAACAGAGTAAAGTTACTTTTTATCTGTTTCTAACCATTATTGGTGGTCTTATTTTCTTGAGCTCTCAGGCTTGGGAGTGGAAAACTTTTATTAAAGGTGAATATGGTGCGGTTGAAACTCACGGAGGACAGATTCTTCAATTTTTAAATAAGGATGGTGAGCGAGTTGCAATAGGTGACTTTGCCGCCGCTACTACTGCGCTAAGGACAGAACAGACGAAAGAAAATGGAGTTTGGTACGAGCGAGATGCAGAATATCAACCTAGCGTATCTTATGATCAGGTAAAGACAGGATTTCTTGCAAATGACAACCTCTTAGTGAGACTTCCAGAGAAAGACCAGAATGGTCATCATATAGTTTTATCAAGAGACGAATCTATTGCTAAGCTTGTAAATGACGGTAATATGGTCGTGGAAGGAGCAAACCTTCGTCACAATGAATACGGTCATCCATTATTTGCAGATTTCTTCTTCTTTATTACAGGATTCCACGGATTCCACGTTTCTATTGGGGTTATGTTAAACTGTATAATCTTTTTTAATGTAGTATTAGGTACTTACCAACGCCGTGGCCATTACGAAATGGTTGAAAAGGTTGGACTATACTGGCACTTTGTGGATTTAGTATGGGTATTTGTATTTACATTCTTTTATCTTGTATAGATTTTCAATATTTAAAAAATGGCACACGAGCAAGCACATAAATTAGCAATCTTTAGAGGAACTCTAAAGTTTAAAAATAACGTCAGTAAAATCTGGGGGGTCTTTGTTGTACTTTCTATTATTACTATTGTTGAAGTAGTGTTGGGAATTATGAGACCAGACTTTTTGGTTGACCATCATTTCTTGGCCCTTAAGCTTCTTAACTGGATATTTATAATACTTACAATCTTTAAAGCCTATTATATTACTTGGGATTTTATGCACATGCGTGATGAAACTCCTGGTTTACGTAGAGCGGCCGTATGGACAGGGGTGTTTCTAATCGCTTATTTGGTGTTGCTTTTGCTTATAGAAGGTGATTATATCTATGAAGTTTATAAGCATGGATTTATAAAATTTACTTTTTAGAGCTCAAACAAACTTATTTTAAAAGCCCTCCAATGTGAGGGTTTTTTTATGCTCTTTTTTGATGCAAGTTGAGAGTGAGTATAACTCAATTGAGGCTTTCGTTTGAGTCTTATTCATCCGGAATACATTAGAAACTTATATAACTAGACTTTCTTAGGTTAGTCACTGTATAAAATTAACACTCAAAAGATTGCCCAACCCCCTTTTACCCTGTATTTTTGCAATGGCAAAAAAATATTGCGAAAATGAAAAAATATCTGGTTCTTGGCGTCCTTTTTTTACTACCTATCACGGCGTATATTTTCTTTGCAATGAGTACTAGTTACTTTAAGCCGCTGCCGGTGATTACGCATTCTGTTTCGGAACTAGAAGGCTTTAAGACGCTTGAAGGAAAACCAGTTCAATTGGAAAATCGTATTTCGGTTCTCGGCTTCTTCGGAAGTAATCTTGAAGCTCATAGAGCTTATGCCTATAATCTTGCCCAAAAAATTTATAATAAAAACTATACTTTCAGAGAGTTTCAATTTGTAATTCTTTTGCCAAAAGGAACAGAAGAGCAAGCAAGAAATATTGAAACAAAGCTAGAACAGATAGCTCCCTTGGATTCTTGGTTTTTTGCCTTTGGTTCCGAAGAGGATATCAATCGAGTATTTCATTCCTTAAAATCAAACCTTAGCTTAGATTCAAACCTGTCCTCACCTTATGTTTTCATAATAGATAAAGAGCGAAATCTTCGCGGTAGAAAAGATGACGATGGTGAAGAAGAGATTCTGTACGGTTTTGATTCCAGTACTGTCGCAGAGATAAATAATAAAATGAGTGATGATGTAAAAGTTCTTTTGGCAGAATATAGACGTGCGCTAAAGAAGTATAAATCTGATAGAGAAATATAGAACTTAGAAATAGAACAAAAAGAGCCTCGTTTGATGCTTTAAAGGTTTTCAAGATAAAAATAGTTCAGTTTAAAATTTTATAAATTCAATGAAAAAGAGTTATTCATACGTAGGTATTTCCTTTATCATCTTGATTTTTGGAATATGGGCGGTACCAAAGATTGTCGATACGCTTTCAAAGCCAGACCTTGAAACTTTTGGGGCTGTTCCGGCTTTCAGTTTTACCGATCAAAACGGAAAAACAATAACCAATAAGGATTATGATGGTAAGGTATATGTAGTAGAATTTTTCTTTACTACCTGTCCGGATATCTGTCCTATTATGACCGAGAATATGATAAAGATCCAGAATAAGTTCTTAGGAAACCCAAAACTTGCAATTGCCTCCTTTACAATTGATGCTACTCATGATACACCAGAAGTTTTAAAAGAGTATGCCAAAACAAAGGGGATTACAAAGCCACAATGGCATTTGTTGACTGGAGATAAGGAGAAAATATTTAAACTAGCCAATGAGGGCTTTAACCTCTATGTTGGTGATGCGCCTGAAGTGGAAGGTGGCTTTGAACATTCTGGCTTTTTTGCACTAGTTGACCAAGAGGGTAACATTCGCTCACGGAAAGATGAAAATGGCAATCCTATTGTTTATTATGACGGTTTGGATGACAAAGGCATTCAAATGCTCCAGGAAGACATAAAACAACTTTTTTAATATGCTGCCTCCTGCGCCAAATAACAAGAAATACACCATCTTAATATGGTTGCTGTCCATTGTAATACCAATCGCGGTGGCTATATTGTTTTCGGTAAAAATTCCTGGCGTGGAGCGTATGGGTTTTTTGCCGCCTATTTATGCTACAATAAATGGGTTGACAGCAATTATTCTCGTTACAGCAGTTTATCAAATTAGAAAAGGAAATCGAAAAATACACGAACGCCTTATGAAGACGGCGATAACGTGTTCGGTTTTGTTTTTAATAATGTATATGGCATACCATATGACTTCAGATTCAACCAAATATGCTGGCGAAGGAATGTGGAAATATGTCTATTATTTTATACTTTTAACGCATATTTTACTGTCGGTCATCGTTATACCTTTTGTATTGATAACTTATGTGCGTGCCATTTCTGGTCAGTTTTACAAACACCGTAAAATAGCGCGTATCACATATCCACTTTGGTTGTATGTGGCGGTAAGCGGTGTGATTGTTTATTTGATGATTTCACCCTATTACTAGAAACAAGAAAAAAAATCAAAATGAAGCTCAAATTTCTTTTTATAGTATTACTTCTTCTTTTAGCGGTTGTACCTGCGGAAGCACAATGTGCAATGTGCCGTGCCGTTTTGGAAAGTGATGAAAGTGGACAGGCTGCAAAAGGAATAAATAATGGTATCGTATATCTTATGATTTTTCCTTATTTGCTTATTGGTGGTGTTGGTTATGCAATTTACCGAAGCCGAAAAAAGGCGCGCGAAAATGATGCTGCCTAAGAACTAGCTAATGTCAATAAACTTATTTAATCCTGAATGGGTTCCCTTTTTTAGGAATTATGTTGCCTCTAGAATCATTAAAGCACATCTGTTCTTATAGTGTTTTTTGAAATTATTTCCCCCTAATAGTACATTTCCCCAATTCTCTAAATAAATACTGTAACAAAAGATGTAGATTTCAGTCTTATTAATAGAATTGACTCATCGAAGTTCTTTGGGTCTTACATAAATTTAACACTTTAAGGGGGACTTGCTCCTTATTTTGTAGCATAATAATTTTTCAGAATGATAGAGATTAAAGACCTTCACAAATCATATCACATGGGCAAAAACTCGCTCCATGTTTTAAAAGGTATCAATTTTACGGTTGCTGAAGGTGAAATGGTTTCTATTATGGGCTCTTCGGGTTCGGGAAAATCTACATTATTAAACATTCTCGGTATTTTAGATGAAGCAGACGAAGGCACCTACACGCTTGATGGAACACTTATAAAAAACTTAAACGAAAAAGTCGCTGCCCGCTACCGAAATAAGTTTCTTGGATTCATCTTTCAGTCTTTTAATCTTATTAATTATAAATCGGCTTTGGATAACGTCTCTATGCCGCTTTATTATCAAGGCGTAAAACGAAATGTTCGCAACGAAAAAGCAATGCATTATCTTGAAAAAGTAGGGCTTGCTGATTGGGCTGATCATCTTCCAAACGAACTTTCCGGAGGGCAAAAACAACGAGTAGCAATTGCTAGAGCACTTGCAAGTGACCCAAAAGTATTGCTTGCTGATGAACCTACTGGAGCACTGGATACCAAAACCTCTTATGAAGTTATGGAGCTCATCCAAGGTATCAATGACGAAGGGAAAACTATCTTGATCGTTACTCACGAAGAAGACATAGCTCATATGACCAAGCGTATTGTCAACCTTAAAGATGGGTTGATTATTGACGATTCTGTAGTAAATCAAGTACGAGCCAAAACCGAATCCTATGTTTAATCTGGAACGTTGGCAGGAAATATTTGAAACGATTCGCAAGAATAAACTGCGAACTTTTCTAACAGGTCTTTCCGTAGCGTCCGGAATTTTTATCTTGGTTATACTTCTCGCCATGGGGCAAGGAATGTCTAACGGAGTGGCCAAGGAGTTTGAGAATGATGCTACAAACCGTATTAGTGTTTGGACAAATGTTACTTCCGTAGAATTTAAGGGAATGAATCCAGGTCGTGTAATAGAGATGGATAATCGCGATTATGAAATGGCGATCAACAAAAATAAAGATCGTCTTGAGCTTAAATCTGGAGTTTTTAGTAGATGGGGGCAATTGACAACCTACAAAAAAGAAAGTGGAAGTTATAGAATAGAAGGGGTCCACAGCGATTATCAATTTTTGGAGAACGAAAGTTTGGTAAATGGCAGATATATAAATCAAAGTGACTTAAACACTTTTGAAAAAGTTGCTGTTATTGGAAATCAAGTATATCTCGATTTATTTAAGGATAAAAGTGCTATTGGAGAATACGTTGATATTGCTGGTATAAAATTTAAGGTCATTGGAGTATATACCGATCCAGGAGGAGAGCGTGAAGAAACTAGGATTTTTATTCCATTGACAACTGCCCAACGAGTTTATAACGCTGGTGATAAACTTAGATCTATGGCATTCACCCTTGAAAAGCACGATAGATATGAGGACGCATTAGCTGCTTCCGAAGCATTTTCAGCACAATTGGAGACAGATTTAAAAACAAAACATACTATTTCACCTGATGATAAAAGAGCGGTGAATGTGAACAATACCTTAGAAAACGCGAAGAAGTTTTATGATTTAAACAATATGATTCGCTGGTTTTTCTGGGGCGTAGGTATTTGTACCATTATTGCTGGAGTTGTTGGAGTTAGTAATATTATGCTCATTATCGTTAAGGAACGTACCAAAGAAATTGGAATCCGTAAAGCCATTGGTGCAGAACCTTGGTCGATTATTGGAATGATACTTCACGAATCAATTTTTGTAACTGCTGTTGCAGGATTTTTAGGGCTTCTTTTCAGTATGGCCTTGCTAGAGTTTGTGGGACCCTTTATTGAAACTGCATATATCAGCAATCCTTCCGTAGATTTTTCAGTGGCAATTACTACTGTTGTGATCCTCGTAGTTGCCGGAGCTGTCGCTGGCTTTTTCCCGGCATACCGAGCGGCTAATATTAAACCTATAGATGCTTTGCGCGATGAGTAAAATATTTAGCAGAGATAGTTGGGATGAAATAATCCAGGCCTTGAGTAGTAACTGGTTTAGAACAGTTATGACAGCTTTTGGTGTACTCTGGGGGATTTTTATTCTTGTTATATTGTTGGCGGCCGGAAATGGTTTGGAAAATGGTATAAAGCAGGGTTTTAATGGATTGGCCACTAACTCCATGTTTATGTGGACTCAAACTGCTTCAAAACCCTATAAAGGTTTACCCAAAGGGCGTAGGTATAATTTTAAGACCGATGACGTGCCGGCCATCAAACAAAACGTACCGGGACTTCGCTTTGTTTCACCCAGAAACCAATTGGGAGGCTTTCGAGGAAGTAATAATGTAGTTAGAGGCCTGCAAACTGGTGCATTCGATGTTTATGGAGATTATCCCGAAATAATTCAGCAGCAACCTATGGATATTACTTCGGGGAGGTTTGTAAATTATTCAGACATTAAAGAAAATCGGAAAGTCGCTATTATTGGTAGTGGGGTTCGCAGTGCATTATATGAACCGGGTGAAGAAGTAATTGGATCTTATATAAAAATAAACGGTGTCAATTTTATGGTGATTGGTACTTACAGAAAGAAAGGACAGAACGGCGACCCAGAAGAAATGCAAAAGGAAATTTACGTTCCATTTACGGCATTTTCTCAGGCATTCAATATGGGTGACATTGTTGGATGGATGGCAATTACCGCTGAAGATGGATTTTCAATAACCGAACTTAAGTCACAAATATTTGATGTTATTAAAACCAGACATACCATTAATCCCGACGATGATAGGGCAGTTGGAAATTTTGACCTCTATCAAGAATTCACAAAGTTACAGGGCTTGTTTACTGCAATTAATGCTGTTGCTTTTTTCGTTGGAATCCTTGTTTTACTCTCAGGTATTATTGGGATTAGTAATATTATGCTCATTGTAGTAAAAGAGCGTACCAAAGAAATTGGTATTCGCCGTGCTTTAGGTGCAACGCCATGGAGTATCCGCGCTCAAATATTATTGGAATCTATTTTTCTGACCATCATTTCGGGAATGGCTGGAATAGCCTTGGCAACTGGTGTACTCTGGCTTGTTAACTATCAACTAAGCACAATGGATACTAGCGAAATGATGTTTATAAACCCATCAGTAAATATTGGAGTTGTCTTTATAGCACTAACTATTTTGATTATCTCCGGACTTCTTGCTGGATTAATTCCTGCGCAAAATGCCATAAAAGTAAAACCCGTTGAAGCTTTAAGAACTGAATAATACTAACTGAAACAGAATATTATAATCAAATGAAAAGAACTAAAACCATAATCATCCTTGCCACGATTGCAATACTGTTTGTAGCTTCTATGTATTGGCTGTATTCAAAAAATATGGAAGACCCAACAGTTTATGATACTGAAAATCCTGTAATAGGTTCTATTGTGAAGAAAACTGTGGCAACAGGAAGTATTGTTCCAAAGGAAGAAGTTCTTATAAAACCGAATATTTCAGGAATTATAGCTGAAATATTCGTTGAAGCTGGTAATACTGTAAAAGCAGGAGACTTGATTGCAAAAGTGAAAGTTGTTCCTAATGTTTCTTCATTGAATAGTGCGAAAAGTAATATTAATAATGTTAAAACTCAAGTAGAAACTGCTCGTCTTGCTTTCGAAAATCAAAAAGGCATGTACAACCGGCAGAAAGAATTGTTTGAGAAAGGTGTAATCTCAGCAAATGAATTTGATAACGCCCAACTTTCTTTTGATCAAGCACAACAAAGGTTAAAACAAGAACAAGTGGGGCTTACCGCGGCAAATCAAAACTATGATATTGTTCGAACCGGAACCACCAGCGGAATGGGTGCTTCAGCAAATACCGAAATCCGGGCTACTGTTTCAGGAATGGTACTGGATGTTCCTGTAAAAACTGGAAACCAGGTTATTGAAGCAAACAATTTCAACGATGGAACTACGATTGCTACCTTAGCAGATGTTGATAAAATGATTTTTGAAGGAAAGGTAGACGAAAGTGAAGTAGGAAAAATAAAGGAAGGGCTTCCCTTAGAAATCACCGTTGGTGCGCTTCCCGATGAAAAATTTGATGCAGAGTTGGATTATATCGCTCCAAAAGGAGTAGATGAAAATGGTGCGATCCAATTTGAAATAAAGGGAACGATGAAGAGCTTAGATACTACAAAGACCTTTATTCGCGCAGGCTTAAGTGCTAATGCTTCTATTATTCTTGCAAAGGCAGATGATGTTCTTACTGTAAAAGAAGCTTTGGTTCAGTATGACCCGAAAACACAAAAACCATTTGTAGAGGTAATGGTTGGTGATCAAGAATTTGAGCGAAGAGATGTTGAGTTAGGCGTTAGTGACGGCATAGATGTAGAAGTGAAAGATGGGGTTTCAAAAGATGATAAGATAAAAGTTTGGAACCAACTAAAACCAGCAGGAGGAGGTAGAGGCTAATTTTTATTTCCTTTGTGACTGTGACGGTTAAAAAGGGAGCAGAACTCGATTAAAAATTATAATTTTATAAATTTTGTAACGCAATCGCAATACAAAAGACATATTCAATAACTGAAGAACTTATGAAGAAGATAGCAATCCCTTTCTTTTTTTTGATATTAAGCATTTCCTTGACCGCGCAAACCAAGCAGTGGACACTTCAGGAATGTGTAAATCATGCATTGGAAAATAACATCTCGGTAAAACAAAGTGCACTGGATTTGGAAAGTACCGATGCAGATAGACTTGAGGCAATTGGTAATTTCCTTCCAACTTTAAATGCAAATGCAAATGCCTCAAAAAATACAGGTTTAAGCCTTAACCCAACCAATAACCAGCTTGAGAATACTACTTTTGGGTCGGCATCAGCCGCGATAAATGTTGGGTACACGCTGTTTGACGGTCTAAAAAATGTACGCCAGTTACAGCGCTCAAAACTCTCACAACTTGCAGCCCAATATCGGTTGGATAAAATGAAGGATGATATAGCCTTAGCGGTTGCAAACTCTTACCTACAAGTTTTACTTAATAAAGCTAATTTAGAAGTAGCCACAACACAAAATGTTGTGACTCTAAAACAGTTGGATAGAACCAATGACCTTGTTGATGCGGGTGTGCTTCCACGGGGAGATCTTTTAGAAATTAAAGCTACTGACGCCAATGAAAAACAAAAAATTGCCGTTGCGGAGAATACAGTAAAAATATCATTGATCAGTTTGGCCCAACTTCTGTTGGTAAAAGACTATTCAAGTTTCGATATTGCAGACGAAGAATATAACATTATAGATGGTGGTATTGCAGATAAAGACGTCAACGAAATAATTGAAAGTGCTAAGGAGACCCGTGCAGAAGTGAAAATTGCAGAAAAGAATGTAGAACTGGCAGAAAAGGATGTGCAAATTTCCCGCGGAAATTATTATCCTACGCTTTCCGCTTTTTTTGGATACAACACGCGTTATGCAGATAATGATCCATTGGATCGTGACTTTGTGGATCAGCTTTATTTGAATGATGGTATTGGTTACGGACTGCAATTAAATGTTCCTATCTTTAATGGTTTTGCAGTGCGAAGTAGTGTAAAGCGAAGCAAGGTACAATTAAAGAACACTGAATTTCAATTGGAACAAGCGCAACTTGATTTAGAATCTAACGTATATCAAGCCTATGTAGACGCCAATGGCGCTTTGAAAGCATACGAAGCTGCTTCGATAGCCTTAGAGTCGCAAGAATTGGCATATCAGTACGCAAAAGACCGTTATGATGTTGGCTTGACAAACGCATTTGACTTTAGTCAATCAAAATTGCGTTTTGACAATGCTAAGATTGAAGTAAACCGAAGTAAATTTGATTATATTTTTAAGCTGAAAGTTTTAGAGTTATATTTTGGCGTTCCTGCGAGCGAATTAAAGTTTTAGATATGAAGAAAAAAACACTAATCTGGATTTCTGTCGGAATTGTCCTGCTTCTTATATTGCTTATTGGCGGTAAAAAAGCTGGGTGGTTTGGAAAATCTGGTGATTCTAAAGAAGTTGAAGTATCTGAAATTCAACTAATAGATATTACTCAAACTGTTGCTGCTACGGGAAAAATCCAGCCTGAAATTGAAGTTGCACTTTCTTCGGAAGTGTCTGGTGAGATAATTGAACTTCCCGTAAAAGAAGGGCAAACAGTTGAAAAAGGAGATCTTTTAGTAAAGATTAACCCAGATTTAATTCAAGCGGCTGTGAGTCAATCACAAGCTGGATTGCAGAATGTTCGCGCACAATTATCACAGGCAGAGGCCAGTGAAAAAAATGCACAACTAAATTATGAACGTAACAAGTCACTATTTGAAAAGGGAGTAATCTCAAAATCCGAATGGGATAAATCTGTAACGGATTATGATATGGCAAAAGCCAATTCTAAAGCAGCTTATTACAATGTTCAGAGCGCTTCGGCTAATGTAAAACAGTCGGTAGATAATCTTTCCAGAACTACTATTTACGCTCCTATGAGTGGGACGATTTCTAAGCTATCTGTTGAATTAGGAGAAAGGGTAGTAGGAACTGCGCAAATGGCAGGAACTGAAATTGTAAGAGTGGCAAATCTTCAAAAAATGGAGGTTGAGGTTGATGTAAATGAGAATGACATCGTAAAGGTTAATTTGGGAGATTCCGCAAAAGTTGAGGTGGATGCTTATTTAAAACGAGAGTTTAAAGGATTGGTCACCGCAATAGCGAATAGTGCAGAAAGTTCTTTAACTGCAGACCAGGTTACCAATTTTAAGGTGAAAGTTAGTATTCTTCCAGAATCATATAAAGATTTAACAGAGGGGAAACCAGAAAGCTATTCACCTTTCCGTCCTGGAATGACCGCAACTGTGGATGTTATCACTAATAAAAAGAAAGATATTATTGGAGTTCCAATTAGTTCTATTGTGGTAAAGACAGATACTACAGATTCCAAAAAACCTGCTACTGGCGCCGTTTCCAATGCAAATGCAGAAAAATTTGAGGCGGTTTATGTTAAAGATGGAGAAGAGGCAAAGCTACGCGTTGTAACAACTGGAATTCAGGATGATTCAAATATTGAAATAACTTCTGGCTTAAAAGAAGGGGAAACCGTAATAACGGGTCCATACAATACAGTTACCAAGCTTTTAAAACAAGGTGATAAAGTTGAGGTGGCCGATTCGAAAAATGATAAGTAATGGCTAATATTCTTTGTCTCGAAACATCTACGACTAATTGTTCTGTAGCCATTGCGGTTAACGGAAAAGTAAAAGGAATCCGCGAAGAAAACAATCAAAAATTTTCACACGCAGAGAAGCTTCACGTTTTTATAGCTGAAGTTTTAAATGAGTCCGGTCTCGATAAAAAAGATTTAGATGCAATTGCAATAAGCAAAGGCCCTGGTTCTTATACGGGGCTTCGTATTGGTGTTTCTGCTGCAAAGGGATTGTGCTTTGCACTGGATATTCCTTTAATCTCTATACCAACTCTAGAGGTATTGGCACAACAAGCGGAATGCGAAGATTGCTATATAATTCCATTGTTAGACGCGCGAAGAATGGAAGTCTATTCTGCTGTTTTCAATTCAAAAAAGAAACAAATACGAGAAACGAAAGCTGAAATTTTAGATGAAAACTCGTTTCAGGAATATTTAGAAGGACAAAAAACGATTTTCCTTGGTGATGGCGCTGCTAAGTTTAAGGAATTGTGCAGCCATAAAAATGTTGTCTTTCTAGAAGATAAATTTCCATCCGCGACAAGTATGGCGCTATTGGCGGAAGCTAAATACAAAATAAGCGACACCGAAGATGTCGCTTATTTTGAACCTTATTATTTAAAGGAGTTTCATTTAAGTTAGTTCCCGTTTTATAAAAGGGAGTCAAAATGTTTTACTGCCTTTATTAAGTCACCTTCTTTATCAAGATCAAGCTTGTTTTCTTTAATGAAGGTTTTCATTTCAGATTTTTTCTCATTCATCATTTTAAGAATTTTTGATTTTCGATTTGGCATCTCCATGAATGATCCATCCTCAACTAAATAATATACTACACTTTTTGAAAAACCAGGAGGAGTGTCCCTACCATAGGTAGTCTGCGCTTTTTTCGGTTCATTATAAGTAGATGTAACCTTTTTGTAAAGGTCATAAGTCTTACCATCATTTAGTACATTAAAATAACCGCCTTTTGCATTACTTCCTTCAAAAGGAACAAATAAGTATAGATCATTTCCCATTTTTACGAAAATATCGGGGTTTTTTGTAAGTGCGGAGTAATTTTCGTCATAAGGGCTTTTCTTGATTTCTATCTCGTCTGCATAAGCATTGTAACGCATAGGTACCTCCGATTTGATTAAATTTTCTCCCTGATAGATATTTCCCTCGACAAATTCAGGATTGGCGTAGGCTTCATCTTTTATGGTTTCAAACTCCGCTTCGGTTAAACCAAAAGCTAGGGCCTTTTCATTTATGTTGATAGTAGTTTTATAAATATCAAGTTTTGGCATACCTTTTTGAGCCATCAAAGTATTAGTTGCTAATGCAATTAAGCAAATGAATAATATGTTTTTCATAATTTTTTATATTTTAGGTTAATATACTAAAAATTTATTTATTTAACTTTTCTAAGTTGTGGTGATGAATATCGCGCTGAGGGAAAGGTATTGTGATATCAGCCGCGTCCAGTCTTTCTTTTGCCTCTTCTAGCACATGCCAGCGCAGCGCCCAGAAATCTTCATTTTTAGCCCAATAGCGTAATGTAAGCTCCACTGCGGTATCTGTAAGACTGGCTACTGCAATCATAGGTTCTTTCCCCTCAGTTTGCATAATCGTTTCCTGTTCATTTACTAGTTTGAGTAAAATGTCTTTAGCTTCTTTTAAATTATCGCCATAACTTATACGGAAATCCAACTTTTCACGTCTTATTCCTTCTCCAGAATAATTGATAATATTGTCATTACTCAATTTTCCGTTTGGGAGAATAGCAAGTTGGTTCCCAAATGTATTTATCTTCGTATTGAAAATTGTAATATCCTTTACAGTGCCATCTATTCCCTGTGCACTAATAAAGTCTCCAACCTTAAATGGTTTTAGTAATAATATTAACACACCACCTGCAAAGTTTGAGAGTGATCCCTGCAATGCTAAACCAATTGCCAGTCCTGCAGCACCAATGATAGCTACCAACGAAGCCGACTGAACGCCTAGTTGAGTTACAACCAACACAAAAAGTAAAATCTTTAGCCCCCAATTTATTAAGCTAGCAATGAAATTTTCTAGGGTTACGTCATAATCTTTTTTATCAAAAAACTTTCTTACCAAGCGATTAATAAGCTTTATAAGCCAGATTCCAATTAGTAGCATAATAGCTGCTCCAATTAGATTGGGTAGAAAATCAAGTAATTTTTGACCGTATCTTTCAACATAAATATTCCAGTCCTTAAATTTTTCCATAAATTTTATTCTTCTTTTTTTAGGGTTTTAATTGCAATTTTTGAGTCTTCTAATGGCAGTTGGCAGGCATTGTTTACACATATATAAATAAGTGTTTCCTGCGGTACATATCTGTTTACAAATAACGGGCCATTGTTTTCTTTTTCACTTCCGGCAATAATAATATTTGGAAGATAATTTGTGTTTAATTCTTTAATCTTTTCTGGTGCCTCACTTCCTACTACGACTACTTCATAAAAATCATCTTGAAAATTCAGTAATAAATCTAGCCAGTTGGAGAAACCGCTGGGATATTGCTTTATTTCTGAAACAACATTTTTCAGCATTTGATGTGAAATTACATCGAAATCGGTTTCTTCAAAATATTTAGATAACACAAAAAGACTTTTCGCCATTACGGAATTTGATGCAGAAATCACGTTGTCGCGATATTCGAAACTTCGTGTAACAATTGCTGGATCTTCTTTTGACGTGAAATAGAACATGTGTTTTTCTGCATCAAAAAAGTTGGCTTTCGCATAGTCTGCCATTTCTTTCGAAAGCTTAAGCCATTTTTCATCGAGCGTAACTTCATATAAATCCAGAAACGCTTCAATAGTAAAAGCGTAATCTTCCAAAAAACCGTTAATACTACTTTTTCCCTCTTTGTAATTGTGGAACAAGGCAGCGTTTTCTTGTAATTGTTTTTGAGAAAGAAAGGAAGCATTTTTCAAGGCTACATCTAAATACTCTTGCTTGCCAAATGTTTTATAGGCATCAACATAAGCCTTTAGCATCATTGCATTCCAAGAAGTTAGCGTTTTGTCGTCCAATCTTGGTTTTGGACGATTATTGCGATACTTTAATAATGTGCTTTTCCAGTTTTTCTTTTTCTGCTGAAATGCTTCGGAAGTTATGCCAAATTCCTTTTCAATCTCAGAATCGGTTTTCTTTCGAATAAGTACATAATGGTTGTTTTCCCACTTGCCGTAGCTGTTTATATTGTAGTATTCTTTAAAAATGGAGAAATCATCTCTTAATAATTCCTGTAATTCTTCCGAAGTAAATACATAAAAAGCACCTTCTTCTAGATTTCCGTTTTCGTCTTTACTATCTGCATCTAAAGAGGAATAGAAACCACCTTCGTCGTTAGTCAATTCACGCGCTACAAAATCTAAGGTTTCTTCAACCACTTCTTTATAAAGGGGCTTTTTGGTAACCTTATATGCGTTGGAGTAAAGACTTACGAGTTGGGCATTGTCATATAGCATTTTTTCAAAATGAGGAATATGCCATTTTTCATCCGTACTATAACGTGCAAACCCACCGCCCACTTGATCATATAGACCGCCATAGGCCATTTTGTCAAGTGTAAGTGTCAGATAGTTGAGTAAATCGACATTATTTTCTTTAACGGCATATCGCAACAAAAATTCATAATTATTGGGCATCATAAATTTTGGAGCTCCTCGAAAACCACCATTTTTATTGTCAAACTTCTCTGATAGTGTATTTATAATTTCCGCAGTGGGATAATTTTTGAAGTCTACATCCTCCGAGTTCAGATTTATCAAATCCATACTTTTTATTCCCTCCTCAAGTCGGTTTGCGTAGGCAATAAGTTTTTCAGGCTCTTCTTTATAGACTTCTTGGATTTGCCCCAATGCATTTATCCAATCTTTTTTTCTGAAATAGGTTCCACCCCAAACTGGTCGTCCGTCTGGAAGAGTAACTACATTGAGTGGCCAACCGGCACTACCAGTCATTAGCTGTACGGCGTTAATATAGGTTTGATCCACATCTGGTCGTTCCTCTCGATCAACCTTTATAGGAATAAAATTTTTGTTCATCACAGCGGCAACCGTACTGTCTTCAAAACTTTCGTGTTCCATTACATGGCACCAATGACAAGCCGCATAGCCAATGCTTATAATCATCAGCTTTTTTTCTTTTTTTGCCTGTTGCAATGCTTGTTCACCGTATGGTTTCCAGTCCACAGGATTATGTGCATGCTGCAGTAAATAAGGGCTAGATTCGTGAATTAAATCGTTGGTATAGGGATGTGCTTCCATGTTTTCGTTATTTGAAGAATTACAACCGAAAATAGAAATTAGTAGTAAAAATGCAAGTATAAGTCGCATAGCTAAGTTGAAAAACAAAAATACGCTTCTGAAGACTCAAAAGCGTATTTCTGAAAATTCATCATAGAATTTATCTTACTTCGAACGAAACTTTAACGTTTACGCGGAAGTGTGTAATATTATCGCCATCTACTACGCAACTTTGCTCGTTTACATAAACTGAACGTACGTTTTTCACTGTTTTTGAAGCCTCTTTTACTGCAATTCTTGTTGCATCTTCCCAGCTTTCTTTTGAGTTTGCTAAAATTTCAATTACTTTTAATACTGCCATAATTTTTCGTTTTGGTTTATTATAAATTATTTAAAGGCTTAATATACAATTATTAGAAAGCAATAATTTTAAATTTAAGTTAAAAGGGGTAGAATCACTTACTAACTTCCCGAAGCAAGTTCAAGTTAGGGACAAGTCCTATAAGAGAGAACAAAAAACATAATATCCTGTGGCAAGTTTAAAACATTCTAAAAGCTAGAAGAGAAATCGAGCAGTATTTCCGTTCGAGTGTTCCCCCTGAGTGGGCTAGGAGGCTACCCATTAATTGCCTCCACAGTATTTACTTTTCCTTTTAGCATTTCCTTCAACATTGTTTCGATCCCGTTTTTAAGAGTTATAGTTGATGAAGGGCAGCCACTACATGCACCTTGAAGAATAACTTTCACTGTTTTGGTCTCCTTATCAAAAGATTTAAAAAGAATATTACCTCCATCCATTGCAACAGCTGGTTTAACGTATTCATCTAGAATAGTGATTATCTCCTTTTCAATACCTGTATGTGCCTTTTCATCTAACGTATGAATTTCTGAAATTGTTTTATTACCAGCAGTTGTTGCATTTAAAACACCGTCATTTATTACAGGTTTTCCATCGTGAATAAATTTCCTGATAAATTCCCGGATTTCCATAGAAATATCATTCCAATCAACCGAATTGTGTTTAGTAACAGAAATATAATTGGAGTTTATAAAAACTTCTTTTACAAACGGAAATTCAAAAAGTGCTCGTGCCAAAGGGGAGTCTGTAGCTTCCTCAATATTTTTATACTCAAAGATACTTGTCGCCAGAGTCTTATCTGCTACAAATTTCATAACCGTAGGGTTTGGAGTGACTTCGGCGTAGATAGTTATCGGAAGTTTTTTGGGTGCAGTTGTATCAGTTTCCGTTATTACAGGCTTTCCATCATTTAGGTACTCCAAAATCGATTCAGCAACTTCATCCTGCACATCTTTCCATTCAACAATATCGTATTTTTCAATCGCGATAAAGTTTTGTGAAATATAAACGGTTTTTACAAAAGGTAAATAAAAAAGTTGTTGGGCTAACGGGCTTGACTTTGCTTCGTCAATATTTTTGAATTCATAACTAGTAGAACGAGTTAATAAAGCGTCTGCTGTAAATTTAACAATATTCTGGTTTGAAGTTTCAGAAACTTCTATGGAGTACTGGGACATATTATTTTTTTGTAAAAATACTAAAAGTAAATAATGAAATAGTCATGATACACGTCATAAATAACTCGCCTAAAAGAAGATATCCCTACTTAAGTGTTTTTTGAGAATTGACGTGGTAAAAGGGTGTTTTTTACTAAAATTGTGTTTTCTGGAGAATTTGCACGATTAAACATTCCTTTTATTGGATTTACGACTAGGAGATTCATAAAATTTCCTTAATTTTCGGCCAAATTAATTTTGGTTCTCACTTTATGAAGAATTTTTACTCCCTCTATTTTATATTATATACTTCGATAATGCTCTTTACGGGTCTATCTTATGGACAAGCACCGGGAAATCCTTTCGTGGATGCTGGAGAAGACCAAGTGGTAGATTGTAGTGTTGGTTGCACAGATATAACTGCTGATTTTTTAGATATTGGTGATACAAGTACTTATAGAGTAGGACAGATTCTTTATAATCCTCCATTTCCATTTAATGGACTCGCCAATTCTATGAATCCAGATTTTGATGATAGATGGACAGGGGTTGAGGAACTGCCATTTGATTTATGTTTTTTTGGTGTAATTAGAAACGAATTTCAAGTAGGATCGAACGGAGTACTTCGTTTTGATGTGGACCCCAATAATACGTATAACGCTTGGGGATTTGATGGAGACTTACCTAATAATGTAGAGGCAGCCTTATCTGAGGCTAATGTTTTTACGCCAGCACATGATCTTGATCCAACAAAGTCCAGTAGTGAAGAAATTGGATATGAGGTTATCGGTACTGCCCCTAATAGAGTATTAGTTCTTTCATATTATAATGTACCCTTGTATAGTTGCAATAGCGAATTGGCCACTCAGATGGTAGTTTTTTATGAAACCACTAATGTTATTGATATATACATAAAGGATAAACCTACATGTTCTTGGAATGGAGGTAATGCAGCTTTAGGAATTCAGAATGATGCTGGTACTACTGCTATTGTCCCACCTGGAAGGAATACTTCAGATTCTCCATGGACCGCAAACAATGAAGCTTGGCGTTTTTATCCTGATGGACCTAGTGTAGTGACATTTGAATGGCTAGATGAAACAGGCACTGTTATTGGAACAACTCCAACCATCAATGTGTGTCCTTCTGGTACAGAAATATATACTGCAAGAGCTACGTATACCAGTTGTAATGGAGATGTGGTAGTAGTAGAAGATGAGGTTGAGATTTCGTTGATTGCAGATTTCGAAGTGGATCTGGGACCTGATATTTCAACATGTAGTGATGATCCAATAGTTTTAGATGCTGATACAGGTGTTCCAACTGTAAGTTATGAGTGGTTCTACAATGGGGTGGTTATACCAGGTGAAACAAATGCTACATATACTGTTAATGCTCCAGATTCTGGAACTTATACTGCTGTTGCTACGGATAATGATTGTTCAGTGTCCGATGATATTGAAATTACTTTTCTCTCACAGCCAATAATTGCAAGCCCACCTGAAGATCTTTTCATTTGTGACGATGGTACAGGTTCTGGTATTTTTGATTTGACTGAAAATAACAACGTGGTGCGAGGCACGCAGGATCCTGCCTTTCCAATTTCTTACCATCACGATCAATTGGCAGCAGAGAATGGAACGGCCCCAATTATACCTGATGATGCTTATCAGATTGTTGGTAACTCTGAAGTAATTTGGGTGCGTATAGAAGATTCCACTGAAACTTGTTATGCTATTGATTCATTTGAGATTTCATTTGAATCTGTAACAGCTACCCAGCCGGATACACCTTATTATATGTGTGATCAGGATGATAATGGGGAAGAGTCTATTAATCTTGCAGCCGTTTTTAGTGATATAATTCGTGATGGACAAAGCCCTTTATTATACACTGTCACCTATCACGCCAATCTTGGAGATGCAAACACTGGAGACAACCCATTGCCACAGCCATATATTGTTAATACTAGTCCTGTAACTATATATGCAAGAGTAGAGAATAATAATAATACAGACTGTTTTGAAACTACTGAGTTTGAGATTATTTTGGACACTCCTCCCACAGTCAACGAAACCCCTGATCCCTTAGTTGCCTGTGACAGTGACAGCGATGGTTTTACAGATTTCTTCCTTCACAATGCCGATGATGATATCACCGGAGGCGATCCTGATTTGACAGTAACCTATCACTACACCCTTTTGGATGCTCAGACCAATGAAGGGATATTACTAGAACCTTTTGAAAATGTTATTCCTTATAATGATGAAGTATGGGCGCGGGTAGAAGGGCCCAATACAAGTTGTTATGCCACAGTTAAATTGGAGCTAGAGGTAAGAGACAGCCCTGTGCTGACTGAGCCAACGCCTTATCGTTTATGTGATGACAATAATGATGGGTATGAAATCTTTGATCTTACCAGTAAAGCAGAAGAAATACTAGGTAATCTAGACCCGTTGGAATATGAACTTTATTACTATCGGGACGAGCTGGATGCAATCGCTGCAGGAGAAGCTGCACTAGATAATCCGGATTTTTCACAAGCTATAGGAAATACCACTGCCTATCAAAATGAAATTCAAAACACACAGACCCTTTATGTGCTGGGAGTCGGGACCCAAGCGAGTGTGACTCCCAATAACGGTGCTGAAGGCTGTTTTGATATTGTAGAGCTTGAACTTATTGTAGATCCTATGCCCGAGGGTGTTGAGCCTGAGGACTACCATCTATGTGATGATACAATCAATGGAAGTACGCCAACAGATCAAGTGAGTACTTTTGATCTTACCAGCCGCAATGGTGAGGTAACAGGAGGTGACGCAGGACTGCAGGTCTTTTGGTTTGAAACGATAGCAGACGAGGAAGCAGATACCCCGATTCCTGATCCAACAGCATACCAAAACACCGCCAATGCCCAGACCATTGTTGCAAGAATTACCAATGGTTTTGAATGTAAAGATTTAGTTACTTTAACCCTGGTTGTAGACCCATTACCGACCCCTGTAGCCCCAACAACGCTATATGCCTGTGATGCTGACAATAATGGAATTGCTTATTTTGATATTGCCAGTAAGACCCAAGAAATTCAGGGAGGCAATCCAAATTTGGTAGTTACCTATCACGAGACAATGGTGGATGCCGAGACAGGAAACTACCCATTGGCAAGTCCCTATGAAAACATAATTTTATTCAATCAGACCCTTTTTGTTCGGGTGGCCTTTGACAACCCACCTGCCGGCAGCGGCGATTGCTATGCCATTGTTGAACTGGAACTAGAAGTAGTTCCTACTCCGGTAGTTCCCCAGGACCTACCAGATCTGACTGTCTGTGACGATACCGGATTTTATGAGTTCGATCTTACCCAGCAAGAAGACCTTATTTATGGCGATCAGTCCCATGAAGATTATACCCTTACTTATCACCTTACTGAGAATGATGCAATTGAAGGCGAAAATGCAATTACTCAGCCCGAGGCGTATACAAATGTTACCAACCCACAGACTATTTGGGTACGTTTAGCCCATAATGAAACGGAATGCTATAAAGTAGGAAGTTTTGACCTTGTGGTTAATAGCGGACTGCCAATAATTGACCCGGAACCTTTTGTAAAATGTGACGATCTTGGCGAGCCTTTTGATGGGATCACCACTTTTGACCTTACCGAAAAGAATGCTGAGATAACCGATGGTGTACTTACCCAGGGCGTATTGTATTTTGAAAACGAAGCCGATGCAGAAAATAATGAAAACCCAATCGATCCAGATACGGCCTATGAAAATGTGGAGAACCCGCAGCTTCTTTATGTACGGGTAACGGATAGCAACACGGAATGTATCTCGTTTACTACCCTTACTTTAAAAGTAGTGAGCAATCCAGAGCCAGTTACGCCAGACCCGATTGTACTTTGCGATGTCAATTTAATTATACCTCCAGGGCCATATGATGAAGTAGAACTTTTTGACCTTACCAGCAGAGAGGCCCAAATTCAAAATGGCAATAACTGGGACATCGCTTATTTTGAAAGTTACGATGATGCGGTTAATCAGGAAGATGCAATTCCCGCGGCAGAGACCACGGCCTACCAAAACACCAGCAATCCACAAATAATTTATGTACGCGTTACCAATCCAGATTCTGAATGTTTTGAGATTGTGGAGCTGGAGCTCATTGTAAATCCATTGCCGGATGACAGTGCTGAGATTTCAGATTATATTATCTGTTCTGCCGATGATAGTGAGATCGGGATATTTAATTTAGAAACCAAAGTACCCGAGATTTTGGGCGACCAGACCGATCCACCATTTGCGGTGAGTTTCTACCTTGATCCAACGGATGCAGAAAATCAAACCAATGCAATTCAAAACACGACAACGCACCAAAATAAGGATGCCAATAACAACGCAATAAACCCACAGACCATCTATGTAGGTATAACGGATAGCGAAACAGGTTGTTACATTGGTGGAGCTCAAAGTTTTGATCTAATCGTACAACGTGGAGCCATTGCCGTAGCACCTGCGGAACCTTTTGTTATCTGTGATAACCTACCGCCAATTGATGGTTACGCAGAATTTAACCTTGATGATCTAACAGACCAACAAGTGGCCGATCTACATGCCGAGATATTGGCAGGTCAAGATCCAGAAGTATATGGAATCACCTTCCACGAGTCATTAGAAGGAGCAGAGACAGGTACCAATGCCATCAGTTTCCCATACGTCAACATCATAAACCCACAACGGATTTATGTACGAGTAACCAACAACGACAACCAATATGAGCCCAAGTGCTACGCCGTAGTTGAGATGATCATTAAAGTAGAGCAGTTGCCTGAAATTATTCTTGATGATGAATATCGTTTGTGCGTAGATGAAAACGGAAACCCAATCCCCGAAGAGGAAGGCAGTGTGTCTCCTCCCGTTATTGATACTGGATTAGACCCAGCTTTATTTACGTTTGTCTGGGAACATGATGGTGTAATTATAGTTGGCGAAACAGGTCCCTCTATTATTGTGCTTGAAGCTGGAGAGTACACCGTTACCTATACGGAAATAGCCTCCGGTTGTGAAAACAGCGTAAGCACTACCGTATTTATTTCCTCACCACCATTTACCTACGATGCAAACGTGGTCAGTGATGCCTTTGCAGGAAGCCACATTATTGAAGTTACTTCAGATGGAGAAGGAACCTATCATTATCAATTGGACAACGGTCCGTTCCAAGAGAGTGGCACCTTTGAAAATGTAAGCCCTGGCACCCACCTTATCACCATTAAGGATATTTATGGCTGTGGTAGTGTAACTATAGAGGTTGGAGTAATTGACTATCCACCTTACTTTACGCCCAATGAAGATGGCTACCACGACACCTGGAATATTATTGGTATTGCAGTGGGTGACCCAACGGCCAAGATTTATATCTTTGATCGTCACGGTAAACTACTTAAGCAGTTGAGCCCAATGGGTCCAGGATGGGATGGGACCTACAACGGTAATCCAATGCCCTCGAGTGACTACTGGTTCCGCGTGGAGTATACCGAGGATGGAAACGCCAAAGAATTTAAAGGACATTTTACGTTAAAACGATAATAGAAAACTATGAACATCAAACAAATTCCCCTTATAATACTTTTGATATCATCGCTTTACGGATTTTCCCAAGATGGCATACCTGTATATTCAGACTATTTTGCGGATAACTTATATTTATTACATCCCTCAATGGCTGGTGCTGCAACGCGCAATCAAGTGCGTTTAACCGCAAGACAACAATGGTTTGATATGGAAGAGGCACCAAATTTACAGACCTTGAGCGCCAATGTTCGCTTGGGGTATCGCTCTGGACTTGGGGTTATTATTTATAACGATAAAAACGGATATCACTCGCAAACGGGGGGATATATTACCTACGCCCACCATATTATGTTTTCAAGAGATGAGATAGAGCTCAATCAATTGTCATTTGGCCTAAGTGCGGGATTGACCCAACAAAAGCTTGATGAGACCAGTTTTCCACTGGATGATTTCGATCCGGTAATCGCTGGAATTGTACAGAGCACTTCTTATTTTAATGTAGATGCCGGTGTTTCGTATAACTTTTTAAATCTTTCTGCCCATTTCACGGTAAAGAATATCATCTTTCAGAACAGGTCTATTTATACGGAAGAGTATGAGTCCAATAACCAGCGAAAATACTTACTCTCTGGAGCCTATGCTATTGGTCGGAATGACGCCCCTTGGAATTTTGAGCCTTCTTTTCTTTTTCAGTGGCACGAGCGTACGGACGAAAAGATTGTTGATGCCAACTTCAAGGCCTATCGAAAAATGGATTTTGGTCAATTCTGGGGTGGAATTTCATACCGAAGAAGCCTTGATGGTGCTGAATATCTAAATGGACAGGAGCGAAAGGGACAAAAGCTTCAATACGTTACTCCGGTGCTGGGTGTGAACTTTAAAAACTTTATGTTCGCCTATACCTATTCCTACCAAATGGGGAATATACGGTTTGATGATGGTGGTTATCACCAGATCACTTTGGGCTATGACTTTGGTGGTAGGGGAGAACAGTATGACTGTAACTGTCCAGCGATTAATTAATATTTTTAAAATAGAATTTTAGAGTCTGGCATGTTTTAATATGTCGGGCTTTATTTTTTCTGAGAATTAGTCAACAACTCGGATTATTGAATTTTTTTTTAAAGTTAAACCACGAACTCTAAATAAAAGGTGATGGTAATAAAAAGTGTAAATGGAAAACATCCACAAATTCCAGAAGATTGCTTTATAGCCGAAAATGCAACTATTGTTGGAGATGTGGTTATGGGTCAGGAATGTAGTGTTTGGTTCAATGCGGTAATTCGCGGAGATGTTAATTTTATAAAAATGGGTAATAAAGTGAATGTTCAGGACGGGGCAGTAATTCATGCAACCTATAAAATTTCACCAACTACTATTGGTAATAATGTTTCTATTGGGCATAACGCTATCGTGCACGGATGTACTATTCAAGATAACGTTCTTATCGGGATGGGAAGTATTGTTATGGACGATTGTGTTGTGGAAAGCAATACTATAATTGCTGCGGGTGCAGTAGTCTCAAAAAACACAAGAGTGGAAAGTGGTAGTATATATGCGGGAATTCCAGCAAAGAAAATTAAGGATATAAGTCCAGAACTTTCCAAGGGAGAAATTGAGCGCATTGCGAATAATTACGTAATGTACTCTTCTTGGTTTAAGTAGAAATTTGTGAGGCCTCAAAATCAATTAAAAATCTCTTTTTTCTACAGTTATTTTTTCAGAATAATCTTTTAAGAGAAACTTTAAAGTATCCGTTTGGGCATTGGTGTAAAACTGAAGCCTAGGAGTTGTATTTTCTTCCCGAAGCAAGTTTAAGCTTAGGAGAACAGTCTTTGTCTGTCTTGCCACCGCCTCCCCAGAATCCATGATTTTTACATTTTCTGGAAGGATCTTCCTCAATTGAGGAATCAAGTAGGGGTAGTGGCTACAACCCAGAACCAAAAAATCAATTTGTGCATCGATCATTGGTTTGGTATACTTCTTTATTAATTCAATTATTTCAGGACTGTCAAGCTTTCCTGCTTCAATAAGCGGTACGAGTCCTTCACCGATGATCTCAACCACACTTATATCCTTTGTGAACTCTTGTGTTGTCTTGCTGAAGAGCGTGCTGCTTAGTGTTCCTTTGGTAGCTAAGATACCAATGCTTTTTGAGTTGGTTTGAAGTGCAGCTGGTTTGATAGCTGGCTCGATTCCAATTATGGGAATTTCATAATTTTCACGTAGCGTTTCAATTGCATTTGTTGTGGCAGTGTTGCATGCAACTATAATAATCTTACAACCATGTTCTATAAGCTTTTCCGTATTTTTAATACTAAGAGCGGTAATCTCTGCCTTGGATTTATTTCCGTAAGGTGCATTTTTGCTATCAGCTAGATATATTATGTTTTCAAATGGTAAAAGCTTATGAATCTCTTGCCAAATTGAAGAGCCGCCTACACCAGAATCAAAAACGCCTATAGGTTTATTTTTTTGCATTGCGTAAATTTAACAAATATGTTCAAATTAAGGCAAAAAAAAACTGTCTCTTAGAAGAGACAGTTTTAAAATAAGTTAGTAAAAAGAATTACATTCCTAATTCCTTTTTAACTTCAGGCATAAGATCTTTACCATCAGCAAGGATTACACCACTACCAACAGTAGAGTCTAATACATACTGAAAGCCTTGAGCCTTAGCTACTTTTTGAATAGTGCTTTGAGCTTTTTCAAGGATTGGCTTAAAAATGTCTGATCTCTTTTTTTCCAAATCTTGGAGAGCTTGTTGTCTGTATGATTGAATGTTATTTTGCATTCCTTGAACTTCTTCTACTCGTTTTTGATTTTCCGCATCCGTTTTTCCAGCAGCTTCACCATCATATTGTTTCATTTTGGTATCAAGTTCTTTGGCCATAGCCTTAATCTCTGTGTCGTAGGTCTTTTGGACTTTATCTAACTGACTTTGAGCAGCTTTGTATTCTGGCATTGCTTCAATCAATTCCTGTGCATTGATATGGGCAATTTTTGATTGGGCGTTAACAAAACTTGTAGCTCCCATAAAAAGTGCCATTGCAACTAATAACGTTTTCATTTTTTTCATTGTAAGTGTATTTAATTTAAGTGTTATTTTAAGGTGTAAAATTATTGATTATTAATTTATTACAATCTATATAGATAATATTATCTTGGGCTTAGATTGTCATTTTATTCGTCTTCATCGTCTCCTTCGCCTTCTTTTGGTGCGTTATTTCGGTTTTGTCGCGCATCCATTATAGAATCTTTTCTACTTTCTCTTTCTTCAATCAAACGCTGACGACGCGCTTCATGCTCAGCTCTTTTAGCAGCTCTAATAGAATCACGATCTTTTTTGCGTTGTGCCATCATTTCTTCGCGTTCCGTTTTTTTAGCATCTACTATTGCTTCGCGTTCTTCTTTCTTTTTCTGAATAGCTTCTTCTCTTTCTGAAACTGCTCCTTCTTCTTCAAGATTAAGCTTTTCGCGTTGTTCAATTTCGCGTTCTTCTTTTTTGTTTGCAGCCTGAACTCTTCTACCGGCACGCTCAATACTTCTTAGAACTAAATCGCTTACGTCATTTCGTTTTGCTGCAAAAAGCATTACTACATCTGCCGATTTATCAAAGATGAAATCATATTTTTTGTTTTCAGCAACTTCTTGAACAATATTGAAAACCTGATCTTGAATTGGTTGCACCAATTGTCTTTTCTGGATCATCAAATCGCCATTAGGTCCAAAACGGTCTTGCTGATATTGAAGCATTTCATCTTCTTTAATTTGTATTTCCTCTTCTCTTTCGTCAATCAATTCTTTGGTCAATAGAACTCGTTCGTTTGCGAGATTCAATTTCATCTGATCGATATCTTTCTGTCTTTTTTCAATATCTTTTTTCCAACGTTGAACTTTACCTTCTAGCTGTACGGTAGCTTCTTTGTATTCTGGAACACTTTCCAAGATATATTCCATATCAATATATCCTATTCGAACACCGCGTTGCGCTTCTGCCATCAAGGTGAAGCAAAAAAGAGTAAGCGTGAGAAATAGTAATTTTTTTGTCTTCATATTATTTGGTTGTTGTTTAAGAAAAAATCGTGCCAAGTTTTAAAATTGTTGTCCGATTATAAAACTTGTTTTCCATCCATGTGGTTCTGTTCCACCTAAAACAGGGTCAAATCCATAACCGAAATCGATACCCAAAAGTCCAAAGGCAGGCATAAATATACGTAATCCTGCACCAGCGGAACGTTTTAATTGAAAAGGATTGTAGTCCTTAAATCCATTGTAGGATGCTCCACCTTCCGCAAAACCAAGCACATAGATGGATGCCATCTGTGCAAGAGTAACAGGATATCTAACCTCTAACGAAAATTTATTATAAATCGTACTTCCATCTACTTCTGATAAAGATTGGTTGGGGTAACCTCTTAATGCAATTACTTCCCTTCCATCTAAACTGTAGGCTCCCATTCCATCACCCCCTAAAAAGAATCTTTCAAAAGGAGGTACTCCACGATCGTCATTATAGGCTCCCAAAAATCCAAATTCGGTATTGGTTCTGAGTACAAGCTTGTCAATAAGTCTGGTGTACCAGGTTCCTTTAAACTTAACTTTATAGTACTCTAGCCATTTGAATCGTTCTTGATCAATCTCAGAAATACGGTCTTGGGCGTTTACATAATTCGGTGCGTCACTAGAGACCAGTGAAAGATCGGCTCTCTCGTTTTTCAGTGCTTTATAATCTACATCGTTGAATGCAGAAAATGGTGGAGTGAACTTAGCTGTTAAGCTAAATTCAGAACCTGAAGTAGGATAAATAGGGTTAGTCGCTGTGTTATTTCTACTTATTCCTACTGTGTAAGCAAGGTTGTTTGAATGTCCATCACCAAATGTGAAGAGGCCAGTGTTATAGTTATTCAGGTTATAATGCTGAAAACTTAGTGCATTGGACCAAACGAAATAATCATCAGGCCATTTTACTTTTTTCGCTAAACCAACTGAACCACCTGTAATTGTAAAACTTCTTGATTTGTCTGCACGTCTATTGTTGTAATCGTAAAAATTCTGAATAGTATGCGAGAATGAAGTAGACAATTGTACTGGCTTTCTTCCACCTAACCAAGGTTCGGTAAGCGAGAGACTGTATGTTTGGTAATAACCACTTGCCTGCGCACGTAGTGATAGTTTTTGACCATCACCCATTGGAAGCGGTTTGTATGCTTTTAAGTTAAATAGGTTTCGAAGTGAGAAGTTGTTAAATGAAAGACCAAGTGTTCCCACAAAGCCACCTCCACCATAACCTCCTTGAAGCTCAATTTGACTAGAACCTTTCTCAACTACGGAATATTCAAGATCTACCAGTCCAGCGTTTTCATCAACCTTTTTGAAGTTAGGTGAAAGTTGTTCCGGGTCAAAGAAACCTAATTGCCCTAATTCACGGATAGTTCTAACTACATCGCGCTTACTGTATTTTTGGCCTGGACGAGTTCTTAATTCTCTATAGATAACGTGGTCATTTGTACGATCGTTTCCTACTATTGTAACATGGTCAAAGTAGAACATGTTGCGCTCCATGATTCTTATTTCAAAATCGATGGTGTCATTACGTACGGCAACTTCAACTGGGTTTATTCTTGCTGCAAGATAACCGTTGTTTTGATAAAGGTTCGTGATGTCGTTTGCATCGGGCGCAGAGTCATCTTGAATACGTTCCTTAAGCATAACGCCATTGTAAACGTCTCCTTTTTTAATACCGAGTACTTGACGCAGCTGTCCATCAGTAAACACGCTGTTTCCGATGAACTTTACGTCACCAAAATAATATTTATCACCTTCTGCAAGAGATATATCGAGGGCCACATTTTTTTTGTCGAGCACTTTTAAAGTGTCGCTAACGATTCTGGCATCTCTATAACCGTTTGCCTTGTATTTCTTCAGAATAGACTCTCTGTCTTCTTCAATTCCTTCTTCAGTATATTTTGAGCGCTTCCAAACACGGAAAAAGTTTTTACGCTTTGTCTTTTTCATAGAACGGCGCAATTTGCCATCTGTGAAATGTTCGTTCCCTTCAAAGTTTATCGCTTTAACCTTGACGCGTTTACCTTTATCAACTGCAATGGTCATGTTTTTTGATACTTCAACACCAGTTGAATCTAATTCGGGAGTAGTGGAGATGATAACTTCGGTATTATAGAAACCATCTTTTTTATATAGATTGGTGATATAATTTTTTGTAGTAGTAAGAAGGTTTTTGGTGATTTTAGTACCTGCTGTTAGGTCGTTATCCTTAATTATCTCCTTTCTTTTGGCTTTGCGAACCCCTTTTCCTTCAATGGTTACTTCATGAAGTTTAGGTAACTCAACAATATAAAGTTCCAAATCTACATTGTCACCTTCAATATTGGTAACATAAAATGCGATGTCGCTAAATAGGTTTTGCTCCCAAAGTTTTTTGGTTACCTGGCTCAGTTTTTCACCCGGAATATAAATTCGATCCCCTTTTTTAAGACCAGTAAATGCCACCACAGTTTGTTCGTTGAAGCTTTGCGCCCCCGAAACGGTGATTTCATTTATGGTGTATTTTCGGCCGCTATCAAGTTCTTTTTGTTGGGCTTGTACTGTAAAAACGGAAAGTATTGTAAATAATAATATACAATAAGATTTTCTGTACGTATGCAATAGGGAACTATTGATTAATTTGTTCACTGGTTTTTCCAAATCTTCTTTCTCTGTTTTGATAATTTAATATTGCTTCAAAAAGATGGTCTTTAGTATAATCCGGCCAAAGTGTTTCAGTAAAATAAAGCTCGGCGTATGCTATTTGCCAAAGCAGAAAATTACTGATACGCTGTTCTCCACTGGTGCGGATCAATAAGTCTACATCTGGTAAATTTTGCGTGTAAAGATGATTATTTATTACCGTTTCATCAATATCGTGCGGCGAAATTAGGTTATTTTTAACTTTAAGACTAATCTCTTTTATTGTTTTTGTTATTTCCTCTCTAGAACCATAGCTTAGAGCGAGGGTGAGCGTCATTCTCTTGTTGTTCTTCGTTTTATCGATTACATCAAGCAGCTCTTTATGTGCTTTTTTAGGCAAGGCATCTAGGTTGCCAATTGCATTGAGTTTGATATCATTATTTGTTAGTGTCTTTATCTCTTTTCTTAAAGAAGAAACCAACAGTTTCATTAACAGTTCGACCTCCATTCTAGGTCGGTTCCAGTTTTCAGTAGAGAAGGCGTACAGTGTTAAAAACTTAATTCCAATTTCGGCACTGCCTTCCACAATTTCTCGAACAGCCTTGCTGCCATTCTCATGACCAATGGAGCGGAATAGACCTTTCTGTTTTGCCCAGCGGCCGTTGCCGTCCATAATGATGGCAAGGTGTTGGGGTAATTTTGTTTTGTCTATACTGTTTTTAGAATCCATAGTTTTTAAAAATCGCAATAACAAGGGAGTCGCCCGAATGCAAAAGTAAGAGTTATTCCTGTAAAGACATACCAGTCATCACTATTGATGTTACCAAATTGTCCTCTTGGATTTGGGTTCTTTTTTGTAGCACGGTTGCTTTCGTCTAAATTGTCGGTAAAAGTATAACGCGCACCAATTTCAAGGCCTATAAAGGCATATGGACTCAGTCTAGCTTTGTAGCCCATTACAATGGGTATGGCAATGTCTACACCTGTTTGGGTTCCTTTTGTCTCTGTTGCAGGTTCGCCCATAACAGGATCATCACCTCTATCCAGCGTGTTTGAGGCATCATATATAAAGCTAGTTAAACCTGTATAAAGATAGGGTGTGTGGATAAATCTCCCATTGTGAACATCATAATCCCAAAATGTATATTCTAAGCCTACTGATGCTTCCTTTATGGAGTTTTCAAATGAATATCCTCGTTGTTGTCTTCTGCTGTTGTTGCTATTTGCATCATCTCCTTTTAGTTTTGCATAAAGGAATGAGGCTCTAAAAGAGTGTCTTGTACTACGGTTCCATTTAACTATACCACCTAATGCAAGGTCATTGGGGTTAATGTAGTTTGTGCTGCCAATATCGCCAATATAGTTAGCCCCGCCAATCATCGCACCTACTTCCCAGGTTTGGGAATGTGCAGACAATGCTGTTGATAGTATTAAAATTACTGTCGCGAAATACTTCATATACTTTAAAAGTTTGCAAATATAATAATAAACTTGGCTTGATACAGTGCTAAGCACATTTGTCTCTGTTGATTAACAAATTTTGACGGATTTTATTGTTTGTTAACCGTGTTTATCCGTTTGTTTTATTGCAGGTCAAGTCAATTAGTATACATCAATAATCGAGTTATGTTTTTTGTGAAATAGGCTGTTAGTTTCTCTTGTCTTCTCCCCATAAAAGTTTTTTACGAAGGGTTTTTATAAAGCTATCATCATTCAGCTGAAGTAGTTTTATGGTAAAGGAGGCTTTTTTTATAACAATACTGGTTTCGTCTTCCAATGTTGCGATTCGCGAGTCCATAGATGCTAAAAAACTATTTTCACGACCTGAAACTTTTAGAGTGATCTTACTGGAGTCTGGAATTACCAGCGGTCGGGCATTTAGGTTATGTGGAGCTATTGGGGTAATAACAAAGCTCTTTGCATTTGGATCTATAACTGGACCGCCACAACTTAAAGAGTAACCAGTAGACCCTGTAGGTGTTGAAACAATCAATCCGTCAGACCAGTAGGAGGTAAGGTATTTGTCGTTTACCAATGTTTCTACTTTAATCATAGAAGTGGTGTTGCGTCTATTTACAGCAACTTCATTTAATGCGAAATTGAGAGATTGGATTTCTTCGCTCTTCGGAAAAGTTTCAACAGTGAGAAGCGTTCTTTCAGAAATAGAATATTCGCCTTCAAGAATTTGATTTAGACTCTCGGTCATTTCTTCTTTTTGGATCGTTGCCAAAAAACCAAGCCTTCCTGTATTGATTCCAACTATAGGAATATCCAAGTCCGCAACAAAAGTTACTGCTTTTAATATTGTCCCATCACCACCAATGCTGAAAAAAAAATCAAAACTATTGTCCAGTTTTGTAAAAGTAGAGCAGCTCGAAAAGTTTTTAGTAATGTCTTGATTTTGATTTATAATCTTAAGAAAATTCTCTTCTATTAAAACTTCGGCCTCTCGATGTTGAAGTGCATCCAGTAACATCTGAATATAGATTCCTGCATTTTCGTGATAAAACTGTCCGTAAATTCCTATTTTCATTGAACTGAAAGTTGATTATTTTTATTTTCTTACTAAATATCGCCAACTGCTTGCTCGTCATAATTTTAAGCGAAGGCGGGAGTGCTGCCTACTTAAATATTTAAGTATTTGTCTAAATAATCTGAGCGTTCCTTTAGGTCTTCTAAAAATTTGTCTTCTTCGTGATGGCTAATCACGTTATAGTTGTACCTGCGAAAGGTTTGAACGATACTGTTCATGGCAGTATGCCCAACTTTTACCGTAAGCTGTACGTTTTCGTCCGTCATTTTTGAAATAAACACTCCAAAAAGCCGTGTGCCGTTTGATTCTACAATTTGACACACCTCGCTAAAGGAGTAATCCTGGATTCCTTTTTGGACAACAATAATTCCTCCTGTTTCATTTAAAAAAGGCGTGTTGTTGAAAAGGCTCATAATATCACCTAATTCATAATAACCCAAATATTTGTTTTCTTTTCCTAAAACAGGCATGATGTTGCTATTGTTTAATGCAAAGGCTTCAAGAATGTCTAGCCAATTGGTATCTTCGAGTACATGAAAAGGCTCTAATGCATATTGAAAATCCTCTAGAGATTTAATGTTGTCAAAGCAATACGCATCATTTTCAGAAACGCAGCCTATAAAGTGACCATCCTTTTCTACTGGTACGTGAGAATAGGTAAGCTGATTGAAAACGGTTTGCACATCTTTAATTTTGGCAGAAACGTCAAAAGGTTCAATATCGTTAATAATATAATTTAGGGTTTCCATCGCAAATTATTTTAATCGCAAATTACTTAAAATAAAGGTTCGTTCACGTCTTGAAGGTTTGTATTTTTGTTAATTATAACATAAAGAGATGACAAAATTAAGCGTAAACATTAATAAAATAGCCACGTTGCGTAACGCTCGTGGTGGAAACGTACCTGATCTTTTAAAAGTAGCAAAAGATATTCAGGAATTTGGAGCACAGGGAATTACAATACACCCAAGACCGGATGAACGCCATATTCGGTATCAAGATGCGTATGATCTAAAATCTATTGTTTCTACTGAATACAATATTGAGGGAAATCCAATGGATAATTTCACAAAAATGGTTTTAGAGATAAAACCTACGCAAGTTACCCTTGTGCCTGATTCTGTAGATGCTATAACCTCTAACGCTGGTTGGGATACCGTAAAACACAGAGATTATTTAAAGGAAATTATTTCTGAATTTAAGCGTAATGGAATTCGTACCTCCATATTTGTAGACCCAACCTTAAAAATGGTTGAAGGCGCAGCCGAAACCGGAACCGATAGAATTGAACTTTATACCGAAGAATTTGCTGATCAATACGCTTTGGGTAATAAAGAAGCAATTAAGCCTTATACAGAATGTGCAGTTCTTGCAAATAAACTTGATTTGGGCATTAATGCTGGTCACGATCTTTCGTTGGAAAACATCAAATTTTTTAAGGAAAACATCCCAAATCTTTTAGAAGTAAGTATTGGACATGCGCTTATTAGCGAAGCCTTGTACGATGGCATGGAGAGGGTTATTTCTGAATATTTAAAAAGACTGAGCTAATGACTTTACACTCCCAAATATTAGGCGCCGGCAAACCTTTTGTAATTCTTCACGGATTTCTCGGAATGAGTGATAATTGGAAAACCCTTGGCACCCGTTGGTCCGAAGATGGCTATGAAGTACACCTTTTAGATCAGCGCAATCACGGTCGTAGTTTTCATAGTGATGATTTTTCGTATGAAGTGATGGCCGAAGATTTAAAAAAATACTGTGAAGAGCATAATCTAGAGGACATTGTTCTTTTGGGTCATTCCATGGGTGGGAAAGTTGCAATGCAGTTTGCTGTTACTTATCCCGAGATGGTTTCAAAATTGATAGTTGCAGATATTGGTCCCAAAGCATATCCGCCACATCATCAGGATATTTTAAAGGCACTTTCACAGTTAGATTTCTCAAAAATCAAATCTCGAGGGGAAGCTGAAGATGTTCTTTCGGAATATATAACCGATAAAGGGGTTCGGTTATTTCTCTTGAAGAACTTATACCGGAAAAGCAAAACCGAATTGGGCCTTCGTATAAATCTAGCAGTCCTTTCACAAAAAATAGAAGTAGTAGGAAGGGCTCTTCAAGAAAACGCCATTTTTAACGGAGATACTCTATTTCTGGGAGGAGAAAAAAGCGGTTATATTGAACCGATGGACGAGCTTTTGATCAAAAAACATTTCCCAAAGGCTAAAATTGAAACAATTTCAAATGCCGGACATTGGCTTCACGCCGAAAATCCCGACGAATTTTATGATAATGTTAAGAAATTTTTATAATATTGTAATAGTGCTTGCTATGCATGCATAATAAATATTAAAAAAATATTAGATTCCTCATTAGTTTAACTTAAAGAAATATACAATTATGAAAAAAGTATTAGTACTTGCCTTTTTTGCACTTGCGACCGCGGTTACTTACGCGGGAGGTTACCGTGTGAGTTTACAGGGCAATAAAGCTTTGGCCATGGGCCATACAGGCGTTGCGGTTGTAAACAGTAGTGAGTCGGTATTTTTTAATCCGGCCGCTATGGTTTTTTCGGAAGATAAATTTAGTGTCGCTGGCGGTGTACACGGTGTTTTTGCAGGTATTGCATATCAAGATCCAAGCACAGGCGCAAATGAAAGAACTAAAAACCTTTTAGGTACACCTTTCTATTTATATGCCGCTTATCAAGCAACAGACTGGATGTCCGTTGGTCTAGCGGTATATACTCCCTATGGTAGTACAGTAGAGTATGAAAAGGACTGGGTAGGTTCTCACTTGGTAAATAAAATTGAACTACAGGCTATATATGTTCAGCCAACAGTTTCTTTTAAGGTAAGTGATAAGTTGAGCTTTGGTGGTGGACCCATTTACGTAAACGGTTCTGTAAACTTTAATAGAAACTTAAATCGAACCCTTACCGATCTTGATGGAAATCGTGCTAATGTAACTATTGACGCTAGTGGCGTAACTGGCTGGGGTTGGGTGGCATCTACGATGTTTAAATTTTCAGATGAATTTCGAGTTGGTGCTACATACCGCTCAGAAATGGTTTTAGAGGCTGAAGATGGAGACGCAACTTTCGCAAACATTCCAAATTCGCCATTAACTCCTTTTGAAAACACAAGTATTGATGCTGCAATGCCATTACCTGCGGAATTGACCGTTGGTTTGTCTTACGATTTCTGTGAGAAATGGCTGTTTGCCTTTGATTTAAATCGTACTTTCTGGGACGCTTACGAATCATTAGATATTGATTTTGCCAATCCTGCAATTCCAGATTCAAAAAACCCACGTAATTATAAGAACTCATCTACGTATCGATTTGGATTACAGTATGAGGCTACAAAAATGTTTACGCTAAGAGCAGGTTATTACTTTGACGAAACTCCAGTTCGCGATGGTTACTTTGCACCGGAGACACCGCGTAACGATAGTAATAACTTCACTGCAGGTTTGACGGTAAACATAGGCGAGCACTTACAAATAGATGCTTCTTTCCTCTATTCGCACTTTAAGGAAATAAATGCTTCTTATGACTATTATTATGAAGATGGTATAGCTGTTCCATTTGCTGGAACTTATAAAACCAATGCACTTGTTCCGGGATTGGGGCTTACTTATAAACTATAATCGAAAAAAATTAGAAAAATGAAAAACATACTAAAATATACATTCGCGGTTATGGCCATTGGCTTTGTAAGTTGCGAGCCTGAATTTGACAATCCTGTAACCGATGACGGATTTTACAGCAGCGGAACGGCGGACCTTGCTAACTATGTTTCCGTTGGAAACTCTTTGACTGCTGGGTATGCTGATGGTGCACTTTACATTACGGGCCAAGATAATAGTTATCCTAATATTATGGCTCAGCAATTTGATTTTGCTGGTGGTGGTGAATTTAAGCAGCCTTTGATGAATGATAATCTGGGAGGTTTGCTTTTAGGTGGTCAGCAGATTACTGAAAATAGATTGGTTCTTGCTGTTGGTCCTGATGGAAATCCTGCACCTGTGCGTTTGGATGGAACTCCAACTACAGATGTTACAAATAAATTGAGCGGTTCATTTAATAATATGGGGGTTCCGGGAGCCAAGAGTTTTCATTTAGTTGCTCCAGGTTATGGTAATGTTGCGGGTGTGCCTACAGGTGCTGCAAACCCTTACTTTGCTAGATTTGCAAGTAGCGATAATGCAACTGTAGTTGGAGATGCTGCTGCCCAAGGCCCATCATTTTTCAGTCTTTGGATTGGAAATAATGATATTTTGAGCTATGCTACCTCTGGTGGTTCTGGAGTTGACCAAACAGGAAATGTGGACCCATCTACATACGGTAGCAATGACATTACAGATCCAAACGTTTTTGCATCGGTATATAGTGCCCAAGTAGATGCCTTGACGGCTAACGGGGCCAAAGGTGTTTTGATAAACATTCCTGAAGTAACTTCAATTCCATATTTCACAACTGTACCAACTAACGCAATTCCACTGGATGCTGCGACTGCTGGAGCGCTAAATGCACAATATGCTGCGTACAATACACAAATATTGCCAGGCATGGTTGGTGCGGGTGTTATATCTCCGGAAGAAGCTGCGCTGCGTATGATTAATTTCGAAGCAGGTCAAAATTTTCCAATTACCACAGATAAGGATTTAACTGATCTTACAGCAATTTTACAAGGTCCACCATTCGACCTTCCTGCTCAAACGGCAGCACTTTTAGGACAATTGCGTCAAGTTAATTCTGAAGATTTAATCGTTTTAACGGCATCTTCAGTTTTAGGTTCAACTCCAGATCCTAACAATCCACAAGGAGTTGTTGGAGTTAGTATTCCTTTGGGTGACGAATTTGTATTGGCTAAAACTGAACAAGCACGTGTAACTGCTGCAAGTCAAGCTTACAATGCAACCATACAGGCACTAGCTGGAGCTAAGGGACTTGCTTATGTTGATGCGAAATCTGAATTGGCAAGATTGTCTAATGGTGGGATTCCTTTTGATGGAGGTATGCTTACCTCTCAATTTGTTACCGGAGGTGCATTCTCGTTAGACGGTGTGCATCCAACACCTCGAGGATATGCATTTACTGCAAATGTTATTATTAAAGCTATAAATAACACATATGATGCTACTATTCCTACAGTGCACATAGGTGATTATAACACAATAACCCTAACCAATAATTAATATTTGAAAATTGAGTTTGTTTAAAAACCGTTCCTCACTAGGAGCGGTTTTTTTATTATATTTACTCAAAGCTGAATTTGAAATATGCAACATATACATATTTTAGTAGACAACGTAACTCTTACAACTCAAATATCACATTTAATCTCTAAAAGGAAACTAACATGAAATTAATAATTAAACTATTACTCACCGCCTTGGCCGTTGTAGTCTTAGCAGAAGTATTATCTGGCGTAACTGTTGAGAGTTACGGTTCTGCGGTTATCGTTGCAATTGTAATTGCATTGCTTCGTTTAATTGTAAAGCCCATTTTAATCATTTTAACGCTGCCAATAACCATACTCACTTTGGGACTTTTTCTATTAATAATTAATGCTATTATAATCTTAATGGCGGGGTTTTTTGTTGGAGGTTTTGAAGTAGCTACAATATGGTGGGCGCTTCTTTTTAGCTTTTTACTATCAATATTTCAGTCCGTGCTTTATTCAATTTTACCAGAAGACAAATAAATTGCTGAACAACAGCTTATAAATGTTTTTCGAGTTAGCCAAAAAATGCGTATTTTTGCATCCCGAAATTCAGAAACGAACACATGAACATTACAAAAAAAGACATTGATAAATTAAACGCTGTTCTTACAGTGGAAATATCAAAAGACGACTATTCAGGTAAAGTTGAAAAAGTGTTGAGCGACTATCGCAAAAACGCTAACATCCCAGGTTTCCGTAAGGGACACGTACCTATGGGAATGGTTAAAAAACAACACGGACAAGCTGTTTTAGTTGAAGAAGTAAATAAACTTTTACAAGATGCGCTTCAGAAATATCTTACTGAAGAGAAATTAAACGTTCTTGGAAATCCACTTCCAAAGAACGAAACAGACATCAACTGGGATGATGACGATTATTCTTTTGAATTTGACTTAGGCCTTGCGCCAGATTTTGATGTTGATGTAAAAGGAAAAGAAGTTACTCAATATAAAATTGTTGCTGACGATGAGATGCTTGACAACCAAGTTAAAACGATTCGCAAGCAATACGGAAAATTGACTTCGAAAGATAAAGTTGAAAAAGGTGATGAAATCACTGGTACTTTCACTTCTTCTGAAAAAGAAATAGAAAAGCAAACTACTTTCACTACAGAAGACATTAAGGGAAAAAAGCAACTTGATAGCTTGATTGGTGCAAAAGTTGGCGATACTGTTACTTTGAAAACAAAAGGAATGTTTGCCGATGATCACGATAATCAAAAGTTTTTAGGTGTTGAACACGACGATGCACATGGTTTGGATATCGAAGTTTCTTTAAAAATTGAAGAAGTAAATCATCGTGAAATGGCTGAATTGGATCAAGAGCTTTACGATAAGCTTTTTGGTGAAGGTATAGTTACTTCTGAAGAGGAGTTAAAAGAAAAAATTAAGGAAGATGCAGAAGGACAATTTGCACAACAAAGCGATCAAAAATTATTGAACGATGTTGTTGAATCTTTAATTGAAAACACAAAATTTGACCTTCCAAAGGAGTTTTTACAACGTTGGATTGCGATGAGTGGGGAAACAAGACTTTCTGAAGAAGAGGCAAAAGCTGAATACGAAAGAAGTGAAAAAGGACTTCGCTATCAGTTGATAGAAGGTAAAATTCGCACTGAAAATAACCTTCAGGTTTCTTTTGATGAGTTGAAAGACCATTCAAAAAACATGATAAAAGCACAAATGGCGCAGTTTGGACAAACTGATCCTGCTGAAGAGGAATTGGAGTCAATTGCTGCTCGTATTCTTTCTAACAGAGAAGAAGTTGAACGTCTAAGCGAACAATTGAATACGGCGAAATTACTTACTTACTTTAAGGAAAACGCTAAATTGAAAACAAAAGAGATTACTTACGATAAATTCATTAAAGACGCCTACGCTTAATTCAGCTTAGAAATAGTTATCTTTGGGCGTTGAATTATCACAATTTAACGCCTTTTTAAATTAAAAGATTAATAGGAAAAAAACGAATAAACCTATTACACCTGACCCTAAAGGCTTGGTTTATTCTTAAAATAGTTTGGAGATATAAAATTTTCGCTCCCTTTGCTCCTCCGCTAAAGCTTCGGCGGTACGCGGAAGGGCCGGGATAAACGGAAATTGGAACTATTTTGAATCTTTTTCTAGAATTTTATAAAACGAACACACATTTATGGACTACAGTAACGAATTTAGAAACTTTGCTATAAAAGATCAAGGTGTCAACAATATGTATTATGATAAAATCATAAGCAGTATGTATCCCACAAACCTGACTCCAAATATTATTGAAGAACGCCAAATGAATGCCGTGGCTATGGACGTTTTTTCACGTTTGATGATGGACCGGATTATTTTTCTCGGTACTGGAATTAGCGACCAAGTTGCAAACATTGTACAGGCCCAGTTGTTATTTTTGGCAAGTACGGATGCCACTCGTGATATTCAAATTTATATCAATTCTCCTGGGGGAAGCGTATATGCCGGCCTAGGGATTTATGATACAATGCAGTTTATTAAGCCGGATGTTGCAACTATCTGTACTGGAATGGCCGCTTCTATGGCTGCTGTGCTTTTATGTGCGGGTGAAAAAGGAAAACGTAGTGGTTTAACGCATTCACGTGTTATGATCCACCAACCTTTGGGAGGTGCTCAAGGGCAGGCAAGCGATATTGAAATAACCGCACGCGAAATCCTTACTTTAAAAGAAGAGCTATATAAGATAATCGCAAAACACTCTGGCCAAACCTATGAGAAGGTTTATGATGACAGTGATCGTGATTATTGGATGAAAGCAGACAAAGCTTTGAAGTATGGCATGATTGATGAAATATTGACACGAAGCTAAAAAATTGATTATTTGAAAAAAGATAATATGTCGAAAGAAGATTTAGAATGTTCATTTTGCGGACGTAAAAAGTCGGAGACCAACTTGCTTATTGCTGGATTGGACGCCCACATTTGCGACCGTTGTATTGAGCAGGCTCATGGAATTGTAGTCGAGGAAGCGTTACATTCTGACAATAGTGAATTATCCAAAGATTTAATGCTGAAGAAGCCAAAGCTTATTAAAGCATTCTTGGATGAGTATGTTATTGGACAGGAGTTTACCAAAAAAGTAATGTCCGTTGCGGTTTATAATCACTACAAACGTCTCCTTCAGCCGAAGAGTGATGATGATATTGAAATTCAAAAAAGTAATATCGTAATTGTTGGTCAGACTGGAACAGGAAAAACATTGATTGCCAAGACAATTGCAAAAATGTTGAATGTTCCTTTGGCGATTGTTGACGCTACTGTTTTAACAGAAGCAGGTTATGTAGGTGAAGATGTCGAAAGTATTTTGACTCGTTTGCTACAAGCCGCAGATTACAACCTAGAAAAGGCAGAAAATGGAATTGTTTTTATTGATGAAATCGATAAAATTGCTCGTAAAAGTGATAATCCTTCAATAACTAGAGATGTTAGTGGGGAAGGAGTTCAACAAGCTTTATTGAAGCTTTTGGAAGGGACAACAGTAAACGTTCCGCCAAAAGGAGGAAGAAAGCATCCGGATCAAAAGTTTATAGAATTAAATACTGAAAATATACTTTTTATAGCTGGTGGTGCTTTTGATGGTATTGAACGTCATATTGCAAAAAGGTTAAATATGCAGGCAGTTGGTTTTACAGCTTCTGTAAAGGAAAACCAAATGGAGAAAGACAATATGCTCCGTTACATTATCCCAAAGGACTTAAAAGATTTTGGATTGATTCCTGAAATTATTGGACGCCTTCCTGTATTGACTTATATGAATCCGTTAGACAAAAAAACATTGCGTTCTATTCTTACGGAGCCTAAGAATGCTATTATAAAGCAGTACAAAAAGTTGTTTGAAATGGATGGAATAGATTTTGAAATTACGGAGGAAGCGCTTGATTTTATTGTTGAGCAAGCTATTGAGTATAAGCTTGGAGCAAGAGGGCTTCGTTCGCTGTGTGAGGCAGTACTAACAGATGCAATGTATGAAATGCCAGGTACTGATGAAAAAACAGTCCACGTAACAAGAGAATATGCTGAGCAAAAGCTGAATAAGTCAACTCTTAAAAAGTTGAAAGCAGTTTCTTAAACTCATCAAGTTTATAAAAGATAAAACCTCGGAGTGATCCGAGGTTTTTTTATGTCTTGAAATTTCGAGGCATCGTCTTTTCTAAAGTGAATTTTCGCTAATTTATTTGTTGAGTTCCAATAACTCTTCCAACAAATGTCTTGTGTTTGAAAGTCGCGGCACTTTATGCTGTCCGCCAAGTTTATTTTTTTCTTTTAACCAATCATAAAAAAGTCGTTCTCTAGCATGGTGGATTTTTGGAACATTTAAGGTGGTATTGTTAAAACGTTTCGCCTCATAATCACTATTCACTTCTTGCAACGCAGTATCTAAGAGCTTTGTAAAGACCTCTAAATCTTGTGGTGGAGATTTAAATTCGATAATCCATTCGTGCGCGCCTTTTTCTTGTCCGTTCATAAAGACTGGAGCAGCAGTATAATCTACAATTTCGGAATTTGTTAGTTGAGAGGCTTTTCGCAAAGCAGTTTCCGCGTTCTCAATAATCAATTCTTCCCCGAAAACATTAATGTGGTGTTTGGTTCTACCAGTAACTTTTATTCGATAAGGAACAATAGAAGTAAAGCGTACCGTATCTCCAATTTTATAGCGCCATAGGCCAGCGTTGGTGGTAATAATAACTGCATAGTTTTTCCCTTCTTCTACTTCGCTCAGTGGAATCACTTTTTCTTCAGGAGTACCGTAGTTGTCCATTGGAATGAATTCGTAGAAAATTCCGTAGTCAAGCATCAGCATTAACTCTGTACTGTCGTTTCTATCTTGAATGGCGAAAAACCCTTCTGATGCATTATATATTTCATAATACCTAAAGTCACTTTTTGGCAGCAGTTTATTGTATTGATCAATATATGGGTCGAAGTTTACACCGCCGTGAAAATATACTTCTAGATTAGGCCAAACGTCGAATAGGTTGCCCTTTCCAGTTGTTTCCATTACATTATTCAGTAAAACTAGCATCCAAGAAGGTACACCAGCTAAGCTTGTAACATTTTCTTTAATGGTTTCATCTACGATTGTCTGCATTTTGGTTTCCCAATCGCCCATAAGTGAAACCTCATTGCTAGGCGTACTGCTGAACTCTGCCCAGAAAGGCATATTGTCTATTAAAATTGCCGAAAGATCACCGAAAACAGTGCCGTTTTCTTGATATAATTGTTTACTCCCGCCGAGTCTTAAACTCTTGCCGAGAAATAACTGTGCATTTGGATTATTGTTGAGGTACATGCATAGCAAATCCTTACTAGCTGCATAATGGCAATCTTCTAATGAATCATTAGTGACTGGGATAAACTTACTTTTTGCGTTGGTTGTACCACTGGATTTTGCAAACCATTTTATTGGCGTTGGCCAAAAAATATTGCTTTCACCTCTTCGAGCACGTTCAATCCTCGGTTCGTTCTCTTCATAGGTGGTTACTGGAATTCGCTCTGCAAATTCTCTATATGTTTTAATACTTCCAAAATCATATTGTCGACCAATTTCCGTGTTTTTCGCTTTTTGGATTAAGTTGAAGAGCAGTTCTTCCTGGACTTCAATAGGATATTTCAAAAAAAGGTCTATTTGATGAAAACGCTTTTTTAAAAACCACGAAGCAATGGAATTTACAATGGGGATTGGCATAATTTTCTACTATCTTTATGCTATAAAAATAACAATTTTATAATTACGGCCTACCCTCCGAGAGGTAGGTTTTCAACTTTTTATGAAGAGATGGTGCTACAAGTTTTCTATAGGAAAGTTTTTCGGCATTAATAATATCAAATAAATGAAATACGAAGGAGTACTTAAAAAAATGCAAACTGAAATTGGATCGCCTATTCAGTATTATTTGATTTTCGAAAATGATTTTTTGAATATGAATCAATTGCTAGGAAAAAAAATAAGTATCAATTTTTTACGATATCAGTGTTTAAATTGTGGACTTCAGAAGAAAATTTACCGCCAAGGATTTTGCTATGATTGCTTTTTTGAAATTCCTCAAGCTGCAGATTGGATTATAAAACCTGAACTTAGCAAGGCTCACTTGGGTATAGAAGACCGCGATTTGGCTTATGAAGAAAGAGTACAGTTAAAGCCGCACATAGTTTATCTTGCTAATAGCAGCAGCGTTAAAGTTGGGGTTACTCGTAAAACACAGGTTCCAACTCGTTGGATTGACCAAGGTGCACACGAAGCTATTGAAATCGTGGAAGTACCCAACAGATATCTTGCTGGAATTACAGAGGTTGCATTAAAAGACTACGTGAGTGACAAAACCAATTGGCGCACAATGCTTAAAAATGATGTAACCGATGAGGATTTAGTAGAATGGCGAAATAAGTTGAAACAATATATTCCCGCCGAGGCTGCCGAATATTATCTAGAAAACAATTCTGAAACTAATCTGGAATTTCCAGTTTTGAGATATCCTGAAAAACCGAAATCACTTAATCTTGTAAAGACTCCTTTTTATGAGGGTGTGTTAAAAGGTATAAAAGGGCAATATCTAATTTTTGAAGATGATACTGTATTTAATGTTCGAAGTAACGAAGGTTATGTAGTTTCTATTTCTGTAAATTAAAAGATTCTATTAATTTTACGGCACAAATCTTAATGATGTCATAATAGAAAAGGACATTCAATCCATTGTGGTCGAATGTCCTTTTCTAAATATCGAGCTATAATTAAATGAACTCGTTAGATTCAACTGGAGTTAATTTACGGTTTTTGTAGAGTCTTTTTTCTTTTTCTTTCCACCCAAAATTCCACCTAAAATATCCTTAACTTTCTGGGTATTCTCCTCTTTTGTGGTTTGTTGTTTTGTTGAGTCCTGCTGTTGATTATTAGTGTTTGTTTTGGTCGAATCCTTTTTTGTTCCGCCGCCAAGTATACCACCTAGAATATCAGTTCCTTTATCGATTAGCTTGTCCTTTTCTTTTGCTAGAAGTTCTTGCGTAAGTTCATTAATAGCGGTTTCGCTATTTAGTGAAACTTTTGGACTTGCAAAAGTCCCTTTGACGCCGATTGGCAAGGCAACGCTCATTTCATCGGCTTCTTTTGGATCTAGTTTTTGAAGTAATTTGGTCACGTCGCTACCCAAGTATTTTGCAGGAACATCCATAGTTAAGTTATAATCTATCGATTTGTCCAAACCGTGCGTTCCAGCAACTGCAACGTCAACTCCTTTTACGTCAAAATGAAAGGGTTTTACTTCAATTTTTCCGTTGTTGAAAACCAAATTGGTAGTCACATCACGCAGACTCAGTTTGTCTAAGTTTAAAAAAGAAACTTTGCTGCTGAGAGCGGATAGTAAAGGTGTTTTTTCTGGGTCAACTTCGGCTGTTAATACCTGTGCTAAAGCTGTTCCAGCGAGTGTTGATAGTTTTGGTGAAAGATCATTAGTCAATTGCCCATTCAATTTAAATTTAGTGTTTAGGCTTCCTTGCAATGCTTTGGCTATTGGCACTAAATATTGGAACATCTCAAGCTCATCGAAAGATTCCTTGATATCAATTTTGCTTAAGTCCAGATCCATTGCAAAAGTTGGAGTTTCGCTTTTTGTTGAAACATTTCCAGAGATAGCAATATTACCGCCAAAAATTTCTGAAGTAAAATTGGTAATCGATATGGTTTCGTTTTGAATTGTGGCTATTCCCTTAGCATTCTTCAAATGAATGTTGTCATAAATAATCTGGTTCGCATTGAAGTCCAATGTTGCATCTAGGAAATCTGGAATTTTTATGGCTTCTGCTGTGGTTGTTTTTTGTGAAGCTTCTCGTTTTTCTTCGGAATCTTTTTCCGTTGAGGTAGTTTCTGAAGCCATAAAATCGTTCACATTAAACGTGTTGGATTTTATGTCAAACCTTCCTTTTAGATTTTGCTTGCTCATCAAAAAAGGAATTAGGTTCTTAATATTTCCCGATGCTTTAATATCCGTTTGCCCAGTTGTGGCATTCAATTCCTTTAAAGAGAAAACTCCTGGCTGAAGTGATAAGCTCGCATTCGAAATCTTTAATTCATTTGTAAAGCCTGCATCATAATTAAAGTCGGTCAAGCTAGCAGTTCCTCGAGCGTCAATTTTCTGATACTGTTCTTTTTCAACAGAATCCATATCGAAATTTGCAACTACATCAGCCTTGAAAATTCCGCTGAGGTTTTGGTCCATATCAACCGGTAGTACTTTTTCAATATTAGCCAAATTCAAGGTACCTTGCATTTCCATATTCACTAACGGATTTTCGGTCATGTTTTTAACGCTTCCATTCATACGGAAGGGTTGGCCGTCAATAGTAAATGTTAGTTTTGGAATATTTAAAAAGGTGTCTTTTAAAAGTCCGGTATCGTTTTTTAACTGAACGTCGATTGTAATGTTTTCAACTGTTTTTGGTAAATCTGGATATTTAAATGAAGCATTGTTACTGGCCACTTTTATATCCATCATTGGTATATGGGTGCTGTCAACAATTCCTTTCAAGATTCCATTAACAGTAAAATTACCTGTGGTTTTAACGTCACTTATCTGTTTTACATATGTTTCAGGGATAACAGCTAAAAAGTTTTTAAAGTCGGAAGATGGTGTTTTAAAGCTTATGTCAACTTCGTTATTGTCTTCATTCATTTTTACAAAGCCATCGAAAGTCAATGGTAGCTCGTTTATTTTAGCCTCATTTTCTAAAAATGTATATTTCTGATTTTTTAAATCGAGTTTAAAAATAGCATCAAGAGCAATTCGATTTTTAGTTAGGTATTCACTGCCATCCATGCTGAAGGAAGCCAATGCCTCTGTATGTGTGTCTAGGTTACTAATTTCTTCTGAAAGATCGCCACTTCCTTGATGTTGTACATCCGTCAGTGTTAAATACATTTTTGACGCTTCATCTGAATATTTAATACGAGAATCTGAGATTTCATACTTTTTCAATTCAAATTTAAAACCACCATCGGTCACTTCGTCTTCTGTTACTGCCGGAGCATCATCTTTTACAGCGATATCATAATTGGTGTTTTCTAGGGAATCAATCTTTATATTTATAAAAGCTCCATCTAGTTTTACAGCATCAATTTTAATATCTTCAGATCTAAAAAGCTGCATAACACCCATATCCAGTTTTAAACTTTTTCCGCTGGCTAATGTGTCGCCTTCAAATGGGGCTTTATTAATTACACTAAAATTATTCAACTTGAGCGAGGCATCCGGAAAACTGCTAAAAAGGCTCAAATCGAGATCTTCCCAAGCTACCGTAGCGTTTAAGTTTTCGTTAATAGTACGCTTTAACATCTTTTCAAGACTACCTTTGAAAAGGAAAGGTGCTGCTACCAATAACAGAATCAAAACTCCAAGGATGATTGCAATAATTTTTAGTGTTTTCTTCATAAAGTATTTAAAAATTTAATTTGTGTAATTCTTTTTAATACAACTACTTAAAGAGGTGGTTTTAGGTAAAACTTACATCCGATGGCAAATTTAGTTGGAAGTCTTGGTCTTTTCCTTAATTTCGTCTTAAATGTTAATGCTTGAGCACGCTTAATCCCACCAATAACGTATATCTTTCTCTCGGCACCAATATGGGCAACCGTTTTGAGAACCTACAAAATGCCGTTAATTTTCTTTTTGAAGAAGTTGGGAGCATTATAAAAATCTCTCCATTATACGAAACTCCAGCAATAGGTTTTGACGGAGATCTTTTTTTAAATTGTGCTATTTGGTTACAAACCGATTTAAAACCTTTAAAAATACTAAGGGTTATTTTAGATATTGAGAAAAAAATAGGTCGGAAACCAAATACTTCACAAAACTACACTTCGCGCCCAATCGATATTGATATTGTATTTATTGACGATTTGATTATTGAATCTAAAAAACTCACCGTGCCACATCCAGAAATGGAGAAACGCAAATTTGTTCTAGCGCCTTTGGCAGATTTAAATCCAGAGTTGGTTCATCCGATTTTTCAGAAAAATATCACAGCGTTCTTGGAAGAAACAAAAGATGAAAGTAAGCTTCAAAAACAGTCTAAACCGCTTAGTAACCCGATGAAGAATTATTCTATTTCGCAATATAATTACATTGCGATTGAAGGAAATATTGGAGCGGGAAAAACGAGTTTAGCAACAAAGATTGCCAATGATTTTAATGCGAAACTAATTTTGGAACGTTTTAAAGACAATCCTTTTCTGCCGAAATTTTATGAAGATGCAGAACGTTATGCTTTTCCTTTGGAAATGTCTTTTTTAGCAGACCGTTATCAGCAATTGGTGGATGATATAACCCAATTTGACCTTTTTAAGGAATCGGTTATTGCAGATTACGACGTAAATAAATCCTTGATTTTTGCAAGTATCACTTTGCCTGAAGAAGAATATTCGCTTTATAAAAAGCTTTTTCAGGTAATGCACAAAGAACTGCCAAAGCCTGACGTTTATATCTATTTATACCAAAATACCGAACGATTACTTAAGAATATAAAGAAACGAGGTCGTAAATATGAGCAAAGTATTCAAGCTTCTTATCTTCAAAAGGTGAATGATAGCTATTTGGAATTCATCAAAAATCAACATTCTGAGAATATTAAGATTATTGATATTTCAGAAATGGATTTTATTAGAAACAGATCCGATTATCTACAGATATTAAAGGAAGTTTTGGGATAACTATTAAGCGATATATTCAAGAAAACTGGCTTCCTTTCATAACTTATCTAATTGTATAAAAAAAGACAGCAGAGAGTTCCGCTGTCTTTTTTCCAATCGTTTATTTTGGTTATGTGAGTATTTTAAACCCTTTTGAGTTTCATCTTAACAATTATATCCAAACTGTCCAAGATAGGGTTTGATCCACTACCAGTGTCCATATCCTTAACATTTCCACTCAATTCTAAATAATTTCCATCAAGATTGTCGATATGATATTTAACTGTAGATCCATTATCATTGTGGACTTTTAACTCTCGTCCATTGACTTCCCAAGTTCCATCGCCGAAAACATCACTTAATTCGATAGTTTCCGTTTGAGGTGTTCCCATAACAACCATTTCCATTTCCAGTGAAATATCGCCTGTGTAGGAGGAAAAAGTATTATCATCGTTAAAATAAAGCCTGTTGTCTTCGTCTAGATTAACGAAGCTTCCTGAGTATTCCACCGGGATATCCATTCCACCCATATCAATAACTATAGAGCCCGGCTCAATAAAACCTTCTGTTATGCTCCATGTGCCAATAATATCTAATGTTTCGGGTTCATCGTTGTCGCTAGAACACGATAGGGTTCCGATCATTATTAAGGCTACTAAAAGAAATTTAATGTTTTTCATTATGTTAAAATTTAAGATTAATTTGGTTGAATTGCCAAAACTATATAAAATATTATAGAGCGCTTTATTATTAATGATTCAATATAAATATTCTCGATATGGAGTATAAGGCTAGTTAGAGCATATAATTACAGGGTGGATACATTCCTAATTCCTTCAGAAACAACATTTAATGTTACTTTAAGAACACCGTATTCTATTTTTAACTTTTGTATTTCTCTTATCAAATACCAACAACACATTTCTTATCTTTGCAAAAAATATAATATGAGCAGACAGGATAGACAAGACAAAGGAAAAGCTTCAGGTCGTGGTGGTAACAACCAACGCAACCGAAGTGGCGCAAGAGGAAATGCTCCTTTAAAATCAGAATCAACACACAAGAAAACGGGACGGCAGCAGGATCCAAAAGATGCAGCTGGAAAACCTAAATTGAAGTTTGACAAAAACGGAAAGGAAATAGGCCGTAGAGATGTACCGGCAAAAGAAATGAAAATGAAAAAGAGCAATCCGGCAGACGGAATTCGCTTAAACAAATATATTGCCAATAGTGGCGTGTGCTCAAGACGAGAGGCAGATACATTTATCGCTACAGGTTTAGTTAGCGTTAACGGAAAAATAATTAATGAAATGGGCTATAAGGTTCAACTCAGCGATGATGTGCGTTTTGATGGACGTCGTTTAAATCCGGAGCCGAACACCTACATTTTATTGAATAAACCTAAAGGCTTTGCTACTACAGATAGTAACGCAAAAGGAATGACCGTTATGGATTTGGTAGCCAATTCTACTACTGCCAAGATTAAACCTTTTGGTCGTTTGGGTAGAAATGCAACTGGACTTTTGCTTTTTACAAATGATGATGAATTTGTTCAAAAATTTGGTAAAAAAGGAATTCCACGTCTATTTCATATTGAGTTAGATAAGAATCTTAAAGCAGAGCATCTAAAAAGTATAAAAGAAGGTCTTATTATTGAAGGTAAGAATATAGCAGTTGAGGAAATAAGCTACGTAGATAATGCTCCCAAAAACCAAGTAGGTCTCAAGATAAAACATACGGGAAACAGCGTAATCAGGACTATTTTTGAAAACTTGGGGTATGATGTGGTACGTGTAGATTGCGTTACACTTGGGCCATTGACTAAGAAGGATTTACCTCGTGGTCGTTGGAGAACTCTCACTGAAAAAGAACTGAATATGTTCAGTATGCTTTAAGTTTAATTTTTTTTTCAATTATATAAAATATTGATTTTTTTTCGTTCATTTGTACTGTAAATATTAATGAGTATTATTTTTAAGATTGTTGGTTTCTGAAATTTTTCAGAAACATAAATTCTAAATGAACAATACATTTTTACTTCCAAAAACTGCAACTCGGCAGGTTCAAGGCAGAGGTTTCATTTTAAATGATCTGCCTATTCGTATTTAAACTTCAAGTTAATTTTTTGTTATACCCCTGTCTTTTAGGGGGATTACCGATATAGCTTCTTAATTTACACTTTACAACGAAAAAGAGGATGAACACCAAATACATAGATTTAATAAACCAAACGTATTATTTTCCACAGGAAGAGTTTCGTTTGGGCAATAATGGGCTTGAATTTCACGGAATAGATATGATGGAGCTTGTTGAGAAATACGGCGCTCCACTTAAATTTACCTACTTACCAAAAATTTCAGAAAATATAAACTTGGTAAAAAAATGGTTTGCTGAGGCTATTGAGAAAAATGGATATAAGGGAACTTATAATTATTGCTACTGTACGAAAAGTTCGCACTTTAAGCATGTTTTAGACGAAGCCTTAAAGAATGATATTCATATAGAAACCTCATCTGCTTTTGATGTTGATATTGTTGAAAGTCTTAAAAAAACTGGCAAAATCACTGATAAAACCTATGTAATTTGCAATGGTTTTAAGCGAGAACAATACATAGACAATATAGCGCGATTAATCAATAACGGTCATGAGAACTGTATTCCCATAATTGATAATTATGAAGAAATTGATCTACTTTCTGATAATATAGAAGGACATTTTAATGTTGGAATCCGTATTGCTTCCGAAGAAGAGCCAAAGTTTGAATTTTACACTTCTCGTTTGGGAATTGGATATAAAAATATAGTTCCTTTCTACGAAGATCAGATTAAAAACAATGATAATGTAGACCTTAAGATGCTGCATTTCTTTATTAATACTGGTATTCGTGATACAGCGTATTATTGGAATGAATTGGTAAAGTGTTTGAAGGTATATACGCGTTTAAAAAAAATCTGTCCATCCTTGGATAGTTTGAATATTGGTGGAGGATTTCCAATTAAAAATTCCATGCACTTTGAGTATGATTATCAATATATGGTTGATGAAATTCTAAACCAGATTACTATTACCTGTGCTGAGGCCGATGTTCCAGTGCCTAATATTTTTACTGAATTTGGAAGTTTTACCGTTGGTGAGAGTGGCGGTGCCGTTTATGAAATTCTCTATCAAAAACAACAAAACGATAGAGAGAAGTGGAATATGATAAACTCTTCCTTTATTACAACCTTGCCTGATACTTGGGCAATCAGTAAAAAGTTTATCATGTTGCCATTAAATAGATGGAACGATGAGTACGAACGCGTGCTTTTAGGTGGGTTGACCTGTGATAGCGACGATTATTACAACAGTGAGCAGAATATGGCGGCTATCTATTTGCCGAAATTTAGAAAAGAAAAACCGCTGTATATTGGTTTTTTCAACACGGGGGCGTATCAGGAAACTATTGGTGGTTTTGGCGGACTTCAACACTGCTTGATTCCTCAACCAAAACATATTTTAATAGACAGAGACGAAAATAATAATATTACAACCAAACTTTTTTCAGAACAACAAACAAGCGAGCAATTGCTAAACATTCTAGGTTATGAGCACTAAGACGTACGCGGGGATTCCACAGAAATATGCGGCCCTTGAAACATCAAAAATTGTATTGATCCCAGTTCCTTACGATGGAACTAGCACTTGGCAAAAGGGTGCGGACAAAGGCCCAGAAGCCTTTTTAGATGCTTCAGAAAACATGGAGCTTTACGATATTGAAACCCAAACTGAGGTTTACAAACAGGGTGTATTTCTAGCAGATGCAGTTACTGAAAATTCGTCACCGGAAGCAATGGTTGATGAAGTTCATAAAGTCACTAAAGACTACATTAAGCGAAACAAGTTTGTTACGCTTTTTGGAGGGGAACACAGTATTTCTATTGGTTCTATTCGCGCATTCAACGAGTGCTTTGACGATCTTACGGTGCTTCATATTGATGCGCATGCAGATTTGCGAAAAGAGTATGAAGGGACAACATGTAACCATGCTTGTGCCGTTTACGAAGCAAATCAGAACACTAACTTGGTTCAAGTAGGTATCCGAAGTATGGATATTGCCGAAACCCGAGTTATGGATGAAGAGAAGGTGTTTTTTGCTCACGATATGGCAAAAGACGAATACTGGATTGATAAGGTAATTGAAGCTTTAGGCAAAAATGTATTTATTACTTTCGACCTTGATGCGTTTGATCCATCTATTCTTCCTTCAACAGGAACTCCTGAGCCAGGCGGACTTTTTTGGTATGAAACTCTCGATTTTCTAAAAGAGGTTTTTGCAGAAAGAAATGTTGTAGGTTTTGACATTGTTGAGCTTTGTCCAAATGAAATCGAAAAAGCATCAGACTTCGTGGCGGCAAAACTGTATTACAAAATGTTGACTTATAAATTCGCCGCCACTGAAGAAGGAGGCGAATACCAAAATAACTTTAACGAAGCGAAAAAAGGCGTTTCAAAATTTAATACAGAAGAAGATGAGTACTAATAAAGGAGCGATTTCACAATTTATAGAAAAATATTATTTACACTTTAATTCGGCTGCATTGGTCGATGCTGCTAAAGGATATGAGGCTCAACTAGCAAAGGGTTCAAAAATGCTCGTGTCTCTTGGTGGTGCTATGAGTACTGCAGAATTGGGTAAGATTTTTGCTGAAATGATCCGTCAAGATAAGGTTCAGATTATCTCTTGTACGGGTGCAAACCTTGAAGAAGATATTATGAATCTTGTGGCACATAGCCATTACAAACGTATTCCTCACTATCGTGATTTAACTCCGCAAGATGAATGGGATTTACTTGAAAAAGGACTGAATCGGGTTACAGATACTTGTATTCCTGAAGAAGAAGCTTTCCGAAGAATTCAAAAACACATCGTGAAAATCTGGAAAGAAGCTGAAGCTGCAGGCGAACGTTACCTTCCACACGAATATATGTACAAACTCCTCTTAAGTGGTGTAATGGAGGAACATTACGAGATCGATCTAAAAGATTCTTGGATGTACGCTGCTGCCGAAAAGAACCTGCCAATCATTTGTCCAGGATGGGAAGATAGCACCATGGGAAATATTTTTGCTAGCTACGTTTTAAAAGGTGAGTTAAAAGCATCTACCATGAAAAGTGGAATTGAATATATGACTTTCCTTGCAGATTGGTATACAGATAATTCTAAAGATGGAATTGGATTTTTCCAAATTGGCGGAGGAATTTCAGGAGATTTTCCAATTTGTGTAGTACCGATGCTTTATCAGGATATGGAGCGTCCAGAAACTCCATTTTGGAGCTATTTCTGCCAAATTAGTGACTCAACCACTAGTTTCGGTAGCTATTCTGGAGCTGTTCCTAACGAAAAGATTACTTGGGGAAAATTAGATATCGATACTCCTAAATTTATTATTGAGAGTGATGCCACTATTGTAGCGCCATTGATTTTTGCGTATTTGCTTGATATGTAGAATATTGTGTTAAAGTGTTTTTTAACTTAGACAAATGTCGTAAATTTATAGACAAATATATTTGCTATGAGTTATGATAATCAGAATATCGCCATTAATGAGGTAAATGAATCTTTGAGCATTTACGTTAAAGACCTTGGTAATACCTCTAATCTGTCATTTGCAGACTTTTTTCACAATAAAATGCTACTTATAAAAGCTATTAGAAGGGGGCTTCCGTATAAAATTTTTAATCAAATAAAATCTTTTACTCCGTTTACCGATACAGATTGGGCGGAGTATTTAGATCTTTCTTTAAAAACTTTACAACGCTATCGGGATGATAAGGATTTTTATTTTAAACCCATTCATACCGAAAAGATTTTTGAACTAGCTGAGGTCACAAATTTTGGAATTGAAGTTTTCGGTTCCTCAGAGAAATTTTATTCTTGGCTAAATACACCTTCTTATGCGCTGAGCAACCATAAGCCTGTGGAACTCGTAAGAGATTCTTATGGTAAGGAAATGGTAATGGCAGAGCTCAACAGGATAGAGCACGGTATTTTTGCATAATGAGGGTTTTTAGGCTATCCAGAGAGAAATATGCTAACGACCTAAGTGGAAAGGGAGCTGCGATTTTTGGAAACCGATGGAACTCAAAGGGTGTGGAAATGCTTTACACTGCTGAAAGTAGAGCCCTTGCCATGGCTGAAGTATTAGTACACCTGAGTTTGGCAGCTTTACCAGATGATTATATGATGATTGAAATTGAAGTTTCAGATTCCATTAAAGTTGAGCTTTTAGACTTCAATAGTTTAGATGAAAACTGGAATACAAATCCATTAGACCTACAAACGCAGAAGATGGGTGATACGTTTATTCGCTCAAAAGAAAAATGTGTGCTTAAGGTACCTTCTGCAGTAGTAAAGGGGGATTTCAACTATTTGCTGAATCCGAATCATACAGAAATTAACCGAATTAAAATTAAGAGTATAACCAAATTTCCCTTCGACAAAAGGGTCTTTAAGTGAATTACTTCCAAAAAATTATGGATCCGAAGAAAATCGAAAATATAGAATTAAAATTTTTAACGCTTAAAGATTATGAAGCGTTGAAAACGGCTACAATCCAAGTCTATGACGGAATGCCCAATAGTTATTGGAAACTTGAAGAAATTGGTAATTTGATTGAAATTTTTCCCGAAGGCCAAGTTCTCATAATGGCCGATGGCGAAATTGCGGGTTGTGCGCTCTCCATAATTGTCGATTTTGATGAGCTAGGAGAAGTTCATACTTACAATGATGTTACTGGAGATTCGAGCTTTGGTATTCACGATCCAGAAGGTGATGTTTTATATGGGATTGATGTATTCATTAGACCAGATTTTCGAGGTTTGCGCTTGGGGAGAAGACTGTATGATTACAGAAAAGAACTTTGTGAAAATCTAAATCTAAAAAGTATTGTCTTTGGTGGGCGAATGCCAAACTATCATCAATATGCCGATAAACTTTCCCCGAAACAATATATTGCGAAGGTTAAAAGTAAGCAGATAGATGATCCGGTATTGAATTTTCAGGTCTCAAATGACTTCCATCCAGTTCGTGTTTTAAAGGGCTATTTGGAAGGGGATAAAGCTTCAGGTGAGTTTGCGGTTTTAATGGAATGGGATAATATATATTATACAAAACCCGAAAAGAAACCTAAACCTTCCGCGATAAAAAGTATTGTTCGCCTTGGATTGATTCAATGGCAAATGCGAAGCTATTCTGGAATGGAAGAATTGATGCACCAAGCAGAGTATTTTATTGATTGTGTGGCGGGTTACCATTGTGATTTTGCAATGTTCCCTGAATTTTTCAATGCTCCACTTATGGCGGAATATAACCATATGAGTGAGCCTGATGCAATCCGCGAACTCGCAAAACACACCAAGGAAATAACAGAGCGCATGTCTCAGCTTTCTATCTCGTATAATATTAATATTATTACGGGAAGTATGCCAGAAATAGTACGTGGAAAACTGTACAATGTTGGTTATTTATGTCGGCGCGATGGAAGTGTGGAACGTTTTGAGAAAATACACGTTACACCAGATGAGGAACGTGTTTGGGGAATGGTGAATGGTAATTCATTAAAAACCTTTGATACAGATTGTGGAAAGATTGGTGTATTAATATGTTATGACTCTGAATTTCCAGAACTTTCCAGATTGCTTTCTGACGAAGGAATGGATATTCTTTTTGTTCCATTTTTAACAGATACACAAAACGGCTATTCACGCGTTCGTCTTTGTGCTCAAGCGAGAGCCATTGAAAACGAATGCTACGTCGCTATTGCAGGAAGTGTAGGAAACCTTCCGAAAGTGCATAATATGGACATTCAATACGCGCAATCTGCAGTTTTTACTCCTTGTGACTTCGCTTTCCCAAGCAATGGTATAAAAGCTGAAGCTACACCAAATACCGAAATGATTTTGGTTGCCGACGTAGATCTCGATTTACTTCGTGAATTGCACACTTTCGGTGCAGTGCGAAATTTAAAGGACAGAAGAAAAGATTTCTACAGATTGGAACGGGTTAAAAAGTAAGTTTTCACAATGATTACGTTAACGGTTACTCCCCTTTCGGGGGAGTCAAATTTTTGCCCTTCAGCAAAAAGTTGGAGGGGGTCAATTCCCAAACCGCAACCCCAATAACCACAATATATTCCAAAGCTACCAAAGAAAGGTTTTCATCAAAGCCATCTCCTCCATAAGCGGAATAACTGAGCATTACAATAAAACTCCAAACAATTGGGAATCGATATTTTGTAAAAATAGAAAGCAAAAGGGGAGTGACAAGGTACCAAGGATGAACAGTAGTGGCCATTAGAAAGTAAAACGAAACTGCAAAAAGCATAGCAGTCAATAATTGTTGAGGTGTTTTGTTTTTTCGAAAGAAAGCAATGGCTAGAACAAACAGTAATACCGAAATAGGGAGTATTCTACCAACTATTTCAATTATATTCCATCCCACAATTTGAAATCCAATCCATCGAATTACATAATAAACACTTGCATTAAATTCGAAATCCTGAAACCAAAGTGCAGTGGTAGTGGAGAAGTTTTGAATGAATTCCGAAGATAGGAATGGAAGAAAAGTAACTATTATAGTTACACCAATTATGAAATAGAATATGAGCAACTTTTTTACAGAGACCTCACAGGTTTTTAAAACCTGTGAGGTCTTATTTGAATTTGTAAAGTAATTTAGAAATAAAGGTAGAAATAATAAAGGAATCAACTTAACAGATACCGAAACACCAATTAAAACTGCCGTCCAAAGCCATTTTCCTTTAAATAATAAATACAGAGCCCAAACAAAAAAGAAGAGCATTACACCTTCAAAATGGAGGTTTCCGGTAAGCTCGATAATAATAAATGGGCTTAAGAAATACCAAAAGATATTGTGAATAGGAAGGTTTAGTTTTTCTAATAACTTCTTCCCGAAATAGAGAATCCCGATATCTGCCAAGATTATTATAATACGTAGCATAATAATCGAACCCAAAATACTTTTCCCCACAAATAGTGCTGCCATAGCAAAGAAGAGTTGATTAATAGGAGGGTAATTGCTAAAGTGACTTGCACTCAGCGCACCCATTCCCTGATATAATTCATTCGCCTGGGGAATGATTATTCCAAGTGAAGTTGAAGTCTCTTTAAAGTACATATCGGGAGTAAAGAGATATGGACTTATTCCTTGCGCCACCAAACGTCCATCCCAAAGAAACCGATAAAAATCTTGTGAAAGATTGGGAATTGCTACAATAAAAACAAGTCGAAAAGCAATTCCTAAACCCGCTAAAAGCCAAAAATTATCCCGATGCTTCGGGATGAATTTTTGAATAAAAAGAAAGGTAATAAAGAAAAGTACAGCGTAGAGTGAAATAAGCTTTATAAAATTACTTCGCTCTAAATCGTAAGCGAAACTAAGGTAGAATGCGATAGAGGTTATCGCAAGAAGTAATGGGATTTTATATAGTTTAATAAAATTCAAGAGGCTAATTTACAAGATTCTTAGCTTCATCGGAATTATTAATTCTGTCATTTTACAATAAATAAATTTGTAACCTGAGCGCCGTATTACTTCTGTTGAATAAAAACACTTCCTTTTCAGGAAACATTAGATAAAAGTGAAACTTTCACTAGTGTAAATAGAATTTGAAAGAGCCGAGCTTCAGCAGTTTATATTAAAAGGGACGGAGGACTGGAAGAGGTTGAGGTTACTTTCTGAGTTTTTTGAAGTATATTTGAGTAAAGCAATAGTTATGGAAACCAAGGAATTAAGGGAAAAGCTGAAAATTCAATTTTCTGAAATCATTGAGGACGACAGAAATTTGAATTTTTTAGAAAAAATTTTTGAGACAATGAATGATTCAGAATATGTTTCACAGGTTCCAGAATCACATTACAAAATAGTTGATGAAAGAAGGCGAAAATCAATGGCTGGAGAGACAAAAGGTTTAACTTGGGAAGAGGTTAAGCTTGACATTAAGGGGAAGAAATGAGTTATTTAATTATTACGGAACCTGAGGCAAAAGACGAAATTCAGGAGGCGTATGATTATTATGAATCTAAACAATTTGGTCTTGGCGATGAGTTTCTTGAATATTTAGAGGGTTATTACGATACTCTTAAAACTGAAATTCCTTTCTTCGAAATCAAAAGAAAGCCTTACTATCGTGAATTACCGTTGAGAAGGTTTCCGTACGTGATTATTTATGAATTGCGTGGAAGTACCATCTTTATCTATTCAGTATTCAATACCAATCAAAATCCACTAGGTAAGAGGAAATAAAATTATGGAATTACAAATAGAATCAAAAGAGTTAAAAGATTATTTAAAAGAAGTATCTCCGGTTATTCAATTTAACACCCCGTTGATTCAGGAAAAAATCCAGACTATTAAGTCACAGGCCTCGAGTGATCGGGAGCGTGCAAAAATGGCTTTTGAAATTGCTCGGGACGAAATAGCTCATAACTTCGATACTCAAAGTGATACTATTTCAATCAATTCAGAGGATGTATTGAAAAGCAAAGAGGGTATTTGTTTCGCCAAATCACATTTGTTAACAAGCCTATTACGTGGAATGGATATTCCTGCTGGGTTTTGTTATCAAAAGGTTTTAAGAAAAGGAACGGTGGAATCGGGTTATGCACTTCATGGATTAAACGCTGTTTATTTACCTAAAACAGGTTGGTTTCGTGTAGATCCACGTGGAAACAAACCTGGAATAGATTCTCAATTTACTACAGAAAAGGAGCAATTGGCTTATTCCATTAGACCAGAACTGGGCGAAATAGATTATCCTGTAGTGCTTACCGAACCTTTGCAGACCGTGGTTAAATCTATGGAAGAATCCAGTGATTGTAAAGAACTTTTTTACAAGCGACCTACCGACTTATAATTTAGATTTATAGTATCAAAAAACCCCAAAGGTCGCAATGACCTTTGGGGTTTAAATATTTAATGTTTCTTATTGAAACTGAGATTTACATCATTCCTGGCATTCCGCCGCCCATACCGCCTGGCATTCCGCCACCACCGGCATTGTCTTCTTTGATGTCAACCAAAGCACATTCGGTAGTAAGAATCATTCCAGCAACTGAAGCAGCATTTTCAAGTGCAATTCTAGTTACTTTTTTAGGATCAATGATTCCTGCTTTTAGCATATCTACATATGTTTCGCTCTTAGCATCGTAACCGAAGTTTTTCTTGCCTTCCAAAACTTTATTAATAACTACAGAACCTTCACCACCTGCATTTTCAACGATAGTACGAAGTGGAGATTCAATAGCACGAGCTACAATTTGAACTCCTGTTGTTTCATCTAAAGTTTCAGTAGTAAGCTTTTTAAGTACGTCAATAGCGCGAACAAAAGCTACACCACCACCAGCAACGATTCCTTCTTCTACAGCCGCACGCGTTGCGTGAAGTGCATCGTCAACACGGTCTTTCTTCTCTTTCATTTCAATTTCAGAAGCAGCACCTACGTAAAGAACGGCAACACCGCCAGCCAATTTAGCCAAACGCTCTTGCAGTTTTTCTTTATCGTAATCGCTAGTTGTAGTTTCAATCTGAGCTTTGATTTGGTTTACGCGAGCTTTGATATTATCACTTTCTCCTGCACCGTTTACGATAGTTGTATTGTCCTTATCGATTGTAACAGTTTCTGCAGAACCCAACATATCAATAGTTGTGTTTTCCAATGTGAAACCTCGCTCTTCAGAGATTACAGTTCCACCAGTTAAGATTGCGATGTCTTCTAGCATTGCTTTTCTTCTATCACCAAAACCTGGAGCTTTTACAGCGGCGATTTTTAATGAACCACGAAGTTTATTAACTACCAAAGTAGCTAATGCTTCGCCATCAACATCCTCAGCGATGATTAAAAGAGACTTTCCTGCTTGTGCCACTGGCTCAAGTACTGGAAGCAAATCTTTCATTGAAGAGATTTTCTTATCGTAAAGCAAAATCATTGGGTTCTCCAATTCAGTTTGCATTTTTTCGGTATCTGTTACAAAATAAGGAGAAAGGTATCCACGGTCAAACTGCATTCCTTCTACAACATCAACGTAAGTTTCAGTTCCTTTTGATTCTTCAACAGTTATAACGCCTTCTTTTCCAACTTTTCCAAAAGCTTTTGCAATCAGTTCGCCAATTAGCTCGTCGTTGTTTGAAGAGATAGAGGCAACTTGCTTAATCATTTCAGAAGAATTACCAACTGTAGTGGTTTGCTTCTCAAGGTTTGCAACAATTGCTTCAACAGCTTTGTCTATACCCTTTTTTAAATCCATTGGGTTTGCACCAGCTGCAACGTTTTTAAGACCTTCTTTTACAATTGCTTGTGCAAGAACGGTAGCAGTAGTTGTACCATCACCTGCAAGATCGTTGGTTTTTGAAGCAACTTCTTTTACCATCTGTGCTCCCATATTTTCAAGAGCGTCTTCAAGTTCAATCTCTTTTGCAACGGTTACACCATCTTTAGTTACCTGGGGTGCACCAAATGATTTACTGATAATAACATTACGACCTCTTGGGCCTAAAGTTACTTTTACTGCGTTTGCTAATGCGTCAACGCCACGTTTAATTGCGTCGCGTGCTTCTACATCAAATTTTATATCTTTTGCCATAAATTTATTTTTATCATTTCCGCGAAGGCGGAAATCTTTTGGTTAATACTTATAATTCTTAAACTTTTTACTTTGGAAACTATTATCCTTAAATAATGGCAAGAATGTCATCTTCGCGCATAATAAGGTAATCTGTACCTTCAAGCTTTAATTCGCTACCAGAGTATTTTCCGTAAAGAACGGTATCGCCAACTTTCACGGTCATTTTATAATCTTCTTTCCCTTTACCAACAGCTACTACTTTGCCTTGCTGTGGCTTCTCTTTTGCAGAATCTGGAATGTAAAGACCAGAAGCGGTCTTAGTTTCTGCTTCTTCTGGCTGAACCAATACACGGTCTGCAAGTGGTTGAATTTTTAATGCCATTTCAATTTTATTTTTTAGTTGCCCACCTATTGGTAGGCTGATTAAACTTAGAGTTAAATGTGTTGATTTCTAATTGGCAGAAATTGTGCCACTGCCTATAAACTGACAGGCTATGAAATATAAATGCCAGCTTGTCAGAAGCTCAAAGTTATATTTAGAAATAATTAGAGCTTTACATCTTATAAGGTCAAAAATGTATGTTCATAACAGTGTCTGCAGTCAGTACAAGCCCTTCTTTTGGAAAGAGTAAACTTATAAAATCTGTTCTTGATTAAAATGTAGTTAAAAGATTGATATGTTGTTTTTTATATGCGAATTGAGCAAAATTTTATTTTATAACTTTGATCAACTAATCAAATTTTATAAATATTATGGAAAAGTATGCTAAATTATTTCTGGTAGCTCTGGTATCAACTTTATTGCTTTATAGCTGTAATAATGAAGTTGTCTCTTCTCATTTTGATAAAAATTCGGAAAATTGGACAATTAAGGGCGATGCCCAAGGTGGCGCTGTAGATCCTACTTATTCAGCTGAAGACGGGCTTGCCGATGGCTATATCCACGCAAAGGATGATGCAGCAGGAGGTGTTTGGTATTTTTCTGCTCCAGAAAAGTATCTAGGAAACAAGAAGAAGTTTTATGGACGTACCCTGAGTTATGCCTTGTTTCAAAAACCTAAAAAGAATAGCCAATTTGATTCCGCTGATATTATTTTGACCAATGGGGAGAATGAGATTTTCTATTTGGTAGGAGATAATCCAGATACCACTTGGACGCATTATGAAGTGAAGATAACTGCTGATAACGACTGGTTTTATGGAAAATATAAGGATAAGGAAGTTGCCACGGAAGAGCAGATAAAGATGGTGCTTTCTAATCTGGAGAAATTATGGATTCGAGGGGAGTACAGAAGTGGAGCCGATTGGGGAGGCTTAGATGAAGTAATAATAAAATAAAATATCACTTCTTATAATATTCTCTCTAGAGAATTTTCTAATTTTTGGCACAAAAAAACACCAGCCTTCAAAAAGGAGACTGGTGTTTTAAATATTTTATAAAAAAGAAACTACTCTGGGTTTTCCGTTTCTGTTTGAGTAGGAGTATCAGTGGTAGGCACTGCTGGAATAGTATTCTGAATGGCGTTTTCATCAAATGTTTTAGATCGCATAGTATTGCCTCCCATAACGAAAACATTGGAAAACATAATCAACACTAACATAATAGTAGCAAGTGTCCAAGTACTTTTATCTAAAAAGTCACTCGTTTTCTGTACACCACCAATTTGGCCACCGCCACCTCCACCGCCGAACGACGAAGAAAGTCCACCACCTTTTGGGTTTTGAACCATTATAACTACGACCAACAAAAAGGCCACTATCATTATTAAAACTAAAAATATTGTAAACGTACTCATGATTGTTCTGAATTAATCAATTTTTCTATTGCTCGAATTTGGTCTGCAAAGGAACCACTTTTTTCGGGATTTTTCAAAATTAATATTTTATATGCTTGTATTGCCTTTTTATAGTTCTTTTGTTGTAAATAAACTTTGGCCAAAGTCTCCGTCATCAGTGACTCAGAGCTTTGCCCAAATGCTGCAACAAGATTGTTGGAACTATCTTTTTTAACACTTTTGGCTGGTGCTTCTGGAGGAATTATTTTCGGTCGCTCCTGTATAAACCTGTCAATTAGCTTAGATTTCCGCTCTTTTTCCACCTGCGCTGAAATTTCTTCCTTCGTCGAGGCCTCCTCCTTCGCTAAAGCAACGGTGGACGCGTCGGTGGACTTTTCTTCTTTTGGTTGATCAACTTTTTCCGAACGCTCAATGGGTTTGGCTTTTGTCAGTTTTAACCATTCTGAAAAGGAATGCGTGTCACTTTTTGTGAATTCCAAAGGTTTATCCGGCTGCAAGGTGTCCTCTGGCTCCTCATTTTTCGTTTCAACTAGATTGGTAACAGATTGAATTTTTCTTTCAAAAAGATTTGGATTCAAGATATCTTCGGCCTTTTGCATTTCCACCTGATCATTTGCATTGTTCACTTCCTCGGAAATATCTTCGGAAACTACTTCTATTTCATTTATCGATCCATCATGCTGAAGTATATTTTGTGAAATCTCGTTTTGAATAAATCTTTCCGAAGTAATATATTCAAAGAGAATATCGCGGTCTGTAGTATGGGCAGCCACTAGCTTTAAAGCGTCATTATAGAGAAAGCTATCTTGGTTTTTTAAACCTTTTAGCTGTAATGCTCGCGCACTCTGGAAATAGGGATGTTTTTTTATAACAAAATCTAGTGCCTCCAGATCCTCAGAAGTTATTTTCTGTGGATTGGCGAGTAGATATGTAAAGTTTGTAGTGTTCAATGCTATTGTGTTTTCAAAGCGAAACATTTTTTATTTCGACTTCGTTCAATAATATGTTACCAGTTTGCAAGAGATTTGTTGAAAATATCCTGGGTTAGCCGTTCAAAAATAATGTCAACTGCGGCATCAAGTTTTGAGCCGGTTAACTGAGCTTGGCCGTCGTAGTCATAATAAAAACTAAAGGGCTGCTCAAAATCTTTAAGTGGGTCTTTGGTGTTATAAAACCTCACTGCTATTGTTACTGTGAGTCTGTTTTGTGCTGCAGTACTTTGAGAAGTTGCTGTGATGGGTGCAATATAAAATTGTGTTATTTCACCTTCATAGACCAAATCGCCTCCATTATTTACAAGGTCTAAACTAGTTTGATTAAGCAGTAAATCTTGTAATTTCTGCGTAAAATCACGCGCAATTCCTGGCTCTACGATTGGCGCGTTATTCTGAAAATACTTTACTTCCACCGTTTTAGTCGTGGCGTAATTAATATCGGCTCCAGTAAATGAATACGGGCCACAACTATTTAGAGAAAGCACTAAGCTTATGATTATTAAAATTGGAAATATTTTTGACATCTAAGAAAATCTATTGTTTTTAATTTTGACTACTACCTGCCCGTCCGAAGCTATAGCGTAGGCGGGACAACCAACTACAGGTCATATTGCTTAATCTTTCTATATAAAGTACGTTCTGAGATCCCCAACTCATCCGCGGCATCTTTTCGCTTTCCATTGTACTTTTCAAGCGATTTTTTAATAAGCTCTAATTCTTTTTGTTGAAGTGAAAGATTTTCTTCCTCCTCAATATCTTCTGCATATTCATATTTATCTCTGCGTTTTTCTGCTGCGTGCTCTGGAATACTGAAAACCTCTACATCAGAGTCACTTCCGTCATTTTCATCTTCAATTATTGAAGCTAACTCTTCTTCGGCTTCGGTTTCTTCGGAATAAATCTTATCGATTAGCGAAGATTGCTCTTCCTTTACCTTGTCCGCACTGCCCGTTTTCATCAGCTCCAAAGTTAGTTTTTTGAGGTCGTTTACGTCTCGTTTCATATCGAAAAGAACTTTGTAGAGTATTTCGCGCTCACTACTGAAATCGTTCTCCGCTTTCTTGTTATTCACCACTGCGGGAAGGTTACTGCCCACATCTGGTAGATAATGTTTTAAGGTTTCATATGAAATTTCGCGGTTTTGCTCCAAAACAGAGATCTGTTCGGCCACATTGCGTAATTGGCGGATGTTTCCACCCCAACGATATTTGAGCAATAAATCAATAGCACGATCGTCTAAACGGATTGTTGGCATTTTATATTTCTGTGCAAAATCTGCAGCAAATTTTCTGAAAAGCAAGTGGATGTCTTCCTTTCGTTCACGTAGGGGAGGTAAATTTATTTCCACCGTACTTAATCTGTAATATAGATCTTCGCGGAATTTGCCTTTCTCAATAGCATCGACCATTTTCACATTTGTGGCGGCAACAATACGGACATCCGTTTTTTGCGTTTTTGAAGATCCAACTTTTAGAAATTCACCATTTTCCAAAACACGTAATAATCGTACTTGGGTTGGCAATGGAAGTTCACCAACTTCATCCAGAAAAATAGTTCCGCCATCGGCCACTTCAAAATAGCCGTTTCTTGTTGCTGTAGCACCTGTAAACGCCCCTTTTTCATGCCCGAAAAGTTCACTGTCAATCGTTCCTTCGGGAATAGCGCCGCAGTTTACAGCTATGTATTTTCCATGCTTTCTATGGGAAAGAGAATGTATTATTTTTGGAATACTCTCTTTTCCTACACCACTTTCACCTGTAACTAATACCGAAATGTCGGTAGGGGCAACCTGAATTGCTTTTTCCACGGCCCGGTTTAATTTTGGGTCGTTACCTATTATTCCGAAACGTTGTTTTGTTGCTTGTATACTTTCCATATCTCTATCCCCGCCTTTCGACTACGCTCAAGGTAGACCTCGGCAGGATCTTTTGTTTTTAGTCTTAATAATATTCGTAGGTCAGTTCTTCTAAAAGAACACCGTTTCGCTTAACTTTCGCATTTATAGGAAAATCTTGCTCGTTATAATGATTGGTAAAAATATCTGTGTAATTCCTGCTTGAATCCGAATGGGTATATTCAACTTTTGTCAAGTTATTTGGAGAAAAATGAAACTTGAAGCTTGACATGCCACCTACAAACCCATAAATATAATTATCTAAATAGTTGTTGAAATTTTCATACAATGGATTTGTTTTGTCATCATATTCAAAACTGTAAGTTTCCCACCATTTCATGACGTCTTCTACACGATTCTCGTAATAAATAGCTGTTATTTGATCTCCAGAATATGTTATGGTTTCTGTGGTTATTCCATTTCTCATTTCAAAACTGGCGGTGACTGTTTGAATCAATTTGCCATTCGCGTCAAAAGTATAACTCGCAGTCGAGCCGAAATCATCCTCCGTATAAACCGTATTACCTTGATAACTGAAATGAATGGTATTTGTCATTCCACTGGGGGGAGGAGAGGTATAGGTGATACTTGAAATTTTGTTAGAAGCGTCATATTCAAAGGGAATGGTTCTTATAATGGAACTTTGATTAACGTTGATTGTTTGTCTTTGTGTTATTCCATCGAGATTGTTATAATTATAATCATCCCTAAAGGGACTGTCGTCAAAAGTTTCTGTGAAATTAGTAAGCTTCCCAGTCTCATCAAAAAGATGTTCAAGGGCATAATAATCTTCACTTTGGCTCTCCATTACTCTAAAGAACCTCTGAATCTTTAATTCAGTTGGTTCTTCTTCTTGCTGTTCAGGAGATGGATTGTCGTCATCATTAGAACATGCCAAGAATAATATACTTGCTGTAAATAGAAATAGTGCATGCTTCATGATTTGTTGGTTTTATGAATAACCTACAGCTTCCCCAATTAAGGTTGCGGTGGTACATTCGTTTATTTTCACAAGAACAAAATCACCCGCTTCATAATTCTCTTTTGGAAAAACAACAACACTGTTGTGCTCTGTTCTTCCGCTCCATTCGTCTTTATCTTTTTTCGATTCTTTTTCAATTAAAACTGCTACTGTTTTTCCAAGAAATGCGGCTGTGCGAATCGCACTATGTTTCTGTTGCTGATCTACAATTTCAGTTAATCTTCTGCTTTTTACTTCTTCAGGAACATCATCTTCCAGTTTTCGAGCAGCCATTGTTCCAGGTCGTTCGGAATATTTGTACATATAGCCGAAGTTATATTTTACGTATTCCATCAAGCTCAAGGTTTCTTGGTGGTCTTCCTCTGTTTCGGTTGGAAAACCAATAATCATATCTTGAGAAATGGAACAATCAGGAATGATCTCCCATATTTTGTCAATCAGTTTCATATACTCTTCACGAGTGTGCTGACGGTTCATTTCTTTTAAAATTCGCGTGCTTCCGCTTTGAACGGGAAGGTGAATATGATTGCAGACATTTGGATATTTAGCAACAACATGTAAAACGTCTTCTCCCATATCTTGCGGATTGCTAGTTGAAAAACGAACACGCATTTTGGGTTGTGCTTCAGCGACCATGGCAAGTAATTGTGAAAACTCGGTTGCGGTTGCCTTCTGCATTTCCGAAGCATTTTTAAAATCTTTTTTCAGTCCACCGCCGTACCATAGGTAACTGTCCACGTTTTGGCCGAGCAGCGTTATTTCTTTATACCCTTTTTCGCCTAGGTCATTAACTTCTTTTAAAATACTATGCGGATCCCGGCTGCGTTCACGTCCACGGGTAAAAGGCACCACGCAAAATGTACACATATTATCGCAACCACGGGTAATGCTTACATAAGCAGTAATTCCATTACCTCCCAATCTCACCGGCGATATATCGCCATAGGTTTCATCTTTTGAGAGGATTACATTAACAGCTTCGCGGCCTTCCTCAACTTCCTTTAATAGATTAGGAATATCTTTATAGGCATCTGGTCCAACAACTAAATCGACTATTTTTTCTTCTTCGAGGAACTTTTCTTTCAGTCTTTCAGCCATACAGCCCAATACTCCAACTTTCATTTTTGGATTAGTGCGTTTTACCGCATTGTATTTTTCCAGACGTTTACGAATAGTTTGTTCAGCCTTGTCGCGGATAGAACAAGTGTTTACCAGCACTAAATCTGCCTCTTCCAATAAATTTGTAGTGTTATAGCCTTGGTCTGCAAGGATTGAAGCTACAATCTCGCTATCGCTAAAATTCATAGCGCAGCCGTAGCTTTCTAAATATAATTTTTTAGGGTTTTCGTCACGCGCTTCGAGCGTTAATGTATTTCCCTGTGCTTTTTCATCTATTATCTTTTCCATAAAAATCAATCTTCAATGTAAATTTGAAACTTCAGCCATCGAATTTGCAAAGATACAATTAATTGCTAACGGTGACAAAGTGTCAGATTTGTTTTAAATAATTTAATTCGCATATAAAATTCCAAAAGGATTACATGGATAAGTTATGCAGGGATAATGGGGTGTTCGAAGCGAAAATTTCTCCAATAATATTTAAATTTCACAAGCTTGATGATTCGTATTAAAAAATTCATATACTTTTGCAGTCTTAATGATAAAGGATATGGCAAAGAATTTAGTGATAGTTGAGTCCCCCGCAAAAGCAAAAACCATTGAGAAATTTCTTGGGAAAGATTTCAAGGTTTCTTCTAGTTTTGGGCATATTGCAGATCTTCCGTCCAAGGAATTGGGCGTAGATGTAGACGGGGATTTTACACCTAAATATATAGTGAGTAGCGACAAGAAAAAGTTAGTTGCTGAGTTAAAGTCACTTTCGAAAAAAGCTGAGATGGTTTGGCTAGCTAGTGATGAGGATCGCGAGGGAGAAGCAATTGCATGGCATTTAGCTGAAGAATTAAAATTGGATGAAAACAAAACCAAAAGAATTGTTTTTCACGAAATTACAAAATCTGCAATTTTAAAAGCTATTGAAAATCCACGTCAGATAGATTATAATCTGGTAAATGCGCAACAAGCGCGTCGTGTTTTAGACCGTTTGGTTGGTTATGAACTTTCTCCAATACTTTGGAAAAAAGTGAAAGGCGGACTTTCTGCGGGACGTGTGCAATCTGTTGCAGTGCGATTGATTGTTGAACGGGAGCGCGAAATAGAAGGTTTTAACCCTGTAGGTTCTTACCGTATTGATGCGGAATTCACCACGCTTGATGGGAGTAAATTTAAAGCGAAACTTCCAAAGAATTTTAATACAGAGGAAGAAGCCCGCGAGTTTCTTAGAAAGAATTTAGGTGCCGATTATAAAATTTCAGATTTAACGAAAAAGCCGGCAAGCAAGAAGCCAGCTGCACCTTTTACCACTTCAACATTACAACAGGAAGCAGCTCGAAAATTATATTTTTCAGTAGGAAAAACGATGACAATAGCGCAACGTTTATATGAAGCTGGACTTATAACCTATATGCGTACCGATAGCGTAAATCTTTCCAATGACGCAAAAAAGGCAGCACAAAAGGAAATTAATAAGTCCTACGGGAAAGAATATAGCAAACCCCGCGATTACAAAGGGAAGAGCAAAGGTGCTCAAGAAGCACACGAGGCCATTCGTCCTACAGATATGAGTAGGCACACTATTTCTGGAGACCATGATCAAGCGCGATTGTATGACTTAATTTGGAAACGAACCTTGGCTTCACAAATGAGTGATGCTAAGTTGGAACGTACGAATGTAAAGATTGATGTGCTTTCCAAGGAAAAAGTTTCAGAACATTTCAGTGCAAATGGTGAAATGATAAAATTTGACGGTTTCCTAAAAGTATATTTGGAAGGAACTGACTTTGAAGAAGAAGAGCAGGAGGGAATGTTGCCGAATATGAAAAACGGCGACTCTCTTGAGAATAATTATATAACGGCTACCGAGCGTTTTACGCGTGCACCGTATCGTTTTACAGAAGCTTCCTTAGTAAAACAGTTGGAAGAGCTTGGTATTGGACGACCATCAACTTACGCACCAACTATTTCTACAATTATTAGCAGAAATTATGTTGAAAAAGGAACTGTGGAAGGTGTTGAACGTAAATATCTACAATTAACACTTCAGGAAGAAAATATTAAAGATAATACCTTGACCGAAACAGTTGGATCGGACAAAGGAAAACTCGTTCCTACAGATATTGGAATGATTGTGAATGATTTCTTGGTGGGTCATTTCGAAAATATTCTCGATTACAATTTTACTGCAAAAGTAGAGCAGAATTTTGATGATATTGCTGAAGGGAAAGAGGAGTGGACAAAGATGATGAAAGATTTCTACGCCAAATTCCACCCGCGTGTTGCAGATGTTGAGGAGAATGCCGAGCGTGAAAGCGGGGAGCGTATTCTTGGGAAGGATCCTGAATCTGGTAGAACGGTTTTAGTCCGCCTAGGTAAATACGGTCCGATGGCTCAAATTGGCGCTCCAGATGACGAAGAGAAAAAATTTGCTAGTCTTCGTACAGATCAGCAATTGCACATGATTACCTTCGAGGAAGTAATGGATCTTTTTAAACTTCCAAAGACTTTAGGAGTTTATGATGATGAAGAAGTTCAGGTGAACAATGGTCGTTTTGGTCCATATGTACGTTTGGGGAAAACCTATATTTCACTTCCTAAGGGAATGGACCCATTGGATGTTGATATGGCTTTTGCAAAGGAGCTTATCGAAGAAAAGAAAAAGGCCGATGCTCCTATATATAGGTATGAGGATCTGCCTGTTCAAAAAGGTGTAGGGCGTTTCGGACCTTACATCAAATGGAACGGTATGTTTATTAACGTAAACAAAAAGTATGATTTTGATAATCTTTCCGACGAAGATATAGTTAAGCTTATTGAAGATAAGAAGCAAAAGGAGATTGATAAATTAATCAACGAGTGGCCAGAGGAGAAAATTCGAATCGAGAAAGCACGTTGGGGACGTTTTAATGTTATTAAAGGCAAAACTAAGGTAGAGCTTCCAAAAGAGACTAAAGCTGATAAAATAACTTTGGAAGAAGCAAAAGAATTACTCGCAAAGAAGAGTCCTAAGAAGAAGAAAGCTGCGGCCAAAAAGAAAACTGCTACTAAGAAGAAAACTACGACTAAGAAGAAAACCACACCGAAGAAAAAATAATGATAGAATTTTTAGCTCCAGTTTCTAAAAAAGTATTGGCGCATCGGGAGTTTTTGCCTGTGGGGACATTGGGAAAACAAATTGAAGTCCATGCGAAAACAGGTGAATTACCCAACTTAAAGAACGTTAAGTTTGCAGTTCTTGGTGTTAAGGAGAATCGTGCAGATATCGATTTTATAGGGGAAGAAGTTTCTTTTGATCGGTATCGAAAAGCTTTGTATTCGCTATATCCCGGTAATTGGAACTACACAATAATTGATCTTGGCGATATTGAAAAAGGTGAAACTCCTGAAGATTCGCGTTTTGCCGCCAAGGAAGTCATTGCTGCTTTGTTGGAAAAAGATATAATTCCACTAATTTTAGGTGGTAGTCAGGATTTGGCATATGCTCAATATCGTGCCTACGACGGACTGGGAGAAATGGTAAACGTGGTTAATATTGATAACCGTTTTGACCTTGGAAATGCTGAATTGCCTATTTCAAATAAGTCATACGTCGGGAAAATGGTGGTAGATCAACCTTATAATCTTTTTAATTATAGTGTGCTTGGGTATCAATCCTTTTTTAATGCTCCCCAGGAAATTAGTTTGATGGATAAGCTATTTTTTGATGCATATAGATTGGGAGAGGTTGCTGCAGATATTACGGTTGTAGAACCCATATTGCGTGACGCTGAGATGGTTACATTAGATGTTACCGCAATAAAAAGCGCAGAATTAAGTTATAAAAATAACGAAAGTCCTAATGGTTTTGATGGGCGTGAGATTTGTGCTATTTCGCGTTATGCCGGAATTAGTAATAGTGTAAAATCCTTTAGTGTTTTTGAACTTAGCGATTCCATTGAAAGTAAAAGTGGAGCCATGCTGGTTGCTCAGGTGGTCTGGTATTTTATTGAAGGTGTCAACTTCAGAATGAATGATGACGATTTTGAAAATGAAAAACTTTTCACCTCTTATCAGGTTCCTATTGAGGATGAGGTTTTGGAGTTCAAAAAAAGTAATAAAACAGAAAGATGGTGGATTGTTTTGCCATTTATTTCAAATGTTAATAATAAATTAAAAAGGCGTACGTTATTACCTTGCACTTATGGCGAATATTTGGGTGCATGTAATCAGGAAATTCCTGAGCGGTGGTTAAAGGCCCGCCACAAAAATGAAGTATAATCAAACAGTACAATTATAACGGGTTCCGTGGTTTTCCAAAAAAAAAATTGTTTTTTTGGAATTTTATAGATAGGTTTACGCCCTGAAATCCCGAAATTTAACCTAAATACCTATGAAGAAGTTTATTGCATTAACTGCGATCGTTGCCTTTTTGTTCAGTTGTAACTCCGGAGACCGGGGAGAACTGGTCGGGGTAAAAGGTAAAAAATGGCATCCCGAAAAACCATTCGGAATGACACTTATCCCAGGTGGATCATTCATTATGGGGAAAAGTGATGATGATTTTGTTGCTGTTGAAGATGCACCAACAAAAACCGTAACCGTTCGCTCTTTCTATATGGACGAAACGGAAATAACTAATTCTGAATACCGTCAATTTGTACATTGGGTACGAGATTCTACCGTAAGATTGCGTTTGGCTATTATGGCCGATGAGGTAGGAGCCACTCCAGGTGATGGAGGTGTTGGTGACTTTGCCTTTGTAGATCAAGAAAACGAAAATATGACGCCATACGATCAGTATATGTATGACAATTACTTTGGAATGGGTGAGGATTATTATGCCGGAAGAAAACTTAATGATAAGACAAAATTAATTTGGGATACCGCTAAATATCCAGATGAGTATTATTCTGAAGTAATGGATACTATGTATATTCCTGCGGAGGAAGCTTATAATGGTCAAAGAACAATCGATGTTAGTAAATTAAAGTTTCAATATACATATATGGACATCGGCTCTGCTGCTCTTAACAAGGATAAGCGAAGAAAAGATTTTATTAAAAAAGAAGAACTGAATATCTATCCAGATACAACTGTTTGGATTAAGGATTTTAATTACTCTTATAATGAGCCTATGCACAATGATTATTTTTGGCATGATGCATATGGTGAGTATCCTGTGGTTGGTGTAAACTGGAAACAGGCAAAAGCATTCTGTGCTTGGAGAACTTTATATAAAAATGCTTATCAAAAATCTAAAAAACGTCCACAAGTAAACTCTTTCCGTCTTCCAGGTGAAGCTGAATGGGAGTATGCTGCTCGTGGTGGGTTACAATCTGCTACCTACCCTTGGGGTGGACCTTATACCAAAGATGATAGAGGGTGCTTTATGGCTAACTTTAAGCCGCTTCGTGGTGATTATGCGGCAGATCAGGCTTTATACACTGTAGAAGCAAAATCTTACGAGGCTAATGATTATAACCTATATAATATGGCTGGAAACGTTTCAGAGTGGGTAGCTTCGTCTTACGATGCTGCTTCTTACGATTATTCATCTACTATGAATCCAAATGTTAATGATCCAGACAATATGCGTAAGGTAGTTCGTGGCGGATCATGGAAAGATGTAGCTTACTATCTTCAAGTAGGTACTCGCGATTTTGAATATGCAGACTCTGCAAGAAGCTACATTGGCTTTAGAACGGTTCAAGATTATATGGGCACAGATGTTACTCTTAATGAAAACTTTGGCGACGCACGCTAACCAGTTATTCTTTAAACTAAAATAACCTTAACTAAAAACTCTCAACTAAAAACTAATTTATTATGGCAAAAGCAAAATCCTCAAAGAAATTATTTAATATGGCCTATGGCCTTGGGGCATCAGTGGTAATTATCGGTGCATTATTTAAGATTACGCACTTTGAAATCGCGGGAATAGGTGGTAACATATTATTGACTATTGGTCTAGTTACCGAAGCAATTATTTTTGCTATTTCGGCTTTTGAACCTGTAGATGACGATTTGGATTGGTCTCTAGTATATCCTGAATTAGAAGGAGGTCCTGGATCTGCCCGAAAAGGAGTAATGGATCAGTCTACTGAAGAAGCCTCAGGACTTTTGTCTAAGAAATTAGATGAAATGCTTAAAGATGCACGTATTGATTCTGACTTAATGAGCAGTCTTTCTACTAGTATCCGTTCTTTTGAAGGAGCTACTAAAAGTATGGCGCCAACTGCTGAAGCGATGAGTTCTACTAAAAAATACAGCGAAGAGATGTCTCTTGCAGCAGCACAAATGGATTCATTAAATAGCCTGTACAAAGTACAGATTGAATCAACAAGCCGTCAAGCTGAAGCAAACAAGGAAGTTGCTGAAAACGCTGAACAATTACAGCAGCAAATGAAACATTTAGCTACCAACCTTTCTTCACTGAACGGTGTTTATGGCGGTATGCTTTCAGCAATGACAACAAAAAACTAAGATAGGTTCTCACCTTAATTATTAATCTTTAAATAGAATAAAAATGGCAGGAGGAAAACTATCCCCAAGGCAACGAATGATAAACATGATGTATTTGATATTCATTGCTATGATGGCGTTGAATATGTCAAAAGAAGTGCTTTCAGCTTTCGGCCTTTTAAATGAACGTCTAACGGAGTCAAATACCGCTGCGGAAGCCCGTAACACCGCTTTCTTAGATAATTTGGCAACCAAAGCTGCTGAGCAGCCTGAACAATACAGTTCGGTTAAGACAAAGGCAGATCAAATAAGTGTTATCTCGAATGAGTTTGACTCATATCTTGAAGGACTTAAGAATGACATGATGAGTAAAATTGATCCTGAGGATACTCAAAATTATGAAGTACAGGATAGATCTGATTATCTAGATCAAAAACTTTTTAATGGTGACAAATTTACACCGGCTGGACAAGAGTTTTTGGATCAAATAAACAATTACAAAGAGGGTGTTATCGGTGTTATGGGAGATGACCCTAGATATGCGAGTATAGTTGCGGATGTTTCCAAAAAATTTGAAACTGCTCCCGTTAAACGTGGTGATGGGGTTACTGTTCCTTGGCTAAATTATCATTTAGAAGGATTCCCTATGGTGGCTTCTAGAACCAAAATTACTCAATTACAGAGTGATATTAAAACCACCGAGAACGAGATTCTTTCAAATATGTTAGCGGGACAACAGGCTGCAGCTCTTTCATTTACTCAATACAATACTTTATTGGAGAGTTCAAAATCTGCTTACTATGCAGGTGAGGAATTTGATGGTGGAATTGTCTTAGGTCGAAAAGATCCAAATACAAAACCGAATCGTGTTGAGCTAACTTTAGATGGTACTCCTTTATCAAGCGATCAGTATGCTATTGTTAATGGAAAAGTAAAATTGAAAATAAGCTCTGGCTCTCCAGGGGATCACAAAATAGAAGGTAACCTAATTTTCATTGAAGATGGTGAGGAAACTGAAGTACCTGTAGATGTTGGATTCTCCACTATTACCAAACCAAATTCTGCAGTAATTGCTGCGGACAAAATGAATGTGGTTTACCGTGGTGTAGACAACCCAATGACGGTTTCTATTCCAGGTATTCCTGACAATAAAGTAAGTGCCTCTGCTACTGGTCTTTCAAAAGTTTCTGGAAGTAAGTATGTAATGCGTCCAGGTGCTGGTAGAACAGTAACTATTACCGCAAGTGGAACATTGCCTGATGGTACTGGAGTTAGAACTCCTGCTGAATTCCGTATTAAGGATATTCCTAGCCCAGTTGGAACCATTCGTGGAGAAGATGGAAATGGAGGTCCAGTACGTATGGAGCGCCAAGGACTGGAGATTTCAAGTATTGGTGCTGCGTTGCAGGATTTCGATTTCGCACTTAAGCTTAATGTAACCTCATTTAGCTTTAAAGTATCGGGTCAGCCTACTGTAAAAGTTAGCGGGAACAAACTTAATGGAGCTGCAAAATCCGCCCTTAAAAGAGCAGGACGTGGAGAAACTGTTCAAATATTCGATATTAATACCAACATTTCAGGAAGTAGTGTGAAGCTAAAAAGAACTTCACCGGTATTTATTGAGTTGACAAATTAGAATTAAAACCCTTATAGGTATGAATTTGAGAAACGTTGTTTTATGTGTTTTTGGTTTAGGAATGATGGCCGGTGCAAATGCACAGATTAATATTCTTAACGCCAAAACCCCAGAGGAAATAGGCCAAAAGACAGAAGCACAAATCATTTATGATAATGATAAGCCGTTGCCTTACGGTTATACGGATGATCGCTATGTAATGTGGTCTAAGGCAACTTGGGAAATTATTGATCTTGATGAGAGAATCAATTTTCCATTGTACTATCCTATAGATACCAATAATATTGGTTCTAGTAGACGTTCTCTTTATGACGTTTTGGTAAAGAATATCAAAAACGGAAAAATTGAAGATGTATATGCAGATTCATATTTTACCGAGAAACGTACCTTGAGTGATATTGATGCTTCCTTGGTTTATAGTGATACTACTGACTTGGGGATTGAACAATTCAACGCCGAAGGTGTGGTAGATCCACAATATGTACGTCGCTTTTCATTAGACGCAGGTGATATTGCTGCATGGCACATAAGAGGCTATTGGTATATTGACAAGCGTATGGGCGAGCTTAAATACAGATTGTTGGGGCTTTGTCCAGTAGCTAATGAAGCGCGTTCAAAAGCATTCCCTGATGATGGTCTAGACGCTAAAGTAGAGTTGTTTTGGGTATGGTTTCCAGCTGCACGTGAAGTTTTACACAATGCAAAAGCCTTTAACCGAAAGAACACTTCGCAACCTATATCATTTGATCACTTGTTGAATTCAAGGCGTTTTAATGCCGTGATTTACAAGGAGGATAATGTTCAAGGTGATAGAGATGTGAAAGACTACATCAATGATAATGCTTTAATGCAATTGATGGAATCTGATAGAATCAAAGAGCAAATACGTAATATTGAAATAGATTTGTGGAATTATTAATCCATTGACCTATTAACTTATTAAAAACCCTTCACCTTCCATTTTGGAAATTGAAGGGTTTTTTATTCCTACGAAAGTCGATGGCTTTTAAAGAAAAAGGAAGTGTCTTTAATAATGAAAGATTAAAATGAAACAGTTAGATTATATTATTGTTGGATTAGGTATTGCCGGTATCAGCTTGTGCGAACAGCTCCAAAAGAATAATAAGAGTTTTATTGTTGTTGATAATGGGGAAGATGGATCTACTGCGAAATCGGGAGGGGTTTTCAATCCAACAGTTCTCAAACGCTTTACTGCTGCTTGGAATGCTTCATATTTTTTTCCTGTAGCCAAAAACTTTTATAGACATCTTTCTGAAAAGCTCAATGATAATATTTTTCAAGAGACTCCGGTTTTAAGAATATTTAAAAGTGTAGAAGAACAAAATAATTGGTCTGTGGCAAGCGATAAAAGAGAGTTGCAACATTTCCTTTCTTCTGATTTTTTAAAGAATACAAACCCGGCTGTCCAGGCTCCTTTTGGTTTTGGTGGTGTAATGGGAACGGGGCAAATTGAAACCATTAAATTGCTTTCAAACTATCGAAATTCACTAAATGCCGAAAAGCGATTGCTCGCTGAAGTTTTTCAATATGAAATGGTTCAACAGAAAGAGAACAAGGTGTTTTATAAAAACATTTCGGCAACAAAAATTATTTTCGCTGAAGGCGCAAAAGTCATTGATAATCCGTTTTTTCCGAAGCATGCAATAACCGGAAACAAAGGTCAATACTTAGTGATAAAAGCTCTAGATTTAAAAATGACTTCACTTTTAAAAGGTCCAGTGTATGTTATTCCTTTGGGAAATGACACGTATAAGGTAGGGGCTACTTATAGTCGCGATGACTATAGTTTACATCCAACCGAGGGAGCGAAAGACGAAATACTGGCAAAATTGAAAACATTTATCAGTTGTTCTTTTGAGGTACTTGAACAAACTGTTGGAATTCGTCCAACTACCAGAGATCACCGCCCACTGCTAGGAGCTTGGGAAGAAAACTCTAATCTCATTTTTTTTAATGGTCTAGGTTCTAGAGGCTTTTTGATGGCGCCTTTGCTGGCTGAAATACTCTATAATCACTTGGAAAATGATGTGCCGCTATCCAAAGAGATGGACATTCGAAGGACCTTAAATTGGAAATAAGGCTTTCTTTATTTAATTATTGCTCAGCAATTTTTTTGTTGTAGTTGACAAAGAGGTTGATCCAGATATTTCGGGAGATCCTCACAATAAATGGGAAAAGAGCTGCTAAAACTATAATAATTGCAAAGAAGGTATAATGTCTATCTAAACCAATAAAAAAATAAGCTATAATAAAAGCAGCAATAGCAATAGCAGTACCAACGGCATAACTTACAAACATGGCACCAAAAAAGAAGGATGGTTCTATTTTAAATTTCTTACCACAGTTACTACAGTGGTCGTGCATTTCCATTATTTTGGTTATTTTATACGGATTGTTTTCTATATACATATCACCCTTGTGGCACACAGGGCAAGTACCCGTAAAAATACTGTAGAGTTTGGTGCCTTTTATTAATTTCATTACGTGCTTTTTTAACGCTGCAAAATTAAGCATCTTTGCAAAAATTTTAAGGCTATATCCTGAATAAAAGGAATTTCGAGTTTTACACTTCAAAAAAGCTTTCAATTTTTCCAATTTATAATTCAAGTAAATGATCAATATTCATAATCTTTCGGTTTCCTTTCAAGGCGACTATTTGTTCGAGAAAATCACGTTTCAACTAAAACCTGGCGATAGAGTCGGTTTAGTCGGGAAAAATGGTGCAGGAAAATCTACGTTGCTGAAAATTATTGCTGGTGAACAGGAGTATGATACTGGTCAAATTGCAATGGACAAAGAAATTTCAATAGGTTTCTTAAAGCAGGATATTGATTTTGATAAGGGACGAACCGTTTTGGAAGAATCCTACGAAGCTTTTACAGAAATCAAAAAGCTAGAAAAACAACTTGAGTATATAAACACGCAACTTGCTGAGCGTACCGACTATGAAAGTGATGCGTATCATCAATTGATGGTCGACCTGAACGATGTGCAACATCAATATGAAATTCACGGTGGGTATAACTATCAAGGTGAAACTGAGCGTATTTTACAAGGATTAGGTTTTAAACGGGAGGATTTCACAAAACTGACAGAAACCTTCTCTGGAGGTTGGCGTATGCGTATTGAATTGGCGAAACTATTGTTGCAGAATAACGATATACTCCTACTGGATGAGCCAACAAACCACTTAGATATTGAATCTATACTTTGGTTGGAAGAATTTCTAAAAGGTTATGTAGGAGCTGTTGTTATCGTTTCGCACGATAGAATGTTCTTGGACAATGTAACAAACCGTACTATTGAAATTTCCCTTGGAAAAATTTACGATTTCAATAAACCTTATACAAAGTACTTGGTACTTCGTAATGAATTGCGTGAGCAACAACTAGCTTCGCAAAAAAACCAGCAAAAGCAGATTGAGCAAACCGAAAAATTAATTGATAAGTTTCGGGCAAAAGCCAGTAAAGCAACTATGGCACAGTCGCTCATTAAAAAGCTTGATAAAATTGATCGAATTGAAGTTGATGAAGACGACAACAGTGTGATGACATTGCGTTTTCCAGTTTCTGTTACACCCGGAAAAGTGGTGATTGAGGCCGATGGAATTTCAAAAAACTATGGCGAAAATCAAGTTTTAAATGATGTTGATCTATTGGTAGATCGTGAAGCAAAGATTGCCTTCGTTGGTCAAAACGGTCAAGGAAAATCAACTTTAGCTAAGATAATTGTAGGTGAAATAGAACATACAGGAAAACTCACTTTGGGCCATAATGTACAAATTGGATATTTTGCCCAAAACCAGGCAGATTATCTAGATGGTACTAAAACAGTACTGGATACGATGATTGATGCTGCCAACGAAAAGAATCGAAGTCGCGTTCGTGACATTCTCGGTTCCTTCCTTTTTCGTGGTGACGAAGTAGATAAGTATGTTAGAGTGCTTAGCGGTGGCGAAAGAAACCGTTTAGCCTTGGCAAAACTGCTTCTCCAGCCTTTTAATGTGTTGGTGATGGATGAGCCTACAAACCACCTTGATATTAAATCTAAGAACGTTTTAAAGGATGCTTTAAAGAGTTTTGAAGGAACATTGCTTTTAGTATCTCACGACCGTGATTTCCTACAGGGATTGACCAACAAGGTATACGAGTTTAAAGATAGCCATATCAAAGAATATTTGGGAGATATTGATTATTTCCTAGAACAGCGCAATCTTGAAAACTTGCGTGAGGCTGAAAAGCGCACGGTAGTTCCTACTGAAGGAAAACAAAAAAGAACGGCTGGCGAGGAATATGAAATTCAGAAGAAACTGAAATCGGCTAAAAATAAATTGAGCAATGTTGAATCTTCCATTTCTTCTTTGGAAAAAGAGATTGCCAATATTGATACCGAACTACTCATCAATTATGAAGAAACCATAGCAAAACCTCACTTTTTCGAAAAATATCAAGAAAAGAAAAAGAAAGTAAAAAAGCTGATGGAGGATTGGGAAGTGCTCCAAGAAACGGTGGAATCCCTTTCTTAATTTCTATACCCATCCAGAGTTTAAAACTCTGGATGGGTATAGAAAGGTTGACTTTTAGAAGCTTATAAAAAATTACGTATATTTGGTCTACTCCCTCTCAAAATATACAATATGGCATCAATTCCACTCATGCCCAGTAATTATTATCACATTTACAATAGGGGGAACAATCACGATGATATTTTTTACGAGAATGATAACTATTATCATTTTCTTCGATTATATGAAAAGTATATTAACCCAGTAGTCGATACGTTTGCTTGGTGTTTGTTGAGGAATCACTTTCATTTATTGGTTTATATAAAAACCGATCCAGAAATTGACTTTCAAGCTTTGAGTTATTCCACTGTAGAGAAGCCGAAATTGATTAATGCTTCCAAGCAATTTTCTCACTTTTTCAATGCTTACACTCAAGCAATTAATAAACGACATCACAGAACAGGCAGTCTTTTTGAAAAAAACTTCAAAAGAAAATTGGTTGCGACCGAAGATTACTTTAAGAAACTGATTTTTTACATTCAAAACAATCCTGTACATCATGGTTTTTGCCATTCTTTAACGGAATATCCTTGGTCATCTTATGGTAGCGTTATATCAAAAAAGCCAACTAAGCTTAGGCGTGATAGAATAATCGAATTATTTGACGATATAGAAAATTTCAAATATTATCATTCTACCAGTCATGATTTGGGAAAGGTTAGAGAATTATTGATTGAATAACAAACCTTCTAGGCCTCTAAGCTTTAGAAGAGTATAAACATGAAGTATGGAAAATGAAAAAACGTTCAAACTATGTCTCACAATGGCTGGAGCTGTTTCTGCTGGAGCTTATACTGCCGGCGTCATTGACTATTTACTCGAAACACTGGATCTTTGGGAAAAAGCCAAAGAAATAAATAGAAGTAGAGGTATCGATCATCCAGATTACGATCATTCCATTCCAATGCACCAAGTAGAGATTGATGTTATGAGTGGTTCTTCCGCGGGAGGTATTTCGGGCTCGTTAACTTTACTCGCCTTGGCAGATAAAGACTTCAAGAGTTATAATAAAGACAATCCCTCTGGAGAGAATAATATGTTCTATAAAAGTTGGGTAAATATGGCTGATACATCCGGCAGCAGCACGATGGACAAGCTTTTTGAGAATAATGATCTAAAGGAGTTTGGCGAAGTGCGATCTCTTTTAAATACCAAAGCCATCGATGTAATTGCGGATGAAGCAATCAGAATACGCGAACAGCGTAAAATACCCAATTATGCTTCAGATAGTCTAGATGTTATCTTAACGACCACCAATCTACGCGGAATTAATTTCTTGGTAAATTTTGATGGAAGTAGAGATGGTTCCAACGGGACTGTTATCACAAACCATGGAGGATTTTTTAGATATAAACTGAAAAATGATAAGTATAAAGCCGGAATCCCAAAAAGTGAAGATGAGCTTTATTATGTGCTCGATATTTCGAATGAAAAACATCTTCGTTATTTAAAAGATGCAACCTTGAGTACCGCAGCTTTTCCCATTGGATTACGGTCCAGAGAGGTTGCTATTTCTTCAGAATACATAAAACGTTATCCCAAATATTTGTTTAACCAATCCAAAGGAATTGAGCCATTGTTGCCTAAAGGAAATATTTATAGGTTCAACTCCGTGGATGGAGGTGTAATCAATAATGAACCTTATGGTATTGGTTTGAAAGTACTAAAGGAAAAGAACCCGAAAAGTATTGAAGATTGCAAATATGGGGTAATCATGATAGATCCTTTTCCAAATAAAGATCATGATGTCGCGGAAAGTGGAAAGAGTATCTTAGACATTGCTGGTGGATTGTTAAGAGCATTGCGGAATCAAGTAATGTTCAATCAAGAAGGGATTCTCGATGCTTTGGATTTGAGCGACCGTACCAAATTTTTGATAGAACCGGTACGTAAAATAGAAGTAAATGGCAAATGGGTTCGACCAAAAAATGATTTGGCATCTGCACCAATTTCCGGTTTCGCTGGGTTTTTAAGTCGTGATTTTAGAGCACATGATTTTCAATTAGGCCGAAAAAACTGTCAGGCATTTTTGAGATATTATTTTGCAATTCCTTCTGAAGATATTGAAAAGCGACTAAGTATTTCACCAAGTGAGGGAATCAAAGAAAGATACCAGTTTGCCGTTCCGGCAATGGATGTAAATGGTGAAAAGTTCTTTCCTATAATTCCAGATATGCGAGTATTGCGAAATTTTAATAATCAAGTAGACATAGAAAAATACGGTAAGGATGCGAATATAAAAGAGTTTCCTTATCCCAAACTTTCATTTTCAGAATTCGAGAGTAGGTATAAATCAAAAATCAAGGGTAGAATAGGAGGAGTAGTGAAATATTTACTGAAGAATAGATTCCTTTCTTTTTTAGCTAATTTCTTTTATGCCAAGAGTGCAGGTTATAAATTTGTAAAGAAGACACTTGAAGAAGAGCTAGGAGAAAACGATCTTTTAAAATAGTAAGTTTTTACAGTTATTTTCGTCTCTTGTCTTACATCTTATATCTAAAAATTAAGTTATGTATGAACATTTTTTTCAATGTCCGCATTGCTGGGAAGAGATTTCCATGTTATTGGATTCTTCCATTCGGCATCAAAAATATATAGAAGATTGCGAAGTTTGTTGCAACCCCATTGAGATGGATGTGTCCTTTGAAAATGGTACTTTAATTGGTTTCTCAGCGGCTATTGGGCAATGAATTTTAATTTATTAAATTTAGAACTTCAAAAAAAGACTAATTCTCCCCACATGTCATCCCCGCTTCTTTCTACTTTTAGTTTTTCAGATAACAGTATTGGTTTTATCATTGATGGTCCTTATGATGAAGCGATGGTTGAGAAGATCCAGACCGCAATCTCAAAAAAGTTAGAGGTCTATGAGAGAATCAATTTTTATATTGAAGATACTAAAACTGCGAAGCCTTCTTCTAAGGCAATACTTAAAAGCCTTCCGTTTAAATTTAAAACCAGGAAGCGTTTTGATAAAGTTGCCATTGTTACAGACCGGAAATGGTTACGGTTTTTTGGCAATCTCGAAAAAATCGCTTTTAATGTGGAGTTGAAAATTTTTCCTTGTGAAAAGCGTCTTGACGCTATTCAATGGATTAGTTATTGATTCCACATTTTTCATTCTCCTAAAGCATGGCATTGGTAAGGGAACTTTTCACACTAATCCAGAAAAAATTGAAGATAGACTTGGTTTTATCTCTTGTCGCCTGTGCTTTTCCTTCTTTGTAGTAATCGCCTTTTTTATCGCTATCTTTTGAAATGAAAACATTGGCAATGGCAGACAGTACTTTGTTTTTCTTCTTCCCATCCTTTCGCAATACAGTAACTTTAAAATCGGAATAGTTTATTTTCAGATCCGTTGTTGAAGTGTCATTATTTCCGTCAATAGTGAAATACGTTTTACTGGTATTTCCTTCTAGTCTAAGATTTGAGTTTGGCTCTGTAAGGCTGTTCAATCTGTTTACATTGAGTGCGTCTATTTTCGCTTTAAATAAGAACTGATCGCTTTCGTTTTGCACATCAAAATTCCAATCTACTGATATTGGAGTGTTTTCCATAAAATCAGCAGTTATAGTAAGATAGGTCTTTTCTGGACTTTTATAGGTATTACTAACATTTGAAATAGCTGCATCAAGATTCTTAAAGCTAATAAAACCTCCCATATTCTCAACTTTTACTCTTTCCTCATATTTAATACTCGCATCGCTAATCTTTAAGGAATCTACGGTGAGTTCAAAAGGTAACTCTCGTAGCATCTTGCTATAAAGTGGTTTTATTGTTTGATCGTCTGCAACCAGTTTATCTCTATAAATCTCTAAAGACGGAGTGTTAAGAGAAACTTTTTTACTTTTTGCAAAAAATTGATTTTTGTTAAATCCAAAGTCGATACCATCAAGCGAAAGGGACGCCAATGAAAGATTGTAATGGTCTCTTTCTTTTGTGATAAGTTTTGAGAGTTCTCTTTTGGAATATTTCGTTTTAAGTTTTATGTCTTCGAATTTCGCCTTACTATCTTTAATAGTAAAGTCTTCCATAGTTAAGTTTTCATAAGGGCCCACCTTAACAAAAACCGTATCACTTTTTGCTTCGTAAGATTTAAAGTCCAATGGAATTTTTCGGCTTATAGTTTTGTTGTCTACTTTTATTCCATCTACTTCTAGCGATAGCCCTTTCGTGTAAAGCATAGTAGAGTCTTTATCTTTTTCATAGATGGCGAATTCGCTATTTTTTATCTGTATTTTATCAATGAGAATTGGTTTATATACTTCAAAAATATCTTTCTTAACGGTGTCTTGTTTAGAAATTACCCGATCCTTATAATAGGCCATAATTGGATTTTCCAGTGAAATATTTTCAATATGTATTTCTTTCTTAAATAAATAATCCCAATAACTTATATCTGAAATCTTGAGTTTTTCAACATTGATAAAAGTATGTTCAACGTTATCTTCCTTGTTTTTTATTATGAGAGAAGGGTTCGTTATTGTGAGTGAACCCCCGAAAGATTCCACCGAAATGTCATCGTATGAACGAACCATATTTTCTGGAAGACGCTCTTTTATAAACGTTTCCAATTTATTTTTAAGGAGTATATTTACGGAGACGGTCGCAATAATAAATACAGCGCCAATCGCAAGAACGACGTAGATTATTTTTTTCAAGAGTTTATTCATAATCTAAAGATAGTTAAAGATAATAATGCAAAAATAATTTTATTTAATACTTTATAAAAAATAATGATCGAGTGCTTGTGGAGTCGAAAAACCTTCTTATCTTTGCAGTCCAATATTTCTGTCGGCATTATGAACCGAAAGTTAGAAGCTAAAGATGAAAGTTGGATACCCCATATCGCGGGATAGAGCAGTAGGTAGCTCGTCGGGCTCATAACCCGAAGGTCACTGGTTCGAGTCCAGTTCCCGCTACTAGAAAAATCAAGGCTTCACAGAAATGTGAGGCCTTTTTTTATTTGGTATAGTACAGAATAAGTACAGAATATTCCTATTTTCAAAATTCAATTCTATTTATGCTCATTTGCCTTCTATTGATAATAAATAGTATTAAATATCAAAATTGTGTTTGGATATAAAGCTGAACATTCTTTCTTTGCACAGCAGTTGCATCCCTATTTTTGTATCTTTGTCAAACTTTATGAAAATATTCGTTTCCATATCAATGTCGTTCCTATTCCTTTTTCAAGGAATAGCGGCCAATATGGAAGTTTGTGAGCAGATTGAAGAAATATCGCATTTTATTGCGCATTATCAAGACCACAAGGAAGATGATGGATATTCTTTTTTTGAATATGTTTATGAAGATTATATAAATGACGATGGAAAAGTAGATAACCACCATCCAAATTCAGACCACGACAATGAGCCTGTGCAAACCAGCCATCAATGTTGTCAACATTTTGTGTTCTTTGCCCCTTTTCGACCTACGTTAATAAATACGGTTTCCCCCGAGGCTAAAAATCAGTATAATCATTACACTTACCAATTAAATTCCAGATATCTGGAATCCCCATTCCAACCCCCAAAAGTATAATTCAGTTTTTTTAAGGACAGCTATGTCCTAACGTGATGCTTTTCAAAGTAGGCATTGCTTTATAAATACGTTGCACCTATACACATCGTAAGTTTTCAACTGAATTAATACATATTTATGATTAATAAAATCATCTCATTTTCCATTAATAACAAGTTTATTATTGGCCTCTTTATAGTGGCTCTTGTGGGTACGGGCATTTGGTCTATGGCCACTATAAATCTGGGTTCTGTACCCGATATTACCAACAATCAAGTTCAAGTGATTACTACTGCGCCAAATCTTGGCACAGAGGATATTGAACAATTTGTAACTTTTCCCGTAGAATTGGCAATGGCCAACCTCCCCGACGTTATTGAGCTGCGTTCGGTCTCTCGTTTTGGTCTGTCTGTAGTAACCATTGTGTTTAAAGACGAAGCAGGTACCTACCTTCCCCGGCAATTGGTACAAGAAAAATTAACTGAAGTAGCCGGAGAAATTCCTGAAGGTTTTGGTACACCATTTATGGCTCCAATTACAACGGGTTTAGGGGAAATCTATCAGTACACCCTAAAAGTAAAGGAAGGTTATGAAGAAAAATATGATGCAACGGAGCTTCGTACCATCCAAGATTGGATCGTAAAACGTCAAATGGCATTAGTCCCCGGAGTTGTTGAAGTAAATGCTTTTGGTGGTTATGTAAAACAATATGAAGTAGCTCTTAATCCCGATAAACTTAAAAGCTTTGGCCTCACTATGAGTGAGGTCTTTGAAGCATTAAAGGTTAATAATGCCAACACTGGAGGCGCTTATATTGAAAAAAACCATCAGGCCAATTTTATACGTGGCGAAGGCTTGGCGCGTAGCATTTTAGATTTGGAAAATACTGTGGTCTCTACACAAAATGGTAATCCTGTTTTAATCCGGGATGTGGCTGAAAAGGTTGGATATGGCAGTCAAGTGCGTTATGGTGCTTTTACACAGGATGGCCACGAAACTGTAGGTGGACAAATATTAATGCTGAAAGGTGAAAGTCCAGGCATCGTTATAGAAAATGTTGAAAAGCGAATAACAGAAATCCAAAAATCCTTGCCTGAAGGCGTTTATATCGAAACGTTCTTAAGTCAAAGTGAGTTGATAGAAAGAACCACCAGCACAGTAGAAAAAAACCTCATAGAAGGTTCGCTAATTGTGATTTTTGTTTTGGTCTTGCTTTTAGGAAGTTTCCGTGGTGGCTTGATTACAGCTTCGGTAATCCCTTTATCATTACTATTTGCATTTATTTTGATGAAACAATTCGGTGTGTGGGCAAATTTAATGTCCTTGGGTGCAATCGATTTTGGAATCATCGTGGATGGTGCGGTAATCATTGTAGAAGGAATGGTATTCCATATTCATCAACGGATGAAAAAAACCACAACCGCCATTAACCAAACTGAAATGGATGAAATAGCCTATGAATCGGCAAGTAAGATGATGAATTCGGCGTTTTTTGGACAACTTATTATCCTTATTGTATTTACACCGATTCTCTTTTTGACTGGCGTGGAAGGAAAAATGTTCCGTCCAATGGCATTTACCTTTGGGTTTGCTGTTTTGGGAGCGATTATCCTTTGTCTTACTTACGTCCCAATGATTTCTGCAATGTTCCTTAAACCTACTAAAAATCAGAATAGTTGGTTTGCAAAATTTGAAAATAAGATAGATAGGTTCAGTGATAAAATAATGGCGGGCCTAAATCGAGCTTACCTTCCTTTGCTCAATTTCGCACTGCGCTTTCGGGCTGGTGTCGTGATTGGCGCAGTTGCTCTATTACTGGTTGCAGGGTTTATTTTCAGCAATATGGGTGGCGAATTCATACCTAAATTTGATGAGGGCGATATTGCGTTTCAAGCTTTGATAAAACCGGGGAGCAGTCTTACAGAATCTATTGAAGCTTCAAAAAAACTTCAAAATTTAATCAATGAATTTCCAGAGGTAAAAACGGTAGTTTCAAGGATTGGTGTGGCCGAAATACCAACAGACCCAATGCCTATGGATATTGCCGATAGTTACATTATTCTTGAAAAGGACAAGAGCAAATGGACTTCCGCAGATAGTAAAGAAGAACTCATAGAAAAAATTCAAGAAAAAATTTCAGTAGTTCCCGGCGTAAATTTCGTGTTTACCCAACCTGTAGAACTTCGTTTTAATGAATTGCTGACTGGTGTTCGTGAGGACGTGGCAATCAAATTGTACGGAGAAGATTTGGACGTGTTGGCAGACAAGATACAGGAAATCGCAGCAGTCATTAGGACCGTTCCCGGAGCGGCTGACCTCAATGTGGAAGCTACAAGTGGTTTACCACAAATGACGGTGGTATATAACCGCGCAAAAATGGCACAATACGGTGTAACCGTTGATAAGCTGAATGATTACGTAAGTGCTGCCTTTGCAGGCGAAAAGGCAGGTGTCATTTTTGAAGGCGAAAAAAGGTTCGATGTGGTCATTCGTTTGGCAAATGAATTTAGACAAGACATCAATAGCTTAAAAAATCTATATATAGACTTACCAAACGGTGCACAAGTACCATTAAAGGAGGTTGCAGATATCAGCTATAAGCCAGGACCAATGCAGATTTCAAGGGACAATACCTCTCGTCGTATTTCGGTAGGGGTCAATGTTCGTGGACGCGATGTAAAATCGATGGTCGAGGAAATTCAGCAAAAATTGGAAACGGACGTAAAACTGCCGCCCGGTTATTTTGTAACCTACGGAGGTTCGTTTGAAAACCTTCAACGTGCTTCAGACCGATTGATGATTGTTGTGCCTATCGCACTTTTCCTAATATTCATATTGCTCTACTTTGCCTTGAGTTCTTTCTCGCAATCGCTAATGATTTATATGGCAGTGCCTTTGGCAGCCATTGGTGGCGTGTTTGCCCTTTGGATAAGAGGAATGCCTTTTAGTATTTCTGCGGGAGTCGGGTTTATCGTGCTCTTTGGAGTAGCCGTTTTAAACGGATTGGTACTGATAAACAAATTCAATGAATTAAAAGAAAGTGGAATGACAGACTTAAAAAAACGGATATACGAGGCAACACACGAACGCTTACGGCCAATTATGCTTACGGCAACGGCGGCCATTATGGGCTTTATCCCAATGGCGGTTTCTACCTCTGGCGGTGCAGAAGTGCAGCGTCCATTGGCAACAGTGGTTATTGGCGGATTGATAACAGCAACGTTTTTAACACTTGTGGTCCTTCCTGTATTATACTATTGGCTTGAATCGAGAAAGGAGCGAAACAATACTGATGGAGATGTAAGCTATATCAACAAATCAACCAATATTGTAACCGTATTATTGATGGTTGGTGGTTTGATGGCTTCTGGAACTGCTTTTGCCCAAGACACCAATCAAGATGGTACAATTCCAAAAACCTTGACTGTAGATGAGGCCATCGCTATGGCAAAACAGAATTATCCATCGCTTAAGGAAAGTCAGGCTTTTATAGAACGCGAGCAGGCAATGAAAGGCACCAGTTTTGACCTTGGTAGTACACAAGTTTTCACGGGCAAAGAAGAATATGGCAATAATCTTCCTGGAATACAGACAACCGTTGGTGTGCAACAAGGGAATATTGATTTGCTTTCCGGATTTTCAAAATCGAAGTTTTACAAAGAACGTATTGTCTTGGGAGAAAAGTTTTATGTGGCCAGTGAACAACAGTTGGTGCGCAATGTGATGCAAGCCTATGACCAAATTAATTATTACAAGGCACAGTTGCGTTTTGCTGTTCAATTGGACAGTACTTATGCCAATTTTAAGACCGCTGCCCAACTTCGGTATGATACGGGAGAAACTAATAAATTGGAATTTATGTCAGCCTCTTCCGAATTTCTACAGATTCAAGTTTTAAAACAGCAGGCCTATGATGATATAGAAATTGCCAAACGTGCCCTGAAACAATATTTGGGAACGGACGATTCCATTGAGACCATTAATGAACCATACAAAACATTGGATTTTATGGCGATATTGGATTCAACTTCAGTATCAAATAACCCAATGTTGCAATATGCGTTGCAAAATGCCGAAGTAAGTAAAGCAAATGTGGGCGTTGAAAAATCAGAATTCCTACCGAAATTGAGTTTATCGTATGGCAGGCAGGTTGTGGATGATGTTTCAGGGTTTAATACCTATCAGGCAGGTATTAGCATTCCGTTATGGTTTTTTCCGCAAAAGTCGAGAGTCAAGGCAGCCAAGGCAGACGCAATGGTAGCAGAGAATCAATATTTGGAGCAAAAAGCGGTTACAGAAAGTCGCGTTTCGCAATTGTCCAAATCACTTGAAAAAACAAAGAAGATTTTGCAATATTACGAAGAAGGCGCACTATTGTTGGCAGAAGAACAAATTACCACAGCGCAATTGGCATCAAAAGAAGGCGAAATAGATTACGTCAATTACATCACGATTCTCAACAGTGCCATCCGTATTAAACAAAACCATTTACAATACATCAATCAGTTTAACCAGCAGACCATTGATATGCAATATCAATTGGGCAATTTATAACCTTAAAAAAAGAGAAATGAAGAATATACTATTAGTAAGTACCATATTATTTACACTTATGTTTATGAGTTGTAACGATGCCCAAAAATCTGAACTTGGACATAATGAATCTGAAGGCGTATCAAAAACCAATGAAGTTGGAGAAGATGCACACGGCGAAGAAGGTCACGATGAAGGAGAGGAAGAAGGTGGTCACAGCGAGGAAGAAGGCGTTGTCGAACTTACCAAGCAACAGACCGAAACCATCGGTCTCGAAATGAAACCTTTGGAGGAACGGAATTTAGGAAACAACATTAAGGTAACAGGTACGCTGGAGCTTTTCCCACAGGATAAGGCGAACATCAGTCCGTTTGTTGGTGGAAATGTGAGTTCCATAAAAGTTATCCCTGGAGATAACGTAAGCAAAGGACAGGTATTGGCATATATAGAACATCCAGATATCATAGCAATGCAACAGGAATATCAGGAAAAAAATGACGAACTGGTCTTTTTGAAACAGGACTTTGAACGCAAACAGACCCTTTATGATAAAGGTGTTTCTTCGGGCAAGGAATTTCAGATGGCGCAGTCAAAATTTCGTTCCACAACGTCCAGCGTCAATGGTTTGCGTTCCCAATTGAAACTGTTGGGCATTAATCCGGACAAAGTGGCTGAAGGTCAAATATATTCCGCTGTACCCATTACAACGCCCATAAGTGGTTACGTGGATGAGGTAATGATTAGCCTTGGCGACTATGTGGCGCAACAATCCAAAATGTTCTCAATAAGCGATAATTCAAAGATTTATGTCAACTTCAAAGTATATGAGAAGGACATAAAGCAAATAAAGAAAGGGCAAGATATATATTTTTCAGCGGCCTCTCGTCCAGATGAACTGCTTAAAGCAACTGTTCGGTCTGTGGGTAAGTCTTTCAACACCGATCCAAAAGCCTTGGAAGTTCTGGCAGATATTGAAAACAAGGATAAAAACCTATTGCCGGGTATGTACGTGCAAGGACGAATAGTGCAGGGCGAAAAAAAGGGTTTTGCCTTACCGGAAGCTGCCATTATAAAAGAAGGCGAGCAATCCTTTATTTTTATTCTCGATGATGATGAACAAATGGAAGCGAATAAACTGAAGTTTAAAATGATACCCGTAACGGTCGGTATTACTGATTTAGGCTTTGTTGAAGTCAATCTGCCTGCCGAAGTTTCAAAAGATGCTAAAGTGGTTATCAAAGGAGCTTATAATCTATCTTCGGAAATGGTTAAAGGCGAACTGGAACACGGACATTAATTCAATAATAATCAAAGGTTTTGATTCCGAGTTTGTTACCGTCTTAATTAGTTAGTTAAAAATTAAAAAGCAGGCTCGGTTCAAAATCGATTAACATTTTAAAAATTTATAATATGAAGGAAATAAAAGCATTTATAAAACCGAACCGAATCCAAAGAGTCATTGAAGCACTATCTGACAATGGATTTGAAAGTATGACCCTTTCACAAGCAGAAGGCACTGGTGCGTTCAAGTCAAAAGGTGCAAGACCGTCGCTGGATTTTCACGTGACCGATAGTCCAGTGGTTAAGTTGGAACTGGTTTGTCAAAACGAGGAATCCCAAGCGGCCATTGAAACAATTATAGCCAACGCCAAAACCGACGGGCCAGGAGATGGTATTATTTATATAGCAAATATTGAAGATGCTTTTCAGATAAAAACAGGAGATTCCCTAAAGAAAGATTAGGGTTGTAGACTAATGGGATTCTTAAAAACCATAAAGGAAAAAGCAAAAAAACTCAAGCAGGAACTTGTGGTGCTACATCTTGCCTATGGCCATCCAAGAACACCGTGGACGGCTAAAGCGATAATAATTTTGGTTATCGGCTATGCCTTAAGCCCCATTGACCTGATACCCGATTTTATTCCCGTGCTTGGTCTGTTAGATGATATCATCCTATTGCCTTTGGGTATTTATTGGGCGATAAAACTCATTCCCAATGAGGTTATTAAAGAATGTAGGGAGCGAGCCCGAACATACAGTTGGGATAAAAAGAAAAGTATAGTGGCAGGTGTAATAATTGCTTTAATCTGGATTTTGGCGGTTTACCTAATTGTTAGCCACATATTCATTAATAGATAATTCGATGAAAGAAATAGAAATATTTTTAGAAGACAAAAAAGTTCGCCCTACGGCAATGCGCGTCCTGATTTACAAGTATATGGCCGAAAAAGAAATTGCAGTCGCCCTAACAGATATAGAAAATGCTTTCACAAAAGCAGACAGGACTACCTTGTACAGAACCCTTAAAACTTTTGAGGAAAACGGAATTGTCCACCAAATTGATGACGGCACGGGAATTTCAAAATATGCCCTTTGTGAAAAAGGGTGTAATTGCAAAATAGAACAGGACTTGCACCTTCATTTTCATTGCTCAAACTGCAATGAAACGGTTTGTCTCACAAAACATAAAATTCCCCACATTAATTTGCCCGAAGGTTATTTAGCTGAAGATGTAAACCTCGTAGTAAAAGGGATATGCGAAAAATGTAGTGGTAATTAGCCAGTGTTTTTCAAACCAAAATATGTAAAAAAATACTAATTAAATGATTCTTTAAATAAAAGCAGATTACTATGGCAGAATTAAAAAAATCATTGGGTACGCTTCGGCTTACGTTTTATGGCGTTGGCACAATTGTGGGGGCAGGAATCTACACTGTAATTGGCGCGGCTGCTGGTCAGGCAGGAACAGACATTTGGTTGAGTTTTATTTTTGCGGCCATTGCCGCCAGTATATCCGCAATGTCCTATGCCGAATTATCCTCTACGTATCCAAATGCTGGCGCAGAATTTATATTTGTAAGGAAAGCATTTCCAAAAATCGACATTCCTTCCTTTCTTACGGGTTGGACGGTTGCCTTCCATAGCTCGGCGACAATTGCCGCTGTACTATTGGCTTTTTCGGGATATTTCAATACTTTTTTTGAAGTACCGGGATTATTGATAAGTTATGGTTTACTACTGTTGCTTGCTTTGATAAGTGTTACAGGTATAAAGAAGTCTTCAACAGCTAATATCATTATGGTCAGTATTCAATTGTTGGGTTTGCTCATTCTTATCTTTATAGGACTTAAAGAAACAGGCTTGCCAAAAGCTGAAATTTTTCAAATAAAGTCATTCTCTGGGACACTTGCGGCCACAGCGACTTTGTTTTTTGTCTATACAGGGTTTGAGCATATGGCATCTTTGGGTTCAGAAGTTAAAAATCCTGGAAAAACGATTCCTCGTGCTTTTTTATTGACAATGGTAATTACCACCATCTTTTATTTACTCATTTCTTTTACGGTGCTTAACATAGCTGACCCTTTAGCTATTTCGAAGGTAGATTCGCCATTGTCTTTGGCGGCATCCAACCTTAATGCTTGGTTGCCTGTTGTCTTGGCTGTTGCTGCTCTCTTTGCCACGGCCAATGCAGCGTTTAGCGGTATTATTTCCATAAGCAGGTTGTTGTTCGGAATGGCAATCGTGGGCGAGCTTCCAAAATTTATGACCAAAGTAAATGCACAAAAAGTACCTTGGGTAACCACATTTGTGGTTATGGCTGCGGTGGGTTGTTTTTTGCCATTGGGCGATATTAAAATTGTAGCTGGGATGTCTTCTTTGGGTGCGCTACTTGTATTTGTTGCCGTAAATATTGCACTTATAATTTTGCGTTTTAAAGAACCAAAACAGAACAGACCTTTTAGAGTGCCATTGTCCATCGGTAAAGTTCCAGTACTGCCCATTTTGGCCATATTGGTTAGCCTTACTCTAATTATTCAATATGATGGATTGGTTTACGCTGCCTTTGTAGGTGCGATAATAGTGGGAATAATACTCGATTATTTTTTGGATAAAAGACCGAAAAAAGACGTAGATGCTGAAAAAGAAAATGAATTGTTTAAACACTAATACATTTTTATGGACTGGACATTTGAAGAATTTAGAACAGAGCTTGACACCCTTAATCCAGCGGTACGAAAAAAGGCAATCGAAATTGCGAATGACTTAATAGAAAAGGAAGGTCTTTCACAAGATTTAGCCATCAAAAAAGCAATTGTTATGGCTGAAGAATGGTTTTATGATTTGGAAGGTTAATCTTTAAAATTTTGGACTCCTTTAATTTTAAAATAGATGATAAAAATTAAGAAATTATCAATTCCCATACTAGTAGGGTTCGCCATAGGTGTATTTATTATTCAACCCTTGGGAATCACTATTTTTAACTATGGAAATCAAGCTAATGAAATTAATTGGCTGCAATATTTGAAAAGTAATTTAGTCGAAATTTTGAATATAAACGGGAATCAAATTGTCGAGAATATTCTGTTTGGACTGTTAGGTGCAAGTGTTGCATTGATTTTTTATTTAGGTAAAATGGAAAAGAATATCGATAATAAGTGACAATTATATTTTAAAATTAAATAATCTGCGATATATGAAGTGGCCAATAAATGCACTTCCATAGCACTATATATTTCATTAAATTGATAAAAAAATAAAATTATGATACAGTTTGTAAATTCTAAAAACGAAAATTTAATTGCTGCAAAATTGGAAGGCAAAATATCTACAAGCGATGTAGAACTGATACATTCCCGAATTGATGAAATCCTGAACAGCAACCAGAAGGTTGATTTCTATTTTGAAATGCACGATTTCCACGGTTACGACCTGCAAGGTCTTTGGGCAGATATTAAAGTAGACAACTCCCATCTTTCCGATTATGGCAAAATGGCATTTGTGGGCGAAAGGAAATGGCAAGAATGGGCTGCCAAGGCAACCGATTTCTTTACCGGTTCAGAGGTAAGATATTTTGATTTAAAAGATAAGGAACAAGCCAAGCAATGGATAAATTTATAATAAAATAAAATGAGCAAGAAAAAACAAAATCTTCGTGATATCAATACCGAAGAACATAAAGGAGAACACGCACACAACGATGGCCACAACCATAGCGACCCGGAAAGTGTAGGAAAATTTAAAACCTATCTACCAGCAATTTTCAGTTTTGTGATGCTGATTATCGGTATCGCTATGGACTATTTTGATGTTGCATTTTTTAAGGATTGGGTACGTATCTTTTGGTATGTAATAGCATACCTTCCAGTAGGTTTTCCCGTGATAAAAGAAGGCTGGAACAGCATCATAAAAGGCGATTTCTTTACGGAATTTCTTTTGATGTCCATTGCTACCATTGGAGCATTCGCCATTGGCGAATATCCCGAAGGTGTGGCAGTAATGCTTTTTTACGCAGTGGGCGAATTGTTCCAAAACGCAGCGGTCAATCGAGCCAAAAGCAATATTAAAGCCTTGCTCGATGTAAGACCTAATGAAGCTTTGGTTTATCGAAACAACGATTACATTTCTGTCAATCCTGAAACCGTTGAAATTGGCGAAAAAGTACAGGTTCGTGTGGGCGAAAAAATTCCTTTGGATGGAATTTTACTTTCCGACAAAGGCTCATTCAATACAGCAGCATTAACAGGCGAGAGCAAACCGGATACCATTGCAAAAGGAGAAAAAGTTTTTGCTGGAAGCATCAATTTGGATGGCGTTATTGAGATTGAAACGACCAAAGAATTTAAGGATAGTTCTATTGCGCGTATCCTTGATATGGTGCAGAATGCAACAGCTCGTAAATCAAAAACTGAATTGTTTATCAGAAAGTTTGCAAGAATCTACACGCCAATTGTAGTATTCTTAGCAATTGGATTGACGTTTCTACCTTACTTTTTTGTAGATGATTATGTCTTTAGCGAATGGTTGTACAGAGCCTTGATTTTCTTAGTCATTTCCTGTCCGTGTGCCTTGGTTATTTCAATTCCGTTGGGTTATTTCGGTGGTTTGGGAGCGGCTTCAAAAAATGGGATTCTATTTAAAGGTGCTTCGTTTTTGGATGAAATGACAAAGGTTAATACCGTTGTTATGGACAAAACAGGAACTGTGACCAAAGGTGTTTTCAAAATCAAGGAAATAAAAGCCATTGATTGGGAAGAACCCGAATTTATGAAATACCTAATGGCGATGGAAGAACAATCTACCCATCCCATTGCCAAGGCCATTATGGAATACAAAGCCGATGGCGAAGATTTTCAAGCTTCCGAAGTAAGCGAAATAGCAGGAAAAGGATTGAAGGGAACAGTAAATGGCAAAACGGTTTTGGTAGGTAACAAACCATTGATGACGTCAAACAACATCGAAGTTCCCTCTGAAACCGACAAAATTGTAGAATCTATCGTAATGGTTTCCATTGAGGGCAAATTTGCAGGCTATGTAATCATTGCAGATGAGTTGAAGGATGATGCACACGAAGCCATCAAGCAAATTCGGGAATCGGGTATTTCCAAAATTATAATGCTTTCAGGCGATAAGGATTCCATTACCCAACAAGTCGCAAAAGAAATGGGCGTAGATTGGGCAAAAGGGGGTTTGCTTCCAGAAGATAAATTGAAAGAAGTCGAAAAGCTGATGTCCGAAAACAACAACAAAGTAGCTTTTATTGGAGATGGCATCAATGATGCACCCGTATTGGCGGTTAGCGATGTAGGTATTGCAATGGGTGGATTGGGTAGTGATGTGGCAATAGAAACTGCAGACGTTATCATCCAAACAGACCAACCGAGCAAAATTGCAAAGGCTATAAAAATTGGTAAATCCACACGTCGCATCGTTTGGCAGAACATTATTTTAGCATTCGGAGTAAAAGCAGTTGTTTTAGTATTGGGTGCAGGAGGTCTGGCAACGATGTGGGAGGCGGTTTTCGCAGATGTGGGCGTGGCTTTATTGGCAATATTGAATGCCGTAAGGTTACAGAAGATGGAATGGAAGAAATAGATATATAAATAAAACAATAGTATATGTCAGAAAATCGAAGGAAAAGACGTCTGAAAGAGAAAAGTAAAGTACAAACTGAAAAAACTGTCATTTCTAAAAGGGATAAAATAATATGGATTGGTGTTATAATCATATTTGTATTGTTTGTTTTGTTTATTCTATTCCTGCTTTTCTTGAAATACTTTATAACTATTTAGATACAAAGCTATTATAGAGGGTTATTTAGAAATAACTAAAAAGGATGTATCAAAAACAAAGAAAAAAAAGAAATAAGAAAGTTGGTAAATCCAATAATCAAATCACAAGGAAAGATAAGTTCAATGGTATTCTTGCAATATTATTTGTGATAATATCCGCGTTGTTATTGTACTATTTTGTGGTAAAAGGGAATATTCATAAACATTAACTGTTGTATAGACTATAATGTTCATAATGTTCGTTCGTAATGAAACAAGATAATCTATTGCTCTCTATTTCGAATACGCTCATCCCTAAATTCAGCATAATAGCCCGACATTTTATACGATTTGGCGTGCTGTGTTTGCTTAACAAAGGATAGGGTCAGTTTAATCATATAAGGCGTTTGATGATGTTGTACAATCACCGATTCAGCATCATCGTCACTTTGTATGGGGTCAAAATGTTTTACTTCCAGTTTCTTTTGTTCTTTATAAATATTCGATTCTTTGACCCATTGTTCAAGCTGAAAATCAGTTACATTATCCGTAGAATAGATAGATTTATTAGCATACAAACAAGTTAAAATATTTAAATACTCAATATCTTTTTCATTCATAGGAATGTTACTGAATTGTTTTTTATTTCCAATTTTATAGACTTTTGGGTCATACATTATAAGTAGCAAATCTGGTGCTAATGGGTAAAAAATCTGTAATCCCTTACTTGCCATTCCATTGTGTCCGAAGGGAAATTTTCTTGATTCCAAAAACTGATTATATTTCGAAATAGGATTGTCGCTTGTTATCAATTCATTTGAAGTAGTATTTCGAATTAGCTTGATTTGCATATCCATCATCATAGGTAGACTATTAAGAAGTAAGTCAAGTTTTTTTTCTATTGCATCTTCGTATGCAAAAAAATGAGTATCATAATCAAAATTCTTAAATTGAGGTTCGAACTTCATTGCCGTTTTCATAATTGTATCTATCATATGATTAAAATCTTCAACATTCGCCTTGGTGCGATACGCTTGAAGAAGGATAAATAGCCAAATAAGATAATAATCATCAGATTTATCGTTTGGCAACTCTTTTGTTTGAACCACCCTATTTAGAATTAAAGAGCTCTGATTTTCAATAGTCCCAAACCATTCTTCCCTTTCCAAATCCTTGCCATAGAAATAATCTTCTTGGGCTTGTCCTTCCAAATTTGCTTTTTGGATGATTCTACCTGTATCCTTTAGACAGAGCTTAATTATTTTCTTGGAATCATTTAAACTAAAGTATCGTAAATAAAATTTCGGGACATAGTGTTGTTTTTTCTTATTGGCCATTATGAAAAAATTATTTAGGTTGTAAAAATAAGAATGACAAACTTTAAGAAAGACAAAAAGCTAATTCATTTTATAGATTTTGTTTACATAAGCCATTGCAGTCCATTCCCCTGCATTCCGTAAAAAACTCCATTACGGTAAATGCGCTTCATTAAAAAAAATCTTGGACACAACTCCAAAGCTTCCGATTTCCATTCCACTTGCCCGCCTATTCCGGAAAAAAAAGGGAAGCGGTCAAACTCCATTCCCAATCTCCGACTTTGAAGTTAAGTCCGCTTTACATCCTACACAATATGTATAATCCGATTTGAAAAATATTTGCACATTAGCGTTCATAGCACAAACACCATTTTATCATTTAAATAAAAATAAATACTGTTCTTGGAACGCCTGGGTAATTATTCACCATTTTTTACGATGTCCAAATCATTTGTATTCCTGTAATAATCAATAGTATTTCAACGAGGAATATAAATTTATCCCTACTTATCTTTTCGATGATTTTTCTTCCCGACCAACTTCCCAAAATCATTGCTGCGCCAATAAATAATCCATAATAAAGTTCTTCTTTTCCGATTAGTGCATATTTGCTGTAAACGACTGTTTTGGTCAAGTGCATTGTTAACGCTGTAAATGCTTCACTTGCAACATAGGCAGTCGCTGTCAGGTCAAGACCAAGGAAAAATGCTGCTCCAATCGGTCCGGCACTCCCAATTAGTCCAGACAAAAATCCTGTCAGCCCTCCACCTATTAACATTCCTTTTTCGCCCAGAACTATTTTTTTAATTTTAAGCCTTCGATACCCCACTAATAAAATCAAAACAACGCCGATGCCAATTTTTATGATTTTACTGTTGATGTCCGTAAATAAATAACTTCCAAGAATGGTCAAAGGAAGAGCGGCTAAAAGAAAGTATATAATCGGTCTCCATTTTAATTCATATCTGCCAAACCAAACTCGGGAAGCATTACCAAAAATTGAAGCTATTGTCAAAATTGGGACTGCTGTTTGCAGTCCAACAATATTTATAACAAAAGGCAATATAATTAATGCTCCACCAAAACCCGCAGCTCCTGATACAGTTGCAGCAATATAACTGATGACGAATAATATTATAAGTTCTGTTATCACTAATTTTATTTATAGACCTGATTTTTCAGAGTTTAACACATTAATTTTATCAACTCAAAAATACATTTTTAACTGCAAGCATCTAATAAACAGGTGTCTATTTCAAGTACAATCCCACTCAGCCGATTCCCTTGCTTACGATAGCTATCGGAACCGCTGAAAAAGCTTCATTTCGGGAAAAGAGCTTCCCTATAAAGGTCTTGGACAAAACTCCAAAGATTCCAATTCCATTCCACTTGACCACTTCCTGAAAAAAAAGGGAAGCGGACAAACTCTATTCCATCTCCATTTTCGAAGTTAAGTCCGCTTTAAATCCTGCAAAGAATCATATACAGCTTTTAAATCCCGTTCAGCACATTCCCCTGCATTCCGCGAAAAGCTACATTGCGGGAAAAGAGCTTCACTGCAAATATCTTGGACACAATACCCAATTTCGACTTTCCATTCCGTTAAACCTTCCCGATTCTCTGGGAAGGAACACTACATTTCCAAGCCAAAATCGTGAATAACGTCCGCCAAATCGGAATTCCCTTTAATGATTTGGTGTCACTTCCTATGTTTTCGTACTTCACAAAAGTCTTTAGACCTCCATCCGCACCCTCGCCGTTATACCCTTTTTTTGCCAGCAAAATACCAACATTTGGAAGTTGAACGGACTGCATAAACCGCTACGCTGCGCTTCACTTTTTATAAGTCCTTATCAATTCCAAATATTGAAAATGTATCAGCAACAAAAAAAGGTAACAGCGAGGGCGCTATGGGAAGTAAATCTAAAATGAATCTTATGAAATCTTACAAAAACATCAAAAAGGAAGCGGCACCGAAAAAAACAAAAAAGGAAAACGCTCAAGATATAATAAGTAAATCACTTCAAAAAAATATAACAATAAACTGTCTGAATAGTTCAGATAGCAATTTTAATTAATTCTTAAATATTTTATTATGAGCACTTTAAAAAATCACGTACAGTTAATCGGAAACGTTGGACAAGAGCCAACCATTACAAACCTTGAAAGCGGTAAAAAAGTAGCCCGTTTTTCACTCGCAACAAACGAATATTACAAGGATGCCAAAGGCAAAAAGCAAACAGAAACCAATTGGCATACGGTTGTAGCTTGGGGCAAGACTGCAGAAATCGTTGAGAAATTTGTCGAAAAAGGCAAAGAAGTTGGAATATCGGGAAAACTAAAAACTCGAAGCTATACAACTGATGATAACGAACAACGCTATGTAACGGAAGTTGTAGCCGATGAAATCCTATTACTCGGAAGCAAAAACGACAAGTAATCATAAAAATCCAAGAGGGCACAGATACCAGTTTTCAATTAGTTCGTGCCCTCTTTTAATTATTCACTTATAAAATAAATGAACAATGAAAGCACAAGTTAACGAAATCAAAGAAGGATTGCAACATTTTCACGGAACGGAAATGTTTTATCAAATCCCATTATTAAGAACACGTTTTACGGACGGACTAAAATATCTTGCTAATGTGGCAGATTGTTTTTGGCTCATTACGGACACTTCTGTAATTGCAAAAAGTCTAATGAACCGAAGTGAGTTTATCACAATAGACTTTAAAAGATTATCCGAAGATGAACAGGATTATACAGGATACGAAGCTGAAATTATATACACCGATGGCAATGATATTGTTTTAGAAAAGCACGGGTATAGAGTGACTGATTTTCCACTCGATGAATTGCGGTTATTTTTTGTAAATAATACGCTGATGTTGCCAAGTGAATATTAATATCTAAAGCTATGGTATATCTCAATTTTACGGATCTGAGCGAAGAAGCTCAAAACCGGCTTTTAGAAGATTCTAAAAAGGATGTGAAACGAAAATTTGGCGATAGTATTCGGCAATACGTAAGAGAAAATTATACCTGTTTTGAAACGATGGTAGAGGAGGAAGCATTACGAAATTTAGATTCCTATACTTTCATATTCAACATCTAATTTTCTAAAACTTAATAATTAAAGCACCTCTAAATCTTGGAGGTGTTTTTCTGTTAGATTAATTCCAATTCAAATAAAAAATCGTATCTTTAGTTCGCTGAAATTCAGCATTCAATTTTACGTAGGGTTATCCATTTTTCGACTTTCGCCGATAACCGTACCCATCGAAAAATAACATATCGGAAATTTATTTTCCTAAAATGGCAATTGGCTCCCGATAGTTATCGGGATAGCCAGATTGTACGAAATTTTTGTTCGCCTGTGGCGAACGAAAAGGAGTAGCAAGAGGGTAACACGCTACGCGATGTTAAGCACTCCTTTTAATTTTCAAAACACTGGTAATCAGTAGCTTGAGAGTTATATAATTTCTTGACTCTTAGCGATTTGCGACAAACGCTTTGCGGGAGCCCATTTTCAGGGGATGATTTGCGACAAATCGGCGAATTATGGACTCATTTATTGGTATTAGATTCAAAAAGGAAACTGCAAAACGTTTTCAGGAATTTTCAAGAACACACTTTAAATCACACACCGAGGCAATGGCTACGATGCTTGATTTTTTCTTCTACAACGAAATCTCGCCAAAGGAAAAATTGGGTCCAACTGGTAGAACCATCGAGGCTTCTATTAAGAAACGTATCAATGCAGTGATTGCCATAATGCGAGATATGGAAAAGACACAAACCAAGCCTACCGTCGCAATGATAGAATCGCTATTTCAGACCGAAGACACAGCAAAAAAACCTTTGATCTTAGAGAAAAAATTTATCACGGAAAAGAAGGAAGTACGCTTTCGAGAAAAGGAAAACCCAAATAACGAACTTTAAATTTCTGAGCTATGTATATCACAATCACACCTCAAAAATTAGGAGGCACATACTCCCAGAGTTCAGCTGATTTTGTGGGCTATCTGGAGAAAGAAAATCAAGGTCTGGAACAAGAAGAAATGGAACACTTTTTTAATCAATATGGTGATGAGATTTCCGCAGAGGAAGTGGCAAAGGATATTGATGGAAATGGTGCAAAACTCAAGAAAATCGAACCTAAGTTTTATTCGATTACTGTCAGTCCGTCAAAGTACGAATTGAACAGATTACAGAATAGCAGTGAAGATTTAAAAAAGTACACCCGTGAGCTGATGAAGGATTATGTGGCCTCCTTCAATCGGGAAATCAATGGACGTCCCATAACAATAGATGACATAAAATACTATGCAAAAATAGAACATCAGAGAACCTTTAAAGGAACTGACATACAAATAAAAGAAAATCAACCTTATGCCACGAAAATACTTCAGCTAAAAAATGACATCCGTAAAATTGAGAGTGGAGCAATTGAGGGAAATAATAAACATATGGAAAAGGAAATTTCAAAATTAGAAATGCAAGCACCACATCAACAAAACGGTAAGCGAATTGTTCAAGGAATGCCGAAGGATGGAAACCAAAGTCATATCCATATCATTGTAAGTCGGAAGGATGCTTCCAATACGTTCAGCCTTTCTCCAGGAAGCAAACACAAAGCCTCGGAAGTTGAGATGCACGGTAAGAAGGTGAAACGTGGCTTTGATCGAGATAAATTTTTTGAGAGTGCCGAGAAAACTTTTGATAAAACTTTTGGCTACCAAAGAAACTTTGCAGAAACCTATAAGGCCAGGAAAGATTTTATCAAAAACCCAAAAATCTATTTTGCATCATTGATGAAATTGCCCACCAATGAAAAGGCATTAGCGTTCAAAATAATGGGTAAAGCTGGCATTCCGATGATGCCGAGTATTCCAGTCACGCAAGCACAACTGGCAATGAAAATATTTAACAGGCTAAGACGTGGTGCCGAAGTGGCCATCAAATCAAGTTCAATCGGAATTTAATCTATAATTATGCAGCTGGACAATCCTTTAACGGTGCTTTTAATTATTGGTGTGGCCAGTGCTGTTTTCTATGGAATATTTCGGATAAGTAGATATTCATTTGTCGTCAATTTTCTTTTGATTGGCACTTTTGTATATTATTTAAATGAACAATTACCATTGGTGCAAATAGCACTTTATTTTGTTTGTCCTCTGATGTTAATTAATATAGGGATGTATGTGTTTTTACATAAAACTGACACTCCAAAAAATGGGAGCATAAAATATCAGATCAGCTTTGCCACAACTAAAGGAAACTTCAAACTTGACAATATAAAACGCGGTGCATCGGTCATCGGTTCTGCGGGAAGTGGAAAGACTGAAAGTATAGTTTACGGTTTTCTAAAACACTTCCGTAAGGAAGACTTTTGCGGAATCATTCACGACTATAAAGATTTTGAACTTACTGAAATGGCTTATCCACTTTTCAAGGATGGGGATATCCCATTTAAGGTCATTTCCTTCGACAAAATCATCCATAGGGTAAATCCTATAGCGCCTCGCTATTTAGAGAACGAGGAAAGCGTAAATGAGGTTTCAAGGGTGTTAATCGAAAACCTTTTGGAGCAACGGGAATCTGGAACTACAGGGACGACCAAATTTTTTAATGATGCAGCTGAAGGATTGATAGGTGGGTTGATTTGGAAACTGAAAACTACATATCCAGAATTCTGTACGCTTCCGCATTTAATAGCTATTTATCAGTATCTCGATACCGACAGTCTTATCAAGTTTTTGGAAACCAATACAACATCTAGAGCAATGGCAGATGCATTTATTAGCGGAAAAGATTCTGAAAGACAAACTGCTGGTGTAAAAAGCACCCTGGCCAATGCTTTAAAGAGAATTAGCACCCAGCGTATTTTTATGGCATTGTCCGCAGATGAAGTCCCACTCAATATAAATAGTCCAGAAAATCCTTGTGTAATTTCAATTGTAAATAATCCGAAATTTGAAACCTCGTATTCTCCTGTCATTGCAACGATAATCCACACGATTACCAAGCAAATGAGCGTACGCAATAGCGAAGCTTCATTTCTTCTGATGGAAGAAGCCCCGACTATTCGCTTATTGAATATGCATCGCATTCCCGCAACACTTCGTAGCTATAATATTTCTACAATTTACGTAATGCAGGACAAAATTCAGAACGATATGATGTATGGGGATAAAGCGAGTAAAGCAATTTTAAGCAATCTATCCTACCAGTTTTTCGGCAAGGTAAATGACCCCGACACCGCAAAATATTACGAACGCTTTTTTGAGATTATCAAAGACCCAACAAAAAGTATAAGCCGAGGGCACAATCTGGATTTCGATACTCGCATTACTACGGGCGAAAAGGAAATCCCAAAGATTCGGGCGGGCGTATTTTTCAGGTTGAAGCAGGGCGAGTTTATCACGTATGCAGATGGGAAGGATAAAAAGGTGCAGTTTAAATTGCAGAATATTCAAAGAGAGCTGCCGGAAGAAACCAACCAGTTTTCTCAGGTGGATTTAGAGGCTAATTTTGAAAGGGTTTATGACGAGGCGAGGTCGATATTTGAAAGATAGGTGTAATCAAAAAAAGGTTACCGTCTTTAATATATGGATAGAAAGTATGTGGAAATTGTCAAGACTTTTAAATTTTGTGTAAATTGTACCATTCATTCAAAACTTCAACATTTATAATGCGAATAGATATTGCAGGTAAAGTTCGTGAAAAAAAATTAGCCAGTAATAGGGCTTTATTGCCATTATTCGAAGCTCTCGTCAATTCTATACACGCTATTGAAGAACTTAAATCTGAGAGTCCAGGTTTAATAGAGATAGAAGCAGAAAGATTGCCCCAGGAGAATCTAGGTAGTGATACAAATGATCCTGATTTTGAAAAGAAAAAGCCAATTATCGCATTTAAAATAACGGATAATGGTATCGGTTTTAATCCTGACAATTGGGATTCTTTCAATTTAGCTCATTCTAGTTATAAATATAATAAAGGCGGAAAAGGTATTGGTAGAATAACTTGGCTACGAGCTTTCAGTAGTGTCGAAATTGATAGTATTTATCCTCAAAATGGACATTACAACCGTCGTCAATTTGAATTCAAAATTAGTAAGGATGGTGTGGAAAATCCACAAGATTTTAAAGTTGAAGAACCTAATCCTCAAAGACGAACCTGTGTATATCTTAAAAATTTGAATGAGCGTTTTCAACAATGGACAAATAGTGACTTGGAAGATATTGCCATTAAGATTATCGAGCATTGCTTTAGTTTTTTTAGGGAGCAAGATTGCCCAAGAATAATCTTGAAGGATAATTATGATGAAATAGTGGTAAATGATTATTTCAAAAACTACACCCGTAATTCTCTTGATAAAAGGAGTGCCAAAATAAAAGGTCAAAAGTTCGACTTTGAAGTGGTCAAAATGTACACCTCTAAGCCCGATAATAAAATTCATTACAGAGCTCATCGCAGGGAAGTAATGAGTGATAAGTTAACTGATTTCATACCTGAATTGAAGCAACCATTGATCGATGATGAAGCCGATAAATTTTCTTTAGCCGTTTACGTTTCGAGTGATTATCTTGATGATAAAGTTAATGAAGAGCGAACAGAGATATCATTCTCAAAAGCAGACGAATTCTTTCCAGATGAAATAGAGAAAACAGAGGTTAGTGAAAAAGCTGTAGCAATTGTTCGAGAAATTTATCAAGAATATATTGAAGCTATAGAACAAGACCGGCTTGAAAATATTAGAAAATTTGTAAGTAGACATCCACGGTATAGGTATTTGGAGAAGTATAAACTGGACGAGTTGAAAAAGATTTCCTCAAATCTTAGCGGTAAAAAATTAGAAATTGAACTATTTAAACTTCAAAATGAACTCGAAAGAGATGTAAAAAAGGAAGCTAATAAAATGTTAAAATCTATAAAAGAAATAGACCATAAAGCAGCCTTTGATAAAACTCATAAAGATCTCTATAATAAAATTATTGAAGTTGGCAATTCAAAGCTTGCCGAATATGTAGTTCATCGCTCTTATATCCTTGAACACTTGAATAAGCATTTAAAAAAATCTAAGAATGATAAATATTCGAAGGAAGAAATTATTCACAACCTTATTTTCCCTGTGAAGAAAACATCTGACGAAATCCAATTAGAAGAACATAACTTATGGGTAATAGATGAAAGATTAGCTTTTCACGATTATTTGGCGTCCGATATTCCATTTACGAGTATTGAACGGACAGAATCTACTTCTTTAAAAAGACCTGATTTGGTCGTATTCAACAAAGCTCATTTGCTAAATGAAAGCGACAACTATTCTTCCATAGTGATTGTCGAATTCAAAAAACCGATGAGGAACGATTATAACGAATCTGATAATCCTATTACTCAAGTTCTTAATTATGTTATCGAAATACAAGAAAACAATGCTTTAGATGCTAATGGGCGTCCAATAAGTGTCCAAAAAGGTACACCTTATTACGCCTATATAATTTCGGATCTTACACCGAAATTGAGAACTTTAGCTAAAAAAGCTGGTTTTACTGCCCATCCAGATAATCAGGGGTTTTTCTCTTATAACAGTAATTTTGAGCTTTATACCGAAATAATAAGTTTTGACAAAATGGTCAAGGATTCAAAAAAGAGAAATCAAATTTTATTTGATAAGCTTAATTTACCTACTCATTAATCTTGAGTCGTCGTCAATTCCATATAATTCTCTATTGCATTTTAGGTGTTATATCATTGATTCTTATATTTCTTGTTATTTTATCATTTGATGCTGCTAATGAAACAGCAAGCTGGTCTTTTATGAACTTTGATTTTACCACTAAGGATAATATCATATCAGCTTATGGTGGCTTATTATCAGGTATTTTATCTTTTATTACTATAATGTTCGTAGTACTTGATCTTGTTTACCAACGACGTCAAGCAACGTTTCAAGAAGAAGAAAAAAATAAGGAAATAAAATCTGAATTAAAAAGTGTTTTAGGTGTTGTACAGATTTATGTTGACAGACTTTATGAAGCTAACTTAACACAGGCTAGCTCTGCTTCCGAATACAGTCTTAAAGAACTAAAGGATTCTACTGAAATGAATAGAATGACATTTCATCCTAATACTTATCCAAGTTTAATTTTAAAATTAGATAATACTTTAGTCTACAGAGGCTTCCTTCGATTTAGACCTGGTAAAGATTGGAAAAAACTTTATGCAAATTTATATAGTGTAGCAGATTTTTATAATAAGTCTACGGAAGAAATGATGCAAAAGCATAAAATTCATTTGAATAAAAAGTATGACCATAGCATTCGTATTTCGGTAATTTTGGATGATTTAATTGATAGTGTAAGTGAAGTGCGAAATGAAATCATTGCGTCTTACGGTGGCGATAATCCACTGTTGTTTATGGATACAACTTTTCAGATTCTAAATGATTTTAAAGAAGCTACTGTAGCCATTACCGAAGCGAGAAATCAGCAAATTGAGAATGGCGTTCCAACTGACGAAATTTCGAATTCAATTTTAGATTTTAGAGAGAATATAGTTAGTTCTTTATTTGATGGCATAATGAGTCTTTACAGACAAAATAATTTATTGAGTCCACAACTCAACAATCTTTTATCAAGAACGCAAATCTTTTTACGACAATCAGAAAAGCTTATAAAAGATTCGACAGATTACGCTGCACATATAGAATATTACACAAAAGAGTATTTGAGCGCCGAATCCATTTATCAAGAAAAACTGGATGAAATAAATTCGGCATTGGTTAATATAATAAGATGAAATTTTAATCACTTCTCAAAATACACTTGATAGACCTTACCTCATTAATTAATCCTTCCTTGGTAATGGAGCTTAAGAATGTATCTTTCCAACTAATTTAACGCTTTTTCCAATTCGGGACTCACTGCGTCCCGAATTCAAACTATATCAGAAATAAACATTGTGTCAACAGCATTGTCATAATAATATTGAGGGAATAAAGGATTAAAAAATTGACCAGTTTATAGTAGGTTATCAGATTGGATATCTTTGGTTGAATTGAGCCAGAGACTTCAGTCGGATAGTGCCAGGTATTTTGGTTCAATTTGTGCCACTTTTTACTTTGGGATTATTAGTACGATCTAAATTTCTGCTCAATCAAAACCTTCTATTAAAATCAAACTGGCATTATCAATCGCTTCTTTTTCGAGTCGTTGGTCTAAAGTTGCAATGAGAGAGTCGGTTGAGTCCTCTTTATTGAGTAAGTATTGAAGCGTGTTCGGGTCTATGATGTTGTGAACACCATCCGAACAAATAAACAATTGGTCTCCTTTATTCAAGATGAGCTCTTGATAGGAGGGTACGGATTTCTTAACATCGCCCTGAATGGAACGCGTAACGATATGGTTATATTTAGAAGAGGTTAAATTATCGGTTTCAGAAAGTTCACTGCTTAGATTATGTGATTTGCTTTCAAAACAAAGCTTCCCTTTTGAATAATGCAGAATTTTCACATCTCCAACCCAAAATGTTTTTGCGGTTTTGCCAGTCACTAATATTCCACCAAGGGTAGATCCAAGTTTTGATTGATGCTGTTCTTGATACTGACGCAAAGCTAAGTTCGCTTTGTTTATGGCCTTGTGAATGAACTCTTTGTTAAAGTGAGTGCTATTGGATAGAAAAGTAACCAAACTGTCGATAACCATTGTGGCGGCGATATCGCCATTATCATATCCTCCCATTCCGTCTGCAACTAAATAGAGATAAGAATCCGTATCAATTTTCTCAGCCAATATTCGGTCTTGATTGGTTTTTCGCTTTCCTATATGTGTTATTGCTTTAGATTTCATTTATTTCCTGTGGCTTGAATAGTACCACCTCCGTGTTTTGTTACTCTTGGTCTGGTCGAGATTTTTACAGGTCTGGTAGAAATGCTTTTATCCGTAGCTTTTTTAGCCCATAGAAAACCCTCACCAGGATTTAAAGCACTCATATCAATGGGTGACAAAGAACTTAGCTGGGTAATCGATTTTTGAATGTGTTTGAGCCATTGGGGACTATTGAATTGATGCAAAAGAACAATAGAGCTTAATTCAATAATCTCATTTGGCAAACTAGGCGGGTCTTGACTTGCAATCATTATACTAACTCCTTTGTGACGCATCTCTCTAATGGCAGTCACAATATTGCCAGTGAGGTCTTTATTATCCATATACTTATGTGCTTCGTCAAAGACTATAAACTTGTTAAAGTGTGCACCTTGAACTTTCTTAACTGCTGAAAAGATATTCAACATAATAACAAATAATCCTAGTGCCTCATCCTTAACTATAAACTCATCTCTTAAATCGACAATTAACAACCGACCTGGTTTAAGTATTTCTCTCATCATAAAACTGTCATCAATATACTCGCGTGCAAAACTTAATTTTTGTCTCGCCAAAGCTTTTTGAGAATTACTAAGAAGTTCTGATTCCTCTACACTCTTAGCAATTCCTTCGATTGTTATATTGGATCTGTGTTCTTTCATTATGGCCTTTAATTGCCTAATATAGGTAGAGTCATTTCCTAACGCCCCAAGTATGAACATCCAATCTTGTACATTAAGTTCTTTAGAGTTAAATGCAATTGGCTTGACTTCTATTGAAGGATATTCCAACTGTCTTTCATCCATTTTGTCTTTAGGTGTTAGAATTATGACATCATCAATTGAATCAGGTTCTGCACCATATCGTTCTTTTAGTTTTTGTAATTCTCGTTCTTGATCATTCTTAAATATCATAGACGTGAATTCTGGTTCATAATCCATACTTTCACTGTAATGAAATATCACACCAGCAAGTGGTGACGGAAGCTCATTTATTTTGTTAAATTGTTTTAAAACCATTTCAGAAATTGTTCCAATGGTATAACTTTTACCACCTCCTTGAACACCAAAAAGACTTATGGTGTTTGTTTCACTTAGATCAATTGCTATTTTTTTCTTAATGTTGCTTTCACCTAAAATTCCAAACTGAGAACTTGCAGAACTTTTTCCAATTAGAATATCATATTCTGGTGTGATATGTTCCAATTGAGTATTAGATTGTTCCACTTTTTCAGAAGCATCAGATTGATCTTGTGTTTCTGAATTCAAACCTTCCTCGGCGGCTTCACTTAATTTTTCCTGATGTGCTTCATAAGAGGGTGCAACTGTTTTATTTTTATCGGTATCTTCTGATTCTAATTTATTAGACTTTTTATCTATTTCTGAAGTCTCTTTTTCTTTTAAATCAGGCTCTAGTTTAGATTTGAATTTTTGAATAAACGGTTGAAGTGCACTTTTGTTACCAAAAGCTTCATTAAGATCTTTATCTAAATCACCTTCTTCTAGCCTTTTCGTGTTAAGATCAGAATCTGGGTCTAATATATCCTCGATTAATTTCCCTCCAAAGGTAAAAAATACAGAGTCATTGTCTAGTATAACTTTTTTGTGCCGATCAATAGCAGCAAAGTCAAATATTAATCCCAGACGTTTAAACCGAAGTGTAAATCCAGAATCTAGATTTTGCATAAATTCAAGATACTGATTATAGGCTTTGTTAGACAAGTAATCATATCTGTTGGCTCTTTCCAAATAGAAAGACAATAAAGATTTCAGTTCCTTATTTTTGATTTCTCTATCTAGACGATCAAACGAATTATTATATTCCGGGTCAAAGTGAGTCCTTAGTGCCTCAATAGTATTTTCGATCTGATCGAGCATTTTTAATCTGAGAGCATCTTTTTCGGTTTCTCCTAATGACTTTCTGCATTTGATCTCGATTACTGAAATAAAAATTTCTTTTTTCGAGGGATTTATTGACACCAAGAGGTTATCTGCCCTAGATCTACTGCCTGATGGGAGATTTTCAAAAAGGTTTTGGTGTAAGTCTATTGGAATGAGAAAAGCTTCTTCTAACATCTCCTTCTTTTCTAGAACACGTTTCGTAAAAGCCGAACCAATTACTTCAAAGGCTTTGTTTTTGGTTGAATTTAATTGAAGTACTAGAGAACTACTTACTGCTCTTAAATCTTCTAATAGAATTTTAATCTTTTGCTCATCATCTTCATTGTGAATATCCAAATTGAATTCTTCAAAATGAGGCCCCAAAAGTCCCAATACCTCAGAAGTGGGGCGAGTAGTTAAATAGGACGATATTCCTAAAGTTTCTTCCCCTGGCACATAATCTAAAAGGAAAGGAATTTTACCATCTTTTGAAGGTTGATCAAAAATTTCAGGTCCAAGATTCTTGTCAAAAGTAACTACCCAGTCAGAAAAATCGTGTAAATGTGTTAATAATACCTTGTCTTTATCATTTAAGCGTAATTGAGTTGAAGGAATGGATTGGGTATATTTTGAAACTAAAGCACCGCTAATAAAGCTTTGAATATTATCAAAAAGTTTAATACCGTTTTTTCCTGTTTTGCCATATTGAATAGGTAATCTATTACCTATTACAAAACTATTCCATTTAATTTGAGAGCCATTCTCAGTTACAAGCACAGTAGAGTCTGTAATCAAACCATTTAAAGAAAAATTGCGATCATCTTCGCTAGGCTTTATTAACTCTGTTGTAACCGGAAAAGGACTTATTAAAAAACTCAAATGAGACGTGAATATTGAAGGCTTTTTTAAGTAGTCGCTGATGTTATTGATTGAGAATCGAAGTTTAGGAAACAATCGATTTCGGGAAGGTTGAGAAAAAGCCTCAGCTTCAGGAGTTATATTTGATTCCGGATTTATTAAAGTTTTTAATGACTCACCGTGTTCGATGATTTTGTCATCACCTTTAAATATACGGACTTCATAATTAATATTTTCAAAACTCTTTTCTTTCTCTAACTCCACGAAAGCATCCGAAAAAACATCGGCGTCACCTGCGTTAAAAAGATTGATAACCAGTTTATCTATGTAAGGATGTTGAGCTAAATAATTTTTTATATGACGAATTACTAGTTTTAAGCTTAGATCGGTTTCCACATAATTGTCTTTGGTTATATTGAACAATAACCTTAAATAGTGCTGCAATTGCCGCGATATAGAAGTCATTCCGTTGTTTGACTCTTTAGATACAGTGCTTAAGTATAGTCCCCAACCAAAAGACAATTCGCCACTGTAATTAAAAGATTTTAACGTGTTTGAATCCAAAAGAACCTGTTGATTGTTTTCTGGAGAGAGCTGGCCAATAAAAAGGTTTTCTAATTGATCTGACCAAGAATCCTTATGCCCAGAAAACTCCTTGGTTTTCCTTTCCCAATCTTCAAATACTTCAAGTAGTTGTGCAGTCCAAGCTAGTCTTAATGGATGTAAGGGCGAAACTAAAAGCGCTTCAATTTTATTGCCATCTGGAAGTTTACTTTTTACACGAGCTACATCTATCATCTGTAGTTCAATCAAAAATTCTTTAAGCTTAGTCTGTTCTTCCAATTCAATATTATCATCGGCAAGTTGTTTGTTTAGTTTAGTCGTCCATTTTTTATAGGACTCTATATACTCATTTATTGAATCTTTTAAGTTGAAAATATCTGCCGTTTCAAATATCCCATTATCATCTTCGTTTGAACTGAGTATAGAATCAAACACTTCCTTTCGTTTCTTTAAAAGGGATTTAGGGACAATTTCACTAATTGGACTCTCAATAAATTCAAGATTTTCAAAACCAATAGCCAACTTATTTCCTTTTAAGGTTGATCTTACATAACCTATACTATCAGCATTTTGAAGAAATATATTTTCTATCTGACGTAACTTGGTCGATACGTTTATTTGGTAGTTGTGCTTATCTGAGTAGTTGATATGAAATGTAGAAGAATGCTTTTCTTTACCGTCGTTGATCCAAACATTCGAAGAGTCTGAAGGTTCGGGTATATTAAAATCTTCATCGTTTTTTAAGCCAGTAATTCTATACTTAAAATAAGCCTGTAAAACATTATTTAACTTATCTTTTCTTTGATTTTCGTCCCGTTCAATCGCTTCCTCTATTATGTAATCAAAATCTTCCGAATCACAAGTTAGTTTGTATGGAAATGAATTCTTTGTTATTTCATCATCTTCCTCTTTTTTAGCCTCCCAAGCTTTTTGAATTTTACTATCCTTAAATTCATCATTTGCATTGAGCATATTTCCGTGCTCATCCTCTGCCAAAACTTTAATAAAATAGGACCCTTCTTCAATGTTATTGGTGTTTAGTTCAACGGTTGCATCACGATAAGATCTATTGGAACTCGAATTTTTTATTTTTCTTAGAACTGTAATCTCTTCACCGCTGCCGCCATTAACAGCCATTAGAATAATCTTAAAGGACTTTAAGTCTTTTATGTCTTTTGGTTTAGGATTCGTATGAAAGCGTACTCTCAACTTTGCGATCTTCTGTTGTTCTGCGTATAAAACATTTGTTCCTTCTTCGACTTTTAAATCAGTGGATTTGATTTCATCTACAACTAATTTTATATGGGAAAAGTCTAAATCTGGAATCGGCCAATTTTTGAAATTTAAATTTTGATATTTCTGATGAATTGATTCACAGATTTCAGCAGAACTCTTTACATCATTTTCATTTTTCAAAAAGTCAACTATATCTTTTTGAACCGAATCGTTTTCTAATTTTAAATCAGATATGCGATCATATAGCGGTTTATTGAATGCAGAAAGTAACGCGACATTTTCACGATTGAAATTAAGTCTAGATCTTATTTTTTCTTTTTTATTCAAAAGGATTTCATCTGGTATCAAGGATAAGTGATGGAGTTGGTTTCCAACGGCTTTTTCATCATAGCCTTCTTCCTCCAAAGCAATCAAATAATCAATAATCTCCTTGTCTGAAGGATTGAGATAATTAATTACGTCATTAATTATATGATCTGCAATTACGTCTGGAGTTTCATCAATTAAAGACTGAGCTAATTTTTGTTCAATTCCATTTAAAGAAATCTCTTTGAACGTGGCATTGCCATAAGAGTCCTCTGCCGCGGTTCTGCTACTGGAAGGAATAAGAATTAGTAGTGGCTTATTTTGTTTGTTACGTAATTCAATAAGCTTAGTCGCAGATATATATCTATCTCCATTGTTGCTTTCAGAAATGATATAGATGTCTAAGTGGGTATAAGCATCTTTTAAAAGGTCATATAGAAACTCCAGCTCATTAATACCCAAACCGGTAATTTTCATACAATGACCCGCAGATGCATTTTGAAAGTCTTCTTGATGAAGTTCCGTAATTAGACGCGTAATTTTCTTGTAATATGTATTTATCGCAGTTGATTGCATTGGTTTTTTAGTCTTTTAATTCGTAGCGCGGGCGTATTCTTTGTAAAATATAGGCATCACTCAAATCGTTGTAGAAACCTATTTGACGTAATTTCATCTTGAAGGATTCAACATTTTCTTTAAATGCCAAATGGGTGTTTAAATCAGCATCCTTAAACCGTTCTTCCGTGAGTCCATTGATGATAAGCCCGTACCGATCTCTTATATTTTCAATCAGCTCTTCAATGGATAGTGTCTTTGTTTTGAAATGGTCATCTTCTGCTTCTAAGACGAGAATTTGAACAATGGTCTCTAATAATCTGGTGCCCAAAACAAATCTTCTTGGATGTTTTTTACTTCGACCCTGTGACATAAAACCACGCTCATTATTCTTTTGGGCGAGATTATCAATTAGCTGGACGTGGTATTTATATTGGTATGCACCACGAGCTTTTAAAATTAACTGAATATACTTGTCGAAATAAGTATCTTCATACTTTACCATATCTTTTATGAGTTCTCGATCATCCTCTTCCAGAGAATTGTATAGATTGTCCCACTGGGTTTCAAAATAAATTTCGAAACCATCTGGTTTTTCTGATAATACTTTTAGAGCCTTGTCAAGATTGGCAGAATTATTTTTTTCTAATTTTAGCCTTCTAAGAGCTGCATTTATTTGAAAAGTAGCTTTGACATAATCATAAACGCTATTGGTCAAATTAGCGGCATCATCACTTGCCAATTTTGCCATTTTACTTTCATAATTATCAGTTGCGTCAATGACTATGTTCCATTTATCAACGCAATCTATAGTTCCTTTTTCAATCATCTCTGGTAATAGATACACTAGCTTTTGAACATAAACTGATAAATGGAATGAGGTAATTGTTTTTAGATAATCAACAACTACATTTCGTGGAATTTTACGTTTATAAACGAGTAATCGTCGTACATCATCACAATAGAGCTTTGCTTGGGCGTCTAACAAAGGCTTTATTTGATTTAGCGAACTATTAGTGTCCAAAAAACCTGGATTGAAATTTTTTATGATATGCAAGAGACCGAGACTGTCAACATCTAAACCATCAGAGATATTGATTTCATTGGTCACATCGTCCCAACCTTCCATAAGGAAATTTTTAAGGTCTTCTTTTACAGCTGGATTTGCGCCAAGCATTAAATATACTTGATCTGCTGTATTATAATCTCTAGTTTGAGGCCCATTCCTAACGCGATAACTTTCTAGGTGGATAGGTCTAAGAGATGATATCTTTTCTTTATCTAAGTTACCTCTATAAACCATATTCGCCAAGTTGCTCCTTAGCCATAACTCTGTAGCTTCTTTGTTTTCGGAAAAACCACTTACCAATCCTTCTTTTTCAAGCTTTTCAAAAACTCTTTGAAACGTATCAAGATCTATATTTTTAACTCGGCTACGCTGTCTTGGTCTCATTCCATTATGTTTTAACAACATAAAAAGATTGACCAACACATTATCGATATTGACTGCTTTTGCATCTCCTGCATAAATCAATTCGTTTCTTAAAACACTCTCCTCTTTATTTAATTTTATTGCCATAATTATAATTGCATTGCTGCTATATTAAGATGGTTATTTTCATCCTTGCTTATTTCGTAAAACTCCATATTATCCCTTGTGACTACCACTTTATTATAAGTAAGATTTTCAAGAAGATTCTTAAAGATGGTAAGCTCTACAAACTTTCCTCTTAAATCATTGAGTGACGGACTATATCCTTGCTGTATGAAATAAAGCATTTCGAATAAATCCAAAGAAATAACCAGCTCTATGTGCGTTTCTTGTTTGTGTCTAAAAATCAAACTATCTGGTTCATATTCCAAGTATTTTACCAGATGATCTGTACGGTTAACAAAGAGTTCAAAATCATTCAGGTCAAAAAGTCTAAATGAATCACTGAAAGGGTCATTTATTTCAGATGAGCTTAACACTAAATACTTTTGCCAGATAGATTCATTTTCGCAGCCTTCATTCATTGAGATTGCTCTTGAGAGGGAAACCTTCAATTTCTGCAATGAATTTTCAGTTAGGTTATTGTATAGTAACGGAAATACTTTTTTGATGGCTAGTGGGTTTGTGGCTCTCTTAAAGTCTGTCCAACTTGATGCTTTATAGGGTTCTAATAGGATAACTTCTCGAAATTTTGTATTGTCGTTTGTAAATGAAAGTTGCTTAATTACTTCATTTTCTTCACGCACTATTTTTTTGATTTGGTCTAAACATTTTTGAGCAAAAGAAGAGGAATCGACAAAATCTTCTGTTGTAAATACCAACTTTAAGGAATGAGAAGCTTCACTGTTAGTCATATATTCTAATAGAATATTTGATATGCCTTTCTCGTTATTAACGCTCAACGCCTTATAGAAACTCTGCAAGGATTGATAGGGAAGACGATCTTTATAATCGCTAACACGACCTTCATAATATTGATGCCTTATAAAAGTTTTCTGAATGCTCTTAATTCTATTAAGGACTTCATCGGTTTGCTCGTGAGCTGGAACCCAAATTTTATTGTTGTTAAATGTTTCCAGCAGGTTAAATTCTCGATCGGAAAAGTCCAGATAATTTCTTTTAACGTGTTGGCCAAAAAATAAATCACGATCCAAATTAGGTATGGCAACATTGCCAATATCGGTCTCCCGTAGCAATTTTACCAAACGATCTTTATTGCCCGAATCATTTTGATTGGGATTTGTAATATTGAAATAAAAAAATTGCCAATATTTTTCTGGGGTATTTTGTAGATTTTTGTACAAATCATCCACTTCTTCACAGCTATAATCACGAGAAATCATAAAGGCAATCAACGATCTTAGATCGCGCATTGTAATGTGCAATTCCCGTTTAAGGCCTACGGTACGAAGTAACCATTCCATTCTTGTGATCACTTCATTGCCTGAAGCTGGATCATTAAGAGAATCAACATTATATTTTATAAAGCACTTATTCGCCAAAGAGCAACCTTCACATTTATCCCAAAGGCTTTTTTTAGTTAAGGCTTTTACCTGTTGTCTAAAAAGGCTAGATTCTTTCTCATCCCTGGCAGTTATTGACCGCAAATTGAGATTAATTATCATTAAGCCTTGTGGTAATATAAAATGACCTTCCTTGTAAAAATATTGATCAATGATATCGTGCAGTGACTGATACTTTTCTGAGGTCTTTAAAAACTCGACAAGACGGCCTTCATTTATAGCGATAATTCTACCCTCGTTAGCATTGTTGAAATTTTCTAATCCTTCAAAAGGCTCAAAAAAGTTTTCGAGTACTTGATTGTTTATCTTGTCATCTTCATCTTGGGAACCATCATAATTACTTTCATAAGCAATATTGTTGATGTCAAATTCAGCCCCATTCTTATGATCAAAACGATTTAGGTTTTTAATGCTTTTGGCATTTTCGATTTTTCTTATAAAAGCGGTTTTGCCATCACCGGCATTTCCCGTGATTATGATGAGCTTAAAGCGACCGTCCAGAATATCTGGAATTAGTTTTCTATCTAATTTAGAAGGGGAATAGGTGGCTTCGTCATATTGCGAACCACGGTCATTTACCCGTGTTCCCCAGTTACCAGATTTAGACTGGCTATAAAGGGAATTTATATAATCTACAATATCGATGCCTTCTACATCTATTTTATGTGCTTTTAATTTGTTTGTATTCTCTTCAAAAGAATTTCGTAAAGCATTGTAAACCTTATTGATATTCCCTTCATTGAAATTTCTGGCTCCCCCTTCCCAAAATGTTTCATTGATCAATATTTCATTATCAGTTTTAATCAAAACTTTAAGCTTATCTCGTAGCGATATGGAAGATTTGTAGCCTTCAATTTTTTGTTTGAATTTACTAAGGGAAGAGTGAATAGTTTTACGAAGTTCACCATACCTGGCCATCTCATTCAATAAACGTATTCTTGTGCTGCCTTGTATGATATAGACTTCGGTTCGGTATTCTTTTTGATCTACTACAATGCCCCCGGTTTCTTCTTTATTCTCAGCTAATAAATTATCAATGCCTATTTTGTGTAAACGGTCTAACATTTCTTTTGCTGAAGAAAACCGTGTTTCTGGTTTAGTTCCTATTGCTTTTAATAAGAACGTAGAGAAATCTTCTGAAATTCTGGGATTCAATAGTTTTGGATTTTCTGGAGCAATACTTATTTTAGGAATACGTCCTTGTGGCCAAGGATATCTTTTGGTAACCAGTTCATAAAGTGTGATTCCTAAAGCAAAGGTATCTGCAGAAAGATCCCAATTTACCCTTTGTCCATCAATTAAGTCTGGAGCTAGATACGGGTTTGTGCCTACATAATCTTTGTTATCCTGCGTAAGGGATGCCACATTAAAATCTATTAAAACAAACCGCCCATTTTTATCCCAAATAATGTTTTGAGGTTTTATATCACGGTGTAAAATTGGGTTATCCCTGTCTTGAAGATAGCTTAAAGCAGAGAGCATATTTTCAGCAAGTTGATAAATTGTATTTATTGGTAAATTGGCATCTGTCTTGGTGTAGGTGCTTAAATTCCCACCGTCCAGAAATTCGGTAGTGGTGTAAAATTGCCCATAGCGTGTTTGCCCATTCCAGATAAACTTAACAATATTAGGATGATTAAGCTCGTTAAGGGCATTGTATTCATCAATAACAGATGCAATACTTACACTTTCGTGAAAAAGTTTTAAGGCAAAATCCCTTCCCTGCAAATCGTGTTTTGCTTTAAACACACGGGAATAGCCACCGTGACCAAGTTTCTTAATAATAATATAATCATCTACACGATCACCCTCATTTAAATCATAAGTGTCTGGTTGTGTTGTCGTTGGTGAGGTGTTTTTTGTTTTAGTTTGTTCTTTATTAGAATTTTCTACCTTGATAGCATCATCTATCATTTTTTCCAATTCTTCGATGCTGTCTATGCGCTTATCGATATTAGTCAGAATAGTTTTAGAGCAGACTTCATCGATCCATTTTGGTAAGGCGTTATTTTCAGCAGAAGGTAATCTTTCTTCGGGTAACTTTCCGCCTAATTTGTCTAGCTCAAAAGGTCCTGTAATGGGTTCTTTACCAGAAAAAAGCCAAGCGATCAAAACGCCTAAGGAGTAGATATCTGATGCTCTAGAAGCGTCTTTGGCTATCAATTCTAAGGGATGGTAAGCCGTTGCACTAGATTCATTAATGGTGGGCATTACCGTATAACCATTCTCGTTATGGTCCGTAAAATAGGATTTTCCAAAGTTTCCTAAATAGGCGTAGCCGTTGCTTAAAAAGATATTCTCTGGATTAATGTCCCGATGAAAAATATTTTCTTTGTGAGCCGATTTTAGGGCACTCATTACATTTTTTACAATACTCACACGCTCATCAAAAGTGAAGGTTTTATTTCTCGCGGCGCTGCGCAAGGAATCGTCCTCCATTAAATCTGTAATCTCATAAAAGAGATGATTTTCTTCATCTACTTTAAACTCTACAGGAAGAATAAAAGGATTAGAGCGTATTTTTTGAAGTGCATTGTGTTGGTTTTTTATGCCATCTTCCCGATCGCTCAACTCTTGAGGTGACAGCCCTACTACTTGTAAAGCATATTCCTTTACACGTTTGCGTATATTTGAAGTGACGTTTTTTGGTTTTACCAGGTACTCTACATAATTATCTGATTCTTGTTTTAAAACTTCAATAATTTCGTAACCCTGAATTTCTTTTTTCTCCGTGGGCGATTTCTTGTTTTGTTCACCAATCAAGAATTGAACAATGTCATTTTGAACATCGCTTATTGCACCTTCCCATTTTCCTATTTGTTCTGGGTCTTGAATATAACTTAAAAGCTTTTTGGAAAGCGTAAACGATAATTTTGCTGCCTCTTGCCATAATATGGGCTCAAAAGAATTAGGGTAGGAGAGCGTGAGCATATTTTGGATCCAAGCCTTTCCCCAGTCTCTATTGGCACTCTTTAGCTTGGAAGCTAAAATTGCAGTTTTTTGACGCCCGGTTTTAAGCGGATTTGGGTTTTGCCGGTCGTTGATATACCAATAATCATCTGCGCCTTCTATACGTCCTTTCCAGTCTTTATTCTCAATATTGTAAATGGCGTGTGGTGCCACCACAATAAGGTCGTACTCCCAAAACTGGGTTCGGTTGTTACGAGGATTGGTAGAAGCAATCTCCACATTGGGTATTAAAAAATAGGTGTCTGGAAGCTTGACTTCTAGAAAATCTAACAAGCGTTTTTCTCCAGCATTTACAACCGATTCAAAATATGGGGGTATAATTATTTTTGCCATTGTTCTATTTCTTTTTCAACTAAAGCGATTGCTTCTAACTCCTTTTCAATTGCAAGAGAGATACTTTCCTTGTATTCCATTATCATTTCGTGGATTTCATTCATTTTGCTCTTCTCTATAATTGGGATAGATAATAACTCTAAATGATGTGGCTCTATTTGAGGTATTACAGAGCCATAAGAAAAGCTTTCCATAATCTTTAGACCTAAGTCTGATGACATAAAGGCAAACAAATAACCCGTTTTAATCCCTTTTGCTTTAACTCTTAAAATATGTTGGGAAGCAGCTTTACCAGCTAAAAAACGATTAACTAAGACAGTGTTTCCTATTGTTCCACCGCAAGTAACTAATATCTGATCTTCTTCGATTTTGAGTGATTCTAAATGTTTTGTTTTTGCGATAGATAATTTTTTGTCACTTTGTGGAATAGCTTTCATAATTTCAGCACCGCCAAAAAATTCCACACCTTTTTCAACATAATGTCTTTTAAAAATTCCAGGTCTATGAATTTCTTCTGAAACTTCAATTAATTTCTTGTGTTCTCTATTTTGAATAAAATTTTGAATTTGATATCCCTCAGAGGTGTAATATCTTGATTCAAAGCGAATTTGATGTGATTTTAATATTGTCTTTAGATTCGTTATATGTAAATTATCAGCTCCTTTATACTGAATAGCTTCAGATAGGCTTAAGTGGGATCTTTGCAATAAATCAGCAGCCTTTAATCGAAGCTTTGAACTATCAACTACTAATTGATTTATTACTTTCTGTTTGTCAACTGGAAAAATAGGGATTAGTAAACTCTCAATATGATGTGGTTCTATGTGCTTAACAACTCCACCATAACTTGACTGAGTAAGTAGTCCATTTCCATACTTTGAAGTTAAATATGCGTACATAAAACCACCTTTAACTTTATTGTTTTTTGGAATTATTCTTATAAGGTCATCTGTGACTAAGAAATTCTTAAATCCCTTATTTGTGTATACAGTATTTCCCAAAGTTCCTGATCTTGTTGTTAAAATCCAATTCTCTTCAACCATTAGATTTGCCACATTTGTATATTTTTTGGATACAAATTTTCCGCTATTCAAATCAGATTTCATCATATCTGATGCTGTCATAAAAGGATGCCCAGTGTTCGGATTGTCTACATAAACACGTTTAAATATATTCCCTTTGAATATTTCTATAGTTTCTTTAGATAATGTTGTTAAAGGGTAAGGAGATTTTTCTAATTTTATATTGGTTAATGGTCCTTCACTCAAATAATAGGAGGCATCCAAACGCTGTCCGGATTCCTTAAACCAATTATGTTTTACTTTTAATGTTTTCATCTACAGCTGGTTTAAGAATTCATTATAAGCAGCGGTAATTTTAGGAAGATCGTCATCTAGCTGCTTTAACTTCTCCCTTCTTACTTTGAGCTCTTTATCGCCATTTCGTTTTTTGGTAATATATCTAGTTTCTGTATTAAAAAGCATTTCTGCACCATCATCGTCACGTAAATGAATAGGATTGCCACGTCTATCTTTACCTAACTTTTCGGCAATAGCCATAAAAACTTCGTAATCCTCGTCTTTCTCTTGGGCTAATTGGCGTTGTTCTTCGGTTTTCTTTTGTAAAAATAATAATGAAGCTTGCACACCAACTTGTGGTAAAAAGGCCTCAACTGCCAAGTCTATAGAGGCTAAAATTTTAAAGCGATCTAAAATCCATTCCCTAACGGTGAGCATATTGGGATTACCTAAGATACCATCGGGTAATACAATGGCCATTTTACCGCCTTCTTTTAGATAGTCATAGCAAGCTTCTATAAATAATACTTCCGGTGCGGTACTGTATTTGCTTAAATCATATCGTGAAGCAATTTCAGTTTCCACCTTTACCTTGGCGCCAAAAGGGGGGTTTGTAAAAATCATATCAAACTTACCACGGGCATCGGTGCCGTAAGCATTGTCAATATCTTTCATTTCACGTAAGCTCTTGTCAATGGCTTCATTAATCTTATCAACCTCTTTTGGGTGTTCCCAATTTGGGTAAGCTAAAGAGTTTACGTGAAAAATGTTGGCGTGACCATCACCTCCCATTACCATATTCATACGGGCAGCCTTTTTAAGGTCTGGATCAAAGTCAAACCCAAAAATGCTACGCTCGGCATAAATCCTTACTTTTTCGTTTACTTCGGCAGAATTGTATTTTTCCTCTAGATAAGGACTTTCCAACTCTGGAAACATTTCTTTGGTAATCTGTTGGCGCACGTGATCGAGTACCATTACCAAAAATCCGCCGCTACCACAGGCAGGATCCAGTACACGATGATGCTCCTTGGGGTCGAGCATATCTACCATACATTTTATAATGTTACGAGGCGTGAAAAATTGGCCAGCTTCCTGTTTTAGGGTATTGCTCACAATGGTTTCATAGGCCATTCCTTTTACATCAACGGAGGCATCTAAAAAAGAATATTTTGCCAATTCCCCTGCAATAAAGGCAAGCCCTTTATTGGTAAGGTCGATGCTTTCATTTCCTTGAAAAACCTCAGAGAAGATGTCATCGTTTTTAAGTTCTGTAAAGAGACCTTTGATCCTTTTAGCAACAGCTTCCCTACCTTCTTCGGTGTTTTGTTCCTTAACGCCTACCCAAAATTTTCTGCGGTAGCTTTCGTCGTTTGGTAAGTCCATAAAACGACGTTTTTCATCATAGAGTTTACAGAAAATCAAGTTAAGTAATTGCCAGAATGCGTCTTTTTTTCGGCCTTCATTGCCATAGATATAATCGTGAGAACGCTTAAAAACTTTTATCAAAGAGTCGTTCGCAGGTGTACGGGTGTGGGAGCGGTCATCACGATCCAAATCTTCGAGCGTTTCACCTTCTCCCGGAAAGTCTGATAAATCTATGAAATTATAATCGTAGCCAATATCATCAACTTCTTTTTGCAGGAAGTTATAGCTGGAACCATTTGCCCATAAACCAAACTCACAGTTTTCAACCGCACCCATTGCATTTTCCAATGTTGCAGCAACACCTTTCTTTTTATCGTTTGGTTTTACCTTATCACTTTCAATTACACAGAGGCGTATAATAAAGTCCTGTTCGTGGGGTTTGTCTTTCTCAAAAATAACGAGATCAACTTTCTGTTTTTTATTTCTGCCCGTATCTGGATCTTCATATTCAACGGTAAAATTACGCTTCATATCATCTAAGTCGAAGCCATATTCCTCATTCAGCATTAAAATAACCGACTGTAAATTGGTTTCCTTTGCTTTGATTTTCTTTACTTCTCCAGTAAGGATACAAACGAGCTCGTTATCCTCTAGTACTATTTCTTCTTTACTTTTTATAGCTGTAGCCATATATGCAAGTTATTTTTGGTTTAGTCCACTCACTATATTTTGAATGCTTTGCAGCACTTCTTCATAGGAAAGGGATTTATGGGTTTCGATAATTTGATTAATGAGTGTGCTTTCTTCCTTTTTGTTGACTTCTTCAGTGAGAATTTCGAGAATGGATGCTAGCGTTTCTGAGTGGTTTTCCAGTAATTCTTGGATATCCTTTCCTAATAGCACTGCACCTCCTGTTATGATACTAAATGCTTCGACTTCATATACCTCGTTATAATATTTTGTAGCAGCTCTTTCTTCGTGAATGGATAGGTAGTTTTCTAAAATAAAACCTATATCATCTGCATCCTTATTATTACTTAGGTGGCGATCTTTCCAAGCAATTATTTTCAATATAAAGATACCGCTGAGTGTCGCAATTTTTATTTCGGTTTCATCGTCTATTCGAACTGGCAAGGCAGCTTCTTCAGCAGCTGTAAAACCCAAAACCGACATCGCCATTTCTTCATTGGGAGGCCAAAATATCTTGTGATCCTTTTTCATTATTTCACCAAAAGGCACAATATCCAATTGAAACTTGCATTTATAAATAAAGCGTTGCTTTTGATCCTTGTCTTTGGTGAAATTTTCGAGCTTTAGGAGTTCTTGTTCCACTTTAAGCCATTGTTCCCAATCATTTACGGTAATCGCAATATCGAGATCGTACGTTAAACGGCCGGATTGCGCATCGTGCAATTCCATAATGATATCCCGTGCGGTAGCACCTATCACAAAAAAAGAAATACGAGCTTCTTTGAAGTAGCCGGTAAGCTCCAACAGAATTGGCTTCAATAGCGGATGTGTAAACTTTTTGCTAGATATGTTGTAGCTCATCCGCTAGTATTTTTTTTGCGGTCTCGATATTTCTTCCATACCCGCTATTCATTAAATCTGCATACACTAAAAGTGCTGGTGCTACTTGATTGTTATTCAAATCATTATTCCAGAATTTTTGAAGGACTTCAACAGTGCCTTCTTCACTTGGGACTAAGCGTAATTTATTGGCTACGAATGAAAGGTCTAAATCTGTAAAAACTGTAAATTGCTCAGGTCTTAAGCTATCTGTGAGAATTGCTCCTCCCGGTTCTCCTCCCCAAAGGATGAAACCATTTTCGGAATCTAAATCTATAGTGCGCCAGTTTCTTAAATGCTCCTGGTCTATAAACCGCATCCGTTTTCTTAGAATTCGCGGTCTAAGGGTCGCATTAAAATCGACCACCCAGCGCTCTAATAGTTCAGTCTTATTCTTAAGAACCCGCTTATCATTTGTTTTTAGCAAATAATTTAGTGCTTCCAGTTCGGCCATTACGTTGCTCACTGAGCCTATAGAAACATCGGCCTGTTCCGCTATTCTTCGGTAAGAATCTTGAAGGTTTTTTGGATTATTTAATAAATGAAAAATAATTTTCAAACCAGTTTCTTGAAATGCACGGGATTGATTGGTATTATCCTTTTTGGTGTTTTTTTGCCCCTCTACAAAGATTGCTAAATCGGTATGTTTAATAAATGCATTACCAGCGACATCAATGTAATTGATACCGCGCTCTTTAAGTTCTTGGGTTGCTTTTTTAGAAATATATTCTGCTATTAAAACAACAGGTCTATCACTATTGTTTTTTAGTTCTTCCAATTGATTTAAAATAAAACCTTGGTTGGAGGTTCTAACGGCAGATTTTGTTTCTACAATAAACTGTGCATTACCTATTGTTAACAGGGCATCATAGTCTGCTCTATTACTATCTACCTGAACAGGAATATTGGTAAGTTCTTCCAACTTAGATGTAGCTTCGTAAATGAAGTCATTATTGCGATACATAATCTTACTTGTTCATTGCTTTACACTGTTCAGTGACAATGAACATTCAAATATAATGAACGAAATGAAATAAACAAGCTAACTTCCAAAAAATTCGATGAATGGCATAGAATAATTGAATGGAATGAATAATCACTGTAAGAAAAACTTGGAAATGAAAAATTCACAAAGAATGAAAATCTAGCCTCCTATTAAAATTATCGTTTCACTGACGCGACAATTGAGTTGGACTTTGTTTAGTCTAAAAAGGCGCCCGCTCTCCCTTATCCCGTTCCGCAACCTTCCAATGGCCATCTGCCATAATAAGTTTAAAGGTTTCTGGTTCATCAGTGTAGGAAGTGGTGAATTTTACCCAAGCTGTATTACCGTCAGAGGTTTCTTTTAGGACTTTAAAGTTTGAATTTCCACTTTCCGAATATAAGTCTTGTATGCTCATAAAATTGGCATAACTTTCATCGGTCGTGTATTTCTTCAAAGTGTCCTTATCACCTTGATAAAAGCTTTCAATAACGGTTTTTGCGGTTTCGGTGGGAGATGCTGTTTGTTTCCCTGCACAGGCCATAAATAGCAATACTACGGAGTAAATAACTGTTTTTTTCATAAGGTTATTAATTAGGATTATTGATATATCTATGCGAAACTTTCAGTTCTATATCACGCTCGCCATTTTTCTCATTAAGTTCCAAAATTGTCCTTCGGTCATTGGATAATGAAAACTTGGGCATCACATAAACGAATCGTACTGTTTCATTCTCTACGATTTTAGAAGGCAAATTATACTTAAAAAGAGGTTCTTGATACAGCCGCTGTAACGATTTCCTTTTTCCTTTTTGTCTTGTTTCAACCGAAAGCTTTAAGAAATTCAAATCATAATCCAAAGTAGAATTATTCTCGATTTGGATAACGAAGTAGAGGGCTGACTTATCAAAAACAATATTTTCAACACTTAAAATGATGCTTTCTTTCTGTTTCTTAATCCGTCCGATGTGTTGTTTTCTCTCAAGAAGATAAGTACAGAATTTCTCATAGTAATATTCTCCATAATCAACATTTTTCTCAGGAGTTTCAGTCTGAATTGAATCCTTAACTTTTGGTTTTTCATTCCCAATGCTACTGGATATCGGAATGAAATAATTAAGCTTTGAAAGCTGCTTTTTATACCTTACAATATACGAAAAAATTGAACCATTTCTATTGACTACCAGAAGATTACTTTCTTTTCCCGGCTTTGCTTGTAGCAGTCCGAAATACTGTTCTTTTTCACGATTGTAAGTAAACACAAAATTATCTGAACCTGTTATTCCTTGTCGAATGGGTTCAGGAAAAAAGAGTGCGACGTTTTTGGTCTCATTGGCATAGATAGTGTCCAGATTTTTAATTGTTTGCGCTGTAGCTTGTGCATTGCAAGGTCGAGGTGCAAAACTGCAAATTAGTATAACTGATATTAAAATAAATGTTCTCATAGCTTTGGTTTTAGAATTAGTTTGTAGTTGTTTAATACGGTCACTTTTATTTTACGATTTCTACGTTTAAGAACCTTAGTTATCCCGCTAACCTGTGGGACAGATGGGATGTTGATGTCATCAATAATATCAGTCAAAACCTCGTTGGTTGCCTCAGCTTGAAAATTGTTTTCAACATATATTCCTTCACTGCCATCTTGCAAATCGAATGCTTTGAGCTTTGTGGGATGATGATTGATATTCTCAATTTCAATCAAAGCACGATTAGGCTGAAATCTGATGAATCCAAATACAAGGGTATTCTTTGGCATCATTTTACTGTTGATTGTTGCAGCTTTGGTTAGTCGCATTCTCAATCTAGTATTCGCCTGCACTACTTGGTCGCCATCGACTACCACATAAATAGTTTCGTCTGTATTACCGATTATTGAAATCTCATTGGGGCTTGGTGAAGCAGCGAAAAATAGTTGATGTTCCAGACCAAGTTCCTTGGCTTCAATTTTTTGCTCTCTCTTTATTTCAGCTGAATCAATTTGCTGTACCTTGCCTTGAGTGGTTCTTTTTTCTCCGATGTTTTGATAACGCTTTTCTGAATATTGGATCCTTCCTGAATCGTAAATGCTATCTACAATACGTTCTTTTTCACGTTTCGGAAGATCCGGATCATAAAATCCTAAGGAGTCAATCAGTTTCTCATCATAAATACTCGGAGCGTTGGTTTCGCGAACTTCCTTCAAATCATTGATAGCATCCAATTTTGAGTTGTATTCCTTTTGGTTTTCTTCCAAATCAGGTATCAATGTTTGCTCAAGGTTTTTACTTTCACTTTCATCACCACCCATTATCATAACGGAATAGGAAATCAGAAATATGAAAATCACGGCCAATACCGCTGCGAAGACAATTTTATTTTTTTCAATTTTCATTATTTAGTTTTTTTAAGGTGTTTTCAAAGTAATTGGTAATCAATAATCCGTGTGGATTGTTAGGGAAGTTTCGGTCAACCATAATAAGATTCCCGGTGGAAATCAATTCATAGGTGTCGACTATTGACCCTCTATTGATTTCGAAAATCGTTGTTGTAGTAAAACTATATGAACCATTATTTTCGCTTAATTTGGAATCGATGCTAAGTACTTTTTGAACCAAGGAATACTGCAATAATCGATTATATACGCCATCAGCCTTTTTCTGGCGATACAGGTTGTCCACGGAACTATTACCTAGCCAAAGTGCTTTTTTTAAATTACTTTCATAATTGCTAGCATCTATGTTATAGAAGTAACTGTGGAAAAGTTCCAAATGTGATAAAGCTTCAACCCTGAAATTCTCTTTTTGGGTAACAAGCTTCAGCGGAATGATACTGCCATCGGTGTTGATGGCGAACGCACTATTCAGCGCTTTTTTATTCGTGCTAAATACCATCCAGACTGATAAAGTGCTGGATAGCAACGCACAGACAACAACTGCCAAAACGATAAATCGATTCAATTTTAAGACGTTATAGATATTCTTATATGGTGTTTTCATTATTTATTAAATTAGCTAGTAAACAATCTGAGCGTGAAGGACGTGGCGCGCCTGTATAATTTGAATTTCAGAAATACAATGAAGCCAACAGATCCGAGCTGTACCACAGGCGCAAAAAAGCCTTGACCTACATCTGTTCCAAAAAGATTTGTCCAAAAATTTGTATTTATTTCGGTATAGATTGCGTTGATAAATATGTTGACCAAAAAGAAGGCTGGCACAAGCATATAAACCGCGGCATATAACTTGAAAAACGAGTATGCAAGTGATCGGAACTTTTCAAATACCGCTAAGCTTATGACCAATGGAAAAAATGCTTGCATTATGCCCAATAAGAAATAACGTTCTGCTAGAAACAGCGGGTAAATAAATAAGTCCATAATCCAAAGAAAGAGACTTATGATAAAAGCGAATATTTTGAAGCCATATAGAGGCGTTATTAAGGCTTCATAGAGCAATGCCATAGCAGCTTGTGCAGCTTCAATAAAGTTAACATCCTCTTCTATGGGGACGTCCTGCATCTGTAAGGGTAATAGTGCTGGTGCAGTACCACGATATTGCCCTTCAATTGCAACTAAAATGCCATCAAAGAATCCTAATACTTGTGTTGAAAAAATAACCAATAGCACTATTGCAAAATTCTTGGCAAGTTCTCCTGGACTCAATCCCCACGTATAACCGTCTTTATCTGCAACTCCTTCATTGTATTTTTTTAGGATATTGATCAGAAAAAATAGCACAGCAAGCGTTTTCATTCCCGCAATAGTATATTGCGAGAAACTGCTGTTCTGTATCGTCTGGAAAACGGTATCGATATATTCCAATCCAATTCCTAAAATGATGGTTGCAGTCATCTCTAATATTCAGTTTCGCGGTTATTGATTTTATCCTGCATTTTTCTGAAGGAAATAATATCCTTGTATCGTTTCGTTTTGGTTTTGACATTGGAAACCATTTCCTTTGATTCCAGTTCTTTTTGTTTTAGGATTTCAGCACGTTCGGCATCGCTCATTTTTAGGTAATCACTCGATAGAATTTCATCTATAAAATCCATTGTGTCCAAAGAATTTTCTACTATGGCGGTAAAAGATTGTGACACCCTTGCAACTTCGTCAGGTTTGATGTAAGGACTATCAAGAATGTCTCTCAAGTCATCCTGCAACACATCTATAAGGCGTTGGTTATTCCGTCCAATTTCGCGGACCGCTTTTAATTGTTTAACCACATCGTTGACCTTTTCAATGTTTTCTTTCGCTTTTTTCATAAATTGAACGGTCTTGATAATATTCGAGGTTTGTTTCCCTGACTCTATCAGTTGTTTTATCAAACTGATAAAATTGGTATTGTCATAAGTGGGCATTCCTTGGGCTTTAATGTTTAAGCTGAACAGCAATGCTATTGCGAGTACTAAAATTTTTGTCTTCATAATATTATGTTTTAGATGTGAATTGAATTATTGCTTTTTTCATATCGTGATGCTCTTCGTAGAACTTCATTATTTCTTCGTTTTCCTTTCCGTCTGTCAGGTAAGCGGCATACACTTCCTTTGGAACTTCGAGACGGAAAATGTTGCTTTCCCGACCGATTTTGATAAACATTTCGGTGTACTTTTGTGGTCCGGAAAGATTGTTTTTGATGGACTTTAATTGGTTCAGATCGTGGGTTGAGAGGTTGAGTCTTTTAACCAGTTCGTCATAACCCTTTTCATTGTTCAGGCTATAAATTACCTGAGTGTTTTCCAGAATACTTGCGGAAGTAGAATTATTCGGAAGCTGATTGATGGATTGGAGAATAATGCCAATTGCGCCGTTTTGTTTACGGATTGCCTGATAATAGAATTCCACACTTTCCAGTACGTTTTCAAACTTTAGTTGTTTGGCAAACTCGTCAAAAAGGATGATGCCTTTTTCGGCTCGGTTTTTCCAGATGGTTCTTTGGATAGCTGACTTAATCAGCTTTAACATCACAGATAGGATTTCTTTGTTATCCTTAACTTCATCCAGTTCAAAAACTATCAATCGTTTGTCCTCGATTTTATAGGTCTGATCTTCGCTTACCTCAAACAGAAAACTATATAGACCATCACCGACGTATTCGGACATTACGTGCAAGAAACTCGTAATATTGAAGTAGTCGGGATGGATTTTAAGGGTTTTCAAAAGGTCTTTCTGATTCCTTTCTATAAAGTCATAAAAACCTTCCAAAGAATGATTTTCTGAAGTGCTATCGTAATAATAGCGCAGTATTTTCTTGATGGAAACCGATTGCGCCTTAGTTACTTTTAAATCCGAAGCAAACAATTCAAAAAGGAATACCGATAAATCTTCGAGACGTTCAGGTGTTAGGTCATTTTGATTGCTAATATAAAATGGATTGATGCCCAAGTTCTTTCCACTCTCATAACGAAGTACGGTATATTGTTCAGGATAAAGTTTGGCAAATTTGGTGTAAGAGCCACCTAAATCAATAATGACCAACCGAACTCCACTTTCAAAATATTGGCGTAAAATATTATTGGCCAGAAAGGATTTACCTTCGCCCGTCGGTGCGAAAATGGCAAAGTTCCGAGCTTTAATTCGCTTTTTGCGTTCATCCCAAACATCCTTTAAAACAGGAATGTTATGTTCACGATCATTAAAGATGATTCCGGTAGCATCCGATTTGTAATTGGTGTTATTAATGAACAGACAAAGTGCGTGTTTTAAATCGGTAACATATAAATCGCTATTTGAGAAATTGGAAGAGAAGCAGCAGTAGCTGTTCAGTATATAATTTTTCCGTTCCTCGCCTCGTGGATAATACGGGATGATATCCAGTTCCTTAAACTCAGTCTTTATCTTTGAAGTTATTTTGTCAAGCTCTTTGGCTTCCTTCGCCCAATAGACAATATTGAGATGACCACGAATAATACGTGCATTATCATCCGCATTGATTTGGTCAAGGATGTGCTGGATTTTACCAAGTACCACTTTGTTCTGCGAGCCAAAATTGGAACTTTTGTTAAGCTCCTCAATTTTCTTATCGAGCAGTTTGCGCCACTTTTGTTTGTCATCGAGATATAGAATTTGATTGACAATATGATTTTCGTTAAGCGTAAGCCCTAAGCCATCAATAAACCCTTGATGAAACACAAAATCGTCAGAAGTGAATTTCTCATTGGTTTTGCTACTCTGTACACTTTCGCCAAAGCACAGTTCGCTATTGATGGCAAGGGCATCAAAATGGTTTTCGCCAATATTGACGCTTTTCTTATCCAATAAAATATCGGTGTCAAAACCCTCATTAAAGCCATTAAAATAACCACTAGTAAGTTTCTGAATCTCTTCTGGTTTAAGCGGAAGAAATGCCATTTTTCGGCTATTGTTTATAAAAGAAACAGAGTCGCTTACCGAGTTGACAAAACTTTTAATGTTATCATCCAGATTCTGTGCGATTCCCTTTGAAATTTTTCGGAAAGGATTGATGTACTTTGGGTTGTTGAGCGCTTTGTTCTTGGTCAAGATGAAGAATAAATAGCACTTGTGTTCAATATGTTCACGTCCTTTAAAATGCTCGTGCGTTGCTTTTTCCAAAAAGGTTTTATTAGGAAGCTCTGCTGAAGAATAGGATTTTTTGAGGTAGATATCCTGTTTGTGAATCACAGTTCCAACAGGCAAGGATTTCAAAGCTTGAAACCAGGCACCGTGTATATCCTCAAAGTCTTTTTCTGACAGGGAATAGATTTCTGGTAGCTTCCCTTCATAGCACAATACCACATTACCATTGTTGGCAAAGACGATATTGTCTTGAATATCTGCAATGGGTTGATATGCTGAAAGGTTAATCTTGTTCATAATCAAAACCGGAATTTCTTTTGTTACTAATTATTCTTGGGAAAGCCTTCGCCATCTGAAAGATCTGTGGGTTGTTATTTATTCGAGTCAAGACAATGTATAGTGCAGCATTGATTATGAGCACGCCTATAATCATCCCGAAACTGAATGAAAAGATGATAACCAGAAGCGAAGCAAGTATGGCGATCATCATTACTGCGAACAGGGAAATAGGCAGTCCAAAAATGACTGCCCGTTTTCTGATGTTTTTATAGACCTCGAACGTTCTCATTGCTATACTACAATCCCGATTAGATATGTAAATATTCCTACAACAGCCCCTGCAATAAGGACGAATACGAGAACACGAGTGATCCCTTTTTTGAGATCTGCGTTTTCTCCGAAGAAGTGTCCAGCATTAAATAAAAAGCCGACGAGGAAGATAACACCAAGTAAGATTGGAAAGATTGTTCTTATGGTGTCACCTACGTCGTTTACAGAATCCTCGATGCCACCAATTTGGGCAAAAAGCGAAGTGGATAACAGTGATAGAAATGTTGCCAAATAGAGTGATTTTTTCATAACGGAAAAGTTTAGATTTTTAATTCATTTTCGTTGTTAGAAATTTACATATATTTGTTTATAAATAACTGTAAATCAGGTATTTCTGAATAAAATATTATTTATATTCAAATGAATTCGAATGTTATTATTTAACATCAAATTCTATGGATTTTAGAAGTAGAGTTGTTGATAACCTGGAAATTGAAAATGAAAAAAGTGCTAAAAAACGTCAGTTTTGTCTTTTTGCTTCTAAAAATGTGCTTCATTTTTGGACAGGAAACTGTCGTCCAAAAAAGAATAATTATTGATGTTGGACACGGTGGAAAAGATTCTGGTGCCGTCGGAATAAATGGCATTCAAGAAAAGGATGTTGTGCTTGATATTGCATTGGAAATTTTGAGGCTAAACGAAAAGTTAGAAAATCCACTAAATATCTATTTAACGAGATATACAGATACGCTTATTTCCTTATCGGATAGAACAAAACTGGCTAAGGCCTTAGATGCGGATGTATTTATTTCCTTGCACTGTAATCATTCGGACAATCAAAATGCCAGAGGAATTGAAGTTTATGTGCCCAAGGCTACCTCACAGTATTCAAATGATGCCACTTGGTTGGCATTTCAATTGCAAGCTGCATTTAATAAAGAATTGGGATTTGAAAGTAGGGGAGTGAAGTTTGCAAATTTTCAGGTGTTGAGGGAGACTGTAAGGTATTGTCCGAGCGTGCTTTTGGAATTGGGTTTTTTGAGTAATGGGGATGAATGTAAATATTTCCAGAAGTCTCAAAATTTTGTCGTTATGGCAAAGATATTATTGGAAGGTTTAAACAAAAATTTTAGTGGTTATGGAAGAGTTGGGAATTAAAATAATTAAACTAATAAAAGAAATAGTTGTCGCCACTTGGAAGTTGGCTCTTTTGACATTTAGAAGTTTAAAATTTTGAATTTGAGTTTTTTGGAAAAATAAAGCTCGTCAAAATGGCTCTGTAATAAAGGATCGGTAACAATGCAATCGCTACTTTCACATATTTTTTTGAAATTTGATGGATTGTTTAGATACATCGCACAAACATCCAATTCATCCCTTGAAAATAATCTTTCATTCAATAACTCCCGATATTCTAAAAATTCCGCGAATCTTCTGGTGGGGTTATTAAATTCTAAATTCAATGTTTTCAGAAATATTTCTAAATCATCGATGTTTATTGACCAAGGATAAAGGTCTTCTACAATCGGTTTATTTAGAAGGAGGCCTAAATCGGATTGAATAGTTGCAAATCTTTCAGATGTTACTACAATACTGAATACATAGTTGATATAAGAAGTATCAAGGTCTTGCACCAAATTATTACTCTTAATTGAAATATTCTGACAATTGAGAATTAGTAGCTCTACTTGATAACACTGTTCGTATCCTTTTTGAATACAATCGTTAAAATCTGATTTTATTCTTTGAAAAGCTTGGTTTGAATCCCTTCGAGGTTCTCTATTTCGAGAGGATTTACACTCAATTACAAAAGCATTTCCGTCAGCAATTATGAGTAAATCTTTTTCTTCTGGATTTTCGTTGACATAGTAATTGCTGAATACTTTTAAGTGCTTCGAATTTTTAAAAAACCTTTCAAATATCTCTTTGGTGTGGCTTTCTAAAATTACTTTGCCCCGTCTTAAGTTTAATTGTTCTGTTTCCTTTGATGATACTGTGAGTGTAGTGTACAATAGATTATATAGGGCAGTAGGCAATTGTTTTTGAAAGACATTGAGATATTCGGAATCATTAATTTTTATGATTGGTTTGGCGTCTAACGGATTGGGTTGTGAATAGAATAAGATATTATAGTCTCCGTCTATTGGTATAGAAAAAAGGTTACAAAATATATCTACATCATTTTTCTCAAACACTTCGTAATAATCTTCTTTTGTAAATAAAAGACATCTATGTGGACGCTCATTAAAATCTAAAAAATCATTCTGAATATCTTCTGGCAAATGAAAGAACTCATTTGAAAATTTCTTATTGAGTTTTGTGCCTACAAAGGATTTTTTGGCAAATTTTGAAAATTCCTTTTTGAAAATGAAGGATTTACTCCTTATGGATTTTGTGACATAATCATCTTCTGAATATTGACAGATATCAATCAAGGTTCTCAATTCAATGCCTAATCTTTCCTTTATTTTATCTTGATATGGATGAAATAATCGAATCACTTTATTTAACTCCTGTTCCCTGTAATTCAAAACACCATTTTGGAAGAAGTCCTTAAATGCCATTTCGTGTACAAGTGTCTTATGTCTTTCATTCTTTATTTCATCGAAATCTTTGGAATAAATATCTCCAAGATAAAAATCGACCATCTGTAAAAGGATGTCAGCTACCTTTTGAAGATTCTTGTCAACCTCTTCAGAAAAAAGTAAAACTTCTTCTCCATCTATTGGAGAGGATAGTCTTAACATAATCAAATAAATGGAATCCTTTAGCTTGGACTTCAGTTTTTTTGAAAAACCTAATTCACTTCTTTCTGGATTATGCCTAATGAAGTCTGCAAAAAAACACACAAAGCTTTCCTTTGTGTACTTGGAGATTATTTTCTGAATTTCAAGGGATTTTTTGCGTATGTCTAATGTTTCCAATTTATAAGTTGAGTAGTTGCAGGAAGGTCAGTTTTAAAGTTGGGTGGGGATTTTGATTAGAAAATAGTTTAAGGCTGTATTGAAATATCAATTTGATTCAATACTGGTGTGTATAAATCGATATTATTATCAGGGGACTCAATAGATATTATTAAACTATATCGAACAGCGTTATTATACCGTTCCAATTTTTTTCTTGTTTTCCACCAACCGTTTACAGGATTGATTGCTATTACATTTCTGGTAGCAAGTTCTGCGGCACTACCTTTCCAAATATCCTTATGTATAGAACCCTTGTCTCGTATTTGAGCACCAACAATCCAAGATTCACCAGGATATGAAGCGTTGCTATCTTCATCCCTTGCTTCCCTGTTGACTCTTTCACGAAAGTTCTCGAAAGATTCTCCTGCATCAATCATTTTGAATCTTAAGCCGTGGGATTGATAGTAGTAGGATTGTGTATATTGTTTGTTTCCCGGATTAGGCTCAATAAAATAGCACAACGTAATCGTAAGGCTAACCTCGTTGTCAAAAAGTTCAGTTAAAACTTCCACAGGCCAAGGTAATTCGTGCAAGTGCATATCGTTAGTCTTGACGGCACTTCCATCAAGTCTGTAAGGTGTCAAGGATTCTTGAGCAATAAGTGTCAAAGAATTATTAGCACTTCTGACTGCTTTTTGAAAATCGGGAACTCCATACCCATATATTCTTAACAACTCTTTCAGTTCTGTTTTGGGCAATTCACTAATGTTGCGATTTCCCAACATTTCAGGAGTCCAGTTTGCGGAGTGAACTAACAATCCTTTTATAGTTTCAGGCCATAATGCGGGATATTGAGAAGTTAACAATGCCGCATATCTTGATGCCATACCAGTTGCACCACTTGTATCTCCAAAGCTGTATAATGGCTCTGTCCTAAAGTTTTTCCCGATTGAAAGCAAACGTAGCGAATCAGGGTCAATAAGTCCGTTGTTATGAATGCCATAATTACCCCCTTCCATAACCAATTCAGGTTTAATTGCCCAACTATTATCCCAAGAGAGTGAAGTACTATTGCTTGGAGACATACCACCTGCATTAACTAAAGGGGTTGCGCCTCTAAATATATTCTGGTCAATTACAGTTTTTAGTGTGTATGCTCCAATTGTAAGTGCATTGAATGCTTGCCCAGGGTCGTGTATGGATTCTTCAAAATTCTTACTTGGATATTCAGTAACATAATTAATTACGGTATTTCCACCTGAAACACAAAACGTAGATTTATCATTCGATGTACCTTCCTCGCCAAAAGCAATTTTATCTACTGCGCTTGACCAAGAGGATGGTTTTCCTCTATCTCGACCATCGGTAGCTGTAATGGCCATTGTAATAATCCTCTTGTTTAATGGATTCAGTATAATTGCTCTCGCAACTGCTTCTTCGGTAACAGCACCGTATAGTTCAGGTTGATGTGGGTTATTGGGATGAATAAGTTTAACAGATTCAAGACGATGGAAAATTTCTATATTGGAAGTGTCTTGAATGATATCGGTAAGGTCGCCATACAGAATTGACCCAGCCATTGGAGTGCCGTGACCGTGGCTGTGCGTGTCGGCTGTACCCCATTCAGATTTTATAGAATCCATATTATCTTCAGGAAGGAAATCTTCTAAAAGTGGATGCCGTCTATTTACACCAGTATCTAAAATGCAAACGATTACTGAATCATCTGTGGTTCTGTTTATTGTACGGTTTTTAAGGTCCTGAACCCAATCATTGGCATCTTCACTTTCAAGGCCTGTAAAAAAATCTGCTGCTTCCTTGGGTTTTCTTAACTCTGCAAGCTTATCTGAATATAAGATTGTCGTCGAAAGTGTTCTTGCAGAAGTACGCACCATACGTACAATATGTTCAGGAAATAGCAATCTACGTTCTGCAACTTCAATTGGGTGGTCAAGAAAAGTATTTATAATACTTTCATCTTCTCGAGCATCATTTCGAGTATCCTCTCTTCTCAACCAAATTTCCCACCATACCTCTTCATCTTGGTCTGGAAATTCAATTTCATCCTCTTGCCAAAAACTGGCTAAAGTAGCTTGCTGTATGATAGCAATGTTATTTAATAGTTTAGTGTTTCTAGGATTCCCTAATTCACTATCCTTTTCGGGATTCAAATAAGCCTCTATTTTATTTAGGAATTTTGAAATTCCATTAGTGTTCAGATAAACACAAGCTCTGTATCTTTCGTGTTCCTGACCGTCAATTATAAATTTTTCTAATTTTGAAGAAACAAATCGATGATCTCCACTTCTGCCATCTTCAAAACTATCAAAAGCGAGTAGGCAATCCTTTTCCGAAATAAACTCTAAATAAACAAAGTCAGTTTCAGAATGGTGTCTAAATGACGAAACAGCCATACCCAATTGCTTCATTAGCGCATTACCGTGGGAGTTTCTATTTCTATCAATGGGGTTTACACGGTCGCGACCTGTTTTCGGACTTGTGTACTGCTCGGTAGATACATACCCAGAAAGAATTATGTGTTCTAAATTTCTTGGCATTTATCTATTAAAACGGAGTTTTTTTATCTTTAATGAATTTGAGTAGAGTAGTGGCAGAAACTTTATCTGAATTATGTACTATCATTTCCTTAATGGCATCTTTGCAAGCATTTGAAACATCAGCAAAACTAAGACCTACTGCTTCTTTTGCGATTGCGTTTACAGATTTGCCTTTAATAATGGTGTACCCCTTGAGCTGAATGGTAATTAATCGTGCTATTTCTTTATCATTTGGAAGAGGATATTTAATTATATCATCAAACCTTCTAAATAATGCTTTGTCGAGTGATTCAGGTATATTGGTAGCAGCAATCAATAGGCTATTTGACTGGTCTTTCTCAATATTCATCAAGAAACTGTTTAGAACCCTTTTTATTTCTCCTACATCATTTCCATAGCTACGATTAGAGCCGATGGAATCAAATTCATCGAATAGGTAAACAGCTCTATGTTGGTACATAGAATCAAATATCAATTTGAGTTTTGCGATTGATTCCCCCATATATCTTGAAATCAGCCCATCCAAACGGATTATAAATAAAGGGATTTCTAAATCTCCTGCAATAGCCTTGGCTGTCATTGTTTTTCCACACCCTGGAGGGCCTACAAGCATTAACTTTCTTCGAGGCTCTAAATTATGTTGCAAAAGTTGGTCAAATTTCTGTTGCTCAGAAAGAATTCGCTTGATTGCTTCCGCAACTTTCTCGGGCAAAACCATATCTTTGGTTTTAATGTGAGGGCGATATACTTCAAGTAAATCTTTTAACTCTCTTTGGGCTTCATTGACTGGAAGAATTCTTGTTTTAGAAACTAAATCTACATTTCGATTAGACTTGATTTTATCTATAAGTCCTTTCAGTTCTTCTGCGAGTTTGGTGTGTCCTTTTTTTGCTTCAGCAGCAGCAATCTGCATAGCAGTGGAGTAAAAGCGGTTGTCGTCCCCATCACCATAACTTTGTAAAAGTGCCTTTATTTTTTCTGCTGCTGCCAATTTATTTTTTAACAAATGTAGTGAATTTGAAAATAGTTATCGATGAAAAAGTATAATCCTTAAAAAGTGATTTTTCTTATGAGAAACTTTCAATTTATATCCTATTTCCTCTTATCCCCAGCTTTCCTATCAAAAGCAATCAGATTAAACAATTCCCGCATTCTGCTACGAACACGATTCCCATAACGTTCTTCCAGTTCCTCTGCGTTGAGATTGGTGGTGGCGTGGGTTTTAATTTTCTTTTTAGTTTGTAGATATAATTCGTAACGAGACAAGAGCACTTCGCCCATTACGTTCAGATCCTTGCCATAAAATCTTCCGGCGGGCTCTATGCCTAAGTCGTCAAAACAGAAAAATTTAGTATTTCCATATTCTTCAATAGTTTTAAATCCGAGATGGTTAAAGCTGAAGGTTATATTTCTACACGGAACCATTTCGTATGGCCGCTGCATTGGTGCTATATGTCGTAGTAGTTTCATCAAAGTGGTTTTCCCGCACCCTACAGGACCGGATAGAAGAATGCCCTTGTCAGGGTCGATATCATCTTTCAGGCAATTTTCTTTGTCCTTGATGAAATAGTGACATAGTTTGCGAATGATAACCGTATCTTCATCATAGATTCTAAATTGTTTGCCAAAGAGCAACTTTCCTTTTGCATCCAAATAAATCAGGATTTTGTCAAAATCGTAGAGAACGCTTTTACCATCAAACTTTCCGAGAGAGTATTCCACGCCACCTTCGGTAATTTTAGAGGGGTTGTCCATAATCTTTGTTTTTAGTGGTTCGCAAGTTGTCCTTGATTTGGGATGCTTGTTTCTTGTTTAGCTTGTTTTCCTCGACATATAACTCTGTTCTGTCCATCCAGTTCGTGGCCAAAGCACGCCAATCCCTAATTTCATTTCCATCACTCGTTTGCCAGTTCCGATTTTTATAATGCTCGAAGAATTTTTTTCCTTCATCAGCATTAAAACCTTTTTCAATAAAAAAATCAATAACGGTCTGCCAGCCCTTTGGTTGTTTTAAATTGTTTACTTGTTTGGTATTGTTTATAGTAGATACCAATGCTTGTCCACTGATGGGACGGTGCAGGTCCACAGCTTGTCCATTAATGGGATGATGCTGTCCCACAACTGGTTCACGTATGGGAAGGTAGTGTTCCGCAAGCTGTTCTAATGTGGGATTGTACCGTCCCACGACAGACTCATCACTTGTCCCAATAATGGCCATCTTTATTTTGCTGCCTTTATACGGGTTGTTGGATGGGAAATAGGATAGGTAAAGCCACGAGTCCAAATCTGTAACGCATCGATGATAAGTGGATTTTGAGCCTATTTTGGAACAGCGCATTAAATCTCTACGGTTTACATAAAATTCGTCTGCAAAGCGGCTACTGTTCCATTCTTGGAACAGTGCCATATACAAGCTGATATGGGTAGGGTTTAGGCGGTCATCGAAATAGAACTTTTCAAAAGCCGCATTAAGTAGCTTTATGTAGTTCATCATTTAAGAGTTTAGATTGTGATTCACGCGATTTGCAGTCATTAAATTTTGAATTTCCTCGGCATCGTAATAAATGATACCGCCCACTTTTGTGTAGGGCAAAGTGCCATTTATTCGAAGATTTTGGAGAGTTCCTGGACTTATTTGTAGCAAGTCCATAACCTCGGAAGATTTGAGATATCTCTTGAGTTTTCCTTTAGATTGTTTTGATAAAAGATTTTTAATTTCATCGAGTAATTCCATTTTGAATTCTCGAAGGTCGTCTGTGGTAATAATACTTGTTGGCATAATAGAACGGTTTTAATGGAAAGAGGCTATCGTATCGCTGTCAACTAATTTGATAACCCCTGACCTGATTTGACTTTCGTTCTACAAAATTGGGTAGGTTTACTGGATTTTATTCCACAGTACTACCGTACTACGGTCAAAATTTAACATTTTGAAATTTGGGCAATTTTGGTGCGTTTTGAGCTGGTTTTTGCAAAATTATACCCTCAAAACATATTAAATTTTATCAAAAATAGATGCAGAATTCAATTACCGTAGGTCAACCGTAGTACGGTCTTTTTTAATAGTTTTAAAATGGAAATTTAAGATGAAAATGACGATTTACTCTTCGCTTTTATCCATTTCTACAAGTAAGGAAGTGGAAAGTTGGTCAAGAAAAAGGGTTCTACTATTTTTCCTGTTCTTGATATCCTGAAATGTTTTGTAGATGTCTTTTGGCTCAATTTCAAAAAGTTGTTGTAACTTTTTAGAAAGCTGTATTATACTTTGATTGTCCTGTTTGCCCAATCCTTTTGCACAGAGCGCATAAAGTAGTTCCACGTAATCTGTATTAGAAAATGGCCAATGTATTTTTTCTATTGGTTTAATGCTTCTCGGTTTTCCATTAAGTCCTTTGCGAATTCGGAATTTTTTCTCATCTAAATAAACTACTAAAGAATCATAAGCCTTGTACTTGCCAAGAAGCATATCTCTAGGTGTGCAAAATTCAGGATCTTGAAAATAGAATTTTGAGGTTGTAATGTGAAATGTATCCAGGTAATCTCGAGTGTAGTATTCTTTGTCAAAATGGGTAGCCCCAGAATCGATGTATCGTCCAAAATCTATATTAATAAGGAAAAATCTATTTATCTTATTGATTTTCTTCTTAATGAATTTTAATTGGTCTTCTTTATTTCCTTTTGGAAACTGGACTTCAAAGGAATGGATTTCTGAAAAGTAAATTAAGTTTATAAGCGGAATTTGTTTGGTTTCTTTAAAGAATTTTATTTCTTCCTTGATAGTTTGGAATTCTTTATAGTGGATTTCTTTTTTATAAGTAGTCAATAAATTACGACAAGCCCTTATCGAACGGTTAGCCCTTTCTAAAATATTATCATATTGATTTTTTATATCATCAAGGTCCTGGAGCAATATTTTCGATAATATTTGAGAATTCATAAGTCGGTACTTTTAATTTGAAAACCATAGTAATTTGATTTAATTGATAAGGTTGAGTTGCTTTTTTCATTGTTCTGAAAACTTTAGTAATAGCCAATGTAATTCATAAAATTTGTGGCTTATTAGGGAGTTTTGTGGAGCTTGTAGTAATATAATCTTAAACAAGAATTATAAAAGGAAAACTTTCCGTATTTAATCACGGAATGCACCGTATTTTTCTACGGACTTTTTATGATATATTGTAAACACTAAGTTTTCAGATTGAATATGGATTATTTCTTTTTCTTACGAAATCGTTTTAAGAACTCAAGTCTATTTTTTACGCTTGTCTTTTTGAAGATATTAGAAGCGTGTTTTGAAACGGTGCTTTCAGCAATGAATAAATCTTTAGCAATATTTCTATAGCTTAAATCGCTTAAAATGGAAAGAGCAACCTCAATTTCTCTTCTTGTCAAATCTTCATAAAAAATCTTACGTTCAATCGCTTCGAGCTTTTGCTTTTTTTTGAGTGCGAACACTTCGTACATTCGGTTATTATTTTCTATAAAGTATAAATACCTATCAACTTCAATGGTGGTTATGGCATAAAAGGCCAAGTTCATCACGGTAAAGGTCAACCATTGGTAATCTCCAATAACCGTACAAATAGGTAACAATGCTATACTTCCCACACTTATGATAGATAATCTATTACGCCTTAAAATAAAGGCATTGGGATTACTTGGATTCGAAATTCGTCTGTAAAAAATGAATAGAAAAACAATGGCAGCTACTGAAATTGGTATGGTAAAGAGAATTCTGGCAGAGTCCAAAGACCCTGTGAGAAGATAGGGGAATAAGAATAGAGTGATATAACTACCGGTTGCAAATATGGCAAGATTCCGAATTGAAGAATTAAATTTCAGAACGACAATATCATATTCCCTGTAGAGATAATATACAATGTAAACGCACAATGTGATTGCCACGCTATATGTTATGATGTATTGAAGTATAAATGGTCCAGGGAAATTATCAGTAGGAAGAAATCCGCCAGTAGCGTTATAGACAACAAATAATAAACCAAGAATTAGAAACCGCTTAAAGTTACTGCTCGGTTTCTTTCCAGAAAAGTAGAATGTAAACAATACTATAACCGTATCTACTAATAGATAGAAGAACGTGGTCCAATGTATTGAAGTTCCAAACATTTATATTCCTATTCATTGCGCTCAAATTTGTTGGTTTCTAAATTTTTGGTAACATTTTTCCAATGAAAAATTTGTCCGTTCATAGCAATATAAACATCCGGTTTTAGAAGCTGTAATGAGCTTATTGCATATCCTAAATTGAAAGGTGCATCCGTATCACCAGATGAACCTAAAATGAAAGACCCAACCAACACGATAGTTTTTTTTAAATTTAGCTTTCCAATATATTTTGCAGTATTTTCCATTGTGAAAGTCCCGTGTGTTATCAAAATCTTTAAAGCATCAGATTCAACAATCTTAATGACTAATTGTTCTCTATCGTTCACAGTTATTGCTCGACTATCTTTTTTAAATACATTTTCTATGGTATATTCAAAATCAACATTGGCAGCTGTCAGAAAATTTTTAATTGAGATATTTGAACTCTTTTTTTCATTACCGCCAATATAATCGAGACCTTCAATTGTACCTCCTGTAGTTAATATAGCTATCATAATATTTTGCTATTTTTTACTACATAAAGGTAGGTGTTTTAATTTAGAATAAATAAGCAGATTATACGCTAAAGTAAAATTAGATAAAGGAAGTTATGTGTTGTAATCAATTAGAAGTTAGGGATATATTATACATTTTTCGATAATTACCTGTAGAATAAATTAACGATTTCAAAAATTAATTACACTATCCAGAGCTTCATCTGCATCTTTGTGAATGAAGTTTGCCTGATAATTCAAGGTAGTTTTCAAATCGCTATGCCTATATAATTTCTGAAGCATTAATGGATGGATGCGATCCCCTGCAATATTCCCGAAACTGTGACGTGCAATATGGTTTGAAAGATTTTTATCTATATCACATTGAATTGCAATCCTTTTTAAATACTTATTAAACAGTTTAGTAGCATTTCTTGTTTTTTTAAATACTTCCTCGTTGTCAGAAATGTTCGTGGTGCTAAGAAATGGAAATACATATCCGTGTTTTTCAGCTTTACATTTTTTATATTGGCTCAGAATATTGACTGCTTTTTCCGGTATTTTTAAACTAACAGGTTTTTCATTTTTATGCATTATGTAAAGAAGTCTATCGTCTTTAAAATCTGACCATCTTAATTGCACAGCATCGGAAATTCTGATTCCTGCAAAGTAAAAAGCAATTAACCAAACATTTTTGGTATGCCAAATAGAAGTATTTGGTTCTAATTCCAAGATTTCAATCTTTTCTATTTCATTAGAGGTAAGACCAATCTTATGGCTAGACCCTATGCGAATTTTTTCTTTTTCTCCACCGAAAGGGTAGTATTTCACATCAACAACTCCAATTTTGATAGCTTTGTTGAATAATGTACGAATAAAAATAAGCTGATTAGTAATTGTACGTGTTTTTTGCCCAAGATAGACCAAGCAGAAGTCCTTGTATTTGTCTAAAAAAGACTCATTGATGTCTTGAAACTTTAATGTTGTATTCTTTTTAAAATGCGCTACGGAATCCATAAAAGAATGTTCGCCCTTCCGTCCTTTACTTATTCGCGCTTTTCGGCGTTCCTTGATTTCGTGAATAATGACGACTTTTTCCTTAGCTGTGCTTAGGTTTAAGAATTCTTCTAAGTTGTAAAGGATAGACAGTTCAGATTTTGCAACGGAAAATGTGCCACGCTCATATTTGTTTTTCACTCTATCTGAGGCAATAGCAAAAAATGATTTCGAACCTCCTGCACCCTTTAATTTTTGCTTGACTTGCTTAGTTGTGAGTTCTTTCTTGGAATCGAAATAAATATCATTAGCCTCAGTAAGCTTTTTCATTAGGTAGTTATTTAGCTTCTTTGAGTAAGGATGCGTTCTTTTCGCCTTTCCCGCATTTTTATCCCAATCTTTTTCAAGTACATACTGACCAAGCCACTTGTAGTTGGTTTTATAGTTTTCACTGATACGAATGGCAAGGGGTATTGTATTGTCTTTTCGTATCATATTTTTTCTCAAAACAATTTTTATACTCGCCATAATCTATTAGTTTTGTGCAATACAAAAGTAATCAATTTGAAAATCACTTAGTACAGAATAAGTACAGAATAATTTGATTTTAATTGATTTCATAAGGTATTTGAAAAAATGTAAAACGCTGAAAAACATTTAGTTTGTTGGTGTTTGGTAGGTTTTGTTTGAGGACGACTTCAAGCTCATAACCCGAAGGTCACAGGTTCGAGTCCTGTTCCCGCTACTAGAAAAATCAAGGCTTCACAGAAATGTGAGGTCTTTTTTTATTAAGGAGAGACTTTAAGTAATGTGTAATGAGGGTATATTCAATCCTATTTGGTATTTAGACTGACACAGAAAATATAATTTAAATGAATTTAAAATTTCTAATACTTGGTTTTAGCTTTTTATTATCGCTAAGTACATTTGCTCAAAAAGATACGTTGGTATTGAGTAACGGAGATAAGATTATTGGAGAAGTGAAAAAATTGGAACGCGGAGTTTTAAATTTTAGCACACCATATAGTAGTGGTGATTTAAAAGTTAAATGGAAAAAAGTAAAATCAGTAAAAAGTGTAAAAAATTTCTTAATAACAGGAACCAACGGTAATCGTTATAAAATTGAAGGCCTAAATGCAAGTACTAAAAACGATTCTCTTGTCTTTAAGGACGAATCCGGCTTTTTTAATACTAATGAGATAGTCTTTATAAGACAGCTTAAAAAGGATAGATTTGTTTCGCGCTTAAATGCTTCTTTATCTTTTGGATATAATTTTGCCAAAGCCAGCAATTCGAGCCAATTAACAGCCGGAGCAACTTTAGGCTATACTTCGGATTATTACAGTATTGCAACCCGGTTTAGTGCGGTGCGTAGCAACCAGGATGGAGCTGAGGAAATACAACGGACTTCCGGTGAATTATCTTTTAATTATTTTTTAAAGCGTGATTATTTCTTGATTCTCCAATCCGAATATTTATCCAATAGTGAGCAAAAACTAAAGCTGCGAATGACAAATAAACTAGGTTTAGGAAAGTACTTTATTCATAATAACAGGATGTACTTTGGAGGGAATATAGGAGCTGCATGGAATAATGAAGAATATGAGAATGGTGTGGATGAAAATAGAAACAGTGGGGAAGCCTTTTTAGCCTTAGAAGTGAGTTTTTTCGATTTTAATGCATTTAGTCTGACTTCGGGTTTAACTGCCTATCCAAGTTTAACCGAAAAGGAAAGATTGAGAGCGGATTTTAATTTGGATCTGAAGTACGATTTACCTCTGGATTTATTTCTAAAGGTTGGTTTAAATTATAATTATGATAGCAAGCCTGCTGAAGGCACGTCTTATGATGATTATATTATACGAACAACCTTAGGCTGGAGCCTTTAATAAAGCCTTCTTTTTTGTTTGACATAGTTTGGTATAAAGAGTAGTTCCTTATTTTGGATGGACTTTTTTTATATTTCTATATCTTTCTTTTGCATCTCGAATAATTCCCCATTTTCGGATTTCTAGCTTTATATAGCCAGACACTTATGGCAGATGGGCAATATTAAACTGAGATAAACACATACTTTTCTGATAATTCAATCTATTGTTTTTTGTATATTAGGTTTGATTACCACAAATTTTTCAATCATAAAAGAGACAGATGAAAGACAAGGAAATAGTAATTATAGGAGGTGGTTTTGCCGGAATAAATTTGGCGAGACATATGGGTGGTAAAAAAGGAGTTCAGGTAACCCTTGTGGACAAGAATAATTATAACTTTTTTCCACCATTACTCTACCAAGTTGCTACTGGCATGCTGGATGTTTCCAGTATATCTATTCCTTTTCGCACACTTTTCAGTGGGAAGGAAAACCTTCGTTTTCGATTGGGTGAGCTACAGAGAGTAGTTCCAGCAAAAAATAAAGTAGTGCTTTCCACTGGAGAATTAACCTATGATTATTTAGTGATTGCCACAGGAACCAAGGCGAATTATTTTGGAATGGAAAACATTCAAAAGAATTCCTTGCCCATGAAGACTATTGATGATGCTGTGAAGCTGCGGAACTTCCTGATTAGAGAAGCTGAAAAATACACCTACACTAAAGACGAAGATGAAAAAAGAAAGATGCGAAACATCGTTATTTCTGGTGCTGGGCCTTCTGGAGTAGAAGTGGCCGGGATGATTGCTGAAATGAGAAATCGCGTTCTTGTAGATATTTACCCTGAACTTTCCAATGAATCCTTAAACCTGTATTTGGTTGATGGGGCACCATCGGTGCTTCCTCCTATGCGTGAAAAATCACAAAAGTACTCCAAAGAAAGTCTGGAAAAAATGGGAATTATAGTGAAGTTGAATAAAATGGTTTCAGACTATAAGGACGATAAGGTTTATTTTAAAGATGGCGAGACTATCGAAACCAAAACCCTTATTTGGACCGCTGGTGTGACTGCCATAAAATTTAATGGTATTCCCGACGATCTATATGGAAAAGCCAATAGGCTGAAGGTGAATGAATATAATAAAGTTGAAAACACTGATAATATATTTGCTATCGGGGATGCATGTATCCAATTGAGTGATCCTCGCTTTCCAAAAGGTCATCCGCAGTTGGGTAGTGTTGCTACACAACAAGGGAAAAACCTAGCCAAGAACCTAGTTGCAATAGCTAAAAAGCTAGATGGACAGAAAGATGGAGGTGAGCCAAAAGCATTTCATTATAACGACAAGGGCTCTATGGCGATAATAGGAAAAAGTAAGGCAGTTGCGGATCTTAACATGCCAAAAACAACTTTAACAGGGTGGTTCGCTTGGTTTGCGTGGTTATTTGTGCATCTCTTTCTTCTTATCAGTTATCGAAACCGATTTAGAACAATGTGGAACTGGACAAGTGGTTATTTTGGCCACGGACAATCCCAAGGACTTATGATAGGGGATAATGCCAATAGCACATTGGAGGAAGTAAAGGAGAAATAAATATTAACTCTATCTATATAATAAAATTTCAGTAATTATAAACAGAGTTTTTACCACACAAACTGGGAAACCCCTGTTTACTTATTGGACCAAAATCCTTATATTCTCCTTTTCTATAAAGGGATAATCTGTGTTTAATTTACTATTGGCATGCCGATAGGAAGGGACGCCACAATATTTAAGTACTCTAAAGATACCCCAATAATCACGTAGAGTATATTGACCTGTCAATCATTAATATCTTATAGATAGCGTTAAGGTTTTTTAAATAAAAGAAATAATTAAACACGAAATTGTATCTTAAGCGTTCACAAGCTTCCTAGACCAATGAACAACCTTACCCAAAACATAAGTGCATTTTTTAAAAAAGACTCGGCTCCTGGAATTCTTCTGATTTTAGCCACAATAGTCGCGCTAATAGTTGCCAATACACCCTTGAGGAGTTTTTATAGGGAAATGATGCAACTTACGTTCGGCTTGGGCTTTGAAGATGTTAACCTTTCAAAGCCTTTACATGACTGGGTGAACGACGGCTTAATGTCCATATTTTTTCTCTTGGTGGGGCTTGAAATTAAAAGTGAACTTAAATTCGGTAGATTGCATTCTTTTAAATCTGCTGTTTTCCCTGTAGTTGCAGCGCTCAGCGGCGCCGTTTTTCCCGCAGCTATATTTTTTGCATTCAATCAGGGAACAGATTATGTACAAGGCTGGGCCATTCCAATGGCTACTGATATTGCTTTCGTTATTGGTATTATTGCGATGCTCGGTTCAAGAATGCCTTCTTGGGCAAAGGTATTTATAACAACAATTGCAGTGGTAGATGACCTAATTGCCGTGCTAGTGATTGCATTTTTTTACACTGAACAAATAAGTTGGAGTTCATTAGGAATTGCGGGTATATGTACCGTCGTATTATTAATTTTTAATTTTAGAAGAGTAAACAGATTGACGCCTTATCTTGCCGTTGGCTTTGTTTTATGGTGGGCGGTATTGGCTTCAGGTATCCACGCCACTATCGCTGGGGTTATCTTAGCCTTAACGATACCTTTGCGACGCGAATGGAGGCTGGACAGGATAAAAGCCTTCGCTCGGCGTGGTTTTAGTCTTTTTAAAAAGGCACAGGATGAAACCTTCGCGGTTACAAGTCCCGAAGCCCACTATTATCTTGAAAAAACACAACGTGAGATGGAATCACCTCTCAAGCGATTGGAAAGAAAACTGCACGGACTGGTTTATTTCTTTATAATGCCACTTTTTGCATTTGTGAATGCTGGAATTGTTTTTGATTCCGAAGTTATAAACCATGCCTTCCACTTGCCTGTTACTTGGGGGACTATTTTAGGTTTAACGGTAGGAAAACCGCTAGGGATAATGTTTGCTATTTGGGTCCTTTTAAAGTTTTTCTACAAAAATATGCCTCAGACCCCTGAAATATGGAGGCTGTTTTTTGGAATATCACTTCTTTGTGGTATCGGTTTTACAATGTCACTTTTTATCGTCAATCTCTCTTTTGCGGATGAGGTGATACGGGAAGAAGCTAAAATGGGTATTCTGATCGCTTCCATTGTGAGCGGCCTATTGGGGTATTTTGTCTTGCACCATGCAACGCGAAAGCCAGAGGCAGTTACAGAAGATAAAATGAAGCTTTAGCGACTAAAATTGTGGATGATTCACCAGAATATGAGACAAGATTTCAGTTGAAAAAAATAAATGAAAGACGAAGAAAAAGATCAAGAAGATTATCAGAAAGATTTAGAGAAAAAATCTGATGAGGTAAAGGGTGCACAAAAGTATAGCGATATCTTGAGTCGTGTTATACACGAAGGAGAAGAGCTTTTTAAAATAAACAATAAAGCCATGTTTTTAAGCGCGATAATCGCGGGTTTAGAAATAGGCTTCAGTTATTTATTGGTCTGTACCGTGTATTACCTTTTAGGAGGTATGTTGGATGAACAGATAGTTTTGAAGATTTTTGGTATAGTCTATCCAATTGGTTTTATTTTGGTTATTCAAGGTAAATCTGCACTTTTTACAGAGCAAACATCAGTTTTGGCCCTTCCAGTTTTGAATAAGCAACGCGGCATCTTGGAACTTTTACGCGTTTGGTTTATTGTAATTGTTGGAAACATAATAGGAGGTATGTTTTTCGCTTTCTTTATTGGAAATATAGGTCCAAAAATGCACCTTTTTACAAATGAAACAATGGTAATTGTAGGAACTCATGTTTTGGATTATGATTGGTGGGTTCTATTATTGAGCGCTATTACGGCCGGATGGCTCATGGGATTATTAACATGGTTGCTCAATAGTACTATGAATTCCCTAGCGAGAATATTGCTGATATTTATGATTACAGGGGTTATTGGCTTTGGTGGTTTTCACCATAGTATTGTAGGAAACGTGGAAGTATTTGGAGCATTTTTGCATACAGACACTATCTCATTTACAGACTATCTCTGGTTTCTATTTCTTGCCTTGGCAGGAAATGGGATAGGAGGAGCAGTGGTTGTGGGTCTTTTTAAATACAGAATTTTTGAGACACATGTTTCTGATGAAAAAGAAAAATTAAAGGAAAAACAATTTAGATAAATTAGTAAACATCCTACCAAGACAATTTTATATAGGAAATCTTCCGAAGCTAGTTGCGGCAACGATTTCCCATATGATTAATAGATATTCCTTCTAAAAAGTGTTTATCGGATATTTCATATAACTACTTCTATAATAGAATGATGAACTCTCGATATTCAACTGATTTTTATAAAACTGTTGATTAAAAAATTTTCTTGAATAACAAGAAGAAAATGACAGCACCGATAATAAAAATGAAGAAAATAACCTTTGCGATGGTGGCAGCAGCTTCAGAAATTCCTCCAAAACCGAAGATTCCAGCAACAATTGCAATGACGATACAGATGACAAACCATTTTAACATGATTGATAGATTTTAGAGATTAGTAGTGACAAATTACAAAATGGAATTTAATAAATTGGAATTTTTTAATAATTTGTTTCAATGCGTTATTACTCTAATTAATACGATGGGTTTTTAACATCATTTTCACATCTCATTTGCTACCTTCGCTAATTGCTCTAAAAATTTATATATAATGAAGTATTTCAACAGCAGCTTGTGGATTATGCTGTTTCTCTCCACTTTTTCTATTACACTGAATGCACAGGAAGTAATTCAGGACAATCAACATCTTTTTAATGATTTCACGTATAGGCAGGGGAATGTCTATCGAACTGCTTCAGGGAAACCAGGGCCAGAATATTGGCAGAATTCAGCCGATTATAAATTGGAAACATCTCTAGACGATAAAAATCATACTGTTTCTGGTAATGTGACAATCCATTACACCAATAACAGCCCAGAAGCTTTGGACTTCATCTGGCTTTATTTGGAACAAGATCGATTTACTGAAGACTCTCGAGGAACACTTACTACATCTGTTCAAGGGAGTCGATATAGCGGTGATGTTGAAGGAGGTTTTGAGTTAACTGATGTTTCAGCAAAAACAAAAACGGGAACTTCTTCAAAATATATAATTTCTGATACGCGAATGCAACTTTTCCTAGATAAGCCTCTAGCGGCTAAAGGTGGAGAAGTCACTATAAAAATGAACTTCAAATTTAAAGTTCCTGTTGAAGGAATGGATAGAATGGGAAGACTAGACACCAAAGATGGAACTATTTATGCCATTGCACAATGGTATCCACGAGTTGCAGTATTCGACGATGTTGTAGGGTGGAATACAGAACCGTATTTGGGCGCAGGTGAGTTTTACTGTGAATATGGCGATTTTGATGTAAAAATTACCGCTCCAGCCGATCAAACTGTAGTCTGTTCAGGAGTACTTCAAAATCCGAAAGACGTACTTACTAAAACACAACAAAAACGTTTTGCACAAGCAGAGAAAAGTGATAAGACAGTTTATATAATCAAACCAGATGAGGTTGGAAAGTCAGCTACGCACGTTAAAAATAACGGTACACTTACTTGGCATTTTAAAATGGAAAACACACGTGATGTGGCCTGGGCTTCTTCAAAAGCATTTATTTGGGATGCCGCTCGTATGAATCTTGGCGATGGCAAAACAGGATTGGCTCAATCTGTATATCCTAAAGAGAGTGATGGTGAAAATGCTTGGAGCCGTTCCACTGAGTTTACCAAAGGAGCGATAGAGTTTTACTCAAAAACCTATTATCCTTATCCATATCACAATGCTATAAACGTTGCAGCAAGCGCTGGAGGAATGGAATACCCTGGAGTTAGTTTCTGTTCTTATAAAAGTACTGATTCAAGTCTGTGGGGCGTTACAGATCACGAATTTGGACACAACTGGTTCCCGATGATTGTTGGTAGCAATGAGCGCCGTTATCCTTGGATGGACGAAGGTTTAAATACTTTTATTAATCACTATAGCACCGAAGCTTTTAATAATGGGGAATACGATACCCGAATGGAAGGCCCACGTAGCTTAATTGCTTACTTAACCTCTGAAACTAGAGAGGGAATAGATACTTCCCCTGAGGTGGCAAATGCGCGAAACCTTGCATATACAGCCTATTATAAACCCTTTGCTGGATTGTTTTTACTTCGCGAATACATTCTTGGTCATGAGCGTTTTGATAATGCTTTCAATAGTTATATCCGCCATTGGGCCTACAAACACCCACAGCCAAACGATTTCTTTAATCATATTGAAAACGTGGCTGGAGAAGATTTATCTTACTTCTGGAAAGGTTGGTTTTATGGGAATGCTAATATAGACATGGGAATATCTTCTGTGGAAGGTTACAAAGGAGGTTACCTTATTAAAGTTGAAAATGATGGAGGAATTCCAATGCCTGTTGAACTTCAAGTGATTTATGCTGATGATACCACGGAAGATGTCAGGCTTCCAGTAGAAATTTGGCAGCGCGGCAATAGCTGGAGTCATTTTTTAAAAACAACCAAAGATGTAAAACGTGTTGTTATGGATCCAAACAAAATGTTACCAGATGTCAATCTATTGAATGATACTTGGAATAAGCAATAGTTTGAATTTTATATAATGAGAAATGCTTCTGAAAAATTAATCTTTCAGAAGCATTTCTGTTTTAATATTGACTAATTTAATTCTCCTCTTCAGCTTTTTTTGGTTGTTTCTTACCTAAGATTGGTGTTTCTGATAATGTTACAGTGGACACTCCATTTTCTTCTTTTGAGATATACATTTTTAATGTTTTGTTCTCCGACAGCAATTTGTGTGCTTTACTAAAAGGGATAAGCTTATCTTTATAATAGTATAGTGCAGTATTTGCGTTCTTCGATGTATTGAAATGGAAGCCAGATCTTTCCGGTTTTGATAAATTAAGATTTGTATTATCCTTTTTAGATGAATTTGGTATAGGTGGAATAGGAGGCGTAGGTGGAGCCATATTATTTTTATTTGAAATTGGTGTTTCAGATAAAGTTATAGTTCCCTTACCATCTTCTGTTTTGTTTATATAAACTCTTAAGTCATTATTGTTCTCAAGTAACTCATGTGCTTTTTCGGCAGTAATTTCGATCCCATTGTAATAATAAGTAGCATCACTGATTCCACTTTTTTGGGATAGGCCTTTATCAGTTAAGCTTAAACTAGATGGTAATGGAGAGAATAAATCGTATTTTTTTCCATTATTCATTGCCCTGCGCGATATCCTCACAACATCCTGTCCGTTTTCTTTACTGGCATGCGTATATATATCATTTTTACTGTTGGAAAGTAGATCAATTGCTTTATTGGCCGGAATAACCATGTCCTCATACATAAATACCGTTGACAAATCGGTTTTCACATCTTTCTTATCATTATAAAATGAGGGGGTTGGAGGTGTCGGGATATTAGTATTTATATTTTTGTTGAAATGGATACTAGTTTTTTTCGATGTTGCTGAAGAAGACAAGGATGGAAAAGGGGCAGCCTTCGCTTTTTGCGCATCGCTCATTTTCTTGTAAATGCTTTCCAGACGTTGCAAATCTTCCTCGTTAATAACGCGTTTCTCCAGAGCAATAGCATTGTATTTTTTAGCTAGCTTATTGTATTCTTTAACTTCGGCTTTGGTAGCTTTTTGTTGAATGATTTTTCCAGTAGCTTCGTCTCTTTCGACCTTTTCGCCCACTTGAACTGACCACGGATTTTTTTCGTCATTTTTAATTTTAGTGTTTGTCTTTTTAAATCTTTCTATTTCTTCTTGGTCCTGTTGGTACATTATTTCAGCTTCTTCAATGGTTTTTCCAGCCTTTGGATTATTCGAAGGAATGTGCTTTAGACCTGCCTCTTTTTCACCCTGAATACTAGTAACATTCCAGCTTCTGATATTGCAGGAATATAATATATCACCCACTTCCTCTGCTACGCTTTTTACGGTATTATTTTCAATGTCAATGCTCGCCAAGAGGTACTTTTGTTTCTGTTCGGTGGACAGATTTGTATTCAGTGTATTTATCTCATCTTTTAAAGTTGACAGTGAAACAGCTTTTCCATTTAATGAGATTTTTGAATTTTCATCAATTTTTATTTGAATGTCTTCTATAGTTTCATTGGTAGAAACGTAATTACTCAACGTATTTTTTTCAACAGTTTCTTGTGTGCTAAACCCATAAATCAAAAAGGACAGTAAAGGCAAAACCAATAAACTTCTAAATAGAATGGCGCGGCGTGAGGTGTTCGTTTTCATAATTGAAAATCGTTTTTTCATAGATGAATAATTAATTGAATGGGCCAAATATGGCGTTATAGGATTCCGAAAACTATTGGGAGATGAAAATGTCAACAATAGTTTTTGATAAGCTGCCATTTCAAAACCGTGATTTAAAACTGCTTGATCTGCTAGAAATTCGTGGTTTAGTTTAATGCTTCTTTTTAAGAAATAAAACAACGGATTAAACCAAAATATTATTTTTAAAATTTCGATTAAAACAATATCCAAGCTGTGTTTTTGGCTGGCATGAGCTTCTTCGTGAAGCATAACTTCAGCTGGGATTTCCCCGGTTTCAAATTGTTTTTTATTCGAAAAGATATACTTAAAAAATGTATGTGGAATTACTGTTTCATTTAAGAGAACGTGAATAAAACCACCTTTTTTATATTTCGTATTCTGGCGAATTTTTTGAGCTAAAAGATGAATATTTCTGAAAAACTTCACACTAAAAAATAATACTCCAATTCCGTAAATGATCCATAAAGTAATCGGCCAATAATTAATACTTTCTTTGGTTTCCGTCAATAGTATTTGCTCAGTTCCTGAAGTGTAAATAGGAAGGATTGGCGATGCTTCAACATATGTTGTAAAGGTTATTAGCGGAATGAGAAATGCTGCGGCTAAACTTCCAAGTAGATAGAATCTTTTAAAATGATGGATGGAACTGTTTTCCAAAGTCATTTTGTAAAAGACGAAAAGGATGACGAGGATGGTTGTGGATTTTAAAAGATAAATTTCCATAATCAATTAATCAAGCGTTAATATTATTTTTTAAAGGATTGATTGAACATCCAATGGTATTTAGATCGATAGCAACTTACTATTTTAAAGGATGTTTCTTTTTAATTTCAGAATCGATTAAAGCCTTCAATTCTTCCAATTCTTTTTTTGAAAGATTGGTTTCTTCAGTAAAAAATGAAGCAAACTGAGAAGGACTGTTATTAAAGAAATTTTTGATCAAGCCATTGACTTGTTTTGAAAAGTAGTCTTTCTTCTTTACCAACGGGAAGTACTCACGCGAACGCCCAAGTTGGATATAATCTACAAATTTTTTGTCCTGCATCCGTTTTAAAAGCGTTGCAACTGTAGTAGTAGCTGGCTTTGGTTCAGGATATGCTTCTATGAGATCTTTCATAAAAGCCCGTTCCTGTTTCCAGAGGAGTTGCATTAATTGTTCTTCAGCTTTTGAGAGTGTCATCTTTATGAGATTGAAATTAACTCTACAAACGTAGAATAAATATTTTAACTCTACAAATGTAGAGCGGTAAAAAATTCAAATGTCAAAAAATAAATACCAAAAGATTTAGGACAGGTGAGAGGCTAGGGAACTGTAAGCGTCTTTTTCTCAGAAATAAAACCCCCGTCATTAGCAGTTCCTTCAATAAAAATTGATAAGCCATCTATTTGTTGATGTGGAATAGTAAAGTGGATTTTTCCATCGTCTTGAATTGATAGTCTCGGAAACCATCCAATTACTCCATAGTTTTGATAAAATCTGCTTTGATATGAAGTATATTCTGGGGTGTAAAACTTTTTGAGAGTGCTAAAAGTTAATGGCACAGCGATTTCTTGGGTTACATTTCGTTTTGTATTGCCTTGATCTATGGTAGGATCGGTGAAGATTTTGATAACCCCTGCAGCAGCATCCCCGCCTTCGCCAGCACCAGATTTGTTTATGTAAATATAATCTATATTATCCATATTGTATTTGTATAAAATATTTGTGTCGCTTAGACGTATGTTATCTAGATATACAATTGGCCCAACAGCAGATTTGCCTATAGATTCTTGCCTGATAGAAACTGGACGGCGATTCAATATTTTTAACGATCCCATTCCTTCTAGTGCAATAAATCCTTGTGTGCGAATATAGCTTGCAAAATCCTTTGTTGTCTTGCGTTTTAAATCGTCAAAAACTTCTACTTTTCCATAAGGAACACGATTTAATTTATCTGCTCTTTCCAATTCTTTATGAGTTGTTACAATTACTTCCTTTAACTTTTCTCTTTTTTCCCAACTGGATTGATACATTGGTTTAACATCTCTATTTAAGTAGGTTGTGCTTTCGCTTAATGGTGCAGGAGCTTTTTTTCCGATATTTAAATTAGGAATTGTAGAAGGTGAAAATTGAAGATATAAATTCGATCTTTCAATATTTTTATTTTTCTTGATTGCACTGAATCTGGCTTTTTCTGCTTCCATGGGATAAAGTCCTACAGCCCCAAAATCTTTCTCGCCCTTAGAAAGATCAAAAATTTCCATCTCATTGTTTATGCTGGCGTACATCATATATTCCGACGCTGTCTTGTCGTTGACATTTGCTCTAAAACTGATTCCGTTTTCATATTCGTAAAGCTCCTGGGGCGGCTTGTTAAAAATGGTATTCCAATCGTAACTGCTCCAGCCCTGCGTTAAGAGAACATGGTCCAATTCAAATTTCTTTTTTCTTGTAATTTCAGTGAAATAGTATGCTGCATTTTCAATATAACTTTTAATATAAGGCTGTAAGTAAGCTTCAGAAATAATATTGTTGTTGGGGTTGTAGGACTTTGTTTCACTCGGAAGGACAGATACGCTGAAGTTATTAATCAAAACTTGGTTAATATTATTTATTGGAATTGCAATTGTCAGTGAATCCTTAGAGTTTACAATCTGTGGATTCTGTGCCGATAGCAGTTTTATTCCATCATATTTAAAAAACAGGCGTTCCAAAATAGGATGGTTATTGTCGTCAAAAAGTGTAAAAATATTGATGCCAGTGCTCAAATCTTCATAATTGATGATTTTTACGATTTCCAAAGATTTTCCGAAGTTTACATTGACGGTTCTTAGGACAGCTCCGTTATGGATTGCCAAGGTATAATTTTTCTTTTTTATTAGCTTAAGCGTATTTTCATTGGTTCGGAAAGAAAGTGCAACCCTATTTTCTAAATCGTTCACGGTTAAGGCTATTCCTTGGTTTTCTGGTTTTTCTATAGGGAATGTTTGTTCGGTGCCATTAAAGTTTAGAACCACTTTATATAATTCATTTGTATTGGGTAAAAACGTAAATTTACCTATGCCAAGACCATTTGTTTCAAAATCTGTAAGCTTATTGTTTTTTGAATCCACAACTTTCCCAGTGACATCTGGAACTCCAAAACCGATACTATCTTTTATGATCACCCCAACGGAGTTTTTCACATCGGCAACAAAATGCCCCCCTTCGGGAAGAAATTGTGCGTCTAGTTTTGAGGTTGTGACGTTATTTTTTACAATATCTTCTACTTCCGAATCAATTACTTTTATGTTTTGCACATAATAATTCTGTTCATCAAAATTTCGCATCCAATTGGTGTATGCCTTAAAAGTATACTGGCCCGAGCTATAAAGGCTGTCAATTTCAAAAGAGCCATTAGCAGTACCATTTGCCGCCAATACCATTTCGCTTTTTACGATTCTATTTTTTTCATCGGAAATTGTGCAGTAAATATTTCTCGTGGTGGGCGAAGGTTTTTTGTTCAGTTTATCGAAAACATAGACGGTGAACCCCATTATTTCACCTTTTAAATAAGTGGTTTTGTTAAGATGGGCGTAGCTTATTTCCCTTGGCAATTCAGTATATTCTTTATAGGAAGAAACTAGATCTGAATTCTCTTTATTTTGACCAAAGCCTGAAAACGAAAAGACCAAAACTAGAGTCAAGCATTGCAGGAAGATCGATAAATCGGTAATTTTTGAATTCATGAGTTTAAATATCAAACTATTTGAAGGAACCTAAGTTTTATAAATATGGAATTTATGGAACTAGAACTGTCTTTTTTTCAGAAATAAAACTACCGTCATTAGCAGTCCCTTCAATAAAAACAGATAAACTATCTATTAGTTGTCTTGGAATTTTAAATTCTATATTTCCATCGCTTTGAATTGTAAGCCTCGGAAACCAGCCAATCACTCCGTAATCTTTATAAAATTTACCTTGATAGGATGAGTATTCTGGAGTATAAAACTTTTTTGGACTGCTAAATGGCAACGGAACCGAAACTTCTTGAGATACATTTCTTTTCATTTTACTTTGAGAAAGAGTAGGATCGGTATAGATTTTTATTACCCCTGGAGCCCCAGATCCTCCTTCACTTGCTCCAGATTTATCGAAAAAGATGTAGTCTACGTTGTCCATCGTGTAGTTAGATAAATTATCAATATTTGCTAGACGCATGTCGTCGAAATAAACAACAACTGGCATGGTTTTAACCACGGTATTAGTCGTGCCAGATAGTGTTCCAGCTGTGGTAATTGTCTCTCCCTGGCCAAATGAAGTAGGCCTTGGGTTTGTTATTATAAGGTGACCCATAGACATAAATACATTCCAACCTTGCGATCTGATATAATCTTTCAAGAAAACAGATGATTTTCGAATTTGATCGTCGATGACTTTAGTCTTTCCAAATGCATTTCTTGTCAATTTGTCTTCTCGCGATAGCGTTTTGTTTCCGTGAATTACTACTTCTGCAAGTTGTTCGGCTTTGCCCCAGCTTGTATTTGATATCTTTTGGCCTGGATAAGTATCAATCACAGTTTTGTGATTTAAAGGAGCTTGGGTTCCATTTATATTCAAATTTGGAACTTTTGAAGGCGAAAATTGAAAATATAAACTTGGTCTTTCTATATTGTCATTTTTTTTGATACCACTGAATCTTATTTTTTCCGTGTCCATAGGATAAAGCCCAACTGCTCCAAAATCTTTAGCTCCATCACCAAAATCAAAAATTTCTAATTCATTATTCAAACTGGCATACATCATATATTTTGAGGCAGGTTTGTTGTTGACATTTGCTATAAAACTGATCCCGTTTTCAAATTCGTAAAGCTCTTTTGGGGCATGATTAAAAACGGTATTCCAGTCATAACTGCTCCAACCTTGGGTAAGAAGAACATTGTCTAGTTCAAACTTCTTATTTCGGGTTATATCTGTAAAATAGTAGACGGCATTTTCAATATAACTTTTAATATAAGGCTGTAAGTAGGTCTCAGAAATGATATTGTTATTGGGATTGTAGGATTTTGTTTCTTCTGGAAGCACGGACACGCTGAAGTTATTGACGGCAGCCGTGTTAATATTATTTATAGGAATTTTAATTGTTAAAGAATCTCGTGACTCCACAGTTTGTGGTTTTTGCGTGGTAAGTAGATTGATTCCGTCATATTTAAAAAACATTCGCTCTAGAATGGGTTTGCTATTTTCATCAAAAAGGGTAAAAATATTTATGCCTGTATTCAAATCTTTATAATTGATCATTTTAACAACTTCCAAAGACTCTCCAAAATTAATATCGATGGTTCTTAGAACATTTCCGTTATGGATTGCCAAAGTGTAATTGTTGTTTTTGATTTCTTTAATTGTATTTTCATTCGTTCGGAAAGAAAGCGCAACTCTATTCTCTAGATTGTTTAGCGTTAGAGCAATCCCTTGACTCTCTGTTTTTCCAAGTGCAAATTTTTGTTCTGTCCCATTAAAATCCAAAATCGCACTGTATAATTCGTCCTCATCTGGCATAAAAGTAAATTTTCCGATGCCGAGATTATTTATTTCAAAATTGATAAGGGTATTATTTTCTGAATCTACCACTATGCCGGTCACGTTTGAAACACCAAAACCGAGACTGTCTTTTACAATCACACCCACAGAGTTTTTTACACCTGCAACAAAGTGTCCGCCTTCAGGAAGAAATTGAGCATCAAGTTTTAAGGTCGAAATCTTAGTTTTTTGGACGTCTTTGGTTTCCGAATCAATGATTTTTACTGTTTGCGTATAATAATTTTGCTCGTCAAAATTTCGCATCCAGTTGGTGTAAGCTCTAAAAGTATATTCTCCAGAAGTAAAAATATCATCGATTTGAAAGGAACCATTAGCAATTCCATTGGCTGCCAAAATCATTTCACTTTTTATAACTTTATTGTTTTCATCGGAAATTGTGCAGTAAACATTGGTAGTCGTTGTTGAAGGCTTCTTGTTTGCTTTGTCGAAAACATATGCGGTAAAACCCATTATCTCTCCCTTTAAATAAGTAGTTTTATTGAGGTGGGCATAGCTTATTTCTCGGGGTAATTCGGTGTATTCTTTATAGGAAGAAACTAAATTAATTTGTTTCTTATTCTGTGCGAAACCTGAAAAAGTAAAAACCAGAATCAAGAATAAACTTAGTTGAAATAACGTAGGCAGTGTATTTTTAGATTTCATGATTTTTGAGGTTTATATTGGATTCGAGCTTATAAAGATAATAAATTAAGTCTCAAATTTTATTCCGAAATCTTATGCAAAGTTATTCAGAAGGTTTTTTCAATCCAATGGGCTATCTTTGCACCTATAATCTCCAAAGCCATTGCGACGGAGAAAAATTTTATACAATGAGCCTAGAAAAAGAACTACAAGAACGAAGTGAAAACAAATGTGAACTTTGTGGAAATGAAGAAAACCTTAGTGTTTTTGAAGTGCCCAATTCCCCAGTTGAAGGAGCGGAAGCGTCCATTTTAATCTGCGACACGTGTAAAGAGCAAATTGAAGATCCTGAAAAAGTGGAATCAAACCATTGGCGCTGCTTGAATGACAGTATGTGGAGTACAATTCCTGCAGTTCAGGTTATGGCTTGGCGAATGTTAAATAGACTAAAAGCAGAAGGTTGGCCTCAGGATTTGTTGGATATGATGTATTTGGAAGATGAAACCAGAGAATGGGCAAAAGCTGGTGTTGAGGAAGAAAAAGGCGATGCGGTTATTCACCGAGATTCTAATGGTGTTATTCTAGAAACCGGTGATTCTGTAGTCTTAATAAAAGACTTAAAAGTGAAAGGTAGCAGTATGGTTGCCAAACAAGGAACCGCAGTTCGTAGAATCTCCCTAGATCGCGATAATGAAAAATACATTGAAGGTAAAGTTGACGGGCAGCAGATTGTAATAATTACTGATTTTGTAAAGAAGGTATAGACATCCCCTCCCAGCCTCCCCTTCGAAGGGGAGGAGTTAAGAGATAATTTTAAGATTTAATAGGTTCTAATCGTTTTCCTGCAAGGCGATGTGCTAAGCTTTTGTCGAAGTTTGTTGCCGTTAGGCCTTCTTTTAGATATAAATAAAAGACCTAACAGGTTTCCTTCGTCATTCATAGCTTTATGCGAAGAATAATAAACCTGTTAGGTCTGATACACTTACTTTTTATTCATTTTCGGAAGGAAAAAAGTTGCACCCATTTAATGCAGAAATTTCCTTATTTAGACATTTCCGTAAAGAAATGATAAAACTGCGGAATAGTTTCAATTCCTTTTAAATAATTCCAAATTCCAAAATGTTCATTAGGAGAGTGGATGGCGTCGCTATCTAAACCGAAGCCCATTAAAATAGTTTTACTTTTCAATTCTTTTTCAAATAAGGCTACAATTGGAATACTTCCACCACTGCGTTGTGGGATTGGTGTTTTTCCGAATGTTTCTTCATACGCTTTTTCAGCAGCTTTATAACCTAAACTATCAATAGGCGTTACATAAGCTTGCCCGCCGTGATGTGGTGTTACTTTTACGCGAACTCCTTCTGGAGCAATACTTTCAAAGTGATTTTTGAAAAGCTCTGTTATTTTTTCCCAATCTTGATCTGGTACCAAACGCATGCTAATTTTTGCAAATGCTTGGCTGGCAATTACTGTTTTGGCACCTTCGCCAGTATAACCGCCCCAAATTCCATTTACGTCCAATGTTGGTCTTATTGAATTGCGCTCATTGGTTGAATATCCTTTTTCACCATAAACCGAATCGATATCTAAAGCTTTTTCATAATTTTTCAAATTGAAAGGAGCTTCCGCCATTTTCTCGCGTTCTTCCTTTGAAAGATTTTCTACATCGTCATAAAAGCCTGGGATGGTAATATGATTGTTCTCATCGTGAAGAGAAGCAATCATTTTTGTAAGTATGTTTATTGGGTTTGCTACAGCTCCGCCATATAGACCACTATGAAGGTCACGGTTGGGGCCAGTTACTTCCACTTCCACATAACTCAGGCCACGAAGACCCGTAGTAATAGAAGGCGTATCAGGGGCAATCATTCCTGTGTCGCTAATCAAGATAACATCGTTTTTTAACTTCTCTCTGTTTCTCTCTAAAAACCATCCTAGGCTAACGCTTCCAACTTCTTCTTCGCCTTCAATCATAAACTTTACGTTGCAGGGTAGTTGGTCGGTCTCTGTCATATATTCCAAAGCCTTTACGTGCATATACATCTGCCCTTTGTCATCGCAGCTTCCACGGGCAAAAATGGCGCCTTCGGGATGTAATTTTGTCTTTTTGATGGTAGGCTCAAAGGGTGGATTCACCCATAAGTTTAATGGATCTGGCGGTTGCACATCGTAATGACCGTAAACCAAAATAGTCGGTAGCTTTTTGTCAATCATCTTTTCACCGTAAACAATTGGATAACCAGGTGTTTCGCATATTTCGACGGCATCACATCCTGCTTTCTCCAGTTGGGTTTTTACTGCTTCAGCTGTTATTAAAACATCTTTTTTATAAGCAGGATCGGCACTAATTGACGGTATTTTTAATAGTTCAATCAATTCATCCAAGAATCGATCTTTGTTTTTTTCAATATAAGGTTTTGCACTTTTCATAAATGGTTATTTTGAAGAAATGCTAAAGTACGAAACCCCGCGTAAACAAAGCCTTATAAATGATAAATGCTGCTTGGGTTTAACTTAGATTTAGGAGATTTGAAAATTTCTAAAAATAATTATTTTTAAAACCAAAATCTTGTTTATATTTGCACTCCTTTTACAGAGAGTCCTAAGTATTCTGTAAAAGAATTTAATGCGGGCGTGGTGGTCCCGATAGTTATCGGGATGATAGACACGCAAAAAAAAGATTAATGCGGGCGTGGTGGAATTGGTAGACACGCTAGACTTAGGATCTAGTGCCTCGCGGTGTGAGAGTTCGAGTCTCTCCGCCCGCACATAATAAAACCTCAACTATCTAATTATTAGACTGTTGAGGTTTTTTATTTTCTGTTTATGTACGATTTCGGTACGGTGGTCTGTTTGAATGCTCTATTTTCAAGTAAAAACGTAAAATAAAAAGTTGTTTTTAAACCTTCATTTCGTGCATTTGGTGCATAGGATTTTTTTATGGCAATTCGATAACTCCAAATAACCCTACAATTATTAAAATGACAATTGCAAGAGGTTTTATTATTCCTTTTTTAATAAATAATGATAAACGTTTTGATTGCCAGTGCTAATCGCATAGGCAGTTTCGAAATCATAGCCGTGAGTTCCAAAAAAGTTTAGCGCATCAATCATTGAATTAAAAGTTAGGAGTTTACCATTTTCATCTTTTATTTGTGTGTCTTTAGCACTCCAAAATTTATTTTCTTGACCGAAATCAATTTCAATAGTTACTTTGTTACTCATCATTTTAGTAGTGCCTACAATTTGTAAGTACTTAACATCAATATCCTTTAACAGTACATCGTTTACTGTTTGCGATATTGCATTGGTTAATGTGAAAAGAGACAGTACAAATGCGGATAGAATGATTTTTTTCATAATTAAATATTTTAGTTAGTTAAAGAAAACAAAGTACAAATAAAAAACCCGCTCGCCTATGAGAACGAACGGGAATTTTCCCCAAACCTATATATTTTAATCTATTCTATAAAAAACGGCTTTATAGTCTTACCTACTTTATCCTACTTATATGCTCCGTGTTCAGTTCCGCTCTCGTTTGTTTTGAGTTGGCGGTGATTAATCCATTCATAGCGATAAACCGATACGCTGAACGCTCTGGAATGAAGTTTTCTTCAATAGCCGTATTAAGTAGGTCGGTAATCTTTACGCCCAATTCATACGCCCTCACTTGCTTTTCGTTCTCGGTGTATGTGTAGCATCGTTCAATTTGTTTAGGTTCTCCAACCAATTCAAACACGCCTTTATCGTTTTGCTCAATAGGATATTCTCGCCAAATAGGATAACCTTTAAATGTTTTTTCCAATTGTTCAAGGTCAATACCAATGAGCTGAAAGTTTAGCTTATCATCTGCATCTGGAAATTGAAACTTTGGTTTGAAATAATCTTTTATAAACTTCATTCCAGCATCCCTGATATTATCCCGCTCATCTTTTGAAAATGTGGTTTTACATACTTTCTCGCATTCGTGAATTAGTGAGTTTAGTTTATCGGCTGAATTAACTGCTTCTTTGTTGATTGCTTCAATTTTCTTTTCGTTTGTTTTTAGCAGAATCTTTTTTGTTTGATTGCTCATAGTTATTTTACTTTAATTGCTGGTACTTTTTTCGTTTTGATTACTTTGATAGCTGGTACTTTTTTACCCGTTCGGTAAAATTGTCCGTCCTTGTTTCTTTTATATTGGCTCATATTATTTTGAATTTGCTTTTTCGGTTAATTCTAAAAGCTGGTAAAGTTCATCATCTGATAGTTTGCTCAAATCCTGCTTTGTTTGGTGTTTGTGCGTTGCTGAAACGTCCATTTGCATCTGTTTAGGCACTAAGTATGGAAGCATCTTTATAATGGCGTTTATCTTATCCTTTGGCTCCAATTGCTCGAATACCTCATCTAAGCTTTCAAACTTTTCACTCAAGAAACCTTGCATAAAATCGCGTATTTCCTGCGTGGTCTTATTAGGTGTTCCCGCTTTTCGTCCGCCTGTCTTTTTCTTTTTCATCTCTCTACTTTTATCTACTTTAGATCATAAGAAACCAATTCCAACTTTTCCCCAATCAACAAGGCCGAACGGCTTATTGCGGGAAATACCTCTTTCGCCATAGCTCCGAAAACAACTTTTCGATTGTGTTGGCCTTTGCTTCCAATTTCGCTTTGGATCGCTTGTTTTAACTGCTCTGAAAGTTTATATTCCATCCCTTAAAGATATTGATAAACAAGGGGTTAACCTCATTTTTGGCAGATTAGTTATCAACATTATTTATCATTTGTGTTTGCAATTATAGTTTTTAGTTATTGCGTCCTAAATCCTTTGCGATTTCGTTTTGGGTGTTGAGTTTTCTTTAAAGTTAGAAAATTCATATGCGTCCTTAAACTCAATAAATATCGTTTCTGAATCGCCATTATCATCCAAAGGCAAATTAATACTAACCCAATGGCCTTCGGTACATTTACATCCTTCTAATATACATCCTCCATCATCAGGGCTAAACATAACCCCTCCATACATTATCTCTTGGATTTCTTCGTGGTCTAGGTTCTCTCTTTCGTTTAATACGTTCTTGTAAATTGTTCTTGTTACTTTCATTTTTGTTTATTTTAAATTATTGTTCATTTTTGATTTCATATAAATCAACTAAATCCGCTCCTGCTTCCAGTTCTGTATTTTCCAATAAATCACTGGTAGTTATCCTGAAATTGTTCTTTTTACCTTCGATTTCTATTTTCTGCCAGTTTTCAAATTCTCCTTTATCAGGATATAAAACTATTTGCCTATTTTTCAAAGACTTCAATTTTTCAATATTCAATCCGTGTTTTGCACCCGTTGCTATCCAAATATATTCAGGTAGTACGATGCTCATTATAATTGCAGTTTTTTCACTTTCAACTATTGCGATAGGTTTTTGATTTGGTTCATTAATTCTATGCAGTCCAAATAGGCATTGGCACAAATTGAAATCTTTATCATTTTCGATATTGTGCAGCCAGTCGATATGATTATAAGGTTCTTTTACTCGCTTCCCATCTTCGGGATTGTATAGCATAACCTTACCCGCGTGAATTTGTTCTTTGTGGTCTATCTGCCAAAATATAGTTGCTCCTGGCCACTTCATATTAGTTCCAGTTATTAGGTAATCCCTAACGGCCTTGTTTACTTCTTTAATATCAAATATTGATTTTAGGAAATTCGTAAAATTGTCTTCGGTGCTATTGTCATTAAACAACTGATCCAATAATTCTAAACTGTGATAACTTGGTGTTGGCTCGGGTTGAGGTTCTTTAAAAGTTGCTGTATTGACTACTTCCAATTTATCAGAATTGAAATATTTACTTTCGCATCCTGAATGAAGTATATTTTCTTTTTCCAAATACCATTCAGTCAACCAACAATCATTATTATTGCGCTCCATTATTTGAGACTTTGGAACGAAGTATATCATTCCATTTTCATCTACTGCCTTTATTGCTTTTGGGCTAATATCTTCAATTGATAGAAATGTAATTAAATAGCACTTTTTACCTTTTGGAGGTGCTTTGTGATAACCGCAATTTTGCTCACGGTCGCACCTTCCAAAGTCATCAGATAGATAGTTATCAGTAGTGGTGTCCAAATACTTAACAAAGCGTTTTTTATGGCAGTTGGGGCAAACAAATTTCTTGCTTCCAGTATCAAGTGTATATTTATAAGCGACAGTAGCCATATCAATATTGATTGAATTCTGAAACTACAAATGCCACATAACCGCTACTTTTACGCTCAACTAATATTTTATGATGTCTTAATCGCTTCATAAAATTAGACTTGTTTACGGGTCTGCATCCGTCCTCAATACAAAAGGATCGGTAATGATTATATAGGTCTTTTATCATTGTAAATCCTTCGACCTCTATTTGATATTCAAATTCATCAATAAACATTTTCACGCTATCGCTATCTTTTTTAAAATCATTCAAAGCATTATCAATAGCCGCGCACCTGCTGAATTTCTTTTGTGCTAATAATCTTTCAAGTCCTAAAAGAATCCAGTTAAACACGCCTGATAGCTCCGAGCTAATAATCTTTTGAGATAGTTCTTTATCCTGTTTTTCTTCGGGAATAGTTACATCAAAGCCAACAATTAGAAACCGCCTAAAAAATGCGTTCGTATGCTCAACATCGTGGGGCAAAGTATTACAGTTAAATATCAGTTTTGCGTATTCGTAAAGCGTGAAGGGATCGCCATAAGGTAGCCGGGCTTCCACCGGTTCGCCCGAAGCCATTTGTTTAAAAATATCGCTTTCCAGTTTACCGTTTATCTCACTTGCATAGTTTACCAACTTATTTGCAATCTTAGCCCGGTAGTATCCGTTTTCATTCGTCAATGATTGGAGGGAATAATTTGTAACATTCTCCATCCCTAACAAAGCATTGATAATTTCAAACAATACACTTTTACCATTTGCGCCCGTACCATAAAGGATTAACATTTTTTCAAGTTTTAAAACGCTCGGCCTAATAAAAACATAACCGAAATATTCCGCTAATACTTTTTGTTTATCGGGATCCGGCAAAACTTCATCTAAGTACTTTTGAAATAATGGGGCTTTGGCTTCGGGTTCATATTCAAATGGTAATTGGTGGGTAATAAAGTCTTTTTGCCTAAATTCCCGAAGTCCTCGATTTTTAGGGCTAATTTCAAATGTTCCATTTTGCGTATTTATCAACACGCTATTTTTATCAGTCTTCGGTGTTGGTAGATAGGCATCACTTAGAAACTGTTTATAGAGTTCATCTTTGAACGTGTGAATCTTTCCTTTGAATTTATTCACTCCCATTTTTAGCGCGACTGATCCCAAGAAAAATTGAAATTGTTCTTTGTCTGTCTCATTCCAATAATTGCTATTAAATAAATAGATAAATCCGTTCTTTTTGCACAATCCCCATTTATTAGCCTGCGCAATCTTTAGAAGCTGCTCAACTACTAATATTAAAAAGTGATTTTTACCTACCTTATAAGAATCTAATTTTTTGCTTAGTTTCTGATACTCCTTAAAATCGGCTTCATTATCAGTATTGAAACTTCCATCTTCATTTTTAATTAATGGTAGTAGTACTTCAATTTGTTGACGAACCTCGTTAATATCAGGATAGGCCAACAATTGAAAATCTACTTTTTTGATAGTTTTCAGTAAAATATTTAATATGTCGGAATTATCAATTTTCGGAATCTCGGTTTTTTCTGCTTGGCTTTCCATATCAGCGGAAACCATTGTGATAAAATCCGTATCTTTAACCTGTCTATTTGCCAAAGATTTTTCTTTAGAGTTATGTGGTTCGTTCTGCATAACTCTATTTTTTTAGGGGTTTCAACGCATCCAACAACTCGGAACGTTTGTAATACCTTCTATTGCCCGATATACCATAGGCAGTTACTTTGCCCCGGTTCTGCCACGCCCAAAGCGTAGAGGGGTCAATTTGTAGAAACTCACAAGCTTGCTCGCGGCTCATTAATTCGTCATTGGCATCTTTAGCCAGTAACGCATCCCTTAAAGATTGAATTTGAATTTTTACGCCTTCGCTTATCAGTTCCGATAGCTCTTGTGGGCTTGTCTGGGTGAGAATTGTTTTTGCTTCCATTTTGCTTTATGTATTAGTTCATAAAGCAAATTTAGATTGAAGGCAAACCGTTTAACGGTACGTGATTGTAGCCTTTACGGTACGTTCTTATAGTTTTTCAACTAAATCAAATGTAAGATTGAAATTATTTTCTTTACTGGCTGTTGTGCAGCGGTCCAAAGTTTTGAATTTGTCGCCAAGAATTATATTATAAGGCTCTTTTCTTATCCATTTTCTAAACATTTCGGGTTTTTGATATTCTAATATATGACCTAAATCCCACATTTTACGATAAATGAAACTATAATCCGCCAACTGATTATCACTGTCTTTGTAGGTTTCGTGAAGACTTTCAAAAAGCCAAAAAGAAAAATTATCGGGAAAGATTTCAGGATAAGGATTATCTTTTTTTGCATTTATTTCGTCTTCCTGAATCCCATTAGCCCTATTGTATAAATCAGTATATTCATTAAGCAATCTTAATGTAACTGGTGGGGCGCCATACCAAGGTCCTTTAATGGGATGTTGTCGCGTGAAATGTGTTCTCAATCGCTGCTTATTTTCTTTTATACAGATAATACAAAAGTCAATTACTTCCTTTCTTTCTTCGGGCATTGTTGCACTATCTAATTTTATTTTCTGCCCTTCTAATATGGTGTAAACATTCTGCAATTTTGTAATATCTACCTTATTGGCTGCTTCGGTATTTTCTTCTATAAATTCTTTGTAAGTCATTTGAGTATAAATTTAATAATGCACGGAATGCACGAAATGCACCCTGAAAAAAACATTTTATTTTTCAATTAAAGTAATCATAAGCATCTAAAGCCAAATCTTTGTTGCTCTTTTGAATATAATTTAGAAATTGTTTTTCTGTTGAATGGCCAGTTATCCCGATTAGATAAGTAGTTGGTACTTTACCATAATAATTAGTGGCTAGACTTCTGCGGCCGATATGGCTTGTTACTAACTCGTGTTTGGGAAATTCTCCAATAACATCACGGTAATCATATTTAGTAGGTTTCACGCCTTCCGGTGCAACACTAATACGTTTTTTGCCTTTTGTCATTTCGTTAAATTCACATTCCTTGCAAACTTCCTTTATGTATTCGTTATATTTTTGATCAGATATTGCGCGGGGAAAGTCTCCTTTTCTTTTACTCAATACAGTTCTAAGTTCTTTTGATGCTGGTATAGTTGTTAGATTATCTGTTTTTTGCTGCTTATACTCTAAAAGATATTTTCCGTTTTCTATTCTGATATTTTCTTTTGTGAATTTCATAAAATCAGATACGCGCGCGGCCGTATAACAAGAGATCAAAAGCCAGTCGCGGGCATTATCTAAATAGTCTTTAGTGAAAACTTTATTTTTGATAATTTCTAATTCGTCAAAGTTCAGATAGACGTGGTTAACCGTTTCACGCTTCAAATTTAATTTATCTAGTTGGTAGTGTGTTTCAACTCCTAAATATTTAGCATAACTGCAAATAGTCTTTATCCGGGCTAATTCTCTTTGTTGGGTATTTTGTGAGTAACTATGCTTTGAAGAAAAATCCACATATCCAGTTTTGAAATCTTCGTTTATTTCAGCAATCAGTATTTTATATCCCAATTCTTTTTCAAGTCTTAGCATTTTGTTTTTTGTAGTAGTCAATCTTTTATGCTTACTCAATTTGATTTCTGATTTCTTGACTTTCAAATAGTAATCAATAAAGCCAGTAAGATCGGTTGGAATGGTAACTTTTACTTTAGGATTGTAAAACAGTTCAATAGTAGTATCAAGCCATTCTTTATCAACTTTTTCAGGATCGGCATCATTGAAGTATTTGAAGATATGTTTTTCAAGTTCATCAAGTTTATCTTTGACCTCTTTAATTTCATCTTTGATTTCTCCATCTTCAATAGTACTTCCAAACTTTGTTCTGTTATGGGTATTGCTCCAATAATCTTTTGAAACTTTGATCTTAGATTTTGCGCCTATTTGGTAGTCAATATCGTTATGCCTAAAAAGCAAACGAATATTTAAAAAGGCTTCGGGTTTAGTTGAGCGATAGAGATAGTTTAAAGTAGCCATACAGATAGTATTTTGTTGTACGGTAAATGTACGACAATTCCCAATCAACTACAATTAAAGGAAACCAACTAAAAGAATAATTATCAACAATCATTTGATTATCATTGAAGTTAGATATACATTTGCAGTAAATTCAAGAGTTAGGCAATTTTACAATATTGGGCTTTTGTGTTCTCTCCGCCCGCACATTATAAAAAGAGCTGACTTTAACGAGTCGGCTTTTTTATTTTGGTTTTTTAGGTAATTGTTTTTTGCATTGCTGTGAGAGTTTTTCCCGATAGCTATCGGGACTCCGCCCGCACAATTTAAAAAGAGCTGACTTTAATGAGTTGGCTCTTTTGTTTTTGGTTACTTCCGAATCGTTCTAGAGACGAGAAGTTTATTAATTAGGTTGTATTTAATACATTTGAAATAGTGGAAAAATTTTAATTCACAAATATTAAAAGTATTTTTAGGGTTTAATATCACTTAGTTAATAATAGAGATGATAAGAAAAATTGGAATTGAAAATTTTAGAGTTTTTAAAGATTATACAGAGTTTAATATAGCTCCTATTACTATACTAACAGGACCTAATAATTCTGGCAAAAGTTCTATGATAAAAATGCTTAGTTTATTAAAAAATAGTTTTAATAAATTAGATAGAATTGAAAAATTAAACTTTGATGGTGGAAATCACAATTTGGGAACCTTTGAGAAGATAATTACGACTAATAGTGACTCTAAACACATAAAAATAAAGTTTGACCTTCCTTTGAATTATTTTGATGAGAGATTCGAAATTGAACTTACTTATAAAAGGCTTGGCAGGGGGGAAAATGGCGAGCTCATTTCTATTAAAATATTTAATAATAATAGAATATTAATTTGGGTTTTATGGAATGATGATATTTTAAAGAATATTGAACCTTATTATTACTATTCTATTGATATTACATATATCAAAAAAACTATTGATGAAGTTTTAAACAATAATGGGGCGGGATTGTTTTTTGACTATTTTGAAGACGAAACTAGAAAATCGAAAATTATTGATGACTTCGATGAAAGTTTTAAAGTATTTGAATCATTATTTTCAAATTATTATCATTATTTTGATCCAGCAGAACATCCTGATGGGAATTGGAATATATTCGAAGAAAACATTTGGAAAACCTTATATTCTAATTCTTTATCAGATTATTTAGAGGGTCAACGATTAGAAGAAAATATTGTAAAGGAGGATTATTTCAATCATATTTATAAAAGGATTTCTTCAAAATCAGAATATGATAAGTTTTGCGATAAAGTAGGCGACATTTATTTAAGTATTAGCAAAAACTACAATGAACATTTGGATAAATATTTTTATGATAATATAAGCAAAGGAATTGAAAAACTTCTTTATTCCATAAATAGTATTGATCACATATCTGTGCAGCGAGGATCACAGCAACGAATTCTTTCAGACCTTGGTTCAAACGAAATTAATAAAATTGTAAAGGACTATTTCTTTAATTCTAATGATGCTTTCTTAAAGAATGCTTTGGAAATATTAGGAATTAAAGGTGAATTAAAGATAGAAAGAGAAGAAGGAATAGTTTCTAAGGTATATGTCATTGATGGAGATTCAAAAACGGCCTTGGCTGATTTAGGATTTGGGTATTCTCAAATTATTCCAATTTTATTAAAGATTATTACTGTTTCAGTTTTAAAGGAAAATGAGTGGTATGAAAAAAATCCATATTCTATTTATGATATAGATAAGAAAGATAAAGACTATAAAGCCCAACTCTTACATAGAAGGGAGTTAGGTTTTGAAGAAATTCTAAGTATAGTATCTAAAGCAGATGAGGGTAACTCAGAAGGAAATTTGGAAATTCTTTTAAGTAATCTCAATCGCTATAATAGTAAAAAATATTTTGAAGAATATGATACTATAATAAATCTACTTTTAAATATTACTGACCATCAAAAAGATATAATAATCAAAAGCATCTATCCTGTATTTTCACATAAGGAATATGATGTTCTTTTAAGTCATTGGTTTATCAAGGAATTGGATAATACCGATGACATTGTTGATTCAAAAACTAAACCTGCTATCTTAATTATTGAAGAGCCTGAAGCAAATTTACACCCTAACCTTCAATCAAAGTTAGCAGATATTCTAGTATTGGCTCATCACCAATTTGGAATCCACTTTATACTAGAAACTCACAGTGAATATTTAATTAGAAAGTTACAATATTTAGTGGCTAAAAATGACATTTCTCAAGATGATGTGACAATATATTATTTTAATTCTGATGAGTTCGTAACTGCCAATGAAAAGAAGGTTAAGGAGATTAAAATTGATGAGTTCGGAGGTTTAACTGATACTTTCGGGCCAGGTTTTTTTGACGAAGCAACACAATTACAATTTGAGTTATATAAGTTAAATCAAGCTCAAAATAATTGACATGGATATATATGTTGAAAAGGAGTTTCTAGATAATTTTTACATAGAATATGAAGAATTATCCATTCAAGAAATTGTTAAATCAGTTTTTACGAATTATGGAAGTAAATCGGTGTTCATAGATGCTCCTATTAAAGATGTTACAGAATTTGAACAATTAAAAAAAGATAATGAAATATTTGCACATATGTGTAGCAATAATAGGCCACCTGTTTCTGTTGTTTCAATTAAAGAGCATTTATTTAAAGAATCAGATTTTGCTCAAACTTTAGTTTTTGTTAATGAAGATAAGGATTGGTTAGAAGAAGCAGAAAATAGAGGAGCATTATGTTTTACCTGGAAAAACTATATATCAAAAATTGAATCCATAGAATTAAATTATCACAAAGAAATTGATTTAATAGATGAATTTGTAGGCTGGCAAGATTTAGATAAAATAAAAAATCTGCCATCTAATGAAATAATTATGGATGATCCATATATTCTATCTGACAGCCATAACCAGAAAATTAGGGATAATTTATTTCCACTGTTAATATCAATATTCAACAATAAATCTTATCAAGTAAACACAATCTTGTTTACGAAACTTAATGACCCGTATAAGTTTCTAACAGGAGAAAAAACAATACAAAAAGCTAAATCAATTCATAGAAGACTTAATAGTCATTTTGCAGAATTTAAGGTTTCATTTAAAATTATATCTACTGATGATTCGATAGGCTATAGATTTAAGTTTCATGACAGAATAATTCTAACAAACTTTTTAAAGATTGAATGCGGAGTAGGGTTTAATTTAGTTCCATCAAAAAAGTCAAATTCAGAAATACGAATAGACTCAATTTTCACCAAACGAACTTATGATAGAATGAAAAAATTAAAAAAAGAATATAATGATTATGAAACTTGGATTGGGAAATTGGAATCTTCAAACTTTAAATATTTTCCAGAATAGATATAGACAAATGAGAAAATATTTAATTCATGTTTTTCCAACATTTTGTTAAAACTATTAAGATTCACTGAATCAAGATGAAATCAGTACAATGGGTCTAAATGTACTGACGGTTTTTTATAAATAATCAGCCTTTCCTCAGTACCTTTCCAAACCTACATCCAGCTCCGTAAATCCGACTCAATTTTATAATACATATAATTTATATACGGGAGAATGGCCTTGTTTACGGCTCTAAATGAAATATCTCCTCCTGCGGTATGAAAAACTATACTGATCAAGTTCTTTTTCCAATACCATAAGGGCTGAGAGATACTTATAGCTTGAATTTTATACATCTCAACGCGTTCTTCCGTCTTATTCCAGACCCCATATTTTTTAAAAATTAAATCTTCGGAAATGATCAATTTCAGGGATTTAAACATTAAAATCTGCCATAGTACTACGATAATAGTATAGATTGAAGCCAGGATAAGCCAAATTTTAAAAGGTAATACATCCATAAAAAATACGGCGAAATAACTAGCGATAACTGGAAGTAGCGCAATTATAATACGTCTTAACAACATAATATTATGTGGCAGAAAATTTTTTCCAAAATTGCTGACTTGGTCTGTAAACAGGAAGGAGTTCATTTTTGCAACGGTAGCCTCATCCAAACCTGGGATTTTAATTTTGCTCTTCTGAAGGTTATTTTCTGTGTTTGCAATTGAAATGCGCACTTCGTATAAATTCAACCATTTTTGCACAGGATTTGTGATTACTTGCAATACTTGAACGCGTCTTGGCTGTAAAGAAACTTTGGTATTGGTTTTTATACCCATTTCCAACTGAAGACTATCCTTGGTTTGCGTTAACTGTAAGTTGAAATATTTTATAAATACTTCAATAACCGTTATCAAAATACTCAGTACCAATACCACCACCACTAGCAACAAAAAAATTGAAATTGATTCCATAGGCCCAGGAAGGTCGGAGAAATATTTCTGCATGGTCTCTGAATGCTCTTCAGACACCGTGCTTATTTCATTGTAAATAGTTGTAAAAAACCCAACGATCAATACCAAGCCTCGTAGATAATTCGTACTTATTCCTAACTTTAGCAAGGTTAGAAAACTCAATTTATGAGTCCAAAACCTTTCGTTGCTGGTTTTCTCAGCAAATTCTGAGTCTGGAGTTTCTTCTGAATATTTCTGCTTTTCCTTCATGAGAATAGCTGAAAGCTGATTTGCTGCTTCACTAGAAATAGCCTGGATTTTAATTTCCTCTTTTTTGCTTCCAGCTGTTTCAATTATAAAACTGTTTACATTAAGAAGACGCTGTAGAATGGAACGTTTGGTATATACTTGCTGGATTCTATCAAAAGGGATGGTGATATCCTCTTTCGTAAAAACTCCTTTTTCAAGCACAAATTCTTGGTTTATAGTATCTATATGAAAAAGGAAATTTCGGTAATAAACAAAGCTGTAAAAAAGCACGATAATTGACAGAACCCCGAAGCCCAAGACTATGTAAATTAATGTTGATACACTATATTCGGTAAATAAAAAATACGCGATAATCACCCAGAATCCTTTTAATAAATTAAAAATTTTGGTATTAAAAATTAGCAGAACGCCAATTCCAGATTGTCTTTGCGGTACTGAAAACAAATTAGATTCTATTTTCTGTGAGCTTTGCGGCCAAAGCCTCTTTTAACCGGAGTGCGAGGGCAGGGGTCAAGCCGGGAATTATAATATCGCTACCGCTACCGCCCGCCGTAAAAATTTTTAGCGTAGCGATTTTGAGATACTTATCCAGCACATCCCGAGAAATAGAAGCGTGCTGAATTCTGTTAAAAGGAACAACCGTAGTTTTATTTACAAAGTAACCTCTTCTAAAAAGAATATCTTTTTCTCTAAGCGCAAAGCCATAATTCTTTTGCAGCTTGAAAATGTTCCAAAATTTGAACGCAAAGTATAAAACAATCGCAATGAAAAGTATAATTGTAAGTAGTTGATTTGTTTCAAAATAAGAAAGAGCTCCCCAACCAATCATCGCAGCACATAATAAAAGAAAGTTTTGAAGATAAGATTTTGTGAGATAATTCTTTGAGATTGGTTGAAAATCAACTTCTTCAAATTGTGGTAATGAATCTATATCAATTGCATTATTGGTGAATTTCTCCATTAGGACGGCATTTTTTCAAATTTAGTTTTTCTTTTGCTATTTATACGCAACTCCCGTTACCAAAGATTAAATCTACTCTTTGTGTTTGATATTTTAGAAAAGACTAGTCAAATTGCTGCATTTAAGAAAGTTGAAGAAGGACCAGATTTGTTGAAACTTGGCTTGCTATCGATTCTTGAATCAGAAAAAAGAGCATTTAGATTTTTATTTTCATCATTTCTGAAATACCAAGGTAGTCATCGCCCGCACATCCTGAACATTGGTAGTTTTAATGGGCTCAAGGAATTTCAGGGAAAAGCTTTCTACGATTTCCGAAATTAACTGTCGGGTGATATAAAAATTCCCCATTTCTTTGCTTTCCCCATCTTGTACAAATGGTTTTTTTCCATCCAGTCCAATATCTGAAGCAACGCGTATCAACAAAGTTCCATTCGGATTTAAAACACGATATATCTCAGTGAACATTTTATTGAAATGTGTTTTATCTTGTGCAAAATGTAGCACAGCACAACAAAGAATGTGGTCAAAAACCTCGTCTTCATAAGGCATATTTGTTAAGTTTCCAACTGTGAAATTTGCTGAAGCGTTTGGATAAATTTCTTTTGCCAATTTAATCCTTTCCGCATCAACATCAATTCCTGTAATTGAAAAATCGTTTTGATAAAACCATTTCAAATTTCGGCCACTTCCACATCCTGCGTCAAGGATAGATTGACCAGATTGATAGCTGTCTTTTAAAATTTGGTCGATGACGTAGATGTCAACATTACCTAATAAATTAAATGTTTCTCTGTAGTTCATTTTTATTTTGCACCTGACTTTAATAAAATATGGACAATATCATCCAGCCCCTTATCTTTTGTACTTCACTGAAATTTACGAAAATCAGAAATCACTTAGAATTAGAAAAACAACTTCTTTCAATTCTTCCCCTCGTCAATCAACTCCTCAACCTCCGCTTTTTCATCGCCATTCAGTTTCGGGTTTTTCGGAGTTTCTACTTTCTTTTTGTGATGAATTTCATAATACATGGCAAAATGGTCACTTCCGAAATTTTTTGATCGAATCATTTTCCCAACATATAAATCACGGGTATGAAAAAGATGGTCTAAGGGAAAACGCAGAAAGAAATAATCGGAGTGAAAGGTGGAAAAGAAACCACGACCAACGCGAGGATCAATCATCCCAGTCATTTTTTTAAATAGGCGTGTGGTTCTACTCCACACCACATCATTCATGTCTCCACAGACTACGGTAGGTTTATCCTCATTCCGAATGTTTTTTCCAGTGAGCATCAGTTCCGCATCTGCCTCTTTGGACGTTTCGTTCTCCGTTGGGCTGGGAGGAGCGGGGTGGAGGCAACAGAAAAATATTGGCGGATTGCCTTCCGTAGGAAAGTCAAAAAAAATGGATGGTTTATCATCTTCAACCTGATATCTCACTTCAATGTTTTCAAGCTTCTTTTTAGAGTAAAGCTGCATTCCATAAAAATTTTCTAAAGGAGCTTTTACGGTAAAAGGATATTTCTTTTCAATTTCGGTAAGACCGCTTTCCCAATCTTTATTGGTTTCCATAGCAAGTACCAAGTCAGGATCAAAACGTTTTATTTCATTTATAAAATCCTTATAGCGTGAATTGGTCTGCAAAACATTTCCTGCCAATATGGACACGTGCCCGTCGCTGGCATCGTGCGATCTTCTTCTTGGGAATAGTGAGCTATATGGAAACACTTTAAAAACCTGATATAAAATTGATGCCACTAGTGTACTGAGCAAAACCCAACTGAAAATACTATAATCATTTTCTAAATAGAGAAACAGGCCCAATAGTACAAACTGAATAAACAATAATTGAAGCCTTACAAAATCAGCAGTTCGGAAAAACCAATGCGGATTGCCAGTGGCAGGAAAGAATGGACTTATAACAAAAAATATTATTAGAATATACAACACCATTCCCCAAATTTAACTCATTTCATATTGCTAAAGCGTATAAATATGTTTTTTGGCCTAACGCTTATTTCTTATTTTTACAATTCAAAAATTACAACCAATGAAAAAACTATTTCTTAGTACCTATTTTGTATTTTTTGCAATTGCGATCTCATTTGCCCAAGATTACACAACACCTAATACTGGCGTAACTTGGACACTCGATGATATTGCAGCTGCGAGCCCAACGACCATTACTGTTTCTGGAACTGATTATTCACTTTTAGAAAACCTTATAATTGCTGAAAACGACACAGTAATCATAGATTCAGATCTCACGCTTTCAATTGATGCTGATTTGAGGATCACCGTTTTTGGAGCTTTCACAGTCGATTCTGATGAAGTAACTATTACAGCTCTTGATGAAAACGCGCCTTATGACGGTTTTCGCTTTGAAGAAAATTCAGTGGTCAATATTCAAAATGCCACTATTGAATACGGTGGTGGCCTTAAGGTAATTAACGAGGATTTTACACTGAATAACTGTACGCTTTCTAATAATGTTTCCGGTGTTTCTACAGGGTCAGTAGTTTCTCTTTCTCGTGGAACGCCACAGATAACGAACAATACTTTTCAGTTTAATGAATTGCCTGCTGTGAGTAGTGCTGCAAACCGTCAAGTTTCTGCATATATCTATAATAATTATATTGAAGGTAACAATCAAAGTAACAGCAACAGACCACAAATAAATATGGGGACCACAATGGCTACTGATACTTTGAAAATTATTAAGAACACGATTATTGGTGATCCTGAAATGACCAGAGTGGGTGGAATAGCGGTTTCCAACCTTACGGGCGGAAGTATTCTTGCTGCCATTGACGATAATATTATTTCAGGTAATCGCTACGGAATAACCGTTGTGGGGTCAAATACCTTCGCTTATATTAGAAATAATGTTATTGAAGATAATGATACCGAAGGAAATCCTGCGATAGGAGGTAGTGGAATTTCACTTAATAATGGCGGAGGAGCCTATGAGGTTATCGCTTACAGAAATGAGATAAGAAGAAACCTTTGGGGAATTACCGTTATTGGAGAAGCCACATTAAATCTAGGGGATGATATGGACAATCCGGGTGAGAATATTTTTTCTGAAAATGGAAACGGCGGGGAAACTTTTGCTATTTATAATAACACGGCAAATACAATTTTGGCAAAACACAACTGTTGGATAGAAGACCAAGAAAGCACCGAAGAAGAGGTGGAAGATGTGATTTTCCATAGTGTTGATGATTCATCTTTAGGTGAAGTTATTTTTGAGCCTTTCCTATGTGGGGTTTTGGGAGTTGCTGATGATAGCGTTCAAAACTTCAACTTCTATCCGAATCCTGTAAAGAACGAGATAAATTTCAACAATATTTTCTCTTTTGAAAAAGTTGAAATCTACGGACTCCAAGGCGATTTGGTTTCTTCCGAAAATATTTCAGAAGGACAACAAACCCTCGCTATTGAACTTCCAACTGGAGTTTATTTAGTGAAATTCAGTAATGATGTACAAACTGTTACAAAAAAGATGATTGTTGAATAATTTTAAATATCAATTAGGACGCGTCCTTACTAACAAATTTTTGAAAATGCCTTGGTTTAATTATCAAGGCATTTTTTATTGTAGGAACTCCTAGATTCACTTTCTAAAATCGTAATTTTGCACTTTTAAAAACTTAAAGATAAATAACGTGAAAATTCAGAATAAAGCTACGTTGGAATTGAGCCATGAAGAGATGAAAAGTTACGGTTACGAAGTGGTTGACGCTATCGTTGAACATTTTTCAACCCAAAACGAAAAGCTACCAGTTGTATCTGGCTCTCGAAAGGAAATGGAAAAACTTTTTCTGGAAGAAGCTCCGGAAAACCCATCAGATGCGAAGGAGGTCCTAAACTTTGTTTTGGATGAAGTGATGACAAAAAGTAATATTGTTACACACCCTAAATCTTATTCTTTTGTTCCAGGCCCCAGCAACTATATTAGCGCAATGGCCGATAGTTTAACTGCTGGTTTCAATATATTCTCTGGAGGTTGGCAAGCTTCTCCTGCTGCAGCCGAGATGGAAATTGTAGCGATAAGTTGGCTTTTAAAAATGTTTGGTTTTCCACAGAAAAAGGGAGGCGGAATTTTCACAAGTGGTGGCTCTATGGCCAATTTAACCGCTTTAGTTACCGCTCGTACTGTAAAGTGTGGGGATGATTTCGGTAAATCAATAATCTATCTTTCAGACCAAGCGCATTCCTCAAATATTAAAGCCATTCGCGTACTTGGTTTTAGGAAAGAACAAATCCGAATTATTCCAACGGACGGTGAGTTCAAATTTTCACTTAATAAATTAAAAAATGCGATTGCAAAAGATCGCTTAGAAGGTTTACATCCCTTTTGCTTGATTGCAACTGCCGGAACCACAAATACTGGAACTGTAGATCCGCTTTCAGATATTGCCAAAATCTGTAAAAAAGAAGACATTTGGTTCCATATTGATGGTGCTTATGGAGGTTTTGCTATTCTTGGTGAAAATGGAAAGCAACTTTTAAAAGGAATTGAAAAGGCAGATTCGCTAACTGTTGATCCACATAAATGGTTTTACCAACCTTATGAAATTGGCTGTCTTTTGATTAAAAATCACAAATGGCTAAAAGGAACTTTCACCGAAAAACCTGAATACCTACGTGATATTGAAGGTAATACTTCTGAAATAAACTTTTATGACCACGGGATTGAATTAACGCGTCGTTTTAGAGCGTTAAAGTTCTATATGTCTGTGAAAACGTTCGGTTTGGATGAATTCCGAAAGGCGATTTCCTATAACATTAATCTTGCTGAAGCAACGGAAGCATTTCTTCGAAAAAGTCCTAATTGGGAAGTTATCTCGCCAGCAACTTTAGCGGTAATCAACTTTAGATGTAACCCAATTGGTAACAAACTCTCAGAGAAGAAATTGGATGAGTTAAACCAGCGAATTTCGCAGAGTGTGGTCGATTCTAAAGAGGCTTTACTTGTAACGACAGTTTTGAACGGACAAGTTGTGTTGCGGATGTGTTTGATAAATCCACGAACTACACTTGAAGATGTAAAAGAAACTATTGCACTCTGCGAATCTTTCGCTAAAGAAAAAGTTCATTCTTGAAACAGGCAGATGTCATAATAATTGGAGGTGGTGCTGCGGGCTTTTTCACGGCAATCAACGCTGCTGAAAAGAATCGTGATGCTAAAATAATAATTCTCGAACGCGGAAAGGAAGTGCTTACCAAAGTGAAGGTTTCTGGCGGTGGACGTTGTAATGTTACTCATGCAGAATTTCTTCCAAAGGAATTATCTCAAAACTATCCGCGTGGCGAAAAGGAGCTTTTAGGACCTTTTCATACGTTTATGACAGGCGATACTATTGAGTGGTTTGAAAAGCGAGGCGTAGCCTTAAAAATTGAAGAAGATGGACGAATGTTTCCGGTATCTGATTCTTCGCAAACTATAATTGATTGCCTTCTTTCTGAAACGCAACGTATAGGGATTGATGTTCTTATGAGTCAACCGGTAAAGCAAATTCAAAAAGATGGAGAATATTTCACAATAAATACAGCTACGGAAACTTTTTCTGCAAAGAAGATTGTGATTGCCTCGGGAAGTAACCCAAAGATTTGGAAAATGCTGGATGTTATGGGACATAGCATTGTTCCTGCCGTTCCTTCCTTATTTACATTCAATATTAAGGATTCCCGAATCATGGATTTACCTGGTATTAGCACCAAAGCTTCTGTGAAAGTACAGGATGGAAAAGGAAAGACTTTGTTGGAAAGTGATGGCCCATTATTGATAACTCATTGGGGTATGAGCGGCCCTGCAATTTTAAAACTTTCGGCTTGGGGTGCGCGGATGTTGGAGCCTTTAAAATATCATTTTCAGGTTGAGGTGAATTGGTTGCACAATCTTTCCGAAGAAGATGTTTTCGATTCTTTAAAAGATTTGAAAAGCTCCCAAGGAAAGCAGACAATCTTTAAATATGCCCAATTTGAATTACCAAAACGACTTTGGCAAAGTCTTATAAAAGCTGCAGGAATTGATGAAAAACTCACTTGGGCAGAGGCCACGCGCGAAAATCTTCAGAATGTTGCTAACCAATTGACTGCTGGAATATTTGAAGTGAATGGGAAAAGTACTTTTAAGGAAGAATTCGTAACTGCAGGTGGAGTAGATTTAAAAGAAGTGAACTTTAAAACTTTTGAAAGTAGAATCTGTAAGAACCTTTATTTTGCTGGTGAAGTTCTTGATATAGATGCTATCACTGGCGGTTTTAATTTTCAGAATGCATGGACTGGTGGTTTTATCGTTTCGCAAAATCTATACTAAACTTGTTACGTTTTAGTTATTATTTATATATTTGATATATATAATCTATATACGATGGGAAAGAGAAAGAAGATAATTGAGCTAGACGAAAAAACTATTGAAGTACTTGAAAAACAAGCAAAACTTCAAAAACGTTCTTTAAAAAACTATCTTGAATTCATGATTGAGGATAAGGCACTACACTTTGCTGAACCTTCGGAAGAATATAAGGCGATGATGGATGATATGCTGGAAAGACAGAAAAATGGAACATTAGAAACCATTCCATATTCGGAAATTCGAAAGAAATATGGACTTTAATTTAGAATTTTCACGAGAGGCTGATATTGAATTCAACACTATTGATTGTTTTTTTGGTGCAATCGGTATCGGTGAAAAATTTCATAAGGATTTTCATATGCAAATGATGCGAATACAATCAAATCCGTTTCAATTTCAACTGCGTTATGAAGACATTAGAATTGTTCACCTTAAACACTTCAATTATTCAATTCATTTCAATGTGAAAAAAGATAATATAATTGTGCTTAGAATTTTGAGTCAACATCAAGATTATTAATATGAAAACCTACATAGCTCTCCTCCGCGGTCTTAACGTTGGTGGACATAGAATACTAAAAATGGTCGACCTAAAACTGCTTTTCGAGAGTTTAGGTTTTGAAGATGTGACGACCTACATACAAAGTGGAAATGTGATTTTTTCTACTGATATGGAGAATAACCTTGAGCATATAATTTCCGAAGAAATAGAAAAACTTTACGGTTTTGAAGTGCCGGTACTCGTACAGGAAGTTTCTGAGGTTGAAACAATTCTTGCTGCCTGTCCTTTTTCCGAAGACAAGAAAAAAGCTTCCTTCTTCACTTTGCTGAATGAAAAGCCTTCAGAAGACTTGGTCAAAGAAATTAGTAAACTTGAATTTCCAGATGAGGAGTTTGTTATAACTGGAAAATGTGTGTACTTCTTCTCTGAAAAAGGCTACAATATTGTTAAGTGCAATACTAATTTCTTTGAGAGAAAACTTAAGGTTGCAGCTACCACACGTAACTATCAAACAATGACAAAACTCGTTGAATTAGTAAAATAGCTTCTATTTTTCTAACTTTTTCAATTCGTTATTGGTAAGACTGAAATTTTCATCGTCAAAACAGACAAAGGTAACTTCTTCGATATATGTGTGGTTTCGTAGAAACTCATTTACAGTATGGACCGCGATTGTTGCGGCTCTTTCCTTTGGAAAACGATATACTCCCGTACTGATATTTGGGAAAGCGACACTCTTGCAATTGTTTTCTATAGCGAGCTTTAAGGAATTTGTATAACAATTGGAGAGCTTTTGGGCTTCGTCATTTTTACCACCGTTCCAAACGGGTCCTACAGTGTGGATTACATATTTTGACGGCAACTTACCTGCTGTTGTTATAACTGCTTCGCCCACTTTGCAACCGTTTTGTTTGGCAAGAATCTTTTTACAAGATTCGAGTATTTGTGGTCCGCCAGCACGATGGATAGCACCATCTACACCGCCACCACCTAATAGAGTGGAGTTTGCCGCATTTACAATGGCATTCACTTCTAGCTTTGTAATATCAGCCTTTATTGCTTTTAACTTCATTGGATGCGTTTAAACTTTTGAAAGGGCAGTGCCTTTATGGGCCGCGATGTGATCAGATTTATCACTTTTTATTTCGTATTGTGGGTCATCCTTACTCGCGTGGTGCGTATAGCCTTTATACTTAAAATCTGAATGATGTACTTTAATGATTTTACCGCTTACGTGGCCAGCTTCTGAGTTCCATTTTACATGATCACCTACTTTATAATTTTTCATAGTTATTTCCTTTAAATTAAAATTTCTTTTAATCTAAAGTTAATTAATCAATGGGAACTTCAAAAATTGAAATCTGAAAATTTGTATATTTTTAACATGAAATATACTTACAAGTCGCGTCGTTTCTCTGTTCGCCTAAAAAAAGTACTTAGTTTTTTTCCACGTACCACGATTTTTAATCCCCTTCGTTTTAAGGATACATTCGGGTGTTTTTTAAGATGTTCCTCTAGGCTGTATTTGTAAGTAGCAAGGATATCTCGATAGGAGAGGACGCCGATGATTTCACGATTTTTATTAGAGATAACTGGAAGCACATCTATGTTTTCTCTTGCCATTGTTTCAACCGCGGTACGTAAGGTATCGCTGCTCTTTATGTGTACGTTACTATAAGCTGTTAGGGTGCCTATCTGGTTTTCCTGAATATGGTTTTTGCTCAGCAGTTTTGAGGAGCTTAATATTCCTTTATATTCGCCTTCGATGTTGGAAACAACAAAATAATCAGGTTGATAGTCTTCTTCTTGACTTAGCCATTCACGGACTTCCTGAATGGTGTTCTCTTCGCCTATAATTATTCCGCTATCGTCCAAAACTTCATCTACTGTCAATTTTTCCAAAGCGTCAGGCACTTACGAAAGCGGAGTAGATACACCTCTTCGTGCCATTTTCTCAGTCATGATTGTGTTTTCCATTATAAAATAGGAAATAAAATAGGCGGCGGTGCAAGCAGCCAATAAAGGCAATAGTGCATTTGATTGACCCGTGGTCTCAAGGGCAAAAACGATGGAGGTAAGAAACGCCCGAGAAGCCCCGGCAAACATAGCAGACATTCCCACTAAGGCCGCAAGAGGAATGACTACTCCTGCGTTAGGAAACCATTGTATTATCTGAATACCAATTAAAGCCCCTGCGGCCCCGCCAATCGTCATCAATGGGGCGAGTGTACCTCCGGACGTACCGCTACCTAAGGCGATAGCCCACGAAATGAATTTTAAGATACAAAGTGAAAGTAGGATTTTGATGGTCATTGTTCCTGAAAGAACATCAATGATATTATCGTAACCTACACCCAAGGTCCGAGGGGAGAAGTAACCAACTAGACCCACTCCTAATCCACCGATGGCAGGCCACCAAGCCCAATGGACGGGTAGTTTTTCAAAGCCGTCTTCGATGAGGTAAACGATTTTTGTGGCAACTACAGACAGCAATCCAATAACTATTCCCATGATACTATAAACAAAAAGAGCGGTATTTGAGGGAAATTGGATAACAGTTGCGATTGGAAATACTACCTCTGGCCCAAACAAAAAGTGGTGCCCGGCTGCTCCTGTAATACATGCCAATGCAACTGGGATAAAGGAGCGCGGGGAGAATTCGAATAATAACAATTCAATAGCGAGAAAGATTGCAGCTACCGGACTTCCAAAGATGGCTGCCATACCTGCTGTTGCGCCAGCTGCCAATAAGATTTTCCGTTCGTTATCGGTAATACGAAGTAGTTGCCCCAAGGTAGATCCTAAAGCACCTCCCGTGGCAATAATAGGACCCTCCGCACCAAACGGACCACCAGTACCAATAGAAATGGCAGAAGAAATTGGTTTTAAATAGGTAATTGCAGGCTTTATTTTACTTTGGTTGGTAAGTATTTGTTCCATAGCCTCCGGAATACCGTGTCCGCGAATAGCTTTAGAGCCATAATAAGCCATGAGACCCACAATCAAACCACCAATAGCTGGGATAATGATTACCAGAAGCCCCAAGTAGTTGTCTGCTGGACTCGTATGTTCCATAGAGAGATTTCCAAAAAAGGAAATGTTTGTGATAAGATTGATGAGGTGTACTAAGAATTTTGCAATAAAACTTATACAAATAGCCACTACAACGGCTAGGCAAGCAATTGTAAAGATTCTTTTTTTATTGTTTTTATTTCCCATCGAGGAACCTTTGCGCTCCATAGTATCGCCTAGTGAGACTGATACTGGGATACCTTTTCCGAAGATGTTGCTGCTTTTCATTATCTGCTGCGGTTGCAGTTTTTTTATTTTCAAAAAGAATAGAATATACAAAGATAAAGAATAGGATATTTCTTATCTGTCTAAAAAGAGCACTTAAGATTAAATTTTTAGAAGAATAAGATGTTTATTGCCTAAACTATGGGAATATCAATGTCTATCTGCTTTTAGTTTGAAAAAACCATATAAATAATATTTATCCTGATTTTATATTTGTTCGTGGTTTTTAAGCTAAAATATGAGCGAGGAAGAAAGTGGATAAGGGGCGAAGGTGACAAAGAAAAGCAATAAAATGACTTTCTCTAAAACGTACTTTAGTAAAATTATATTCGTTATTTTACACATTCAATGAAAACAGAAAAAATTATTTTAGGAATTGATCCAGGAACCACGATCATGGGTTTTGGGTTGATTAAAGTTGTAGGAAAAAACATGCATTTTCTGCAATTGAACGAACTTCAACTTAAAAAATATAGTGATCATTACGTAAAGCTAAAGCTCATTTTTGAGCGTACCATAGAACTGATTGACACTCATAATCCTGACGAAATTGCAATTGAAGCTCCATTCTTTGGAAAGAATGTACAATCAATGTTAAAACTAGGTCGGGCACAAGGAGTTGCTATGGCAGCCGGACTTTCACGAGAGATTCCTATAACCGAGTACTCTCCTAAAAAAATAAAAATGGCCATCACCGGTAGTGGGAATGCTAGTAAGGAGCAAGTTGCTAAGATGCTACAAAGCCTCTTAGGTCTAAAAGAACTTCCCAAAAATCTTGATAGCACCGATGGTCTAGCTGCGGCTGTTTGTCACTTCTACAATTCAGGAAAAATCGAAACTGGAAAAAGCTATACCGGTTGGGCAGCTTTCGTAAAGCAGAATGAAGACAGGGTTAAATAAAAAGTATTCAGTTGCAGTGTTCTCGTCTATACTGACGCTGCGGACGGGTAAGCAGTTGCAGCTGGCAGTGCATAGCGTAAATTTACGTGGAAAAAACCGGGAGAATAATAAGAATAGATTGCCTGAAATCAGCATTAATTCAAATAAACTTGCTAAAGTTCCCCCCTTCGTGGGGCTAGTGGACTCCCTAATTTCTAGAAATCCAATCCTCCACAATATGAGTAATTTCCTGGTTTTCCTGTAGCTTTATAATTTGAATATCTACTTTCCTTTTTAAGTCGCTACCTATTGGGAAAAGAAAACCGTAGTATTGAGGCTCAATTCTTTTCTTGCTCAATACAAAATCATCCTTTTTGTCATCCTCTAAAATATATTCCAAAGGTATTGCATCATAAATAACTGCGTCAACCTTCTTGTTCAATAACATTTGGTAGCCTTCAGAAACATCACCAACAGGAACCGGCGTTCCTTCAGAATCTCTTACCTTTTCCATTATTTTCTTATAATTTGGAACTGCTACTTTTTGGTCTTTTAGTTGATTGAGACTTGTAATGGTTTTGTCATCTCCTGTAAATTGTGAAAATGTGGTGGCAATTCCAGCAACAAAAGATGTTGCCAAAATCAGTGATGTTATCATCCAAGTTCCCAAAATCAATCTTCCGGCCGCACTACGTGGAGCTAAATCTCCATAACCTACAGTGGTCATTGTTACTACTGCTAACCAAACTCCCGAGGCGGTACCCTTAACAACTCCCTCACCATATTCTTCAGGATACTTTCTACCTTCAACTGCCCAAAACAGAAATCCTACAAAGGTCAATATAAACAACAGACCTATTACAGCGTAAAGAAACGTTGTAGAGATAAAAGGTTTTATTTTACCCCAAAGAGTTGTTTCCACAACTGGCGCTAAAATAGCAAGTTCAGTGTTGTAATAAGGTGTGGAAAAATTGACCAAGGCTGCCCTAGATGAATTTATAGTTATTGGTCCAATAAGAATATCCAATTCTTTATTATCGATAGCCTTAATGCCATTTTCAACAGACTTATATTCTATTAATTTAAATTTTCTGTTTAAGCCAAAAGCTATTTCTTTCCAGATATCGATTACGATTCCTTCCTGTTTTTCATCATGCATTACAAATGGTGCAGAACCGGCATAGCCCACTTTCAATTCTCCTTGATTTTTAGAAGTGTTTTGATCTTTAGTTGTGTCTTGTTTTTCTTGCGCTAATAAAACAGTGCTGGAAAAAAGTAAAAGAAAAAGTAAACTAAAATATTTTTGCATCGGAATGTCTATTTTTTTAAATTTTAAAATCACGCTATTTCTTTGAGAAATACGCTCAGGGGTAAAAATATAAGTAATTTTGAACTTATAAAAAGAATGAGCTTTCTTTTGCAAGTGTTTAACGCAATAATTGTAGCCTTTTTTCTACTGAAGTAACTTTAAATGACCAAAAATACATTAAATAAAAAATCAGTTATAACTAATGGATTGTCTCTTTACATCCATATTCCATTTTGCAAACAAGCATGTCATTACTGCGATTTTCACTTTTCAACTTCCTTAAAGAAAAAAGGAGATTTAGTAAATGCACTCTGCAAAGAATTAATTCTTCGGAAAGATGAAATAAGCGATAAAGTTGAAACTATCTATTTTGGTGGAGGCACTCCCAGCTTACTTTCTTCGGAAGAGTTAAAGCAGATTCTCGATACAATTTATGAAAACTATCAAGTTTCCGAAAACCCTGAAATTACCCTCGAAGCAAATCCGGATGATTTAACACCAGTGGTTGTTGGTGAATTAGCGAATTCACCTGTGAACAGATTGAGTATCGGAATCCAATCCTTTTTTGAAGAGGATTTAAAACTGATGAATCGCGCTCACAATGCGACGGAGGCTTTGGAATGTATTACTGAAGCAAAGAAGTATTTTGATAATATTAGTATCGATTTAATATATGGAATTCCTGGAATGAGCAGCGAACGTTGGAAGAAAAATCTGGAAATTGCTTTAAGCCTTGATGTTCCGCATCTATCTTGCTATGCTTTAACCGTGGAGCCGCGAACTGCTTTAAAAAAATTCATTGACAAAGGAAATATACCACCTGTTGACGAGGAAGTGGCAAAACAACATTATGAGATTTTAGTTGAAGAAACAGAAAAAGCTTGCTTGGATAATTATGAATTTTCAAACTTCGGAAAAGAAGGCTTCCATTCCAGAAACAATACAGCTTATTGGGAAGGAAAACCATATTTGGGGATTGGTCCTTCGGCACACGGATATGATGGAAATTCGCGTAGCTGGAATGTTGCAAATAACACTATTTACATAAAAAACATTGAAGCCGGTAAACTGCCGTTGGAAATGGAAATTCTTTCAAAAGAAGACAAATACAACGAATATATAATGACAGGTCTGCGCACCAAAAAAGGTGTTTTTATGAAAAAGATTGAAAATGAATTCGGAAAAGAATATTCTGATTATCTATTAAAGCAAGCTAAAAACCATTTGCAAAACAAAATGCTACTTCTAGAAAACCAAACATTGAGAGTTTCAAAAAAAGGAAAGTTTTTAAGTGATGGAATAGCTTCAGATTTGTTTATGGTTTAACGTAACTTAGACCTCACAGGTTTTTAAAAACCTGTGAGGTTTTGAAGACCTTGTAGGTATTATCGAAATTTAGCAAAGCCTTATGAGGCTCCAAAAAAGCATTGTAAGAAGATCTAAATTTTCAAATTAATGTTACCTTTAATTCAAAAATAATAAAATGAGAATATTGATTTCTTTCTTAGCTGCTATTCTTTTAGTTGGTTGTAACTGTGATGATGATAATACTGTAACAGCATTTCCAAATTGTTTAAAACCAGAAATTGATACCATACTCGATGCACCACCGCAGTCTCCGAGAGCAACCGTTGAGTTGTACCGATATCAAAATGAAGATGTTTATGTTCTGAATACAAACTTTCCGGATGACCATTCATATGTTTATGACACGAGTTGTCAACTTATTTGTACTATGGGTGGGATAGGTGGAAATCAAAATGATACATGTGTGGATTGGGATTCTGCCAGTTATATAGAAACTTTATGGACGGATATTAGATAGTAATTCACTTTTCATTTTCTATAAAATTATCAATTAAGAAGCTGAAAAACTTCAATTAAGATCGATTTTTTACTTTTTTAGAGTTTTGGGTCAGATTGAGTAAGCATTAGATTATTGTATCTTTAATTCTTCAAAATTTGCTAATGAAAACCACCATTGAAATAGACCATCAAGTAATCAAAGCCGATCTTTCAAAACCTCTGGATATTTCTATCCCTTTGCAGGCTTCTGAAGAGAATCCGCTGGCCTGGTATCTGGAAGAACCTACCATAGAACCAGTAAAGATGGGTGATTGGACCGCGAAGGTTTCAAAAGGTGCTTCCATCAATTTCAATAATATATTTTTTAACCCGCATGCTCATGGAACGCATACCGAGTGTTTTGGGCATATTTCCGAAGAATTTCACTCCGTAAATGAAGCCTTAAAAACCTTCTTTTTTTTAGCTGAAGTGATTTCCGTAATACCTGATAAAGTTGGCGAAGATGAAATCATTTCCGAAGAAAGTATCCGAAAAGCATTAAGTGGGAATACGCCCGAAGCAATTGTTATCAGAACATTTCCGAATACTTCAGAAAAAAAATCAAAACATTGGTCCAACACTAATTGGCCATTTCTTGATGAAAAAGCAGCTTTGTTTTTACGAGAAATTGGAGTAAAACATTTGCTGATTGACCTTCCGTCGGTGGACAAGGAAAAAGACCAAGGAAAACTTTTGGCGCACAAAGCATTTTGGAACTATCCGGAAAATCCACGTCACGATTGTACAATTACAGAATTGATTTACGTTCCCGACTCTATCAAGGACGGACGTTATTTATTAAACCTCCAGATGGCTTCCTTCCACAATGATGCCTCGCCTAGTAAACCAGTTTTATATAAAATTATCGAGGAATGAAAACAACATTAAAAATTGAGGAATTGGCGCAATTCATTTTAGGAATCGTTCTTTTTTCCCAACTTGATTATGATTGGTGGTGGTTTCCGTTATTACTGCTCACACCAGATATCGGGGCAATTGGGTATTTGATCAATACAAAAATTGGTGCATTTACCTACAATATTTTTCATAATAAAGCCATCGCGATTGCTGTTGGATTGTCAGGTTTTTTCATTGATAATTCAATGTTAATTTTAATAGGTGTAATTTTGTTTTCTCATGCGTCGCTTGATAGGATTTTCGGGTATGGATTGAAATATCCTGACAGCTTTAAGAACACGCATTTGGGAAGCATAGGAAAATAATATTTATGGAATATCTTTTTATAGGTTTAGCCGTGGGCGCCGTGGTAGCTTACTTTGTTTTTGCCCGTTTCGGTGGTGGGAAAAAGGAAAAAGTCACTACGCAGTCCGTTATTTTGATGGAAAAAATTCGCAGTGTCTGCAAATTCATTACTGTAGAAGGAGATTTTTCTGAAATCTTCTATTACGAAAATGTAAAGGACAAGTGGTTAAATTTAGTGTTGGGAAAGAAGAAAGCTTTGGTTCTCATTGAAGCAAAAGCACACATTGGTTTTGACCTGACAAAGGTTAAGATGAATGCCGACACCAAAAATCGGACAATTATCCTAACCAATTTTCCACAGCCCGAATTACTCACTATAGAAACCGATTTTAAATATTACGACAAGCGCGAAGGCTGGGCAAACCCATTTACCGCAGATGATTTGACCGATATAAATCATGACGCAAAAAAGCATATTGTAGATAAAATTCCTGAAACTGGCTTGTTTGCTGAAGCTTCAAAACAAGCTTTGGAAACTATTCAGCTTATGGAGACACTAGTGGAAACTATTAATTGGAAACTAGATTATTCCGCGCTTTATGCCGCTGAAGAAAAGCCAAAGTTGGAAAAATGAACATAGAAGAATTCAGAGCGTATTGTATCTCCAAAAAAGGTGTAACCGAATCTTTCCCTTTTGGTGAAGATACCCTCGTTTTTAAAGTCATGGATAAAGTATTTGCTCTGGCCGGTTTAGATAAACATCCCACAACTGTCAACCTAAAATGTGACCCGGAAAGAGCAATCGAGCTTCGAGAAGAGTACGACGGCTTGATAATCCCCGGCTATCATATGAACAAAAAACATTGGAATACTGTCGAGATTGAAGGAAATTTGCCATCAAAATTACTATTAGAATTGATAGATCATTCTTATGACTTAGTAGCCAAAAGTCTCACCAAAAAATTACAAACAGAACTCGCGAATATGTAAGCCTAAAAGGTCAATCTGGCACTTCCTGCAAGGCGTTGCCGAAGGCCTCCTTGTAGGTATTAAAAACAAACAATGAACAAACCTATTGATTTTTATAAACAACAGATAGAAACTCATTCTGAGGAATTACAAAATTTAAAGCGAAAACTCACCTTTTCCAGTATCATTCGGTTACTGGTTTTTTTAGTTGCTTGTTTTGGTGTTTATTTTTTCTTCGGAAATGTGAAAGTTATAATCGCCGTTATTGTTGTGACGATTGCAGCCTTTATCTATTTGGTCACAAAACACAGCGGATTGCAATACAAACGCGATCTTGAAAAGGCACTGATTGCACAAAACGAAATCGAAATTGAAGTCTTAAACCGTGCTTTCCATCATTTGCCTTCCGGCGAAAAATATAAAGATCCACTACATTTTTACAGTCAGGATATTGATCTCTTCGGATTAGGATCTATTTTTCAATATTTGAATAGAACAGCATTAGAAAGCGGTTCTGATTTTTTGGCAAAACTCTTCACAGAAAATAAAATAGATTCCATTCCCAAAAAACAAGAGGCAATTAAAGAATTGTCCGAAATGCCAAAATGGAGGCAGCATTTTTCCGCAATAGCTTCGCTGGTAAAAACAGAGGTTTCTGCCACCGAAGTGACCGATTGGTTAAAAAGCTATAAAACATTTGTTCCAAAATGGATAAAGATAGTTTCGCCAGTGTTTTCAATTATTTCCGTAGGATTGATTGTATTGTTTTTTCTCGACCTAGTTTCAGGTTATGCGGTTGCTGGATGGTTCTTTTTAGGGCTTGCAATCTCAGGAAGGTATTTGAAAAATGTAAATGATCTTTCATCGAACACTGCAAGAATACAAAGTACTTTTGAGCAGTTTCATAAGCTTATTTTAGAAATCGAAACTCAAGATTTCACTTCGGAATTACTATCAGAAAAGAAGAATCTGATTGTTAATTCTTCAACGAGTGCTTCTGCCGTTTTAAAGAAATTTGCTAAACATTTAGATGCCTTAGACCAACGTAGCAATATGCTCATCGGCGTCATAACGAATGGGTTTATGCTTCGTGATTTGAGACAGAGTTACAATATTGAACTTTGGGTAGAAGCCAATAAAGACAGCGTGCCTTTGTGGTTTGATGTAATAACATTTTTCGATGCTTATAGTAGTTTGGGTAATTTCAACTTTAATAATCCCAATTACGTTTTCCCAGAAATTAATGATAGACTTCCGGTTTTAAAAGTGAAGGGTGCTGGACATCCGTTATTAAAGGAATCGACCATGGTCCGAAATGATATTCAGATAGATTCTGAAGAATTTTTTATTGTTACAGGAGCGAATATGGCGGGAAAAAGTACATTTTTAAGAACCGTTTCCCTTCAAATTGTAATGGGAAATGTCGGTTTGCCAGTTTGTGCTGAAAAAGCCGAATACAATCCGATAAAACTCATCACAAGTATGCGGACTACGGATAGTTTGACCGATGATGAATCCTACTTCTTTAGCGAATTGAAACGTTTAAAGTTTATCGTGGACGAAATAAAAACCGATCGCTATTTCATCATCCTCGATGAAATCCTGAAAGGAACAAACAGTACCGATAAAGCCATTGGATCCCGCAAATTTGTTGAAAAACTTGTAGCTAGTAATTCTACAGGAATTATTGCCACACACGATTTAAGTCTTTGTGTTGCCGCTGAGGAATTACCGGAAGTAAAAAACTATTTCTTTGATGCAAGGATTGAAAATGACGAACTTTATTTCGACTATACTTTCAAACCAGGAATCTGTCAAAATATGAATGCCTCCTTTTTATTAAAGAAAATGGAAATAGTTGATTAGAGACCCCTAAATCCCCTAAAGGGGACTTTTAAATTTAGAAATGACAAACCCCTCAGATTTCTATAAATCTCAAATCGAGAAACATTCTGAAACGCTAAAGAGCATAAAGCTGAAGTTGGCGATTTCCAGTGGTCTCAGAATTCTGGTTTTTATAGTGGCCTGTGTGACTATCTTTTTCGCATTAGATACTGGAAAGAATGAAATCGCATTGGTGGTTTTAATTGTGATTGCAACGCTAGTGCTTTTTGTTTTGTTGGTGTCAAAACATAACCAATTAAAATATCAATGGAATTTAAACAAGTCGATAACTGATCAGAATGAAACGGAACTCCGAGTTCTAAATCGGGATTTTCATCATCTGCCTTCCGGTGAAAAATATAAAAACCCCCTGCATTTTTACAGTCAGGATATCGATCTTTTTGGGCGTGGTTCTTTTTATCAATATATGAACCGAACCGCCTTGGATAGCGGATCTGATTTATTGGCAAATCTGTTGACGGAAAATGACATCAATGATATTGCCAAAAAGCAAGAAGCTATAAAGGAAATCGCTCAGAACCCGGAATGGCGACAGCGTTTTTCAGGAATTGCTTCTCAAGTGAAAACACAAGTTCCTGCGACCGAAGTTGCAAATTGGCTTGAGAATTATCAAAATTTTGTTCCGAAATGGGTAAAACCAGTTTCTGTTGTTTTTTCAATGGTTTCCTTGGGATTATTTGTTGGTAATTATTTCGAATTGATATCCGGGTATTTTACACTTATATGGCTTTTCGTGGGATGGACAATTAGTGGAATTTATTCAAAAAAAATAAAAAACCTTACTAAACAGACTTCCAAAGTTCAAAGTACTTTCGAGCAGTTCCATAAACTTGTTTTAGAGATTGAAAATCAGGAGTTTTCTACAGAAATTCTCGCTAAAAAGAGAAATGATATTATAAGTTCAACTGCGAAAACATCTTCAATTATAAAGAAGTTTGCCAAAAACTTGGATGGACTGGAGCAAGGTAATATTATGATTTTCGGACAGCTTTTCGATGGATTTATGATGTGGAATCTGCGAAAGAGCTATAATATAGAACAATGGATTGACGATCATAAGGCTCAAGTTCCAATCTGGTTTGAGACTATTTCTTTTTATGATGCATATAGTAGCTTGGGGAATTTCGCGTTTAACCATCCAAAATATATCTATCCTACCTTAACCAATGATACGGCAGTTTTAAATGTAAAAGATGCTGGACATCCATTGTTAAAGGAGGAAACTATGGTTCTTAACGATATTTACATAAATTCAGAAGAATTTTTTATTGTCACTGGTGCAAATATGGCTGGAAAAAGTACTTTCTTAAGAACTGTTTCCCTTCAAATAGTTATGGGAAATGTTGGCTTGCCAGTTTGTGCTGAAAAAGCCGAATATAATCCGATAAAACTCATTACAAGTATGCGCACTACGGATAGCCTAACGGATAATGAGTCGTACTTCTTTAGCGAATTGAAACGCTTAAAATTTATTGTTGACGAAATAAAAACTGATAAATACTTTATCATCCTCGATGAAATCTTGAAAGGAACGAACAGTACCGATAAAGCCATCGGGTCTCGGAAATTCATCGAAAAACTTGTAAACAGTAACTCAACGGGAATTATTGCAACCCACGATTTGAGCTTATGCTCGGCTGCAGATGATATGCCGGAAGTGAAAAACCATTACTTTGATGCTGAGATTATAGATGGCGAACTCTTTTTCGACTATACTATGAAACCTGGCATCTGTCAGAATATGAATGCCTCCTTTTTATTGAAGAAAATGGAAATTGTTGACTAAGTTGCATAAAAACCCTTAAATCCCCTAAAAGGGACTTTTGAATTGGGATTAAAAAAAAGGAACATTAAGATTTTAGAATGAATATATTGATTTACATACATTTTCGAACAGTTAGTAATTCCCCATTAGGGGGCTAGGGGGCCTATGGATTCACTGACACAAATTGTTTTGGGTGCTGCTGTAGGAGAAGCGGTTTTAGGAAAAAAAATTGGTAATAAAGCGATGCTTTTAGGGGCAATTGCAGGCACTATTCCCGATTTTGACGTAGCTGCTGGATTTTTCACAGATACTGTTTCCGCGCTGGAAATTCATAGAGGTTTTACACATTCCATCATTTTTGCTGTAGGTGTTGGATTACTTTTCGCCTGGCTACTCGCGCTTTGGGATAAACGTGCAACCTTAAAGGAATGGTGGTTGTTTTGGTTTTTAACTTTTGTTACTCATCCGTTGCTAGATGCTCACACCACGTGGGGTACCCAGCTTTTTTGGCCCCTGGATCTTCGCTTGGCGTACAAGAATATTTTTGTGATAGACCCGCTCTATACAGTTCCATTTATGATTTTTCTAATTTTGGCAATGCTTCAGAAAAGAGGCAGTATCAAAAGGCGGAAGTTCAATAATCTCGGCTTGATAATCAGTAGTGCCTATATGCTGCTTACCATTGTTTTAAAGGGGATTACCTATCAAAAGTTTCAAAATGCACTTAATAATCAGGAAATTGATTACCTCAGTTTACAGAATAAACCGAGTCCGTTTAACACCATCCTCTGGACTGCCAACGTAGAAACCGACGACTCATTTTTAATCGGAGATTATTCGTTTTTTGATACTCAGCCAATTAAGTTTCACGCCCATCACAAAAATCACGAACTTCTGGGAGATCTAATTGAAGAAGACAAAATTCAGCGCTTAATAGATGTTGTTGATGGATGGTACACAGTGACAAAGCGCGATGACGAACTTCTGTTTAACGATTTACGTTTCGGCTTGATGAGCATTGATCCCAATACCGATAAATACGCTTTTAGCTATATTCTTGAAAAGGAAAATGGAGAATTGAAAATTACCGAGGAATCCAAGGATAGAAGTGATGCCAAAAGACTTTTAGGGGATCTATGGCAGCGAATAGGTGGTAATTAGAGTAATATTTAGCTAAGAATAATAATGGCTATTTGGGCGTTACCCGCGAAAAGCGGGTCGGGCTATTCGCTGCAAGTCCTCGCTATCGCTGTGGGCTTTCCACTACTATCCCTAACGCGGGGCGTAATTAAAATTTCTTAGCTCTCAAATTTATAAGAAGAAAAGTAAGTAATGTTTTTCGAAGGTTCTTTTATTAACTAATTTTTATAAATAGGGTTCTAAATAATTATTTGTTTTAGTTCTAATCTATTGTATTCATTGAGGTTTCGTGAGGTTTAATTTTAGATGGTCTGCTTTAAAGATTTCCAATATCGGCCTATCGAAGGTTTATCGTGAAATTTGAAATGAAAACACCGTAAAATTTTAGGCTGTTTGAGCAGGCAAAATTCTGAATTATGCAAGGTTTATCAAGCGAGTTCCTAAAATTTAGGTGTTGAATGAAAAATTTAGATAAAGTTTCGTCAGCCTAGACTTTTTTGTTTCTTTTTTGGGCAATGCAAAAAAGAAAAGATAAATGAACTTTGAATGTGAGTTGGTTGCAATATTTATTTAGGACAGGATTTATTTTTTACTCTTTTTCTTATTAGCCCACCAATACAAAGGCGGAATCAAAATAGGAGCGAAAATCAAGGTACTCGTCAGTCCACCTATAATTACCGTCGCCAAAGGTCTTTGTACATCAGAGCCGATTCCGCTGGAAATGGCAGCTGGAACAAGTCCGAAAATTGCCAAAATCAGGATTGTCAGCACTCCTTTAAATTGATTTTTTGATGTTTCAGTAATAAGGTTTAGAGAAATAGGATGTCTAAATGCTGATCTGTTCAAAGCTGACACTAAAAGTACTCCCGCCATTACGGAAATCCCAAATATGGAAACAAAACCCACCCCAGCCGAAACGTTGAAATAGAATCCACGAAGTAATAAGGCAATGATCCCTCCAGCAAGTGCAAAAAAGACGCAACTCATAGTTATCAACGTATTGTTTAGGCTTTTATAAAGCATAAATAGAAAGACAAAAACTATTATCAAAGTCAAGGGAATGGTAAATGCTAATTGCTTTCCTGCACGTTCCAAGTTTTCGTATTGTCCGCCGTACACCAGTTCATATCCCTTGGGAATATTAATGTCGTTATCTATTTTTTCCTGTAATTCCTTTACAAATCCACCTTGGTCACGATCTCTAATATTGGTGCTCAGAGTTATCATTCGCTTGTTGTTGTATCTCGAAATATTGGTTTGTCCTTCCATAAAACTCACTTCCGCAAGTTGCTCCATCGGTATCAAAGCACCCGTTGAAGAAGGAACCAAAAGATTTTTTATTTCGTCAATATTGCTTCTAAATTCGGGTAAGTAACGAATGAGAATATCATAGCGTTTTGCACCATCATATAAAACCGAAACATTTTTTCCGCCAATGGCAGCTTCAATCATATTCTGGATATCTGAAACATTGATGCCATATCGCGCAATCTGTTGCCTGTTTATATCTATGGTAAGCTGGTCTTGGGTTCCTTCTTGTTCAATTTCTATCCCTTCGCTTCCTTCCATATTTTTAACTATAGAAGCTATGCTATCCACCTTATTCCGCATCAAGGTTAAATCATTTCCAACAATGGAAACCGCCAAATCTGCCGGACTTCCGGTAACAATCTCCATCACTTGATCAATAATAGGTTGTCCGTCAGAAAAACTAACGCTTGGAAATTCCTTTTCTAGATCATTGGTCATCAGCTGCACCAATTGCTTTTTAGAAATGGTATCGCTCCATAACTTATAATCCTTTAACCCAATTAGAATTTCATTTCGGTTGGCCGGAAAAGGATCAGTACCATCATCATTTCTTCCGGTTTGAGTAATAACATTATCAACCTGTGGATATTTCGCAATAATACTTCTTATTTTAGGAGCGTACTTCGCATTTTCCTGAATACTTATTCCCACTGGGAAATTCCCACGCAAGAAAATGGATCCTTCATCGAGTTCGGGTAGAAATTCCATTCCAAGTTTAAATCCGAAGGAGATAAGTGCCAAAACAATTCCAAAACCAACAAGTACTGTTGCTTTATAATGTTTTAAAAACCACGCCAGCGATTTGGCATATTGATTTTCGATATAAGCAAAGAATCGATTTTCTCGGACTTTAACCGGCTCCTCTGGATTTAACATAGCCCTTCTATACACAAAGGATATGAGTACCGGAATAAAGGTTAAGGCTACAACCATTGAACCTACAACAGCAAAAGCCAAGGTAAGTGCCATTGGAGAAAAGAGTTTTCCTTCTACTCTTGTCATTAGTAATATTGGCAAATAGGCCAAGATTATAATAGTGACCGAAAAGAATATTTCACGACCCACTTCTTGGGCTGAAAGTAGGGTTAAATGGACAATTCCATTTCTTTTCTCATCGATTGTGGCTGTTTTGTATTTTTGAATAAGATGGACTGCCATCACAACCGCCCCATCTACGATAATCCCAAAATCGATTGCTCCCAACGAAAGTAGATTGGCAGGAATACCCGTAAACTGCATAATGATAAACGCGAAAAGTAGCGAAAACGGAATTGTAATCGCAACAACTAAAGCACTTCGTACACTACCCAAAAAGAAGATCAAAATGATAACGACAATACTCACACCTTCAAATAGCGTTGTGGCCACAGTGTTAAGGGAATGATCAATTAAAAAACTTCGGTCGTAAAGTGTTTTTATTTTAACCCCTTCAGGAAGTTCGTGCTCTTCTAGATCTTTTATTCTTTGTTTGAGTTCCACCAAAACTTCACTTGGGTTTTCAAACTTTCGAAGGAGTATAATTCCTTCCACTCCATTTTTTACATCTAGGTTTTCATCAGGAATATTATATCCTAAAACGCCACTTGGTGGAGGAGGAGCTATTTCAACACTTGCAACATCACGAACGAAAATAGGAGACCCATTTTCCGATTTTAAGACGATATTCTCAATATCTTTTTCATTGATAAGTGCTCCAAGTCCGCGCACTGCAAATCCTTGTCCGCCGCGCTCGATAATGTTTCCACCGGTATTTTGGTTATTATCTGCAATCGCTTCTTCCACTTCAGAAATACTCAAATCGTACTTCCGCAGATTGTTGGGGTTAATAAGAATATGATATTGCTTTAAGGGTCCGCCAAACGTTGTAACATCGGCAACTCCTGCAGTTTGCAACAAATAAGGTTCGATTACCCAATCCTGTAAATCCCGGATTTCGATAGGAGAATAAGTAGGCGGTGCTTCTACTACATAACGGAAAATTTCTCCCACGGCGGTAGAAAGTGGAGCCAGTTCCGGAGTTACTCCTTCGGGAAGTTCGGCTGTTGCAAGTCCTTCCATTACTTGCTGTCGCGCAAAATAATCGTCAGTACCATCTTTAAAGGTAAGTTGAACAACTGAAAGTCCAAAGATAGTTCGGCTTCTTCGGTCGAGAACATTCGGTGTATTCTGAATGGCTCTTTCAATAGGAATCGTCACTTGCTGCTCGACTTCTTCAGCGGCACGGCCTTGATATTGAGCAACAATAATCACATTGGTATCGGCAATATCTGGATAGGCTTCAACCTTAAGTTGGGTGAAACTATAATATCCGCCAATCATCAAAGCCAAACTGATTCCTACAACCAACCATCGGTGTTTTAAAGAAAATATGAGAAGATTTTTAATCATAATTTACCATTCTTCTACAGATTGCGTTATAATAAATCCGCCTCTGTAAAGCTTTCTTAATTCTGTTAATGCTTTTTGCACCTTGTTCTTTTTATCGATGAAAGTGATGAGCAAAGGGGTTTCGTCAAAGGAAAATTGCAATCCGGGTTGTTTCAGTATTTGGTGCTTTCCATAACCTGAAAATCCTACAAAGGAAGTGGCGCCCATAATTCCATTCTCTATTAGCATTTGCATGATAAATTTGTGCAGCGATTTTACCCCTTGTAAATCATCTTTGTCTATATAAATTTGAGCTTGTAGCATTTTTCCCTATAATTACATTAATCTTTCTTTATTCATCTTCATCTTCGATTTCTCCCGATAGCTATCGGGATCATTTTTAGTATCCAAACGACAGTCCCTTCAACTGCATTACTCCTTCAGTGGCGATTTTTTCATCGTTTTCAAGTCCGCTGAAAACAATTATACGTTCCACCATATGCGCTCCGAGTTGTACTTCCCGACGTTCAAATTCAGTAGGAGAAGTTTTTACAAAAACGTAATGATGACCCTGAATGGTTACTACTGAATTTTCGCTTATGCTGATAAAATCAGCTTCGCTTACCCCGAAAGAAACATTGGCAAACATGCCGGTTCTTAATTTTCCGGAAGAATTATCTATTTCAATTCTCACTTTTAGCATTCGTGTGGCAGCATCAACCATATCGGCGACACCGGCGAATTTTCCAGTTATAGTTTCGTTGGGAAAAGCAGTGAAAATCGCTTTTGTTGATTGCCCCACTTCTATTTTGCTTATTTGATTTTCTGGAATATCACAGATGAGATAAGCAGTTCCCGCTTTGGCTCGTCGTAAGGTTTCTGCATTAAATCCAGCCGATTTCAGTTGGGTTTCATGTTCTATCAATGCCGATCTTTCATTCATCAAACTGCTTTTTTCAATAGATAATTCGGTTTCGGCAGTAAGTAAATCCTGACCTGTGGCCGATCCGTGTGCGAGAAGATCCTTTGTGCGCTCCAGCTCCAGTTGCTTTTGCTTTATATTGATATTCTGAATTTGACTTATGTTCGTCTTCAGCTGAAGTAGCTGGGTGTAATTACTCGAAAGTTCAGAATTGTCAAATAAAATGATGTTTTGTGAAGCTCCCGATCCAGAAGGAAGCACAGTAGCTACAATTTTTCCAGGAGCGGATAAAATAGCTTCTATATTTTTATTGCCCATTGTTTCGGTTTCGAAAAATGCGATGCTTTCTTCATCGTGAAAAGCAATTGTATTCCCGTCATTGCTTACAATAGGAGCGGAGTGCTTCGTCTCGGTTTTCTCAGTTTCTTTTTCCCCGCAAGCGCTTAGCAAGCTTAGAAATACTAAGATGGGAATTAACTTTTTCATCATAATGCCAATTGATTTATTAAACCTGTTGCATAGAATAGCTGCACATAACTCTGCCGAAGCGAATGCACGGCCTCAAAATATTCCTGTTGGGTTTCCAACCAGCTTCGCTGTGCTTCCAGGAAATCTATTATTGTTGTCCCACCCTTTATATACGCATGTCTCACATTTTCTAAGATGGTTTGGGACTGTTCCAAAAGCATTTCGAAATTTTCAATATTCTGCTGTTGTAACTTGTAATTTGTAAATGCAATAGAAACCTCAGTTTGAATTTGCTGTTGCAGTACATTCAATTGTTGTTCGGCTTGATCCCTAAGCTGATGCGATTTTTGGATTTCACCCTGGTTGCGATTGAAAAATGGTAAATCCAAACTAACAGATAGCCCTAAATGCGGAACAGAATGTTGGGCGTTGTAAATTATTCCCAATTCTGGTTCAGGATGGGCAAGGGATTTCTGAAGCTTAACATTGCTGTCTGAAACATCTATCAAGGATTTTGTCGCTTGAATATCACTTCGATTTTCGAGGGATTGGTCAACCAAGGCTTCCAAGTTTTCGGGAAGATTCCACAGAAAACTATCCGTTGTGTCTATTTGAACTTCTTTTTTCTTGCCCAAAAGAAGACCAAATTTCTTTTGATGGTTTATCACTTCTTGCGTAGCAGTTTTACGCTGAATGGTATAGTGCTTTGCCAATAGTTCTGTTCGAAACAAATCGGTTTGAGTTATGACTTGATTTCTGTAGCGGGCTTGATTGGTGTAAAGTAGCGTGTCGATATTTTGTTTGGCAATTTCAATTAGTTGTAGTTGCTTTTGTGCTTCCCATACTTCTAACCATTTATTGGCGACTTCCAAAAACAGATTTCGTTCCGTTTCGCTATATGCTTTTTCTTCAAGAGAAAAACTTTCGTTGGCAAAGGCAATCTTATTTTTGCGTTGTCCAGCAATTTGAATGGGTTTGGAAATCTCCCAAAGAACTTCTCGATTTTGATTGCTATGCCAGGAGGTTTGAGGTGCAAATTCTGCAGATTCCATTACTTGAAGTGACTCGTGGCTCAATATTAAATTTGGTCGAAGCTTGGCGGTAATAATATCCGATTCTGCCATTAGGACATTAAACTGTTCCGCTTTCAAATTCGGATTATCAGCTTTTGCAGTTTGTAATGCTTGCTTTAGGGTATAATTATCCTGTGCGTTTGATTGGATGCAAACGGATAAAAGTAGAATTACAACAAATATGGATTTTTGAAAACGCATTGTTCGCCCAACTTTTTATAGGGGTTGCAAAGGTCTCTAGCTTATGAAGATAAAGGGATTAGAGAAGGAATAGAAAATTATTAGAATTTCATTAGAATTTTGGACTCACCACGAATTCCACGAATGGTCACTAATAAATGAGGCGAAAATATTCGTGTCAATTAGTGTAATTCGTGGTAAAACTTAGGAGTTTTGAATGTTTCTGATTGAAACTGTAAAAACAGTTCCTTCTAAAACAACCGATGAAACCGAAATACTGCCCTGATGCAATTCAATAATCTTTTTGGTAAGAGGAAGACCTATTCCATTGCCATCAGAGAAATCTTTGTTATTACCGCGATAAAAAGGAGTGAAAATATCTTCCAAATCCTCTTTGGAAATTCCGATTCCTTTATCTGAAAATTTCAGTTTAATCTTATTCCTTTCGATTGAAATAGAAACCGATGACTTTTTATCTTTTGAAAATTTACAAGCATTTTCAAATAGGTTTACAAAGGCAGTTTTTAATAAATATTCGTTACCATTGATTGAAATTTCATCGTCGCTGTCAAAATCATTTTCAAAGTTTATATCGATTTGATAAGTAGGGTTTGCGCGTTGCACCTGATGTCTGGCATCCAGCAGCAACTCATCGATACGGATTGTCTTAAAGGAAATTTCTGAAGGATCGTAGCTTGCCTTCGCTAAATCCAACAAGCTGTTTGAAAGTCGTGCTAGTTTTCGAGAATCGCTAAGCGCATTTTGGATGGCAGCTTTGTATTCTTCCATATTTCGCTCCTTATTTACAGATAATTCCAGTTCGGTAATTATTGCTGCCAAGGGCGTTCGCATTTCGTGGGAAATATTTGAAACAAAATGTTTTTGCGATTCAAAGGAATTTTCCAATCGGTCCAACATCTCATTAAAGGTATTGGCTAGCTCGGAAAGTTCATCTTTGCTGTCTTGAGAAGTGAGCCGTAGGTCGAGATTGGTGGCCGAAATACTTCGCGCCTTTTCGCTCATCGCAGCAATTGGTTGGAAGGCCTTTTTGGAAAAAAACCGACCTGCGATATAAATAATAAGAATGGAAATAATAAAAACCAGAAAAATGGTTCGGTATAAACTCTCCAGTTTGTTATATCCGTATTCGTCCAATGCTGTTGCAGTAATAGCATATTTCTCTCCTTCAAAAGTGAATAGCATCCCGATTACCTGCCAATCTTCTTGATAAAACTGCATTTCGCCATTTTCGAAGATTTCGTCAATCATCTCTGGCGTTTCTTTTACCCTATCAATGTCTACGGCATCGTGATAAAAGAGCTTAAAGTTTTTATCGTAAATGGCGACTTCCACTTCGTTTAAAACCTTTCTGTTACTGCGATAAATATCTTGTAAAGTTTTGGCATCTACCTTGGCATCAAAAAAAAGATTTGCTTTGGTCACAGCTTCTTTTTTTAGGGCTATATAAAATTCCTTTTCCCTGTTTTCCTTGGCAGAATAATAAATGACAAAGGCGAATGCCAACAAGATGGTAGCGGTAATTAACGTAAAAAGAAGGGTGAGCCGAGTGCGTATTTTCATTTTTCCGCTTTCAAGATAAAGCCCATTCCAGATTTGGTGTGGATCAATTTTTGATCAAAATCCTTTTCGATTTTCTTTCTTAAATAATTGACATATACATCGATAAAATTTGTGCCGGTGTCAAAATGCGTATCCCATACTTTTTCGGCGATTTCAACTCGCGACAATACCCGTTCAGGGTTTTGAAGCATATATTTTAGAAAGTTGAATTCCTTTGGGGTTAAATGGATTTCCTTGCCACTTCGTTTTACAATTTTCGTATTGAGGTTCATTTCAATATCAGCATAAGTCAGCAGATTTCCAGTATTTGCAGAATTGTTGGATCGTTTTAATAATGCTCGGATTCGTGCCAAAAGTTCCCGCATTTCAAAAGGTTTGACAAGATAATCGTCTGCGCCGGCATCAAAACCTTCCACTTTGTCATCAGTGGTGCCAAGAGCGGTGAGCATTATAATGGGAAGGTTTGGCTTACTTTGTTTTATCTCCTTACACAAATCGATGCCGTCCATTTTTGGTAAAATGATGTCTGTAATTATCAAATCGTAATCATTTTGACCCGCCAGTTTTTTTCCAGAAAGTCCGTCGTAGGCCAAAGTGGTTTCAAAACCTTGTTCTTCCAGTCCGCGCTGAATGAGTTCGGCTACCCTTGAATCGTCTTCTATGATTAATATTTTCATCACAACAAAGTTACACTTTCAAAAAGAGGAATCAACAGCTCATATCTGCAACGATCCTCCACTCACCATTAATCCTTTTAAAAATAATCAGAAAAACACCGTTTGCATCGCCTGCATTCCGAACCAAATGATATTGACCCATAATGTGATATGAGTTTTCTTCAATCTTTGTAATGGCGTCAACGGTAAAGTTTAGTGTGCCAGTATATTCCTTTGAGGGATATCCTTTTTTGTAGTTGTCAAGGGTTTTCTGCCAACCATTTGTCAGTCCGCTGCTGCCGTAGAATTTTAAGGAATCACTCTTCCAATAGCCTTGCATATAACCTTCGAGATCGTATTGATTCCAAGCTTTTTCTTGGGTTTTTAATACGGAAAGAATAGCTCTTTTATCCTCTGTTTCAGTTTGGGAAATGGCGCTTATTGTGGCGAGTAAGAAGAAGAGAAGTGTTAGTTTTTTCATGGTTGATTTTTTTGGCTTTGTGTCCTCTGTGCCTTTGTGGTGAAATAATACCACAGAGGCACAGAGAGCACAGCGGGTTTCGGCATTCTTTAAAGTTACATTAAAACGAAATCATAAAATCTTCTCCAAATACCATTTTCAGTCTAAAGATAAGCTCTTCCGCGTTTTCTTTGCTGAAAACTATCGGTGGTTTTATTTTTAAAACGTTGTGATCCGGTCCGTCAATACTCATTAAAATACCGAGTTGTATCATTCTATTCGCTAAATATGAAGCGTGTTCCGGTAACGGATTTTTTTCAGAATCATTCAATTCGAATCCTAAAAATAAACCTTCGCCGCGTACATCTCCAATAATTGGAAATTGTTTTTGCAGGCTTTTCAATTCAGAAATTAAAAAACCTCCGACCTCCAAAGCGTTTTGTTGTAGATTTTCTTCTTCGATAACTTCTAGAACAGTGCGACCAATGGCACAGGAAACCGGATTGCCACCAAATGTGTTGAAATATTCCATTCCTGTGTTAAATTTTTCTGCAACTTCTTTTGTACAAGCTACAATTGCTAATGGATGTGCATTGCCAGCGGGTTTCCCCATTGTTACAATGTCAGGTTGCACATCGTAAAGTTCAAACGCCCAGAAGGTTTTGCCCATTCGGCCGAATCCTGTTTGTACTTCATCGGCTATACAGAGGCCACCAGCTTCATGAACGTGTTTATATACTTCCTTAAAATAATTTTTCGGAGGTACTATTTGTCCGCCGCAACTGATCATAGTTTCACCTATAAAACCTGCAATTTCTTTACCTTCAGCTTTTAAATTTCCAATTATATCCTTTGCGTGATTGGCGTAATCTATCCCGCAGTTTTCGCCTGAATATTTTCCTCTGTAAGAATCGGGAAGTGGAAGAATATGTGTTGTTTCAGGTTTTGGAAACCCACCTTCACCTTCAAATTTATAAGAACTCACGTCCATCACCGCGTTTGTATTGCCGTGATAACCTACTTCTATCGCCAAAATATCTTTATTTCCTGTAACGGTTTTTACCATTCGCAGTGCAAGTTCATTTGCTTCGCTACCTGAATTGACAAAATGGATTACCGATAAATGTGGTGGAAGTTTTTTGAGCAATGCTTCGGCATACCCGATAATCTCTTCGTGCAAATAGCGGGTATTTGTATTGAGTACCGCCATTTGCTTTTGTCCAGCTGAAACTACTTTTGGATGCTGATGGCCAACGTGGTTTACATTGTTTACGGTGTCTAAGTATTTTTGTCCTTCAATATCAATTAAATAAACTCCTTCGCCACGAACGATGTGTAAGGGTTTGTCATAGGAAAGACTTAAACCTTTTCCGAGGTGATCTTTTCTGAAATTGATAATGTTTTCATCGGACAGCTTTTTCTCCGAAGTATCCAATTCCTCTTTAAAAATCAGATTTGGATCGGGGCAGATACTTTTCCAAACCTCAACTTTTGATGGTAATGCCACACCGTTGAAGTTTTCGTTGTTACCCAACAAATCCAAAATCAATTGAAAATGCAGATGTGACGGCCAGTTTCCATTTTCATTAGGTGATCCTACATATGCAATGAGATCACCTTGTGCTATCTTTTGCCCAGGTTTTAAAACCTCTAATGAGCTTAAAGTTAAATGTCCGTAAAGCGAATAGAATTTCTCGTTGTCGAAAGTGTGTTCTAAGATTAACATCGGACCGTAATCCTTATCGTAATCGTTGTGATGGCTTATTTTTACCACGCCGTCGAATGGTGCGTGGAGTGGTGTTTGTGCTGGCACCCAAAAATCGGTTCCTATATGAACTGTTCGATATTGTGGTCCGTTGTTCCCTTCACTTTTAAAAACTTCGGTGGAATAGAAAGGACGCGCTTCCAAATAGCCATTGAGCATAATGGTTTTTGGATGGTGTTTTTGAAATTGTTTTAGTTTGAATTCCGAAACTTCTGGATCGTTGTATTCTGAAAGATTGCCAAGCAAAGTACTTCCCACGCTCATATCGAGATCTACTACTTTTTCAGAAGTAATCGTTGGAAATAACATTTTTAAAGAAATATGATTGCTTTTTGCCCAATTTTTAAACTTCTTTTCCAAAGGATGTGCGGAATAACCGTAAGCATTTCGGAAGGAATAATAGGCGAAATTTTCATGGATGTCAAACCATTTTTCAAGTAAATCCCAAGCAGGTTTTTCACTGATTACAAAGTATTCATCATTTGGGAATTCTGCTTTTTTAAGAGATGCACTCGTTACCGTGATTACCAAACGCATTCCCACCAAAGTGTAAAGGCGTTTCAACTCTTTTTCAGAAAATTTGTAATGTTTATTATATCCAGTCACCACTTCTAAAGCTGCGGAAAGTGGATCGGGTTGGTTCATCGTTGCATAAGCCAAAACAATGGCGAGGTCGTTGATGGTCTGAGTAAAAACCGCATCTCCAAAATCTATAAATCCAGAAATTTTTGGATTGACGAGTTCTGATGAAACCAAGATATTATAATCGTTTAGGTCGTTGTGAACGATGCTTTTTGGAAGATTTTTATATATAGGCTGAATTTCTGAAAATCTATTTTGAAAATGTTGAATAACTTCCTTCTGCTTTCCTGAAAAGAGATTGATATGTTCATTTGTCCAAGAGGAATTGGCTATATCCCAATCGAGTTTTCTATGTGCTGCAGGATATTCAAAATCTTGTAGCGCCATTGTTACACTACCCGCAGCTTCACCTAGATTGTTTCGTAAGCTTTGGGTTTTTGGGTTTACTGTTGCCCAAAGTCGGCCAGGAACCCAAGAGAGTAGTCGGGCTGATTTTTTATTCGAGATTTCGACAAGTGAATTTCCTTCTTTATCTGCAATTACTTTGGAAGTCTGGAATGATAGATTTTTATGAGATAGGTGTTCCAGGATCTTATTTTGGAAGATTAATTGTTCTTTATTCTCTTCAGCGGAATTTTCGGACAGATGTGAAGAAACTTTCAAAAGAAACTTTTCATCTGAATCTGTTGTCAGCAAAAAATTTTCATCCACATAGCCATCTAGCTTTGTCGCTTTGGCGGTTATGTTGAAATGTTCTTTGGCAATTTGTGAAGCTTGTGAGACAGTGGTTTTGGACATAGCTTTTTAGGAGATGATTCAATAACAAAATTACTGAAAATAGCCTTACGGTATTGAAGCTTTTTCCTGCGAGGTTTCTTAAATTCTCCTGCAAGGTTTTCCCTTTGTCATTCGTAGCTTTATGCGAAGAGTGAAAACCTTGTATGTGTTTAATAATGTTATGTTCCTTAGCTGAATATACCTACAAGGTACCCTACGGCAATACACTTCGGCTTGCTCAGCCCAACGCCTTGCAGGGGCGGGTTGTTGTCACTTTTTTACAAATAATTCACTTTCTTTAAGCTCAAAAACCGAAGCCAACAACTCATAAGAATGCAAGCGGGCTTTATGGTCTGTCATCATATCTTGGACAATGATTTCATTTACTGAAAGATCTTTTGCTAATTGAGTCAGTTGTTCATGTACTTGCTGTGGATTTCCTGCGATAAATTTTGGCGGGACTCCAGATCCGGGAACGTATTTTTCCACTTGTGGTAAACCGCCCAATTGCTTTACGGCATCATCGGGAGTAGGAAGTTGAGTATCGATAATTCCTTTGGAGAGATTGCGATACATTATGTTTACCGGTGCTATTTGTCTTCGGGCTTCTTCCTCTGTATCGGCGCAGACAACGTGAACTGCCAAGATAGCTTCAGGTGATTTTACGCCAGATTTGCCATTGGCGGCTAAGAACTTACTTCTGTAAGAGTCTAAAATCTCTTTAGCTCCATTCTGATTGATAAATCCCGCAAACACATACCGAATACCAAGATTGGCAGCTGCTGAGGCACTCCATTGACCCTCAAATCCGCAACTGATTGTTAATAAAAACCGTAAAGCTTTAATCATTAGGGC